>NZ_NKFJ01000005.1:0-1110794 GCF_002223095.1 Burkholderia sp. AU33803
TTTCGCAATTCGTCAACAACTTTTTACACTACATCGTTGCGACTGCGGGGCTCAACTTCCAGGCCAGTGGCGCGCTCCAGACTTCAGCACACCACCCGCCCTGCTTCCCTTCTCCCGCGCCGCGTTTCCGTTAGCGCGAAAGAGGCGTGATTGTAGGTAGCTCGCGACATTCGCGCAAGGGGTTTGAAGCAACTTTTTTACAAAAGCTGCAATTTGGCCAGCCGGCCATGTGTCGGCACGAGACCGCTTATGGTGCAAAGAACGGACTAGAATGTGAGGCTCTTCGCCTCTTTCTATATACGTCTTTAATATGCGCCAGCGAATCGCCAAACGCCTCCCCCCCGATGCCGACAAACTGGTCGGCCTGTCGCTTGCGCTCTTCGCCTCGGGCAGCCGCATCGAGGACCGCTTCTGGGAAGCGAAGCTCGACGCGCTGCTCGCCAAGATTGTCCGCAACGGCAACCAGACCACGCTCGACGCAGCGCTCGACCATCTGCAGCAAAATCATCCCGACGCCTATGGCGCGCTCGCCGACATGGCCGAGACGCACAGTGAGTCGATGGTGATCGAGCACGACGGCCAACCGTTCGATGCGCTGCTGGTCGCCGTCCCGGTGCTCGCATGGACGCGCTACATGATTCCGTCGGGCCCGCTCAAGGGCGACGTTGCCGACGCACTTCGAACGCACCTGCAGGCGCACGTCCTTGCGAACGGCACCCTCGTCGGGCTCGCCCCGTTCCTCTATAGCATCGACCAGTTGCCGCGACACCACGTCGAGACCTACCGGCTCGCCCAGCAGCTCGCGCATGGGGCGATCAGCCAGCATACGCCCAAGCTCAGCTTCGGCGACCTGCCCGAAACCTCGCCGATCCTCGCCGACCCGCGCTTCCTGCTCGCCGTCGTTGCGGCCCCCGCCGGCGCTCCGCTGTTCCGCTGGCAGGAAGAAGAAAACGGCAGCCGGATCGAACGCAGCCAGTGCCTCGAGCAATGGACGGCCCAAGGCGGCCCGAACCTGTCGATCGCGCTGCCCGGCTGCGAATTCGAATGCCTGCTTCCGGACGCGTACTATTCGGCCTGCCGGGATGCGGACGAACGTATCCGTCCACATACGGTCCGAACGGCCATTCGTTATCTATTCGACACACTTGGTGCGGCACCGCAAGAGCTGCGCGCGGTGGTCGCCGGCTTCGGCGAGCGCCGTATCGACGAGTACCGTGTCGGCTTCACGCGGCGTGCCAGCAACGACGTAATCTACGGCGTCGTATGGCCGCTCTACGGGCGCGAAAACGGCGACTTGTCGATCGACAGTGCGACGCTCGAAGGCGAAGCGCCGATCGAAGGACCGGTCGAGGAAATCGTGAGTCTGCTGAAGGAATGCGGCGTAACCGACGTCCGGCGGCACGCGGGCCGCTTCGAACCCGAATATTGCGATGACTGCGGCGTGCCGCTCTATGCAGATCCGCTCGGTGAAATCGTCCACGCGGAAATGCCGGAAGACGCGTCCCCCGCCCAGCCTCACTTCCACTAATCCGCAGCACAGCAGGCCCGACGGCCTGCCCGCCTGAAGCCGCTCACGGTTCCCGCCGGAGCGGCTTTTTACTTGTCTGTCCTCCCGCCGCCCGAAATTTCATACTTTTCCTAAGCCTTTCAGCCAAGCAGACATCGTGTAAGGTCTTTGTCATTATCAGACCCAAGGCATGCCAGACGGCAGATCAATGGCTCACATTACGGAGGTTGAATATGCGGTTCCTGATGCTCAATTCAGACGCCGAGCGGCGTGACGGACTGAAGGCCCTGTTGCGACAGATCGACCGTCACGCCGGCATCAACGATGTGCCCGACAGTTTTCAGGCGCGCCGGCTACTGCGCAACCAGCGTTTCGACCTGGTCGCGATCGACTGGCTCGACGTCGGACGGCTCAGCGAGCTTCAGGCGCTGTGCAGCGCGTGCTCGCCGACACCGGTCGCCGTGCTCGTCGACGAAACATCGCCAGAGGCCATCCAGCGCTTCTTCAACTACGGTGTCGCCGGCGTGATCCCGCATTCCACGCGGCCACACCTGATCGTGCGTGCGCTCGAGATCGTGCTGCTGGGCGGACACTACATTCCGCCGATCGCCCTGCGCCTGCTGCCTTCCACTGCTGCGGCGCGCTACGATGCCCATTTCCAGACGCTCGCCGGATCGCTTCCCCGGCGGCCGCCAAGCGGCCTCCTGTCGCCGCGGCAAGCGCAGATCATGCGCTTCGTCCACATGGGCAGCACCAACAAGATGATCGCTCGCACACTCGGCATCAGCGAAGGCACCGTCAAGATCCACCTCGCCAGCATCTTCCAGCAACTTGGTGCCGCCAACCGGGCCGCCGCGGTCGCCATCTACAACGGCTGGCTGTCGCCCCACCTCGAGGTGCTGTTGGCGAATCGCAGTCGTGCGCGCAAGCCGCCCATCGGCGAACAGGGCCCGGTTCCGCTGCGTACGCAACGGAGTAACCGCCCGTACCCGTTGCCGGCCTCGATCGATAGCGCGCAGGACCTGCCGATCGCCGCCGAGCCGCCGGCGCGGTTCCGGCGCGAACGCTAGCCAAACAGTCTCGATATTGCGACGGTCGGTGTGTGCGGATTCCCACCTTTGATGCTCAACGAGTAATATGGACGCATGGGTTTTCTTTTCACACCGCTTCCGCTCTGGGTTGGCATCGGTGGCTGGATCGCCGCCGTGGCTCTGCTCGCGCTCGCGATCTGGAATCGTCCCTTCGTGCGCCTGCAGGACGCCACGCTCCAGCACGTGTGGCTCGCGCTCGTCACCGCCATTGCGGTCCTCTGGGCCTCGAATGCGTGGCTCGACGATGGCATCGTCATGCATCTGCTTGGCGCGACGCTGCTCGTCACGCTATTCGACTGGACACTCGCACTGATCGCGATGGGCGCTGTCACGGCGGTCGCCGCGATCATCTTCGATGCGCCCTGGCAGGGCATTGGCCTGACCTATCTGATCTACGGCGCGCTGCCGGTCGCCGTGTCGGCATTGCTGCAGCGCGCCGCACTCGCATGGTTGCCGCACAATCTCGCGTCGTTCATTACCGGCCAGGGATTCCTGTCGCCCGCCATCGCGATCATCGCGGTCGCCGCTGCCGCTGCCGGGGTCCAGCTCGCGCTCGCGGATGGCGTTCCCGTCGTGATTCCGGCCGGCTATTTGCTGAACACCGCGCTTCTCGCGCTTGGCGAAGCATGGTTCACCGGCATGGCAACCGCACTCATCGCTGTCTATCGTCCCGCGTGGGTCACGACCTTCGACGTCCGGCGCTATCGTCTCGGCGGCCCGCGCGCCTGAATTGCCCTCCGGCAACGGCGCCGTCATCACGCGCCGCCCCTCCTCGCTCAGTACGGCAGAATGCGACATCTACTGCCGCACAACTTTTTTACGCTAAGATTGAACTCCGGTTCTTCATCGGGCATCTATACGTGCCCGATGTCTCATTCGCTCCTCACCAATAACCAGATGGACAGCTCTCCTGCGTCGCTCCGGATTTTCCGGGCGCTCGGCAAGCTGGCAGCCTGCATTGCGGGCCTGTCGCTTGCGCTTCCGACACCGGCATTCGCCGATCTGCTCGACCAGCGCTCCGAACTGATCAACAAATTCGTCAACGAAATGCATGCCGATCCGCTCGCCGCCGATTGTGCAGCGCACGGCAGTTTCATCGCCAGCACGTCGTCGGCCTTCGACCGCGTCGACTTCGCGCCGAACGCATTCGACAGCGGCAACGCGACTATCACGCCATGGAATGACTCGTTCGACCAGGGCAAGCAGCGCGTGAAGGTCGACAATATCGTCACGGTCGACGGCCTCGGCGTCCATAGCGACGGCAGCGACCCGACGCCGCTGAAATTCCGATGCGGCTATGTCGGTCAGCAGATGCTCGCGTTCAGCTGGAACGACCCGGTTCCGCCGCTTAAGCCGCGCGTCGAGCGTTCCTCGTCCTCGACGAAGAAATTCAAGGGCAAGTCGCACCGAGGCAAGGGCAAGGCAAAGGCATCGGGCCGTACCGGCAGCAAGAAGGCCGTCGGCACGAAAAAGTCGAGCGGCCAGAAAAAAGTCGTGAAGAAGACCGCGAAGAAGTCCTGATCCGCCGAAGCGACATCCACAGAAGTAAAAAAGCCGGGGCATCCTGAGATGCCCCGGCTTTTTCATACGGCGACGCTACGCTTACGCAAACGTGTCGACGTGCACCAGGATCGCCGCCAGCATCGCCGCGCCGAGCGCCGCGCTTCGCTCGCCGTTCCAGCCGACGCGTTCGTCGGGCAGGTTCGCGTTGTCCTTGAACGGCATCTCGAGCGTCAGCGACAGACAGCCGAACTGATGGCCGATGTACTTCGACGCGAGCTTGAGCGCGTCCTCCTTGTACTTGCTTGCGGCATAGCCGTGCTCAGTCTGGAAGTCCGGGCTCGCGACCTTGAACGCTTCGATGAACGCGGTCTGCTCCTTGCCCTGCTGCTCGGTAAAGCTCGGCAGCATCTCGGATCCGGCAACGAACACATACGGCAGATCCTCGTCGCCGTGGATGTCGAAGAACATGTCGCAGCCGATCGCATGGATTGCATCGCGCACGGCCAGCACCTCCGGGCTGCGCTCGGCATCGGGCGCCATCCACTCGCGGTTCAGGTTCGCGCCCGCGGCATTGGTGCGCAGGTTGCCGTGCACGCTCCCGTCCGGGTTCATGTTCGGGACGATATAGAACGTCGCACGATCGTACAGCTTGCGCGCGACCGGGTCGCCTGCCCAGTCGCCCCATCCGGCCAGCCGCTTGACGAGGCCTTCGACGAACCATTCGGCCATCGACTCGCCGGGATGCTGGCGCGCGATGATCCACACCTTCTTCTTCGGCGCGCCGTCGGTTTCCGGCGTACCGAGCGTCAGCAGCGACATCGGGCGACCTTCAACCGTGCGGCCGAGTTCGACGACGCTCGCCTGCGGCAGTTGCTGGACCGCACCGAGAAACGCGGCGTGACGCTCTTCCGAGTACGGTTCGAAATACGCGTAGTAGATGCTGTCGAATTCCGGCGTATGGTCGATGGTCATCGTCTTGCCGTCGAACGTCGTCGGCACGCGAAACCAGTCGACCCGGTCATAGCTCGCCACCGCGCTGTAATTGCGCCAGCCCGACGGATACGCGCATTCGGCAGCATTCTCGAACGTCATCACGCAGCGCTCGCCGCGCGCGCCCGTCAAGCGGTAGTAAAACCATTGCGCGAATTCCGAGCGGGTGTCGCCGCGCACACGCAGCCTAATCGCATCGGGGCCGTCGCACGACACGACGTCGATTGCGCCTGCGTCGAAATTGCTGGTGATCGAAAGGGCCATCTGTCTCTCCTGGGGCGACCGGAACAGGCGGTGTAGCGCTTGCCCGGCCTCATGCATGCGCCGGCCGTCTCGTGAACGGCCGGCAGGGTCACTCGCCGACTCGCCGGCGATATACGTAAGTCGAATCGTTCGACGCGGCCGCATCGAACGCATAGCCTTCCGTCGCGAAATCCTTCAGCGCCTTCGGGTCGGTGATACGGTTCTCGACGATAAAACGCGCCATCAGGCCGCGCGCACGCTTCGCATGGAAGCTGATGATCTTGTAGCGGCCGCCCTTCCAGTCCTCGAACACCGGCGTGATGACCGGTGCGACCAGCAGTTTCGGCTTGACCGACTTGAAGTATTCGGTCGACGCGCAGTTGACCAGCACGCGCGCCGCGCCGCTACGCGTTTCGAGCTGTTCGTTCAGCGCCCGCGTGATGCGGTCACCCCAGAACGCGTACAGATCCTTGCCGCGCGCGTTCGCGAAGCGCGTGCCCATCTCGAGCCGGTACGGCTGCAGCAGGTCGAGCGGACGCAGCAGCCCGTACAGGCCCGACAGCACGCGCACGTGCTGCTGCGCATAGTCGAGATCGGCGGACGACAGCGATTTCGCGTCGAAACCTTCATAGACGTCGCCGTTGAACGCGAGCACGGCCTGCTTCGCGTTGGCCGGCGTAAAGGTCCGCGACCAATCCGCGTAGCGCTGGAAATTCAGGCGCGCGAGCGGATCGGAAATATCCATCAGCGTTGCGATATCCTGCGGCGACAGCTTGCGCAGGCCGTCGATCAGCTCGGACGCGTCGTCGACGAATGCAGGCTTCGTGTAAGACTGGACGTGCGCGGGCGTATCGTAGTCGAGGGATTTGGCTGGAGAGAGAACGATTATCATAGAGGCTCGCTGGCACGCCGTGCCTTGCGGTCAGACGAAAACCACCGATTGTAACGAATGACCCGCTCTCTCGCCCCGCACGCCGCGCACCGCGTCGTGCTCGACTCGAACGTCTGGATCGACATCCTCGTATTCGACGACCCCGCTACGCGCCCGATCCGGGCCGCGCTGGAACGCGGCGCGCTGGCCGCCGTGATCGACGGCCGCTGCCTGACCGAGCTCGAATACGTGCTCGACTATCCGCAGTTCCAGTCGCGCGCCATCGACAAGGCGGCCGCACTCGCGACCGTCGCCCGGCTCGCGAGCCTCGTCGAGCCGCCGCCCGTCGACGCCGACGCGCCGCCGCTGCCGAAGTGCAAGGACCGCGACGACCAGAAGTTTCTCGAACTCGCCCGCGCCGCGCAGGCCGAGTGGCTCGTATCGAAAGACCGCGCGCTGCTGAAGCTCGCGAAGCGCACCGCACGCGACTTCGGCTTCCGGATCGCGCAGCCCGCGCCATTTACCGAGGCCTGCTCGCTCGACGCCGCGCCGGACACGACGACCACGCCGGCCTGACCTACGCGCCTTACCACCCGATTTCGACCGTATCGATGAACGCTCCTTCAGACATGCCAACGACTCCCGTTTTCCCCTCGCGCCTGCCGAACGTCGGCACGACGATCTTCACGGTCATGAGCGCGCTTGCCGCCGAAAAAGGCGCGGTGAACCTCGGCCAGGGCTTTCCGGATTTCGACTGCGATCCGCGCATCATCGATGCGGTGGCCGCCGCGATGCGCAACGGGCACAACCAGTATCCGCCGATGGCCGGTGTCGCGCCGCTGCGCGACGCGATCGCGGACAAGATCGCGCAGGTCTACGGCCGGCGTTACGATCCGGCGACCGAAATCACCGTGACGGCCGGCGCGACGCAGGCGTTGCTGACCGCGATCATGTGCACGGTGCATCCGGGTGATGAAGTGATCGTCGTCGAACCGACCTACGACAGCTACCTGCCGTCGATCGAACTCGCGGGCGGCAAGCCCGTGTTCGTCACGCTGGAAGCGCCCGACTACGCGATCCCGTTCGACCGTCTGGCGGCCGCGATCACGCCGAAAACGCGCATGATCCTGATCAACACGCCACATAACCCGACGGGGACCGTGTGGCGCGAGTCGGACATGCACAAGCTCGAGGAGATCGTGCGCGGCACCAACGTGCTGATCCTGTCCGACGAGGTCTACGAGCACATGGTCTATGACGGCGCGCGCCACGAGAGCGTCGCGCGCTATCCGGAACTCGCCGCGCGCAGTTTCATCGTGTCGAGCTTCGGCAAGACCTATCACGTGACGGGCTGGAAGGTCGGCTATGTCGCGGCGCCTGCCGCGCTGACCGCGGAATTCCGCAAGGTCCACCAGTTCAACGTGTTCACGGTGAACACGCCGATGCAGATCGGGCTCGCCGACTACCTGCGCGACCCGGCGCCGTACCTGACGCTTGCCGACTTCTACCAGAAGAAGCGCGATTTCTTCCGGGCCGGTCTCGAGCGCACCCGCTTCAAGCTGCTGCCCTGCACGGGCACGTACTTCCAGTGCGTCGATTATTCGGCGATCAGCGACCTGCCGGAAGCGGAATTCTCGAAGTGGCTCACGTCGGAGATCGGCGTGGCCGCCATTCCAGTGTCGGCGTTCTATCACGAGCCGCACGAATCGGGCGTCGTCCGATTCTGCTTCGCGAAGCAGGAAAGCACGCTCGCGTCCGCGCTCGAACGGCTCGCCCGCCTGTAAGACCCGCACGGGCGGCCGCACGCCGCCCTGCGGGAACCGCGTTTACGAACGCGCGACGCTCGTCGCGTCGATATACGCCTTGCGCTCGGCCGCCACGCGCTGCGCGGCAGGGCGCTCGCCCACCTTCTTCACGTGCGCCTTCCAGTCGATGCCTGCATCGAGCAGGAAATCGCGCCCGAATACGGCTTTCGTCGCCATGCCGATGACCGGCAGATGAACCCACGCGGCGATGTCCGCGAGGCCGAACGACTCGCCGAGCACATACGGCGAAAACCGCGTCATCTGCTTGAATGCATCGATCGCGCGCGGCAGGCGCTTCTCGACGTGCGCCTTCATCCCGTCGCTGACCTTGCCGCCAAAAAACGCTTCGGTGTAGACCTCACGCGCCATCCACTCGAGATACAGTTCGAGCGTCTCGATGAGTTCGCGCACCTTCGCGGCCGCGAACGGGCTCGCCGGGAAAATGCCTTTTTCGGGATAGCGCGCCGCCAGGTACTCGATGATCACTTGCGACTCGAACAGCGCGCCTTCTTCGGTCTTCAGAAAGGGAATCTTGCCGAGCGGCGAATCGGCGAGCTGTGCCGGATCGCTGACCGGCAATCCGCATACCGACTCCTCGAACGGAATGTCGTGCTCGAGCAAGACGAACTTCACCTTGTTGTAATAGTTGGACAACGGAATACCGCACAGCTGTAGCATCGGGGTCTCCTTCCTTGCTGAAGCGCGGCCGCATCGATATCGGCCGCATCGGGATTCATCGCGCTGAAAAGCACGATCGTGCTAGTCTAAAGCAAGTTTTGCGTCCGTCACGACAACAATACATCCGCTACGACAGCGTCCGCATCAGCACGCGCTGGGTGTCCGCTGCCGCAGCCCCGCCATCCGATGGAGACACGCTCGCATGAGTGCTGAACTGCTGGCCTCGCGTCCGCCCGAGAGCGAATCGACGCTCGTCCTCACGCTATCCAACCCCGGCGCGCGCAATGCGCTGCATCCCGACATGTACGCGGCCGGCATCGAAGCGCTTGCCACAGCCGAACGGGATCCCGGGATTCGCGCGGTCGTGCTCACCGGCGCCGATCGCTTCTTCTGCGCGGGCGGCAATCTGAACCGGCTGCTCGACAACCGCTCGAAGGATCCGTCCTACCAGGCCGACAGCATCGATCAGCTCGCCGCCTGGGTCACGGCGATCCACGCCTCGACGAAGCCGGTGATCGCAGCGGTGGAAGGCGCCGCGGCCGGCGCGGGCTTCTCGCTCGCGCTCGCGTGCGACCTGATCGTCGCCGCGCACGATGCGAAGTTCGTGATGTCGTATGCGCGTGTCGGCCTGACGCCCGATGGAGGCGGTTCGTGGTTCATCGCCCGCGCGCTGCCGCGTGCGATCGCGGCCGAGATCCTGTTCGAAGGCAAGCCTGTTGCAGCCGAACGTCTGCACACGCTCGGCGTCGTCAACCGGCTCGCCGTGCCCGGCGCGGCACTGACCGATGCCCTGGCATGGGCCGACGCGCTCGCCGGCATCTCGCCGAACGCACTCACGCGCATCAAGTCGCTTCTCGACGACGCGACGACGCAACCGCTCGACGCGCATCTCGCCACGGAGCGCGATCATTTCGTCGCATCGCTGCATCATGCGGACGGGCTCGAAGGCATCACCGCATTTCTCGAGAAACGCCCGCCCCGCTACAAGCGCTGAGCGGTCGTGCGCTTTCGAATTGACCTGTTGCCACCGCATCGACCCGATGCGGCACGGCGACGCCGCCATCTCGACGACTCGGGACGACACGCAATCGCCCCCGGCGCCACTTAGCGCAACATGCAAGCACACGCATCTGCACGCACGTTCCCGTCGCCAGCAGCCCGCATCGATCCATGCTCTAATGACCGCCTGTCGCGGCGCTGCCTGCGCCGTTTCCGCATGCAACAAAGGAGTTCACGATGATCGACGTCTATAGCTGGGCGACCCCGAACGGCCACAAGGTGCACATCATGCTCGAGGAAACGGGCCTCGCCTATCGTGCCCTTCCGGTCGATATCGGTGCGGGCGACCAGTTCAAGCCGGCATTCCTGAAGATCAGCCCGAACAACAAGATCCCCGCGATCGTCGATCCGGACGGCCCCGGCGGCCAGCCGATCTCGCTGTTCGAATCGGGTGCGATCCTGGTCTACCTCGCGGAGAAGACCGGCAAGTTCCTGCCGACCGATCCGGCCGCACGCTACGCGACGCTCGAATGGCTGATGTTCCAGATGGGCGGCGTCGGCCCGATGCTCGGGCAGGCGCACCACTTCCGCCTGTATGCGCCGGAGAAGATCGAGTATGCGGTCAACCGCTACACGAACGAGGCAAAACGCCTGTACAACGTGATGGACAAGCGCCTCGGCGAATCCGAATATCTCGCAGGCGACGCGTACACGATCGCGGACATTGCGACGTTCCCGTGGACGCGCTCGTGGCAGAACCAGGGCATCGTGCTCGACGAATTGCCGAACGTGAAACGCTGGCGCGAGGCGATCGCCGCGCGACCGGCCGTGCAACGCGGTGTCGAAGTGCTCGCGTCGATGCGCAAGGCGCTGCAGGACGACAAGGCACGCGAGGTGCTGTTCGGTGCGACGCAATACGCGAAGCACTGACACGCATGTGACGGGCGGAGCGGCATCCGTGCATGCCGCTCCCCGCTTCAGAAGTAATGCAGCGTGATGAATTCCGCCGCGCAGACGGGCAGCGGCACATCGGGACGCTCGACCTGCATCGTCACCGACCACGTCACCTGCACACCGTCCCGCGCGGCCTCGGCGGTTTCCTTTACCGCAAACAGCGCACGCACACGCGCACCGACCGGCACCGGCTTCAGGAACCGCACGCGGTTCAGCCCGTAGTTCACCCCCATCTTCTGCTCGAAACGCATCGCATCGGCCATCAACGCCGGAATCAGCGACAGCGTCAGGAACCCGTGCGCGATCGGGCCGCCGAATGGCGACTCGCGCCGCGCGCGTTCGGGATCGACGTGAATCCATTGATGATCGCCGGTCGCATCGGCAAAGCCATCGACACGACGCTGGTCGATCGCGATCCAGCCGCTCGCGAGCGGCTCCGCGCCGACTCGCGCCTGCAGCGCCTGCGCCGACGCGATCAGCGGCAAGGTCACGTCGGTCATGCCTGCGTACCTCCCGGATGGCGCAGCCCGAAGATCACCTTGGTATGCACGGTGATCACCGTCTCGCCGGCGCCGTTCACGCCGACCCATTCCGTCGACACGATGCCGCGATCGGGCTTGCTCTCCGATACGCGTTTGTCATGAACCTTCTGGTACATCGTGATCGTGTCGCCGGCGCGCACCGGCTTGAGCCAGCGGATCGAATCGATGCCCGGCGAGCCCATGCTCGTCGAGTCCGACCCGAGCTTCTTGATGAGCAGGCTCATGAACACCGAACACGTATGCCATCCGCTCGCGACGAGTCCGCCGAAATGCGATGCTTTTCCGGCTTCTTCGTCGAGGTGGAACGGCTGCGGGTCATAGCGTTGTGCGAACGCCTTGATGTCGTCCGCTTCGAACGTGTAACGGCCCACTTCGGTGGTACTGCCGACCACCAGGTCTTCATAACTGATGCCCACTCGGTGTCTCCTTGTCTGGTGCGCTCGCGCGTCGCCGTCATGCTGCGTCGGTCTGCGCGAAATCGGGCAGCGCCGCGATGCGGGCAAGATGATGATCGGTGTCGCCGAGCGTCGTCTCGATGATCGTCAGCCGCTTGAACAAGTGCGCGGCGGCGACCTCGTTGGTCACGCCCATGCCGCCGTGCAGCTGGACGGCCTGCTGGCCGACGAAGCGCGCGGCGGCGCCGACACGCGCTTTCGCGGCCGACACGGCCTTGCGCCGCGCATCGGCATCGCCGCTCGCGTAGCGTACAGCTGCCAGGTAGGTCAGCGAACGCGCCTGTTCGGCATGGATCAGCATGTCGACCATCCGGTGCTGCAGCGCCTGGAAGCGCGCGATCGGCACGCCGAACTGTTCGCGCGTCTTCGTGTATTCGACCGTCGCGCGATTCAGTTCGTCGAGCACGCCGACCGCTTCCGCGCACAGCAGGAACGTCGCGTAATCGGCAACCTGCTCGAGGGCCGCAGCGTCGCGCGCTCCACCCGTCAGCAATCGCGCCGGCGTTTCATTGAACCCGATCGTCGCGGCACGCTGGCCGTCGATCGTCCGGTAGTCGACCACCTTCGCGTTCGCGGCATCCCGTTCGACGACGAAGAGGCCGATGCCGCCACCATCGACGCGTGCGGGCACGATCCACGCATCCGCCTGTGCGCCATGCTGAACGACCGACTTCGTGCCGGTCAGCCGGTACGTGCCGCCCTGCTCGCGCGCATGCGTGTCGAGTTCGAACAGGTCGTAGCGCGCATGCGGTTCGTGGAACGCGACTGCCACGCGCTTTTGCCCCTGCGCGACGGCTTCCAGCAGCGCCGCATCCTCACCCGCGCCGGAACCGGCAATGCGCAAGGCCTCGACGCCCACCGCCGTTGCCCAGTACGGCTCGATCACGAGCGCACGGCCGAGTTCCTGCATCACGACCAGCATGTCGACCGGGCCGCCGCCGAAGCCACCCTGCGCGTCCGGCACGGGCAGCGCGGTCAACCCCAGCTCGGCGAACGCGCTCCATTGCGTGTCCGACACGCCAGCATCGCTGCGCACGATTGCCTGACGTGCTTCGAAGCCGTATTGCTCGCCGAGATAACGGCGCAGCGCATCGGCAAACTGCTGCTGCTCATCGGTAAAGCTGAAATCCATGGTTGTCTCCGTTCCCTGATCACAGCCCCAGAATCATCTGCGCGATGATGTTCTTCTGGATCTCGTTCGAGCCGCCGTAGATCGACGTCTTCCGGTAATTGAAGTAGTACGCGGCAAGGGGTGCCGCATCGTCGTCGCCCGCGATGCTGTGCTCGCGCTGGCCGTCGAGGAACGGTACGTCGAACGGTGCGGCGAGCGGGCCGATCGCATCGACCATCAGCTCGGTGAGCGCCTGCTGCACTTCCGTGCCCTTGATCTTCAGCATCGACGCCTCGGGGCCGGGCCCCTTGCCGCTCGTCTCGCGGCTGACGACGCGCAGCACCGTCACCTCCAGCGCCATCAGCTCGACCTCGAGCGCCGCGACCTTCGCGGCGAACACGGGATCGGCGAGCAACGGCTTGCCGTTCTTGCGCTGGTTCGACGCCACACGCTTCAGGAACGCGAGCTCGCGCTTCGACCCGCCGACGCGCGCGATGCCGGTGCGCTCATGGCCAAGCAGGTATTTCGCGTAGGTCCAGCCGCGGTTCTCGTCGCCGACGAGATTCTCGACCGGCACCTTCACGTCCTCGAAGAACACCTCGTTGACCTCGTGGTCCTCGTCGAGCATGACGATCGGGCGCACCGTGATGCCGGGCGTCTTCATGTCGATCAGCAGGAACGAGATGCCCTCCTGTTTCTTCGCGGCCGGATCGGTGCGCACGAGGCAGAACATCATGTCGGCGTACTGGCCGAGCGTCGTCCAGGTCTTCTGGCCATTGACGACGTAGTGGTCGCCCTGGCGCTCCGCGCGCGTGCGCAACGATGCGAGGTCGGATCCCGAACCCGGCTCCGAATAGCCCTGGCACCACCAGTCGGTGCCATCGAGAATGCGCGGCAGATAATGACGTTTCTGCGCTTCGCTGCCGTATTTCATCAGCACCGGCGCGACCATCGATACGCCGAACGGCAGCACGGTCGGCGCACCGATCCGCGCGCACTCCTCTTCCCAGATGTGTCGTTGCGTCGCGTTCCAGCCCGGGCCGCCATATTCGACCGGCCACGCGGGCGCAGACCAGCCGCGCTGGCCGAGAATCCGGTGCCAGCTCGCGAAATCCTCGCGATCGAGTCGTTTGTGATCGAGTACTTTGACGCGCAGTGCGTGAGGCAGGTTGGCCTCGAGCCAGGCGCGGACGTCGACGCGGAACGCGTCGTCCGAGGGGGAGTAATCCAGATCCATGCGCAGTGTCTCCTGTCGACCGGAGTTAGCGCTTCAGCGGTTAGTCCGGTCCCATGCAAGGCTGTCCGCAGCCGTCCGGCCCGGCAAGGACTCACTGCAATGTCATTGCAGCGGTTCTTTGAGCGCGGCAGGAATCGGCAGCGGCATCACGTCGATGCCTTCTTCGGCCAAGGATTGCGCATCTTCGGGCGTCGTGACGCCACGAATGCTGCGTGCCGGCGCCTCGTTGTAATGGATGCGCCGCGCTTCCTCAGCGAAGCGCTCGCCCACATTCTCGGTTTTCTCCAGCACCTCGCGCAGCGCACGCATTACCTGCGCCTGCAGTGCACGCGAATCGACCGGCTGGGCCTGCGTCGCGCCCGACAGGTTCAGGCGCGGCGCCGACGGCAGACGGTTGACCTCGGTCGTTCCGCACACCGGACATTCAACCAGCTTGCGGGACAACTGCGCTTCGAATTCATCGGCGGAAGCGAACCAGCCTTCGAACCGATGACCGTGCGGGCACTGTAAATCGAGGACCTTCATGCTGAATCAGGGCGTGTGGCGAGTGTAGCGCAAAAAGCGGTTTTGTGAACGGTCGTGCTAAATATCGGTCGCGCGACGCGGCGGCGCCGCGTCACCGGATTGTAACGCGGCGCCCCACCCGCCGCTGACGCCGCACTCAGGGCGTCAGGACCGGCCCGAGCGGCCACGTGCCGGACAGCACCTTGTCGAGCCACATCGTGCCGATGATCGTCTTCACGTCGGAGATCTGGCCCGTGCGCACCCATTCCTGCAGGTCGGCCTGCGTCGCAGTGAAGGTCTCGAGGAATTCGCCTTCATCGAGCTTGCGCTCGCCGGCCGTCAGCCCGCGCGCCAGGTACAGGTCGATGAATTCGGTCGAATAGGAAATGATCGGGTGAATCCGGGCCAGGAACACGTACTCGCGTGCCGTGTAGCCGGTTTCTTCACGCAGTTCGCGCACCGCGCATGCGAGCGCGCCTTCGTTCGGATCGAGCTTGCCGGCCGGGAATTCGGCCATCACCTTGCCGATCGGGTAGCGATACTGGCTTTCCATCAGCACGCGGCCGTCGTCGAACAGCGGGATCACCATCACCGCGCCCGGATGCTGGACGTATTCGCGCGTGGCCTTCTTGCCATCCGGCAGACGGACGGTATCGCGCTTGAGCTTGAGGAACGCGCCGTCGAAGATCGCCTCGCTTTCGAGGCAGGTTTCGGTCAGTGCGGCGTCGTGATTGGGTAGTTCGGCCATCGGCGGCTCCAAAATTGAGCGCGACGGCCAAGGGCCTGTCCGCGCTAATAACAAGCTTGCGCTGGCCGCCAGAAGGGCCGAGCGCAAGGAATGCGACGAAGCGAATACTCGACGTATTCGCGAGGAGCATGACGCAGCGATCGGCCCTTCTGGCGGCCAGCCCCAATACAGCATTTTTCCAATCAGGGGAACGCGCCTTACCGGCCGTACTGCGGCGTCGATCGTCGCTTGTTTGGCGCGGCCAAACGGCGCTCCTCACTCCTTGCATTACGGCCGGTAAGGCGCGTTCGCAAGCTTGTTATTAGCGCGGACAGGCCCTTGTCAGCGTCGTTTGACGAGATACTGGAACGTGAAGCCGGGAAACGCGAACACGACGAAAAGACTGAACGTGATCGCGTAGAACTGCCAGCCCTGTTCGAAGCGGTTGCCGGCGCGCGACTCGAGCCAGAAGCCGAGCGCGCCAACGATGAAGTACAGCACGATCAGCTCGCCGATCCGCACCCATCCGCTCTTCTTCGCCGTGCCGAACGGCACGACGGCGAAGAGGCGTTGGTTCAGGAACGGCAGGTTGGCGCAGACGAGCGCCAACAGCACGATAAACCAGCCGGCTGCCGACATTACAGCGGCAGCGTGTGACGAATTGCCTGCAGGCAGGCCGTCAGCAGCGGGCTCGGGATCAGGCCGAGCGCGACGACCGCGAGGCCGTTCAGCACCAGGATCGTGCGCTTGCAGAAATCGCCCGAAATCGGCGTCGTATCCTGCGGTGCATCGAAGTACATCAGCTTCACGATGCGCAGGTAGTAGAACGCGCCGAACAGCGACGTGATCACGGCCAGCACGGCCAGCCACGTGAGGCCTGCGTTGACGGTCGCCTCGAGCACGGCGAGCTTCGCGTAGAAGCCGACGGTCGGCGGAATGCCTGCCAGCGAGAACATCATGACCATCATCACGAACGCGAACACCGGGCTGCGCTTGTTGAGGCCCTTGAAGTCGTCGATCGTTTCGGCTTCGAAATCGCGGCGTGCGAGCAGCATCACCACGCCGAACGAGCCGAGCGTCGTGATCAGGTAGACGATCGCGTAGAACATCGCCGAGCTGTATGCGTTCGCCGGTGCCGTTGCGTCGCCCTTCACGATGCCCGCGAGCAGGCCGAGCAGCACGAAGCCCATGTTCGAGATCGCCGAGTACGCAAGCATCCGCTTGATGTTGCGCTGGACGATACCCGTGATGTTGCCGACGATCAGCGACAGTGCGGCCAGGATCACGAGCGCGGTCTGCCAGTTCTGTGCGAGCGGCAGCAGGCCCATCACCAGGAAGCGCAGGCCCCACGCGAACGCGGCAACCTTCGGGCCGCCGCCGACGAACAGCGTCATCGCGGTCGGTGCGCCCTGGTAGACGTCCGGCACCCACATGTGGAACGGCACGGCGCCGAGCTTGAACGCGATACCGGCGACGATGAAAACCACGCCGAACATCAGCACGGCTGCGTCGGTGTTGCCGCCGACCGCCTTGTACACCTCGCCCAGCTCGAGCGAGCCGGTCGCACCGTACAGCATCGAGATGCCGTACAGCACGAAGCCCGATGCGAGCGCGCCCAGCACGTAGTACTTCATCGCGGCTTCGCTCGACTGTGCGGCATCGCGGCGCAGCGCGATGACGGCGTACAGCGACAGCGACATCAGTTCGAGACCGAGGTACAGCGTCAGGAAGTTGTTGCCCGACACCATGACCAGCTGACCGAGCAGCGAGAACATGCCGAGCAGGAACACGTCGCCGCGGAACATGTCGCGGTCTTCGAGGTACTTGCGCGAATAGACGAGCGAGACCGCGAAACCGAACGACACGACAGCCTTCATCATGCTCGCGAACGAGTCGACGACGACCATCTTCGAGAAGAAGTAGTACTGCTGCGGGTCGAGTGCCTGCACCGCGAACCACACGCCGGCGACGACCGACGAGACGACCGCGATCAGATAAGTCAGGCGGCGGCCGGAGGCGCCGGTAAAGGTGTCGTTCAGCCATGCGACGACGATGGCGGCCAGCACCAGCGCGTCAGGCAACAGAACATTCATAGGGGCGTTTTGCATGATCTTGAGTTCCTCCGCTCGCGATTACTGGGCCAGCGGCAGCTTCGACTGCGCGACGTGGGAGAGGAGGTTTTCCACGGAAACGTGCATCACGTCGGTGAAAGGCTTCGGATACAGGCCCATCAGCAGCGTGAACGCGGCAAGCACGGCCAGCATCAGGAATTCGCGACGGCCGATGTCCTTCAGCTTGGCAACGTGATCGTTCGCGACCGCGCCGAAGTACACGCGCTTGTACATCCACAGCGTGTAGGCAGCACCGAGGATCAGCGTGAATGCCGCGCCGAATGCGATCCAGAAGTTGTACTGGACGGCCGCGAGAATCACCATGAACTCGCCGACGAAACCCGACGTGCCCGGCAGGCCGCAGTTGGCCATCGAGAACAGCATCGCGAAGGCCGCGAACTTCGGCATCACGTTGACGACGCCACCGTAATCGGCGATCTGGCGCGAGTGCACGCGGTCGTACAGCACGCCGATGCAGAGGAACATCGCGCCCGACACGAAGCCGTGCGAGATCATCTGGATGATCGCGCCTTCGACGCCGAGCTGGTTGAAGATGAAGAAGCCGAGCGTGACGAAGCCCATGTGCGCGATCGACGAATACGCGACCAGCTTCTTCATGTCGGCCTGCACCATCGCGACGAGGCCGATGTAGATCACCGCGATCAACGACAGCGTGATCACGACGGGTGCCAGGAAGTGGCTCGCGTCAGGCGTGATCGGCAGCGAGAAGCGCAGGAAACCGTATGCGCCGAGCTTCAGCATGATCGCAGCCAGCACGACCGAGCCGCCCGTCGGCGCTTCCACGTGCGCATCCGGCAGCCAGGTGTGCACCGGCCACATCGGCACCTTCACCGCGAACGCGAGGAAGAACGCAATGAACAACAGTATCTGCGGCGTCATCGCGATCTTGGCGTTCTGCCACGTCGCGAGGTCGAACGAATGCGTTTCCGTGTACAGGTAGATCAGCGCGACCAGCATCAGCAGCGAGCCGGCCAGCGTGTACAGGAAGAACTTGAATGCCGCATACACGCGGTTCGGGCCACCCCACACGCCGATGATGATGTACATCGGGATCAGGGTCGCTTCGAAGAACACGTAGAACAGCAGGCCGTCGGCCGCCGAGAAGACGCCGATCATGATCCCGGACAGGATCAGGAACGCCGCGAGGTACTGCGCGACGTTCTCGGTGATCACTTCCCATGCGGCGATCACGACGATCACCGTGATCAGCGCGGTCAGCACGACGAACCACATCGAGATGCCGTCGACGCCGAGGTGATACGCGATGTCGAAGCGTTCGATCCAGGTCGACTTCTCGACGAACTGCAGCGCAGCCGTGCTCGAGTCGAAGCCCGTGATCAGCGGGATCGTGACCGCCAGGCCGAGCAGCGAACCGATCAGCGCGATCCAGCGGGCCGTCCCCGGATTTTTGTCGTTACCCACCGCAAGCACGAGGAGGCCGAAAACGATCGGCAGCCAGATCGCGGTACTGAGAATCGGAAAAGCGTGCATTAAGTTGTCCCCCGCCTTATTTGCCGCCGAGCGTTACAAACAGGGTCAGGAGCCCCAGCATGCCGATGATCATGGCGAACGCGTAGTGATAGATGTAACCGGATTGGAGGAAGCGGATCACGCCGGCGAACCAGCCGATGAACCGGGCGCTGCCGTTGACGAGGCCGTCGATCACCACGACGTCACCTTCCTTCCACAGGCCGCGGCCGATCGCCACCGAACCACGGGCGAACACCACTTCGTTGATCTTGTCCATGTAGTACTTGTTGTCCAGCAGCGTGTAGATCGGGCCGAACGCGCGGCGGATCGACGCCGGCAGTTCCGGACGCTTCAGGTACAGGAACCACGCGACAACGACACCGGCGAGCGCGAGCCAGACCGGCAAGCCCGACACCGAGTGCAGGCCCATGCCCACCCAGCCGTGGAACTCCTCGGCCATCTCGGCCAGGGCCGGATGGTTTTCGCCGATGAAGATCACCTTGTCGAATGCGACGCCGTGCTGGAAGAAGTCGCCGAACAGCATCGGGCTGATCGCGATCGCACCGATGATGACCGACGGGATCGCCAGCAGGACCAGCGGCACCCACACGACCCACGGGGTCTCGTGCGGTTCGTGCGCGTGGTCGTCATGACCGTGGCCATGGCCGTGGTCGTCGTGGCCGTGTGCGGCCGCCATGCCCATCGGCGATTCCGGATGCTTCGGCTTGCGGAAGCGCTCTTCGCCGTGGAATACCAGGAAGTACATGCGGAACGAGTACAGCGCCGTGACGAACACGCTCGCGACAACCGCGAAGTACGCGAAGCCCGAACCCGGCAGGTGCGACAGCTTCACCGCGTCGATGATCGAGTCCTTCGAGTAGAAGCCCGAGAAGAACGGCGTGCCGATCAGCGCGAGCGAACCGACGAGCGACGTGATCCACGTGATCGGCATGTACTTGCGCAGGCCACCCATGTTGCGCATGTCCTGGTCGTGGTGCATGCCCATGATGACCGAGCCTGCGCCGAGGAACAGCAGCGCCTTGAAGAACGCGTGCGTCATCAGGTGGAACACGGCGACCGGGTAAGCGGACACGCCGAGCGCGACGGTCATGTAGCCGAGCTGCGACAGCGTCGAGTACGCGACCACGCGCTTGATGTCGTTCTGGACGATGCCGAGGAAGCCCATGAAGAGCGCCGTGATCGCGCCGATCACCGTGATGAACGACAGCGCGGTATCCGACAGCTCGAACAGCGGCGACATGCGCGACACCATGAAGATGCCGGCGGTCACCATCGTCGCCGCGTGAATCAGCGCCGAGATCGGGGTCGGGCCTTCCATCGAGTCCGGCAGCCACACGTGCAGCGGGAACTGTGCCGACTTGCCCATCGCGCCGATGAACAGGCAGATACAGGCAACGGTCAGCAGGCCCCAGTCGGTGCCCGGGAAGTGCAGGCTCGCGAGTTCCGCGCGCTTCGCGAACACTTCGCCGTAGTTCATCGAGCCGGCGAATGCGAGCAGCAGGCCGATGCCGAGCAGGAAGCCGAAGTCGCCCACGCGGTTCACGAGGAACGCCTTCATGTTCGCGTAGATCGCGCTCTCACGCGTGAAGTAGAAGCCGATCAGCAGGTACGACACCAGACCCACCGCTTCCCAGCCGAAGAACAGCTGCAGGAAGTTGTTGCTCATCACGAGCATCAGCATCGAGAACGTGAACAGCGAGATGTACGAGAAGAAGCGCTGGTAGCCGTCTTCTTCCGCCATGTAGCCGATCGTGTACACGTGCACCATCAGCGAGACGAAGGTCACGACGACCATCATCATCGCGGTCAGCGAATCGACGAGGAAGCCGACTTCGAGCTTCAGCGAGCCGACGTTCATCCATTCGTAGACGGTCGCGTTGAAGCTTGCGCCGCCCATCACGTCGAAGAAGACTTTCGCCGACAGGAGGAACGCGATCATTACGCCGAGGATCGTGATCCGGTGTGCGCCCTTGCGCCCGACTGCGTTCCCGAACAGCCCCGCAATCAGCGAGCCGGCCAGCGGAGCGAGCGGAATCGCCAGCAGCAGGTTTTCATTGAGTGTCGTTGACATAACAGCGTTGCCTGAAATTAACCTTTGAGCTGATCGAGATCCTCGACATTGATCGTGTCGAGCTTACGGAACAGGGTCACCAGAATCGCAAGACCGATCGCGGCTTCCGCTGCGGCGACGGTCAGCACGAAGAACACGAAGATCTGGCCGTGCACGTCGCCGAGGTAATGCGAAAACGCGACGAAGTTGGTGTTCACCGCCAGCAGCATCAGTTCGATCGACATCAGGATGATGATGACGTTGCGGCGGTTCAGGAAGATCCCGACGATCGCGATCGCAAAGAGGATCGCGCCGAGCACGAGGTAATGAGCAAGAGTCAGCATGTTTTCTTTTCCTCCGCTTAGCCGTTGGTGCCCGAACCGGCTTCGCTCTGCGCCGTTTCCGGCTGCGGCTTTTCCGCGTCCATCTTCACGAGGCGCACGCGATCGTTGCGGCGCACCTTGACCTGATCCGACACGCGCTGGCGCTTGCTGTCCTTGCCCTTGCGCTCGGTCAGCCCGATCGCGGCAATGATCGCGACCAGCAGCACGAGGCCGGCGATTTCAAACGCGAAGATGTAGTCGGTGTAGATCACCTTGCCGATCAGGCGCGTGTTCGACCAGTTGGCCATCTCGCCCGTCGCCATCGCGTGCACCGTCTGCGTGTCGCCGTAGCCGCGCCACAGGATCAGCGCGGTTTCGATCACGATGATCGCGCCGACCACGGTCGCCATCGGGACGAAGCGCTTGAAGTCGCGGCGCAGGTAGTCGATGTTGATGTCCAGCATCATCACGACGAACAGGAACAGCACCATCACCGCGCCCACGTAGACCAGCACCAGCAGGATCGCGAGGAACTCCGCTTCCAGCAGCATCCAGATCGCGGCGGCGTTGAAGAACGCCAGCACAAGGAAAAGCGCAGACGCCACCGGGTTGCGCGAAGTGATCACCTTCAGCCCTGATACCACCAGGAGCAGCGCGAAGATGTAGAACAGTACGGTCGTGAATTCCATGATTACCGGTTCATCGTTAGGCCATAGTCAGGCGCGGCTTGCGGGACGCTCTCGCGTGCCGCACCCGTCGCGGCGGCTCGGCCCTGGCTTCGGGCCGGCACTGCAAACACAATCAACGATACGGCGCGTCGGCAGCCTTCGCCGCGGCGATGTCCTTCTCGTAGCGATCGCCCACCGCGAGCAGCATTTCCTTCGTGAAATACAGGTCGCCGCGCTTTTCGCCGTGGTACTCGAGAATCTGCGTCTCGACGATCGAATCGACCGGGCAGCTCTCTTCGCAGAAACCGCAGAAGATGCACTTCGTCAGGTCGATGTCGTAGCGCGTCGTGCGGCGCGTGTTGTCCGCGCGCGTTTCCGATTCGATCGTGATCGCCATCGCGGGGCACACGGCCTCGCACAGCTTGCACGCGATGCAGCGCTCTTCGCCGTTTTCGTAGCGGCGCAGCGCATGCAGCCCGCGGAAACGCGGCGAAATCGGCGTCTTTTCTTCCGGGAACTGCACGGTGACCTTGCGCTTGAACGTGTAACGGCCGGTCAGCGCGAGCCCTTGCAGCAGCTCGGTCAGGAAGAAGGTCTTAAAGAAGTGTTGGATTGCGCTCATGATTTCGTCCGTTTACTTCACCCAGATGTTGAGCGGCGACATCATCCAGAAGCCGACCACGACCACCCAGACCACCGTGACGGGCAGGAACACCTTCCAGCCCAAGCGCATGATCTGGTCGTAACGGAAACGCGGGAACGTCGCGCGAACCCAGATGAACACCGACAGCAGCGCGAATATCTTCAGCACCAGCCAGAAGATGCCCGGAATGAACGACAGGAATTCGAACGGTGCATCCCAGCCGCCGAGGAACAGCGTCGCGGTCAGCGCCGAGATCACGATCATGTTGATGTACTCGGCGAGGAAGAACAGCGCGAACGCCATGCCCGAGTAATCGATCATGTGACCGGCAACGATTTCCGACTCCCCTTCCACCACGTCGAACGGGTGGCGGTTCGTTTCGGCGATGCCCGAGATGAAGTACACGACGAACGCCGGCAGCAGCGGCAGCCAGTTCCACGACAGGAAGTTCACGCCGTGGCCCGCGAAGAAGCCGTGCTGCTGCGAACCGACGATTTCCGACAGGTTCAGGCTGCCGGCCGTCATCAGCACCAGCACCAGCGCGAAGCCCATCGAGATTTCGTACGACACCATCTGTGCCGCAGCGCGCATCGCGCCGAGGAACGCGTACTTCGAGTTCGATGCCCAGCCCGCGAGAATCACCGCGTACACGCCGATCGACGAGATCGCCATCGCGTACAGCAGGCCCGCGTTCACGTTCGCGAGGACCGCTTCGGCCTGGAACGGGATCACGGCCCACACGGCGAACGCCGGCACGACGGTCATCACCGGTGCGATCAGGTACAGCCAGCGGCTGGCGGCGCTCGGCTGAATGACTTCCTTCAGCAGCAGCTTCAGCACGTCGGCGATCGGCTGCAGCAAGCCGCCGGGGCCGACGCGGTTCGGGCCGAGACGCACGTGCATCCAGCCGATCAGCTTACGTTCCCACAGAATCAGGTACGCGACGCACAGCAGGATGACGACGGAGACGACGAGGATGCGCACGATTGCCCACACCGTCGGCCATGCGAAGCCGAGAAGCTGGGACCCGCCCGCGTTGATCGTATCGAACAAGCTCATTTACGCCTTCTCCACCACCAGTTCACCGGACAGGCTGCCGAGCGCTGCGCCGGCAGGCGTCGCCGCCGACACGCGAACGACGGTCTCCGCAAGATTCGCGTCGCGCACGGCCGGCAACTGCACCGCACGCTCGCCCTGGCGCACGCGCACCGCGTCGCCTTCCTTCAAGCCCAGCTTGTCGAACAGCGCAGCCGGCAGCGCCGCGGCATTCGCCGCCTTCGCGGCGGCCGTCAGGTGCAGCGCACCTGCGCGGCGCACGAGTGCGTCGGCGTGATAGATCGGCACATCGGCCAGGCGCTCGAAACCGCCGTTCGCGGCATTCGCCGCGCCGCGCACCGGCGCGACCGACGTCTGGTTCGACAGGCGGCTCGCGACGCCGGCGTCGCCGAGCGCGGCGAGACGCACTTCTTCCGCGGTCTCGTATTCGAAGTTCGGCAGGCCGAGCAGGCTGCCGAGCACGCGCAGCACCTTCCAGCCCGGGCGCGTGTCGCCGAGCGGGCGCACGACGCCGTTGAAGCTCTGCACGGTGCCTTCGGCATTCACGTACGTACCGGCCGTTTCCGTGAACGGCGCAACCGGCAGCAGCACATCGGCGTAGTCGAGGCCATGCTTGAAGGGCGACATCACGACGACCATTTCCGCCTGATTCAGTGCGGCCAGCGCCTGCGCCGGATCCGCGGTGTCGAATTCCGGTTCGACGTTCAGCAGCACGTAGCCCTTGCGCGGCTGCGCGAACGCTTCGCGTGCGTTCAGGCCGCCTTCGCCCGGCAGTGCGCCGACGACGTGCGCGCCGACCGTGTTCGCTGCTTCCGTCAGGAAGCCGAACGTGGCGCCGGTGTTGTCGGCGATCCACTTGGCAACGGCGTGCAACTTCGCGAATTCCGGATGGCGGACCGCGACGTTGCCGAGCAGCACCGCGCGGCGTTCGCCATTCGCGAGCGACTGGGCAACAGCCTGCGCGGCCGGCGATGCCGTGACGCCCGCGAGCGTGTCGGGCAGTGCGACGCCGCGCAGTTGCGCGACGGCCGCGGCGATGCCGGCCAGCTGGTCGAGCCATGCCGATGGTGCGGCAACGATGCGTTGCGCGGTCGGGATCAGTGCGTCGTCACCGGTCGCGTGCAGGAAGTGCAGCTTCGCGCCGTTCTTCGCGGCCTGACGCAGGCGGGCGGCGAACAGCGGGTGGTCGCGGCGCAGGAACGAACCGACGACGAACGCGGCGTCCACGTTCGACAGGTCGGCGATCGGCATGCCGAGCCACGGTGCGCCCTGGACCGGCGCTGAGAAATCCTGCTGACGCAGACGGAAGTCGACGTTCGGCGTCTTCAGTTCGTTGGCGAGCTGCTTCACGAGGAACAGCTCTTCGGCCGTGCTGTGCGCGCTCGCGAGCATCGCCAGCGCGTTCGCGCCGTGATCCGCGGCAATGCCCTTCAGGCCCTTGGCGACGTATTCGAGCGCGGTCTGCCAGTCGGTCTCGATCCACTGGCCGCCCTGCTTCAGCATCGGCTTCGTCAGGCGCTCTTCGCTGTTGAGGCCTTCATACGAGAAGCGATCCTTGTCCGAGATCCAGCATTCGTTGATGGCTTCGTTCTCGAACGGCAGCACGCGCATCACGCGGTTGTTCTTCACCTGCACGACGAGGTTCGCGCCGACGGAATCGTGCGGGCTCACCGACTTGCGGCGCGACAGCTCCCACGTACGGGCGCTGTAGCGGAACGGTTTGCTGGTCAGCGCGCCGACCGGGCACAGGTCGATCATGTTGCCCGACATTTCGGAATCGACCGTCTTGCCGACGAACGTCGTGATTTCCGAGTGCTCGCCGCGGCCCAGCATGCCGAACTCCATCACGCCGGCGATTTCCTGGCCGAAGCGGACGCAGCGCGTGCAGTGGATGCAGCGCGACATCTCTTCCATCGAGATCAGCGGGCCCACGTTCTTGTGGAACACCACGCGCTTCTCTTCCGCGTAACGCGACGACGACTTGCCGTAACCGACCGCCAGATCCTGCAGCTGGCATTCGCCGCCCTGATCGCAGATCGGGCAGTCGAGCGGGTGGTTGATGAGGAGGAATTCCATCACCGACTGCTGCGCCTTCACGGCCTTGTCGGATTGCGTATGGACGATCATGCCGGCCGACACGGGGGTCGCGCAGGCAGGCACGGCCTTCGGCATCTTCTCGACTTCGACGAGACACATCCGGCAGTTGGCCGCAACCGACAGTTTCTTGTGATAGCAGAAGTGAGGAATGTACGTATCCGCCTTGTGCGCAGCCTGGATCACCATGCTGCCTTCGGGCACCTCGACCTTCTTGCCGTCTATTTCAAGTTCAACCATGATGGTGAATGGTCCTTAACCTATTTCCGCCCGTTCGCGCCTTCGCCCGACCGTGCGCTCAAATTCCGCAACCGGGTTCGCTTCAGGCTGCCGCCGCGTGCGCGTGGCCGCCGACCATGCAGTGCTTGTGCTCGACGTGGTACGCGAATTCGTCCCAGTAGTGCTTGAGCATCCCGCGTACCGGCATCGCCGCCGCATCGCCGAGTGCACAGATCGTGCGGCCCATGATGTTCTCGGCAACCGAGTTCAGCAGGTCCAGATCTTCCTGGCGGCCTTCGCCGTGCTCGATACGGTTCACGACGCGATACAGCCAGCCGGTGCCTTCACGGCACGGCGTGCACTGGCCGCACGATTCCTCGTAGTAGAAGTACGACAGGCGCAGCAGCGAACGCACCATGCAGCGCGTCTCGTCCATCACGATCACCGCGCCGGAACCGAGCATCGAGCCGGCCTTCGCGATCGAATCGTAGTCGAGATCCGTCTGCATCATGATGTCGCCCGGGATCACCGGCGCCGACGAACCGCCCGGAATCACGGCCTTGATCTTCTTGCCGCCGCGCATCCCGCCGGCGAGTTCCATCAGCGTCGCGAACGGCGTGCCGAGCGGCACTTCGTAGTTGCCCGGACGCTCGACGTCGCCCGACACCGAGAAAATCTTCGTGCCGCCGTTGTTCGGCTTGCCGATCTCGAGGTAATTCTGCGGCCCGATGGACAGCAGGAACGGCACCGCGGCAAACGTCTCGGTGTTGTTGATCGTGGTGGGCTTGCCGTACACGCCGAAGCTCGCCGGGAACGGCGGCTTGAAGCGCGGCTGGCCCTTCTTGCCTTCGAGCGACTCGAGCAGTGCCGTTTCCTCGCCGCAGATGTACGCGCCGTAACCGTGATGCGCGTGCAGCTGGAACGAGAATTCCGAGCCCATGATGTTGTCGCCGAGGAACCCGGCAGCGCGCGCTTCATCGAGCGCGGCTTCGAAGCGTCGATACACTTCGAAGATTTCGCCGTGGATGTAGTTGTAGCCGACGGTGATGCCCATCGCATACGCGCCGATGGCCATGCCTTCGATCAGCGCGTGCGGGTTCCAGCGCAGGATGTCGCGATCCTTGAACGTACCCGGCTCGCCTTCGTCCGAGTTGCAGACGAGGTACTTCTGCCCCGGAAACTGGCGCGGCATGAAGCTCCACTTCAGGCCGGTCGGGAAGCCCGCACCGCCACGGCCACGCAGGCCCGACGCCTTGACGTCGGCGATCACCTGCTCGGGCGGAATCTTTTCTTCGAGAATGCGGCGCAGCTGCTTGTAGCCGCCGCGCGCAACGTAATCTTCGAGGTGCCAGTTCTCGCCGTTCAGACCAGCGAGGATCAGCGGTTTGATGTGACGGTCGTGGAGGGACGTCATTTCGAGAGCTCCTCAAGCAGCTGGTCGATCTTCTCGCGGCTCATGAAGCTGCACATTCTGTGATTGTTCACCAGCAGCACCGGCGCATCGCCGCACGAGCCCATGCATTCGCCTTCCTTCAGCGTGAACTTGCCGTCAGGCGTGGTCTCGCCGAAGCCGATGCCCAGCTTCTGTTTCAGGTAGTCGGCAGTCGCTTCCGCGCCACCGTCCGGGCCGAGCTGGCACGGCAGGTTCGTGCAGAGCGTGATCTTGTGCTTGCCGACCGGGTTGAGCTCGTACATCGTGTAGAACGTCGCGACTTCCTGCACGGCAACGGCCGGCATGCCGAGATAGTCCGCGACGAACTGCATCAGTTCGGGCGACAGCCAGCCGTGCTCTTCCTGAGCAACGGCCAACGCCGACATCACGGCGGACTGTTTCTGATCGGCGGGATACTTCGTCAACGCTCGATCGATTTCCTTCAGGCCTTCAGCTGAGATCATTTTCAGACACGACTCTTTCAATTCCTACCGAACGAACAACCTGCCGCACACTGGGGTGCATGGACGGCAGACCTGGCGCTCACTGTTGACAGCTTGCGAAGCCGCGCCGGTTCAGCGCGCATCGCGTGTGACTTGCTGCTCGCCGCCCGCTCGCGCGGGCGGCGCTAACCATTAGCGATCGATTTCGCCGAACACGATGTCCTGCGTACCGATGATCGTGACGGCGTCGGCGATCATGTGACCGCGCGCCATTTCGTCGAGCGACGCCAGGTGCGCGAAACCCGGTGCACGAATCTTGAGGCGATACGGCTTGTTCGCACCATCCGACACGAGGTAGATGCCGAACTCACCCTTCGGATGCTCGACCGCCGCGTACGCTTCGCCTTCCGGAACATGGAAACCTTCGGTGAAGAGCTTGAAGTGGTGAATCAAGTCTTCCATGTTGGTCTTCATGCCGACGCGCGACGGCGGTGCAACCTTGTGATTGTCCGTCATCACCGGGCCCGGATTCTTGCGGAGCCACTCAATACACTGTTTCGCGATGCGAATCGACTGGCGCATTTCCTCGACACGCACCAGATAGCGGTCGTAGCAATCGCCGTTCACGCCGACCGGCACGTCGAAATCGAGGCGATCGTACACTTCGTACGGCTGCTTCTTGCGCAGATCCCAGGCGATGCCCGAGCCGCGCAGCATCGGGCCCGTCAGGCCCATCTGCAGCGCACGTTCCGGGCTGACCACGCCGATCCCGACCAGACGCTGTTTCCAGATCCGGTTGTCGGTGAGCAGCGTTTCGTATTCGTCGACGCACTTCGGGAAGCGCGTGAAGAAGTCGTCGATGAAGTCGAGCACCGAGCCGCTGCGCGCTTCGTTCATCTTCGCGAGCGCCTTCTCATTGCGAATCTTCGACGCCTTGTATTGCGGCATTGCGTCAGGCAGGTCGCGGTAGACGCCGCCC
This sequence comes from Burkholderia sp. AU33803, assembly GCF_002223095.1. Taxonomy (NCBI): domain Bacteria; kingdom Pseudomonadati; phylum Pseudomonadota; class Betaproteobacteria; order Burkholderiales; family Burkholderiaceae; genus Burkholderia; species Burkholderia sp. AU33803. The sequence continues at coordinate 28,748 of NZ_NKFJ01000005.1, forward strand.
GGACGGTAGTACGCCGCGTGCATCCGGGCTCCGGACACCGCTTCGTACACGTCCATCAGGTCTTCGCGTTCGCGGAATGCGTACAGGAACACGGCCATCGCGCCGACGTCGAGCGCATGCGCGCCGATCCACATCAGGTGGTTGAGCACACGCGTGATTTCGTCGAACAGCACGCGGATGTACTGCGCGCGCTCCGGCACGTCGATGCCGAGCAGCTTTTCGATCGCGAGCACGTAGCCGTGCTCGTTGACCATCATCGACACATAGTCGAGACGGTCCATGTACGGCACGGACTGGATGAACGTCTTGGATTCCGCGAGCTTTTCCGTCGCGCGGTGCAGCAGGCCGATGTGCGGATCGGCACGCTGGATGACTTCGCCGTCGAGCTCGAGCACGAGGCGCAGCACGCCGTGCGCTGCCGGGTGCTGCGGGCCGAAGTTGAGCGTGTAGTTCTTGATTTCTGCCATGACGCCCCCTTAATGTTTCAGACCGCCATAGCGATCCTCGCGGATCACGCGCGGCGTGATTTCGCGCGGCTCGATCGTCACCGGCTGGTACACGACCCGCTTCTCTTCCGGGTCGTAACGCATTTCGACATAGCCCGACACCGGGAAGTCCTTGCGGAACGGGTGGCCGATGAAGCCGTAGTCGGTGAGGATGCGGCGCAGGTCGGGGTGGCCTTCGAACACGATGCCGTACAGGTCGAACGCTTCGCGCTCGTACCAGTTCGCGGAGGTCCAGATGTCGACCAGCGATGCCACGATCGGCAGGTCGTCATCCGGTGCGAATGCACGCAGGCGCAGGCGCCAGTTGTTCGTGACCGACAGCAGGTGCGACACGGCCGCGAAACGCGGGCCGTCGTAGGCGCCGTCGCCGAAGGTCTGGTAGTCGACGCCGCACAGGTCGATCAGTTGCTCGAAACGGAGCTTCGGATCGTCGCGCAGCGTCTTTGCGACTTCGAGGTAATCGCTCGCCTTCACGACGAGCGTCAGTTCACCGATCGCTTCGGTGAGGCTCACCACGCGCGCGCCGAGCGCGGCTTCGAGGTTTGCCTTGAGGGTCTCGATTTTGCTTGCCATATTGAGGGGACGCTCGGGGCTTTATTGACGGGCGATGGTATTGGTGCGGCGGATCTTCGCCTGCAACTGGATCACGCCGTAGACCAGCGCCTCGGCCGTGGGCGGACAGCCCGGCACGTAGACGTCGACCGGCACGATCCGGTCGCAGCCGCGGACCACCGAGTACGAGTAGTGGTAGTAACCACCGCCGTTCGCGCACGATCCCATCGAGATCACCCAGCGCGGCTCGGCCATCTGGTCGTACACGCGGCGCAGCGCGGGCGCCATCTTGTTGCAGAGCGTGCCGGCGACGATCATCACGTCCGACTGGCGCGGGCTCGGGCGAAACACGACGCCGAACCGGTCCAGATCGTAACGGGCCGCGCCCGCATGCATCATTTCGACGGCGCAACACGCGAGCCCGAACGTCATCGGCCACAGCGAGCCGGTACGCGTCCAGTTGATCAGCTTGTCAGCCGTCGTGGTGACAAACCCTTCCTTCAAGACCCCTTCGATACTCATTTGCTTTCCACTCCAGACGAGCGACCGAGCGTGGCCGCCCATGCAAACCGGCGATTAACCCATCACTCCCAGTCGAGGCCGCCTTTCTTCCAGATATAGGCAAAGCCCAGCAGGAATTCGAGCAGAAAAATCATCATTGCGATGAAACCCGGCCAGCCGATATCCCGGAGCGCGACGCCCCACGGAAACAGGAATGCGGTTTCGAGATCGAAGATGATGAACAGGATGGCGACGAGGTAGTACCGGACGTCGAATTTCATCCGGGCGTCTTCAAAGGCTTCGAAGCCGCACTCGTACGGTGCGTTCTTCTCGACGTCCGGCTTGTTGGGACCAAGGAGCTTGCCGATGCTGACCAGCGCTATACCTAAACCAGTGCCCACGAGGAGGAACAACAAGACGGGGTAATAGGCTGCGAGGTTCAAGGCAATCCTCTATCGGTTGGTTCTGAGCGTCCGGAGAATACCACTTCCGGCGGAAGGAATCATTTCGGAGTGCAGGCGATCGCAAGACAACCGCAAGCACACCCCAGAAATGAAAAATGCCAGCCACTAGAAGCGGCTGGCATTGAGTAACTTTGGTGCCGACGGCGAGACTCGAACTCGCACAGCTTTCGCCACTACCCCCTCAAGATAGCGTGTCTACCAATTTCACCACGTCGGCACTGCATGCAACCGGGGTTGTAACTACTTGTTTCCCGCGAATCGCTTCAAGAATTAAATTCTAACCCGACTTCGAGATTTGTTCAACGCACAACCGCAAAAAATTTAACTTTTTATTTCGGGACGTCCTGGCCCGGCGCGCTTGCAGCCGAGCCTGCGGCAGCGGATGCCGCGACGGCCGGCGCCGATGCTGCAGGCGCCGAGGCCGGTGCGGTCGCGACCCCACCCAGCACGCCCGCCGACGGCGTCGACTTGTACGAACCGAGGTACGTCAGCGCGAGCGTCGCGACGAAGAAGATCGTCGCGAGAATGCCCGTCGTACGCGACAGGAAGTTCGCCGAGCCCGTTGCACCAAACAGGCTGCCCGACGCGCCGCTGCCGAACGCAGCGCCCATGTCGGCACCCTTGCCGTGCTGCAACAGCACGAGACCAATCACACCCAGTGCAGACAGCACCTGCACCACAATAATCAGCGTCTTGAATAACAGCATCACACCCACCCGAATGGATCGGGCGACCGGACCAACCGGCCGCCGTCATGGTTCAATTCGATCTCGGACCGCTCAGCGCGCGGCCCGGCAGATCGCCAGGAAATCTTCCGCCTTCAGCGACGCGCCGCCGATCAGGCCACCGTCGATGTCCGGCTGCGCAAACAGCTCTTCCGCGTTGTCCGGCTTCACGCTGCCGCCGTACAGCACGGACACGTCTGCCGCACCCTTTGCCGCGAGACGCGCACGCAGGAACGCGTGCACGTCCTGTGCCTGCGCCGACGTCGCGCTCTTGCCCGTGCCGATCGCCCAGACCGGCTCGTACGCGACGACGATGCGCGCGGCCTCGTCGGCCGTCAGCACGGCCAGCACTGCGTCGAGCTGCGCACCGACCACCTGCTCGGTCGCACCCGACTCACGCTCGTCGAGCGTCTCGCCGACGCACACGACAGGCGTGAGCCCCGCCGCGAGCGCGCGCTGCGTCTTCGCCGCGACCGTCTCGTTGCGTTCGCCGTGATACGCGCGGCGCTCCGAGTGACCGACGATCGCATAGCGTGCGCCGAACTCCGCGACCATCGCAGCCGCCACTTCACCGGTGAACGCGCCCTGCTCGTGCGCCGACACGTCCTGCGCACCCCAGGCGACACGGCCGCCGTCGAGCTGCGCCTGAACCTGCGCGAGATACGGGAACGGCACGCACACGCCGACCGACGTTTCGGCCGCCACCGCGCCCGCGCCCTGCACCACTTCGTTCAGCAACGCCTGGTTGCCGGCCAGCCGGCCGTGCATCTTCCAGTTGCCGATCACACGCTTAGTTCTTTGTTTCGACATCGTGTCTGTCTCGTCACCGCTTGGTCATTAACGCGCCGGAAACCGGCCGTCAGGTTTGATCTGGCGAAGCAAACCGGCGATTTTACTGCGCGCGCCTTGAACCGGTCAAACCGCGCATGTCAAGCCCGGCCACGTGGGCCGTCAGGCGTTCGTACCCCAATCGAGCACGATCTTGCCGGTGTGCTCGCTGCTTTCCATCAGCGCATGCGCCTGCGCGGCGTCCGCCGCCGGCAATACGCGATAGATCACCGGCTTGATGCGGCCGTCGGCAAGCAGCGGCCACACGCGCGCCTTCAACTGCGCGGCGATCTGCGCCTTGAATTCGACCGGACGCGGGCGCAGCGTGGAACCCGTGATGGTCAGCCGGCGACGCAGGATCTCGCTCAGGTTGACGTCGGCCTTCGCGCCGCCGAGCAGCGCGATCAGCACCAGACGGCCGCCATCCGCGAGCGCGGACAGTTCGCGCGGCACGTACGAGCCCGCCACCATGTCGAGGATCACGTCGACGCCGCGATCGTGCGTCAGCGACTTCACGACCTCGACGAAGTCTTCCGTCTTGTAGTTGATCGCACGCTCCGCGCCGAGCGCCTCGCACGCGCGGCACTTGTCGGCCGTGCCGGCCGTCGCGAACACGCGAAAGCCGAGCGCATGCGCGATCTGGATCGCCGTCACGCCGATGCCGCTCGAGCCGCCCTGCACGAGCAGCGTTTCGTGCTCGCCGCCCTCGCCCGCGCCGAGCTGCGCACGGTCGAACACGTTGCTCCACACCGTGAAAAACGTCTCGGGCAGCGACGCGGCCTCGATATCGGTCAGCCCGCCGGGCACCGGCAGGCATTGCGGCAGCGGCGCGACCGCATATTCCGCATAGCCGCCGCCCGCGAGCAGCGCGCACACGCGATCGCCGAGCTTCAGGCCGAACGGGTTCTGAGCAGCGTCGGACAGGTCGCCGCCGACGATCTCGCCCGCGACCTCGAGGCCCGGCAGATCCGACGCACCCGGCGGCGGCGCATAGGCGCCCTTGCGCTGGAACACGTCGGGCCGGTTCACGCCGGAAGCCGCCACCTTGATCAGCACTTCGCCGCGCTTCGGTTCGGGACGCGGACGCTCCGCAAGCTTCAGCACGTCGGGGGCGCCGAACTCGGTGATTTCGATGGCTTTCATGGTGAGGGTCGCTCCAGGATCAGGATCGGAATCGGATGGTGCGCCCGCACGCGGCACGGGCGCCTTGCCGGCGCTGCTGCGCCGCACAACGATGCTACAGAAAAAACGGCCGGCACGCTTTCGCACTGCCGGCCGTTGGTCCGCCTATCCGCTTACTGCTGCGGCGGCGTGTCCGATTGCGACGCCGCCGCTGCTTCGTTCAGCAGCGCCTTTGCCGACAGACGCACACGACCCTTTTCGTCCGTCTGGATGACCTTGACCTTCACTTGCTGGCCTTCCTTCAGGTAGTCGTTGATGTCCTTCACACGCTCGTTGACGATTTCCGAGATGTGCAGCAGGCCATCCTTGCCCGGCAGCAGGTTCACGATCGCGCCGAAATCGAGCAGCTTCAGAACCGTGCCTTCGTACACCTGGCCCACTTCGATCTCGGCCGTGATTTGCTCGATACGCTTCTTCGCTTCGGCCATGCCGTCGCTGTTCGTGCTCGCGATCGTCACGACGCCGTCGTCGGAGATGTCGATGGTCGTGCCGGTTTCTTCCGTCAGCGCGCGGATCACCGAACCGCCCTTGCCGATCACGTCGCGGATCTTTTCCGGGTTGATCTTGATCGTGATCATGCGCGGCGCGAATTCCGACAGTTGCGTGTTCGCACCCGAAACCGCCGACGTCATCTTGCCGAGGATGTGCATGCGGCCTTCCTTCGCCTGCGCGAGCGCGACCTGCATGATTTCCTTCGTGATGCCCTGGATCTTGATGTCCATCTGCAGTGCCGTCACGCCTTGCTCCGTGCCGGCCACCTTGAAGTCCATGTCGCCGAGGTGATCTTCGTCGCCGAGGATGTCGGTCAGCACCGCGAACTTGTTGCCTTCGAGGATCAGGCCCATCGCGATACCCGCGACGTGCGCCTTCATCGGCACGCCGGCGTCCATCAGCGCGAGGCAGCCGCCGCACACCGATGCCATCGACGACGAACCGTTCGATTCGGTGATTTCCGACACGACGCGGATCGAGTAGCCGAATTCGTCGGCGCTCGGCAGGCACTTGACCAGTGCACGCTTCGCGAGGCGGCCGTGGCCGATTTCGCGGCGCTTCGGCGAGCCGACGCGGCCCGTTTCGCCGGTCGCGAACGGGGGCATGTTGTAGTGGAGCATGAAGCGCTCGCGGTACTCGCCTTCGAGCGCGTCGATGATCTGCTCGTCACCCTTCGTGCCGAGCGTCGCGACGACCAGCGCCTGCGTCTCGCCGCGCGTGAACAGCGCCGAGCCGTGGGTACGCGGCAGCACGCCGGTGCGGATTTCGATCGGGCGCACGGTGCGCGTGTCGCGGCCGTCGATGCGCGGCTCGCCGTTCAGGATCTGCGAACGGACGATCTTCGCTTCGATGTCGAACAGCACGTTGCCGACCGTTGCCTTGTCGGCTGCGACCGTACCGGCTGCCTGCGCATCTTCCTCGAGCTTCGCCGAGGTTGCCGCGTAGACTTCCTTCAGCTTGGTCGAGCGCGCCTGCTTGTCGCGGAGCTGGTAAGCAGCGAGCAGGTCGTTCTGTGCCAGCTCGGTCACGCGCGCGATCAGCGCTTCGTTCTTCGGCGCCGGCTGCCAGTCCCACTCGGGCTTGCCGCCTTCGCGGACCAGTTCGTGGATCGCGTCGATCGCGACCTGCATTTGCTCGTGGCCGAACACCACGGCGCCCAGCATCACTTCTTCCGACAGCTGGTCGGCTTCCGATTCGACCATCAGCACGGCACGTTCCGTACCTGCGACGACGAGGTCGAGGCTCGACGCCTTGATCTGGTCACGCGTCGGGTTCAGCACGTACGCGTTGTCGATGTAGGCCACGCGTGCGGCACCGACCGGGCCGTTGAACGGCAGGCCCGACACGGCGAGCGCAGCCGATGCGCCGATCAGCGCGGGGATGTCCGCCGGGATTTCCGGGTTCACGGACAGCACGTGGATCACGACCTGGACTTCGTTGTAGAAGCCTTCCGGGAACAGCGGGCGCAGCGGACGGTCGATCAGGCGCGACGTCAGCGTCTCGTGCTCCGACGGACGGCCTTCGCGACGGAAGAAGCCGCCCGGGATCTTGCCGGCCGAGTAGGTCTTTTCGAGGTAGTCGACGGTCAGCGGGAAGAAATCCTGACCCGGCTTCGCCGACTTCGCGCCGACGACGGTTGCCAGCACGACGGTGTCTTCGACGTCGACGATCACGGCGCCGCTTGCCTGGCGAGCGACTTCACCGGTTTCGAGGCGCACCTTGTGCTGGCCCCACTGGAATTCCTTCACGACCTTGTTGAACATGGACATGGTTGCTCCTTTGAATTCATGCATTTCATTCGCCGCGCCGGCCATCCCGCGCGGCGGCGTCCCGACCGAATCACCCGGAGCAAGGTGTGTTTTTTATGCCATTCCAGCGCGGCGCTCATGCAGCGACGCGCTGGAATGACACAAATCCTGCCCCGGTATCAGTCGTTGCGGCAGCCCGGCACAACCGTGCCGGACGACCTGCGGTGCGTGTGACGCTACGCACCGCGCAAAAACAAAATGCCTGTATCAGCGGACTGACACAGGCATCTTGCTGGCGGCAATCGCCTCGATTACTTACGCAGACCCAGCTTCTCGATCAGTGCGCGGTAACGGTCGGCATCCTTGCCCTTGAGGTAGTCGAGCAGCTTGCGGCGGCGGCTCACCATGCGCAGCAGGCCGCGGCGGCTGTGGTGATCCTTCGCGTGGGTCTTGAAGTGACCCGTCAGTTCGACGATACGTGCGGTCAGCAGTGCGACCTGGACTTCGGGGCTCCCCGTGTCGTTGGTACCGCGGGCGAACTGAGCAACAACTTCCGACTTCTTGATATCTGCAACAGACATGTGATTTCCTTTCTAACTGAACAGGCGGACACGGAAGAATGGCCGTGCCGTGACTTACAACCGGCGCGCATTGTAGCACAACTCCGCGCCGTTCTTACCGCCTCCTGTCACGGGCGCGTCATCGAGCAGGCGGACGGCATCTCCATGCGCGGCGCCGCCACCGCGAGCACCGTCCGGAAACCGTAGCCCGAGCCCTCGTTGTCGAAGCGCACGCCCGGCGTGCCGACCTTGTCCATCTCCATCACGTAAAGGGGCTGGATCAGCTGGTGATCCTGCGCGCGCATCCGCGACGCGTGGAAGCCGTCGTCGAACGACAGGCCCTCGAGCGCCCGCGCAACCGCGACGGGGTCGGCGGAACCCGCGCGGTTCATCGCGGCGGCCAGCATCTCGATCATCAGGCTCATCCGTCGCACCGGATAGTCGTCCTGGGCGGCCGGAAAACGGCTCCGGAACGCGCGGTAGAACGCATCCGATTTCGCGCCGCCCGCGTTCGGGTGCCAGTCCGCCACGGCCACGACCCGCCCGACACCGGCATCGCCAAGCGCCGCCGGCGCGCCGAGGCTGTTGCCGTAGAAGGTATAGAACTTCGCATTCAGCCCCTGCTCGCGCGCCGCCTTCACGAGCAGCGTGAGGTCGTTGCCCCAGTTGCCGGTCACGACGGCGTCGGCGCCGCTCGCACGGATCTTCGCGATGTACGGCGAGAAATCCTTGATCCGGCCGATCGGGTGGAATTCGTCGCCGGCGATCGTCACGTCCGGGCGCCGCGCGGCCAGCGCCTGCCGGGCGAGCGTGCTGACGTCGCGGCCGAAGCTGTAGTCCTGGTTGAGCAGGTAGACCTTGTGGAGCGCGCGGTCGCGCGCCATCACGTCCGCGAGCGCAGCCATCCGCATGCCCGCGTGCGCATCGAAACGGAAATGCCAGAAGCTGCAGCGCGCGCCGGTCAGCGCCGGATCGTCGGCCGAATAGTTGAGGAACAGCATCCGGCTGTCCGGATCGCGCGCGTTCAGCTTGTCGAGCGCCGCGACGAGCGCGGCGGCGACGGCCGAACTGTTGCCCTGCGCGACGAACCCGATATGGCGGTCCGCGGCCGCGCGCAACTGCACGAGCGCCTCCTCGGGGCTGCCCTTGCTGTCGAGCACGACGAGTTCGAGCGGATGCGCGCCGTCGCGCAGCTTCACGCCGCCCGCCGCGTTGACCTGCTCGACGCCGAAGCGCAGGTTGCGCTCGACCGCCGCGCCCGCATTCGCGAACGGGCCCGACATCCCCTCGATCAGCGCGATCCGCACCGGCTCGCCGCCGGCAAACGCCGACGACACCAGCATCCACCCCGCGCTCAACGCGAGCGCGCACCGCTTCCACCCCTGCATCGGCCACCTGCCCTTCAATCTGCCCGAGAAGCGCGGATCATAGGCCGGCGCCCCCGCCGCCCGCAAGCGTGACCGCGGCGGCGATCCGTACCGATTTTTTCCGCACGATGCGCGGTCGCGCGCCGTCCGTGATAAAACGGGACTTGTTTCCGTGTTCTGGAGAATCCCCATGCGCATTCGCATTTCCGCGCGCCTGCCGGTGCTCGTCGCCGGTGCCGCCGCGCTGCTGGCCGGTTGCGCGCAACCGTGGCAGCAATACCAGGCCGGCCAGGACGAGTCGGCGATCGTCGCGCGCATGGGCCCGCCGCGCGAGATCTACGACCTGCCCGACGGCGGCAAGCGCCTGATGTGGCCGACCCAGCCGATGGGCGAAATCACCATCGCGGCCGACGTCGACGCGGCCCACAAGATCGTCAACGTGCGCCAGGTCCTGCAGCCGAACGAGTTCTATCGCGCAGAGATCGGCAAGTGGACGAAGACCGACGTCCTCGTGAACTTCGGACGCCCCGTCGAGACGTCCTACTTCCCGCTGATGAAGCGCGAGGTGTGGACTTACCGGTATCTCGAGGACAACGTCTGGTACATGATGTACAGCTTCTACTTCGATCCTCAGGGCATCCTGCGCATCACGCAGAAAACGCCCGACCCGCTGCACGACCCCGACCGCCGCAACCTGTTCTGACCGATTACGCATTTACGCGCAATTTTCAGCGTGGCCATTCACGAATCATTGCGTGAATGGCCATTTCCTTTTTTCCGCCTCCTGATTAATTTCGAAAATGCGACGGAAATCTTTTCCGATCGATGACATTTCGATGGCACCTCGCTGACATCCCCGTCATGCGGGCCTCTGCGCGAAAGCGGGCTTACGCAGCGCAGGTCATGCGGCGAATTGGTGCACGCAATGCACTACGCCAACTCAATTTGAAACAAATTGTTTCAACACCCCCGAAGTGCTAGGGCATACCCCTAATATCAGTCGAAAACCAACCTTTCAATTTAGAAAGAATGCCATTGCGACATTTTTGCCGATATTCGTTTGCCTTTATCAGAAAGGAGTCCTCATGAATCGCCCCAAGAGCATGCTGGTTGCCAACATCGCCTGGGCCCGCGAAACGCGTGAATACACGCCCGGCTTCTTCGACGCGCTCGCGCGCGGCCAGAATCCGCGCGTGCTGTGGATCGGCTGCGCCGACAGCCGCGTGCCGGCCGAGACCATCACGCACTGCGCGCCCGGCGAGCTGTTCGTCCATCGCAACATCGCGAACCTGTTCCATCCCGACGACGACAATTCCGCCAGCGTCCTCGAGTACGCGGTACGCGTGCTGCAGGTCGACCACGTCATCGTGTGCGGGCACTACGGATGCGGCGGCGTACGCGCGTCGCTACTGCCGCCGCCGTCCGACCTGCCGCACGTCGCGCGCCGCATCGCGCCACTCTGCGCGCTCGCGCGGCGCCATCGCGACACACTGGACGGGCTGGACGACGCGGCCGCCGCCGACCGCCTCGCCGAACTCAACGTGCTCGAACAGGTGAGGCTGCTGCGCGCGTCCCCGATCGTGCAGGGCCGCGAGCGGCCACCGCTCGTGCACGGCTGGATCTTTTCGCTCGTCGACGGCCGACTGCAGGAACTCGATTCCGGCTACACCACGTCGCCCGCCGACGTCGAACCCGTGCAGGCCGCGACGGCCGGCGCGCTCGGCTGACCTACCCCGCCCCCAAGCCAATGAAATCGCCCCAACCATGAAACTGAACGAGCGCCTGTCCACCCTGCCGCGCGACATCGTCGCCGGCGTCGTCGTTTTCCTCGTCGCGCTGCCGCTGTGTCTCGGCATCGCCAATGCATCCGGCGTCGAACCGTTCGCCGGGCTCGTGTCCGGGATCGTCGGCGGCATCGTCGTCGCGCTGCTGAGCGGCTCGTCGCTGTCCGTCAGCGGGCCGGCCGCCGGCCTCGTCGTGATCGTCGTCGAAGGCATCGCGCAACTCGGCAGCTTCTCCGCGTTCCTGCTCGCGGTGCTGCTGTCCGGCGTCCTGCAGTTCGGGTTCGGCATGCTGCGCGCCGGCCGCTTCGCCGCCTACGTGCCGTCGTCCGTCATCAAGGGCATGCTCGCCGCGATCGGCCTGCTGCTGATCGTGAAGCAGATTCCGTTCGCCTTCGGCATCGGCGGCTCGGCCGCGCAATCGTTTGCGAATTGGCCGGGCCTGCCGGTCGCGTGGGCCGCGACCGCCGTCGCACTCGCCTCGCTCGCACTGCTGGTCGCGTGGGATACCCCCGCGCTGCGCCGCTTCGCGCTGGTGCGTTCGGTGCCGGCCCCGCTCGCGGTGGTCGTGCTGGGTATCGGCGCCACGCTCGTGCTGAGCGTCGTCGCGCCGTCAGTGGCGCCGGGCGCCGCCCATCGCGTGACGCTGCCCGAACTCGGATCGTTCGCGGCCTTCGCGGCGTCGCTCAAGCATGCGGATCTCGGCCCGAACTTCGCGCAGCTCGTCAATCCTGACGTGTGGCGCGTCGCGATCACGCTCGCGGTCGTCGCGAGCCTCGAGACGCTGCTGAGCCTCGAAGCCGTCGAGCAGATCGACCCGAAGCGCCGGCCGACCCAACCCGACCGTGAACTCAAGGCCCAGGGCGTCGGCAATCTCGTCGCGGGCGCGGTCGGCGGGCTGCCGATCACATCGGTGATCGTACGCAGCTCGGTAAACGTCAATGCGGGCGCGCAAAGCCGGATGTCGGCGATCGTGCACGGGGTGCTGCTGCTCGCGAGCGTGTTCGCGCTCACGGGCCTGATCAACCTGATCCCGCTCGCGAGCCTGGCCGCGATCCTGATCCACACCGGCTTCAAGCTCGCGAAGCCGGCGCTGTTCCGCTCGGTGATGAAACAGGGTCCGGCCGCATTCGTGCCGTTCGCCGCGACAATTGCCGGCGTGCTCGCGGTCGACCTGCTGTTCGGCATCGCGCTCGGCCTCGCGTGCAGCGTGCTGGCGGTCGCCGTCGCGAACCTGAAGAGCCCCGTCACGCTCGCGCAGCACGACGACCACTTCCTGCTGTCGTTCCGCAAGGACGTGTCGTTTCTCGGCAAGGTGCAGGTCAAGCATCACCTGCGGCACATTCCCGACCGGGCCGCGGTGATCATCGACGCGACGCGCGCCGACTATATCGATCACGACGTGCTCGAACTGCTCGATGCGTTCGTCGCCGATGCGCCGCGACGCGGGATCGCGGTCGAGTTCCGGCGGCGCAGCCCGGCGCCGCGTACGGCCGCGCGCCGCTGGCTGTTCCGTGCGCCGGCTGCCGAATGAGCAGTGGATGAGCGGGTAAATGAAAAACGCCCCGGCGGCACAGGGCCGCACGGGGCGTGTCGGTGACGCGAGGCGCGCTGCGCTTATGCGCGCTGCGGATTGACCTTGTCGTCCTTCGAATGCAGCTTGTTCAGTGCGGAGATGTACGCCTTCGCGGATGCGGCGACGATGTCCGGATCGGTGCCGACGCCGTTGACGATCCGCCCGCTCTTCGACAGTCGGACGGTCACTTCGCCCTGCGCCTGCGTGCCGGTCGTGATCGCGTTCACCGAGTACAGCAGCAGCTCGGAACCGCTGCCGACTTCGCCCTCGATCGCATTGAACGTCGCATCGACCGGGCCGTTGCCGCGCGCTTCACCGGTCACTTCCTTGCCTTCGACCGCGAACACGATTTTCGCCTGCGGTTGCTCGCCCGTCTCCGAACGCTGCGACAGCGACACGAACTTGAAGTGCTCCTGCTCGTGCGCGAGCGCCGATTCCTCGGACACGATCGCGATGATGTCTTCGTCGAAGATCTCGGCCTTGCGGTCGGCCAGATCCTTGAAGCGCATGAACGCGGCATTGAGTTCGCTCTCGCTGTCGAGCGCCACGCCGAGCTCCTGCAGGCGCTGCTTGAACGCGTTACGACCCGACAGCTTGCCGAGCACGATCTTGTTCGCGGTCCAGCCCACGTCTTCCGCGCGCATGATCTCGTAGGTGTCGCGCGCCTTCAGCACGCCGTCCTGGTGGATGCCCGACGCATGCGCGAACGCGTTCGCGCCGACCACCGCCTTGTTCGGCTGCACGACGAAGCCGGTGATCTGCGACACGAGCTTCGACGTCGGTACGATCTGCGTCGTGTCGATGCCGACGTCGAGGCCGAAGTAGTCCTTGCGAGTCTTCACGGCCATCACGATTTCTTCGAGCGACGTGTTGCCCGCGCGCTCGCCGAGGCCGTTGATCGTGCACTCGATCTGGCGCGCACCGCCGATCTTCACGCCGGCGAGCGAGTTCGCCACCGCCATCCCGAGGTCGTTGTGGCAATGCACCGAGAAGATCGCCTTGTCCGAGTTCGGAATGCGCTCCCGCAGCGTCTTCACGAGGTTGCCGTACAGCTCCGGCACGCCGTAGCCGACCGTGTCGGCGATGTTGATCGTCGTCGCGCCTTCCGCGATCACGGCTTCCAGCACGCGGCACAGGAAGTCGAGATCCGAGCGGCTGCCGTCTTCCGGCGAGAATTCGACGTTGTCGGTGAACTTGCGCGCGAAGCGCACCGCGAGGCGGGCCTGCTCGAACACCTGGTCGGGCGTCATCCGCAGCTTCTTCTCCATGTGCAGCGGCGACGTCGCGATGAACGTGTGGATCCGCGCGCTGTTGGCCGGCTTCAGCGCATCAGCGGCGCGCTGGATGTCCTTGTCGTTGGCGCGCGCCAGCGAGCAGATCGTGCTGTCCTTCACGAGACCGGCGATCGTGTGGATCGCGTCGAAATCGCCGTTCGAGCTGGCCGCGAAGCCGGCCTCGATCACGTCGACCTTCATCCGCTCGAGGTGCTTCGCAATGCGGATTTTCTCTTCCTTCGTCATCGACGCACCGGGCGATTGTTCGCCGTCACGCAACGTCGTATCGAAAATGATCAGCTTGTCTGTCATGGGGGGCTCCAGGGGCTCTTTATACGGAAGTCAAACGTAACGAGATCGCGCCACCGCTGGCGACGCTCGACAACAGACGAAGCTTGACGGGGGGCGAGAACGGTCAGCGCGGCAGGCGCGCCGAAGCTAGCGCGCGTAGCGGCGCACCGGCTAGAAGGAGGGAGAGGCGGGAAAATGCAGTCATGCCAAAGACTATAGCGGCATTCCGTTAGGTGCGCAATCGGACGGCACCCGGGGTTTCCTGCCGCACGGGCCGAACCAGGGACACATGAAAACGGCGACCCTGAGGCCGCCGTTTTCAGGCGAAGCATGCGCATGCGTCAGTGGTCGCGCTGCGACGAGCGCGCCGGATTCGCGCGCCCGCGGATGGCCATGTAGCCCCAGAACACGTAGCCGGACAGCCCGTACAGCACGAACAGGCAGAACAGCATCAGCGGCGGATCGGACGACACGAGCACGAACGCGACGACGACCAGCAGGATCGCCGCGAACGGCACGCGGTGCCGCACGTCGAGCGCCTTGCCGCTGTAGAACGGCGCGTTCGACACCATCGTCACGCCCGCGTAGATCGTCAGCACGAACGCGACCCACGGCAACCAGCCGAGCTTCATCGGCACGCGGTTGTCGGTGGCGAGCCACACGAAGCCGGCGATCAGCGCGGCGGCGGCCGGGCTCGGCAGCCCCTGGAAGAAGCGCTTGTCGACGACGCCGATGTTCGTATTGAAGCGCGCGAGGCGCAGCGCGGCGCCCGAGCAGTACACGAACGCGGCGAGCCAGCCCCAGCGGCCGAGATCCTTCAGCACCCACTCGTACATCACGAGCGCGGGCGCGACGCCGAACGACACCATGTCCGACAGGCTGTCGAACTGCTCGCCGAACGCGCTCTGCGTATGCGTCATGCGTGCCACGCGCCCGTCCATCCCGTCGAGCACCATCGCGACGAAAATCGCGATCGCGGCGATCTCGAAGCGCACGTTCATCGCCTGCACGACCGCGAAGAAGCCGCAGAACAGCGCGGCGGTCGTGAATGCGTTCGGTAGCAGGTAGATGCCGCGCGTCTTCAGGAACCGCTGGCGCGCGGCACGGCGGCTCTCGACGGGCACCGGATCCTGTGCCATCACCTTGTTGCGCCGGAACGGACGTGGCGTCTGGCCGGCGCCGTTGCGCGGCCGACGCGGTTTGAATGCGGCCATGGTGCGCCCCGCCGCTTACTGTTCGAGTTCGGCGAGGATCGTCGACGACGCGTAGACCTTCTCGCCGATCGACACCTTCGCGCGGCTGCCGAGCGGCAGGTACACGTCGACGCGCGAACCGAAGCGGATGAAACCGTAGCGCTGGCCGCGCGACAGCGGTTCGCCCGCGCGCACGTAGCAGAGGATCCGGCGTGCGACGAGGCCGGCGATCTGCACGGCGGTCACGGTCTTGCCGCTCGCCGTCTGGATCACGACCGCATTACGCTCGTTCTCGGTCGACGCCTTGTCGATCGCCGCGTTCAGGAACGCGCCCGGGAAGTATTCGACCTTGGAGATCGCACCATCGACCGGCGAACGCTGCGAATGGACGTTGAAGACATTCATGAACACGCTGATCTTCAGCGCTTCGCGGTTCGCGTACGGATCCTGCGTGGTCTCGACCGCGACGATGCGGCCGTCCGCCGGGCACAGCACCGCGTTCGGCTGCGCCGGGATCGGGCGCTGCGGGTCGCGGAAGAACTGGACGACGAAGACGAGCAGCAGCCAGAACGGCCACGCGAAGCCGAAGCCCCCGACAGCATGGATCAACAGCGCGACGACGGCTGCAATCGCGATGAACGGCCAGCCTTCGCGCGCGATGATCGGATGAGGATAGTTCATGGATTCGTTCTGTGTTCGGTGAATTGCAAAGCCCGTAGGATAGCAAAAGCCGCCCGGGGCACTGCTGCCTTCGGGCGGCTTTTTGGTACCGGCCCTCTATTCGAGGGGCCGGATCAGCACGCGGTGCTTAGTTCTTCGACTGGTCGACGAGCTTGTTCTTCGCGATCCACGGCATCATCGCGCGCAGTTTCGAGCCGACTTGCTCGATCTGGTGCTCGGCCGTCAGGCGGCGGCGCGACTGCAGCGTCGGTGCGCCTGCCTTGTTCTCGAGAATGAAGCTCTTCGCGTACTCGCCCGTCTGGATGTCGGTCAGGCACTGCTTCATCGCCTTCTTCGTCTCTTCCGTGACGATGCGCGGGCCCGTCACGTACTCGCCGTACTCGGCGTTGTTCGAGATCGAGTAGTTCATGTTCGCGATGCCGCCTTCGTAGATCAGGTCGACGATCAGCTTCAGTTCGTGCAGGCACTCGAAGTACGCCATTTCCGGCGCGTAGCCTGCTTCGACCAGCGTCTCGAAGCCGGCCTTGATCAGCTCGACGGTACCGCCGCACAGCACGGCCTGCTCGCCGAACAGGTCGGTTTCGGTTTCTTCACGGAAGTTGGTTTCGATGATGCCCGCACGGCCGCCGCCGTTCGCTGCCGCGTACGACAGCGCGATGTCGCGTGCCGCGCCCGACTTGTTCTGCGCAACCGCGATCAGGTGCGGCACGCCGCCACCTTGCGAGTACGTGCCGCGAACCGTGTGGCCCGGTGCCTTCGGCGCGATCATGATCACGTCGAGGTCGGCGCGCGGGATCACCGCGCCGTAGTGGACGTTGAAGCCGTGCGCGAACGCCAGCGCCGCGCCCTGCTTGATGTTCGCGTGGACTTCCTTCGCGTACACGTCGGCGATCTGCTCGTCCGGCAGCAGCATCATCACGACGTCGGCGCTCTTCACCGCTTCCGCGACTTCCTTGACCGACAGGCCTGCGTTTTCGGCCTTGCTCCACGACGCGCCGCCCTTGCGCAGGCCGACCGTCACGTTCACGCCGCTGTCCTTCAGGTTCAGCGCGTGTGCATGGCCTTGCGAGCCGTAGCCGATGATCGTGACTTGCTTGCCCTTGATGAGGGAGAGGTCAGCGTCTTTGTCGTAGAAAACGTTCATGATGGTTCCTTCGCTAATTCAAAAATTCAACAATTCGTTCGGATGGAGTACTGCGGGCCGGGACATGACGGCGCACCCGGCGTGCCTGTCCGGCATCACACCTTCAGGATGCGCTCGCCGCGTCCGATGCCGGAGCTGCCGGTGCGCACGGTCTCTAGGATCGCGCCCGCGTCCAGCCCCTGGATGAATGCGTCGAGCTTGTCGCTCGCGCCCGTCAATTCGATCGTGTAGGTCTTTTCGGTCACGTCGATGATGCGGCCGCGGAAAATGTCCGCCATCCGCTTCATTTCTTCGCGCTCCTTGCCCACTGCACGTACCTTGATCAGCATCAGCTCGCGTTCGATGTGTGCACCGTCGGTCAGGTCCACCACTTTCACCACCTCGATCAGGCGGTTCAGATGCTTCGTGATCTGTTCGATCACGTCGTCGGAGCCAATGGAAACGATGGTGAGCCGCGACAGCGATTGGTCTTCGGTCGGCGCCACCGTCAAGGTTTCGATGTTGTAGCCGCGTGCGGAAAACAGACCGACCACGCGCGACAGCGCGCCCGGTTCGTTCTCCAGCAGGACGGAAATGATGTGTCTCATGTTCGCTTCTTCCAGAATGTGTCCGTGTCGATTCACTCGCGCCGCGCGCTGCCCTTCGTGAAGGCGGCCGCATCGGGCTCAGGCGCGCGTCGCGCCGTTACAGATCTTCCGATCCGAGCAGCATCTCGGTGATGCCCTTGCCGGCCTGTACCATCGGCCAGACGTTTTCGGTCGGATCGGTCTGGAAATCGAGAAACACGGTGCGGTCCTTCAGGCGCAACGCTTCCTTCAGCGCCGGCTCCACATCCGAGGTCTTTTCGATCCGCATGCCGACATGGCCGTACGCTTCGGCGAGCTTCACGAAATCAGGCAGCGCATCCATGTACGAATGCGAATAGCGCTTGCTGTATTCGATCTGCTGCCACTGGCGAACCATGCCGAGATAGCGGTTGTTCAGCGAAATGATCTTCACGGGCGTGTCGTACTGCAGGCAGGTCGACAGTTCCTGGATGCACATCTGGATCGAGCCTTCGCCCGTGATGCACAGCACGTCGTCGTCCGGGTGCGCCATCTTGACGCCCATCGCTGCCGGCAGGCCGAAGCCCATCGTGCCGAGGCCGCCGGAGTTGATCCAGCGACGCGGCTTGTTGAAACGGTAGAACTGCGCCGCCCACATCTGGTGCTGGCCGACGTCCGAGCACACGAACGCATTGCCGTCCGTCAGCTCCCACGCCTTCTCGACCACGTACTGCGGCTTGATGATCTCGCTTTCGCGGTCGTACTTCAGGCAATCCTTCGAGCGCCAGCCCTCGATGTCCTTCCACCATTGCGCGAGCGCCTCGGTGTCGGGGCCATGCTCGGCCGTCTGCAGCTGCTCGATCAGCTCCTTCAGCACTTCCTTCACGTCGCCGACGATCGGGATGTCGACCTTCACACGCTTCGAGATCGACGACGGGTCGATGTCGATGTGGATGATCTTGCGCGGACGCGACGCGAAGTGCGCCGGATCGCCGATCACGCGGTCGTCGAAGCGGGCGCCGATCGCGATCAGCACGTCGCAGTGCTGCATCGCCATGTTCGCTTCGTAGGTGCCGTGCATGCCGAGCATGCCGAGGAATTTCTTGTCCGACGCGCGATAGCCGCCCAGGCCCATCAGCGTGTTCGTAACCGGGTAGCCGAGCAGGTCCGCGAACTGGTTCAGTTCGCGCGACGCGTCGGCGAGGATGATGCCGCCACCCGTGTAGATGTACGGACGCTTCGCCGTCAGCAGCAGCGACACGGCCTTGCGGATCTGGCCCGAATGGCCCTTCGTGACCGGGTTGTACGAACGCAGCGACACGCTCTTGACGGGCTCGTATTCGCACGGCGTCTTCGAGATGTCCTTCGGGATGTCGATCAGCACCGGGCCCGGACGGCCGGTGCGGGCGATATAGAACGCCTTCTTGACGGTTTCCGCGAGGTCGCGCACGTCCTTCACGAGGAAGTTGTGCTTCACGCACGGACGCGTGATGCCGACGGTGTCGCACTCCTGGAAGGCATCCTGGCCGATCGCGGCCGTGGGCACCTGGCCGCTGATCACGACCATCGGGATCGAATCCATGTACGCCGTGGCGATGCCGGTCACCGCGTTGGTGACACCGGGGCCCGACGTCACGAGACAGACGCCGACATTGCCGGTGGAACGCGCATACGCATCGGCTGCGTGCACGGCCGCCTGTTCGTGGCGCACCAGCACGTGCTGAATCTTGTCCTGCTTGTAAAGCTCGTCGTAGATGTAGAGTACCGAGCCGCCGGGGTAGCCCCAGATGAATTCGACGTTTTCATCGGCCAGTGCCTTCATGAGCACGGTACCGCCGATGGAGTCGCTATCGGGAGGGGAAAGGGGTTCCGACGTGGAGAATTCCGCGCTGGGCATGTTCATTTTGACCTTTCGAATTTTCGGCAAAAAATTGATCGGGTGCTCTCTGCCGGGCTTGTGGCTCGGGTTCAAGCGGCGCGTCCAGTTTGAAGGGCAGGCTTCTTGGGCCAGCCTCAAATGAGACCATCACTTCATGTTGCGAATCATTGACGATAGCGGGTCGCGAGGGGGTCGTCAAGCAAAATATCCCGCAGCGCATCATGGGCGCCGCCCGGCACCCGTCGGCGCGGCTCGCGCGCAACGTGCGGCGCCCAACCCGGTGCCAAGCGGCGCGAAAATTTGATAGCATCCGCGGGTTTTACGAAATTTTTCGCCCTTTTACACCACGCAGCGGCCCGCAGCGCATACCTTCACGGAATGGCATCAGACAAGGAACTCGCCGACTTTCTGGCGGGCGTCGAAAGGCGCGCGTTCAAGCAGGCTGCGTACGCCGTGCGTGACGACGATGCGTCGCTCGACATCGTGCAGGACGCGATGATCAAGCTTGCGGAGAAGTACGGCGACCGGCCGGCGGCCGAGTTGCCGCTACTTTTTCAGCGGATCCTGCAGAACGCGATCCACGACTGGTTCCGCCGGCAGAAAGTCCGCAACACGTGGGTCACGCTCTTCTCGTCGCTGAACAGCAGCGACGACGACGATTTCGACCCGCTCGAAACACTCGAATCCGCGGACGACAACGCGGGCGTCGAAAGCAGCGAGCACCGCCTCGAACGAGAGCAGGTTCTGGCCCTGATCGACGAAGAAATCCAGAAGCTTCCGGCGCGTCAACGGGAAGCGTTCCTGATGCGTTATTGGGAAGATATGGATGTCGCCGAGACTGCCGCCGCAATGGGGTGCTCCGAGGGCAGCGTGAAGACGCACTGCTCACGGGCCACCCACACGCTGGCGCACGCGCTCAAGGCCAAAGGAATCACGCTATGAGCTCCGCTCCCGCAAATCGAGAACACGAATTCGCGTTGAAGGTGCGCCGCGCGCTGGACGAGTGCGCGGCCGACCTGCCTGCCGCGACCACCGACCGTCTGGCCGTCGCCCGCCGGGCTGCGCTCGCGCGCAAGAAGCCCGAAGCCGCGACCGTGCCGGTGTTCGTGCCGGCCTTCGCCGGCGCGGCCGGTGCGTACGGCACGGCGCCCGCGAGCCGCCCGCAGGCGTCGTTCGCGCGCCGCCTGCTACGCGCGTGGCCGCTGGCCCTGCTGCTCGCCGGGCTCGTCGGCATCGCCTACTGGGAAGACATGCAGCGCACCGCCGAACTCGCCGACATCGACGCGGCGATGCTCAGCGACGACCTGCCGCTCAACGCGTATCTCGACCACGGGTTCAACGCGTATCTGTCGCGCGCTCACTAACAGACAATAACGAGGGGATCGCACGGGTGAGTCAGAAGCGCGGCCTGGCCGTATTTTTCGGATGCGTAATCGCGATCGCCGTTTCCTACGTCGCCACTTACCCACGATTCCACCCGGCCCCCGCGACGACCGCCGCCGCGGTCAGCAGCCCTGCCGCGCCTGCATCGGCCGCGACCGGGCTGAGCACCGAACTCCCCCCGCTACCCCTGCCCCTGCCGCTGCCGGCCGCTACCGGCCCGTTGTCGTGGGCGCGCCTCACGCCGGCGCAGCACGCGGCGCTCGCGCCGTTCGCCGACCAGTGGGACGGTTTCAGCGATGCCCGCAAGCGCAAATGGCTGAAGATCGCATCGCGTTTCGCGAAGTTGACGCCCGATGACCAAAAGCGCCTGCAGGACCGGATGACCGAATGGGCCAAGATGACGCCCGAGCAGCGCCGCGTCGCGCGCGAGAACTACCAGAGTGCGAAGGAGCTTTCCGCGCAGGCGCGCGAGCGGGCGTGGAAGGCATACCAGCAACTCCCGGAAGAGCAGAAGGAACGTCTCGCGGCCGCCGAGCGCCGCCGCCGGCCGAGCGTCGTCAGTGCGCCGCCGACCGTCGCCGACCGGGACGTGCGCCGTCTCGTCAATTCGCACGAACACCCGGCAAGCGGCCCGGCCACCGCACCGGCGCCCGTCTCGGCCGCCGTCGCGCCGCCGGTACCCGCATCGTCGACGGCCGGCACCGCATCCGCGCCGGCCGCCGTGGCGCCGGTGTCGCCCGCCGACGCGCCCTCGCTGTTCAAGGGCTCCTGAGCGCCCGTGACGAACGCCCCCGCACCTGAAACCCCGGCCGCCGCGCCGTCCGTGCGGCGGCGTCTCGCCGCACTGCTCTACGAAGGCGTGCTGCTGTTCGGCGTGGTGTTCTTCGCCGGGCTCGCGTTCAGCCTCGCAACGCAGCAACGCAACGGCCTCGTCCATCACAACCTGCTCGCCGCGTGGATCGCGCTCGTGGTCGGCGCGTACTTCGTCTGGTTCTGGACCCATGGCGGCCAGACGCTGCCGATGAAGACCTGGCGGCTGCGGCTCGAATCGTCGAGCGGCCGGCCGCTGAGCGCGGGCCACGCGCTCGTCCGCTATGCACTCGGCTGGCTGTGGTTCCTGCCGCCGCTCGCGCTGCATCCGCTCCTCGGCCTGTCGGTCCCCGTCACGCTCGCGCTCACCGCCGCATGGATCGCCGTCTGGGCCGGCGCCGCGCGGCTGCATGCCGGGCGCCAGTTTCCGCACGACCGGATCGCCCGCACGCGCGTCGTCGCGCTACCACGCTGACGCACCGCATTCGCCTGACGAAAACACCTCCCCGACGCAACTTCCGCCCGGCCCGGCAGCCTTGCCCGACAATGGCCAGCCGTTCCGTACGGCACATTACGCAACGCCCCGCCATTCACTGCTAAACACCCTACAGGGGGCGTAATAAGAACGTCTCGTGACTGTCATGGCACAGTCACGCCCGCATGGCGGAATGCCGGTAATGTCAACCGGCGCGAGTCATGCATGGGCCAGAAATCGTCCGCGACCTCCCTGTTCCGTCACCCCATCGGCGCCCGCGCCGCCACAGCTTTCCTGTCCGGTTCTGCCGCAGCCGACGGGCTGGTGTCGCAAGACCCGCCTGCCGGGCACGCCACGCAGCATGACGACCCCGACTCGTCGGCCCACCGCTACCGCACCATCTGGCTGTCCGACATCCACCTCGGCTCGAGCGGGTGCCAGGCGCCGTACCTGCTCGACTTCCTGCGCCACAACGATTCGGAGTACCTGTACCTCGTCGGCGACATCATCGACGGCTGGCAGCTGAAGAAGGGCTGGTACTGGCCGCAGGCGCACAACGACGTCGTGCAGAAGATCCTGCGCAAGGCACGCAAGGGGACGCAGGTCGTCTACATCCCCGGCAACCACGACGAAGGCGCGCGGCAGTTCTGCGATCTCGCGTTCGGCGACATCCAGGTGCGCGGCGAGGCGTTCCACACGACGCTCGCGGGCAAACGTTTGTGGATCGTGCACGGCGACCTGTTCGACGGCGTGATCCAGCACGCGAAATGGCTCGCATACCTCGGCGACACGCTCTACACGCTGATCCTCGTGCTGAACCGCTGGTTCAACCGGATCCGCAGCCGGCTCGGCTTCCAGTACTGGTCGCTGTCGCAGTACCTGAAGCACCAGGTCAAGAACGCCGTCAACTTCATCTCCCAGTTCGAGACCGTGATGACCGACGAGGCGCGCCGCCGCGGCTGCGACGGCGTCGTGTGCGGCCACATCCACAAGGCAGAGATCCGCGACATCGACGGCGTGCTGTACTGCAACGACGGCGACTGGGTCGAAAGCCTGTCCGCCCTCGTCGAAACGATGGAAGGCGAACTGAAGATCGTCTACTGGACGGTGATGCGCACCGCACCGACGGAGACCACGTCGCGCAAGGCCAAGGCCACTGCCTGACACACCCCTACTTACAGGACAAAGCCGCGATGAAGATCATGATCGTCACCGACGCGTGGGAACCGCAGGTCAACGGCGTCGTGCGCACGCTGAAGAGCACGTCGCGCGAACTCACCGCGCTCGGCCACCGCGTCGAACTGCTGACGCCACTGGAATTCCGTACGGTGCCCTGCCCGACCTACCCCGAGATCCGCCTGTCGATCCTGCCGTACCGCAAGCTGCGCGCGCGAATCGACGCGTTCGCCCCCGACGCGCTGCACATCGCGACCGAAGGCCCGCTCGGCCTCGCCGCGCGACGCTACGCGCGTTCGCGCAAGCTGCCGTACACGACCGCGTATCACACGCGCTTTCCGGAATACGTGCAGGCGCGCTTCGGCATCCCGCTCGCCGCGACCTACCGCTTCCTG
The DNA here is from genome assembly GCF_002223095.1 of Burkholderia sp. AU33803. Lineage (NCBI taxonomy): Bacteria > Pseudomonadati > Pseudomonadota > Betaproteobacteria > Burkholderiales > Burkholderiaceae > Burkholderia > Burkholderia sp. AU33803. Next base: position 52,276 of record NZ_NKFJ01000005.1, read on the forward strand.
CACTGGTTCCACGGCCCGTCGCTCGCGGTGATGGCGCCGACGCCGGTCGTCAAGCAGGACCTCGAGAAATTCGGCTTCACGAACGTCGTGCTGTGGACGCGCGGCGTCGATCTCGACGTGTTCCGGCCGATGGAATCGAAGGTGCTCAATACCGCGCGGCCGATCTTCCTGTACGTGGGCCGCGTCGCGATCGAGAAGAACGTCGAGGCATTCCTGCGCCTCGATCTGCCCGGCTCGAAGTGGGTCGCGGGCGAAGGCCCCGCGCTCGCGGAGCTGAAGTCGCGCTATCCGGAAGCCAACTATCTCGGCGTGCTGTCACAGGCCGAGCTCGCCAAGGTGTATGCTGCGGCCGACGTGTTCGTGTTCCCGAGTCGCACCGACACGTTCGGCCTCGTGCTGCTCGAGGCGCTCGCCTGCGGCACGCCGGTAGCCGCGTATCCCGTGACGGGCCCGATCGACGTGCTCGGCGAAGGCGACGCCGGCGCGATGCACGAAGACCTGCAGGAAGCCTGCCTCGAGGCGCTGAAGATCGAACGCACCACTGCGCGCGCGTGGGCCGAACGCTTCTCGTGGCGCGCGGCATCCGAGCAGTTCGCGTCGCATCTGAAGCCGCTGCCGAAGACCGCGTACTCGCCAGCAGAAGGTGCCGCCGTTTGAAACGAGACCTGAACGACAAAATCCCGCCCCCCGACGCAACGCCGCAACGGCATCGCCCGTTCGACGAGGAAGAGCCGCATGCCGACGCGGACGTGCACGCGCACGAGCCGCTCGGCCCCGACGATCGGCTCGCGCCGCTGCCGCCGAACCCGTACAAGCGCCATCGCGGCATCACGCGCGCCTGGTACGCCCTCAAGCATTCGCTGAACGGCTTTCGCGTGGCGATCCGCGAGGAAAGCGCGTTTCGCCAGGAGCTCACGCTCGCTGCGCTGATGCTCCCGATCGGCGCGTTCGCACCGGTGCCGGCGGCATCGCGTGCGCTGCTGATCGCGTCGGTGCTGCTCGTGCTGATCGTCGAGCTGCTGAACTCGAGCGTCGAGGCCGCGATCGACCGCATCTCGCTCGAGCGTCACGAACTCTCGAAGCGCGCGAAGGATCTCGGCAGCGCAGCCGTGACCGTCGCGTTGTTCGCGTGCGTGACGACGTGGGGCTTCGTGCTCGGCCCCGTCGTCGCACGCTGGCTCGGCTTCTAGACGGCTGCCCCGCGGGTACCTGGCGCACCGCCCGCGTGCGGCGCTGCACCATGCGCCGCGCGGGGCGGCAATCACGAAATGCCCCGATGTGGCGAAACCGCGGTTTATAATCGTCCGCTAGACATAGAACAGCAACCCGCGCCGGACGAATCACGCAGCATCGATTGCAGCGCCCGCCAGTCCGGCACACACAGGGCCGGACGACATGGAAGCGAAACCTCCCCGCCGCACCCGCGAACGGATTCTCGAGTTGTCGTTGAAACTCTTCAACGAGATCGGCGAGCCGAACGTCACGACCACGACGATCGCCGAGGAAATGGAAATCAGTCCAGGCAACCTGTACTACCATTTCCGCAACAAGGACGACATCATCAACAGCATCTTCGCGCAGTTCGAGCAGCAGATCGAACGGCGGCTGCGCTTTCCCGAAGATCATCGTCCGACGATCGACGAAACCTGGTCGTACCTGCAGTACATGGCCGATTTCATGTGGACCTACCGGTTCCTGTATCGCGACCTCAACGACCTGCTCGCCCGCAACCGCACGCTCGAGACGCACTTCAAGCAGATCATCAGCCACAAGGTGCGCTTCGCGCGCGACATGTGCGAGCTGCTCGTGTCCGACGCCGAGATGGTCGCGACGCCCGCCGAGATCGAAGTCATCGCCACCAACATGGCCGTCATTTCGACGTACTGGCTGTCGTATCAGTACGTGATGCATCCGCGCAAATACAACGACCAGGACGCGATCCGCGAGGAACTGCACCAGGTCAGCATGCACGTGATCTCCGTGATGGCACCGTACCTGCGCGGCCGTTCGCGCCAGCTGTTCGACGACCTGGTCTCCGGCAAGCTGCCGAAGCGCCAGTTCACCGACTACCTGCCGCCGCGCGACGGTTCGCCGCGGCCCGCCGACAGCCCCGTCGTCACCGGGCAGGCACCCGCCAAGGACTCCAAGCAATGAAGGCTGTTTGTGTTTACTGCGGCTCGTCGTCCGGCGTGCGGCCCGTCTATGCCGACGCCGCGCGCGCATTCGGCCGCGCGCTCGTCGATGCGGGCCTCACGCTCGTCTACGGCGGCGGCCGGGTCGGCCTGATGGGCGTGATCGCCGACGAAGTAATGGCGGCCGGCGGCCGTGCCGTCGGCGTGATCCCCGAACTGCTCGTCGACAAGGAAGTCGGCCATACGGGGCTGTCGGAACTGCACGTCGTGCCCGACATGCACCACCGCAAGAAAATGATGGCCGATCTCTCCGACGCGTTCGTCGCGATGCCCGGCGGCGCCGGCACGCTCGAGGAGCTCTTCGAGGTCTACACGTGGGCGCAGCTCGGCTATCACCGCAAGCCCGTCGCGGTCTACAACATCGATTCGTTCTACGATCCGCTGATCGCGCTGCTGCGTCATACGGTCGACGAGGGCTTCATGCGGCCGGCCTATTTCGACGCACTGTGCGTCGAGTCGGAACCCGTCGCGCTGATCGAGCGACTGCGCCGCTACCAGCCGCCCGCCCGCGACAAGTGGGCACCCGACGCGGCCAAGTAACCGTCACCGGAACCCGCACGCGATGACCGCATCGTCCGATCGCAAGGCCGTCCTCATCACCGGCGCGAGCCGCGGCATCGGCCGCGCGACCGCCGTGCTCGCGGCCGAGCGCGGCTGGGACGTCGGCATCAACTACGCGCGCGACGCGGCGGCGGCCGAACTCACCGCGCAAGCCGTCCGCGACGCGGGCGGCCGCGCGTGCGTCGTCGCGGGCGACATCGCGAACGAAGCCGACGTCATCACGATGTTCGACACCGTCACGGCCGCATTCGGCCGCCTCGACGCGCTCGTCAACAACGCGGGCATCGTCGCGCCGTCGATGCCGCTTGCCGACATGCCGGCCGACCGGCTGCGGCGGATGTTCGACACCAACGTGCTCGGCGCGTATCTGTGTGCGCGCGAAGCCGCGCGCCGGCTCTCCACCGATCGCGGCGGCCGCGGTGGCGCAATCGTCAACGTCTCGTCGATCGCCTCCCGGCTCGGCTCGCCGAACGAGTACGTCGACTATGCGGGGTCGAAAGGCGCGATCGACTCGCTGACGATCGGTCTCGCGAAGGAACTCGGCCCGTACGGCGTGCGCGTCAACGCGGTCCGTCCCGGCCTGATCGAGACCGACATTCACGCGAGCGGCGGCCAGCCGGGCCGTGCGGCCCGCCTCGGCGCCACGACGCCGCTCGGCCGCGCGGGCGAAGCGCGGGAGATCGCCGAAGCGATCGTCTGGCTGCTGGGCGACGCGGCGTCCTACACGACGGGCGCCCTGCTCGACGTCGGCGGCGGCCGGTAATTCAGCACTGCAATGCGGCAAAAACCGCCGTCCGAAGCCAACCGTCGTCACGACACCACAAATCTCCACAATTTCGTGACACGAACGGTAATCCACCGTAACAATTCCGTGGTCTACTAGCGGACATTCAGACAGGTGTCATAAACACCCGTCCGTTGGCCTTTGATATGGCCCCAATCGGTCCTGCCCACGTCGCCGGATCCGCTCGACTCGACCCGAGATTCCTTCCATGCCTGGAACCGCAGCGCCCAGCCGGCGACGCACGTCTGTGCCCGCTCCGGCCCAGTACACCCATTCGACCGCCGACGCCGATCTCACCGCAACGCTCGACGCCGCCGGCACGCCCGTCGTCGCCTCGAGCGCCGCCACCAGCACGACGCGCGAACGCTCGCGCCTGCTCGGCTGGCGCGCGTGGCTGTTCGTCGCCGCGCTGATCTGTGCATATACGCTGCCGGGCGTGCTCGGCCACGATCCGTGGAAGCAGGACGAAACCTACACGTTCGGCATCATCCAGCACATGCTCGAGACCGGCGACTTCGTCGTGCCGACCAATGCCGGCCTGCCGTTCATGGAAAAGCCACCGCTCTACGCGTGGGTCGCGACCAGCCTCGCCTGGCTGCTGCAACGCGTGATGCCGCTGCACGACGCGGCCCGGCTCGCGAGCGCGCTGTTCGCCGCACTGGCATTCGGCTTCATCGCGCGCGCGGCGCGCGTCGCCAGCCGCGCGGATTCCTGGTTCGACCTGCGCGTGATCGGTCCCGTCGTGCTGAGCGCCGGCACACTCGTGGTCATCAAGCACGTGCACGACATGATGACCGACGTCGCGCTGTTCGCCGGCACGGCAATCGCGTTCTGCGGGCTGCTCGAACTCGTGATGCAGCACGTCGCGCGCGCGCAGCAGATGCGGCACGGGCTGCCGGTCCGGCCGTCGGGCCGCTGGGCCGCGCCGATCTTCGGCGCGGGCGTCGGCATCGCGCTGATGACGAAGGGGCTGTTCGTGCCGCTCGTGTTTGCCGCGACGCTCGTCGGCGCGATGGTGCTCTATCCGGCCTGCCGCACCCGCGCGTTCGCCCGCTCGCTCGGCGTCGCCGCACTGGTGTTCGCGCCGTTCGCGCTCGTCTGGCCGACCGCGCTGTTCCTGCGCTCCGAGACGCTGTTCATGACGTGGTTCTGGGATAACAACGTCGGCCGCTTCTTCGGTTTCTCCGTCCCCGAACTGGGCGCGGAAAACGACAAGCCGTTCTTCATCCTGCGTGCGTTCCTGCTCGTCGGCTTCCCGGTCGCGCCGCTCGCGATCGTCGCGCTCGCGCGGGGTGCGTGGCGCGACTGGCGCACGCCGCGCATCGCGCTGCCGGTAATGTTCACGGTCATCGGGCTCGTCGTGCTGCAAGTGTCCGCGACGTCGCGCCAGCTCTACATCCTGCCGTTCTTCGCGCCGCTCGCGCTGGTCGCCGCACAGGCGATCGACCGCCTGCCGCGCCAGCTGCATCTCGCGTGGGACTACCTGAGCCGCATCCTGTTCGGCACGGCCGCCGCGCTCGCCTGGGCCATCTGGGCGGTGATGGCCGATCCGGCCGCGTCGCGCAAGGATCTGACGCTGCTCGGCCGCTGGCTGCCGCTCGACTGGACGATGCCGATCGAACCCGCGCTCGTGATCGGTGCGCTCGCGCTGACGGTCGGCTGGCTGACGCTGCTGCCGAAGCTGCGTACGACGGGCGTCTGGCGCGGCGCGCTGTCGTGGGGCGCCGGCGCACTCGTTGCATGGGGGCTCATCTACACGCTGCTGCTGCCGTGGCTCGACGTCGCGAAGAGCTACCGCTCGGTGTTCGACGACCTGAACGCGCATCTCGCGCTCGAATGGAACGACGGCGACTGCATGGCGAGCCTGCACGGGCTCGGCGAATCGGAAGCGCCGATGCTGTACTACTTCTCCGGCATCCAGCACACGCCGATCGCCGACGCGAAGACGACGCGCTGCACCTGGATGATCGTGCAGGGCGTGCGGGCCGTCGATCCGGCGCCCGGCGACGAATGGAAACTGTTCTGGACGGGCGCCCGCCCGGGCGACAACGAGGAACTGCTGCGCGTGTACGTGCGCACGCCTGAACAGCACGTTGAGTAATGCGGGGCGGCACGGCGGTCGCGCCGCCATGCTTGCCCTCGTACCCGGCGTGGCGTGGTGAGCGCCACCGCCCGAGCAGCGAACAGCCATCGGGAAATGCGCGCCGCCGACCGGCGTGCCCTGCCGCCACCGTGCCCGCGTAACTCCACGGGCCTCCCCTCTTCCCGCGTCACGCCGCTGCCCGAATCGTCAGAACGACGAACCAGGTTCGCGAAGAAACGCCGTCTCTTCATCGCTCGATACCCGACCGAGAATCGCGTTCCGGTGCGGAAAGCGGCCGAAGCGCTCGACGACGGCCGCGTGCAGCAACGCGAAGCGGTGATAGCTCTCGCACCCTGCTTCGTCGCGAATGCCCGCGCACAGGCGCACGGCCTCACGCTGGCTCTCGACCGACTCGTCGTGCTCGAACGGCAGATACGCAAACGCGCGGTGATGCCCGCTCGGCAACTGGGCGTCCCAGCCGGCCGCGACGACGCGGCGCGCGAGCGCGAGCGCCTTCGGATCGGCGGCAAACGCGCGTGGCGTGCCGCGATGGATATTGCGGGAGAACTGGTCGAGCACGACGATCAACGCCAGCGCCCCCGACGGCGAGCTTGCCCAGTGATCGCATGCGCCGTCGCAAGCCGCGTCGAGCAACGCACCGTAGCGCGTGCGCAGCACGTCGTCGAACGCCGCGCCGCCGTTGAACCAGACCTTGCGGTTCTGCCCGAATTCGGCCGAGCCCGGCTGGCCGAACCAGAAATCGAGAATCTCCCGCGCTTGCCGATCGAGCGCCGCCGCGCCCGCGTGGGGGGTGTCCATCGTCATGCAAACTCCAGTACGAGGCGCCGGGTGCGCGCGCTCTTCTTTTCCAGTTTCGCGACCCGCAGCTCGCCGATTTCGGACGTATTGCGCACGTGCGTGCCGCCGCACGGCTGCAGGTCGACCTGCTCGATGCGCAGCAGCCTCACGCGGCCGAGGCCCGTCGGCGGCTTCACGCTCATCGTGCGCACGAGGTCCGGCCGTGCGGCCATCTCGTCGTCGGTGATCCATTCGGTCGTAACCGGGTGCGCGCCGCCCACCAGGCCGGCGAGGCGCCGCTCGACGTCATCGCGGTCGATCGCGTCGGACGTCGCGAAATCCAGCCGCACGTAGTCGGCCGTCACGCTGCAACCGTCGACCGCGTACGGCAGCACCGCGCACATCAGGTGCGCCGCGGTATGCAGCCGCATGTGGCGATAGCGGCGCAGCCAGTCGATCTCCGCGACCACGCGCATACCGGGTTCGAGCGCCGCGACGCTCGCCTCCTGCCCCGGTGCGGGCACATGCACGGCGTCGTCGGGCGTCGCGCCGTCGAACCGGGCCTTGCGCGTATCGGCGATCGCGATCGTGCTGCCGTCGGGCAGCGTCAGCGTGCCGGTGTCGCCGGCCTGGCCGCCGCCGAGCGGATAGAACACGGTGCGGTCGAGCCGGATGCCGTCGTCGCCGATGGCCAGGACGACCGCGTCGCATTGCGTGAGGTACGCGTCTTCGCGAAACAGCGCTTGTGTCGTCATCGGGCGAGCCTCGTATCGATTGGGGGAAGCGGCCAGTGTCGCGCCACGCGGCGCACGCGCCCAGACGCAGATCGCCCCGCGCGCGGGCGGCGGCGTACCGGTCGATCAACCGGGCCGGTTGCGCATCCAGTCGGCCGTGTCGTAGAACGAATGCATGAGCCGCTCGCGCAACGGCTCGGGCAGCCCGATGTCCTCCATCGCCCACGCCATGCAACGCAGCCACTGGTCGCGCTCGACCGACGCGATCGGGAACGGCAGGTGCCGCGCGCGCAGCCGCGGATGGCCGAACCGGCTGATGTAGTGGTCGGGGCCGCCGAGCCACCCGCACAGGAACCAGAAAAACTTGTCGCGCGAACCGTCGAGCGAATCCGGGTGCAGCGCGCGAATCTGCGCGAACTCGGGCTCGAGATCCATCAGGTCGTAAAAGCGGTCCACCATTTCGCGCACGCGGGCTTCACCGCCCACGAGCTCGAACGCCGTCGGCTGCGACGGCGTATCGTCATTCACATCGGTCATACGGATAGTCGGAAAACAGGATCTTCGGGGCCGCCGGCGACGCTCATGCGTCGCGCAGCGACTGCAGCGCGGGGCGCCGCAGCACATTATGCAGGCTCAGCCAGCCGGCCGCACCGGCGCACGCGACGCCGGCCGCGATGCCGGCCGGCACGAGCCACGGATCGACGGCGAGCTGGAAGTCGAACACACGTGACGCGAGCACCCAGCCGACCGCGATCGCGCCCGCCGACGCCAGCGCACCGGCCAGTGCGCCGACCACGACGAATTCCGCGCGCTGCACCGCGTTGACCTGCGCGCGCGACGCGCCGAGCGCGCGCAGCAGCGCCGCCTCGCGCACCCGCTCGTCGCGCGTGCCGGCGAGCGCCGTGTACAGCACGAGCACGCCGGTCGCGAGCGTGAACATGAACAGGAACTGCACCGCGCCGACCACCTGCAGCATCATCCGCTGCAACTGCGCGAGAATCGGCGCGACGTCGATGGCGGTCAGGTTCGGATAGCGCGCGATCAGCGGATCGAGCAGCGCGGCATTCGACGCCGGCAAATGGAAGCTCGTCAGGTACACGGCCGGGAAATCCTTCAACACCGGCGGCGGCATCAGCACGAAGAAATTGACGCGGAACGAACCCCAGTCGAGCTTGCGCACGCTCGTGATCGGCGCATCGACCGTCAGCCCCGTCACGTCGAAGCGCAGCACGTCGCCCGGCTTCACGTTCAGCGTCTTCGCGAGGCCGGCCTCGATCGAGATCTGCGGCGTCGCCGCGGTGCCGAACCAGTCGCCTTCGACGATCCGGTTGTCGGACGGCAACCGGGTCGTATAGGACAAGTTGAACTCACGGTCGACGAGCCGGCGCGCCTCCTCGGACGGGTAGGCGTCCGGATTCACCGGCTTGCCGTTGATCGCGACGAGGCGGCCGCGCACCATCGGCTCGGGCACCGCGTCGCGCACGCCGTGCGCGGCCAGATAAGCCGCGACGTCGGCGCGCTGATCGGGCTGGATGTCGATCAGGAACTGGTTCGGCGCATCGGGTGGCGTCGACTGCTGCCAGCCCGCGACGAGGTCGTTGCGCGTGATCGCGATCAGCAGCAGGCACATCAGGCCGAGCGCGAGCGCGGTGATCTGCAGCGCGCTCGCCGTGCCGCGCCGGTGCAGCGACGCGAGCGCGTAACGCCAGCCGACGCCCGCGGCCACGCGGGCGTTGCGCACCGCGCGCGCGGCGGCGAACAGCACGAGCCGTGCGATCAGCGCGAAGCCGACCAGCGCGCCGGCGAAACCGCCCGCGACGATCAGCCCGAGTTTCAGGTTGCCGGCGGCCACGATCAGCAGCCCCGCGAACAGCACGACGCCGACCGCATATGCGGCCCACGCCGTGCGCGACGCGTCGCCCCACTCGCGCCGCAGCACGCGCACCGGCGGCACGCGTGTGAGCGGCACGAGCGGCGGCAGCGCGAAACCGAGCAGCAACACGAGCGCGGCGCCCATGCCGATCAGCGCCGGCCACAGCGTGGGGGGCGGCAGCACCACGTCGATCAGGCCACCGAGCGCGGCCAGCAACGCCCAGTGGCCTCCATAGCCGAGCACCGCGCCTGCGGCGCCGGACACGATCCCGATGCCCACGAATTCGAGTGCGAACAGCGCGCCGAGCGTGCGGCGGCTCACGCCGAGGCAGCGCATCGTCGCGCAGCCGTCGAGGTGGCGCCGCATGTAGCGTTGCGCGGCCATCGCGATCGCGACCGCCGCGAGCAGCGCGGTGAGCAACGCGACGAGCGTCAGGAAGTGGCGTGCGCGATCCAGCGTCTGCCGCACCTGCGGCTGGCCTTCCTGCAACGACTCGAGACCGACGCCGCGCAGCTTCCCGCCGTCGACACGTGCGTGCGCATACGCCTCGAAACGCGCGACGGCCTGCTGGTCGCCGGCAACCAGCAGCCGGTACGTGACACGGCTGCCATAGCCGGTGAGCCCCGTCGCGGCCAGTTCGTCCGCGCGCATCATCAGCCGCGGCGAGAAATTGACGAAGGAAAACCCGCGATCCAGCTCGCGGGAGATCGACGCGGCGACCTTGAACGTACGCAGCCCGACGCGCACCGTATCGCCCGCCTTCAGGTGCAGCGCATCGAGCAGCGCCGGATCGGCCCATACGGTGCCGGGCGCGGGAATCGCAGCCGCCTTCTGCGCGGTGGCCGCGCCGGCCGGCAGGATCTCGACCGCGCCGCGCAACGGATACCCGGGCGACACGGCCTTCACGGCCGCGAGGCGCGACGGCGCCGCGTCGGTCGCCTGCCCGCCCATGGCGGACGCGATCATGCTCGGGAAGATGGCGGTCGTCGCGGTACCCAGGCCGAGCGCGCGGGCCTGCTGGTCGAACGACCGATCGACGGGACGATCGGCCCGCACGACGAAATCGGCGCCGAGCATCTGGCGCGCGTCGCGCTCGAGCCCCTGGCGCAGCCGGTCGGCGAGGAAGCCGACGCTCGTCAGCGCCGCGACCGCGAGCACCAGTGCCAGGACGAGCAGCGTCAACTCGCCCGCGCGCCAGTCGCGCGCGGTCATGCGGGCGGCCTGGTGGATCAGGTCGCGCAGGCCGAAGCGGCCGGCATGCGCGTTCACCTCATGGCCGGGTTGCCCGGCCGGCGGCTGCGCCGCGTGTTGCCGCCCCTTCAATCGCGCTTCCCCCCGATCGAGTTGAGCCGCGACACCATGTGGTTCGCCATGCCGCGAAAGCCGCCCGAGACACCGCGCCACAGGCGCGGGAGCGCCCACGCGGACGCCGCGATGAAGGCGGCAAGCAGCACGAGGAACGCGAGCGGAACGAAGAACGCGAGCGCGAGCCCGCCGACCACGAGTCCGTCCTCGGTCGACGACGCGATCCAGTTCGAAATCGGTTCCGGCGACAGGTTGATCATCGCGCGCGTGCCGGCCTTCGCCACGTGCGCGGCACCGGCGAGCGATCCGCCGGCGAGCCCCGCGACCGCGAGCACGGTCGGATCGGCATGGCCGAGCGCGCCGGCTGCGAGCACGGCGCCGGCCGGAATGCGGATGAAGGTGTGCACGGCATCCCACAGCGAGTCGAACGCGGGGATCTTGTCGGCAAGGAATTCGGTGACGGTGAGCACGGCCGCCGCGCCGATGACCCACGGCGACATCAGGACAGCCAGCGTGTCGGGCAGGTGGAGCCAGCCGAACCGCGCCAGCACGCCGGCGATCAGCACGGTCAGGTACAGGCGCAGGCCGCTCGCCCACGCGAGCCCCGCGCCGAGCGAAATGGCTTCGATCATGGCCCTCTCCTTGCACTTTCCGTGCGCTTTGCCGATTGATCGGATCGGGTCGGACAGACCGGCCGCGCGGCGCGTGGCGACCGGCACCGCGTGCCGCGAGAAGCACGACGGTATTCAGGCCCGAATGCGTTCCATTATAGACAGGCCAGGCGCACGGCCGGCGCAATTCCGCGGTGCGGCAACCGGGTGTGTGCGCCCGGGTGCCATTGTTATGCAGCCGACGACAGCTTCAGGCCGATCAGCCCCGCAACGATCAGCACGGCGCTCGCGACGCGCGCGACGCTCAACGCCTCGCCCATCATCACGATGCCGAACACGAACGCACCGACCGCGCCGATGCCGGTCCACACCGCGTACGCGGTGCCGAGCGGCAACTGGCGCATCGCGACCGCGAGCAGCCCGAAGCTGGCCAGCGCCGTCACGATCGTAAACACCGACGGACCGAGCTTCGTGAAGCCGTCCGACGATTTCATGCCGGCCGCCCAGGCCACTTCCAGCAAACCGGCAATGAACAACAATACCCACGCCATCTCGACGTACTCCGTATCGGATGGGGCCGTCCCCGTTGAAACGAATGACCCGGGGTCGTCCCCGGGCGGCGCCGAGTATAACAAGATGCTTACGGACACGGCGCGTGGCCGCGGCCGATCAGGGGCGCGATCGCGCCGCGCCCGGTCAGTTCGACACGCGCTTCGGCGTGACGGCGGCGACGCAGCGGTCGTCGCGGTACAGCGCCCACTCCTCGCACACGCGGCCATCCTTGAACACGCACATGCCGACCTGCCCGCTCGACAGGTTGCGGGTCGTGTGACGGCCGCCGAGCTTGGCGCAATTGACCGACGCGGGATTGGCCATCGCCTGCTGCTGCGAAGACGGTTGCTGCCCGGGCGGCAGCGGTTGGGCGAACGCGCCAGACGCGGCAAGCGCCAGCGCACAGATGACGACCAGACGGACGGACATTGCACGCTCCTCGTTTTCGTTCGCGGAACGGTCAGGATAACGGGGAATGAGCGCCGGGTGTGCAACGCGCGCGCCGGCCGCGAGACTGTCGCGCCGGCGCAACCCTGCCGGCACGCGACGTCACGCGCACGGGCGCCGCTGCGCCGCGGCTCCGTGCGTCATGCGGCGCCGACCAGCCGGTAGCCGACGCCCGTCTCCGTCACGATGTACTCGGGCTGCGCCGGGTCGCGTTCGAGCTTCTGGCGCAGGTGCGCCATGTAGATGCGCAGATAGTGGTGGCTTTCGACGTGCGACGGCCCCCACACGTCGCGCAGCAGCTGGCGGTGCGTGAGCACGCGTCCCGCGTGCCGCACGAGCGTCGCGAGCAGCCGGTATTCGAGCGGCGTCAGGTGCACGATCTCGTTGTCGCGCCACACCTGGCGCAGCGCGAGATCGACGGTCACGGTGCCGAAGGTCACCTTCGGCGACTCGTTCGCGCCGCCCTGGTTGCGCCGGCGCAGTTGCGCACGGATCCGCGCGCGCAGTTCGGACACGCCGAACGGCTTGGTCAGGTAATCGTCGGCGCCCGCATCGAGCGCCGCGACCTTCTCTTCTTCCTGCGTGCGCGCGGACAGCACGATCACCGGCACCTCGGACCAGCCGCGCAATTCCCGGATCACGTCGAGGCCGTCGGTATCGGGCAGGCCGAGGTCGACGATCACGAGATCGGGCTTGCGCGTCGCCGCGTCGATCAGCCCCTGCTTGCCCGTCTCGGCCTCGAACACCGCGATGTCCTCCTCCTCGAGCGCGGCGCGCACGAAACGGCGGATCTGCTTTTCGTCCTCGATCAGGACGACGGTCAGGCTGGGTTCACTCATGATCTGGCAATGATTCGGATGGGGACGACGCACCCGGCACTTCGGGTTCGTCGTCGGGTACGGCAGGCGCGGCCGGCGGTGTCTCGACCGGCAGCGTGAACCAGAAACGCGCGCCCGTCACGTGGCCGTCGGGTGCCGTACGGTTGAACGCGCCGATTTTACCGCCGTGCGCCTCGACGATCGCGCGGCAGATCGCGAGGCCGAGGCCGATGCCCGGCGTCGCCGATTCCTTCTCGCCGCGCGTGAACTTGTCGAAAATCCGCGTTTCCATCCCGGCCGGCAGGCCGGGACCGTAATCGTCGACGAGCACGCGCACGAACGGCAGCCCGTCGTCGGTCACGCGCTCGGCGCCGATGTCGAGCGGCGTATCGGCCGGCGTGTACTTCGCCGCGTTCTCGAACAGGTTGGTGAACAGTCGCTCCATCAGCACCGCGTCCATCTGCAGGAGCGGCAGGTCGGCCGGCAGCACGACGCGCGCCGGATGGCGCGCAAGCACGCGCTTGCAGGCGGCGAGCGCGGCGCCGACGGTTTCCTCGAGCAGCGACCACTGGCGCTTCAACTGCAGGCTGCCGGCCTGCAGCCGCGCCATGTCGAGCAGGTTCGTGACGATGCCCGTCATCCGCAGCGCCTCGTCGTGGATCGCGTCGACGAGTTCGCCCTCGCGCTGCGCAAAGCGTTCGGCCGCCGCGGCGTCGCCGCCCTGCGCGGCCGCGCGCCCGTTCGCGAGCATCGACGAGAAGCCGACGATCGTCGTGAGCGGCGTGCGCAGGTCGTGCGAGATCGCCGACAGCAGCGAGTTGCGCAGCCGCTCCGATTCCATGTTGACGAGCGCGTCGCGCGCGATCTCGACGTAGTGCACGCGTTCGAGCGCGAGCGCGATCTGCGCGGCGAACGCGTCGAGCATCCGCTGCTGCTCCGGCACCTCGAGTTCGCGCGGCTCGCGCGACGCGACCGCGAGCACGCCGCGCGTACGCATCGGCGCCTTCAGCGGCAGGTACAGCGCGGCCGTCGCGGGCAACGTATCGGTGCCGCGGCCGGCCGGCTTCTGCTGGTCGTACACCCACTGGCCGACGTCGCTGTCGAGGTCGGCGCCCGTCAGCGTGACGGCCGCATCGGGCTCCTCGATCTTCTGCCGCACCTTGTCCGCACTGTCGGGCAGCAGGAACGCGACGCGCGCGCGGAACACCTCGCCCACGTGACGGCTGCCGATCTCGACGATCTGCTCGGTCGTCAGCGCCGCGCCCAGCTCGCGCGCCATCGCGTAGATCGCGCCGGTGCGGCGCTCGCGGCGCTGCGCGACGCTCGCCTGGCGCGTCAGCGTCGACGTCAGGTGGCTGATCACGAGCGACGTCAGCAGCATCCCGAAGAAGGTCAGCAAGTATTGCGTGTCGCTGACCGAGAACGACATGCGCGGCGGCACGAAGAAGTAATCGAACGCGGCCACCGACAGGAACGACTGCAGCACGCCCGGGCCGCGCCCGAGCCGCACGGCCGAAAACACGACGCCGAGCAGGTACAGCATCACGAGGTTCGTGAGGTCGAGCCGCTCGGACACGAGGCTCGCGACGACCGTGATCGCCGCGCAGATCGCGGCCGCATACACGTAGTGCCGCGGCGGCGAACGGTGCGTGCCGAACTGCGCGAACGCGTCACGCCAGTCGCGCGCACCTGCGTCCAGCGGTGCCGCGCGCGCCTCGTCGCTCGCGGACGCCCGGATCAGCATCAGGTCGACGTCGCCCGCGCGCTCGGCCAGCTTCTCACCGAACGGCCGCACGAAGCGGCGCACGAGCCCGACCTTCGGCGAGCCGCCCGCGACGATCTTCGACACGTTGCGCACCTTCGCATAGCCGATCAGCGCGGCAACCGCGTCGGCGCCGGCGAGCGTGGCCGTCTCCGCGCCGAGCTCGGCCGCGAGCTTCAGCGCATCGAGCGTGCGCTGCCGTCGCGCATCGGGCAGCCGCTGCAGGCGCGGCGTCTCGACATAGACGGCGATCCAGTCGGCCTTCAGGCTCGCGGCGAGCCGCGCGGCCGCCCGCACGAGCGTCGGCGCCTCGGGGCCCGGCCCGACGCACACGAGCAGCCGCTCGCGGGCCTGCCAGATGCGCTGGATCGAGCGGTCGGCGCGGTATTCGCGCATCTGCGCGTCGACGCGATCGGCCGTACGCCGCAGCGCCAGTTCGCGCAGCGCGATCAGGTTGCCCTTGCGGAAGAAGTTGCGCACCGCACGCTCGGCCTGCTGCGCGAGATAGACCTTGCCGTCGCGCATCCGCTCGAGCAGCTCCTCGGCCGGCAGGTCGACGAGCGTGACTTCGTCGGCCGCATCGAACACGCGGTCGGGCACCGTCTCCCACACGCGGATGCCGGTGATCGCGCCGACCACGTCGTTCAGGCTTTCGAGGTGCTGGACGTTGACGGTCGTGTAGACGTCGATGCCCGCGTCGAGCAGTTCGTACACATCCTGCCAGCGCTTCAGGTGCCGCGCGCCCTGCACGTTCGAATGCGCGAGTTCGTCGACGAGGATCAGTTGCGGCTCACGCGCGAGCGCGCCGTCGAGATCGAATTCGGCGAGCGTGCGGCCGCGATACTCGATGCGCGCGAGCGGCAGCACGTCGAGGCCGTCGAGCAGCGCGGCGGTTTCGCTGCGCCCGTGGGTCTCGACGATGCCCACGACGACGTCGACGCCTTCCTGCAGGCGCTGGCGCGCGGCCTGCAGCATCGCGTAGGTCTTGCCGACACCTGCCGATGCGCCGAAGAAGATCTTGAGCTGGCCGCGCCGCTGTTTTTCTTCGTCACGCTGCAGCTTGTCGAGGAGTTGGTCTGGATCGGGACGATTCATGCGTCAGAAAGGCGGAGCGCCCGGATGCGCGCGAGTACGAGCATTGTTGTTCCAAATCGCCGCAAAAGGCAAAGACGGCGCATGCGCCGTCGGGAAAAGTCGCGTCCGGCGCGGATCGGGCCGCGCCGGACGCCGGTTGCCGCCGGAAACCCGGACGCGCGGTCAGTGCGCAGCCTGCGCCGCGTCGAGCGCGAGGTTCAGCTGCAGCACGTTCACGCGCGGTTCGCCGAACACGCCAAACTGGCGGCCCTTCGTGTTCGCGGCGACGAGCTGCGCGACCGCGTCGGGCGCCAGGTTGCGTGCCTTCGCGACGCGCTCGACCTGGTACGCGGCGGCGGCCGGCGTGATTTCCGGATCGAGGCCGCTAGCCGACGCCGTCACGAGGTCGACCGGCACGGGCTTCGACATGTCGGTGCCCGCGTCGCGCAGCGCGGCGATGCGCCCCTTCACCTGGTCGGCAAGCGACGGGTTCAGCGGGCCGAGGTTCGAGCCGCCGGAGCCGGTCGCGTTGTACGGCATCGGCGTCGTGGCCGACAGGCGGCCCCAGAAGTACTTCGGCGCATCGAACGGCTGGCCGATCAGCGAGGAGCCGACCGCCTTGCCGTCCTTCTCGATCAGGCTGCCGTTCGCCTGCGACGGGAACACGGCCTGGCCGAACACGGTCATCACGGCCGGGTAGGCGAGCCCCGTCACGGCAGTCAGGACGACAAAGAGCACGACGAGCGGACGAATCAACGTTTTCATGATGTTTCCTTCAAATACGGCCGGCTCAGGCCCAGCCGAGTGCAGCGAGCGTCATGTCGATCAGCTTGATGAACGGGAACGGCAGCAGCACGCCGCCGAGGCCGTACACCAGCAGGTTGCGGCGCAGGAGCGACGCCGCGCCGAGCGGCCGGTACGTGACGCCCTTCAGCGCCAGCGGAATCAGCGCGACGATGATCAGCGCGTTGAAGATCACCGCCGACAGGATCGCCGACGCCGGCGACGTCAGGTGCATGATGTCGAGCACGCGCAGCTGCGGGTAGGTCGTCACGAACGCGGCCGGGATGATCGCGAAGTACTTCGCGATGTCGTTCGCGATCGAGAACGTCGTCAGCGAACCGCGCGTCATCAGCATCTGCTTGCCGATCTCGACGATCTCGATCAGCTTCGTCGGGTTCGAGTCGAGGTCGACCATGTTGCCGGCTTCCTTCGCCGCCTGCGTGCCGGTGTTCATCGCCACGGCGACGTCGGCCTGCGCGAGCGCCGGCGCGTCGTTGGTGCCGTCGCCCGTCATTGCAACCAGACGGCCCGCCGCCTGATGCTCGCGGATCGTCGCGAGCTTGGTTTCCGGCGTCGCTTCCGCGAGGAAGTCGTCGACGCCCGCTTCCGCCGCGATCGCCGCGGCCGTCAGCCGGTTGTCGCCCGTCACCATCACGGTCTTGATGCCCATCTTGCGCAGCTCCGCGAAGCGCTCCTTGATGCCGCCCTTCACGATGTCCTTCAGCTCGATCACGCCGAGCACGCGGGCCGCCCCTTCGTGCAGGTCGGCCACGACGAGCGGCGTGCTGCCGCGGCGCGCGACTTCGTCGACCGCGCGGCGCACTTCTTCCGGGAAGCGGCTGCCATGCGTCTCGACGTAGTTGCGGATCGCGTCGGCCGCACCCTTGCGGATTTCACGGCCCGGCAGGTCGACGCCGCTCATCCGCGTCTGCGCGGAGAAGCCAATGAACGTCGCGTGCAGTTGCCCCATGTCGCGCTGGCGAATGTTGAAGCGCTCCTTCGCGAGCACGACGATGCTGCGGCCTTCCGGCGTTTCGTCGGCGAGCGACGACAGTTGCGCGGCATCGGCCAGCGCTTCCTCGGTCACGAACGGCGCGGGTACGAACGCCGACGCCTGGCGGTTGCCGAGCGTGATCGTGCCGGTCTTGTCGAGCAGCAGCACGTCCACGTCGCCGGCGGCTTCCACCGCGCGGCCCGACGTCGCGATCACGTTGGCCTGCATCATCCGGCTCATCCCGGCCACGCCGATCGCGGACAACAGGCCGCCGATCGTCGTCGGGATCAGGCACACGAGCAGCGCGACGAGCGCGGTGATCGTCACCACGTGGCCGGCCTTCATCGCTTCGACCGAGAACATCGAGAACGGCAGCAGCGTGGCGGTGGCGAGCAGCATCACGATCGTCAGCGCGACGAGCAGGATCGTCAGCGCGATCTCGTTCGGCGTCTTCTTGCGCTTCGCCCCTTCGACCATCGCGATCATCCGGTCGAGGAACGCCTCGCCCGGGTTCGCGGTGACCCTGACGACGATCCAGTCCGACAGCACGCGCGTGCCGCCCGTGACCGACGAGAAGTCGCCGCCCGATTCGCGGATCACCGGTGCGGATTCGCCGGTGATCGCCGATTCGTCGACCGACGCGACACCGTCGACCACCTCGCCGTCGGCCGGGATCACGTCGCCGGCCTCGACCAGCACGACGTCGCCCTTGCGCAGCTCGGTCGCGGTCGTGATGCGGATCGGCGACTTCGGATGCGGCTCGTTGAGCTTCTTCGCCATCACGTCTTTCTTCGCGCTGCGCAGCGACGCGGCCTGCGCCTTCGAGCGCCCTTCGGCGAGCGCTTCGGCGAAGTTCGCGAACAGCACGGTGAACCACAGCCACAGCGCGATCGCGAGGATGAAGCCCGCGGGCGCCTCGGCCTGGCCGGCGAGCGCCGCGATCCACAGGATCGTGGTCAGGATGCTGCCGACGTACACGCAGAACATCACCGGGTTGCGGAACTGCGTGCGCGGCGTGAGTTTCTTGAACGAGTCCACGATCGCCGGGCGCAGCAGCGCCGGATCGAACATGGACCGTGTTGCGGAATGTTGAGTCATTGCGATCTCTTCAATCTCTTCAGTCTTTTCAATGTGTCGCCATAAGGGCGCGCATCACGCGCCCAGCCACATCATCAGGTGCTCGACGCCCGGGCCGAGCGCGAGCGCCGGCACGTAGGTCAGCGCGCCCACCAGCAGCACGGTGCCGAGCAGCAGCACGACGAACAGCGGACCGTGCGTCGGCAGCGTGCCGCTCGTCGCCGCGATGCGTTTCTTCGCGGCGAGCGAACCGGCGATCGCCAGCACCGGCACGATCGTGCCGAAGCGGCCGAACCACATCGCGATCGCGGTCGTCCAGTTGTAGAACGGCGTGCCGACCGTCAGGCCCGCGAACGCGCTGCCGTTGTTGTTGGCGGCCGAGCTGAACGCGTACAGGATTTCCGAGAAGCCGTGCGGCCCCGGATTCGCGATGCCGGCCTTGCCCGCGTCGGCGAGCACGGCGATCGACGTACCGACCAGCACCAGCAGCGGCGTGAGCAGCACGACGATCGACACCATCTTCATCTCGTACGACTCGATCTTCTTGCCGACGTATTCCGGCGTGCGGCCGATCATCAGGCCGGCGACGAACACCGCGAGCAGCGCGAACACGAGCATCCCGTAGAGACCCGAGCCGACCCCGCCGTAGATCACTTCACCGAGCTGCATCAACAGCATCGGCACGAGGCCGCCGAGCGGCGTCAGCGAATCGTGCATCGTGTCGACGGCGCCGCACGACGCGGCCGTGGTCGCGACCGTGAAGATGCCGGTCTGCGCGATACCGAAGCGCGTTTCCTTGCCTTCCATGTTGCCGCCCGGCTGCAGCGCGCTCGTCGACTGGTCGACGTGCAGCGCGGCGAGCGTCGGGTTGCCGGCCTGCTCGGCGCTCACCTCGAAGCCGATCGCGATCACGAACGCGACCGTCATCGCCGCGAGCACGGCGATGCCCTGCCGGCGGTCGCCGATCATGCGGCCGAACACGAGACACAGTGCGGCCGGGATGATCAGGATCGCGAAGATCTGCAGGAAGTTCGCGAACGGCGTCGGGTTTTCGTACGGGTGCGCGGAGTTCGCGTTGAAGAAGCCGCCACCGTTGGTGCCGAGCATCTTGATCGCTTCCTGCGACGCAACCGGGCCCATCGCGAGCGTCTGCTTCGTGAGCGGGGTCGGCACCGTCACCGGGTTGCCCTTGTCGTCCTTCACCGGATTGCCCTGCGCGTCGAGCTTCGGCGCGGCGTAGGTGCTCGCCTGCAGCACCGGCACGTCCTGGTACGACTTCATGTTCTGGATCACGCCCTGGCTCATCAGCAGCGCGGCGAGGATCATCGACATCGGCACGAGCACGTACATCGTCACGCGCGTGAGGTCGACCCAGAAGTTGCCGATGGTCTGCGCGGTATGACGTGCGAAACCGCGGATCAGCGCGATCACGACGACGATGCCGGTTGCCGCCGACAGGAAGTTCTGCACCGTCAGGCCGAGCATCTGCGTCAGGTAGCTGACGGTCTGCTCGGGCGTGTAGTCCTGCCAGTTCGTGTTGGTGACGAAGCTGACGGCCGTGTTGAACGCGCCGTCGACCGTCATCGCACCGAACTGCTGCGGGTTGCCGGGCAGGAAGCCCTGCAGGCGCAGCAGGCCGTAGAGGAACAGCGCGCCGAGCGCGTTGAACGCGATCGTCGCGACCGCGTACTGCTTCCAGTTCATCTCGCTGCCGGCGTCGACGCCGGCGATGCGGTACAGCGCGCGCTCGAGCGGCCCGAACACGCGCACGACGCGCGAACTGCCGTCCATCACCGCGGACAGATAGCGCGCGACCGGAACGGCCGCCGCCAGCAGCACGACGATGAAGAGCAGCGTCTGAAAGAGATTGTTCGCGTTCATTCGATGTCCTCCGCGCGCAGCAGCGCAAAGACGAGATACGCGAACAGCAGGGCCGTCGAGGCGCCCGCCAGCCAAAGCATCCAGGTCATGCTCGCCCCCCGCGACCGTATTGCACGAGCTTGTCGCAACCGGCAATCAAACCGAGGATCAGCGCGGTGAAGAGCACCAGTGCGCCGATAAATACCCCATCCATTTTTCTGTTCTCCATCGTCGAAATCAGACGACTAGAACCTTATGGGAACGCACGTAAAGGACGGGTCAAAGGTATCGGGGCGCGTATAAAAAACGCGTAAACGTGGAATTCGGGTGGAGGATGGCGGGAGGCGGGAGGCGGGACGGGCGGCGCCGTGGCGCCGCCCGGACAAGCGCGTGCCGGCATGGCGCCGGCACGGGGAGACCAGTCAGGGAACGAGGATCGTCGAGCCGGTGGTCTTGCGCGCTTCGAGATCCTCATGCGCGCGGCCGACTTCCGCGAGCGGGTAGCGCTGGTTGATGCTCGTCTTCACCTTGCCCGACAGGATCACGTCGAACAGCTCGGCGGCCGCGGCTTCGAGATCGGCGCGCTTCGCGATGTACGAGAACAGCGTGGGGCGCGTAAAGAACAACGAGCCGCGCGACGAGAATTCCTTCGAGTCGATCGGCGGCAGCGGGCCCGACGCGTTGCCGAAGCTGACGAAATAGCCGAGCGGCGCAAGGCTATCGAGCGAGCCGATGTAAGTGTCCTTGCCGATCGAGTCGTAGACGACCGGCACGCCTGCGCCGTTCGTGATCTCCTTCACGCGCTGCGTGAAGTTCTCGCGCGTGTAGACGATCGGATGGTCGCAGCCGTGCGCCTTCGCGAGTGCGGCCTTCTCGTCGGAGCCGACCGTCCCGATCACGGTCGCGCCGAGCGCCTTCGCCCACTGGCACACCAGGAGGCCGACACCGCCGGCCGCCGCGTGGATCAGGATCGTGTCGCCGGCCTTCACCGGATACGTGCGGCGCAGCAGGTAGTGCGCGGTCAGGCCCTGCAGCATCACCGACGCCGCGTCGTCGTAGCTGATGCCGTCCGGCAGCTTCACGAGCCGCTCGGCCGGCATCACGCGCTCCTGCGCGTAGGCGCCCGGCGGCTGCCCGACGTACGCGACGCGGTCGCCCGCCTTGAACGCGGTCACGCCTTCGCCGACGGCCGTCACCTCGCCCGCCGCCTCCATCCCGAGACCGCCGGGCAGCGCTTGCGGGTACAAACCGGTGCGGAAATAGACGTCGATGTAGTTGAGACCGACCGCGTGCTGCCGGATGCGGACTTCACCTGCCTTCGGTTCGCCGACCTCGACATCGACCCACTTCATCACGTCCGGGCCGCCCGGCTGGTCGTATCGGATTGCTTTCGGCATCGTTTCGCTCCTCGTGTCTGATTCGGTCAGGGAAAAATCCGGGTCGCCGATCCGCGGAGCCCGGCCTCATGCGGGTACCGGGCGGCAGGCGCGCGTCGCGACGCACGATTCTCGCGCGCCGCGGCCATCCGTGCATGGCCCTGCCGCCAGCAGGGGCAATCGGGCGCGGGCCGCCCTCAGCAGACGTCCTGCATGTTGCGCGCCAGATCGTCGAGCAGCATCCGCGCGGTGGCGACGTTGGTCGCGACCGGTACGTCGTGCACGTCGCAGGCACGCACGAGCGCGGTGATGTCGGGGTCGTGCGGCTGCGCGGTCATCGGGTCGCGCAGGAACACGACGATGTCGATGCGGCCGTCGGCCAGTTCCGCACCGATCTGCAGGTCGCCGCCGAGCGGCCCAGACAGCTTGCGCTCGACCTCGAGCCCGTGCGCGTCCGCGATGCGGCCGCCCGTCGTGCCGGTCGCCACCAGCCGGCATTGCGCGAGCGTCGTGCGGAATTCGCCCGCGAGCGCGACGATCTCGTCCTTCTTCGCGTCGTGCGCAATCAATGCGATGCGGGGTTTGCTCATCTCCAGATCCTTCGTGTCAGGTGGTTGTCGTGAAAGGCGGCGCGTGCGTCAGAACGTGCCCGGATACGAGCCGCCGTCGAGCAGCCAGTTCTGCCCGGTGATGTAGCCGGCGTGCACGCTGCACAGGAACGCGCACGCCGCGCCAAATTCCGCACGGGTGCCGAGGCGGCCGGCCGGGATGTCCTTCGTGCGCCGCGCGCGCATCTCGTCGACGCTCACACCCTGCGCCTTCGCCGACGCGGCGAGCGTGGTCGCGATCCGGTCGGTGTCGAACAGGCCCGGCAGCAGGTTGTTGATCGTCACGCCCTGCCCCGCGACCTTGCGCGACAGCCCCGCGACGAAGCCGGTCAGCCCCGAGCGAGCCCCGTTCGACAGCGCGAGCACGTCGATCGGCGCCTTCACGGCCGAGCTGGTGATGTTGACGATCCGGCCGAAGCCGCGCGCGATCATCCCGTCGACGGTCGCGCGGATCAGCTCGATCGGCGTCAGCATGTTCGCTTCGAGCGCGCGGATCCAGTCGTCGTGCGAGAAGTCGCGGAAGTCGCCGGGCGGCGGGCCGCCGGCATTCGTCACGAGAATGTCCGGCTGCGGGCACGCGGCGAGCGCGGCCGCGCGCCCGTCCGGCGTCGTGATGTCGCAGGCGACCGCGGTCACCGACACGTTCGCGCCGGCGCGGATCTCCTCCGCGGTTTCCTCCAGCGTGGCGCGCGTGCGCGCGACGATCACGAGGTTCACGCCCTCGGCGGCCAGCGCTTCCGCGCAGCCGCGACCGAGCCCCTTGCTTGCCGCGCACACCAGCGCGGTCTTTCCTTCGATGCCGAGATCCATCGTCGATTCCTTGGTGGCGACACGCGCCGGCTCGGCCCGATCACGCCGGCGCACGGACCCCGGACGGGTCAGGCGGGCAATCGGGCGGGCACGGGCGCGCGGATTGTCGTGAGACGTCGATATTATCCGGATCATGCGGCGCGCCTTGGTAAAATTGCGGGCATAAGCGCGCGGCCGGCTTGCGCCCGCCACCGCCCCCGATCCTCTTTTGCCGCCAAGGCGCCCCCGTCATGAAACAGGACAGCCGTTTCCCGAATCTCTTCATCACCGATCACCCGCTGATCCAGCACAAGCTCACGCACATGCGCGACAAGGACACGTCCACGCGCACGTTCCGCGAGCTGCTGCGCGAAATCACGCTGCTGATGGGCTATGAGATCACCCGCAACCTGCCGATCACGACCAAGCGGGTCGAAACCCCGCTCGTCGAGGTCGACGCGCCGGTGATCGCGGGCAAGAAGCTGGCGATCGTGCCGGTGCTGCGCGCGGGCATCGGGATGTCGGACGGCCTGCTCGACCTGGTTCCGTCGGCCCGCGTCGGCCACATCGGCGTGTATCGCGCCGACGACCATCGCCCGGTCGAATACCTGGTGCGCCTGCCGGATCTGGAAGACCGCATCTTCATCCTGTGCGACCCGATGGTCGCGACCGGCTACTCGGCCGTGCACGCGGTCGACGTGCTGAAGCGCCGCAACGTGCCGGCCGCGAACATCATGTTCGTCGCGCTGGTCGCCGCGCCCGAAGGCGTGCAGGTGTTCCAGGACGCGCACCCGGACGTGAAGCTGTTCGTCGCGTCGCTCGATTCGCACCTGAACGAGCATGCGTACATCGTGCCGGGCCTCGGCGACGCGGGCGACCGCCTGTTCGGCACCAAGAACTGAGCCCCGGTACGGCCGCGCGGCGCGCGGCCCGGCTCGCGACGGCCCGCCTGGCCGTCCGGCCATGCGCGGCGGCCCCGATCCGGCGGTCGCCGCGTGATAAAATCTCGATCCACTCGACACGCGCGGCCCCGCGGCTTCATGCCCGCCGACACGGCCGCCGATTCAACGACACACTGAAACAATCGCCCGCGCTGTGCGCCCGGGCACGGAGAAAGGTATGGCTGGTCATTCGAAATGGGCCAACATCAAGCATAAGAAGGCAGCGGCCGACGCGAAGCGCGGCAAGATCTGGACCCGCCTGATCAAGGAAATCCAGGTCGCGGCGCGCCTCGGCGGCGGTGACGTCAACTCGAACCCGCGCCTGCGTCTGGCGGTCGACAAGGCGGCCGACGCGAACATGCCGAAGGACAACGTCAAGCGCGCGATCGATCGCGGCGTCGGCGGCGCGGATGGCGCGAACTACGAGGAAATCCGCTACGAAGGCTACGGCATCAGCGGCGCGGCGATCATCGTCGACACGCTGACCGACAACCGCACCCGCACGGTCGCGGAAGTCCGCCATGCATTCTCGAAGTTCGGCGGCAACATGGGCACCGACGGCTCGGTCGCATTCATGTTCGATCACGTCGGCCAGTTCCTGTTCGCACCGGGCACGTCGGAAGACGCGCTGATGGAAGCCGCGCTCGAAGCCGGCGCGAACGACGTGAACACGAACGACGACGGTTCGATCGAAGTGCTGTGCGACTGGCAGGCATTCTCGGCGGTGAAGGACGCGCTCGAAGCCGGCGGCTTCAAGGCCGAGCTCGCCGAAGTGACGATGAAGCCGCAGAACGAAGTCGAATTCACCGGCGACGACGCGGTGAAGATGCAGAAGCTCCTCGACGCGCTCGAGAACCTCGACGACGTGCAGGACGTGTATACGAACGCCGTCATCGTCGAGGAATGAGGTGCCGGCCGCCGTGTTCCTGTCGCGGCGGCGGCCCGACCGAATCCGCGGCCGGCGCGCCTGAGCGTGCCGGCCGCCCTGTTTTCTAGTCTGCGGGGAATCCCATGAAACTACTCGTCGTCGGTTCCGGCGGCCGCGAACATGCGCTGGCGTGGAAACTCGCGCAGTCGCCGCGCGTCCAGATGGTCTACGTCGCGCCCGGCAATGGCGGCACGGCGCAGGACGAGCGCCTGAAGAACGTCGACATCACGGCGCTCGACGAACTCGCCGATTTCGCGGAACGCGAAGGCGTCGCGTTCACGCTCGTCGGGCCGGAAGCGCCGCTCGCGGCCGGCATCGTCAACCTGTTCCGCGCACGCGGCCTGAAGGTCTTCGGCCCGACCCGCGAAGCCGCGCAGCTCGAGAGCTCGAAGGATTTCGCGAAGGCGTTCATGAAGCGCCACGGCATCCCGACCGCCGAGTACGAAACGTTCTCCGACGTCGCCGCCGCGCACGCGTACATCGACGCGAAGGGTGCGCCGATCGTCGTGAAGGCCGACGGCCTCGCGGCCGGCAAGGGCGTCGTCGTCGCGATGACGCTGGAAGAGGCGCACGAAGCGGTCGACATGATGCTGTCGGGCAACAAGCTCGGCGACGCCGGCGCGCGTGTCGTGATCGAGGAATTCCTCGACGGCGAGGAAGCGAGCTTCATCGTGATGGTCGACGGCAAGCACGCGCTGGCGCTGGCGTCCAGCCAGGACCACAAGCGCCTGCTGGATGAAGACCGCGGCCCGAACACCGGCGGCATGGGCGCGTATTCGCCCGCGCCGATCGTCACGCCGCAGATGCACGCACGCGTGATGCGCGAGATCATCATGCCGACCGTGCGCGGGATGGAGAAGGACGGCATCCGCTTCACGGGCTTCCTGTATGCGGGCCTGATGATCGACAAGGAAGGCAATCCGCGCACGCTCGAGTTCAACTGCCGGATGGGCGACCCGGAAACGCAGCCGATCATGGCGCGCCTGAAGAGCGATTTCTCGAAGGTCGTCGAGCAGGCGATCGCGGGCACGCTCGACACGGTCGAGCTCGACTGGGACCGCCGCACCGCGCTGGGCGTCGTGCTGGCCGCACACGGTTATCCGGACGCGCCGCGCAAGGGCGACCGCATCAACGGTATCCCGGCCGAGACCGAACAGGCCGTCACGTTCCATGCAGGCACGACGCTCGACGGCGACAAGCTGACGACGTCCGGCGGCCGCGTGCTGTGCGTGGTCGGCCTCGCCGATTCGGTGCGCGAAGCGCAACAGCATGCGTACGAGACGATCAACCAGATCAATTTCGAAGGCATGCAATACCGCCGCGACATCGGCTTCCGCGCACTCAACCGCAAGAGCGCGTGACGTTGCAATTGCCGCCCCGCCCGCGCGCGGCGGCGGCCCCTCTGCCGGGGTTCGTTAGAATGCCCGGCAGAAGCCTTTTTTACGGCCCCCGCTTCGAACGAGGGCACCCAGTCCAGACATGACCGATTCGACCTACGACGTAGCGCGCGTGCGCACGTACCTCCAGGGCCTGCAGACACGCATCGCCGACGCGCTCGGCGCGCTCGACGGTACGCCGCTCGCGACCGACGCATGGCAACGCGGGCCGGCCGAACGCCTGCGCGGCGGCGGCTGCACGCGGATTCTCGAAGGCGGCCGCGTGTTCGAACGCGCGGGGATCGGCTTTTCCGACGTCGCGGGCGATGCGCTGCCGCCGTCGGCGAGCGCGGCGCGCCCGCAGCTCGCGGGCCGCGGCTTCGAGGCGCTCGGCGTGTCGCTGGTGCTGCACCCGCGCAATCCGTACTGCCCGACCGTACACATGAACGTGCGGATGCTGATCGCGACGAAACCGGGCGAGGAGCCCGTGTTCTGGTTCGGCGGCGGCATGGATCTGACACCGGTTTACGGTTTCGAGGACGACGCCCGGCATTTCCACCAGACCTGCAAGGATGCGCTCGACCCGTTCGGCGTCGAGCTCTACCCGCGCTTCAAGAAATGGTGCGACGAGTATTTCTTCCTGAAGCACCGCAACGAGATGCGCGGCATCGGCGGGATCTTCTTCGACGATTTCTCCGAGCCCGGTTTCGAACGCTCGTTTGACATGATGCAAAGCGTCGGCGACGCGTTCCTGCAGGCCTACCTGCCGATCGTCGAGCGGCGCGCCGAGCTGCCGTACGGCGAGCGCGAGCGCGACTTCCAGGCGTACCGCCGCGGCCGCTACGTCGAATTCAACCTCGTGTTCGATCGCGGCACGCTGTTCGGCCTGCAAAGCGGCGGCCGGACCGAGTCGATCCTGATGTCGATGCCGCCGGTCGCGAACTGGCGCTACAACTGGCAGCCCGAGCCGGGTTCGCCGGAAGCGCGCCTGTACAGCGACTTCATCGTGCCGCGCGACTGGGTCTGACCCTGCTTCAAGCAAAGGACGCGTTTCTGGACACCACTGCCCGCCCCGCCCCGCTGCCGCGTCGTATCGGCTTGCTGGGCGGCACTTTCGACCCGATCCACGACGGCCATCTCGCGCTCGCGCGCCGGTTCGCCGAGCTGCTCGGCCTGACCGAACTCGTGCTGCTGCCCGCCGGGCAGCCGTACCAGAAGCGCGACGTGTCGGCCGCCGAGCATCGGCTCGCGATGACGCGCGCGGCCGCCGGATCGCTGTCCGTGCCGGGCGTGACCGTGACCGTCGCCACCGACGAGATCGAGCACGCCGGCCCGACCTACACGGTCGAGACGCTCGCGCGCTGGCGCGAGCGGATCGGCCCGGGCGCATCGCTGTCGCTGCTGATCGGCGCCGACCAGCTCGTGCGCCTCGACACGTGGCGCGACTGGCGCACGCTGTTCGACTACGCGCACATCTGCGTGGCGACGCGCCCGGGTTTCGACCTCGGCGCGGCGCCGCCGGACGTCGCGCAGGAAATCGCCGCGCGGCAGGCCGGCGCCGACGTGCTCAAGGCCACGCCGGCAGGCCACCTGCTGATCGATACGACCCTTTCGTTCGACATTGCCGCGACCGACATCCGCGCCCACCTGCGCGAATGCATCGCGCGCCATGCGCAAATGCCCGACGCATCGGCCGAGCATGTGCCGGCCGCCGTATGGGCCTATATTCTTCAACATCGCCTCTACCATTCCTGAATCCATGGATATTCGCAAACTGCAGCGCGTGATCGTCGACGCCCTCGAAGACGTCAAGGCGCAAGACATCAAGGTGTTCAACACCAGCCACCTGACCGAACTGTTCGACCGCGTGGTCGTCGCTTCGGGCACCTCCAACCGCCAGACCAAGGCGCTCGCGTCGAGCGTGCGTGACAAGGTCAAGGAAGCCGGCGGCGACATCGTCAGCTCCGAAGGCGAAGACACCGGCGAATGGGTGCTCGTCGACTGCGGCGACGCAATCGTGCACATCCTGCAACCGGCGCTGCGCCAGTACTACAACCTCGAGGAAATCTGGGGCGACAAGCCCGTGCGGATGAAGCTCGGCGGCGGCAAGGGCAACGGCTTCGCCCAGGCCAGCGAAGGCGACGACGAAGAAGAAGAGGAAGCCGCGCCCGCCCGCCCGGCGCGCAAGACGGCCGCCCGCCGCCGTTGAGCCCCGAGTCGTCAAGCGTCTTCCGATGAAGCTTTTCATCCTTGCGGTCGGCCACAAGATGCCGGGCTGGATCGCATCCGGCTTCGACGAATACACGAAGCGGATGCCGCCCGAGCTGCGCATCGAGTTGCGCGAGATCAAGCCTGAACTGCGTTCGGGCGGCCGCAGCGCCGAGAGCGTGATGGCGGCCGAGCGGCAGAAGATCGAGGCCGCGCTGCCGAAGGGTGCGCGCCTCGTCGCGCTCGACGAGCGCGGCCGCGACTGGACCACGATGCAGCTCGCGCAGGCGCTGCCCGGCTGGCAGCAGGACGGCCGCGACGTCGCGTTCGTGATCGGCGGCGCCGACGGGCTCGATCCCGAACTGAAAGCGCGTGCCGACACGCTGCTGCGTATCTCGAGCATGACGCTGCCGCACGGGATGGTGCGCGTGCTGCTCGCCGAACAGCTTTACCGGGCGTGGAGCATCACGCAGAATCACCCCTACCACCGCGCATGACGTGTCGTCCTCGAGACGCGCGCCACGCGCGCACACCGAGATAACGACACCATGCCGTCCAGCACGCCCCCCGCGCTTTTCCCGACCCTTTACCTCGCTTCGCAAAGCCCGCGCCGCCAGGAGCTCCTGCAACAGATCGGCGTACGCTTCGAGCTGCTGCTGCCGCGCCCCGACGAGGACGCCGAGGCGCTCGAGGCCGAACTGCCCGGCGAAGCCGCCGATGCGTACGTGCGGCGCGTGACCATCGCCAAAGCGGAGGCTGCGCGTGCGCGCCTCGTCGCGAGCGGCAAGCCGGCCTCGCCGGTGCTGGTCGCCGATACGACCGTCACGATCGACGGCGCGATCCTCGGCAAGCCGACCGACGCCGACGACGCGCTCGCGATGCTGACGCGCCTCGCCGGCCGCGAACATGCGGTGCTGACCGCCGTTGCCGTGATCGATGCCGACGGCGAACTGCTGCCGCCCGCGCTGTCACGCTCGTCGGTGCGATTCGCGGCCGCGTCGCGCGACGCGTACGCGCGCTACGTCGCATCGGGCGAGCCGTTCGGCAAGGCCGGCGCGTATGCGATCCAGGGGCGCGCCGCCGAGTTCATCGAGCGAATCGACGGTTCCCATTCAGGTATCATGGGTCTGCCCCTTTTTGAGACTGCCGCGCTGCTGCGCGCCGCGCGCGTCGCCTTCTGAACCCACCATGAACGAAGAAATCCTGATCAACCTCACGCCGCAGGAAACGCGGGTCGCACTCGTCCAGCAAGGCGCGGTGCAGGAGCTTCACGTCGAGCGCACGCTGTCGCGCGGGCGGGTCGGCAACATCTATCTCGGCAAGGTCGTGCGCGTGCTGCCCGGCATGCAGTCGGCGTTCATCGACATCGGCCTCGAACGCGCGGCGTTCCTGCACGTCGCCGACATCTGGCATCCGCGCCTCGCGGGCGAGCCGCAATCGGGCACGCCGCACCAGCCGATCGAGAAGATCGTGTTCGAAGGCCAGACGCTGATGGTCCAGGTGATCAAGGATCCGATCGGCACGAAGGGCGCGCGGTTGTCGACGCAGGTCAGCATCGCGGGCCGCACGCTCGTCTACCTGCCGCAGGAGCCGCATATCGGCATCTCGCAGAAGATCGAGAGCGAGGCCGAACGCGAGGCCGTGCGCGCGCGCCTGACGGCCGTGATCCCGCCGGACGAGAAAGGCGGCTACATCGTGCGCACGATCGCCGAGGATGCCACCTCCGACGAGCTCGCCGGCGACGTCACGTACCTGCGCAAGACGTGGGCGACGATCGTCGCCCAGGCGCAGCGGCTGCCGGCGACGAGCCTGCTGTACCAGGATCTCGATCTCGCGCAGCGCGTGCTGCGCGATTTCGCGAACGACGACACGACGCGCATCCAGGTCGATTCGCGCGAGACGTACCAGCGCCTGTCGGAATTCGCGGGCGAATTCACGCCGGCCGTGAGCCCGAAGCTGCACCACTACACCGGCGAGCGTCCGCTGTTCGACCTGTACAACATCGAGACGGAGATCCAGCGCGCGCTGTCGCGCCGCGTCGACCTGAAGTCGGGCGGTTACCTGATGATCGACCAGACCGAGGCGATGACGACGATCGACGTGAACACGGGCGGCTACGTCGGCGCGCGCAACTTCGACGACACGATCTTCAAGACCAACCTCGAGGCCGCGCATACGATCGCGCGGCAGCTGCGGCTGCGCAACCTCGGCGGGATCATCATCATCGACTTCATCGACATGGAGAACGCCGAGCATCGCGACGCGGTGCTGTCCGAGTTGAAGAAGGCGCTGTCGCGCGACCGCACGCGCGTGACCGTCAACGGGTTCTCGCAGCTCGGGCTCGTCGAGATGACGCGCAAGCGCACGCGCGAATCGCTCGCGCACGTGCTGTGCGAGCCGTGCCCGACCTGCCAGGGCAAGGGCCAGGTGAAGACGTCGCGCACCGTGTGCTACGACATCCTGCGCGAGATCCTGCGCGAGTCGCGGCAGTTCAACCCGCGCGAATTCCGCGTGATCGCCGCGCAGCAGGTGATCGACCTGTTCCTCGACGAGGAGTCGCAGCATCTCGCGATGCTGATCGACTTCATCGGCAAGCCGGTGTCGCTGCAGGTCGAATCGAACCTGAGCCAGGAGCAGTACGATATCGTGCTGATGTAACGTTCCGTCCATCCGCCGCCGGCATCGCCGCGCGGCGCTTCGATGCGGCGCCCGGGCCGCCCGCGCATGTCGCGCCGGCACCCGCCGCCGCCCTTTCACCCTACCCTTTTCGCATTCACCACACACCATGAGCCAAGGCCACAACCGCCGCCAGCGCAAGAAACTCCACATCGGCGAATTCCAGGAACTCGCGTTCAACGCCACCGCGCATTACCGCAACGAAATGACCGACCTCGAGCGCGGCGAACTGATCGATGCGTTCATCGACTTCGTCGAAGCGAACGGGCTGCTGACCGTCGCGTCGGCGGACGAAGGCATCGGCGCTTACGTGATTTCCGGCGCGCCGCGCGGCACGACGACCGACGCCGACCGCGAGCTCGTGCGCGGCTGGCTGGCCGCACGGCCGGAACTGACCGACGTCAAGGTCAGCGAATTCAGCGACGCGTGGTACCCGGAAGCCTGAGTTTCCGGCTTCACGCCCCTCGCGCAGCGCCCGCGCCTGCCCGCCGCCACGGCGGGTGAGGCCGGCGCCGCCCCGCTCCCTCCGCCTCGCCTCCCATCCTCTCCCGCCAGCGCGCGACATCCGCGCCACCGGCACCGACGCACACGATTTCCGCCGCGTCGACGGTGATTACCCCGATTTCGGCAGTGAATCGGACGCTTACTTCAATTTAACGTTGCTTAAAGGACGGCTCGCGCCGGCAGACCTACTCTGATCGCCAGGAATCCGATGTTTTGCGGTGCGATCGGCAAGCAAGACGAAAGAATGCAAATCGCTCGCCCGACAGATGCTCCGGATTCCGGTACGGGCGAAAACGCGACACGGCGACAGGTCAATCAGGGAGACAACCAACGATGCGCCCGCCGCTTCCCCATCGCAGCGACACATTGACGCACGCGAAGGCCGCCTGACCCCACTCTCCAACGAATACGAGGACGACATGGATACGCCGACCACCTATCAGGCAGGACTCCGAATGATCATGATCGCGGCGGGCGTCGCAGCGCTGGTGTCGCTGTCCGCGTGCGGCGGCTCCGGCTCGCTGAGCCAGGGCACCGGCGGCGCAGGATCGGGTTCGGGCGACACGACCGCCACGACCGGCGGCACGAGCAACGGCTCGGGCAGCGGTTCCGGCAGCGGCTCGACCGTCGGCAGCACGGGCAGCGGCTCGGGCACCGGCTCGGCGGGCAGCGGCGCATCCGCCAATGCTCTCGGCCAGACGATCGACTCGTCCAGCAACATCGTGACGGCCGCGGGCGGAGCGGTATCGAGCGTCGGCACGACGATCGCGGGCCAGTCGGTGCCCGGCGCCAATGCGTCGACCACGCAAGGTCTCGGCACGGTCGTGCAGGATGCCGGCGCGGCCGTCACGACGCTCGGCACCGGCCTCGGCTCGGGGCTCGGCCAGCTCGGCGCATCGTCGAACCCGGTCGGCACGACGGTCGCGAGCACCGGCGGCGTGGTCACGAACCTCGGCGACGCGGTCGCCGCGACCGGCGGCGTCGTGTCGAGCCTCGGTGCCAGCGGTTCGGCGCTGGCGCCGCTCGCGCCCGTCACGTCGCCGGTCGGCGGCGCGGTCACGATGCTCGGCAACACGATCGCGGGCGGCGGTGCGACGCTCGGCACGCAGTTGTCGACCGGCCCCGTCGCGCAGGTCACGGGCGCCGCCAGCTCGGCGATCACGCCGATCACGACACAGGTCGGGTCGGTCACGCAGACCGTCGCGTCGAGCACGCCGCTCGGCGCACCGCTCACGAACCTCGTGACGACGATCGGCAACGGCATCGCGAACGCCGGCACCACGATCGCGAAAACCGGCGGGAATCCGGTGACGACCGGCGTCGGCAACGTCGTGACCGCGACCGGCAACACGGTGGCCACCGCCGGCACGACGCTGCTGGGCGGTGGCGGCGCCGCGACGAGCCCGCTCGCGCCGGTCACGGGCCTCTTGTCGACCGGCGCCCTCGGCGGCGCGACGGGTGGCAGCAACCCCGCAGGGGCGCTCACGTCGGCGGTCGGCACCGTGACGGGAGCGGTGTCGGGCGCAGCCGGCGGCTCGCCCGTCGCGGGTCTGACGGGCGGCAGCGGCACCGGTGGGCTCTCGAAAACGGGCGGCGGCGTGCTCGCCCCCGTGACGACGACGCTCGGCGCGCTGGTCAAGTAAGCGGCAGGCCGGCACGGCGCGCGCATCGTCGCGGACGATCGGGCGCCTTAGCCTTAGCCTTAGCCTTAGCCTTAGCCTTAGCCTTAGCCTTAGCCTTAGCCTTAGCCTTAGCCTTGGCCTTGGCCTTGGCCTTGGCCTTGGCCGAAGCGGCATCCCCCCTTCCCCACCCCGCGATCCCTTCCTTTTCCCGACAGTCCGCCTCCAGCCAGCCATCGAAATCGGACCTGGAAGCAAGACACGTTAAAATCTCACCTCGCGTGGTGCGCCGCCCGCACCCGCCATCCATCGCCAGCCGCGTGCCTCCGGGCCGCCCCCGACCCATGGAGTGAGTGTCAATGAGCGGCGGACTTCCGTTTCCCGCATCCCGCAGCAAGTCGTTGCCGTCCTCGACGGTTTTCCTGATCCTCGCCGCCGCGCTGCTGTCCGGCTGCGGGCTGCTGCCGGTGCAGAATCCGCCCGCGCCGATCAGCGAGGCGCTCGTCGAGCCCGTCGAGGAAACCGCCGGCGAACCGCTGACGATGCCGCCCGTGCCCGCGCCGACGCACCCGGAGGAACCGGAAGCGCCGAAGAAGCCGCACCGCGAAGTCACGCGGCCGAAGCCCGTGCAACGCCCCGAATCGCCGACACCGCCCCCGCCGCCTCCGCCGCCGATCGTCGCGACGCGCCCGCTCGACCGCACCCAGATCCATGCGCTGCTCGACAGCGAAGTCGCGCGCCGCAACGGCAAGGTGATCGGCCGCGCGGTCGACATGGTGACCGACGCGAGCGGCAAGCCGCGCGAGATGATCGTGAACCTGCAGGGCTTCATGGGCGTGGGCGACCGCAAGGTCATCTTCCCGTGGAACGTGTTCCGCTTCACGCCGGGCGGCAAGCAAGAGCCGATCGTGCTCGACGTGCCGTCGGGCGACCTGCCGCCGGCCGCGCGGCCCAAGGCCGTGCCGCTGTCCGGTTCGGCAGCCGCCTCGCCCGCGACGCGGCTGCCGATGCTCGACAGCGACGTCGAGCGTCCGAACGGCACGAAGATCGGCCGGATCGTCGACGTGCTGATCGACCGCGCATCGCAGCCGCAGGCGGTCGTGCTCGACCTCGGCGGCCTCGTCAATACCGACCGCCGTTCGATCGCCGCGAGCTGGGGCGCGCTGCGCTTCGTCATGCGCGACAAGGCGCTGCGCCCGCAGCTCGACCTGAACGACGCACAGATCAAGGCGTCGCCGCCCTACGCGGCCGACAAGCCGATCGTCGCGGTTTTCCCGCCCGTTGCCCCGGCACCGGCTTCGTCTGCGAGCGCGACCCGATGACGATCAAGCATTCCGTCAGCGCACGCAGTCTCCGGTCCCTCGACTGGCTCAACTTCTTCGTTGCAAACGTTCAAACAGGGTTCGGTCCGTTCATCGCGTCCTACCTCGCGTCGCACAAGTGGACGCAGGGCGAGATCGGCATGGTGCTGTCGATCGGCACGATCAGCGCGATGGTCAGCCAGGTGCCGGGCGGCGCGGCCGTCGATGCGCTGAAGAACAAGAAAGGCGCGGCCGCGTGGGCGATCGCGGCCATCATCCTGTCCGCGGTGCTGCTCGCGTCGAGCCCGACGATCGTGCCGGTGATCGCCGCCGAGGTGTTCCACGGCTTCGCGAGCTGCATGCTCGTGCCGGCCATGGCCGCGATCTCGTTCTCGCTCGTCGGCCGCGCCGACCTCGGCGACCGGCTCGGCCGCAACGCGCGCTGGGCGTCGATCGGCAGCGCGGTCGCGGCGGGCCTGATGGGGCTCACCGGCGAATATTTCTCCGCCCGCGCGGTGTTCTGGCTGACCGCCGTGCTCGCGCTGCCCGCGCTGTTCGCGCTCGCGATGATCCAGCCGACGCACCAGGTGATCCCGCAGTCGTCGAAGCCCGACGATCGCGACGAAGCCGGCGAACGCGAAACGCTGCTCGAGTTGCTGCGCGACCGCCGGATGCTGATCTTCGCTGCGTGCGTCGTGCTGTTCCACCTGTCGAACGCGGCGATGCTGAACCTCGCGGCCGGCGAAGTCACGGCCGGGATGGGCGAGAACGTGCAGCTCGTGATCGCCGCGTGCATCATCGTGCCGCAGGCGATCGTCGCGATGCTGTCGCCGTGGGTCGGCCGCTCCGCGCAACGCTGGGGGCGCCGGCCGATCCTGCTGCTCGGCTTCTCGGCGCTGCCGGTGCGCGCGCTGCTGTTCGCCGGCGTGAGCAGCCCGTACCTGCTGGTGCCGGTGCAGATGCTCGACGGCATCAGCGCGGCCGTATTCGGTGTGATGCTGCCGCTGATCGCCGCCGACGTCGCGGGCGGCAAGGGCCGCTACAACCTGTGCATCGGGCTCTTCGGGCTCGCGGCCGGGATCGGCGCGACGCTCAGCACGGCCGCGGCCGGCTACGTCGCCGATCACTTCGGCAACGCCGTGAGCTTCTTCGGGCTCGCGGGCGCCGGTGCGCTCGCGGTGCTGCTGGTCTGGCTCGTGATGCCCGAAACGCGCGTCGCGAACGGTGACGCGGCCGCCGACGAACCGGCCGCCGCCTCGCCCGAACAGGCGCGCTGACACCGGCGCGCCGCCGTTACCCGCTTCTTGGCCAACGCATGATGGATACGATCAGGACACTCAACGAAGCCCGCCAGCAGATCCAGCAGTCGATCTTCGATCTGTTCAAGGGGCTGTCATTCACCGAGCGGCTCGCGCAAGGCGGGCTGATGGCGCTCCAGGCCGTGTGCGGCGCATGCCTCGCGTACGTGATCGGCCGCGCGCTGCACACCGAGCAGGCCGTGTGGGCGGCGATCACCGCGATCGCCGTGACGCAGCACAACTATTCGGACACGATGTCGCTGTCGCGCGACCAGTTCGTCGGCGCGATGGTCGGCGGCGTGCTCGGCTTCGCCGGCGCGGCGCTCGGCGGCGACCGCCTCGTCGCGTACGCGATGACCGTCGCGGTCGTGATCGTCTGTTGCTGGTGCCTGAACGTCGGCAGCGCCGCACGGCTCGGCGGCGTGACCGCGACGATCGTGCTGCTGTTTCCGGGCAACGGCCCGCTGTGGGACATTCCGCTGATGCGGCTCGGCGAGGTGACGCTCGGCACCGTGTGTGCGCTGGGCGTGTGCTGGGTGATGTCGAAAATCGAGCGCCGCTGGTTCCGCCACGCGGCGGCTAAGTGACGCGTTGATCCGGCTGCCCGGCGCGTATCGCGGCATCGCGGCATCGCGATCCGTGCCGGGTGATCGGCCAGGTCAGTCGCCGATCCGCAGCACGATGCCGGACCCGATCTGCACCAGCAGGTGATCCCCGCCGACGCCGACCCATTGATAGCCGCGCGGCGGCGGGCTCAGATGATAGCCGCGCCAGTCGTCGATCACGTACTGGCGATCGCGGAACTCGGGCGGAAGCCGGTCGCCCTTGCGCCATTCGCGGCGCGGCTGGTCGGCCCAGCGCGGCGGCACGTCGTCCTCATGGCGCATCTGGCCGGGCGGCATGTGTTTCGGGCCGTGGCCGCGCTGCATGCCATGGCCGCCCTGGTCGTCGTGGTGGTCGTGGTCCTGCGCCATCGCGGCCGGCGCGGCGAAACCCGCCGCGATCAGCGCGGCCAGCATCATCCCGTGCATCTTCTTCATCGTGCCTTCCCTCCGTGTTGTCACGTCGAACGAAACGACTCGAACTGCCCGATGAAGACTAGCACACGGTATCGCGGGGCCACGTGACCGCGCATATGACCGCGCGTTACGCCGCCTGCTGCTGGTACTGGATCCGGTGCAGGTGCGCGTAGAGGCCGCCGTGACGCAGCAATTCGTCGTGGCTGCCCTCTTCGACGATCTTGCCGGCCTCGAGCACGAGGATGCGGTCCGCCCGCTCGATCGTCGACAGCCGGTGCGCGATCACGAGCGTCGTGCGGCCTTCCATCAGCCGCTCGAGCGCGGCCTGCACGTGGCGTTCCGATTCCGAGTCGAGCGCCGACGTCGCTTCGTCGAGGATCAGGATCGGCGCATCCTTGTAGATCGCGCGCGCGATCGCGAGCCGCTGACGCTGGCCGCCGGACAGCCGCATCCCGTTGCCGCCGACGAGCGTGTCGAGCCCATCGGGCATCGCGGCGACCGCATCGGCGAGGTTCGCGGCCTCGAGCGCGGCCTGCACGCGCGCGCGGTCGGGCGTCTGCCCGTACGCGACGTTCGCGGCGATCGTGTCGTTGAACAGCACGACGTCCTGGCTGACCATCGCCATCTGGCCGCGCAACGCGTGGAGGTCGTAGTCGGCCACCGGCACGCCGTCGACCAGGATCGCCCCGTCGGTCGGATCGAAGAAGCGCGGCAGCAGGTTCACGAGCGTCGTCTTGCCGCTGCCCGACGGGCCCGCGAGCGCGATCATTTCACCGGGCGCGACCTTGAACGAGATGCGGTCGAGCGTCGGCCGCTCGGCCGCGCCGTAGTCGAACGTCACGTTGCGGAACTCGATGTCGCCGCGCGCGTGGGTGAGCGGCCGGCCGCCGCCCTGCGGCTCGGCCGGCTCGTCGATCAGCCCGAAGATCAGTTCGGCGGCCGTCATCCCGCGCTGCAGCGGCTGGTTGACGTCGATCAGGTGCTTGAGCGGCGAGATCACCAGCAGCATCGACGTGACGAACGCGACGAAGCCGCCGACCGTCGTCTGGTCGTTCGACGACTGCACGACCGCGATCGTGATCACGACCGCGAGCGCGATCGACGCGAGGAACTGCGTGAGCGGCTGCGCGAGGCCGCCGGAGATCGTCATGCGCATCGCGTAGCCGCGCAGGCGCTTGCTCATCTGCGTGAAGCGGTCCATCTCGTACGCTTCGCCGTTGTGCACCTTGACGACCTTGTAGCCGCCGACCGTCTCCTCGACGATGTACGACAGCTCGTTGGTCAGCGTCTGGTGCTCGCGGTTCAGGCGGCGCAGGCGGCGGTTGATCTTGCTGACGAGCCAGCCGATGCCCGGCAGGATCACCGCGACGATCAGCGTGAGCCGCCAGTTCAGGTAGAACAGGTAACCGAGCAGGAAGATCACCGTCAGCGAATCGCGCACGAGCGTGACCATCACGCCGGTCAGCACCGACAGGATCTGGTTGACCTCGAACACGATCGCGTTGATCACCGTGCTCGCCGTCTCGCGCTGGAAGAACGACGCGCCCGTGTGCAGCATCCGCTGGAACATCTCGAGCCGCAGTTGCAGCAGGATGCGGTTCGATACGTAGTTGAGCAGGTAATTCGACGTGTACTGCGACACGCCGCGCACGAGCGCGAGCCCGATCACGGCCATCGGCACGTACCATTTCGCGCGGTCGCTGCCGTGCGAGCCGAAGCCGTGGTCGAGCAGCGGCTTGAGCAGCGCCGGGATCCCGGCCTCGGTGGCCGCGACGACGCCCATCGTCATCACGGCGAGCACCACGATGCCGATCAGCGGCCGGATGTACGGCCACAGGCGCTTGAGGACCGTCACGGGCGAGGTGCCCGTGCCGTCCATCGGTTTGCGAAGAGTGTTCTGGGTTTCCAAGGCAATCCTTCTTGAGCCGCGATGCGGCGCCCGGACGTGGCCGCCCGGGATGTCGCCCTGTCGGGCGGGTGCCGAAAAGGGCTCAACATTATAGCCGCACCGCCCCGGCCGGCACGGTCATGGCCGCTGCGGGCGGCGGCCGGGCCGCGGGTATACTGCCGCTCACCGTTTTCTCCGCCCTTTCCGACGATTTCATGGCTGAACCCTCCCTCGGCGTCGCCCTCATCGCCCTCAACGCGTCCGCGCGGCTTGCGCAGTGCCTGGCCGCGCTGTCGTTCGCCGACGACGTCGTCGTCATCGACGGCGGCAGCACCGACGATACCGTCGCGATCGCGCAGGCGCACGGCGCGCGCGTGATCGTCGAGCGCGACTGGCCCGGCTTCGGCCCGCAGAAGAACCGCGCGCTCGACGCGCTCGGCACCGACTGGATCCTGTCCCTCGATACCGATGAAGTCGTCACGCCGGAACTCGCGCAGTCGATCCGCGACACGATCCGCGCGCCGGCCGCGCAGGTCTATGCGGTCGACCGCCTGTCGAGCTTCTGCGGCCAGTGGATCCATCACAGCGGCTGGTATCCGGACTGGATCCCGCGGCTGTTCCGGCGCGGCGCCGCGCGCTTCTCGGACGATCTCGTGCACGAGCGCCTCGTGTTCGACGGCGCCGCGCTGCGGCTGTCCGGCAAGCTGATGCACTACTCGTACGAGGATTTCGAAACCGTCGTGCGCAAGCTCGACGCCTATTCGACGGCCGGCGCGCGCCAGCGCCGCGCGGCCGGCCAGCGCGGCGGCTTCGGCAAGGCGCTCGCGCGCGGCGCCTGGGCGTTCGTGCGCACCTACGTGCTGCGCCGCGGCTTCCTCGACGGCCGCGCCGGCTTCATGATCGCCGTGTTCAACGCGGAAACCGTGTACTACCGCTTCCTGAAGCTCGGCCACGAACGGGCCCGCTGAGCGCCCGCCCGGCAGGGAGCCGGCCCGGCGTTACAATGCCGGGCTGCCCGCGCCGCGCGTGCCCGCCCGACCGGCGCACACGCCGCCCGCCACGACGACTACCGAATCCGACCGCCATGTTCTCCATCATCATTCCGACCTGGAACAACCTGCCGTACCTCAAGCTCGTCGTCGACAGCCTGCGCCGCCACTCGGCGTACGACCACCAGATCATCGTGCACGTGAACGACGGCTCGGACGGCACGCTCGACTGGGTGCGCAGCGAAGGGATCGAGCACACCGCATCGCCGACCAACATCGGCATCTGCCACGCGGTGAACTGGGCCGCCGCGCGCGCCACGCGCGACTACGTCGTCTACATGAACGACGACATGTTCTGCTGCCCCGGCTGGGACACGGCGCTCGTGCGCCGCATCGAACAGATGCCGACTGACCTCTTCATGCTGTCGGGCACGATGGTCGAGCCGGTCGACACGCGCAACCCGTGCGTCGTGGTCAGCAACTTCGGCCGCGACGCCGAACATTTCGACGCGGCGGGCCTCATCGCGGCAGCGCCGAAGCTCGTGCGCGCGGACTGGCTGGGCTCGACCTGGCCGCCGACGCTCGTGCACCGCGACTGGTGGAACCGGATCGGCGGCTACAGCAGCGAGCTGTCGCCCGGCATGAGCAGCGACAACGACTTCTCGATGAAATTCTGGGATGCCGGCTGCCGGATCTTCATCGGGGTCGGCGACAGCCTCGTCTACCACTTCCAGCAGAAGAGCACGGGCAAGATCGTCAAGAACGATGGTCGGCGCCAGTTTCTGAACAAATGGGGCATGACCCAGGCGACGTTCGATCGCCACTACCTGCATCGCGGCGAGCCGGCCGGCACGCGCGTCGCGCTCGATACGCCGGCCGTGGAAGGCAGTCTGAAGCGCGCGCTGCTGCGCTCGCGGATCAAGCGCGCGTTCAGCTGATCGCGCCCCGAAAACGACACGGAAACGCGCGCTGCTTCGCGTATACTCTGCGCCGTTCGTCCCGGATCTCCCACCGGGGCGCGCGGCGCGCAGCACGACGTACGCAAGCCGCATTCGTCCATTCGACAGGTTCCGATGCTTTCGTTTTCCGCTCCCGCCTCGCGGCGCCTGACCGCCGCCCGCGCATTCGCCGTCGCCGCGCTCTGCATGGTGCCCATCTCGACCGCGCTGACCAACGTGTTCTGCGGGCTGTTCGCCGCCGCGCTCGTGATTTCCCCCGAATTCTGGCGCGACCTGCGCTCGTTCGTCACCGACCCGGCCTCGCTCGCCGCGCTGCTGATCCTGGCCGCGCTAGCCGCCAGCGTCACCTATACGGTCGCGCCGCACAACAAGGCGTGGAACTGGGTCGCCAAGTACGACAAGCTGCTGCTGCTGCCGTTCGCCGTGCTCGCCTTTCGCCACTCGAACTGGGCGCCGATCGTGCGGCGCTGCTGGTTCGGCACGCTGTGCGTGGTCCTGCTGCTGTCGACCACCAACTATCTCGGCCTGACCGCGATCGGGCCCGCGCACGCGACCGAGCTGCCGCTGTCACGCGCCTGGGTGTTCAAGAATCACATCGCCGCCGGCATGTTCGGCGCGCTGCTGTTCTACCAGGCGGCCGATCTCGCGCTGGCAGCCCGCACGGCGCTGTCGCGCGCCGCGTATGCGGGCGTCGCCGCGTGGTCGCTCGTCAACGTGTTCGTGATGTTGCAGGGTCGCACCGGGCAGGTCATCGCGCTGCTGCTGATCCTCGTCGTCGCCGTGCGTTTCGTGTTGTTGCTGCGCCGGCAATCGGCGCTGCGCGCGGGGCTCGCCGCCGGCGTGTTCGTGCTGGCCGGCATCGCGCTCGTGATCGCCGCGTGCACGGTTCACAACGGCCGGCTGACGAAGGTCGTGACGGAAGTGCAGCAATACCGGCAGAGCGACGCGGCCACGTCGACCGGGCTGCGCCTCGAGTGGTACAAGAAGGGGCTCGAACTGTATCGCCAGCGCCCGGTGATCGGCTACGGCGCGGGCGGCCTCGAATCCGAATTCGAGCGACTCACGGCCGGCAAGACGGCGGCCGAAGGCCAGCTCACGTCGAACCCGCACAACGAATACCTGCTGATGGCCGTGCAGCTCGGCACGCTCGGACTGGTGCTGTTCGTCAACCTGATCGTGCAGATCGCGCGCGGCAGCCGCACGCTCGATCCGCGCTCGCGGCACCTGCTGCTCGGCTGGCTCGCGATCTTCGCGATCGGCAGTCTCGCGAATTCGCTGCTGCTCGATTTCGCCGAAGGGCACCTGATCGTGCTGCTGGCCGGCATCCTGCTCGGCTGCGGCGAGCGCGCCGAGGCGCTGCCGCGCGAAACGTCGGCGATCCGGCGCAGCGCGTAACGCGCAGCGGCCTGCGCTGCGCTGGCGGCCGGCTTCGGCCGCCGCAGCGTTCTTCACGATCGATCGTCGACGGAAACGGGCCGGGCGGCTGGCACGTCGCCAAACAAGCCGCCGGCAACCGGACAACCGCCTGACAACGCGCGTCGCCCGCGCGTCAGTCGGATCCGGTGCGGCGCAGTCGCGACGTATCGACGACCGTTTCGGCCGGGCCCGGCGGATTCAGCCC
Organism: Burkholderia sp. AU33803; assembly: GCF_002223095.1. Lineage (NCBI taxonomy): Bacteria > Pseudomonadati > Pseudomonadota > Betaproteobacteria > Burkholderiales > Burkholderiaceae > Burkholderia > Burkholderia sp. AU33803. The sequence goes on from NZ_NKFJ01000005.1 coordinate 94,684, forward strand.
GAGCATCTCGGCCGCCGCGGCTTTCACGCGCTGCGCACCGAGATTGACGAGGCAGTCGCTGTGGCTGTCGACCTTGCGCTCGCAGCCTTCGTGCCGGCACGGCACGCAATCACCCTCCCCCTGCAGCAGCCACACGTTCCCGTGCCGCCCCGAGCCATGCAGCGGCCACGGATTCTCGGTCGCCGGCCAGTGCTGCGGCCACGGCCCCCAGCGCACGGGGTCGGACGGGCCGAACAGCGCGATCGTGTCGGTGCCGGTCGCAGCCGCGACGTGCGTCGCGCCGGTGTCGGGCCCGATGAAGAGCCGTGCGCGCCGCACGAGTTCGGCGCTTTCGCCGAACGTCAGGCGGCCGACCAGGTTCAGCACGTCGCCGCCCGCGTCAGCCGCGACCTGCGCCGCATACTCGCGTTCGCTGTCGGCCGGGCCGCCCGACAGCGCAACCGCGAAGCCTTGCTCGCGCAGCCATCCGATCATCTCGACCCAGCCGTCGAGCCGCCATTGCTTGTAACGGAACATCGGATACGGATGCAGCACGACCAGCGGCTTGCCGGCGCGGATCGCCGGCGATTCGGCCAGCCACGCGTCGAAGCGCGCGCGCCGCGCCGGATCGTCGCCGATGCCGGGCGCGACGACCTCGGACACCGGCTCGATGCCGATCACGGGGGCGAGCGCCAGCGTGCTGACGACCGTATGCGCGGATTCGTGGTGATTGATCGCGATCCCGTTCAGCATCATCCGCGTGAGCCACGTCACGCGGTTCGGATCGACGAGGCCCACCCGCTTGCGGCCCGCGAACCAGCTGTAGAAGCGCGGCCGGTCGGAGCTCAGCGCCGCGCACGCGAGATCGTAGCGGCGCCACATCGACAGCGCGTCGCGCAGCCGCTCGCGGAAGCCCGCGCGCTGCGCGACGACGATCACGCGCCGCACGTCCGGATTGTGCTCGAGCACGCCTTCGGTGCCGCGAAACACCAGCATGTCGATCTGCGCTTCAGGCCAGCGGGCCTTCAGCGAACGGACGAGCGGCGTCGTCAGCAGCACATCGCCGATACGGCGCGGCGCGGCAACGAGAATGGTTCTGGGCGGGCGGGCAGAAGAAAACAGGGCCACGGCGGGTGTGTCTGGCTGGCTGAACAAGGCTGGCAATGTACAGGATTTTGCAGCAGCCGGCGCGACATGGCGAATCGGCCGTCCGGTCAGCCTGGTGCGGCCCCGCTCACGCGGTGCGGCGCGGCGGGCGCACCGCGGGCCGGTGGCGTACGCGGTGCCTGCGATACCCGTGGCGCTACGAAGCGACGGTCATGACCACCGGCGTCGCAGCGGCAGCCACCGGCTGCGCGGGTACGGCGTCTGCCAACGGTTCGTCGCGATGGGTGGCCTGCGGCAGCAGGTGATTCACCGCCCGCTCGACCGCGTCGACGCCGATCGCGTCGACGGTCGCGCCGGCGCGCAGGATCACGTGCGGCACACCGAGCGGATGCCAGCGCAGGTATTTCTCGGGACGGTCCTCGAACAGCGCGGCGACGGGCACGCCAAGCGCCGACGCGAGATGCACGGGGGCGCTGTCGGCCGAGACGATCACATCGAGCAGGCTCGCCGCGGCCACCAGCTCGGCGACCGACGACGGCGCAACGTGGCGCGCGCACACGTCGCGCCACGAGTCGTCCTCGGGGGCATGGCCGACGGTCGGGTCGCGGAACACGATCACGTCGGCATGCGGCGCAAGACGCGCGGCGAGGTCGCGCCAACGATCGGCCGGCCAGCGGCGCTCGACCGCCTTGTTCGTGACGAACAACCCGACGCGCGGCTTCGTGCGTGCGCCGAGCAGCCGGTACCACGCGTCCTGCAGCGCGCGGTCGGGATGAACCGACAACGCGAGGCGGTCGACGTCGACGCGGCCGAGTTCGGGTACGAGCCGGAAACCCGACAACGCCTCGTGGCACATCGGCCGCTCGGCGACATGCTCGGGCTTGCGATCGTCGAATTCCGTCTCGGCATCGTGCCAGCGACAATCCTTCGCGCCGATCTGGCGCGCGAACTGCATGCTGCTGCGATGCATGCCGCCGTTCGGCACGACCACGAGGTCGAACCGCAAGCGACGCAGGCGACGCACCAGCCGCAGCCGGTCGAAGAACGCGCGCATCCGCCCCGGACGGTCGTTGCGCTCGCATTGACGGCTATAGACGTAGGTGTGGATCGCGTCGACGTCCGGGTTTCCGTTCAGCGCGGCCGCGTTGTAGCGGTTCGCGACCACATGGAGTTCCGCGCCGGGCCAGCGCTCCTTCAGCGCGCGGAGAAACGCCGTTGTGCACAGCATGTCGCCCAGAAAATCGATCCGGATCACGAGGATCCGCTGCGTCGGGTTCACCTTGGCCATGGTCATGTGGGGACTGTCAGTTTTTGTCGTCGCGACGAGCCGTTTCACGGCATCCGGTTCCCGGACGGCCTGGGCGCCTATCGCGGCTCGCCGCACGGATCCGCCCCCGCTTTTGTGCGCGATACCGGCGCAATCCGCCGGACAAGCGGCGGTCAGCGCCGCGTTCGTGCGGCTAGCGCCGGATTGTATAGCGTCCGGATGGCCAGCCCAAGACCCGCTTGCGTGAACCTGCAAAAACGGCCCGCCGCACCGCACGATGGCGATGCGACGGGCCGCATGGCGCGACAGCCGTTCGGTGAAGGCGCGATCAGTACGTGATTTCGACGACGCTGCCGTCGAACGTCGCGCGCAGCTCCGCGAGCAGCACGTCGCTCGGCTTCACGCGCCATGCGTCGCCGAGGCGCATTTCACCCTGTGCCCGCGCGTTGCTGTAGTGGACCTGGACCGCAAGCCCGTTCGGCAGCGGCGCCTGCGGGCGACGACCGCCATCGCGCCCGCCGCCGCGCGGCGCCGGTGCTTCGACCACGTTCGCCGCCGGATCGTCCTTCGACACGTGCGGCTCGAGCACGCGGCGCAATGCGGCCGCATCGGCGTTGCCGTTCATCGTCAGCCGGACGGCCTGCGCATAGCGGCTGCGCGCACGCTCGAGATCCATCACGGTATCGGCCGTGAAGCGGATGCCGCCCGTGAACGCATCGTTGCGCGCCTGCCCCTGCACGATCAGCAGCTCGTCTTCCTTGAACAGCGCCTTGTTCGCCTCGAACTGCTCGTTGAAGATCGTGATCTCGCACTGGCCCGAGCCATCGTCGAGCAGCGCGATCAGCATCTTGCCGCGCTGGGTCATCTGCGTGCGCAGCGACGCGATGATGCCGGCCACGAGCTTGTCGCGCCCTTCCTTCAGGTCGCCGACCTTCTGCCGCACGAAGCGGCGCACTTCATCGCGATACGCGTCGAACAGGTGGCCGGACAGGTAGAAGCCGAGCGCGCCCTTTTCTTCCTGCAAGCGGCGCTTGTCGTCCCACGCGGGCTCGTCGACGAGCGCATGCGCGTGCGGCGACTCGGCGCCCATGTCGAACAGGCCGGCCTGCATCGCGTTCGCCTCGGCCTGGTCGGCCGCTTCCATCGCCAGCGGCACCGACGCGATCAGCTGCGCACGGTTCGTGTTCAGCGAATCGAACGCGCCGGCACGGATCAGCGCCTCGACCGTGCGGCGGTTGACGATGCGCCGGTCGATCCGCTCGCAGAAGTCGAACAGGTCGGTGAACGCCTTTTCCTCGCGAGCGCGCAGGATTTCCTCGATCGCGTTCTGACCACTGCCCTTCACCGCGCCGAGGCCGTAGCGGATCGTGCGCGAGCGCTTGCCGTCGGCTTCGGCGACCGGCTCGAAGCGGTAATGCGAAGCGTTGATGTCCGGCGGCAGCACGACGAGGTTGTTCACGACGCAATCGTCGAACAGGATCTTCACCTTGTCGGTGTCGTCCATCGCGAGCGTCATGTTGGCCGCCATGAATTCGGCCGGATGGTGCGCCTTCAGCCACGCGGTGTAGTACGCGAGCAGCGCATAGGCGGCCGCGTGCGACTTGTTGAAGCCGTAGCCCGCGAACTTCTCCATCAAGTCGAAGATCTCGTCGGACTTCTCGCGCGTGAGGCCGTTCTTCGCCGCACCCTCGGCGAAGATCTCGCGGTGCTTGGCCATCTCCTCGGGCTTCTTCTTGCCCATCGCGCGACGCAGCAAGTCCGCGCCGCCGAGCGAGTAGCCGCCGATGATCTGCGCCATCTGCATCACCTGCTCCTGATAGACCATGATGCCGTAGGTCTCTTTCAGGACGGGTTCGACGCGCGGATCCGGATACTCGACCTTCTCGCGGCCGTGCTTCCGTGCGCAGAAGCTCGGGATCAGGTCCATCGGGCCCGGACGATACAACGACACGAGCGCGATGATGTCCTCGAAGCGGTCGGGCTGCGCATCCTTCAGCATGCCCTGCATCCCGCGGCTTTCCAGCTGGAACACCGCGACCGTGTTGGCCTTCTTGAGGATCTGGAACGACGCGGGATCGTCGAGCGGCACCTGCGCGAGCGACCAGTCGGCCTTCGACGGATCGAGGCGGCGGATGTAGCGCTCGGCCCAGTCGAGGATCGTCAGCGTCGTGAGGCCCAGAAAGTCGAACTTCACGAGGCCGACGGCTTCGACGTCGTCCTTGTCGTACTGGCTGACCACGCCGCCGTCGTCGCCCTGCGTGTACAGCGGGCAGAAATCGGTCAGCTTGCCGGGCGCGATCAGCACACCGCCCGCGTGCATCCCGACGTTACGCGTGAGGCCCTCGACGCGCTGCGCGAGATCGAGCAGCTGGTGCACTTCGTCCTCGTGGTCGTAGCGCTCCTGCAGCTGCGGCTCTTCCTTCATCGCGTCGGCGATCGTCACGTGCTTGCCCGGCTTGAACGGGATCAGCTTCGCAATGCCGTCGGTGAACATGTAGCCGAGGTCGAGCACGCGGCCGATGTCGCGCACGGCCGCCTTCGCGGCCATCGTGCCGAACGTGGCGATCTGCGACACGGCGTCCGCGCCGTACTTCTCCTTCACGTACTGGATCACGCGGTCGCGGCCGTGCTGGCAGAAGTCGATGTCGAAGTCGGGCATCGACACGCGTTCCGGGTTCAGGAAGCGCTCGAACAGCAGGTTGTAGCGCAGCGGGTCGAGGTCGGTAATGCCGAGCGCGTACGCGACCAGCGAACCGGCACCCGAGCCGCGGCCCGGACCGACCGGCACGCCGTTGTTCTTCGCCCAGTTGATGAAGTCCGCGACGATCAGGAAGTAGCCCGGGAAGCCCATCTTCGTGATGGTCCCGCACTCGAATTCGAGGCGCTTGTAGTACGTGTCGCGCTGCGCGTCACGCTCGGCCTCGACCGGATACAGCTGCGCGAGACGGGTCTCGAGCCCTTCCTTCGACAGCTGGACCAGGTAGTCGTCGAGCGACATGCCGTCCGGCGTCGGGAACAGCGGCAGTTTCGGCTTGCCGAGCTCGAGCTTCAGGTTGCAGCGCTTCGCGATTTCGACCGTGTTCGCGATCGCCGACGGCAGGTCGGCGAACAGCGCGACCATGTCGTCCTGCGTGCGGAAATACTGGTCGGTCGTGAAACGCTTCTGGCGCCGCGGGTTCGCGAGGATGTCGCCTTCCGAGATACACACGCGCGCCTCGTGCGCGGTGAAATCGTCGTCGGTCATGAACTGCGTCGGGTGCGTCGCGACGACCGGCAGCTTCAGCGCCGCGGCGAGCGTCGCGGCCTGCTGGATGTACGCCTCCGCGCCCGGCTGGCCGTAACGCTGCAGCTCGATGTAGAAGCCGCCCGGGAACACTTTCGCCCAGCGCTCGGCGTGCCGGCGCGCGGCTTCTTCGTTGCCCGCGGCAAGCGCGAGCCCGATATCGCCCTGTTGCGCGCCCGACAGCGCGAGCAGCCCTTGCGAGCGCTCGCCGTCGAGCCAGCTCGCGTCGAGTTCCGCACGGCCGCGGTACTGGTTCGTGAGCCACGCCTTCGACAGCAGCTCGCACAGATTCAGGTAGCCGACCTTGTCCTTGACGAGCAGCAGCAACCGTGACGGCTTGTCGCGGTCGTCCGGATTGGCAATCCAGACGTCGCAGCCGGCGATCGGCTTGATGCCCTTGCCGCGGGCTTCCTGGTAGAAACGGACGAGACCGAATGCGTTGCCGAGATCGGTGAGCGCGAGCGCGCCCTGACCGTCCGCGGCCGCCGCCTTGACGATGTCGTCAATGCGCACGATGCCGTCGGCGATCGAGAACTCGGAGTGAACGCGAAGATGGACGAAGCGAGGATCTGACATGGGCGCTATTGTAGCCGCCCCGCCGCGCAGGCTGCCCAAAAAATCCCCGCGCTAGCCGTTCGGCCGATGCGCGCGACCGCCCGTCGCATGGCTGGCCAAACGGCAGGGTGCCGGCACGGACGCGGTTTGCGGGATAATACGGTTTTTCGAATCCACGCCCCGGCTTCGCACCCTTTTTTGCGGGCCGCCGTGCGGCCGTTTTCCCGTCGGACCATCATGACCATCGTCAACCTCGCCGCCTACCACTTCGTGTCGCTCGACGCGAACGAGCAATGGCGCCCGCTCGTCACCGCCCGCTGCAACGAACTCGGCCTGCGCGGCACGATCCTGCTCGCGCCGGAAGGCATCAACCTGTTCATCGCCGGCACGCGCGAAGCCGCCGACGCGTTCATCGCGTACATCCGCCACGATCCGCTGTTCGAAGGCAAGTTCGCGACGCTGCAGTTCAAGGAGAGCCTGTCCGACTCGCAGCCGTTCCGCCGGATGCTCGTGCGCCTGAAGCGCGAAATCATCACGATGAAGAAGCCGGCGATCAAGCCGGAGCTCGGCCGCGCGCCGTTCGTCGACGCGCGCACGCTGAAGACGTGGCTCGATCGCGGCCACGACGACACGGGCCGCCCGGTCGTGATGCTCGACACGCGCAATGCCTTCGAAGTCGACGTCGGCACGTTCGACGATGCGCTCGACTACCGGATCGACAAGTTCAGCGAATTCCCCGAAGTGATCGACCAGAACCGCGCCGACCTCGAAGGCAAGACGGTCGTGTCGTTCTGCACGGGCGGCATCCGCTGCGAGAAAGCCGCGATCCACATGAAGGAAATCGGCATCGAGAACGTGTACCAGCTCGAAGGCGGGATCCTGAAGTACTTCGAGGAAGTCGGCGGCGCGCACTATCACGGCGACTGCTTCGTGTTCGACTACCGCACCGCGCTGAATCCGCAGCTCCAGCCCACCGAGAACGTCACGTGCTTCGCGTGCCGCGCGGTCGTCACGCCGGAAGCGCAACAGTCGCCGAGCTACGTGCCCGGCAAGTCGTGCCCGGCCTGCGCACCGGCGGCCAGCGCCGCGTAAGCGCGCACTGCCCCGCGCCCCGATGACCGGCTATCGCGGCCGCTTCGCGCCGTCGCCCACCGGCCCGCTGCATTTCGGCTCGCTGGTCGGCGCGCTCGCGAGCTGGCTCGACGCGCGCGCGCACGGCGGCGCATGGCTCGTGCGCATCGAGGATCTCGACGGCCCGCGCACGGTGCCCGGTGCCGCCGACGACATCCTCGCGACGCTCGCGCATTTCGGCATGACGCCCGACGAGCCGCCCGTCTGGCAAAGCACGCGCGATGCCGCGTATACGGCCGCGCTCGAACGGCTCGTCGCGGCCGGGCTCGTGTATCCGTGCGGTTGCACGCGCAAGGAAATCGCCGATTCGCTGCGCGCCGCGCACGAGCGCCACACGACGCTCGCCTACCCGGGCACCTGCCGCACCGGGCTGCACGGCAAGCCCGCGCGCGCGTGGCGGCTGCGCGTGCCGGACGGCGGCGACGCGCTCGTCAGGTTCGACGATCGCTGGCAGCACACGCAATCGCAGGACCTCGCGACCGAAGTCGGCGATTTCGTGCTGAAGCGCGCGGACGGCCAATGGGCCTACCAGCTCGCGGTCGTCGTCGACGATGCCGACGCGCACATCACGCACGTCGTGCGCGGCGCCGACCTGCTCGACTCGACCGCACGCCAGATTTACCTGCAGCACTGCCTCGGCATGCCGACGCCGCAATACCTGCATGTGCCCGTCGTCGTCGATGCGAACGGCGAAAAGCTCAGCAAGCAGACGGGCGCGACCGCGCTCGAACGCAACGATCCGCTGCCGGCGCTGCAGGCCGCGGCCGCACACCTGGGCCTCGCGCCCGACGGCACGCTCGCAGGCACGACCCTCGATACGTTCTATGCCGCCGCCACGGCCGCATGGGCGAGGCGCTTCGGGCCGCAGGCCGGCTGACGCACACGGCGCACCGGTTTCGCGGCGACCGGGCCTCAGCCGGATGCCGACTGCCTCACCCCCGCCCACGCCGCGCGCCCGCTTCCCCCATCAAACCGCAGCCCCAATGAAAAACGGGCACATGCTCATCGCATGCACCCGCTTCTCCAGCAGCGCTCGCGCGCTGCGCCGTCACGTCCGCCCGGCTTACGCCGACGGCTTGCGCGGCATCCCGAACCCGCCGAGCAGTGCGGCGACCTGACGCTTCGGCCCCTTCTTCTCGGGCTGCTGCGCCGGCTGCGCGTCGTCCTGCTGCTTCGCCGGCGCCGACGGCTCGTACGGCTTCAGGAAGAAATCGTCGACCGGCGCCTCGTGGCGACGGTGATGACCACGCTCGGAACCGCCCGGACGGCGCCCCGATGCACCGCGATGCTCGTCGCGATCGCGACGGCCGCCTCGTTCGCCGCCCCGTTCGCCACCGCGCTCGCTGTTGCGATCGCCGCCGCGGTCGTTGCCGCGCTCGTCGTGACGATGGCGCGCCGGCTTGTCGAGCGCGAGCGTCTGCACTTCGAGCGGACGCTTGATCAGCTTCTCGATATCGGCGAGCTGCTTGCGCTCGTTCGGGCTGCACAGCGACAGCGCGTCGCCCGTCGCACCCGCCCGGCCGGTACGGCCGATCCGGTGCACGTAGTCTTCCGCGCTGAACGGCAGGTCGAAGTTGATCACGGCCGGCAGCTCGGCGATGTCGAGGCCGCGCGCGGCCACGTCGGTCGCGACCAGCGCCTCGATCTCGCCACGTTTGAACGCGTCGAGCGCCTGCATCCGCTCGAGCTGCGTCTTGTCGCCGTGGATCGCCGACGCGACCACGCCGTCGCGCTCGAGATTGCGCGCAAGCCGGCTTGCGCCGATCTTGCTGTTGCAGAACACGATCACCTGCTTGAGGCCGCGATCGCGCAGCAACTGCACGACGGCCGCCTGCTTGTCGCCTTCGGCGACGTCGTAGACGATCTGCGTGACGTTCGCGTTCGTCGAGTTGCTGCGCGCGACCTCGATCGTCTGCGGGTTGCGCAGGTAGGTCGACGCGAGCTTCTTGATTTCGCCCGAGAAGGTGGCCGAGAACAGCAGCGTCTGGCGCTCCTTCGGCAGCAGGTTCAGGATGCGCTGCAGATCCGGCAGGAAGCCCATGTCGAGCATCCGGTCGGCTTCGTCGAGCACGAGGATCTGCACCTGGCCGAGATTCGCCGTCTTCTGCTGCACGTGGTCGAGCAGGCGGCCCGGCGTCGCGATCAGGATCTCGACACCGCGGCGCAACTCTGCCGACTGCGGGTTCATGTCGACGCCACCGAACACGACCGCGCTGCGCAACGGCGTGTGCTTCGCATACGCGTGCACGTTCGCGGCGACCTGGTCGGCGAGTTCGCGGGTCGGCGTGAGGATCAGCGCACGCACCGGGTGGCGCGCCGGAGACGCGCTGGTGTTGGCCTGCGGCAGCAGGCGCTGGATGATCGGCAGCGAGAAACTCGCGGTCTTGCCGGTGCCCGTTTGCGCGGCGCCCATGACGTCGCGGCCGGCGAGCACGACCGGAATGGCCTGCGCCTGGATCGGCGTCGGCGTCGTATAGCCCTGCTCCGCAATGGCTTTCAGGATATCGGCGGCAAGGCCGAATTGATCGAAGGTTGCGTCGACGGGCTTGGCGACAGAATCGGACATGGTGGCGTTTCGCTCAAAAGGCGCGGCGGGGACATCGTGCGTCAGGCCAGCCGGGCCTGCGCTCATCACAATTCGGAAATAGACGGAGCCGCGGCGCGCCGCGCGGCGCCGCTCTGGCGCTTGGGACCGGTTCAATGTGAACGCTGGACGCCAGGCCGTGCGGACTCCGTTCGGCGCGAATGCCGGCGGAAAGGGCCGTATTGTAGCACTGCGCGGCCATCTGTCCGTGACAACGCGGCGAACGGCCACAATGGCGGTTCGCGCGGCGGGCCAGGGCAGGCCCGCGCGGTAGACGGATGACCCGATCGGGCTAGCCCGATGGGCCGGCGGATGATTTCAGGGGTCTGATCGTGGATCGCCTGGCCCAATCGCTGCGGCCAGCCCGCGTGCCCGGTCGTCAGGCACAGGAGCCGGCCGTCGACCGGCACCGGCAGCACGATCCACGTTCCCGCCCGGCGTTCAGCCCTTCTTCTTTTTCTTCTCGACCTGCACGCAGTCGCCCAGCAGCGGCGGCGCGCTCTGGTCGGCGATCTCGTCGCGCAGCGTCGCTTCCTTGCCCTTCGTCCACCACGTATAGCGGCCGGCCTGGTAGCGCGCGCCCGACGCCGACACGGTGTCGACGAACAGCATCTGCTTCCCGTTGACCGGCACGAGCGCGAAGCTCTGCCCGTTGCCCGCGAGCCAGTACGACACGCGCACCGGCTGCTTCTGGTTCGCGCACTGGTAGACGGTGAACTGGCGCGAATCGGCGTCGATCTCTTCGACGGTCAGCTGCGCGGCATGCGCGACGGAAACGGCCGTGCCGGCGAGCGCGAGCGCGGCGAGGGTTTGGCGAATCATGCGGGTCCTCTCACGAGACGGGTGGAAATGCGCCCTCGCGGGGCGCGTGATTATTGTTGGCGAGCGGGTCGGGTAGCGGGATCAGGGATCGATGACGTCGGCACACGCGTCAGTCGGTGCGGCCGCGACATGGCCGACGAGCGGCACGATCTTGAGCCCGGCCGAGGCCACCCGGCACGGTGCGGCCGCGAGCCCGCAACCCGCGAGGTTCACTGCAAGCGCCAGCGCGACGGCCAGCTTTCCGATACGCAGCCACGTCGGCATCATCGTCCTCTCCCGATTACGTCAGCGGGCCGACACCGGCCGCACGGCCGCGGCGGCACGCTTCGCGCGTTCGCGGGCTTCGTCGACGGTTGCGCCGGTCGCCAGCGCGACGCCCATGCGCCGCTTCGCGAAACTTTCCGGCTTGCCGAACAGGCGCAGGTCGGCGCCCGGCACGGCAAGCGCGTCGCGCACGCCTTCGAACGCGATCCCGCGCTCGTCGAGCCCGCCGTAGATCACGGCCGACGCGGCCGGCGTACCGAGCGCCGGATCGACCGGCAGCCCGAGAATCGCACGCGCGTGCAGCTCGAATTCCGACTGGCGCTGCGACGCGAGCGTGACGAGGCCCGTATCGTGCGGCCGCGGGCTCACCTCGGAGAACCACACGTCGTCGCCGCGCACGAACAGCTCGACGCCGAACATCCCGCGCCCGCCGAGTGCCTCGGTGACCTTGTGTGCGATCTCGCGCGACTTCTCGAGCGCCACCGCGCTCATCGGCTGCGGCTGCCACGATTCGACGTAGTCGCCCGCGACCTGCACGTGGCCGACCGGCTCGCAGAAGTAGGTGCGCGTGGCGTTCGTCGCCGGATCGATCGCGCGCACGGTGAGCTGCGTGATCTCGTAGTCGAAATCGACGAAGCCCTCGACGATCACACGGCCGTGGTTCACACGCCCGCCCGCCATCGCGTAGTCCCACGCCGGCTTCACGTCGGCCTCGGTCTTCACGACCGACTGCCCCTTGCCCGACGACGACATCACCGGCTTCACGACGCACGGCATGCCGATCTTCGCGACCGCCGCGCTGAACGCCTCGAACGAATCCGCGAACGCATACGGCGAGGTCGGCAGGCCGAGCTCCTCGGCCGCGAGCCGGCGGATCCCTTCGCGATTCATCGTGAGCTGCGTCGCGCGCGCGGTCGGGATCACTTCGGCGAGGCCGGCCGCCTCGATCGCCGCGAGCGCGTCGGTCGCGATCGCCTCGATCTCCGGCACGATCAGGTGCGGGCGTTCGGCTTCGACGAGCGCGCGCAGCGCGGCGGCGTCCGTCATGTCGATCACGTGCGCGCGATGCGCGACCTGGTGGCCCGGTGCGTCCGGATAGCGGTCGACCGCGACGACTTCGACGCCGAGCCGCTGCAACGCGATGATGACTTCCTTGCCGAGCTCGCCGGCGCCGAGCAGCATGACGCGCGTGGCCGAGGGTGAGAGCGGCGTACCGAGCCGCTGACCGATCTGCATGTGATTACCCGCTTCTGGTGGAGGACGAAAACGGCTCCGATGTTAACACGCGCCACGGCGCCGGTTTTGCGCGTTTCGCCGCGCCGGCAACCGGCCGCGGGCCGCTCGCGAGCAGGCTGCGAACGTTTTCATGCGGGAAGTGTCGGCTCGCCTGCCGCGGCACGGGTGCGTTACTCTTACGCCTTGATCAGAATCCGATGAGGAACGAGGCTCATGTCCCACCTGTCCGCCGCCGCACGCGCACGCACCGGCCGGCTTCGCCCGCTGCGCGCGCCGCTCTGCGCGTTGACGCTTGCCACGCTTCTCGCCGCCTGCGCGATGCCGACCCACCCCGATTCCGCCGCCCCCGCCCCCGACCCGTACAACCCGGCCGCCGTCCAGCTGCTCGACGACACGAGCTGGGAACTCACCAGCTGGCTGAATGCCGACGGCACGCAGCGCGCGATCCCGCACGGCGACAACGGCGAGCCGATCAAGCTCGCGCTGTCGACCGACTCGGGCATCCGGCGCGCCAGCGGGTTCTCGGGCTGCAACCGCTACATGGGCACCTACGCGATCAAGAACGGCCTGCTGAGCTTCGGGCCGCTCGCCGGCACGCGGATGGCCTGCCCGAATACGCTCGGCGGCCAGCTCGAAACCGCGTACCTCGACGCGCTCGCCCATGTCGACAAGACCGGCGTGCAGATGCGCGAGCCGCAGCAATTGCAGCTCGTGACCACGTCCGGCGCAACGCTCACCTTCACGCACCGGAGCCCCTGATGCAAGGCGCGCGCGAAGGCCGACCGACCGCCTTCGCGTGGCGCGCCACGCGCGTGTGCCGCGCACACGCGTCGCGCGGCGTGGATCGGATGCACGCCGCGTTAGAGTCTTGTTCGCCGGCCGGTTAAACTCGGCGGGTCGCGCCCCGCGCGCCCCGCCCCACTCCTGTTTCAAAGCATGCACACGGTTGTCTTCGGCTGGTTCGGCATCTCCGCCGTCTGGTTCCTCCTTCTCTTCTGGCGTCTCGTGCAGGCGATGCTGCCTGGCGGTGTCGGGCTTGCCGGCCGCGGCTCGATCCGTCTGTGGCTCGGCTTCGTCGCGGTGTTCGTGGCGAGCTGCACGCTGACGAGCCCGCTGTCGGGCCCCGACACGAACGCGCTCGGCCATGCGTTCTCGGCAGGCTTCGCCCACGTGCTCGGCCCGATCGGCACGCCGGTCGCGATGGTCGTGCTGTTCTTCGCCGGACTGCCCTGGCTGACCGGCATCGGCTGGCGGCAGTTCGCCGCGTGGGTCGATACGTCGTTCGGCGTCAAGCTGGCGCGCGACGGCGGTGACGACGAAGCGCGCGGCATCGCCGACCTGCCGCGCAGCGCCTTGCATCGCGACGACGACATCGTCCAGCCGACCACCGCGCATACCGTCAATTCGATGGCGCCCCGCCAGAACGGCCGGTATTCGCGCCCGACGCTGTGGAAACCCGACCCGCAGGCGCGGCCGAAGCCGCGCAGCAGCACGCCTGCGCGTCCGCACGTGGAACCTGTTGCGCCGTCGGGCTGGTTGAAGCCCGCGGCGCCCCAGCGCAGCATGCCGACACCGCCCGCGGCGATCACGCCGGCCAGCGCGATGCCGCCGCCGACGACCGGCAGCACCGCCAGCCTCGCGCGCGCAGCCGCGAACGCGCAAGTCCCGCGTCCCGATCCAGCCCCGCTTCCTGCCGGATTCGAACCGGTCCGCCCGCGGCCGACCGCCGCGCGGCCGGCCACCGCCGCGTTGAAGCCGACCCCGCCGCGTACCACGGTCACGCCGCGGCCGGCCATCGCGCAGCCGCAACGCCCGCCGGTACGCCCCGCCGCGGGAGCCGGTTCGGCCGGCCTGACGCCGGATGCGGCACGACGTCGCCCGGCGCAGCCCACGCCGGCGCGTGCACCGCTCTATGCCTGGACGGAAAAACCCGCCGCGCCGATCACGCCGGCGCCGAGCGTGCACGACACGCTGCGCTCGATCGAGGCCAGCACCGCGCAGTGGGCGACGCTGGGCGGTGCGCAGGACGATGCCGGGCACGCGGCGACGGCCGCGGCAACCGTGGCCGGTGTGGCCGCGGCGGCTGCCGGCATGGCAGCGCCGGCAGCCGCGGCCGTGCCGGGTGGGATCGCCTCTGCGGCCCACGGCCTCGCAGCCCGTGACGCCAGTACTCCGCTCGCCCACGATCCAGCGCCGGCGTACGACGACAACGCACCGATCGTGCTCGACGCATTCAATCCGGCAGCCCCCGCTGTCCGTGCACCAGTCGCCGATGCAGGCGCCGTGACGTTCGACGCCGCCGCACCGCACGCGTTGTCGAATACGGGTAGCGACGATGCCGCACGCCCGCATCACGCCAATGACGAGATCCGGCACGCCGACGATGCCGCTGCCGCACCGGCATCGGGAATCTCGCCCGCGCCGACGTTCGACGCGCCCATCGACCTCGCGCCGTGGGAGGACCTCGCCAGCCAACCGGTTTCCGCGTTCGACGCATCCGCCTGGAACCCGGTCGCCGAGTCATCGACCGATGTGACGGGATCGGAACCGGCCCATGCCGCCTTCGCGCAAGCAACGCCCGAGGCGGCCCAAGTCCTCGCCACGAGCAACCCGCCGGCATCGTTCGATACCGACGACAAGTCCACCGCGCAATCCGCTCCTGCAATCGATCGCACCGCATCGACCAGCGTGCCGCAGGGCATCGCTGATACGCGCGCCGACGTGAAGCCCGCCGGGAACATCGCGCCGTTCGCGGCCCTCCCCTCTTCGCCGATCGCCGAAACGACGCCGCGCGCAAGTTCCGAAACCAGGCCGTTTGCGGCGGCGGCACCGGCCGCATCGAGTGCCGCACTGGAAGCTGCCAAGTCGAACACGGTGGAACCTGCGGCGCCGCCGGCGGCAATCGCTCAAGGCACCGCACCGGCGACAGCATGGACGTGGACGCCTTCGACGGCGCAACCGGCCACGACGAATACGTCTGTCACCGAGGAAGTGCCGAAGTCGCCGGTTGCCGCTCATCCGTTTGCCGCGACGCAAACGGCTTCGGCAAGCACTGCGTCGCCGCTCGTCGGCACCGCGCACGGTTCGACCGCGCAAGCGCCTGCATCCGCCTCGGGCATCGCGCCTGTCGCCGTTACCGCTTTGTCGGATGGTGTGATCAACACGGCATCCGGTTCGGCTCAACCGGCTGCGTCGACCGTTACAGCCGTTCCGTCGGCATCTGCGATCGGCGTAACCGGCGCTGCGTCGAACTCGCTTTCGCAGCCTGCCGCTTCGACTTCGAATGCTGCATCCGTCGCGCCGGCATCCCCGATCAGCGTGACCGGCGCCACGTCGGCCTCGCTTCCGAAACCGGCCGCCTCGGCATCGAACACGGCACCCGTCGCGCCGACATCCCCGATCAGCATGACTGGCGCTGCGTCGGCTTCGCTTTCGCAGCCGGCCGCTTCTGCATCGGACACAGCCCGCGTCACGTCTGCATCTCCGATCAACGTAACCAGCACTGCGTCGCCCTCGCTTTCGCAGCCAGCCGCGTCGGCATCAACGGTTGCGGACACGACTTACGGTTCGTTCCCCCGCGCATCAACATCCGCATCGCCCGCCGTGACGCCGTCGACGGCCAGCCCGACAGCCTCGGCATCCGGTTCGAGCGCGCCGGCGGCCGCTCCCTCGACGCCCGTGAATGTCGTGTCCGGCTCGGTCGCGGCTCCATCCGCCGCGCCTGCCCCGACGCATCCGGCCACCCCGTCGACCTCGTCGACCGGTGCGACATTCGGCACATTCGCCCCCACCGGCGCAATCGCATCGCAGCCGGTCGCAGGCCTGCCCGTGGCGCCGGCCCCTGTCGCCACGACGGCAACGTCCTCCGGCGCGGTCGCACCGATCATCACCGACGCGGCGACTCCCGCGCAACCGATCGCCAATTCGCCCGTCGCTCCGGCCGGCTCGCTGACGTCCTTCGGCGCAACCACTGCGGCGCTGGCTCCGTCGCTCGCTTCCGCACCTGCAGCCGTCGAAGCCACGACGTTCGCCCCCCCGGCCGCCGCGACCTCGTCGCCGGCAAGCTGGTCCGTGTCGAATGTCTCCGCAGCACCGTCAGCCACCTCGCCCGTGGCACCGCCGCAACCCGCAGCAACGATCCCCGGCGCGAGCCTGTCCGCATCGGCGAACTTCACTGCCCCGCCGGCCGAAGCAACCACCCCGGCAACCGAACCGGCCGCACCTGCCGCAGCCGCCTCTCCCGCCCCCGACACCCCCGCGCGCCAGCCGCGCCCGAACGCCTTCGAATTCCACGCACCCGCGTCGTTCAGCGTCGAACTGCCGACGCTCGACCTGCTCGAGCCCGCGTCCGCGTCCGGCGACATCGAAACGATCACCGACGAACACCTCGCGCAAACCGCACAGGTGATCGAACAGCGGCTGCAGGAATTCAAGGTGCCGGTGACGGTGGTCGGCGCGTCGGCCGGCCCCGTGATCACGCGTTTCGAGATCGAACCCGCGCTCGGCGTGCGCGGCAGCCAGATCGTCGGGCTGATGAAGGACCTGTCGCGCGGCCTCGGCCTCACGTCGATCCGCGTCGTCGAGACGATTCCCGGCAAGACCTGCATGGGCCTCGAGCTGCCGAACGCGAAGCGCCAAATGATCCGCCTGTCGGAAATTCTCGAGTCGCGCCCGTACCAGCACTCGGCGTCGCAGCTGACGATCGCGATGGGCAAGGACATCACCGGCCACCCGGTCGTCACCGATCTCGCGAAGGCGCCGCACATGCTCGTCGCGGGCACGACGGGCTCGGGCAAGTCGGTCGCGATCAACGCGATGATCCTGTCGCTGCTGTACAAGGCGACGCCCGAGGACGTGCGCCTGATCATGATCGATCCGAAGATGCTGGAGCTGTCGGTCTACGAAGGGATCCCGCACCTGCTCGCGCCGGTCGTCACCGACATGAAGCTCGCGGCGAACGCACTGAACTGGTGCGTCGGCGAGATGGAAAAGCGCTACCGGCTGATGTCGGCCGTCGGCGTGCGCAACCTCGCGGGCTTCAACCAGAAGATTCGCGATGCCGAGGCGAAGGAAAAGAAGATCGGCAACCCGTTCTCGCTGACGCCCGAGGATCCGGAGCCGCTGTCGACGCTGCCGCTGATCGTCGTCGTGATCGACGAGCTGGCCGACCTGATGATGGTCGCCGGCAAGAAGATCGAGGAACTGATCGCCCGCCTCGCGCAGAAGGCGCGTGCGGCCGGCATCCACCTGATCCTCGCGACGCAGCGTCCGTCCGTCGACGTGATCACGGGGCTGATCAAGGCGAACATCCCGACGCGCGTCGCGTTCCAGGTGTCGTCGAAGATCGACTCGCGCACGATTCTCGACCAGATGGGCGCCGAATCGCTGCTCGGGATGGGCGACATGCTGTTCCTGCCGCCGGGCACCGGTTATCCGCAGCGCGTGCACGGCGCGTTCGTCGCGGACGAAGAAGTGCACCGGGTCGTCGAGTACCTGAAGCAGTTCGGCGAGCCGCAGTACGAGGAAGGGATCCTCGACGGCCCGGCCGCCGACGGCGCGACGCAGGACCTGTTCGGCGATGCGCCGGACGCGGAAGCCGATCCGCTGTACGACGAGGCCGTCGCGTTCGTCGTCCGTACGCGGCGCGCGTCGATCTCGTCGGTGCAGCGACAGTTGCGCATCGGCTACAACCGCGCCGCGCGCCTCGTCGAGCAAATGGAGGCGGCCGGGCTCGTGTCGCCGATGGGCATCAACGGCAGCCGCGAGGTGCTCGTGCCGGCCGCGGCCGACTGAGCGCCGCAGCCGGGCGGTCGCCGTCAACCGATACGGGCACGCCGGGAAACCGGCTGCCCCGAAAAACGAAGGGCGCTGCATCGGCAGCGCCCTTCTTGCATCGACCGGGAATCGGCCGCGATTTATTGCGCGACCGGCACCAGCTTGAAGTCGACCGGCTTGCCGACCGCCACCTTCTGCGGATTCGGGCCGAGCTGCCCCGTTTCGACATTGCGGCTGAACACGTAGAACGTATCGCTGTCCTGGTTGCCGACGATCAGCCACTTGCCGGTCGGATCGATCAGGAACTCGCGCGGCGTCTTGCCGAGGCTCGACTGGCGGCCGACCTGCTTCAACCGGCCGTCGGCCTGGTTCACCGCGTAGATCACCAGGTCGTTCGCGTCGCCGCGGTTGCTCACGTACAGGAAGCGGCCGTCCGGCGACAGGTGGATCGCACCG
The DNA here is from genome assembly GCF_002223095.1 of Burkholderia sp. AU33803. Classification (NCBI taxonomy): domain Bacteria; kingdom Pseudomonadati; phylum Pseudomonadota; class Betaproteobacteria; order Burkholderiales; family Burkholderiaceae; genus Burkholderia; species Burkholderia sp. AU33803. Next base: position 113,143 of record NZ_NKFJ01000005.1, read on the forward strand.
CCGCCGACCTTGCCCTTGAAGCCCGGCGCGGTCATCGACACGGTCTCGACCGGCGTCAGCTTGCCGTCGTGGTAGCCGAACACCTCGACCGACGCGTTGAGCTCGCTCGTCACGTACGCATACCGGCCGTCGGCGCCGAACACCATATGACGCGGGCCCGAGCCCGCCTTCACCGGCGTGTAGCGCGTGTCCGTCGGGCTGATCAGCCCGCGGCTGCCGTCCACCGTATAGCGGTAGCCGTAGATCTTGTCCGCGCCGAGATCCTGCACGAACAGGTAACGGCCGTCCGGTGAAAACACCGTCGAATGCACGTGCGCGCCGTCCTGGCGGCCCTTCACGGGCCCCGTGCCTTCATGGTGCACGGTCAGCGCGGCCTGCCCGACCGCGCCGTCGTCGCGCAGCGGAAACACCGCGAAGCTGCCGCCCGGATCCTTCGCGACCGAGTAGTTGGCGGTCACGAGGTACTTGCCGTCGGGCGACAGCGCGAGATAGCAAGGATCGTTCCCTTCCGACGACACGCGGTCGATGAAGCTCAACGCGCCCGTCTTCGCGTCGAAGCGGAACGCGCTGACGCCGCCGCGTGTCGTGGCCGGCCCGTCGTCGCCGGGCAGTTCGTTGACCGCGTAGACGGTGCGACCGTCGCGGCTCGGCAACAGATACGACGGATTCACGGTCTTCGCCGACGACACGGGCGCAACACTGCCGGTTTTCGTATCGAAGCGGTAAACATAGATGCCGTCGCTGCCGCCGCCCGTATAGGTGCCGACGAGCAGGTTGTAGACGCCGTCGGCCGGGGCGGGCGATTGCTGCGCAAATGCGTGGGTCGCGGAAAGGGAAAGCACGAGCGCGAAACCTTTCATCCAGTGAGCGAGCCTAAGCGGGAACCCTCGTGTCGAAGCGCGTGCATCACGCTCGCGTAAACGGTTGGGCATTGAATCCTCCTTGCATCGAGTCGCTTCAAGTGTTGAGATAGGACGAAACGCCGGCCGTTCATGCGCTCCGCCGCCCGGCCGAGTATACGGGGCGCGGTGCCAGCGCGTGAAGCCTTGGCCGCCGTCGTCCGCATTGTGAACTCGAATACCCAAGGATCGCCTGCCCATGCCTGCCCTGATCGAAGACTACGCCCTCGTCGGCGACGGCCACACTGCCGCGCTGATCGCAAAAGACGGCTCCGTCGACTGGCTGTGCTGGCCCCGCTTCGATTCGGGCGCCTGCTTCGCGGCGCTTCTCGGCACCCCCGAGCACGGCCGCTGGCTGCTCGCGCCGGCCGCCGACGCCGCGATCACGCACACGACGCGCCGCTATCGCGGCGACACGCTGATTCTCGAAACCGACTACGAAAGCGCCGACGGCGCCGTCACCGTGGTCGACTTCATGCCGCCCGGCAACGGCTGGTCCGAACTCGTGCGGATCGTCGTCGGCCGCCACGGCACGATGAAGATGCGCATGGAGCTGGTGTTGCGCTTCGACTACGGCTTCTCGATCCCGTGGGTCACGCAGCTGACCCGCGAGGACGGCATGAAGGCGATCGCGGGCCCCGACACCGTCGTGCTGCGCACGCCGGTGCCGCTCACCGGCAAGAATCTCCACACGCTCGCGGAATTCACGGTGAGCGCCGACGAGCGCGTGCCGTTCTCGCTCAGCTACGCGGCATCCCACCTGCGGCTGCCGCCCGCCCGCGACCCGCTGTCGATGCTCGCGCGTACCGAGAACTACTGGCTCGAATGGTCGGGCCGCTGCCAGGTGCAGGGCCGCTACGCGGCCGCCGTGCGCCGCTCGCTGATCACGCTGAAGGCGCTCGCGTACGAGCCGACCGGCGGCATCGTCGCGGCGCCGACCACGTCGCTGCCCGAGAAGATCGGCGGCAACCGCAACTGGGACTACCGCTACTGCTGGCTGCGCGACGCGACGATCACGCTGCTCGCGCTGATGCGCGGCGGCTACTACGACGAGGCCCGCGCGTGGCGCACGTGGCTCGGCCGGGTGATGGCCGGCTCGCCCGAGCAGATCCAGATCATGTACGGGATCGCCGGCGAACGCCGGTTGCCGGAAATGGAGCTCGACTGGCTGCCCGGCTACCAGGACTCGAAGCCGGTGCGCATCGGCAACGGCGCCGCGAACCAGCTCCAGCTCGACGTGTTCGGCGAGGTGATGGCCGCGCTGCACCTCGCGCGGGTGGGCGGCCTGCAGGCCGACGACACGGTCTGGTCCGTGCAGTGCGCGCTGCTCGACCATCTCGAGAAGATCTGGCAGGAGCCCGACGAAGGCATCTGGGAAACGCGCGGCGGGCGCCGCCATTTCACATTCTCGAAGGTGATGGCGTGGGTCGCGTTCGACCGCGCGATCAAGTCGGCGGAGATGTTCCGGCTGCCCGGCTCGCTCGACCGCTGGCGTGCGCTGCGCGACCAGATCCATGCCGACGTGTGCGCCAACGCGTGGCATGAAAGCAAACAGGCGTTTGCACAGAGCTACGGCAGCGACGAGCTCGACGCCAGCGTGCTGCTGATGCCGCTGCTCGGCTTCCTGCCGCCGGAAGATCCGCGCATCGTCGGCACGGTCGAGGCGATCGAGCGGGAATTGCTGCACGACGGGCTCGTGATGCGCTACCGCACGACCGAATACGACGACGGCCTGCCGCCCGGCGAAGGCACGTTTCTCGCGTGCAGCTTCTGGCTGGTCGACAACTACGCGCTGCTGGGCCGGATCGACGACGCGCACCGCCTGTTCAGCCGGCTGCTCGCGCTGTCGAACGACCTCGGGCTGCTCGCGGAGGAGTACGACCCGGTGGCCGGGCGGCTCGTCGGCAACTTCCCGCAGGCGTTCTCGCACGTGGCGCTCGTGCATACCGCGATGAACCTGATGCACCACGAGGACGCAATGGCGCGCGCGGCCGGCCAGCCTGCGCCGGCCGTGGCGACGGGGCGCTGAACGGGGGCGCGGGCGGCTTGGTCAGATAACGTCAAATCGCAAAACTTTGATGAAAAATCGGGGAAATGTTGCATTGCACCACCCATCGTTGTCCGATATGATCGACGCGATTGTCCGGCTGCAATGCAACATGGCCGGTCGCTGACCCACACGGCACGCCGCGACGCCCCACGCCGCCCTTGCGCACCGTCCCCCACGCGGGAGTAGTCTGCATGCTTTACCAACTGCACGAATTCCAGCGCGCCATGCTGAGCCCGCTGACGGCCTGGGCCCAGGCCGCGTCCAAATCGTTCGCCAATCCGTCCAGCCCGTTCTCGCTGATGCCCGGCGCGCCGCGGATGGCCGCCGCGTACGAGCTGATGTACCGGCTCGGCAAGGATTACGAGAAGCCCGAATTCAACATTCATCAGATCGTCAAGGACGGCCACAACATCCCGATCGTCGAGCAGACGATCGTCGAGAAGCCGTTCTGCCGGCTGCTGCGCTTCAAGCGCTATTCGGACGACGCCGACGCCGTCACGCAACTGAAGGACGAACCGGTCGTGCTGGTCTGCGCACCGCTGTCGGGCCACCACTCGACGCTGCTGCGCGACACCGTGCGCACGCTGCTGCAGGATCACAAGGTCTACATCACCGACTGGATCGACGCGCGGATGGTGCCGGTCGAGACCGGCCCGTTCCACCTGCACGACTACATCGCGTACATCCAGGAGTTCATCCGTCACATCGGCGCGCGCAACCTGCACGTGATCTCGGTGTGCCAGCCGACGGTGCCGGTGCTCGCGGCGATCTCGCTGATGGCGAGCCGCGGCGAGGACACGCCGCTCACGATGACGATGATGGGCGGCCCGATCGATGCGCGCCGCAGCCCGACGTCGGTGAATTCGCTCGCCACGCAGCACTCCACCGCATGGTTCGAGAACAACGTGATCCACACGGTGCCGGCGAACTATCCGGGCGAAGGCCGCCAGGTGTATCCGGGCTTCCTGCAGCACACGGGCTTCGTCGCGATGAACCCGGAGCGGCATGCGCAATCGCACTGGGATTTCTACCAGAGCCTGCTGCGCGGCGACGAGGACGACGCCGAAGCGCACCGCCGCTTCTATGACGAATACAACGCGGTGCTCGACATGGCCGCCGAGTATTACCTCGAGACGATCCGCGTCGTGTTCCAGGAATTCCGCCTGGCCGAAGGCACGTGGGACGTCGAAGGCGAGCGCGTGCGTCCGCAGGACATCCGGCACACCGCGCTGATGACGATCGAGGGCGAACTCGACGACATCTCGGGCAGCGGCCAGACGCACGTCGCGCACGAGCTGTGCACGGGCATCCCGCAGGACCAGCGCCGCAGCCTGACCGCCGAGAAGTGCGGTCACTACGGGATTTTCTCGGGCCGCCGTTGGCGCACGATCATCTATCCGCAACTGCGCGATTTCATCCGCGAGCATGCACCGGAGCCGAAGCACGGTGCGACGAAGGATGCCCCGGCAGCGCCGGCCGCGAAGACGCTCTCCGCCGTGCCGGCCGGCGACGCACCGGCCGAAACGACGCGCGCCACGGCAGCGAAGCGCGCGAAGGCACCGGCGAAGGCCGCCGCCCCCGCCAAGGCCGCACCGGCCGCGAAACGCGCCGCCGCCGGCAGCCCGCGCGCAAAAGCCGTGCGCACGCGCAAGGCCGCCTGACGCACCGCGTTCCGACGAAAAAACGCCGCCGTTGCCTGCGCACGGCGGCGTTTTTACATCGGGCGGCCGCTTCAGCGCGGTCAGCGCATCAGCGCCGCAGCAGATACGCGAGCAGCACTTCGGTGTTCATCCGCACCATCTCGGCGCGCTCGTCGGCGTCGGTGAAGTCGCGGCCGAGCGTCGCGGCGAGCGTGAAGCGGTTCGATACGATGTAGTAGCCGAGCCCCGACAGCGTCACGTAGAAGCGCAGCGGATCGACGTCGGTGCGGAACAGCCCGGCCTTCTGGCCGCGCGTCAGCACGTTGCCGAGCTTCGCGACGATCGGCGACATCATCTCGCGGATCCGCGTCGACTTGTGCAGGTAGCGCGCTTCGTGCAGGTTCTCGTTGTTGATGAGCCTGAGCAGTTCCGGGTGGTCGCGGTAGTAGTCCCAAACGAAATGCGCGAGCCGCGTGACGGCTTCGACCGGCGCGACGCCATCGAGATCGAGCTCGCGCTCGGCCTCGGTGAGCGCGGAGAACGCGTGTTCGAGCACCGCCGTGAACAGCTGTTCCTTGCTGCCGAAGTAGTAATAGAGCATGCGCTCGTTGGTTTCGGCCCGGCGCGCGATCTGGTCGACGCGCGCGCCGAACAGCCCTCCACTCGCGAACTCTTCGGCTGCCGCCATCAGGATGCGGCGGCGCGTACCTTCAGGATCTCTTTTGATTTTTGGCTGATTCATGGTGGCGTTTTGCTATGTGAGCCGCTTGATCCGAACCGGCACCCCCACCGCCTTGGCGCCGGCCGCCCTGGAACGGGCGCGCCGCGGGCGGCCGCCCTCCTGCTGAGCCCCTGCAAAAAAGCGGTTCGATTATGCGCACAGACGGCGTCCAGCGCAATGCGGGAAATCGGCGATAATCGAGCTTTGGCAAACCTTTCCGGCCGCGCCCGACGCGGCCGAGAGCCATTCGGCGCCGCTGCGCCCGTTGTCACCGTGACCGATTCCAAAACACTCGCAGATCGCATCGAAGATCTGCTTCCCCAGACGCAATGCACGAAGTGCGGCTATAACGGCTGCCGCCCGTACGCCGAGGCGATCGCCGCCGGCGATGCGAACTACAACCAGTGCCCGCCCGGCGGCGCCGAAGGCATCGCGCGCCTGTCGAGCCTGCTCGGCAAACCGGTGATTCCGCTGAACCCCGTCAACGGCAGCGAGCATCCGCGCGCGGTCGCCTTCATCGACGAGAGCCTGTGCATCGGCTGCACGCTGTGCATGCAGGCGTGCCCGGTCGACGCGATCGTCGGCGCGCCGAAGCAGATGCACACGATCATCGCGTCGCAGTGCACCGGTTGCGACCTGTGCGTGCCGCCCTGCCCGGTCGACTGTATCGCGATGCTGCCGGTGACCGGCGAACGCACCGGCTGGGACGCGTGGTCCCAGGAGCAGGCCAACGCCGCACGCGAGCACCACGACCTGCGGCTCGCGCGCCAGCGCCGCGAGCGCGAGGCCGCCGAAGCGCGCGCGGCCGCACGCCGCGCGGCGAGTGCCGCGAAACCGGCTGCGGCACAAGCGGAAACGCCGTCCGCCGCGCCGGCCGCCGCACCCGCGGACGACGCCGAAGCGAAGAAGCGCGCGATCATCGCCGCCGCGCTCGAACGGGCGCGCAAGAAGAAGGAAGAGCTGTCCGGGCAAGGCGCCGTGCCGAAGAACACCGAAGGCGTGAGCGCGGCCGTCCAGGCGCAGATCGACGCGGCCGAGGCGCGTCGCAAGCGGCTCGCCGAACAGCAGGCCCAGCGCGATGCCGAAGCGGCCGCCGCGAGCGGCAACGACGAAAAAAACGACGCAGGCAACGACGGCCCGGATGGCCCGTCCGCCCGGCCCGACCCGAACGCTCCATGAACGCCAGCAAACGACGCGCGATCTACGAAACGCTGCAGAGCCTCAATCCGCATCCGACCACCGAGCTCGAATACTCGACGCCGTTCGAGTTGCTGATCGCCGTGATGCTGTCCGCGCAGGCGACCGACGTATCGGTCAACAAGGCGATGCGGAAGATGTTTCCCGTCGCGAATACCCCGCGACAAATCGTCGCACTCGGAGAAGAAGGCGTCACCGAGTACATCAAGACGATCGGCCTGTACCGGACCAAGGCGAAGAACGTGGTCGCGACGTGCCGGATCCTGCTGGACCGCTACGACGGCGAGGTTCCGGCCGATCGCGAAGCGCTCGAAGGGCTGCCGGGCGTCGGCCGCAAGACCGCGAACGTCGTGCTGAACACCGCATTCGGCCAGCCGACGATCGCGGTCGACACGCACATCTTCCGCGTCGCGAACCGCACCGGGCTCGCGCCGGGCAAGGACGTGCGCGCCGTCGAGGCCGCGCTCGAGAAGTTCACGCCGAAGGAATTCCTGCAGGACGCGCATCACTGGCTGATCCTGCACGGGCGCTACGTGTGCAAGGCCCGCAAGCCCGAGTGCTGGCACTGCGCGATCGAACCACTGTGCGAATTCCGGCCGAAGACGCCGCCGCCGAACGAATGACGCGCCACCGCGGCTGACTGGCCGCAGGCCGCCCGGCGCCAGGCGGCCGGGCGCACGATGCGCGCCGCGTCGGCCGTTGACCGGCCGTCTAACCGCAACCACGATAGCGCGTCGCCACTCGCACCATCGCCCCCGCTTACCCCGTCCAGGCTATGCGTTGGAAGTCGCCGTCGCGTCGTCTGCCGCCGCGCCGCCCGCGCGCACCAGCGCCAGCACGGCAGCCAGAATCGCGACGCCACCCGCCCACTGCAGCGGCGACAGCGCTTCGCCGAACAGCAGCGCCGCAAGCGCGACCGTCACGACCGGTTCGAGCGTCGACAGCATCGACGTGCGCGCGGCCCCGAGCCGTTCGAGCCCGGCAAAGAACGCGAGCATCGCCGCCACCGTCGACACGAGCGCGATCGCGAGCATCGACGCCCAGCCGCCGGCCGTCGCGGGCCAGCGCGGCGGCGCGGCGAACGCGGCGGTCCGCACGACGGCGATCGCCACGAGCGTCGCGGTTGCCGACAGGCAGATGATCGCGGTGGTCGCGAGCGGATCGACGCCGCGCGTCGCCTTCGTGCCGCCGACGATGTACAGCGAATAGATCACCGCGGCGGCCAGCGCGAGCGCGATCCCGAGCGGCTCGCCATGCCCGCCGCCGACCATCAGCGCCGAACCCGCGACGCACAGCACGAGCGCGACGGCCTTCGCGCGCGTGAGGCGCTCGCCGAGCCACCACGCGGCCAGCAGCGTGACGAACGCCGGATACAGGTACAGCAGCAGCGCGACGAGGCTCGCCTGCGCGTGCTGCAGCGCACTGAAATAGCAGAACGACTGCCCGACGTAGCCGAGCGCGCCCATCGCCACGAGCGGCGCGAGCGCACGCCCGCGCGGCCACGCGACACGGCGATGCCGGGCGATCGCGGCGAGCACCGCGCCGCCGATCGCAAAGCGCACGATCAGCAGCCCGAGCACGTCGACGCCGGCCGCATACGCGTAGCGGCCGAAGATCGCCATCGCGCCGAATGCGGCGGCGGACAGCGCGACGTAGAGCGTGCCCTGCAGGGCGGTGGACGACGGGCGGGCGGTGGTGGTCATGACGAAACGGGCGCGAGCGGCGTGGCGACGGAAATCGTCGGAGTGTAACGGCGCGGCGGCCGCGAGCCTAGCCCGCGCTTACCCGTTCCCCGGCGCCGGTGGCGGGCACCGACGACCGGCCCGCGCCGCGCGCCGGCGCGACCCGTGGGCGACCCGTGGGCGACCGCCACTGACACCACTGCCGCCATTGCCACTGCAAACCCCGCTCCGCGCCCGCCGCCAGCGCCGTGCGCCGACCCGGCGTACAATGCGCGACGCGGCATCACGCCGTCCGAATCACGACGTTTCCCCACCATGTTCAATCCAAGCCGCGACGAAGTGCGTCGCTTTTTCACCGAGACCTGGCGCAAGCAGCGCGCCGGCGAGATCCTGACACCGCTGGAAGCAATGGCAGCCGACTGGATCGTCGAGCATCCCGAATACCACGACGAACTCGCCGACGCCGACGGCGTAACCGCGCGCGAGTACACGCCCGAGGAAGGCCGCACGAACCCGTTCCTGCACCTGTCGATGCATCTCGCGATCAGCGAGCAGCTGTCGATCGACCAGCCGCCCGGCATCCGCGCCGCACACGACAAGCTCGCGGCCAAGCTCGACTCGACCCACGACGCGCAGCACGTGATCATGGAATGCCTCGGCGAGACGATCTGGGAAGCCCAGCGCACGAGCACGCCGCCCGATACCGACGCGTACCTGCAGCGCATCCTGCGTCGCGCGTCGCGCGACTGAGCGCCGCGGCGCCGGCGCGCGGACAAAAAAATACCCCGCCATGGCGGGGTATTTTTGCTGCGCGAGCCCGTCGGGCCCGTCGCGCTTACTTCTTGAACACGAGATCGGTTTCTTTCAGCGACTCGATGTAGGCCGCGATGTCCTTCATGTCGCTGACCGACAGGCTCTGCACCTGCGCCTGCATGATCGCGTTGTTGCGACCGAGCAGCGGATTCGTCAGGCCCATCTGGTACTGGCGCATCGCCCACACGAGGTAGTCGGCGTGCTGGCCCGCGAGGCGCGGATATTCGGCGTTGATCGGCTTGTTCATCTGCGCGCCGTGGCAGGCGGCGCAGTTGTGCGATTCGACCAGTTCCTTGCCCTTCGTGGTGTCCGCCGCGTGCGCGGTACCGATCGCGAGGCCGGCCGCCAGTGCAACCGCCGCCGTCTTGAATGCGTTGTTCATGAATGCTCCTGTCCCGCCGGTCAGATCGGCGGCGCGCGCTTTACTTGTAGGGATTGTCCTTCGTGTCGGCCTTCTGGACGGCGTAGTACGCCGCCAGATCCGCGATGTCCTGGTCCGTCAGCGAACCGGCGATCGCATTCATCGACGGGAAGTGACGATCCTTCTTGCGATAGGCCTTCAGCGCGTTCTCGAGGTATTGCTGGTTCTGGCCGCCGAGGACAGGCACCCGGTAGACCTCCGGGTACGCCGCGCGGTAGTCCTGGATGCCGTGGCAACCGATGCACATGGCGGCCTTGCTCGCCCCGTCCTTCGGGTTGCCGACCACACCGGCCGCCTGCGCGCTGCCCGCGAGCGCCACGAGCGCTGCGACAACGACGTGTTTGCCGACGAATTTGTTCATAGCTCTTGTAACCTAGCTTGAGGGGAAACTGGCGCCGAAGCGGCAACGGCCCGCGCCGTTATGCTTATCAGGTCGCCACGCAGGCCAAAAAAAACGGCCAGATTGTACCGCGTCGGCGGGGAACGCGTCCACAAGGCACCCCGGTTCGCCCCGCCACAGCCCCGCAACGATACGCGGGCGTGGCCCAACCGGACAGCCCTTCTGACTTATACTGGGTTTTTTCCCCGATTGAGAAGAGCGCCGCCATGCGTTTCGAAGGGTCCTCGCACTACGTCGCCACCGACGATCTGAAGCTCGCGGTCAATGCCGCGCTGACGCTGCAACGCCCGCTGCTGATCAAGGGCGAGCCCGGCACCGGCAAGACCATGCTCGCCGAGGAAGTGGCCGCCGCGCTCGACATGCCGCTGCTGCAGTGGCACATCAAGTCGACCACGAAGGCGCAGCAGGGCCTGTACGAATACGACGCAGTCTCGCGGCTGCGCGATTCGCAGCTCGGCGACGCGCGCGTGAAGGACATCTCGAACTACATCGTCAAGGGCGTGCTGTGGCAGGCGTTCGATGCCGAGCACCCGAGCGTGCTGCTGATCGACGAGATCGACAAGGCCGACATCGAATTCCCGAACGACCTGCTGCGCGAGCTCGACCGGATGGAGTTCCACGTGTACGAAACACGGGAAACGGTCCGCGCGAAGCACCGCCCGCTCGTCATCATCACGTCGAACAACGAGAAGGAGCTGCCCGACGCGTTCCTGCGCCGCTGCTTCTTCCACTACATCCAGTTTCCCGACCCGGCGACGATGCAGAAGATCGTCGCGGTCCATTTCCCGGACATCCGCGAGGAGCTGCTGCGCGCGGCGCTCGAGAGTTTCTTCGAATTGCGCGGCGTGTCGGGCCTGAAGAAGAAGCCGTCGACATCCGAGCTGCTCGACTGGCTGAAGCTGCTGCTCGCCGAGAACATCCCGGCCGACCAGTTGCGCGGCGTGGATGCGAAGCAGATCGTCCCGCCGCTCGCGGGCGCGCTGCTGAAGAACGAGCAGGACCTGAGCCTGCTCGAACGGCTCGTCTACATGAACCGGCACAACCGGTAATCCTCTCTCACCCGCGAAGGCCCGGCCATGCTGCTCAATTTCTTCTACGCGCTGCGCGCAGCCAAGCTGCCCGTCTCGGTGAAGGAATACCTGACGCTGCTCGAATCGCTGAAGGCCGGGCTGATCTCGCCGTCGATCGACGCGTTCTACTTCCTCGCACGGATGACGCTCGTCAAGGACGAGCAGTACTTCGACAAGTTCGACCAGGCGTTCGGCGCGTATTTCCACGGCGTGTCCGCGCTGCCGTCCGAAGCGTTCGACATTCCGCTCGACTGGCTCGAGAAGCGCCTCGAGCGCGAGCTGTCGCCTGAAGAGAAGGCGCAGATCGAGGCGATGGGGGGGCTCGACAAGCTGATGGAGCGCCTGAAGGCACTGCTCGACGAGCAGAAGGAGCGCCACGAAGGCGGCAACAAGTGGATCGGCACCGGCGGCACGTCGCCGTTCGGGCACGGCGGCTACAACCCGGAAGGCGTGCGCATCGGCGGCCCGTCGAACGGCAACCGCACCGCGGTGAAGGTGTGGGAAGCACGCGCGTATCGCGACTACGACGATTCCGTCGAGATCGGCACGCGCAACATCAAGGTCGCGCTGCGGCGGCTGCGCCGCTTCGCGCGCGAAGGCGCCGCCGAGGAGCTCGACCTGCCCGGCACGATCCGCAGCACCGCCGCGAACGCGGGCTGGCTCGACCTGCGGATGGTGCCCGAGCGCCACAACAACGTGAAGGTGCTGATGCTGCTCGACGTCGGCGGCTCGATGGACGATCACATCAAGCGCACCGAAGAGCTGTTCTCCGCCGCGAAGGCCGAATTCAAGCACCTGGAATTCTTCTACTTCCACAACTGCGTGTACGACCACATGTGGAAGAACAACCGCCGCCGCCACTCGGAACGCACCGCGACGTGGGACGTGCTGCACAAGTTCACGCCCGACTACAAGCTGATCTTCGTCGGCGATGCAACGATGAGCCCGTACGAAGTGCTGCAGCCCGGCGGCTCGGTCGAGTACAACAACCCGGAAGCCGGCGCCGTATGGCTGCGCCGCCTCGCCGACCAGTTCCCCCATCATGCATGGCTGAATCCCGAGCCCGAGCGGCTATGGGAATACCGGCAGTCGGTCGCGGTGATCCGCGACCTGCTCGGCCATCGCATGTATCCGCTCACGCTCGCGGGCCTCGAAACCGCGATGCGCGCACTCAGCAAGTAACGCCCCCACCCAGACACGAAGGCCGCGTCCGAGCGGCCTCCCCCCGGAGATAGCATGAACCCCTCGCCCACCGCGAGCGCCAGCCGCGCCGGCGGCCGCCGCTTTTTTGCCGATACGTCCGTCTCGGCCCTCGTCGCCGGCTTCGTCGCGATGATGACGGGCTATACGAGTTCGCTCGTGCTGATGTTCCAGGCCGGCCGCGCCGCCCACCTCACCGATGCGCAGATCTCGTCGTGGATCTGGGCACTGTCGATCGGCATGGCGCTGACGACGATCGGCCTGTCGCTGCGCTTTCGCGCGCCCGTCGTCGTCGCGTGGTCGACGCCCGGCGCCGCGCTGCTGATCGCCTCGCTGCCCGGCGTGCCCTACCCCGAGGCAATCGGCGCATTCGTCGTCTGCGCGGTGCTGCTGACGGCCGTCGGCGTGAGCGGGCTGTTCGACACGCTGATGCGCAAGATTCCGGCCGGCATCGCAGCCGCGCTGCTCGCGGGCATCCTGTTCGAGATCGGCATCGAGATCTTCCGCGCCGCGCAGTTCCAGACGGCGCTCGTGCTCGCGATGTTCTTCACCTACCTGATCGTCAAGCGGCTCGCGCCGCGCTACGCGATCGTGACAACGCTGATCGTCGGCACGGCAGTCGCCGGCGGTCTCGGCCTGCTCGACTTCAGCGGCTTTCACATCGCGTTCGCGAAGCCCGTGTTCACGATGCCCGCGTTCTCGATCGCGTCGATCGTCAGCATCGGCATCCCGCTGTTCGTCGTCGCGATGGCGTCGCAGAACGTGCCGGGCATTGCGGTGCTGCGCGCGGACGGCTATCGGACCCCGTCGTCGCCGCTGATCGCGACCACCGGCCTCGCGTCGCTGCTGCTCGCGCCGTTCGGCTCGCACGGCGTCAACCTCGCGGCGATCACGGCCGCGATCTGCACCGGCCCGGAAGCGCACGAGGATCACGCGAAACGCTACACGGCCGCCGTGTGGTGCGGCACGTTCTACCTGGTCGCGGGGATCTTCGGGGCGACGATCGCCGCGCTGTTCGCGGCGCTGCCGAAGGCGCTCGTCGTGTCGGTCGCGGCGCTCGCGCTGTTCGGCTCGATCATGAGCGGCCTCGCGAACGCGATGCAGGACGTGAAGCAGCGCGAAGCCGCGCTCGTCACGTTCATGGTCACCGCGTCGGGCCTCACGCTGCTGTCGATCGGCTCGGCATTCTGGGGGCTCGTCGCGGGGATCGTCACGCAGGTGATCCTGAACGCGCGCCGCCCCGCGTGACGCGGCACCGCGCCCGCCGCTGCGGCCTTCGGACACGCCAGAACGTGCCCGACACGAATCGGGCCTAGAATAGCGGATCGGAGGCGGTGCCCGGCGCCGCCTCGCTTCGCCGCCGCGTTCGCGCGGCCCGTGAGAACCCGGCGCCTTGCGCCCTTCTTCCGAATCGCCATGACTACCGCACTCGACCAGCTGAAGCAGTACACGACCGTCGTCGCCGACACGGGCGATTTCCAGCAGCTTGCGCAATACCAGCCGCAGGACGCGACCACGAATCCGTCGCTGATCCTGAAAGCCGTCCAGAAGGATGCGTACAAGCCGATCCTCGAGAAAACCGTCCGCGATCATCGCAACGAAAGCACCGATTTCATCATCGACCGCCTGCTGATCGCATTCGGCACCGAGATCCTGAAGCTGATCCCGGGCCGCGTGTCGACCGAGGTCGACGCACGCCTGTCGTTCGATACGCAGCGCTCGATCGACAAGGGCCGCGAACTCATCAAGCTGTACGAAGCAGCCGGCATCGGTCGCGAGCGCATCCTGATCAAGCTCGCGTCGACGTGGGAAGGCATCCGCGCGGCCGAAGTGCTGCAGAAGGAAGGGATCAAGTGCAACATGACCCTGCTTTTCTCGCTCGTGCAGGCTGCTGCATGCGCGGAAGCCGGTGCGCAGTTGATCTCGCCGTTCGTCGGCCGCATCTACGACTGGTTCAAGAAGCAGGCCGGCGCCGAGTGGAATGAAGAGAAGGACGGTGGTGCGAACGATCCGGGCGTGCAGTCGGTGCGCCGCATCTACACGTACTACAAGACGTTCGGCTACACGACCGAAGTGATGGGCGCGAGCTTCCGCACGACCAGCCAGATCACCGAGCTCGCCGGCTGCGACCTGCTGACGATCAGTCCCGATTTGCTGCAGAAGCTGCAGGACAGCAACGAAACGGTCACGCGCAAGCTGTCGCCGGAAGCGCTGCAGGACAAGCCCGCCGCGCGTGTCGCGATCGACGAGGCCGCGTTCCGCTTCCAGCTGAACGACGACGCGATGGCAACCGAAAAGCTCGCCGAAGGCATCCGCGTATTCGCCGCCGATGCGGTGAAGCTCGAGAAGCTGATCGACTCGCTGCGCTGAGCCGCTGAGCCACGACAAGCGTCAGCGGCTGTCAGCAACACTGGCAACAGCCGTCAGCACGCGCGCCGCACACGGCCGCGAACGTCATGTTCGCGGCCGTTTTTAATTTTCATTCCATCGTCAAGCACGCGCACTACAATCCACGTCACGGGTGCGTCGGCCGCTTCCCGAGGCGCTCTTTCCCAGTCAGTCTTGCACGACGCCGATTCCGCGCAGATGCGCAGGCCGGCTCCCCACTACAGGAGACAACGATGCAAGTCCAACCGTACCTGACGTTCTACGGTCGCGCCGAGGAAGCCCTTCAGTTCTACGAAAAGGCACTCGGTGCGAAGACGATGTTCAAGATGCACTTCAAGGACGCGCCGCCGAATCCCGACTACACGATTGCGCCGGAGATCGCCGACAAGGTGATGCACGCGAGCTTCACGATCGGCGACTCGATGATCATGTGCTCGGACGGCGACTGCAGCCAGCCCGGCGGCGGCATGCACGCCGGCTATTCGCTGTCGTTGAACCCGGCGACGGTCGAGGAAGGCCAGAAGCTGTTCGATGCGCTCGCCGACGGCGGCGAAGTGACGATGCCGTTCGGCAAGACGTTCTGGGCGCTCGGCTTCGGGATGGCGAAGGATCGCTTCGGCGTGCACTGGATGGTCAACGTCGAGGATCTCTCGCAGCGCGAGAACCTCGCGGAGCGCGCGCAGGGATAACACGAAAGACAAAGCCCGCCACCTTGCCGGTGGCGGGCTTTTTCATTGCGTGGCCGTGCAGGCGGCGTCAGCCTTCCACCACGTCGAGATAGTCCTCCGGCCGCGTGCGATCCTCCGCATGCGCCATGCCCATCACGCGCACCAGCACGCTCACCGCCACCGCCACCACCAGGTTCACGACCAGCGACCACACGGCCGCGTAGCCGGGAATCGCAAGGCCGAACAGGTGGATCGTGAAGATCGAGCTGGCCAGCTTCAGCGAGATCGCCATCCACGTGCCGCACACGATGCCTGCCGCCCAGCCGGCCAGCAGGCCGCGATGGTCGAGCACGCGCGTGTACAGGCCGAGCACGATCGCCGGCAGCGTCTGGATGATCCAGATCCCGCCGAGCAGCTGCAGCTGGATCGCGTAGGTCAGCGGCAACCCGAGGATGAACGCCACCGCGCCGACCTTCACGATCAGCGACACCAGCTTCGCGACGTGCGTTTCCTGCTCGTGCGACATGTTGCGGTTCACGAACTCGCGGTGAATATTGCGCGTGTAGAGGTTCGCGGCCGCGATCGACATGATGGCCGCCGGCACCAGCGCGCCGATGCCGATCGCCGCGAACGCGACGCCGACGAACCACGACGGGAAATACTGGAGGAACAGCGCGGGCACCGCGAAGTTCGGGCCGAACGCCTTGAAGTACGGCGCGTACTGCGGCATGTCCTTCACGCCCGATGCGAGCGCCATGTAGCCGAGCAGCGCCAGCAGGCCGAGCACGAACGAATACGCCGGCAGCATCGCCATGTTGCGGCGGATCGAGTTGCCGGACGACGACGACAGGATCGCCGTCACCGAGTGCGGATACAGGAACAGCGCGAGCGCCGAGCCGATCGCGAGCGTCGCGTACGCGCTGTAGCCGTTCAGGCTCATCGCGTCGGGCGCCTTCAGCAGCAGCTTCGCGGGCGGCACGCTCGCGAAGATGTGCCCGAAGCCGCCGAGCTTCGCCGGAATCACGATGACCGCCGCGGCGATCGTGATGTAGATCAGGATGTCCTTGACGATCGCGATCATCGCGGGCGCGCGCAGGCCCGACGTGTACGTGTACGCGGCGAGGATCGCGAACGCGATGATCAGCGGCAGGTCGCCGACGAAGCCGGTCGTGTCGAAGCCGAGCGCACCGATCACCACCTCGATGCCGACGAGCTGCAGCGCGATATACGGCATCGTCGCGACGATGCCCGTCACCGCGATCGCGAGCGCGAGCATCCGGCTGCCGTAGCGCGCGTTGACAAAGTCGGCGGCCGTCACGTAGCCGTGCCGCTTCGCGATGCTCCACAGCTTCGGAAACACGACGAACGCGAACGGATAGATCAGGATCGTGTACGGCAGCGCGAAGAAGCCCATCGCGCCGGCGCCGAACACGAGTGCGGGCACCGCGACGAACGTGTAGGCCGTGTAGAGGTCGCCGCCGAGCAGGAACCACGTGACGATCGTGCCGAAGCGGCGGCCGCCGAGGCCCCATTCGTCGAGATGGGCGAGATCGCCGCGCCGCCAGTTCGCGGCCAGGAAACCGATGATCGTGACGCCGATGAACAGCAGCACGAAGACGAAGGTTGCGCCGAGATTCATCGCGCACCTCCCTGCGGGCCGCTCGCCTTCCACGCGTTCTTGGTCTTGAAGTACACGAACGCAGTGATCACCGCGCTAATGAAGACCCAAAGCAGCTGGTACCAGTAGAAAAACGGAAAACCCAACCATTGCGGTTCGATCTTGCTGTACGACGGTACCCAGACCATCGCAATCAGCGGCAGTACCAGCAGCCAGAGCCAGCGCTTGGCGGCCCGGTTGGCGTCGGCATCGTGAGCCATGACGTCTCCTCATCTTTCCCGGTTATCGATCTTGTTGAGCGGGTACGGCGCCGAGAGGAGCGCAAAACGGGTAGGCTGCGGCTCCCCTGGCTTCGCGCCAGTATAGGAGCCGCTCGCACGCGGTCAAGCAGGGGCGAACCCGAGGTGATCCGCCCCTTGTCGCGTGGTTGCACCGGCATGCCGTCGGTGCATGAAGCGTCAGATCGCGAACGCGGTGTCGCGTGCGCCGGTCGTTTCTTTCAAGGCTTTCACCCACTTGCGCGCGGGCAGCTTCAGCGTGTCCTCGATCAGCTTCGCGCGTTCGTCGAGCTGCGCGAACGACACGTCGAGCGCGGGGCCCGAGAACGCGATCGCGATCCGGTTGCCGTCATGCACTTCCGGCAGCGCGATCACGCGGTGGTCGAACGCCGCGTTCAGGTGCTTCATGTTGCGCACGAAGCTCGGATGATCGCCGAACAGGTTGATCGTCGCGATGCCAGCATCCGCGAGGCAGCCGCGCACCGCACGGTAGAACGCGACGCTGTCGAGCACGGGGCCGCGCGCGGTCGCGTCGTACAGGTCGATCTGGATCGCGCCCGTCGTGCCGCGGTTGGCCGGGTCGTTGACGAAATCCCACGCGTCGGCTTCATGCACGGCGAGGCGTGCATCGTCGGGCGGCAGCGCGAACATCGTGCGCGCGGCGACGATCACGGCCGGGTTCAGCTCGACGGCCTCGACCTTCGCGTGCGGCAGGAAGCGGTGCGAGAACTTGGTCAGCGCGCCGGTGCCGAGCCCGAGCTGGACGATCCGCTCGGGCGTTTCGAGGAACAGTAGCCACGCCATCATCTGCTGTGCGTATTCGAGCTCGATATGCAGCGGCTTCGAGATCCGCATCGCGCCCTGCACCCATTCGGTACCGAAGTGCAGGAAGCGCACGCCGCCCTCTTCCGAGAACGTGACGGGCGCGAAGCGCGGTTTGCGCGGGGCTTCGAGCACCGGTACGTCGTCGTGTTCGTCGATCTCCGGGCGGCGCTTCACGCGCGGCGGCTGGAGTTTGTCGGAGCCGTTGTACGCGGACGGCTTGCTGCGCTTGGACGCGCGCGCCTCGGCGGACGCGCGCTTGATCAGTCGGGTCATGTGTGAATCTCGCTGGGTGAAGCTGGTTTTAGCGGACGAGAGGATAGCATTGGTGGAGGGCTGGAGCCGCCGGCGATACTCGGCCGATCAGCCGACTTGCAGCCATCGGCAACGTGGACGATAATGCATCGCAATTGCGATGCACTGAGGTCAATGATGAAAACCGCCACTTTTCCGTCGGTTCGGGTCGAACCGGAACTGCGCGACGCCGCCGAAGACGTCCTTCAGGAAGGCGAAACGCTGTCGAGTTTCGTCGAGCAATCGATCCGCGAAGGCATCGAACGCCGCCGTCTCCAAAGTGAATTTATTGCACGCGGCCTTGCGTCACGGGACGAGGCCCGCCGTACTGGCGAATATGTGTCGTCTTCCGAGGTTCTCGAGCGGCTGGGTCGACGGCTCGACTCACTCCGTGACAGGAAGCGTCAGGCTCGATGACGTATACGGTTCGCTTTACGCTTGCGGCAACCGATGATCTGGACCGACTCTATGCGTTCGTCGTCGATCGGGACGAGGCCGATGTCGACGTGGCCGAGCGCGCGCTGGCGGCCATTGCTTCGGGCATCGCTACGCTCGAATCGTCTCCGTTCACCTGCCGTAAAGTCCATCCGTCGATGCCGTTTCTGCGGGAGTTGATCATCCCGTTCGGTGCGTCCGGTTATGTTGCATTGTTCGAAATCGACGACAGCCATACGGTGACGATCCTTGCCGTACGTCACCAGCGGGAAAGCGACTACCATTGACGACGAGGTACCCCATGAAATTGACCGACAAGAAGATCTGGTTCCCGGCGAAACGCTACGGCTGGGGATGGGGGTTGCCGGTCGCGTGGCAGGGCTGGGTCGTGTTGTCGGTTTATCTTTTAGGGATCGTCGCAAGCGCATGGCTGGTACCGCCGGACAGGTTACCTTACGCCTATGCCACGTGCATCGCGGTGCTCTCCATCGTGCTAATTGGCGTATGCTGGATGAAAGGGGAAAAACCGAGATGGAGACGGGGAAGCGACAACTGAATCAATGTCGCACTCAAAGTCGACACGAGAATGACGCTAGGCAAAACGCCCTATGAGAGCGCGAACCTATAGATACCTCCCAGCAACCAACACAGTCGGAAGGTACTTGGGTAAAGATCCAATCACGTCCCGAGTC
The DNA here is from genome assembly GCF_002223095.1 of Burkholderia sp. AU33803. NCBI lineage: Bacteria > Pseudomonadati > Pseudomonadota > Betaproteobacteria > Burkholderiales > Burkholderiaceae > Burkholderia > Burkholderia sp. AU33803. Next base: position 132,431 of record NZ_NKFJ01000005.1, read on the forward strand.
CCCCTTCTGTCGTACGACACGTGGCACTCCAGCGATGGGCCCTGAAATACCAAAATCCACACTTCCGCTCGAGATCGATCGTCTAACTCTTCCTCTTGTTCTGCGGTACACTTTCAATCTTCCACAAGAAAATCAACTTCCCAAAAAAAGCGAGGACAACCAAGATGTCGTTAAAGAAAGATGTCGACTCCAAAAGACGCGAAATATCATCTGACAATCTGTCCATGTCGATCGGCGAACTCCTAAACCTCTACAAAGAGAAGGAGCTTGACATTCACCCTGAATTTCAACGCGTCTACCGTTGGGGAATTCAGCAGAAATCTCGCCTCATCGAGTCCCTTCTCCTTGGCATCCCACTTCCATCGCTTTATGTGGCAACAAATGATTCCGGTGTCTGGGAAGTAATCGACGGCGTTCAACGACTTTCGACAATATTCGAGTTTATGGGTGAATTAAAAGGCCCCAGCGACTCTGACAGCGATGATCTTGAGTTGAAAGATCCTCTTAAATTGGAAGGAACCAAACATCTCCCCAGCCTCAACGATGTTGAGTTCCAGACAATGGATCACGCTCTTCGTCTTGAATTTAAGCGTACTCGACTGGATATAAAAGTTCTAGCCCGGGAGCAAGGCGCATCTACAGGAAAATTTGATCTGTTTGAGAGATTGAACACCTACGGCGAACCTTTATCCCCGCAAGAACTTCGAAACTGTGTTTTGGTAAGTCTGAATCCCAAAAGATTTAGATGGCTTAAATCGCTTGCAGAGAATCAAAATTTCCGGTCATGCACGCTTCTTAGCGAATCTCAGATCGCCGAAAAATATGACATGGATCTCGCCCTACGATTTGTGATACTTAGGGATGCCCATCCAAAATCCATTGGCGACGTTCACGAGTATCTTCGAGATCAGATGGAAAAGATTGCCATCGACGAGAATTTTGACGAAGAAGCCGAGGCGAAAATATTTTCGGATATGTTCGAATTTCTCGACAGCAGCTCAGGTGGCAACATCTTCCGACATTGGAATAGTACTCAGAACTCATTCCGCGGGGGGTTTTCGCTGGCAGCATACGAAGGGTTTGGCCTAGCCGTTGGCCGCCACTGGAGCCAAATAGATAAAGTTAAATCCAAAATAGATATCCCGGAACTTATCAAGAAGCTTTGGAGTACCGACGCCTACCGCGGAAGTTTTTCTGGATTACGAGCCAGAGAAAGAATGGCACGAGTAACACCAACTGCGGAAAAATTGATAAAAGACTCGCTAACCCGCATAAAAACCCGAAGCACCCCAACAAAGAAAGCGGTTGCCCGGAAAAGCAAATAGCCAACTATCCTGAGAGCCCAAAAATGAGTGCGCGCACTGCCGAAGAATTTCAAGCGAAAATCGCGCGAGAGCTGGCCTGGCGGAAACGGGAGATAACCGGAATGCGGCTATCCGCGCGTCGATCCGATAGCGAAAGAAACTATTTTTTTCGCGCAGGATTAGTTTTACTGTGTGCCCACTGGGAGGGATTTCTCCGAAAATCCATTGAGATATATTTTGATCATGTATTTTCACAAAGATTGAGAATTAGGGAATTAACTCCGAATTTCGTTGCAGCCGCATTTTTTGCAGATGTTCAACGTGCAGGAAAAACCGATTATCCAGGCAGCTCTGAGACCCATGGTCGACTAGCCCAACGAATTTTGATGGGGCTTGATGAAATTTGTACCCACTCGACCTGGGATGCAAAAACTGAGGGAAACCCGGGTACTGAAGTTCTCACGCGACTTCTATCTTCGGCAGGGGTCAATCCTCAACTTGGATTGGATGCTGCAACGTGGTCGACCACAAAAATATTCATTGACGAACAAGTTGTACGTGATCGCCATCGCGTAGCGCACGGCGAGGGATTTAGGTTATCCAGATTTGAATTCCTCGAACGATCAGAGAGAATTTTGCATCTACTGGATCGAATAAGTAATGAATTTATCAATGCAGCAGAAAATAAAACATACAAAGCTGCCGCATAAAACATAAGGCCCATTATACGGGCCTTATGTTCCACCAGTACAGACTCCAACACATCTGATTCGCTTGATGTTTGCCGCAACCCGCAAGCATTACATTGAAAGACATTGCCACCTGCCAGAGTCACCGCCCAACTAATTTGGGCCAGCTAAGCGCCGCTATCGCAATCTTTATAAGGCAATTCGACATCGATTTCATCAATACTGAATCACTTCAGCCGTAAATTCCCCGCCACTGCGCAAGCTTCTGCTCGAACGACAGCATCGCATTCGCCGGGCTCGACGACGGCAGCACGAGCGTGTCGTATCCGGCCTGACCGATCACCTCGGCAAACCGCCCCGCCGTCTTCCCGTTGAAACACACTTTCTTCAGCAACGGCGCATGCTCGCGCAACGACGCGAAGTCGTTCGGCTTCGCATTGCGGATCGCGGAATCGAGACTGCCTTGCCGATGGCACGCATCGAGCACGTCCCAGATGCCGATGCCGTGCTTCAACACGCGCTCGAGCCGCGCGTCATACGCGAGTTCATGCAGCCCCGGCTCGCCGAGCACCGCACCCAACAATCGCCAGAACTGGTTGCGCGGATGCGCGTAATACTGCGCGGCATCGAGCGACGCCTCGCCCGGAAAACTGCCGAGGATCATCGTGTGCGTATTCGCCGCGACGACCGGCGGAAAACCCCGCAACATCACGCGCCCCCGTCCGGGCCGCCCGAGCGCGGCCCGTCGCCGTGCGCATCGAGATGGCGCCACAGCGCCGGCAGCATGCACTCGGTGACCATCAACGGCTTGCCGTGACGCTGGAACACCGAGCGCCGCGCGACGAACGAATGCGGCGCACGCGCGCCGCCAAGCGCGTGGCTCGCCAGCGCATACAGCGGATGGCCGGCGATCACGCGCCGGCTGACGAGCGCCGAACGCTCGACCTGCGGATCGCTGTACAGCAACTCCGCCAGCGGCCGTGTGCGCAGCCGCCGCATCGCCTGCCACACGCCCTTGCTGGCCGCGAGCGGCGCGATGCTGTGCGCGGCAACATACGGCGTGCCGTCGACCGACAGGATCACCTCGCGCACCCACATCGGTGCGCGCGGCGCACTGGCGAGCGCGTCCGGCTCGTCGAACCATGGACAATCGACGGCCTCGCGCGTCACGCGCACGGCCACGCGGCCGAGCCGCGCGAGGTGCGCGGTCAGCGATCCGCCGCGCGTCAGCCAGTCACGCTGATCGAGCGTGCAGCCAGGCCGCGGCGTCTCGCGCCAGCCGGCCTGAGCGCCGTCGAATCGCATCCGCGTGTTCACGCGGCGCGCGACAGCAGCAGCGCGTTGGTCCGCTTCACGAAGCTTGCCGGATCGTCGAGCATGCCGCCTTCGGCCAGCAGCGCCTGATCGAACAGCAGATGGCACCAGTCGCCGAAATCGGCGCTGTCGGCGTTCAACTGCTTCACGAGCGCGTGCTCCGGGTTGATCTCGAGGATCGGCTGCATCGCCGGCGCGTTCTGACCCGCCGCCTTCAGCATGCGCTGCAGGTAGCCGCTCATGTCGTTGTCGTCCGCGACGAGGCACGACGGCGAATCGGTCAGGCGGAACGTGACGCGCACTTCCTTCACCTTGTCGCCGAGCGCTTCCTTCATCTTCTCGACCACCGGCTTGATCGCCTCGCCCGCCTGCTCCTGCGCCTTCTTCTCCTCGTCGTTCAGTTCGCCGAGATCGAGGTCGCCACGCGCCACGCTCGCGAGCGGCTTGCCGTCGAATTCGTGCAGGAACGACAGCATCCATTCGTCGACGCGGTCGGTCAGCAGCAGCACCTCGACGCCCTTCTTGCGGAACACTTCCAGATGCGGGCTGTTCTTCGCGGCCTGCCACGTATCGGCGGTCACGTAGTAGATCTTGCTCTGCTCGGGCTTCATGCGCGACACGTAGTCGGCGAGCGACACGTCCTGCGCGTCGGTGTCGGCGTGCGTCGACGCGAAGCGCAGCAGCTTCGCGATGCGCTCGCGGTTCGCGTGATCCTCGCCGAGGCCTTCCTTCAGCACCTGGCCGAACGCGCCCCAGAACGTCTTGTACTTCTCCTTGCCGGCATCCTCTTCCGCATTCGCGAGCTCTTCGAGCATCGACAGCGCACGCTTCGTCACGCCTTCGCGGATCGCCTTCACGTCGCGGCTTTCCTGCAGGATTTCACGCGACACGTTCAGCGGCAGGTCGGCCGAATCGACGACACCCTTCACGAAACGCAGGTATTGCGGCAGCAGCTGCTCGGCGTCGTCCATGATGAACACGCGCTTCACGTACAGCTTCAGGCCGCCGCGATAGTCGCGGTTCCACAGGTCGAACGGCGCGTGCGACGGCACGAACAGCAGTTGCGTGTATTCGCTGCGGCCCTCGACGCGGTTATGCGTCCACGTGAGCGGATCCTGGTGGTCGTGCGCGATGTGCTGGTAGAACTGCGTGTACTGCTCGTCGGTGACGTCGCTCTTCGACCGCGTCCACAGCGCGCTCGCCTGGTTGACGGTCTCGTCCTCGTCCTTCAGGACCATCTCGCCCTTTTCCTGATCCCATTCTTCCTTCTGCATCAGGATCGGCAGCGCGATGTGGTCGGAATACTTCTGGATGATCGACTTCAGGCGGTGCGACGACAGCAGGTCGTCCTCGCCTTCGCGCAGGTGCAGCGTGATCGTCGTGCCGCGCTGCGCGCGCTCGATCGCGTCGATCGTGAAATCGCCCTCGCCCGCGCTTTCCCAGCGCACGGCTTCGCTCGCCGGCAGGCCCGCGCGACGCGTCTCGACGGTGATCTTGTCGGCGACGATGAAGCCCGAGTAGAAACCGACGCCGAACTGGCCGATCAGCGCCGCATCCTTCTGCTGGTCGCCGGACAGCTTCGTGAAGAACTCCTTGGTGCCCGAGCGCGCGATCGTGCCGAGGTTCGCGATCGCTTCGTCGCGGCTCATGCCGATGCCGTTGTCGTCGATCGTGATCGTGCGCGCGGCCTTGTCGTAGCCGATGCGGATGCGCAGGTTCGGATCGTTCTCGTACAGCGCGTTGTCCGCGAGCGCTTCGAAACGCAGCTTGTCGACCGCGTCGGACGCATTCGACACCAGTTCGCGCAGGAAGATTTCCTTGTTGCTGTAGAGCGAATGGATCATCAGGTGGAGGAGTTGCTTGACCTCTGCCTGAAAGCTCATCGTTTCGTGTGCCATGGATGCTGTTTCCTCTTACTTGAACTGGAAAAGGGTGACGCCGGCGCCCGGCGCGCGATGCCGGCGGACCCGTCAAGGACGACCGCGTGGCGCCAGCGGTTTGCGCGCGTATCTGGGGACGGCGCGCGGCATTTCAAGAGCCGGCCTGCCGCGCCTATTCACGATGCGCGGCGCGCGGCCGAATCGATATAGCGCGACAGCAGCGCCGGCAGCGCGGGATCGCCGCAGTTCGCGACGTTGAAGCGCATCCACGTGGACGGCGATTGCTGCGGCGAGAACAGGCTGCCCGGAGTCAGCAAAAAGCCGGCCTCGTGCGCGACCGCCGCGAGCGCATCCGAATCGACACCCGTGTCGGCCCACAGGAACATCCCGGCCGCCGGCATCGTGAAAAGGCCGAGCCCCGTGCGCTCGAGCATCCGCGCGGTCTTGTCGCGCACGCCGTCGAGCCGCGCGCGCAGCCGCTCGACGTGGCGCCGGTAATGCCCTTCGGTCAGGATCTTGTACAGCACGCGCTCGTTGAGCTCGGGCGTCGTCATCCCGACCAGCATCTTCTGGTCGGTGACCGCCTTCGCGATCTCGGGCGCGCACGCAACGTAGCCGACCCGCAGGTTCGCCGCGAGCGTCTTCGAATAGCTGCCGAGGTAGATCACGCGCTTCAACTGGTCGAGGCTCGCGAGGCGCGTGGCCGGATAGCTCGGCGGGCACAGGTCGCCGTACACGTCGTCCTCGACGACGAGGAAGTCGTATGCCTCCGCGAGCTTCAGGATCCGGAACGCCTGCGCGGCCGACAGCGACGTGCCGGTCGGGTTCTGCAGCACCGAATTGATCACGAGCATCTTCGGTCGCCACATCTGGACGAGCGTTTCGAGCGCGTCGAGATCGGGGCCGTCCGGCGTGTACGGCATCCCGACGAGCTGCGCGCCCTGCGCCGCGAAGCGCCCGAACATCTGGAACCAGGCCGGATCGCCGACGATCACCGCATCGCCGGGCTTCACGTAGATCCGCGCGATCAGGTCGATTGCCTGCGTGATCCCCGACACCAGCACGATCTGTTCGGGCTTCGCGCCGATCTCCACTTCGGCGAGGCGCGTCTGCAGTTGCTGGCGCAGCGGCAGGAAGCCCTGCGCGGTGCCGAAGCCGAGCATCTGCGCGCCGGACTGGCGCCCGAGCGCGCGCAGCGCGCCGGTGATCAGTTCCCCGTCGAGCCAGCGGCCCGGCAGGTAGCCGAGACCGGGCCCCTTTTCCGGGCTGACGGTATGCAGCATGTTGCGCAGCAGCCAGACGACGTCGATCGTGTTGTGCACCGGCGCGGCCTCGGCCACGCGTGCGACGCCGTCGGCCGGCTGCGGGCCGGCGCCCGTGCGCTCGCGCACGTAGAAGCCCGAGCCGCGCCGCGAGTCGAGGTAACCCTGGGCGACGAGGCGCTCGTACGCCTCGACGACGGTGAAGCGCGACACGCTCTTGTCGAGCGCGAGCTTGCGGATCGACGGCATCCGCATGCCGGGCCGGAACACGCGCTCGTCGATGCGCCGTCGCGCCCACTGGACAAGCTGGTCGACGAGCGTGAGCGTGGCCGTGTCGTGCGGCACGGGAATCTGGGCGAGGGGGACGGTGGACATGGGCGGCAGCTCCAACTGTACCGAAGGCTATCGCGCCGATTGTACCGTTACTGTGCCGGTAGCGACGATTACAGTTGACCGGAATGGCAGCCGTGCGGCCACCGTTCCGGCTCCGCCGCACCTGGCACCGCGCCCACCGGCCCGTCTCGCGGCCGGGACGCCGGCCGGTCCGGCCACCGCCCGGCGCATCGCCTGCCCACCATGACACTTTCGCTTCCCGACCGACGTTCATGCCAGCCCGCTCCCTGACACTCGACCACCTCGTGATCGCCGCGCGCACGCTCGACGAAGGCATCCGCCACGTCGCCGACGCGCTCGGCATCGAACCTGCCGGCGGCGGCCGCCACCCGCTGATGCGGACCCACAATGCGCTGTTCGGTGCGTGGGGCGGGCTCTACCTCGAAGTGATCGCGATCGATCCCGATGCGCCTGCACCGAACGCCGGCGCCGAACCGCCCCGCGCGCGGCTGTTCGGGCTCGACGATCCGGCCATGCACGCGCGGCTTGCGCAAGGCCCGTTTCTCGCGCACTGGGTTGCGCGGGTCGACCGTCCGCGCCAGCTCGCGCTGTGGCAGAGCCAGTACCCGGCGCGCATCCCGCCGGTCGTCGCGATGCGGCGCGGTGACCTGAGCTGGGGCCTCACGGTGCCCGACGACGGCGCGTTCCCCACGTGGCAAGGCGCGGGCGACGGCCTCCTGCCGTCGCTGATCCAGTGGGACAGCGCGCACCACCCGGCCGAATCGCTGCCGGGCGACGGCGTCGCGCTGAAGGCGCTCAAGGGCACCCACCCGCGCGCGGACGCGCTCCGCGAGCAGCTCGACTGGCTCGGCGCCGGCCACCTGCTCGACCTCGAAGCCACCGACGGCCCGCCCGCGCTGGTCGCCGAATTCGACACGCCGCAGGGCGCACGCACGCTGCGCTGAGCGCCACGCCGCACCCGACTACATCTAATACCGGCAACACGGAGACACCCATTTCATGAATTCGCGCGAAACCCGGGGCATGCTGCTCGGCCTCATCGGCGTGATGATCTTCAGCCTGACGCTGCCGATGACGCGGATCGTCGTCTCCGAACTCCATCCGCTGCTCAACGGGCTCGGCCGCGCGCTCGCCGCCGCGGTGCCGGCCGGCCTGCTGCTGTGGTGGCGCCGCGAGCCGCTGCCGACCCGCGCGCAGCTGAAAAGCCTCGCGATCACGTCGCTCGGCGTGATCATCGCGTACCCGGTGTTCTCCGCATGGGCGATGAAAACGGTACCGGCGTCGCACGGCGCGGTGGTCAACGGCCTGCAGCCGCTGTTCGTCGCGCTGTATGCGGCCTGGCTGTCGCACGAGCGGCCGTCGAAGGCGTTCTGGGCCAGCGCGGTGGCCGGCAGCGCGCTCGTGATCGCGTTCGCGCTGCGCGACGGCGGCGGCACCGTGCAGGCCGGCGACGCGCTGATGCTCGTCGCGGTCGGCATCGGCGCGCTCGGTTATGCGGAAGGTGCGCGGCTCGCGCGCCAGATCGGCGGCTGGCAGGTGATCTGCTGGGCGCTCGTCGTGTCCGCGCCGTTCCTCGTGCTGCCGGTCGGCTGGCTCGCATGGACGCAGCATGCCGTGCATCCGGGCCCGCTCGCGCTGCGCACCTGGCTCGCGTTCGGCTACGTGACCCTCTTTTCGCAATTCATCGGCTTTTTCGCGTGGTACGCGGGGCTCGCGATGGGCGGCATCGCGCGCGTCGGCCAGGTGCAACTGCTGCAGATTTTCTTCACGATTGCTTTTTCCGCGCTGCTGTTCGGCGAAACGGTGACGCCGTCGACGTGGCTGTTCGCGGCCGCGGTGATCGCCACCGTGGTGCTCGGGCGCCGCTCGGCGGTCGCCACCGCCGCGCAACCGGCTCGCGCCGGCTGAACAGCTGCGCCATAATGGACGTTTTGCCTGATCGGTTTTGCCCACCCGGCCGCGAAGGCTCGATCGCGCTCGTGCCCGCCCACCCGGCGGCGTCGACGCGATTTGCCCGAACGACCTTTCTTGACTGACCACGATATCCGAACGAGGAGACTATGAATCCGAGCGACCTGCATCCGCCGCACTGGCAGCTTTCCGAACGCGCACGCAAGCTGACGAGCTCTGCCATCCGCGAAATCCTGAAGGTCACGGAACGCCCCGAGGTCATCTCGTTCGCCGGCGGCCTGCCCGCCCCTGCCACGTTCCCGGCCGAGCGCATGCGCGCCGCCGCCGACCGCGTGCTGCGCGACGCGCCGGCCGCCGCGCTCCAGTACAGCGCGACCGAAGGCTACCTGCCGCTGCGCGAATGGATCGCCGAGCGCTACAGCGTGCGCGTGTCGCAGGTGCTGATCACGACCGGCTCGCAGCAGGCGCTCGACCTGCTCGGCAAGGCGCTCGTCGATCCGGGCAGCCCGATCCTCGTCGAAACCCCGACCTACCTCGGCGCGCTGCAGTCGTTCTCGCTGTACGAGCCGCGCTACGTGCAGGTGCCGACCGACGAGCAGGGCCTGCTGCCGGACGGCCTCACGCCCGAACTCACGCAAGGCGCGCGCCTCTTGTACGCGCAGCCGAACTTCCAGAACCCGACCGGCCGCCGCCTGCCCGTCGAGCGCCGCCGCGCGCTTGCCGCGTTCGCGCAGTCGAGCCCGTTCCCGGTGCTGGAAGACGATCCGTACGGCGCGCTGAACTACCGCGGCGAGCCGCTGCCGACGATGCTGTCGATGGCGCCCGATCACATCGTGCACCTCGGCACGTTCTCGAAGGTGCTCGCGCCGGGCCTGCGGATCGGCTACATCATTGCCCCCGAGGAACTCCACTTCAAGCTCGTGCAGGCCAAGCAGGCCACCGACCTGCACACGCCGACGCTCACGCAGCGCATCGCGCACGAAGTGATCAAGGATGGCTTCCTCGACGAGCACATCCCGACGATCCGCGAGCTGTACAGCGCGCAGTGCGACGCGATGCTCGGCGCGCTCGAGCGCCACATGCCGGAAGGCGTCACGTGGAACCGCCCGGAAGGCGGGATGTTCATCTGGGTGAACCTGCCCGCGCAGATCGACAGCATGAAGCTGCTCGCCACGGCCGTCGACAACCACGTCGCGTTCGTGCCGGGCGCGCCGTTCTTCGCGGACAACGCACAGCAGAACACGCTGCGCCTGTCGTTCGTGACGGTGCCGCCCGAGAAGATCGAGGAAGGCGTCGCGCGCCTCGGCAAGCTGCTGCGCGAGCGTCTCTGATCCCCTTTTTCCTGTCACGACTCTCTACGAGGAATCGAATCCATGGCTAACGTCTACGACAAGCTGAAGTCGCTCGGCATCGAGCTCCCGACCGCCGGCGCACCGGCCGCCGCCTACGTGATGAGCGCACAAACCGGCAACACGGTGTTCCTGTCGGGCCACATCGCAAAGAAGGACGGCAAGGTCTGGGCCGGCAAGCTCGGCGCGGATCTGCAGACGGAAGACGGCAAGGCCGCCGCCCGCTCGATCGCGATCGACCTGCTCGCGACGCTGCACGCGCACACCGGCGACCTGAACAAGGTCACGCGCATCGTCAAGCTGATGAGCCTCGTCAACTCGACGCTCGACTTCACCGAACAGCACGTCGTGACGAACGGCGCGTCGGAACTGATCGCTGAAGTGTTCGGCGACGCCGGCAAGCACGCGCGCTCGGCATTCGGCGTCGCTCAGATCCCGCTCGGCGCGTGCGTCGAGATCGAGCTGATCGCCGAAGTTGCGTAACGAACGCAGCACGATGCCCGGCCGTCTCGTCCGTTTCAAGCAGGTCGACGTGTTCACGTCGGTGCCGTTCAAGGGCAACGCGCTCGCCGTGGTGTTCGACGCCGATTCGCTCGGCGACGACGACATGCTCGCGATCGCCCGCTGGACGAACCTGTCGGAAACGACGTTCCTCTGCACGCCGACCGATCCGGAAGCCGACTACCGCGTCCGGATCTTCACGACGGAGGGCGAACTGCCGTTCGCCGGTCACCCGACGCTGGGCACCGCGCATGCGTTCCTGGAAAGCGGCGCGCGGCCGCGCACGCCGGGCCGGCTGATCCAGCAGTGCGGGGTCGGCCGGGTCGCGCTGCGCGAGCAGGCCGACGGCTGGGCGTTCGCCGCGCCGCCGGCACGCGTCACGCCGCTCGACCGCTCGGACTACGCGGCGCTGGCTGCGGCGTTGCGCAGCGACGCGCTCGACCTGGATGCCGAGCCGTGCGCGGTCGACAACGGCGCGCCATGGCTGGTCGTGCGGCTGAAGTCGGCCGATGCCTGCATCGGCCTGACGCCCGATCCGGCCGCGCTGGCGGCGCTCACGCGCCGCTACGCCACGGACGGCGTCGCCGTCTATGCGCCGCACGCGCAAGGCGGCCCCGCGACGCTCGAAATCCGCTGCCTGATGACGGGCGGCAATTTCGGCTTCGGCGAGGATCCCGTCACCGGCAGCGCGAACGCCGCGCTCGCCGGGCTGCTGACGCGGCAGGAACGCCGCCCCGGCCAGTCGTATACGGCCCGCCAGGGTACGGCGATCGGCCGCGACGGCCGCATCTTCGTCAGCTATGACGAAGACGGCACCACCTGGATCGGCGGCCATGTCGTCACCGTCGTCGACGGCACCTTCCTGTCACCCGCCTGACATTTCGCGATGTGCGATGGCGCCGGCCTGCCCGGCGCCCCCTACGATTCGCCCAACTATCGCAAAAACGTTCCAACCAGTAATATCGGGCCTAATCCGTTGTTTCGGAGGTCTGTCCATGGTTGCGTGTCCCGCGAACGAACAGACGTCGGGACGACCCCAGCCAATAATCAGCCATCCGGACGGATGGCGCACGCGAGCAGGACGCCACCCGCTTCGATGAGCTCCGCCCGGTCCAACCACACGCCGCCGACCCGGCCGCTACGCGCGCCGCGCAAATCGCGCCGGCGTGCGCTATTTGCGATCCCGCTGCTCGGGATGCTGGCGCTCGCGCTACTGTGGGCCGTGATCATCGCGCGTCTGTCGGTGGAAAAGGACAGCGCGTACAAGGAAGCGGCCGCTTCCGCGGCAATCCTGTCCTCCGCGCTCGAACAGCATACGGTCAAGGCGATCCACCAGGTCGACCAGATCACCCGCTTCGTCAAGTTCGAATTCGAGAAGTCGCCCGCCCGCTTCAACCTCGCCAGCGCCGTCGAGAAAGGCGTCGTGCCAAGCGACACGCTGATCCAGGTGTCGCTCGTCAACGCGAAGGGCATCCTGTTCGCGAACACGGCCGAGCTGCATCCGCAGCCGATCAACCTGTCCGATCGCGAGCACTTCAAGGTCCACCTCGCGCACAACGACGACCGCCTGTTCATCAGCAAGCCCGTACTCGGCCGCGTGTCGAGCCACTGGACGCTGCAGATGACACGGCGCCTGAACAACCCGGACGGCAGCTTCGCGGGCATCGTCGTCGTGTCGGAAGACCCGAGCTACTTCACCAACGACTTCTACAACAACGCGGCGATCGGCAAGGAAGGCGTGATCGCGGTGGTGTCGGATACCGGCGCGGTGCTCGCGCGGCGCACGGGCTCGGTCAGCAACGCGCCGGGCGCGTTTTCCGCGTCGGGTGTTTACCCGATCGCCGAGCGCGTGACGGGCACGATCATCGACCCGATCGACGGCGTGACGCGCATCGTGTCGTACCGCCACCTCGACGGCTACCCGCTCGCGGTGATGGTCGGGCTGTCGCAAACCGAGGAATTCGCGGATTACTACCACACGCGCAACGTCTACCTGCTGATGACGAGCTTCATCACGCTCGCGATGCTCGCGTTCTTCGGCGTCGCGACGGGCCTGATCGGCAAGCTGCTCGGCCGCGAGCGCGAAATGACGCAGCTCGCCGAATACGACCTGCTCACCGGCCTCGCGAACCGCTATGCGACGCTGCGCGGGTTGCGCAACGACGTGTCGATGCCGGCGAGCCTGTCGCGGCTCGGGCTGCTGTTCATCGATCTCGACAACTTCAAGACCGTCAACGACACGCTCGGCCACAACGCCGGCGACATCGTGCTGCAGATGACCGCGTCGCGCCTGTCCGATGCGGTCGGCGACGAAGGCTCGCTCGCGCGCATCGGCGGCGACGAATTCGTCGTGGTAATGAAGGGCGACGACGTCGAGCGGCGCGCGGTGCGGCTCGCGGAAGCGATCATCCGGATGTTCGGCGAACCGTTCGACGTGCGCGGCAGCTCGTTCGTGCTGCATGCGAGCATCGGCATCGCGCTGCACACGGTGGCGAACGAGAGCGAGATCGACCTGCTGAAGAAGGCCGACCTCGCGATGTACAGCGCGAAGGATGCCGGCAAGAACTGCTACCAGTTCTATGCGCCGCACCTGTCGCACCGCGCCGACCACCTGATGCGCTGGGAGCAGCAACTGCGCGTCGCGCTCGCCGAGGGGCAGCTGTTCCTCGCATACCAGCCGAAGATCGACCTCACGCACCGCCACATCACCGGCTTCGAGGCGCTCGCGCGCTGGGATCATCCGGAACACGGCGTCATCTCCGCGAACGAATTCATTTCGATCGCCGAATCGACCGGCCTGATCGTGCCGATCGGCGACTTCGTGATCCGCACCGCGTGCGAGCAGATCGCGCGCTGGCGCGACGAAGGCCACGACACGCTGACGCTCGCGGTCAACATCTCGCCCGTGCAGTTCTGGCGCGGCGACCTGATCGAGACGATCTCGCAGGCGCTGCAGGAAACCGGCATCGACGCGAACCGGCTCGAGATCGAGATCACCGAGACCGCGATGATGGAATATCCGGAGCTCGTGTCCGAGAAGATCGTCGCGCTGAAAAAGCTCGGCATCCGCATCGCGCTCGACGATTTCGGCACCGGCTATTCGTCGCTGTCGTACCTGCACCGCTTCTCCGTCGACACGCTGAAGGTCGACCGCTCGTTCGTGCAGGCAATCCCGAACGATCGCAGCGTGTGCGTGATGGTGTCGTCGATCGTGCATCTCGCGCGCTCCCTCGGCCTGACCGTCGTCGTCGAAGGCACGGAAACCGAGGAGCAGATCACTTGGCTTGCCGCGCTCGGCGAAATCGAGGCGCAAGGCTTCCTGTTCTCGCGACCGGTGCCGGCCGACGCGATTCCCGCGCTGATCGCACGCTTCGGCGTGCGCGGCGACGCGCCGAACGTGATCGCGCATCGCGCGACCGGCAGCACCGGCGCGTAAGCGCACCGTGGCGCGCGTTGCGCGCGCCGTCACTGTTTCGTTTTCCGATTCAATTGTTTAGTTCGTGAACTAGCGTTTTCGCGCATGGCAGTGTCACGATGCGCGGCGGACAATTGGGAGGGCCAACGTGTCGGCGGGCCGCCGGCATGGCCGCACGCGAGAGATCGGGCCCCGCGCTCACACCACCAACATGACTACCGTCGAAATCGAAGCGACCGCTGATGTCGAACAGGCGCAGGCGTCCCTGTGGGACCTGTTCAAGGTCGTCGCCAGCATTTCGGCGGTTTCGTGGGGCGGGCTGTCGATGATGGCGCAGCTCGAACGCCACTACGTGGAGCGGCTGAAGCGCATCGAGCCCAACGTATTCGGCGACCTCGTCGCGCTGGCCTGGCTGGTGCCGGGCCCCGTCGGCTGCAACGTGGCGGTGCAGGTCGGCCAGATCCTGCACGGCCGCATCGGCGCGTGGATCGCCGGCATCGCGAGCGTACTGCCGTTCTCCATCCTGATGACGCTGTTCGCGATCTTCTATCGCACGCCGCTCGTGCGCTCGCTTGCCGCGCCGATGCTGATCAATCACTTCGGGATGGTGCTCGCCGCGCTGATCGGCGTCACGTGGGTCAAGCAGTTGCGCTCGCTCGCACGCACACGGCGCGAGCAGCTGATCGCCGCGCTGTCGACGATTCTGCTCGGTTTCGCACATAATCCGGCCGCCTTCGTCGGGATTCTCTTCGCCGCCTTCGCGGCCGGCTGGCTCACGGGGCCCCCGCAACGCGACGCGGTCGATTTCACGTTGTCGACCCGCGACCGCAACCTGCTCGTGCTGCTCGGCGTACTCGTCACGCTGTTCGCGGTGCCGCTGCCCGGCGATTACCAGGCGACGCTGCTGTGGCCGCGTCTCGCCGGCGCCGGCATGACGCTGTTCGGCGGCGGCTTTTCCGCGCTGCCCGTGCTCAAGACGCTGTTCGTCACGCCCGCAACGGGCATCTCCGATCACGACTTCACGCTGGCGTTCGCGCTGTCCCCTGTCGCGCCGGGGCCGCTGCTGAACGTCGTCCCGTTTCTCGGCTACCTGACCGACGGCTGGGTCGGCGCGCTGCTCGCGACGGCCGCGCTGTTCATCCCGTCGGGATGCCTCGTCGTGTTTGCGCAGAACCACCTGTCCCGGCTCAAGCGCCATTCGCGCTTCGAGCACGGGATGCGCCTGCTACGGGCGGCGACCACGGGTTTTCTCGTCGTCGCCGTCGTGAGGATCCTGTACCGCGAACCCGTCGACCCCATTTACTGGCTGACGGGCGCCTTCGCGACGCTGTGCTTCGCGCGCTTCAAGCTGCCCGTCTATGCCGTGTACGGCACGGTCGCGGTGGCTTGCGGCGTGTGGCTGCTGGCCGCCGCGCGCTGACGGGCGGCGCCCCCCCGCCCCGCCGGGTTCTACCGGCATTCGCCCGTCCAGGCCGTCCTCAACCTGCCTGCACCGCGACCCGGCGTGCCATCCAGCGGGCGCGCAGCGCGTCGTAGGCAAGGTTGAAGCAGAACGTGTAAGGCAGGAAGAACAGCACGATGCCGAGGTCGAGCAGCAGCGCCTCGACGAGGCTCACGTTCAGCCACCACGCGGCGACCGGCACCACCATCGCGACGAGACCGAGCTCGAACGTGACCGCATGCGCGATCCGCATGCCGAGCGTGCGGGTCAGCCCCGCGCGACGCTCGAAGCGGTCGAACAGCGTATTGAACGCCATGTTCCACGCCATCGCGATCAGCGACACCATCACCGTCAGCACGCCGACGTGCGACACCGGCATGTCGAGCAGCCACGCACCGATCGGCGCGCACAGCACGATCGCGACCAGCTCGAACGTCAGTGCATGCAGCAGCCGTTCCGTCACCGTTTTGTTGACCTGTTTCATGATTCCCTCCGATTCGTCTACTTCGTACATGGCCGCCATTTTGATCGGCGCAACCGTATGAATCCAGTTTGATATCATCGGTTTTACCGATATATCGTCACCAGGAGCGCCGCATGCGCCATGCCCCCGAAGCCCTGCTCGCCTTCGCCGAAGCCGCGCTGCTCGGCTCGTTCACGGCCGCCGCGCGCAAGCTCGGCAAGCGCCAGTCGACCGTGTCGGAGGCGATCGCGAACCTCGAGATCGATCTCGGCGTGCAGTTGTTCGACCGCTCGACGCGCGCGCCGACGCTGACCGATGCAGGGCGTGCGCTGCTGCCGCAGGTGCAGCGCGCACTCGAAGCCGGCGCGGCGATCGACCGGACGGCCGCGCGGCTCGCGCGTGGCGAGGAAGCGCGGCTGACGCTCGTCGTGTCCGATACGTACCAGTCGAAGCGCTACGAGGAAACGTTGATGGCGCTCGAACGGCGCTTCCCGACGCTCGAGCTCGAATGCCAGATCGCCGAGCACGAGGATGTGCTCGACCTGATCCAGCAGGGGCGCGCGCAGCTCGGGCTGATGGCCGCGCGCGCGGCCTACCCGGCCGATATCGGCGCGGCGACGATCGCCGAGGAGTCGGAAATCGGGCTGTTCGTCGGCCGCACGCACGCGCTCGCCGAATACGGCGACGCCGACGTGCCGCACGCCGCGCTGCGCGACGTGCGCGAACTGCGCCTCAATACCTACGTGAAAACGGAAGGCCGCGGCGCCGACGACCGGATCGTCGTCGGCACGCAGCACTGGCTGGCGCCGAGCTACCTGATGCTGCTGGAGATGGCCGTGCTGGGGTTCGGCTGGGCCGAACTGCCGCGCTGGATGGTCGACCACTTCGCACGCGATCGCCTGTGCGAACTGCGTGCGCGCGGCTGGCCGCGCCGTGTGCGGGTCGATGCGGTCTGGTCGCGCAGCCGGCCGCTCGGCCCGGCCGGCTCATGGCTGCTCGATGCGATGCTGGCCGCGTAGCGGCGCTTGCCGGCGCACCCGCGGCTGCGCGCGGGCCGGCCGGCTGCGGTCAATCAGAAACCGCGCGACAACACCGCCGCGCCGATCGTGACGACGCCGAGCACGAGGTTCACGAGGACGAGCAGGCGCACCGTATTCACCGCGCGCGCGCCGTCCGGCCACTTCTGCGCCTGAACCGCACGGCGGATGCGCGGGAACAGCGCGAACCGGATATGTCCGAAGATCAGCATCATCACGACGCCGAGCCCGGCCATCGCGTGCAGCGACCACGTCGCGTGCGCACCGCCGAATTCCACCAGCAGGAAGCCGCCGGTCAGCAGGATCACGATCACGGAACCCGAGACCCAGTTGAAGAAGCGGCCGAACACGCCTTCGATCAGCGGCAACCGCAGCTGCGGCGACAGGTCGGACAGCGCCGGACGCAGGCAGAAGTTGGCGAAGACCATCCCGCCCACCCACACGGCGACGGCCAGCAGATGAAGAAACAGCGCGACGGAGACAGCATGGGACATGACGGCAATCCTGTGAGGAGTGGGGTGCGGCGAACGGCCGCGTCGCACGCGGCATCGAGCGACGTTCGACCGGATTGTCGCCGAGCGGTTCAGACCCCAGGCGCGATTTCACATTATTTTGCAAGTTCCGCGTGACAGCGCCACGCTTGCTTACCCGCATCCCCGACCCAAAAGAAAAGGCCGCACGTCCGCCGAAGCGGAGGTGCGGCCCTCGATCGCGGCCGAACCGGGCGATCGAACGTGCGCAGTGTCAGCCGAGCAGCGGACGCAGTTCGCTGACGACCTTGAGCTTCGTGTCGGGCGCGCGGCCCTTGCGGGCGCGCTTGCCGACGTGCGGCGCCAGCCCCGCATACGACAGCGTTTCGTCCATCACCTTGCCGCCGCGGCCGGTGCCGATCAGCACGACGCCGGCCGGATCGATCGCGAGCGCCTGCACGAGCGTTTCCTTGTCGTCGAGCGCCATCAGGATCACGCCGCGACCGCCGCCGGACAGCGTCTTCATCTCGTCCATCCCGAACACGAGCAGGCGGCCGCCGCTCGACAGGCACGCGACCTGCGTCGCGTTCGGCAGCACCGGCATCGGGGCGAGCGGCACCGCGCCCGCATCGATCGTCATGAACGCCTTGCCGGCCTTCACGCGGCTCACCATGTCGCCGACCTTCGCGAGGAAGCCGAAGCCGTTGCTCGACGCGAGCAGCAGTTGCTGGTCGGCCGGCGCTGCGAAGTAATGCATCAGGTGCGAGCCCGACTCGAGCTCGATCAGCGACGTGACGGGCACGCCGTCGCCGCGCCCGCCCGGCAGGATCGACACGTCGACCGAGTACACGCGGCCGCTGCTGCCCCACGCAATCAGACGATCCGGCGTGCGGCACTGGAACGCCGCGTACAGGCTGTCGCCGGCCTTGAACGAGAAGCTGGCCGGGTCGAGACCGTGGCCCTTCAGCGCACGCACCCAGCCCTTCTGCGACACGACCACCGTGACCGGCTCGTCGACCACCTTCGCCTCGAACGTCGCGCGCTTTTCCTGCTGGATCAGCGTGCGGCGATCGTCGCCGTACTGCTTCGCGTCGGCCTCGATCTCCTTGATCATCAGCCGCTTCATCGCGCTTTCGTTCGCGAGCAGTTCCTCGAGCTTCGCCTTCTCGTCGCGCAGCGCTTCGAGTTCCTTCTCGATCTTGATCTTCTCGAGCCGCGCGAGCTGGCGCAGCCGGATTTCGAGAATATCTTCCGCCTGCCGTTCGCTCAGGCCGAACGCGGTCATCAGCGCGGCCTTCGGCTCGTCCGACTCGCGGATGATGCGGATCACCTCGTCGATGTTCAGGAAGACGATCATCCGCCCTTCGAGGATGTGGATGCGGTCGTCGACCTTCGCGAGACGATGGCGGCACCGGCGCGTCATCGTCAGCTGGCGGAACTTCACCCATTCGTCGAGGATCGTCAGCAGGCCCTTCTGGCCCGGCCGGCCGTCGGCGCCGATCATCACGAGGTTCAGCGTCGCGTTCGACTCGAGGCTCGTGTACGCGAGCAGCGTGTTCACGAATTCCGTCTGGTCGATCGTGCGCGACTTCGGCTCGAACACGAGCCGCACGGCCGCTTCCTTGCCCGACTCGTCGCGCACCGCGTCGAGCAGGTCGAGCATCGCCTTCTTCGTGTTGAGCTGCTCGGGCGTCAGCGTCTTCTTGCCGAGCTTGAGCTTCGGGTTCGTCAGCTCCTCGATTTCCTCGAGCACCTTCTGGCCCGACGTGCTCGGCGGCAGCTCGGTCACGACGAGTTGCCACTGGCCGCGCGCGAGATCCTCGATCTTCCAGCGCGCGCGCACCTTCAGGCTGCCGCGGCCGGTTTCATAGGCCGCCGCGATTTCGGTGTCGCTCGAGATGATCTGCCCGCCGCCCGGGAAATCCGGCCCCGGAATCAGGTTCATCAGCTCCGCGTGCGACAGCTTCGGATTGCGGATCAGCGCGACCGCCGCTGCCGCGACTTCACGCAGGTTGTGCGACGGGATCTCGGTCGCGAGACCGACCGCGATGCCCGACGCGCCGTTCAGCAGCACGAACGGCATGCGGCTCGGCAGCGTCTTCGGCTCCTCGAACGAGCCGTCGTAGTTCGGCATGAAGTCGACCGTGCCCTGGTCGATTTCGTCGAGCAGCAGCTTCGCGATCGGCGTGAGGCGGGCTTCGGTGTATCGCATCGCCGCCGCTCCGTCGCCGTCGCGCGAGCCGAAGTTGCCCTGCCCGTCGATCAGCGGGTAGCGCAGCGAGAAATCCTGTGCGAGACGCACCAGTGCGTCGTATGCCGACTGGTCGCCGTGCGGGTGGTATTTACCGAGCACGTCGCCGACCACGCGCGCCGACTTCACCGGCTTCGCGTCCGGGCCGAGGCCCATTTCGTTCATCGCGTAGAGAATCCGGCGCTGCACCGGCTTCTGGCCGTCGCAGACGTCAGGCAGCGCGCGGCTCTTCACGACGCTGACCGCGTAGCTGAGATACGCCTGCTCCGCGTAGTTGCCGAGCGTCAGCGCTTCGGCGTCCGGTGCATCGGAGCTGGCGAAGAGATCGGAAGTGTTGTCGTCCATCTGAATTCCGTATTCGTAAGTGGCGTAAGGCCGGGCCGGGCGTCTTGCCCGGCCGCGCAGGTGTTCGGCTTAGATGTCGGCTTCGACGTCGTTGCCCTTTTCCTCGAGCCAGCCGCGTCGCGCGGCTGCCTCGCCCTTGCCCATCAGCATCGTCATGCGTGCGACGGTCGCCTCGTAGTCGAGCTCGCCGAGCTTCACCGGCATCAGGCGGCGCGTGTCGGGGTTCATCGTCGTATCCCACAGCTGCTCGGCGCTCATTTCGCCGAGCCCCTTGAAGCGGCTGATGCTCCATTGCGTCTCGCGCACGCCGTCCTTGCGCAGCTTGTCGAGGATCGCCTCGAGTTCGCCTTCGTCGAGCGCATAAAGCTTCTGTGCGGCCTTCTTGCCGCGCGCGGGCGCGTCGACGCGGAACAGCGGCGGGCGCGCGACGCACACATGGCCGCGCTCGATCAGTTGCGGGAAATGCTTGAAGAACAGCGTGAGCAGCAGCACCTGGATGTGCGAGCCGTCGACGTCCGCGTCCGACAGGATGCAGATCTTGCCGTAGCGCAGGTTCGACAGGTCGACGCTTTCATCCGGGCTGTGCGGATCGACGCCGATCGCGACCGAGATGTCGTGCACCTCGTTGTTCGCGAACAGGCGGTCGCGCTCGGTTTCCCACGTGTTCAGCACCTTGCCGCGCAGCGGCAGGATCGCCTGGTATTCCTTGTCGCGGCCCATCTTCGCGGAGCCGCCTGCCGAGTCGCCCTCGACCAGGAACAGCTCGTTGCGCGCGATATCTTCCGTCTCGCAATCGGTCAGCTTGCCGGGCAGCACCGCGACGCCCGAGCTCTTGCGCTTCTCGACCTTCTGGCCCGCGCGCGTACGCGCCTGCGCCTGCTTGATCACGAGTTCGGCGAGCTTCTTGCCGTGCTCGACGTGCTGGTTCAGCCACAGCTCGAGCGCCGGGCGCGAGAACGACGACACGAGCTTCACCGCGTCGCGGCTGTTCAGGCGTTCCTTGATCTGCCCCTGGAACTGCGGATCGAGCACCTTCGCGGACAGCACGAACGACACGCGCGCGAACACGTCTTCCGCGAGCAGCTTCACGCCCTTCGGCTGCAGGTTGTGCAGTTCGACGAAGCTTTTCACCGCCTGGTAGAGACCGTCGCGCAGGCCGGATTCGTGCGTGCCGCCGGCCGGCGTCGGGATCAGGTTCACGTACGACTCGCGCACGAGCGAGCCTTCCTCGCTCCATGCGACGACCCACGACGCGCCCTCGCCTTCGGCGAAGGTGTCGTCGCCCGAACGCGAATCGGCAAAGCGCTCGCCTTCGAACAGCGGGATCAGCAGCTCGCTGCCGTTCATTTCGTCGAGCAGGTAGCCGCGCAGGCCGTCTTCATACTTCCACGTCTGGCGCTCGCCCGACTTCTCGTTGACGAGCACGACCTCGACGCCCGGCAACAGCACGGCCTTCGAGCGCAGCAGGCGCTGCAGCTCGCCGAGCGGCAGGTTCGGCGAATCGAAATACTTCGGATTCGGCCACACCTGCACGCGCGTGCCGGATTTCTTCTCGCCGCGGCCCGCGCCCTGCGTCGTGAGCGGTTTGACGACATCGCCTTCGGCGAAGCCGAGTTCCGCGATCTTGCCGTCGCGCCAGACCGTCACGTCGAGGCGCGTGGCCAGCGCGTTCGTCACCGACACGCCGACGCCGTGCAGGCCGCCCGAGAACGTGTAGGCGCCGCCCGCGGCCTTGTCGAACTTGCCGCCCGCGTGCAGGCGCGTGAATACGATCTCGACGACCGGCACACCCTCTTCCGGGTGCATGCCGAACGGGATGCCGCGACCGTCGTCCTCGACCGAGACCGACTGGTCGGCGTGCAGCGTGACCGTGATCTGCTTGCCGTAGCCGCCGAGCGCCTCGTCGGACGCGTTGTCGATGACTTCCTGGATGATGTGCAGCGGATTCTCGGTACGGGTGTACATGCCGGGCCGCTGCTTGACCGGCTCGAGACCCTTGAGCACCTTGATCGATGCTTCGCTATAGGCCGCGCTGGGTTTCTTCGTTGACATAGGCGCTGAATTTCGTCATTCATCGGGACGTTGTCCACACCTGGTGTGGATAACGTCGTGGACAAAACGTTGAGTTCCGTAAAAAAGCGAATCGAAACAACGGTGTGCTTGGACTGCTCCGAAAGCGGGCGCGCGGCGTGCGCTGCGCTGCCCGGGACGCGCGGTATTTTACTGGTTCCGCGTGGCACGCCAATCGCGGAATCGCGCGCAGCGGCCGCCGGCCGCGCGACGCGCCTGCGTTTTACGCGGGCTTGCGCTTCGCCTCGAGCGTTTCCCACCGTTCGAGCGCTTCGAGCAATTCGTCGTCGATCGCCGCGAACCGCTCGGTCAGGCGCGTGCCTTCCTGCGGATCCTTCGCGAAAATCGAGCCGTCTTCGAGCCGCGCATTGATCGTCTTCTGCTCCTCTTCCAGCGCTGCGATCTTCTCCGGCAGCGCATCGAGTTCGCGCTGCTCGTTGAACGACAGCTTCACCGTGCGTTGCGTGTTACGGCCCGCGGCGCTTTTCGCCGCCTCTTCCTTCACCGGCGCGGCTTCCTTGACCGCACGCTTCGCGGCTTCCTGCTGCGCGAGCTGATCGGCGCGCGCGCTCTGGATCTGCCAGTCGCTGAAGCCGCCCACGTATTCGCGCCACTTGCCGTCGCCCTCGGCCGCGATCACCGACGTCACGACGTTGTCGAGGAACGCGCGATCGTGGCTGACGAGCAGCACCGTGCCGTCATAGTCGGCCAGCAGCTCCTCGAGCAGTTCGAGCGTCTGGATGTCGAGGTCGTTGGTCGGTTCGTCGAGCACCAGCACGTTGGCCGGACGCGCGAACAGGCGCGCGAGCAGCAGCCGGTTGCGCTCGCCGCCCGACAGCGACTTCACCGGCGACCGCGCGCGTTCCGGCGCGAACAGGAAATCGCCGAGATAGCTCATCACGTGCTTGCGCACGCCGCCGATCTCGACCCATTCGCTGCCGGGGCTGATCGTATCCGCGAGGCTCTTCTCCTGGTCGAGCTGCGCGCGCATCTGGTCGAAATACGCGACCTGCAGGTTGGTGCCGATGCGCACCGTGCCTTCGTCGGGCTTCAGTTCGCCGAGAATCAGCTTGAGCAGCGTCGTCTTGCCGGCGCCGTTCGGGCCGATGAAGCCGATCTTGTCGCCGCGCATCACCGTCGTCGAGAAGCGATCGACGACCGCGCGGCCGCCGTAGCGCTTCGTCACGTCGGTCAGTTCGGCGACGATCTTGCCGGACTTCTCGCCCTGCGCGACATCCAGCTTCACGTTGCCCAGCGTGTTGCGGCGCTCCGCGCGCTCGTTGCGCATCTGCACGAGCCGCGCGATGCGGCCGACGCTGCGCGTGCGGCGCGCTTCGACGCCCTTGCGGATCCACACTTCTTCCTGCGCGAGCAGCTTGTCGAACTTCTCGTTTTCCACGCGCTCGATTTCGAGCTGCTGCGCCTTGCGCGTCTGGTACGCGGAGAAATTGCCCGGGTACGACAGCAGCCGGCCGCGATCGAGATCGACGATGCGCGTCGCGACGCGGTCGAGGAACGCGCGATCGTGCGTGATGAACAACAGGCCCGCGCGCTGCGCGACGAGCAGCTCTTCCAGCCAGCGGATGCCGTCGAAGTCGAGGTGGTTGGTCGGCTCGTCGAGCAGCAGCACGTCGGGCTGCAGCACCAGCGCGCGCGCCAGCGCGACGCGCTTTTGCATCCCGCCCGACAACGCATCGACGGGTGCATCGACGTCCGCCAGGCCGATCTGCGCGAGCGTCATCGACACGCGCGTGCGCCAGTTCCACGCGTCGTGCGCATCGAGCGACGACTGCAGCGCGTTCATCCGCGCGAGCAGCGCATCGTGCTCGACGCCTTCGGGGATATCCGCGAGGCGGTGCGCGATCGAATCGTATTCCTCGAGCAGTTCGCGTGTGTGCGCGAGCCCCGATGCCACTGCATCGAACACCGTCGCGCCCGGCTCGAATTCGGGCTCCTGCGGCACGTAGACGGTCACGAGTTCCTGCTGGCGCGTGACGAGCCCGTCGTCGGGCTTCGCGAGCCCGGCGACGATCTTCAGCAGCGACGACTTGCCCGCGCCGTTGCGGCCGATCAGGCCGACGCGCTCGCCGGCTTCCAGCGAGAAATCCGCGTGATCGAGCAACGCGACGTGACCGAACGCGAGCTGCGCGCCGGAAATGGAATAGAGCGACATGGGGAGACGGCGAAGAGAGGAATCGGAAGCGCCCATTGTACCGGTCGCGGGCGGCGTTACCGGCATGGCCGGACGGATAAGGCCGGCAAACGGGTTGGGAGGCGGGTTGGGACGTGCTTTTGGCGGCCGGCAGGCGGCGATCGACGCGCAGCGACGCGATGCGATGGCGCGCCGAGCGCGGCCGGCTGCCGGTAGCGGACGCCGGCCGCGAATTCCGAGCGAAAGGGCCAACGTCGGCCGGAGGCCTGCAGCCGGCCGATCGACCATTCCGCGCCGGACGCCTCGGGCGCCCGTACGCGGCACATGCGATTACTTCACGTTGATCGTGATCGTCGAGCTCAATTCGGGGCCGTACGAGCGGTGCACGCCGTCGCCCAACTGCAGCGTCAGCGTGTGCTGGCCGGGCGGCAGATTGATGTCGGTTTCGGTCTGTGCCTTGCCGAAGTGCAGCGAACGCTCGCTCGCGGGAATCACGTCGCCCTTCGGAATCGGCCGGCCGTCGATCAGCAGGTGATGATGGCCAGTATTCGGCGTGTTGTCGCCGGCCGGTCGAAGCTCCATCCCTTCAAGCCCGAACTTCACATGCACCGGGTTCGACACCGTCGCGCCTTCGCTCGGCGCTTCGAAATACACGCGCGCCTCGGCCCGCGCCATCGTCGACACGGCCATCGCCGCCACGCATACCGCACCTGCGATCCACTTTCTGTTCAGCATCGCATTCTCCTTATGATTGGACAGCCCCGGAAGCATACACCGCACGCAGGGCAGGCGTGTTTCGGTCGCGTTGTTCGCGATGCGTACGTTTAAAACGACGTTGCGGAGCCGTTCGACGAAATTCCGGTACCATTGCGCCTTTCGTCCGCTGGCCACGCCGCGAACGGCATCACCGGATTTCCATTTTCCCGAGTGCTACATGAGTGAAGTAACCGAATACCAGAGCTGGGTCTGCCTGATTTGCGGGTGGGTCTACAACGAAGCGGAAGGGCTGCCCGACGAAGGCATCGCGCCCGGCACCCGCTTCGCCGACATTCCCGCCGACTGGCGCTGCCCGCTGTGCGATGTGGGCAAGGAAGATTTCGTCGTCGTCGATTTCTGATTCGCTGACGCGCTGATTTCCGATCGCGGGTGATGACGCGATCACGCGCGTCGGCGTGCATTCCGCCCCGCCGACGCGCTGCGCGTTTGCTATACTCTGCGCGCTGTCCACACTGCCGTCCGGTTCGCGTCTTTCTGCGTTTTCCCCGGACATGGCGCTCCCCGTAGTTCAATGGATAGAACAAGCGCCTCCTAAGCGCTAGATACAGGTTCGATTCCTGTCGGGGGGACCAGAGAGCCTCCAAAGTTTCACCAGCTTCGCCACATAAACCCCGTCACGCTTGGCTGTGCGGGGTTTTTTGTTGCAAACTTCCACCAGCGACCGCCAGTGGAAACAACCCCCGTCTAGGGGTTGTTTTGGGGGCTTCGCAAAACACCCCCTTCAGACAACCCCCGAGGCACCAGCACATGGCGCTCACAGACCTCAAGGTCCGCACAGCAAAGCCCGCGGAGAAGCAGCAGAAGCTTTATGACGGCGGCGGACTACTGCTCCTCATCACACCGGCCGGCGGGAAACGTTGGATTTTCAAATACCGCATCGACGGCAAAGAAAAGAGCCTGGCGCTCGGCACATATCCGGACGTATCGCTCGCTGATGCGCGCGGTCGACGTGATAACGCGCGCGAAAAGCTTGCCGCAGGCCTCGATCCAAGCGAAGCCAAGAAAGCTGACAAGCGGGCTGCGCAGTTGGCCGCTGCCAGCTCGTTCGAACTCGTCGCGCGCGAATGGTTTGAGACTCAACGCGGCGGATGGTCCGACGTGTATGCAGGCAAGGTCATCAACTGCCTCGAAGTCGATGTATTTCCTCGGCTCGGCACCCGCCCTATCGCAAGCATCGATGCTCCGGAACTGCTCGCGATTATTCGCACTGTCGAATCTCGCGGCGTTCGCGAGACGGCCAAGCGGGTGCTGCAGCGTTCGCGTGCCGTGTTTCAGTACGGCATCGTGACCGGCCGCTGCACTCGAAATCCGGCGGCCGACATCGACGCCGAAACAGTTTTGAAGAAAAGCACCGGCGTCCAGCATATGGCGCGAGTGAAAGCTACCGAGATCCCGCAGCTCATGCGCGACATTGACGAATACTCGGGCGATCTGGTCACCCGGCTCGCATTGCGGTTCATGGCGTTGACGTTCGTGCGGACAAAGGAAATGATCCAGGCCGAATGGCCCGAGATCGATGTCGATGCTGGGGAGTGGCGGGTGCCAGCGGAGCGCATGAAAATGCGCGATCCACACATTGTGCCCCTTTCTCGACAGGCGCTCGATGTGCTCGCCCAGCTCCGCGCGATCAACGGCCAGCATCGGTTCGTGTTCTACAGCGTGCAGGGCCGCAGTCACATCTCAAACAACACGATGCTGTATGCCCTGTATCGGATGGGTTATAAATCGCGCATGACCGGGCACGGCTTCCGCGGCCTTGCTGCAACAGCACTGCGTGAACTGGGATACAGCCGCGACGTCGTCGAGCGCCAGATGGCGCACGCGGAACGCAACCAGGTCACTGCCGCCTACGTTCACGCCGAGTATTTACCTGAGCGCCGCAAGATGATGCAGCACTGGGGTGACCATCTCGAAAATCTGAAATCCGATACCTTGGTTGTTCCGATTACTGCCACTAATCGATAAATCAATGTCATGAAGCCGGCTCGCATAACAGAATCGCGTGAGATCGATCCCAGTTACTGGGCCGAGTGCCATTTCCCTACGGTGATTGCCGCTCACTTGGCCGAATGTTGCCACAATGCTACCCCTCGCTCACTTCGCGTGATTGAACGCGGTCGCCGCTTTCGCTCGTTCTGGGAGGCACACCCCGAAGAGGACGATCAACTCAGGAGACGGTGGAGAACTCTCGAGAAATTTTCCGTCTCTGAAGAGCAACTTCTGGCACTTTTCCTGGTGCTGCCAGATACGGCGCAGCGCAATCCATTCCCGCTTTTAACCGGCGTCCGAAAACATGGCACCAAAGACATTTCGGTTAAATATGAGCGTAAGCGCTACCACGAACTCGCGGATCAGGTCCACGAGATTCGCACTTTTCTCTTCTCCGGTGGCGACAACAACTTTCGTAACCTATTAAGTGACGCAAGCGCAACCGGCGGGGAGGCAGCCAAAGAAGCACAAGCATTCCAGGCATCTAATAGGACTCTCCGTGCGGCGCTGTTTCATTTAGAGAAGTTGCTGACGCTTGCAGATCCCGCAGCAAAATATCCATACGGACAACCAGATAGCCATGACGCAGCGACGCAAGCCTACGTTGCAGTTCTCGCATCGCTAAACTCTCGCTTGACAGCGCCCCAGCACGCTGCAATTGCGTATATCGCCCAAATCAACAATCCGCTCACCGAGGTCACCAACACTGCGCTAGGCGCTGCATGGAAGAAGCGATGCGCTAACTAAAACGTCCGAAAATAATTTACTTTAGTTCGCGCTTTGACTGGCCTCCTCCCAAGATATGACAATAATCGGGAACCATGTTCAACAACCTTTTGCGAGGTTACAACATGGTTGCCAAAGCACCGTCACTTCCACCCAATGCCGGCCCGCTCAACCCGGCACCCCAGGGGCTCCCGCTCGACGGTTACTCCCGTTGGGCGGATCTGAGTCGCTTGGTCCCCCTCTCCCGCGAGTCCATCCGTCAGCGTGAGATCGCCGGCCGCTTCCCGCGCCGCGTGCAACTGGGTTCGCAGCGTTGCATCGCATGGCCGAATCGCGAAATTCACCGCTGGCTCGCCGACCCATCGAACTACCGGGTGGAGGGCTGAGCCATGAAAAAAGAAAACGCCCGACCCAGCAAAGCCGAATCGAGCGCCGTCGAACAGCGCCAGCTTACCGCACTCACCCTCCAGCAGTCACGCGGCGAATCGCGCGTCGATAGCCGCGTGCTGGCAGAACACCTCGGCAACTCTCACAAGCATGTCCGCGAATTGCTTGAGGGCTATAGCGGTGATTTCGACGCATTGGGGGTTCTGCGGTTTGAAACCGCTAAACCCCTCTCGGGATCGGTCGGCGGCCGCCCGGAGCGCTTCGCGTTGTTGAATGAAGACCAGTGCTACCTGCTCTTAGCCTATAGCCGCAACACCGACCGCGTACGTGCGCTGAAACTGCGTCTGGTCATTGCGTTTCGTGACGCTCGCAGCCGCCAAGCCCTCCATGACGGCGTGTACCTGCCAAGCTATCACGCACTGCACGACGAAGTGGCAGAGATGGCCCGACGCGCGCACGAGGCAGGGAGCATGGCCGGCGATGAGGTGTTCCACTGCAACGTCAACAAGCTCGCCAACAAGGTTTGCGGCTTGCGGGCCGGCGAGCGTCGATCGTTGAATCCGACCCAGAGGGCAATCCTGACGGCCACGCAGGAGGTAATCCGCGCATCGTTGCAGCGTTCGATGGGCGCCGGCGACGATCACCGCGGTGCCTACCGCGCAGCCAAGCAGGCTGCGGAGGAATACGCCTCTATGGCTGGCCGTCTGCTCGGGGGCGCGCAATGAGCCACTCCACCGAATTCCTCGACCTGCGTCGCTCTGATTCGGAGCGCCTCCGCGTAACCGTGGGTGAGTACCGCGGCCGCGTCCTCGTTGATCTCCGGATCTGGTTCGCCGCTGAACACGGCGAATGGAAACCGGGCCGTGCCGGCGTCTCGCTGCGTCCCGATCAGGTCGGCGAAGTCATGCAGGCACTCCGCTTGGCTGCGCAAGCGGCGGATCCGGCGGGGATGCGCTGATGGCAAATCAAAAGAAATCGATCTTGACAGATAGGGCTTTTGGGCCTATCTTGTGCATCAGCGGCTGCGCTCTCGCGCGGCCCACCACAGCCGAGAGGATCCGACAAATGACGTACCCGTTCTGGGAGGCCTTGGGCCGCCCTATCTCCCATGCGATATACCCCACCGACTCCCAGCGATCTGGAGCAGTTGAAGCAAACCCTGCAGCTCAGCAGCGCGCAGATGGCGGATCTGTTCGGCGTGCAGGGTGGGCGACAATGGCGGAAGTACACGGGCGGAGAGACTCCGCGCGAAATCAGTCCGCACATTTTGTTCTTCGCGATGGCTCGGCTCGAGCTGGATGCGAAAACGCTCGACCGAATCTTGAATCGAATGCGCGAGGTCGGCGCGACGATCGACTTGGACAGCGAGTAACGACCGGCGGCGCGTTCGCTGCCGCCATCCCGAATACCCTCACTCAATCGGTCGATCCGCTCGACATCGTGCCGAGCGCTTGGCGCAACGGTCGGACGTCGAAGCCTGTGACCACCGTCACTCCTGATCTGTTCGAACTCGCCGGTATCCGCGCCGCGGAACATTGGCTGAAGATCCGCCCGACCGCGCGCCCGAACCAGTGGTGTCGGGCGGCGTTCGACAACCTCGTCGCCGGCCTAGGCCGTATCCCCTGCTACACCAATTGCCACGCTGCGTTCGAGCGCTCGTTCAAGCGTCGCATCGAAGCTGCCTCCCGCACCGACCGCAAAGCTGCGGAGGTGCGCGCATGAACTCGTCAATTCTCGAAATTGTCCGCGCATCGCTGCGCGATTCGGCAGGCGTTGAACAGTCCCTTGCCGCCAGCCTGCAATTTCCGCTTTTCGTTCGTGCCGGATCTCGGGCGGCTGAGCTTTGGCTAGGGCAGTCCGCGCGGAGCATGGCCGACTTCCGTGATCACCGCTTCGCGAACTTGCTAGGCGGGTTGGCACCGGCGCTGTCCGACGAGGATCGCCGGACGGCCTTCAACGTCGCATTCGCACGTCGCATTGCTACAGCAATCGTTCACGGTGAGGTGGCCCATGTCTAACGTTGCAGCAATTCATCCGACTGCACCATTCGCGTCGACGGCCATCCAGCAACTCGAGCAACTCGAAGCAATGTTCCATGCGATCCGTAGTGAGCTTGACTCCGATTGCTACGCGTATCACCTAGCCAATCTCGGGCAAGAGATCGCGAGTGGCTATGCAGCCACGATGGGAAAAATCGCTAAGCTGGAGGTTCACCATGTCTAAGCAACCTAATGCCGCAGGCGTGCTCGCCTTCCTTTGGGACCACTTCGATGCGACCACTGCATCTGATGAGGGCCTGGAATACCTGTCCGGAGCTGCAGACGAGGCCGCGCACGCGGCTTTGGAACTCAGCTCGCACATTGCGGCGATCGGCGGTTTGATCGAGCGCGACCGCGGCTTCGAAGGCAAACCGCAATGCGGCGAGCTTCAGGATTCCGACCAGGCGGCGCTGCTGTATCGCATCGCCGACGAGGTCAAAGTGATTGGACAGCTCGCATACATCGGAAGCGAGTCGGATTCTGTGCTCCGCGCTCGGATGACTGAGAAGCTCGCGACAGGCAAATCTCGTCGTGTACGGATCCCTGAGCAGTCCTCAGCGCTCGAGGAGGTTTAATGAGCGTACATGCAGAAGAAGAACGCATCCGCGCGGCACTAAGTCATGTGCCAGCGGATGACCGCGATACGTGGGTGCTGATGGGCATGGCGTTAAAGGCCGAGCTGGGCGAAGCCGGATTCGATTTCTGGGACGACTGGTCACGCTCGGCATCAAGCTACCGCGAGAACGATGCGAAATCGGTCTGGAAATCGTTTCGCTCGGGCGGCATCACGATCGCCAGCCTATTCAAGCGGGCGATCGAGCATGGCTACCGTGAAAGCGAGCCCATGATCCCGCTGTCGGCCGACGAGCGCGAACGCCGCCGAGTTGAGCGCGAGCGTGAAGCGGCTGCCGCGGCCGAGATCCATCAACAGACTCAGGCAGAAGCGGCCACCAAGGCACGCAATCTCTGGGAGAAGGCCGGGACTGTTCATGCGGACCACGCCTACGTCCGCGCGAAGCGGATCAAGCCCTACGCAGCGAAGCAACTGCGCGCCCAGCTCGTCCTCAAGCTGCAGGACATTGACGGCGAGCACCACTCCGCGCAATACATCCAACCGGATGGTCACAAAACCTTCCAGGCCGGTGGCCGAATCAGCGGGTGTTTCGTCGCGGTCAGTGCCGGAGTCAAGTCGACTGGCAAGACACCGCTGCTGATCTGCGAGGGCTACGCGACGGCCTGTTCGCTTCACGAAGCAACGGGTTATCCCGTCGCTGCGGCTATGAATGCCGGTAACGTCCCGAACGTCGCGCGCGCCTGGCGCAAAAAGCATCCTCAGCTGCGTATCGTGATCTGTGCGGACGACGACACGGTAACGGCCGGTAATCCAGGCATGAACAAGGCGTCCGAGGCTGCGCGCGCGGTCGACGCTTTGCTGGCTGTGCCTGACTTCGGTCATGATCGCCCGGGCCACGCATCGGATTTCAATGATCTGCACTGCCTCAATGGACTCGAGGCGGTTCGGCGCTGCGTTGACACTGCGGTTGCGCCGAGCGGCGCCGTCCCCAAAAAACGCACAGCACGGACTGTCAACTTGACCTGCGCTGCCGACATCGTCCCGGAGCCCATTCACTGGCTCTGGCCTGGCTGGCTGCCCGCCGGAAAACTATCGATTCTCGCTGGGCAATCAGGGTGCGGCAAGACGACGATCGCCATTTCCTTGTCCGCCGCGATTTCGAATGGAGCGGACTGGCCGGACGGCACGCACTGCAAGGAGCCGGGAAACATTTTGATCTGGACCGGCGAGGATGGACTCGCCGATACGCTCGTTCCTCGCCTCATGGCAGAAGGTGCCGATCTCAAACGCGTGTTTTTCGCGGAAACAATCACCAATGACGACGGCACCCTCGAGCCATTCGATCCGAGTCGCGACGTCCCAATTCTGGCCGAACGTATCGAGCAGATCGGCGGTGTGAGCATGCTTGTCCTCGATCCGATCATCAGCGTGGTGAGTGGCGACTCTCACAAATCCGGCGATGTTCGTAAATCGCTTCAACCGCTGATCGATCTCGGGGCCTCGTGCGGGTGCGCAATCCTCGGCATTACCCACTTCTCGAAGGGATCAAAGGGCTCGTCGCCGACCGAGCGCATTCTCGGTTCGCAGGCGTTCGGAGCCGCTGCCCGGATGATTCTGGTGGCTGGCAAGGATGACATGTCCGACCGCCGGATCCTCGCCAAATCGAAATGCAACATTGCCAGCGACTCGGGAGGCTTCGAATATGCAATCGAGATGCTCGATGCACAAGACGGCCTTGCATTGAGCCGGCTTACCTGGGGTAAGCCGCTCGACGGATCGGCGCGCGAAATACTCCACGAGTTAGAGGCAGACGATCAGGACGCCGAGGAGCAGGGAGAGCGCGAATCGAAGTTCGAGCGCGCTCGTTCCATGCTCTATGAGTGGCTGACGCCCTTCATGAGCACCAAGGAGATGAAAGCGGCGGCCCAGGCAGAAGGCGTGAGCTGGCGCATGGTGGAAGCTGCCAAGGCTGCCGAGGTTAAGGCCGGCAATAAAATCCGAGCAGTGAAGCACGGCAAGGATTGGGGGTGGATTTGGGATAATCACGACGCCAAGTACGGTGATTCAACTCCGCAATCGCAGATCGTCTCAAGTCCGCAAGGAATCCAAGTCCGCAAAGACGATTGCGGAGTTGAATCCCTTGTCCAGCAAGGCTCAGAAGCCAAGTCCGCAAGTCCGCAGTCGGTTGACGGAGTTGCCGGCATTGTCGCCACATGTCCGCAATCTCCAGTCAACTCCGCACACTCTGGAAATCATTGCGGAGTTGCGGACTTGACGGCAAACCCTTACCCATCAAGGGAATCAACTCCGCAATCAAGTCCGCAGGCCGCCTCAGACTGCGGACTTGATGGTGATGTCGCGGCGGCGGCCGAACTGGAGGACGACGTATGAGCATTGTTGCGATTTTGAGCAAAGCCAGATCGCTGGGCATACGTCTGAGCGTCGCGGGAGACGTTGTGAAAATGAAGGGGCCGCCCGATGCGATCGCAGCAATCAAGCCGGAGATCGCTGCGCGCAAGCCGGAAATCATGGCGTACCTGCTCGCCGCTACGGACGGTTGTCAGCAAATCCCGGCTGACTGCATTGGCGCGCTGTGCTCTTCGGATGGCGGCCTGTATTTGCCTTGGATGCCCGCTCTCGATCCGGAACAACTGCAATCGATGCAGCGGGAGCTATTCGACGTCGTCGACGAGCTCGCGCAGCTTGAGCGCTGGCCCGACGATGATTACGACATCGTCATCGGGGCTATCGAGCGCCAACCTCCCTCGACGTTGCGTCCGGATCTCGCACACTTCCGTGAGCGGCTTCGGGTTGCTCGACTCGAGGCGGAAGCCAGGCAGGCAGCGAGCCGGCGAGCATGGAAGTTCGACCGATAATCCACTGATTGCTCACTCATTCGGCTAGCCGGCCCCGGGCCGGCCGATTCCGATTTTCGATTTGAGGTACTCATGCACTTCTACACGCTCACGGAAGCTGCCGCGGCGATTGCTGCGGAGCTCTATCCTGTGGCAGAGCACCACTCAACGCGACACACGACCAGGGGGTAAATGATGATCGACGGCTTGGTAAGTGGCCGCCTCTACGGCGAAGCCCAGATCGGGACAGGACAGAATGGAAAGCGATTCGTGACCTGCAAGGTGCGTGCGACTGCCGGCGACGGTGAAACACTGTTCGTGAACGTGATCGCGTTCAACGACGACGTGCAGACCGCATTACTTGCTCTCGGAGACGCGGATAGCGTATCGCTCTCAGGAGCGCTCACGCCGAAGGTGTGGACTGACAAGAATGGCACCGTGAAACCAGCGCTCGATATGGTTGCTCACGGGCTTCTGACGGCTTATCACGTGCAGCGCAAGCGGCAGGTGATAAGCGGCGAATCAGCGCCTCAAGACTCTCACGCCGACGGTAACCAAGATGATCCCCTGTGAGGTGAGGAGCTTGTAAACGCCATCCAAGAACTCGTTATCGATCACGCTGCACCTAGCCCGGCGGGGCGAAACCGAGAGTCCCTCTATCCTCTCGCCGGGAGCAGCTCCTTATTCGATAGGGCGCGTATAGAGGCGCGATCAATGAGACCGAATTGGCGCAACGCCGATGAATATCCATCCGTCGAGACGACGTCGCCTCGCGTCTGGGCGTGGGAGTTCCTTCGGCGAAATCCGAAATACACCCAAGATTGGGCGGAGTTCCGCTCCAAGATCGGCGAGTATGCCGATAGATATGCCAACCTCTCGCCGCAGGAAAAGGCGTCGTTTCTCGTCGACAAGCGCTATCAGCACGTTGAGGAAATCAGGTCACCGACAGGTCAACATAGAAAGATCGAGACACCCCTTGCGAATTGGTACGGACGCAAGTGGGGACTGGCGCAGATCGCAGACCCCGGCACCGATCACAACCAGCTAACCCATCGCTGGATCGACATGGCTGGTGTCTTGGTATTTCCGAATGACGGATTCGATTTTGCGGATCCCCGCTACATGGCAATCGCCATCGATCTAAGCCGCTCACTTGACGACCAGCTCGACCAGGTGCGCGAACATTACAAGATCGAGAGCGAGAAAAGAATTCAAACGGGACTGATCGAGTCATTCGAGAAAAAACGCCGACGCTTCGAGAGCTACCGAGACTATCTACGTGTTCTCGATGGCTATGAATCCGGCACGAAACGCGGCGAGCTAGCCGCGGTCCTACTGCCCCACATCGAAAACAGCAAAGGCAACGGGTGGTTAGCCAGCAAGAGCGTCGACAATTGGCGTAAGGAGGCCGAGCAATTGTCGATGCAGGGATACAGGGCACTCCTGTTGATACCGGAACGGTGAACAGCGCGCCCTAGATAAGCCTATCGCCTTATCTTTCCTATGCCGAACTCCCCCCCCCTTCATACCATCTTCGTCAGGTTGCATCTCAACGTTCGCGAGACATCCTGACGCTTCCAGAATACGCAACCGCGTCAGGTTCTCGCCAGGAGACCTGACGTGTCAAAAGCGCTCGCACCGTCCCGCGTAACGCCAGCCCCCCGATTTTCCGATCTCACCGACGAAGCATACGTTGGGCCCGCGGTCGTCGAATCGCTCCTCGGCATTTCGCGATCGTCCATCGATCGCAGGGTAAAGAGCGGCGACCTGCCCCAGCCCAAGAAATTCGGTCGATCGGTTCGGTTCAACGTAGGCGCGCTGCGGCGCGCGCTTGGAGCCTAGCCGATCGCTTCTTCAGAGCAGCTACGACGTTCCTCACTCCCCCACCAAAGGATAATCCCATGCCGAAGGTTCAATCACTGGCAAGCTCGATCGGCTTTACACCGGAAGTCACGGCTGCCCTCGCAAATGCTCAGGCCGCACTCGCTGCTCAAGAGAACGTAGTCTTCGCGGTTCGCCGCTTACATGAAGAGAAAGCGCGTTTCGCCGCTGAAATCGAGCGATCGACTGCGGAGCTCACCGAACTTGAGAAGGAGCATTTGCTCGCGGAAACACGAGCAGTTCTCGACCCAGACAAACGACAGGAAGAGGCGCGACTTAAGAAGCAGGTCGACAAAGCGCGCGAGACCCTAGTGGCAGCACAATCGGAACTTGATCGCTGCGAGCGCGTACAGCCTGTTCTCCACGCGGAAGCCGCAGCTGCGGATATTGCGATCGAATCTGCCCGCGCCGAAATCAAGAAAGCTGCGGCTGCTATGGCGAAAGACCTCATTCCGGTCTTCTCAGAGCAACTGCTCTCAGCAGTAGGCCACTTGGCCAAGGTCGTAAGTCAGGCGCGAGCCATCTGCGCCAATCTTCCAGACGGCTTCATGCGGGAATACCTCGGCGCCATGAAAGTCGTCGATCCTGCCATTGCCACAATGGTCCCGATTTCGTTTGGCGGCTGGTCGATCGAGGGGGGCGACCTACTTCAACTTCCCGCCGACGACGTCGACGCCCAGGCCATCGCCTCAACCCTTAAGCCAATAGTCGACATGGAGCAGAAATGTCGCGTCCACCCGAAATTCCAGCCTCCGAAACCGCCTGCCAAACCATACGAGATTAAAGGATCTCCCATCGGCGGCCGTCCGCCGTTCCGTGAAATGCAAGGAGACCCGCCAGTTCGCATGAAAACGGTAGAGGAGGCTCTCGCCGAGCCATACGTAATCAAGGGGCATTCAGGTGGCGTTCGGTCGTGGAAAGAGGTTCAGGAAATGAACATGACCGCCGCGATCACCGACGCGCAGCAGTCCGCCGAGCAGTGAGGGATTGAACTCTGGGCCCCAGCCGGCGGTGGGCTGTAACACCGGCAACTGCTGATGCTTTTGGAAGCGGGACCTCTCCCAGCCTCTCCGGGCTGGGTTCTAACGCGGCAGGCGGCAGTATCCTCTCGTTAAATTTAGGAGTTTAAGTCACCATGAAGAAATTGCTCTCTAGCGCCATTAAAACAGGGCTCGTGCTCGCATTCCCTCTCCTCTGGACGTCTGCCGCATATTCGCAATTTGTCAGCGGACAAGTCCTCACAGCCGCTCAACTTAACCAAGCGTTCTCGAACGTACTGCCGCGCTCGGGCGGTGCGCTCACCGGCCCGCTGACGGTGCCGACCCTGACAAGTCCGAATGTAGCAATCACGGGCGGCACTATCGCAGGGCTTTCGTCGCCGCTTCCAGTTGGCTCGGGAGGTACCGGAGCTACCGCGGCGACTGGCTCAGGTTCTGTCGTCTTGTCGACGTCGCCGACCATTGCCAGCACCTATAACAATCCGTTCACGGTCAACGGCCTACAGTCGATCAACGATGTCGGTCGATCGAACAACGATAACACCCCAACCATCAACCTCAACATTTCCGAGTCATTGAACTACACCCAGTCCTACGCAACGCACTATGGCTTTTTTCTAAACGCCACCCAGTTGTCAGGTGGCACTGGTGACCGGATCGGTATGGCGGCGATCCAAACGTGTAATGCGACGCTGGCGAACAAGTCCTGTGTGGGAATTAGTGGTCTGGCCGTAGCAGGAGGCAGCGGTGCTGGAAATTACACCGGCATGAATCCCCGGGCATTGGTTCCCGCTGGCCTCACTGGAACGGTGGGTGCGGCTGTCGGAGGAGAAGCTGATGTTGAGACACATGGGCCCGTGGCTATCCGCAACGGTTGGAGAATCGCTGGGGAGAATTTGTCCGGCGGCGCAACCACACACGGAACCATCGAGGACGCAGCCTTAGCGATAGTCGTTGACTCCGGCAATACCGCGGACGGGTTCCAGGTTGGCATCCAGTTCGGCGAGAATCCGCAAGGCTACCCCCAAAACTGGCCGATTACCTCGGGTGGGACGTTACTTCAGGCGTCGAATCCGAATGTGTCGCTCGCCTATGGTTTCGATCTGTCGGGTTCAACCGCAGGCTTCACGAAGCAGGCCATCGCGCTCCCCCAGAATACCCCGGGTGGTGGCATCCAATGGGGGACTGCGGGTACAGCTGGAAAGATCACCAGTTCGGCGACCACGACCGGTGGCTTTATCCATTTCACGGATACCGGCGTCCAAATTAATAACGCAAGTGATGGCAGCTTGCTGAATGTCGGCGGTTCGACTGGATCGGATGTCGTCAACAACGGCTACATGATTCAGGCATCGCTGACCGGCTACGTGTACTGCAATGGGTCTGGAGGTCGCTGCACGGCATCGAACACGATTCAACTCCCCGTGACGACCGTGGCAACACTGCCGACTTGCGGAGCCAGTCAAAGAGGCCTGATGTATGCCGTCTCGGACGCAACTGCACCGACCTATAACGGCAATCTCACGGGCGGCGGCAGCGTATCAATCCCAGTGTATTGCAACGGTTCGTCGTGGACGGCGCACTAACGTCGGTAGTTGCTGGCGTTCGCGTTCTCGTTACAGGCGTCGTAGCTGATTGGGGAACGCACGGCGCATCATAAGGAAAGCCAACAATGGCCGCGAATTCATTCAACATCGTCATAAACGCGACAGACAAGGCGACGGCAGTAGCACGACGCGTCAACGATTCGATCGCAAAGCTCACAAAGCCGATCGCAGACGTCAAGTCGTCGGTAGCAGCTTTCAACAAAGAGACGGGTCTCGACCAGGTCGGCAAGAAATTCGAATCGGTCGGTAAGTCGGCGCAGACCGTCGCGCGCAGCGTCGCATCGATTGCGCCGCCTCTCGCGGCGATCGTTGGCGTTGGAAGTGTGGCAGGGATCGCCGCGTTTGCGACCAGCTGGGGCCGTGCTGCTTCTGAAATTGCCAATACGTCGAGCGTGATCGGCGTCACGACGACCGACTTGCAGCGCTATCGCGGTGCAGCGCGCGTCGCGGGCCTGTCTGCCGACGCAATGACGAGCAGCATGCAGTCGCTCGGCGACGCGTTCGAGGACGCGTCGGCTGGCCGTAACAACTTCGTGGCAGGCGTGCTCTCCGACAAGGGGATCGGCATACATCGCCTGAAGGACGGCACGATCGACGTCGTGCGCGGCCTTCATGATGTGGCGTCGGCGGCTTCGAAGATCACGAATACGCAGGCGCAGCGTAAGTTCCTCGACATTTTCGGGCTCGGCGGTATTCAGGCGATGATTCGCCGCGGCACGATCGACCAATTCGTCGCGAAGTTCGATGAATTGCACGCGACGATGTCGCCGGAGCAGATCGCGCAGGGCGAGAAATTCAATCAGTCGATGATCTCGCTCGACGCGTCGGTCGACAAACTGAAAAATTCGATCGGATCGGCTCTCGCGCCGGCGCTTGGCCGAGCTGTCGATGAGTTCGCGCGTCTTGCTGACGATTACGGCCCGAAGATCGCGCATTGGATCGACAACGTCGACTGGGACAAGACCGCGAAATCGATCGCTGGTGTTGGCGAGGCGCTCGGAGGCGTCAAGGGAATCGGGCTGGCCGTAGCGGCTGTCACGTTCGCAGGACCGATCGCTGGACTTGCATCCCTAATTGGGAAGGCAACAACGCTCTCCACGATTCTGATGCCGCTGGCGGCTAATCCGATCGTCGCCGGAGCTCTCGGTCTGGTATATAGCCAGGGGCTAAATCAGGGCGAAGGCGATACGCGCCTGACGCAGCCCGGAGACGTATGGGACGGTGATCCGATTGGGGCAAAACGCCGAAACGGCGCCGCGAAAGACCCCATGACACCCAATGTCGTCAAGTACTTCATGATGAAGGGATGGACTCGAGCGCAATCGGCCGGCATTGCCGCGAGCCTATGGCCGGAAAGTGGATATAACCCGCGTGCCGTCGGTGACAACGGGCACGCGTACGGAATCGCACAGTGGCACGAAGATCGCCAGGCTGCGTTCAAGAAACTTTTCGGCATCGACATTCGCAAATCGACGCTCGAGCAACAACTTGACTATGTCGACCACGAACTCCGCTACGGTCCGGATAAGGGGGCGCAGCAGGCCGGCATCCAACTTATGGCACAAGACTCACCAGTGGGTTCTGGTGGGGTTGTGTCGCGACTGTATGAGCGTCCGAAGGATCCGCGGGAAGAGTACCGACGCGGGCAGATAGCAGCTGAGATTGATTCGGCGGTACGGTCGAGCTATACGACGCAAAAACTCGAGGTCACGATCCATATGCCAGGTGCGCCGCACGGCACGCGCGCGAGCGTGCACTCGAACGGCGAGGTCATGGCAACCGGTCAAATCGGTCACTCGTTGCTCATGGGCCCGTGATGCCCAACGAAGGCCGGCCTGAGGCCGGGTCCTGGAAACGAAAACGCGGACGGGCGGGACGAATGACTCGCGGATTTCCACCAGCTACAAACTTCCGGATTTGGTTGACAAAATCATCGATAGGGAAACTCTATCGCTTGACAAAACAGGCTTAAGCTCATGAAACGAAAAGAACTTTATGCGGGCGGTGACCGGCGAAATTCTGTCAAGTTGGTTGACAGCAGGTTGACAAATTGACGGGCGAATGAACTCGAGCACCCAATTTCGCGGCCGTGCCGGCCGCACCTTGCCAGAGGAAATCAACATGGCATTCATGAAGCAGTCGGAATTTGCGGACTTGTGCGGCGTGTCACGACAAGCCGTGCTCAACTGGAAGCGCGAGGGCAAACTGGTCATGCAGGGCACGCGCGTCGACGTCGATGCGTCTCTGGCTCGGCTCGGCCGGGTTCGGCGCGGAGGCTCACCCGTTCAGCCCGGTGCGGGTAAGGATGCGGTGGTCGACATCGAGATCCAGCCCGGCGAATCCCTCGACCAGGCCGCTGAACGCCTCACCGGCGAGATCGACGTTGACGCTACGAGCTTCGACGAAGCCAGACGCATCAAGGAGGTCTATCTCGCCCTACTGCATCGCCTCGACTTCGAGAAGAAGTCCGGCGCCCTGGTGGAGCTCGATACCGCGAGCACGGTCCTCTTCGAGGAGTTCCGGGCTCAGCGCGATGCGTGGCTCAACTGGCCGGCGAAGGTCGGGCCACTGATTGCCTCCGAACTCGGAATTGAGGCCGACAAGATCACCTCGGTGCTGGTCGCCCATGTCCACAAGCAGATTGCACAACTGGGGGAGCCAGAGGTTCAGTTCAGCGAGGATCGTTGATCGTTTGACGCACTGCAGCAGTCCGCGTACACTTCGCGCCGCGGGGTGGAGCAGTCTGGCAGCTCGTCGGGCTCATAACCCGAAGGTCATAGGTTCAAATCCTATCCCCGCAACCAACATTGAAGCCCGCTCTGCGAAAGCAAGCGGGCTTTTCATTTTGTGCGC
Source organism: Burkholderia sp. AU33803 (assembly GCF_002223095.1). Lineage (NCBI taxonomy): Bacteria > Pseudomonadati > Pseudomonadota > Betaproteobacteria > Burkholderiales > Burkholderiaceae > Burkholderia > Burkholderia sp. AU33803. The sequence goes on from NZ_NKFJ01000005.1 coordinate 173,325, forward strand.
GGCATGTCGCCGTTGTGACGACAAGAAGCCACCCGCGACCAATCCTGATCCTTACCTCCTCGATACCGATTCTCATATGGCACATAATGATCTCCTTTTCCAAGGAGGCATTATGCAAATTGACGTTACGGAGCTGAAACCTGATCCGGATAACAAAGGGCATGTTCTGGGCTGGGGAGTGATTCGAAAAGCACCGTGGCACTTCGCTGGCATTTACCCAAGCGAAGATGCCGCCAACGCGGCAGCAGCAAAGTTGGGCACCGACTACGTTTTCGACTACGGCTCTCATCGCGTCGGCTCGGACGATTTCATCGGCGGCCTTGACCCGAGGACCACACGCCAGTAATCACGCATGTGGTTATGCCCCGCATCACAATCGCGGGGCATGGACCAACTGCAGGCAATCAAGGCAATCAATCCTTCGAAGCGCAGAAAATGACATGAGAAAGCGACTTCATCACCATGTCTGGCAACACTATCTGAAATCGTGGCTAGTCAACGGGGCGATAACATGCTTGGCCGCAGATTCGATCTTCCGAACCGGAACCGTCCGAGTTGCCGTGGATCGCGACTTCTACACACTGAAGGCTCTCAGCAATCAAGATCTGCAGCTCGCTCGCGTCTTGATCGGCGGAGTGAAGAACGAGGACGCACGTCAAAGCCAGCTTAGATTTTTGGAAAGGATTGCAATCCCTTCCAGGCTCAAGGGCATATCACCAGACATCGATAGCGAGATTGATACATTTCACAGCAACGTCCTCGAGGAATGGCACACTGCGATTGAGCACTCGTTCATCCCGTTGCTGAAAAGGGCGCTGGTTCACGACATCGATTTCTATAGACACGACCAGGACTGCATCCCGTTCCTGCACTACCTGTGCACGCAGAACATGCGAACAAAGGGTGTTCGCGAACGCGTTTTAGCGCTGAACGTGGAAGGCGGCGTTCCAGACATATCAAGAATCTGGCCGATCCTCGCCATTACCTTCGCGGAAAACGTCGGGGCGACCCTGTATGTTGAACGACGGCGACGCAAACTTGTGTTGATTCAAAACACGACGGACGTGCCGTTCATAACCGGTGATCAGCCCGTGGCTAATCTATTGGCCATTGCAGACGGCCCGCCTGAGCGTTTGGCCCTCTACTACCCGATTTCTCCTGACCTTGCATTGGTATTGAACGAGGTCGATGACAACCTCCCTCTTGCCAGCGAAACACTTACGACGGAGCAAGTCCGCCGCCTCAATGCGAAACTTGCATCAGGGTGCCACGCGCAGCTGTTCGGTACTTCGGAGGAGGCTTTACGCTCTGCTCAACACGATCCCGTATGGGTTCCGTACCATCCATGAATACGATCTTTTTACTGATGGCGCAGTACGGAGCAACTGCCGTCATTCCGGTCGAGCTTATCTGCCGGGACTACTTCTCGCATCTAACCGTTCCGCAGTTTGTGCGTAAGGTGAGCGCTGGGGAGATTGCCATCCCACTCGTCCGGATCGAAAAATCGTTGAAGTCGGCTAAGGGCGTTCACGTTCAAGATCTCGCAAACTACATCGATGAGCGGCGTGCTGCAGCGTTAAAGGAATGCGAGCAGCTGCGCTCGTAGCGCTCTGGCGACCGATGTCGCGGCCCGATCAGTTGGCAACGCTGAAGCCGATTGCGGGCGCCCCATTAACGGGCCGGGCAGTCGGTGCAGCGCGGCCTGGACGTCGAGCACGTGACCGACGAATTGTTCTCATGCATCAATCAATTGCCACCCACGGAACATGAACACTGTCTTCCTGCTGATGGCTCAGTACAACGCAACAGCGATCGTACCGATCGATGTCGTGTGCCGAGACTACTTCGCGCCGATGACGGTCGCGACGCTTATCCGAAAGATCGGCTCCGGTGAAATTCCGCTTCCGCTCATTCGGATGGGAAAGTCCCAGAAGTGCGCCAAGGGCGTCCATATTCAAGATCTAGCGAACTACATCGACGATCGGCGCGCAGCGGCGCTGAAAGAATTTGCGCAGTTACGCGCGTAGCCGCTGGTCACGTCCATCGATCAGTTGACGAGACTGAAACCGATCGCAAGCGTGCTTGCAATTGCAAGTATCGCGCTTATCCACCCACAGGTTTGACCGGCGATATTGATTTTCCTTCCAGCGGTGAGAGGATCAAACGCCTGGTCAATTTTCTTGGTGAGGTCGTATACCTCAGCCATCCGCGATTTGACTTCGTTGAGGTTCCTGTCAAGGCTCAACCTAACGAGGTACATGTTGAGAATTGCCAAAGCAACACCGAGTCCGTATCCGAGCAATATGGCAGCGCCGATCCACTTCGGCGGCTGCAGCCTCGTGCCGGCTAATAAAGTCGCTGCGCCGGCGAGCCCCGCCGCATTCAACACGACGAGATGCTTGACCGTCTCAAGATCCCATGCAGAGGACAGCTGGGCCAAGCGCTCCCACCATTGCTCGAGCGACGAACGCGCTGCACGTCGGAGTGCAAGTTCTCTCGCCTGCGCGTCCTCTGCAAGATCATTTCTGGCGTCCATCGCTTAGGCCTCTTTGTCCGGTCTTGATACCCGAGAGAATATCGGATCGAGGCGCCCAGGCACATTAGGCATCAATCGCGAAGCTCATCCTAGAGAGCCTCGTGCTTCATCTAGAGGTGCCTCGAAGCATGCCATTTCGGCCGCCATCGCCCAACGCGAATTCACTCTCGCGCACTCTGCGCAAGGCATTGAGAACTTCGCGCCCCTTAGCCAGTCTTGCCGGTCGATCACTGTTTCTCAGATCGCCAAAAAAGTGCGCAGCCTCGGCAAACCACTCGCCCGCATAGCCCTTCCCTTCAGGATCATTGCATGCGATGTACCAGAGTTCGAGTGCACTTTCTTCAAGACTCAGTATGCCGAAATTGGCCAAATTGCGGATGGCACCGACAGCGAGAGCGTCTGTGTCGATAGGATCGAACTCATGGACCTCGTCGATGTCTTGGTCTGCGTGCTTGAGGAAATTCTGCGTTTCCCGAGCGACTTCGAAATACTGCTGCGAAGTCAAATTGTTCGCTTTCTGAGCCAACTTCTCCAAATGTTGGTCCGGATGGTGATGCTTGGCCAGATCTGCAGCCAGAACGGAAGCCGCTCCCACCAGTGTGTGAATCGCAACCGGATCCGCCTCATCGAAGAGCATTCGAATTGCCGTGCGCAGTTGGCGACGTGCGGCTTCAAGCTTGGATATACGGATCGACACACTTGCCTCTGTTTCGCTTTCACTGTTGTGTGATCGTAGCACTCGTACCAGAGAACGCTCCGCTGTCGCGAGCGCAGTATCGGAATCGAGATGGACTACAATCGTCAAGGCATCAAAAGCGGTCGCGGAAACCGCCGAATGCAATTGACGGGGTGAAAAGGTGAAGCTTCCATTGTCAGAAATGCGACCAGCAACTGCAGAGCGGTTGTGGCCGTATGCAAACCTGCTCGCTATCGCCGCGACTATATGGTCGGGTGTCGCGGCCTTTGCGAATGCACAGCCGGTGTTCGTCGGCCTCCCCTCCCTGGCAGCAGCATTGTCAATGTATATCTCCTTTGTCGCGGGAAATGTGCGCGAACTAAACTCGCGACGCCGCCTCACTCCCGAGCAGCGTGCATTACTCGTAGCTGCGGCCAAAAGCGAGGGGCTGGGAAACATTTGGATTCCATCGGTAGGCAACGACCAAGAAGCCTCCGAGTATGCGCAGCAACTCAGAAGCGCCTTCGATGAGGCCGGATGGAAAACCGGGTACGCAACACTGCAAGTCGGGGCACCGATTTACGGACTGGTGGTCAGCATGAGCCCACCATTCACCAGCCCCTCTGAGCCTCGCGAAATCGATAGAGTCCGCCGGATCCTCGCTGCGGCCGGCATGCCGTCGACCTTGATGGAGACGTTACCCCCCAAATCCCCAATGTTCGGGTGGAGCGACCATCCAGGGCCACATGCGGCAGTCTTGTTAGTCGCATCCAAGCCGTCAAAATAGGACATCGACGGCAGCCGCCTCACTTTGTCGGCGCCGCCATTCAAGGGAATACTTCAGCAAAGCATCGAATTCTTTCTGCGCCTATCGCGCGGATGGCGACAAGATGAGCGGTCGTGAATACGGCCATGTAGGCGTAGGATTATTGCTCGTTCGGACCCTCGCGAGCCTGCATCGATATGACCGATACCCGAGAGCATCATGAGTGGCTGCCGCTGGAGGAAGCCGCACGGAAGATGAAGCTATCACCGAATCCCATCCGCGCAAAAATCAGGGATGGTCGGCTTATTCGCGGCGTCCATTTCCGCGTCCCCGAGCAAGGTGATATTGAGATCGACATCCGAGCTTACCTTGATCTGCTAGCCCTCGAGAACACCGACCGCAGACTACCGTTGGTCGAGCGCATTAGCAGAAGTGACGACCGTGAGCGTGCTGCGATGAACCGGCTTGCCTCGACGAGAGCGCCCGCTGCTCCTGCCAAGCAAAGCAAGGAAGCTCAGAAGCTCGTTCCACTTCGTGTATGGGCCGAGATGGTGTTTGGAGAATATGCGCCGAGCATAGCAACGCTTCGTGCATGGTGCAAAAGCGGAAAGATCCGGCCGGCGCCGAGAAAGGTCGGCGCGACCTACTTCTGCAGCCCGACGGCGCGCTATTACGACTACGAAGCCGAGCGGCTCGATCTGATCTATGGGGAATCGTTCTAGCAATTCGGTGCGGTCCGTCTGCCGATCGCGCTCGGCGCACGCATGGATTCGGTCATCAGGGGGTTGTTTTGGGGGTCTTTTCGCCATCACCTCCATCCCGCTTCTTGCCTGTCATATAAGCGTGAATTCTGTCGGGGGACCAGCCATCCTCATTGCCTCATCCACTTTCCCACGACCCAATACCGCAACGGCGGCGACGAAAAGCGCCTGACGTTGAAGCCGATCGGGAAGCACAAGCAATCAACGCACACGCCAAATCGAATCGTCGCGCTCGGCAAACCGAGGGTTCCGTTCGACTCGCGATCAAAGATCGTTGACTCTCCCCATCAGCCCGAGTACACTTCGCGCCGCGGGGTGGAGCAGTCTGGCAGCTCGTCGGGCTCATAACCCGAAGGTCGTAGGTTCAAATCCTACCCCCGCAACCAATATCGAAGCCAGCTCTGCGAAAGCAAGCGGGCTTTTTGCTTTTCGCATGTACTGCTGCGTGAGCACCGACGGGCTGCGATGCAGACGAATCGCAAAACATTCAGCCCCAGGCATCCCCTGCGACACACGATCGCATCCGGCCCGATCGCCGCGGCCCTGCGCCACACATTGCGTAGAATTCCGAACCTTCTTCAGCATCCGGACTCCCGCAATGATTCGAGCGATCGCGGCACTCGCCGCGCTTTCAGCGATGACCGGCACGGCAAACGCCGCCGACACCCTCACCGCGCCCGCGAAGCCTCGCTATGTCAGCCCCGGCATCGCCAACATCACGAACGCCGCAGCCCCGCCCGCGGAAAACCCGTCCCCCAACGCACGCTGCCGCGAACTGGCCGCCGGGATCGACGCCGTTACGCACGCCCCCGACCGCGGCCAGAAGGTCGTGCGCGGAATGGCCCCGGACGGCAAGCCACGCGACGAGCTGCGCGCTTACGACAAGCGCGCCGATCTCGAAACCGAGCATCACCGGCTCGGCTGCCGATAACGAACACACACCGCCCGGTCGAAAAGTCACGCCGGGCGTCGGCATTCACACACTCACGCGTTCGCACCACCGTCGATCGTCAACCCGGTCCCATTGATCGACCGCCCTTCCGGGCCGACCACGAACGCCACGAGCGCCGCCACGTCGTCGGCCTTGCCGTACTGCGGGATCGCCATCCGCGAACGCTGCGCACCGGCATGCTCGCCGTCGGCCGGGTTCATGTCGGTATCCGTCGACCCCGGATGCACGATGTTGACGGTGATGCCGCGCGAACCGAGATCGCGCGCGAGCCCCTGCGTCCAGCCGATCAGCGCGGCCTTGCTCGCCGCATAGAGGCTCATCCCCGCATCGGGCACGCGCGTGGCGAGGCAGCTGCCGGTCGACACGATGCGCCCGCCCTCCCCGAGATGCCGCGCCGCCGCCTGCGACGCGACGATCACCGCGCGCACGTTCACGTTCAGCGTCGCGTCGATATCGTCGAGCGTGAGGTCGTCCAGCGCGCCGGCCCGGAAAATCCCCGCGTTGTTGACGAGAATGTCGAGACCGCCGAACGCCTCCGCCGCACGATCGACCGCATCGCGCACGGCCGCCGGATCGGCGCTGTCGGCCTGGATCGCAACGGCGCGGCGGCCCAGCGCCTCGATGCCGGCGACGACCGCCTGCGCCCGCTCCGCCGATTTCTCGTAGGTGATTGCGACGTCCGCGCCCTCGGCCGCCAGCCGTTTCGCGATCGCCGCCCCGATGCCGCGGCTGCCGCCCGTGACGAGTGCACGCTTGCCCTGAAGTCGGTTCATGTCGGTTCCTTTCCTCATTTATGTAACGACCGACACAGAATGTGACAAGTTGCGCGACACAGTCAATTGATTTAATTTATCGATCGATACAGAAATCGATCAAGGAACGGACGCAATGGCTGAACGAGGCCGACCGAGAAGCTTCGACAAGGAAGCGGCGCTGGATCGCGCGATGGAGGTGTTCTGGCGCCTCGGCTACGAAGGCGCGTCGATGGCCGACCTGACGGCCGCGATGGGCATCGCGTCGCCGAGCCTGTATGCGGCGTTCGGCAGCAAGGAAGCGTTGTTCCGGCAAGCGCTCGATCACTACGGCGCAACGGAGGGACGGGAAATCTGGGCGGGTGTCGAACAGGCCGGCAGCGCGCACGACGCCGTACGGAACTACCTGATGGATACCGCACGCGTGTTCACGCGGCGCTCGAAGCCGGCCGGCTGCCTGATCGTACTGTCCGCACTGCATCCGGCCGAGCGCTCCGATACGGTCCGGCAAACGCTGATCGCGATGCGCGAGCGCACGGTCGAGAACCTGCGCGAACGTCTCGGGCAAGGGGTCGCGACCGGCGAGATCGCCGCACAAGCGAACCTCGACGCAATCGCGCGGTACTACGTCACGGTCCAGCAGGGGATGTCGATCCAGGCGCGCGACGGTGCGAGCCGTCGCGATCTGGAGGCCGTCGCGCAAGCCGCGCTGGCCGCGTGGCCGGCGCTCGTCGGTACGGGCGGCACTTAGCGACGTTACGCCGCGGCCGCGCCGTAACGTTACTGCTTCGCCGCGTGTTGCACGTCCTTCGACGCATGCCACACGCGATAGCGCACCTCGAAGCCGTCCGGTACATAGACGACGAGCGGCAGGCGACTGTTGTAGCGCAGCAGCTGGCCATCACCGCGCACCTGCACGAATCGTTGCTGCGGTGCCTGGCCCGGGCATGCCATCAGCGTCGATGCCGGCCCCTTCACGTCGGTGAGCCGGTAGTACGTATAGCCCCAGCCCTTCACGTCCTCGGCGGTCAGCTCGCCGCCGAACCACTGCTGGTTGCAGTCGGTCTGCAGCGTCTTGCCGATCATCAGTTCGACTCGCGCATCGCCTTCGTTCTCGAGCGCGGGCAGCGCGATCACGACACGCTGCTGTCCGGCCGCTGCCTGCGGAAACATCTTGATCGACTCGGCCGTCACGGCGGGCGCCGAAGCGGGCCCCGCCACGCAGGCGGCGGCTGTCGTCACGCAGAAGGCGGCCAGTGCGGCCCGGATCGCGAATTTCATCGATGTACTCCTGAAAAACAAAATGAGCCCTGGATGCTAACACTTCCATCGCAAGACCTTACGCCGCTGTAATTTGACGACACAATTGCAAACAGCTGGCAATCCCCTTGCGCGGTACTTATACGAGAACCAACGGAGAACATCATGCTGAAGCTCATTGCGGCCGCCGGCGTCGCCACCCTGCTGGCCGGCTGCGTCGTCGCCCCGGACGCCGGATACGGCTACGGGCAGCCCTACTATTCCGATCCCGGCTACGCGTACGCCCCGTCGCCCGTGTACGGCACGGTCAATATCTGGGGCGGTGGCGGCGGACGCGACTGGGATCGAGGCCGGCGCGACTACCATCGCTGGGACGGCGATCGTGGCAACCGCGGCAACGGCTGGGGGCGCGGCGGCGGACACCGCGGTGGCGACTGGAACGATGGCGGCGGAGGCGGCGGCCATCGCCACTGACGCGCATTTGCAACCGTTTGTATCCCCGTACCGCGCGCCAGGATGGCCGGCGTGTCACGCAGACGAACGGACGGCCGCCCAAAAGACGAAGGCCCTCGCATCAAGCGAGGGCCTTTTTGTCGTCCGGCGCGATGAAGCGAACGGCGCTACCGCCGCCCGTTCACGCTTCGCGCGTCGGCGTGCTCACCAGCCTGCCGGCTGCGCGTAGCCACCCGATACGGGCGCGCCGCACACATACGCGCGCTGGTAGCGGTCGTAGCAATAGTTCGGGCCGTCGTCCTGGTACTGCGCCTGCTGGTAGGTCGGATACGCAGGCTGCTGGTACGCGGGCGCCTGGTAGTACGTCGGCGGCTGATAGGCCGGCGCCTGGTAAGCAGGCGCCTGATACGCGACGGGCGGATTCATCGCGGACGTCACGATCGCGCCGAGCACCGCGCCGCCGATCAACGCGCCGATGACGGCGCCACCGTCGCGGCCATGCGCGGACGCCGGGCCTGCCACGGCAAGCGAACCGGCGAGGACACACACTGCGGCAATTTTTTTCATGATGGACTCCCACGCGAAGTGGTACTGGATGTGATGCATTGTGGCGGCTTGCGGCCGTAATAGATGCAGCAAGTGGTAACGCGCGATTACCGGTATCACGCCCATCGAAATGCGCCGTCGCCGTGCTACGATTTTCGGCATACAGGAGACGCCGTCATGCAGCCGGAAACCGCCCGCCGTTTCGATACCGAATTCGCCCCGCGCATCGCACAGGCAATCGCCGCCTTCTTCGCCGAACACGTGCTGACCGACGTCGTCCCGTATGGCGGCCACGGGCACCCGACGCGCGTGCAGATCCGCAGCGCACCGCACGAGCACGTCAGCGGCTTCGAGCATCCGCTGAACCTCGAGCTGACCTGGGACACCGACGAAATCGAGCGGCTGATGGAGCCGGACGGCCCGCAACGCTTCGAGCACTACCTCGCCGCGCTGCCGAAAAAGCTGGGTGCATGGCAGAGCGCGCGCGACATCGATCTCCTGTCGCGCACGCAGGCCGACCCGCTCGTGCGACTCGGCGGCCTCGACTTCGAAGGCTGAGCGCCGGCGTCGCGCGATGCGGCCCGGTGATACACTCGACCGGCCCCGCTCCGGTGCAGTTGCGCCGGCCGGGCCGCTCATCGCCGCCTCCACCCTTGCGCATGGTTGCGCACGCAACCGGCAACCGGGCGCGCGGACAACCACGCCTCTGCTCCCGCCATGAACGCCGATACCGGCCTGCCGCTTCCGCAACGCTACTGGGCGATCGTCTGCGTCGCACTGGGCATCACGCTCGCCGTGCTCGACGGCGCCATCGCGAACGTCGCGCTGCCGACGATCGCGCGCGACCTGCACGCATCCGACGCCGCGTCGATCTGGATCGTCAACGCGTACCAGCTCGCGGTCACGATCACGCTGCTGCCGCTCGCGTCGCTTGGCGAGCGCATCGGCTATCGCCGTATCTACATCGCGGGGCTCGCACTGTTCACCGCGGCGTCGCTCGGCTGCGCGCTCGCCGGCTCGTTGCCGATGCTGGCCGTGATGCGCGTGATCCAGGGCTTCGGCGCGGCCGGCATCATGAGCGTCAACGCGGCGCTCGTGCGGATGATCTACCCGTCGTCGCTGCTCGGGCGCGGGCTGTCGATCAATGCGATGGTGGTGGCGCTGTCGTCGGCGATCGGGCCGACGGTCGCGTCCGCGATCCTGTCGTTCGCGTCGTGGCCATGGCTGTTCGCGGTCAACGTGCCGATCGGCATCGCCGCGGTACTCGGTAGCGTGCGTGCGCTGCCGGCCAACCCGCTGCACGACGCACCGTACGATTTCGCGAGCGCGCTGATGAACGCGTGCGTGTTCGGGCTGCTGATCACGGCCGTCGACGGGCTCGGCCATGGCGAAGGCCATGCGTATGTCGCGGCCGAGCTGGCCGTCGCGTTCGTCGTCGGCTACTTCTTCGTGAAGCGCCAGCTGTCGCAGCCGGCGCCGCTGCTGCCGGTCGACCTGATGCGCATCCCGATGTTCGCGCTGTCGGTCTACACATCGACGGCGTCGTTCACGTCGCAGATGCTCGCGTTCGTCGCGCTGCCGTTCTGGCTGCAGAACTCGCTCGGCTTCTCGCAGGTCGAGACGGGCCTGTACATGACGCCGTGGCCGCTCGTGATCGTGTTCGCTGCGCCGCTCGCGGGCGTGCTGTCGGATCGCTATTCGGCCGGCATCCTCGGCGGGATCGGGCTCGCGCTGTTCGCGGCCGGGCTGCTGTCGCTCGCGACGATCGGCGCGCACCCGGGCACCGTCGACATCGTGTGGCGGATGGCACTGTGCGGTGCGGGCTTCGGGTTGTTCCAGTCGCCGAACAACCGCGCGATGCTGTCGTCGGCGCCGCGCGAACGCAGCGGCGGCGCGGGCGGCATGCTGAGCACCGCGCGGCTCACCGGGCAGACGCTCGGTGCCGCGCTCGTCGCGTTGATTTTCGGGCTCGTGCCGGACCGCGGGCCGACGATCGCGCTCTATGTCGCCGCGGCATTCGCGGCGGTGGCCGCGGTCGTCAGCATGCTGCGCATCACGTCGCCGCGGCCGGACACGGCGACCTGACGCCCCCGCGCACCGCGTGCGTGGCCGAGCATCACGCCGCGTCGAGCGCGTCCAGCACGAAGCGCACGCGCGTCTTCACACTCTCGCGCGGCAGTTCGACCAGCCGGTAGCCATACGACGTGTAGCACTCGACCATCGCGTCGTAGGTGCGCACGGCTTCCGCGAAATCCTGCCGGCGTTCGGTGTCCTGCGTATAGATGTCCGGCCACGGCGGCGCGATGAACACGCGCCGGTGGTAGCGGAAACGACGGGCCGCGGCTTGCGCATGCGCGGGCACCGCGAGCCCTGTCAGCCGGAGATAGCCGACCACGTCCGGCACGCCTCGATCGAAGAACACGGGCCCGCGCGCGCGGCGTGCGAGATCGTATGAACGCATCTCCCAGCTCAGCATCAGCTCGGCGAACGCCGCCGGGTCACGCCACGGCAACGCCTGGCCGTCGATCGCCATCTGGTCACGGATCACCCCGCGCCCTGCTTCCTGCGAGCGCGCGAAACCGGCACGCTCGAGCGCATCGAGCAACGTGCTCTTGCCCGACCCCGGGCCACCGGTCACGACAAAGAAGCGACGGGTAGCGTCGTCCTCCACGCCGGGCTCCGGTCCAAACTCACGCATGCGCAACCCGCCGGCCCGCGCGCCGCGTGACCGACGCGGCCGCCGCGACACTGCGCAAGTCGGCGACGAACGTATCGCGCCAGACCGACAGGTCGTTCGCGCGCAACCGCGCGAGGTTTTCCTCGTGGCGCGCCTGCCGCTCCGCGAGCGGCATCGACAGCGCGCGCTCGAGCGCCTCGGCCATCTGCGACAGGTCGTACGGATTGACGAGGAGCGCGCCGGTCAGCTCGGCTGCCGCGCCCGCGAACTCCGACAGCACGAGCACGCCCGGATCGGCCGGATCCTGCGACGCGACGTACTCCTTCGCGACGAGATTCATCCCGTCACGCAGCGGCGTCACGTAGCCCACCTGCGACATCCGGAAGAACGCCATCAGCAGGTTGCGCTCGTACTTGCGGTTCAGGTACTGGATCGGTGTCCAGTCGAGCTGCGAGAAGCGGCCGTTGATGCGGCCGGCCTCGCCCTCGAGCGTTTCGCGGATGTCCTGATAGGTCTTCACGTCGGAACGCGTCGGCGGGGCGATCTGCAGGAGCGACACGCGCCCCTGCCAGCCCGGCGCGTTCGCGAGCATCCGCTCGAACGACTGGAAGCGCTCGACGAGCCCCTTCGAATAATCGAGGCGGTCGACGCTCATCACCAGCTTGCGGCCGTCGAGCGCCTCGCGCAGCATCTTCACCGGCTTGCGCGTGCCGTACTGGACGGCCGCCTGCGCGATCGCGTCGGGATGCACGCCGATCGGATAGGCGGCGACCTTCACGACGCGGCCATGCGCGTGCAGCATCCCGTCGTCGCTTGCCGCGCCGATCCCGCGCCGCTCGATGTAGTCGGTAAACGCCTGCTTGTCGGCCTCGGTCTGGAAGCCCGCGACGTCGTACGCGCACATGAACTTCACGAGCTCCTCGTGCGGCGGCACGAGACGCAGCATGTCGGGCGACGGAAACGGGATGTGCAGGAAGAAGCCGATCGGGTTCTTCACGCCGAGCTCGCGCAGATAATGCGCGAACGGCAACAGGTGATAGTCGTGCACCCAGATCAGGTCGTCGGGGCGCAGCAACGCGGCGAGCTGCTTCGCGAGCATCGCGTTCACGCGCAGGTAGCCCGCGTACTCCTGACGGTCGAAGCGCGCGAGATCGCCGCGGTAATGAAACACCGGCCACAGCGTCGCGTTCGAGAAGCCGCGGTAGTACTGGTCGTAGTCGCGGCGGGTCAGCCCGACCGTCGCGTAGGTGACGTTGCCGTCCCGCTGGATTGCGGGCGCGGTGTCGGGTGCGTCGACGATCTCGCCGTTCCAGCCGAACCAGACGCCGCCCGTTTCCTTCAGCGCGTCCATCACGCCGACCGCCAGGCCGCCCGCGCTCGGGCGCGTGTCCTCGCCGGCGGCGACACGGTTCGATACCACGATCAATCTGCTCATGCGACTTCCCCTCCTCGATTCGATTGGCTGGCGCGCGACGCACGCCAAAGCGGGCGCGGCGGCCCGAAGGCGGCCGCGCGGCGACTCAGTTCCGAGAATTGCAATGAAATACGGCGGTGGAATGCGGCTACGACGGAATCACGCGTCCTGCTCCTGACCGAGGTCGCGCTGATAGTCGAGCCCTTCCGGGCGGGCACCGCCCTGGTTGTGATCGCCGTCCGACGGCGTGTCGTCGGGCGCGCCCGGCGGCGCCGATGGCGCGTCGGTCCGCGGACGCGGGCGGTCCTCCGGACGGCCGGCCGCCGCGTCGGGCGGCCGAGGTGACAGCCGTTTCGAACGGCGCATAGCTGGGTGTCTCATATGCGGTGCGGCCCGAGGCCGTCGTAGAAACATTCCATCGCACAACAGTCTAGGTCGCCTGATCGCATCCGAAGGTAACAATTACCTTCAATTTGTAACGTTTCGACCCCTTCGCAAGCATCTATCCGACAATAACGCCGCTCGCGCGCACGCGGCCTGCCGCACGGCGATTTGTCAAAGCTTTGCAGTTTTCCCATGACAATTGCGAAACAATGACGCGGCATCAGGGCGTGCACGCGTCGCCGCTCACCCAGACAGGACTTGCACTCAGGGATGAACATTCGTTTCGAATCGCCGCGCCGGGCCACGCGGGCGCGCGTCGTGCTGGCCGTGATCGCCACGGCCGCACTGCTGTCCGGCTGCAACTCGCTGTACAGCGAAGGCGCGACTGCCGGCGCCGGTATCGCGGGCGCCGCGATCGCTTCCAAGGTCACCAACAACGCCGCCGTTGCGACGGGCATCGGCCTCGGCGCCGTCGCCGGGGCGCGGGCGGGCGTCCAGTACTCGCAGCGGGTCGCACACCGTTACACCCAGGAACAGATCGCGAAGGCGGCGGGCCCGCTCGACGTGGGCGGCGTTGCGCCGTGGTCGACGCACCACTCGTTCCCGATCGAGGACGACGAGCAGGGTCGCGTGACGGTCAGCCGGATGATCAGCATCGGCCCGCTCGACTGCAAGGAAATCGTGTTCGCGGTCGATACGCCCGCGAAACCCGACAAAGCCGCGCAATCGGCCTTCTACGTCGCCACGATCTGCCGCGACGGCCCCGTGTGGAAATGGGCATCGGCCGAGCCGGCGACCGAACGCTGGGGCGCACTGCAATGAGCGTCGCGCTCCGTATCGCGGCCATCGGCGCGATGTGCGCGGCAACGGCCACGCTGTCGGGCTGCGGGTCGGTCGGCGCGGCGAGCGGCGCCCTCGCCGGCGCGGCGACGGGCCTCGTCACCGCGAACCCGGCGGTCGGCGTCGGCGTCGGGATTGCCGTGCAGGCCGCGACCGACGAAGCCGTCAACCGCACGATGAAGCAGCTCCATCAGAACCAGCAGGACGCGATTGCGAAGACGGCCGGCAGCCTGGCCGTCGGCGAAGTAAAGCCGTGGAAGGTGAAGAACACGCTGCCGCTGGAAAACGGCGAAGGCGAGGTGCGCGTCGCGCGCGCTTATTCGACGCCGCTCGCGCTGTGCAAGGAATTCGCGTTCTCGGTGAAGGACGGCGACAAGGCCGACTGGTATTTCGCGAATGCCTGCCAGCAAGGCACGCACTGGAAGTGGGCGTCGGCGGAACCGGCGGTCGATCGGTGGGGGAATCTGCAGTAGCGATGCGATAGGCCGCGCATCATGCGCGGTGCCGTTGCCGATGCCGTTCCGCTCGGCCGCAACCGGCAGTCGTTAGATGGACGCGCCAAGCAGCATCGCGCTGCCCTTGATCCGCGCGGACAACGCACCCATCTTCCGGATTGCTGGCCAGGTGCCCTCACCTGTCGGCCAATCAAGTCAGCCGCCAAGCATCCGACTTGCCAATCCGGGCACTTCGATCATCGGCACGTTCGTCCGCCGGACGATCAGATCGATGCGCCTGTCCGCCGATTGAACGCGGCCCGCATGACATCCGGGCCGATCATTTCCATTCGACTCAGCTCGGCAAGGACCGCCGCAAGTATGCCGTCGACCTCGGGATCCACCGCTCTCATCTGCTTCAGCAACGCAGGCTGGAAGGCTTCATCTTCATTGATTCCCGACTCCCCCGTCTGACGTCGCGCACGATACAGCACGCCAACCCAGTAGCGAATGCGCTCGATTGCGCTCCATCCCGCATAGGTGTTCGGGAACCTCGCTTTTTCGATCGCTTGCCGAACGATTGTCTCGGGATCGCCCAGAAACCGCATGAAGAACATCTGTTCGCCGACGGCAAGCTTCGACGAAGTCACGGGATCGTACGCGGTATAGGTTTCGTAACGAACGTCGGTAGCGGCCTCGAGCCGATTGCCCACTTGCACCCGGATTCCATCCCGCAGAACGATCCGCCGCTCGATCGGAAATCGTGCTTCGCGCTCGCTGCGTGACAGCAGACGCCCCGATTGCGGCGAAAACTCGACTTCATGTTGACGACCGATTTTCGCGTCGACGTACCAAACGACGATCGTTTGCGACTCGGCATTCTCGAGCGCCTTCAAGAAAATTGCCTCGGGAATCAACACCGTCAACGATGAAGGCAGCACGGAGTACGGCAACTTGTCACGCTTCAACATCACGACGGCCCCCAAGCAATTTGCCCGGATAGTTCCGGGCCGGATACCGCCAACTTCGCACCCCGCGGCAGCCGTTACGCACGCGCGCGAAGCTGCGCCACCCTGTCCTTGATCTTCGCGGACAACGCATCGTCCGGGTTGTAGGTCAGGCACCGCTCCAGATCGGCAATCGCAGCCTTGATATCGCCCAGCGTCTCGTAAACGCGGGCGCGGTTGAAATAGACGAAAGGCTGATCGGGATTGAGCTTCAGCGCCTTGTCGAAATAATCCAGCGACTTCTGGTAGCCGCCGCCTTCGAGGAAAATCGTCGCGAGCGTGCAATACGCCGACGCGTCCGTGTACCCCAGTTCGATGGCCCGATTCAGGTCGTTCAACGCAAGATCCGTCTTCTTGATCATCGCGAAGGTCGTGCCGCGGTCCGCATACGTCGCCGCGTCTTCCGGCGCGATTTTCAGGATGTCGCCGTACAGCCCGAGCGCGTCCTCGATGCGCCCCTGCGACACGAAACCACGCGCCCGCATGCGAATCGGTGAAAAATCAGGATTCTTGTCGGTCATTCCATTCAGCTCCAAAAACTTCGTTCTTCCATTATCCGCTTCGCCGTCCGGAAACCGCCCCGGTTCAGGGAGCCGATTTCTCGATGAGCCCTTTCAGGTAGCTCTCAAACACACTGAACCGGACAATCGACGCATTTCGCCTGGTTGGATGCGGACCCGCCGCAGCTTTCACGGCTTCCGGCAGATCGTCCCTCAACCACAACTCGGGCATCTGCAACCGCGCGTACGATTCACCGTCAATTTCCTCCAGGACCATGTGGCCGCGCCATGGATATTCGTTGAACACGCCGGACACCTGATGGACGAAGAGCAGCGCCCGCTCCCCGATCTGGAGCGAAACGTTCCCCCACGTCGCAGGTCCACTGTAAAACTCGAACTCCGTCCCGAGGTGATCCGGCGTGATGCCCTTTCCGCAGGAATAGATCTGCTCTATTTTTGCCCGGAGTACGTGCGGACTCGGTGAATCGACGACGGACACGAACACCAGGTCGTGCATTCTGACAGCGGCGGAATAAAGGCTCTCTGACACATTCATAAGATTCAATTTCCCGGCGTCCAGGGCGTGCCCACTTTCTCGAGCTCCGGCATGTAGTTCTGCAATTTCCCTGTTCCTTCAGGAATGGGAATGCCGAGGCGTCCTGGAAACGTTGCACAGTTATAGTTGTTTTCGGGCCATTCGCCAGACTTGGGCGGCCATTGATACCGGATGTCATCCATCGGTCCACGTGCAAGCAGTTCCTCATGTGCCGCCAGTATCGATTCGTACTGCTCTTGCGTGACCGGTATCTTTTGCTCGTACACTGTCTGTAGAGCGCCGCCGCCACCACGGGCAGGCAGCGGCTCTTTCGCGACCGCGATGAATGCGTCTTGATCCGCGGTAAGCATCCCGGGGTAACTGCCCGATCCCTTCAGGTTGCCAAACACTTCCGCTGCGCTCGCGTCTCCCGTTGCGGGACCAAAGCCCCATATCGTCTTGCCACCGTCCAGCGAATACCCGACGTGGCCAGTGTACTGATACGGATGCATGCCGGCTTCGACGTCGGACACCCGTCCGCCGCCACGAAACCCGAACAGCGAAATCGTCGGCTGCTCCGTCGCGCCCGCGGCACCTTCGACGGCCTCCAGCGCCGACAACTCGCCAGCCACCGAGCCCGCCCCCCTCGCCCCGCTGACGAGCCCGGCCCCCTTCCCCGCGCCGAATCCACCCAGCAAGCTTCCTCCAAGCATCGACCACTTCTGCCCGTCGGAACCCTCGCCGAAGATCTTTCCGCCCAGCCACCCGCCGACTTCGCCGCCGAGAAAACCGCCGGCGGCGCCGAGCAACGCCAGCGCCGGCCCCGCAAGGACAGCCGCGGCGGCAATGCCCACCGCAGCCATCGTCCAGTTGACCCACGCCGGAATCTCGGGATTGTACTCACCGACCGCCGGGCCGCCGATGAACACGTTCGGCGATCCGTCGTTGATCAGCGCGCCGCACATCATCCGGTCTTCCTTGCGGCTCGCCGGCTGGCTGTTGATGAAGACCGTCGACGAACCCTGCGCGACCACCTGCGGCGGACCCGCGTGGTCGCTGCACAGGCCCAGGCTCAGGATGGCCCGCATCGCCGCGCGACTGTTGATGAAGACGTTGGGCGAGCCTTTTATCAGACTTCCCGTGACGTGTCGCGGCGCCCACGACATCGTGCCCAGCACTTCGCCAAGGCCGCCGCCCGCGGCAGCACCCGCGGCGACTGCAGCGACCACCGTCAACGCGGCACCGCCTGTGGCGACCACCGCCACCGCGCCGATCACCGCACCCGCGATCAACCCGGCGATCATCCATCCCTTGGATGCCGTATGCGCAATCGGATCGCCGAGTCGCGCAGCAGCAAGCAATGTATCCACGCGCGCTCCCCGTTAGCCCGCGTTCGCAACCGCGGTCAGATAAGCACGCACGGCCTCGATGCTCTGCATGCCGGTCATGCCCTTCACCGCCGTCACCCCGGCAAGCCGGTCGCCCAGCGACGCGTGCTCGCGCGAATCCGTCGTCCAGAGCGCGAACTGACGGCCATCCAGTGCTCGCCACGCCTGCTGTCCAGCCGGAGCAGGCTGCAACGCGAGCGGCTCGCCGGCCGAGCCGAAGAACGCGGTGTCGTCGAACATTTCCGTGACGTCGTGCCGGAACAGTTCGGCCATGCCGGTGAGCGCGTACAACGTCGCGCTCGGCTCGTGCAGCACGAAGACGATGCCCGCCTCGTCCTGGCCGAGCGCGGTCGGCACAAAAGCCGCACGGTCGGGCCGGGCCAGCACGACACTCGCGAGCAGGCTCTTGTACTCCTTGCTCTTGTCCTCCGTGAACGACTTCGGACAGGTGCCGATGAAACTGATCGCCACGCGCTCGCGCCCGGCCTTCGGCGACATCACCACCGTCTGGCGCTGATGCAGCGGCGTGCCTTCCGACACCCACTGATAATCGACTTCGCGCGCGGTTTCGCCATCGATTTCCCGGTTTTCCAGATGCTTCAATTCGAAACGCGGAAGCGACTTTCGCATCTCCGATACGAGCCGCGTCACGAACGTATCGACCGTGTCGTCCGGCTCCATCGGCGCACGCGAAACCACGAACGTGAATCCGCTGCTCCCTGCTTCATCGACCGTGAACAGGTGAATCGTCTTGTCTTTGAAGTGCGCCGGCAACTGAATGACGGCGTCGTTCATCTGATATTCGGACATGCTCTTCTCGGTTCGGCCTGCCCGTCGGGGCAGGCGCCGGATTGAAACTGTTCGCCGGCTGCACTGGCGCAGCCGGCGCATCCGTCATGCGGCTGACGTTACTGCACGCCCGCCGTGACCAGACGCTTGTGAATGGCTTCGATGCGACTCAGCTGCGGCGAGCCTTTCGGCGTCTGCTGCAGTTCGTCGCCGAGGACTTTCGAATAGGCGAGGCCATTGTCGTTCTTCACCGACGGATCGGCACCGTGCTCGAGCAGATAATCGACGACGTCCCACTGCCGCAGGCGCGTCGCTTCGTAGAGCGCGGTTTCCTTCATCGAGTCCCGCAGATTGACGTTGGCCTTGTGCTCGACCAGCACGCGCATTTGCGGCAACAGCGTGTCCTTGCAGGTTGCGAACAGCAGCGGCGTATCGCCGTCGTACTTCAGATCCGGGCTCATGCCACCCGCCAGCAACGCTTTCAGCAAGTTGGGCGTGTCTGCCCGCGCAGCCAGATATGCCACGTTCGCGCCGTTCTCGCCGAACGGCTGTTCGGGCTTCGCGCCGTCCCGCACCAGTTCGCTGACGATCTGGAAGTGCACGTTCGTGGCGTCCGTCTTCACCGGAATCGCCTCCTGCACCGCGAACGACAACAGGGTGGCCTTCTTGTTGCCCGGCGCAGCCAGATCGGTACGCGTCGCAAGCGATTTGACCTGCTCGAGATTTCCGTCGCGAATGGCACGCGCCAGCTCGAGTTGCGATCCCGAGAAAAAGTCTTCGGGCGGGTAACGCTTGAAGTCTGCCATTTTTGTTTCCTGTGCTTGAGTCGGCCACCAGAACGGCGACGACAAACCGATTACCGCGACAACCGCGCCCGCGGCGATGACCTTGCTGTATTTCATCAATGTCCCTGAAGTTGGCTCAGCAACGACGCCTGCTGATCGGCAGCGGTCGTTTCCAGTCCGCTCGTCACCTGCCCCATCATGTGACGCTGAACGGTCGTCAAACTGGTACCCGGAATGGTGATCTGCTCACCGACGGCCTTGGGCATCAATTGCGACGTCACGTCACTGATCGGGCCCAGCCTGCCTTCCTGCACCCCGGTCAGGATGTCGCCATCGACCCGGTAGTTCGTGATGGCCGACGCCCGGGGTGCTGCGCCGTACATCGGCAGCGTTTCGGAATTGAGGCCGGCCGCGTTGAACGTCGTCGCGCCCGCGCCGCTGGCCTGGGACGCTGCCGAAGCCAACCCGCCGCCGAGCGAGTGACCGGTGAGATCGAGGCCGCCTGCATTGCCCGAGCCGTAGATCTTCTTGCCGATGGTCACCGCACGATCGTAGTACGGTGAGTTGTCGCCCAATCCCTGATTGAGGTTGTTCGACCAGTCCTCCTTGACCGTGGGCTGCGTTCCCTTGAAGGCCAGGGTGGGCTTCATGCTGTCGCCGAACACCGCAGGGTCGGGCGCATAGACCTGCGCACCGAAGTTGCTGCCGGGAATCTGCAGGTCTTGCGGCCTCAGGCCGAACTTCTTGAGCGCTTCCGGATCGTTCGATACGTTCTTCCATCCGGGCGGCGCCGTACCTGGCGTGTACACGGCCCCCGCGAGTTTGGCCAGTTGCTGCGCCTTGACCGTCGCCTGAAGCTTGCGAGCCGCCGCCTGCACTTTTGGATCGGCCGACGCGAGACCTGCCGCGATGATCGCCTGTTGATTGGCCCACTCGATCGCCATCGCCTGTTCAGGCGTCACGAAAAGCCCTTGATTCAGATGGATCACCGGGCCATCGAGAAAGATGCCGCTCTGATTGATCAGGATGCTCGATGCGCCATGAGACAGTTTGATGCTGTCCGGCTTCAGTGTGACGATGCTCGCGCCCACCCGATGCTCGATCTCGTCCGTTGCCTGATAGCTCTGCTTCCCCGGCCCGGCATCGCCGGCCAGCGCCTGCACGCCGACGCTGTTGGCCGTCGTGAAGCGCGCCTTCGCGATCTTTTCCGACAGGCTGCCTTCCGCAACGTGCTTGCTCTCGTCGCCTTTCAGCACCGACACGCTTCGCGCTCCGGATTCGACCGTATGCGATTCGTTATCCTTGACGATCGTCTTCATGTCCTTCTGCGCATGCAGAAAGACTTCCTGGGCGCCATTCACATCCGAGAACCGCAGTTCGTTGAAGCCCTCGCCCTTGTGCGTCTGGCTGCGCATCCCCATCGTCTGGCCGCCGCTACCGTGATACGGGTTGCCGGATTCGCCGTTGAACACACGGCCTACGACGATGGGGTTGTCCGGGTCGCCCTGGTTGAACGAGACCAGCACCTCCTGGCCGATCCGTGGAATCGCCGAACCGCCCCATCCCTTGCCTGCCCACGGTTGCGATACGCGCACCCACATCGAGTCCGAGCCGTCGAGCTTGCCGCGCCGGTCCCACAGGAAATGCAGCTTGACCCGGCTGCCGTCGGTGTGAATTTCCTCGCCCTTCGGCCCGACCACGATCGCGGACTGCGTACCCTGCATGTGCGGCTTGGGCGTACGCCGCTCCGGCCGGAACGGAATGTCGATCGGCAAGCACGTAAACGTATTGTGGTACGGCAGCTTCGAGGTCTGCTGGGTATAGTCGTTCGCCACCTGATGACGAACGCGAAGAATCACGAAATCCTTGTTGTTGTAGGCGGACGTGCCGTGATTGACCAGCGTAAAGCGCCCGCTCGTCGTCATGCCGTGCGCATGCCCCGCTCCGTTGAAACGATGCGCGAGCGCTTCTTCCGCTTCCATCGCATAGCATGCGTAACGCTGCCCGTCGTTCCCGTGGTCATACAGCGAATGGAACTGGTAACGCTC
This sequence comes from Burkholderia sp. AU33803, assembly GCF_002223095.1. Lineage (NCBI taxonomy): Bacteria > Pseudomonadati > Pseudomonadota > Betaproteobacteria > Burkholderiales > Burkholderiaceae > Burkholderia > Burkholderia sp. AU33803. The sequence continues at coordinate 194,828 of NZ_NKFJ01000005.1, forward strand.
CGTCGTCTGGATATTCGGGTGCTTCAGATTGACGGTCGGCACCTCGACATGCATCAGTTGCGACGACGGCTGGTTGTAATTGAAATCCCGGTACGTGATCTTGCCGACTCGGAAGCTGAACGCCTCGTCCCAGCGGTTGATGCCGTTCTGCTCGCTTGCTGCGCTGTTGGCTTCGTACGGAATCGTCTTCAGATTCGGAATCGGCTGAAACATCGCGTTGCTGTCGCCGATCACGAGTACATGCTTGTCGTTTTCGTAGCGGAACGTCCAGATCAGCCCTTCCTGCTCCATCAGGCGCGAGCAGAAACTGTAGTACGACTCGTCGTACATCACGATGTATTCGAGCTTTGGACGATCGCCCTGAATGGCGAACTCGAAATCCGGGAAGCCCATCTCACGGAAAATGTCGCCCAGGATGTCCTGCGGCGTCTGATTCTGGAAGATCCGGCAATCGGTCGAGCGCGTCAGGAACCAGAACCACGGAACGACCGACATTTCGTAGCGGGTCACCGAACCCGAGTTTCCGACACGCCCGAACGACGCAACGTAACCGTCGAAATACCGCTTCGTCTCGATATCGGCCGACGACGTCACGACACGCGTCAGACTGAAATTGCGGCTCTGCGGCTCCAGCGTGATCTTGACCCGCTGCCCGACAATTTCCTGGGGCTCGATATTGTTGCGATGCGACAGCAGATCGAGATGCGTTTCGGTGAGCTGATTGACGTGTTCGTCAATGACGGCCGCGCTGACCAGCAGCACGTCCGGACCGAGCGGTGTTTCGATCGTGACGAAGCGATTATCCTGGGTCAAGCGCGGAACCGCACCCGTCAGGCCGTTGATTGCCTCGGCAATCGACTCCGGCGCCTTGCCGATCAACGACAAGCCGGTTTGAGCCAGTTGAACCGCGCTCGCGGCTCCGCCCAGCAGCCCGGCGCCCGGCATGCCGGTCAGCGCCCCCAGTTGCCCCGCCATTCCGGCAAGCGAACCCAGGTTGCTCAAACCGCCGGCCAAGGCCGCGCCGCCCCCTCCCGTCCCATCGGGGTTTCCGTTTGCAGCGAAACTCATCTTAACCTCGTTTTTTTCGTCCGGCGGACCCGCCGCAACCCAGACGCTATCGCACCAACAAGGCGCTCTCAGCCGCCTTGAAGGCGCTAAATATATCAAACCGCGGAGAATTTCATAACACTTGCCAGCATTTAATATTCCGGAATGACGACAGGCCCGATCGGCCATTCAATCGAACCCCAATATTCATTGCCTGCCGTCGCAGCGTAATCGCGCACCTGTCGCGGCATCGCTTGTGATCAGGCAACGACGAACGACCGGAGTGCGGCGTACACCGGACAACGAGCGACGGGGGCGGCGGGAATTCGATGCGTGACGGAGTGGATGACGCAGCCAGAGGCGAGCAAAGCGCTGCGGTCGAGGATCAAACCGGGCGCGGCATCCTTGACGAACGCCATTTTCCGCGCCCCGGCGATGGCGCGGCCCGACGCTCAGATGGAGCATCGCCCGGCGCTCATTGCGATCGCCGGGGGGCAGGCCGCACGGCCCTTGGCGGGGCGCGGCCGGATCAAGGCGCGGCGGACATCAGGGCCGTGTCGGCCGGATGCGCCCCGACTGCGTCAGGACTCGACGTCCTCGAGACTGAAGATCTCGGTCTGGTCGTTGTACGAGAAGATCTCGCCATAACGGCCCCAGTCGATTACCGCGTCGAGCGTCTCCTCGGCGGCGCCGTCCGACAGGAAATCCTCCAGCTCCTGCTCGAAGCGCACGCGCGGCGCACGATGGCCCGGGCGCTCGTTCAGCACCTTCTTGATCCGCGCCGCGAGCGGCACGTGCTTCAGCAGGTGATCCGCGAACATCAGCTTGCGCTCCTGCGTGCCGAATTCCGCGAACACGCGCCCCGGCGGCGTCAGGAACACGTCGCCTTCGCGCACGTCCGCGAAGCCGAGGTACTGCAGCACTTCGGCGATCGGGAACAGGTCGTCGACTTCCAGATGCAGCGTGCGTGCGATTTCCGGCATGTCCGCGCGGCCGTGGTAAGGCGCCATTGCGAGCGTTTCGATCAGGCCGGCCATCAGGTTGGTCGACACCTGCGGCAGCCAGCTGCCGAGCTCGAGCCCCTTCTTCGTCGCCTCGCCGGTCTGGCGGGCCGTCATCTTCGCGTATATGTCGTCGACGAGCTTGCGGAACGCCGGGTCGAGACGGTTACGTGGATGCTTGAACGGCACTTTGATCTCGGCGATCACGCGGCCCGGGTTCGACGACAGCACGAGGATCCGGTCGCACATGAACACGGCTTCCTCGATGTTGTGCGTGACGATCAGCACCGACTTGATCGGCATGCGGCCTTGCGTCCAGAGATCGAGCAGGTCGGTACGCAGCGTCTCGGCCGTCAGCACGTCGAGCGCGGAGAACGGCTCATCCATCAGCAGGATCGTCGGGTCGACGACGAGCGCGCGCGCAAAGCCCACGCGCTGGCGCATGCCGCCCGACAGCTCGCGCGGGTACGCATTCTCGAAGCCGTCGAGACCGATCAGGTCGATCGCGGCCAGCGCGCGCTCGCGCCGCTCGCGGGCGCCGACGCCGAGCGCCTCGAGGCCGGCTTCCACGTTCTGCAGCACGGTGAGCCACGGGAACAGCGCGAAGGTCTGGAACACCATCGCGACACCTTCGGCCGGGCCGCGCAGCGGCTGGCCGAGATAGGTCACCTCGCCGCCGGTCGGCTCGATCAGCCCGGCGATGATGCGCAGCAGCGTCGACTTGCCCGAGCCGGAACGGCCGAGCAGCCCGACGATCTCGCCTTCGCGCAGGGACAGGTTCGCATCGTCGAGCACGAGCAGTTCGCCCTGCGTCTTGTTGAAGCCGCGACAGACGTGATCGACACGCAGGATTTCCTCACCGAGGCGCGGCGGCTGGTTCGTCTGGACGGGGGCGTTTACAGCATTCGGATTGTGCATCGCGTTTCGCTCTCAATCGGTCTCAGTCGAGCCGCAGCTTCGCTTCGGCGAAGGCATACAGCGGGCGCCACAACAGGCGGTTGAACAGGGTAACGAACAGGGACATCACGGCGATGCCCAGGATGATCTTCGGAAAATCGCCGGCGGCGGTGGTCTGCGCGATATAGGCACCGAGGCCGTGCGCCTCGATCTTGGTATTGCCCCACTGGACGGCTTCCGACACGATGCTCGCGTTCCACGCGCCCCCGGATGCGGTGATCGCGCCGGTCACGTAGTACGGGAAGATGCCGGGCAGGATCGCCTGCCGCCACCACTGCCAGCCACGGATGCGGAAGTTCGTCGCCGCTTCGCGATAGTCGTTCGGGTAGGACGTTGCGCCGGCGATCACGTTGAACAGGATATACCACTGGGTGCCGAGCACGATCAGCGGTGACAGCCAGATATCGGCGTTCAGGTGGAAGCGCGCGATCACGATCACGAACACCGGGAACAACAGGTTGGCCGGGAACGCGGCGAGGAACTGCGCGAGCGGCTGCAGCTTCTCGGCCAGCTTCGGGCGCAGCCCGATCCACACACCGATCGGCACCCAGATCACTGACGCGATGGAGATCAGCACGACCACGCGCAGCAGCGTGATGAGCGCCAGCACCAGCACGTGGCCGACCTCGGCCATCGTCACGCCGGTCGACACGAAGCTGATGACACGCCACACGATATAGGCCGTGCCGAGCAGCACGAGGGTCGCCCACGCGATGTCGACCGTGCGTGACGCCTTCTTCTCGACTTTCGGCAGCGAGAAGCGCATCGCCCCCGACAGCGGCAGCCGCAGCGGAATCCGCGCGGCCTTCGCGAAGAACCAGCCGGCCGGCACGAGCAGTTGATGAATCAGGCGCGTGCGGCGCACGAGGTCGAGCAGCCACGATTGCGGCGCGTCGCCCGACGCGGTGTTTTCCATCCGGAACTTGTCGGCCCACGCGATCAGCGGGCGGAACAGCAGTTGGTCGTACGCGACGATCACGACCGTCATCGTGAGGATCACCCAGCCGATCGCACCGAGGTTCTTGTCCGAGATCGCCTGCGCGAGATACGCGCCGACGCCCGGCAACGTAATCGTCTGGTTGCCGACGGTGATGGCCTCCGACGCGACGACGAAGAACCAGCCGCCCGACATCGACATCATCATGTTCCAGATCAGGCCCGGCATCGAGAACGGCACTTCGAGCTTCCAGAAGCGCTGCCACGACGTCAGGTGGAAACCCCGCGACACTTCGTCCAGGTCGCGCGGCACCGTACGCAGCGACTGGTAGAAGCTGAACGTCATGTTCCACGCCTGGCTCGTGAAGATCGCGAAGATCGCCGCGAGCTCGGCGCCGAGCACGCGGCTCGGGAACAGCGCGAGGAAGAACGTGACGGTAAACGAGATGAAGCCGAGCACCGGCACCGACTGCAGGATGTCGAGGATCGGGATCAGCACCATGCCGGCACGCCGGCTTTTCGCGGCGAACGTGCCGTAGATCAGCGTAAACGCAAGCGACGCGACCATCGCGGCAAGCATCCGCAGCGTGGTGCGCAACGCATATTCGGGCAGGTTCGACGGGTCGAGCGAGATCTTCTGCGTCTGCAGGGTGCCGATCGGCGCCATCGTTTCGTGGAAACCGACGACCGCCATCGCGATCAGGCAGATGATCAGCGGAAACGCGATGAAATCCCACCGGTTCGGCAGGACGCGCCACGCGGACGCGTTGGCGGTCCGGTTCGGATTGAAGAATCCGACGTCCATCAGGCGCCCTCCCCGGTAAGGCCGAACGAAGCCGGCAGTCGATGTTGATTCATGGCAAAGCGCACGGGTGCGGTAATTCGATTGACTGACGATCGCGCGCGAGCGCGGTGCGTGCGTGCGCTGCCGCGCCCCGGACGAGCCGGCCCGCGACGGCACGACACTACACCAACCTGTATTTCAGGTACAACCGTCCGGGAACGGCGCAGGCGGTGCACGGATCGTGCCTGGCGCGCGGGGCGGATGGCGGGTGCGCGGGTCGAGCAGCCCGGCCGCAGTCTTTCGGCCGGCATGCAGGCCCGAATTATGCCGTGATCCGGCCCGCCCGTGAACCCGCTGGCCGCACGTGCGCGCAAACCATGTCGGGCGTCACCAGCCGGATACGACTAAGCGGGTATGATCAGGGCTGGCCCTCGGGGTCTGTTGCGGCTGGTCCGATGGCAACGCATGCGCGTGCCCGATGTCAACAGGCCTTGGGGATCGATCGACGAGCGGGAGGAAAGGGAATGGCAGGAAACTTGGTGATCGTCTGCCGCGATCAGGATGCCGACGCGTTCTACGAACTGATGCAGGAGTACGGGTCGTTCCAGACGCGGCTGTCGTCGACGGCGTGGTACCTGAACATGAACGTCGTGCCTGAATCGCTGCAGGAGGAAATCCTGGAGCGCCTCGGCCGGTACACGACCGTCTACATCTTCGAGGCCACGACCGTGACCTACAACACCATCGACAGCAACGCGGCCGAGACGCTCGGCACGCTGTTCGGCGAATGATGGCACGCGGCGCCAGCCCGGACGGGCTGGCGCCGCAGCCGCTCATGCGGCCTGTGCGTGGGGTTCGTCCTTCGGCACGACCTCGAACGGGAACGTCATCGCGACACGCAGGCCGCCTTCGGGGCGGTTGCCGATGTCGCACGTCCCGCCCAGCCTGAGTACGAGCCGCTCGACGATCGCGAGCCCGAGCCCGCTGTGGCCGTTGCCGCCGCGCGCCGGGTCGAGCCGCACGAACGGCCGCGTGGCCGCCGCGAGGTCGCGCGGCGCGATCCCGCCGCCGCTGTCGCTGACCGACAACACATAGCCGGCCGGCGTGCGCGCCGTCTCGACGAGCACGGGCGGCGCACCGTACGCATGCGCGTTGTCCAGCAGGTTCGACAGGATCCGGTCGAGCGTCGCCGTCGGCAGCCGGAAGCCCGGATCGGCGTCGAGCCGGGTCTGGACCGTCGGCGCGTTCGGCGCGACCGCGCGATAGCTGCGCGCGATCCGCTCGCACGCCTGATCGACCGGCACCGGCTCGCTGCGATCGGACCCGCCGTGCGCGAACACCAGGAATTGATCGACGATGTGCGACATCGAATCGACGTCGCGCACGACGCCGTCACGCAACCGGGCGTCGTCCATCATTTCCGCCCGCAGCCGCATCCGCGCAAGCGGCGTGCGCAGGTCGTGCGCCACGCCCGCGAGCATCACCGCGCGGTCGCTCTCGGCCTGCGACACCTGTTCCACCATCTGGTTGAAGCCATGCGTGAGCTGGCGCAGCTCGCGCGGGCCGCGCTCACGCAGCGGCGGCACCGGCTGGCCGCGGCCGAAGCGCGCGACCGCGCGTGCCAGCGAACGCAGCGGCTGCTGCAGTTGCCAGGCCGCGAACAGCGCGGCGATCACGCCGGCCGAGAAGATCGTGCCGAGCCACAACAGCATCCGGTCGAGCGAGCGCGGCGGCCGCAGCGGCTGAACCGGCACCACGATCCAGTTGCGGTCGGCAGGCTCCTTCACCCACAGCACGGGCGGATGGCCGGGCGTGCCGATCTCGACCTGCGTGCCGGGCGGCATGCGGTCACTCACGTCGTCGCGGAACCGCTTCAGCGGCGGCGGCAGCCCTGCATCACCGCCCTTCGGCACGTCGGCGCTGTCCGGCGACACGAGCCGCACGCGCGACGGCAGCGGCTGGTCAGGCGTGCGCGCGACGTGCTGGCGCACCGCGTCGACCAGGAACGCAGCCTCTTCGACCGCGTAACGCGTCTGCATCTGGCTGCGCTCGAGCCGCATCGCGAAGAACCACGCGAAGTGCGACAGGAGCAGGACACCGACGACGAGCAGCGCCAGCCGCCCGAACAGTGAATCAATGGGTTTGCGCATGGGCCTCGCCGTCGGGCACGAACACGTAGCCGCGCCCGCGCACCGTCTGGATGAAGCGCGGTGTCGACGGATCCGTTTCGAGGATGCGGCGCAGGCGCCACACCTGGACGTCGATGCCGCGGTCGGTGCCGTCGTACTCGGGCCCGTGCAGCAGCTCGAGCAGCCGCTCGCGCGTGAGCGTGCGCAGCGCGTGGTTCACGAAGATCTTCAGCAGCGCGAATTCACTGCTCGACAGCGTGGCCGGCTTGCCGTCGACCGACAGCGTGCGCGCCTGGAAGTCGAGCACGAAGCGGCCGAACGCGAACGGCTCGCGCTGTTCGGGCGCCGCGGCCGACGGCGTCGCGCGGCGGCGGCGCAGCACGGCCTGCACGCGCGCGAGCAGCTCGCGCGGGTTGAACGGCTTGCCGAGGTAGTCGTCCGCGCCGAGCTCGAGCCCGACGATGCGGTCGACGTCGTCCGCACGTGCGGTCAGCATGATCACGGGGATGTCGTCGCCGGCCGCACGCAGCTGGCGCAGCGCGGTCAGGCCGTCGACGCCCGGCATCATCAGGTCCAGCACGATCAGGTCGGGCCGCTCGCGCTCGAGGCGCTTCTCGAGCGTCGCCGCGTCGTGCAGCACGGACACTTCCATCCCCTGGCGCACGAGGTAGTCGCGCAGCAGGTCTCGGAGTTCTTGGTCGTCGTCGACGATGAGGATCTGGGTAGTCATGGCTCGAAGTTTACCGCGCGAGGGCGGAGTCGAAGAACGAAACAAAGGGACGAAAGGGTTACTGCGGGTTACCGCGCAAGGGAACTGTAATGCGCGGTAACCCGGCCACCGCCCCGCGTAACACCGGCCGCAGCCTGCATCGCTAACCTGCGTCTTACCGGATGCGGCACCCGGTTTTCCCGGACCCGCATCGCCGGACCCTTTGGATACAAGGAGTTTCTGAAATGTATAAGAAGACTTCCCGCGTGGCCATCGCGGCCGCCACCGTGCTCGCTCTCGCATTCGGCACCGCGCATGCCGCGCAGCCCAACGACATGCCGCCTCCGGGCGGCCCCGGCGCCCATCAGATGCACGACGGGCATGAAGGCGGCCCGTTCGGCGCGATCATGAAACTGCACGACCAGCTGAAGCTCAACGCGTCGCAGGAACAGCAGTGGCAGGCAGCCGTCAACACGATGAAGCAGAACCGTGACGCGATGCGCAAGAGCCACGAGCAGATGCGCGACCAGTTCAAGGCGCAGCAGAACCAGCCGATCCTCGACCTGAGCGCGATGCACTCGGCACGCCAGCAGGCCGAGGCGCAGAACGCGCAACTGCGCGAGCAGACGTCCGCCGCGTGGCTCACGTTCTACAACGGGCTGAACGACCAGCAGAAGACGATGGTCAGCACGGCGCTCAAGCAGCAGTTCGCGAAGATGGAACAGCGCCACGAGAAGATGAAGGAGCGTTGGGAGCAGCATCGCGCGGCCAAGGCCGCGTCGGCGCCGGCGCAGTAAGCCGGCGGGCCGCTCCGCGAAGCGGCATCGAAGGGGACGCGGGCACCGGCCCGCGTCCCCTTTTTGCGTTTCAGGCGACGTCGAACAGCAGCACCTCGGCCGCCCGGCCGCGCGCGAACGCCACCGCGTCCACGGCACCGATCCGCGCGCCGTCGCCCGCGGACAGCGCGTAGCCGTTCACCTCGACGTCGCCGCGCACCACGTGCACGTACGCGCGGCGCCCGGCCGGCACGTCGAACGCCGCCGCCTCGTCGCCGTCGATCAGCCCCGCGAAGATGCGGGCGTCCGCCCCGATCGGCAACGCACCGTCGCCACCGTCCGGTGCCGCGACGAGCCGCAACCGCCCGCGTTTCTCGTCATCGGCAAAGTGCGTCTGCCCGTAGCCGGGCCGGCCGCCCGCCCCGGCCGGCGCGAGCCAGATCCGCAGCAGGCGCAACGGCTCGTCACGCGACGCGTTGGTTTCGCTCAGCATGACGCCGGTGCCGGCACTCATGCGCTGCACGCCGCCCGCACGGACGATCGCCCCGTTGCCGAGGCTGTCGCGATGCGCGAGCGCGCCGTCGAGCACGTAGGTGACGATTTCCGCGTCGCGGTACGGCCGCATCCCGTAGCCGCGGGTCGGCGCGATGCATTCCTCGTTCAGTTCGCGCAATGCGCCGAACGCCGTCGGCCCGCTCCGGCCGGACGCCCCGGGAAAGCTGTGAAGGAATTCGTGCCAGCCATGGCTGCGCTGGTCGCGATCGGCGGCGCGGCGGATCTGGAACATGGAACGGACACTCCGTGGGATGCAGGGTTCTGCCATGCCGTCACTGTATGAGTGTGCCAATCGCGCCACAATCCGCCGCCTGCGCACCGCATCGTTGCACTTGCGGATGCAATCGATGCAATGTCCCTCGTGAATGCAGCGATTATCGCAACAGCCGGATCAATGCGTCGAAGAATCGATCGGTCGGCCCGGATTGCCGGTTTCCGCGTATCGCGTTCGGGTAAAATACCGGCCTTTTGGCGTTCGCCGTTCCGGCGGCCGCCATTGCCAGAGCGCCGCTCGGCGATTTTTGGCCGTCTAGAATACGCCGCGGCGCCCGGTCCAACCGGCCGCGAGCGCTCCCGGAAAGTCAGCAACAGAAGGATGGAAATGAAGAAGGCCGCCCTGTGCGCCGCCCTCGCCCTCATGGCGGGCAGCGCCTTCGCGAAGGAGTGGAAGACCGTGCGGATCGGCGTCGACGCCAGCTACCCGCCGTTCGAGTCGACCGCGCCGAGCGGCGAGATCGTCGGTTTCGACGTCGATCTCACCAAGGAAATCTGCAAGCGAATCAACGTGAAATGCGTGTGGGTGGCGCAGGATCTCGACGGGATCATCCCGGCGCTGAAGGCGAAGAAGTACGACGTCATCGTGTCGTCGCTGACCGTCACGGACAAGCGCCGCGAACAGATCGACTTCTCCGACAAGGTCTATGACGCGCCGGCGCGGATGATCGCGAAGACCGGCTCGCCGCTGCTGCCGACGGTCGCGTCGCTGAAGGGCAAGCGCGTGGGCGTCGAGCAGGGCTCGACGCAGGAAACCTACGCGAAGGCGTACTGGGAGCCGCAGGGCGTGACGATCATTCCTTACCAGAACCAGGACCAGGTCTATACCGATCTCGGCTCGGGCCGTCTCGACGCGACGCTGCAGGACGAGTTGCAGGCCGACTACGGCTTCCTGCGCACGCCGCGCGGCAAGGGTTTCGCGTTTGCCGGGCCGGAAGTGAAGGATCCGAAGACGATCGGCGACGGCACCGCGATCGGCCTGCGCAAGGAAGATACGGACCTGAAGCTCAAGATCAACAAGGCGCTGGCCGACATGCACAAGGACGGCACGTACGACCGGCTGTCGCACAAGTATTTCGCGTTCAGCGTCTATTCGGCTTCGGCCCGCTGAGTAACGAAAAGAAGAGACGACGGATGCGGGGCCGCCCCGCATCCGGGCAGTACAGGCAGTCAACCACGCGCCGCCCGCCGCTGCCCGCCGCTCCCGCGACGGGCGGCCCGGCACCGCTGCCGGGGCGGACGGTCATGATACGCACGGGGCGTTCCGCGCAGCTTGGGCGGAACGCGTCTTTCGCGGCGCACCGCGTGCGCCCTAAGGGACCACACCAGGGACCACTCAATGTTTCTACAAGGTTACGGCCCGCTGATCCTCGCTGGCACCTGGCAAACCGTCAAACTGGCGGTGCTTTCGCTTGCGCTGTCGTTCCTGCTAGGCCTGCTCGGCGCGGGCGCGAAGCTGTCGCGCAACCGCTTCACGAACGGCGTCGGCACCGTCTACACGACGCTGATCCGAGGCGTGCCCGACCTCGTGCTGATGCTGCTGCTGTTCTACAGCCTGCAGATCTGGCTGAACATGGCGACCGACGCGCTCGGCTGGGACCAGATCGACATCGACCCGTTCCTCGCCGGCGTGCTCGTGCTCGGCTTCATCTACGGCGCGTACTTCACCGAGACGTTCCGCGGCGCGTTCCTGTCGGTGCCGCGCGGCCAGCTCGAGGCCGGCAGCGCTTACGGGATGACGAACTGGCAGGTGTTCACGCGAATCATGTTCCCGCAGATGATGCGCTTCGCGCTGCCCGGCATCGGCAACAACTGGCAGGTGCTCGTGAAGTCGACCGCGCTCGTGTCGATCATCGGCCTCGCCGACGTCGTGAAGGCGTCGCAGGACGCCGGCAAGGGCACGCTGCGGTTCTTCTTCTTCACGCTGATCGCGGGTGCCGTCTACCTCGCGATCACGACGATCTCGAACTTCGTGCTGATGTGGCTCGAAAAGCGCTACTCGACCGGCGTCCGCAAGGCTGACCTATGATCGAACTCATCCAAGAATACTGGCGCAACTATCTCTACACCGACGGCTATCGCATCACCGGTGTCGCGATTACGTTGTGGCTGCTGGTCGTGTCGATCGGCCTCGGCTTCTGCCTGTCGATACCGCTCGCGGTCGCGCGCGTGTCGAAGAAGAAGTGGCTGTCGGGCGCCGTGTGGCTCTACACCTACGTGTTCCGCGGCACGCCGCTCTACGTGCAGCTGCTGCTCTGCTACACGGGCCTCTACAGCCTGCAGGCCGTGCGCGGCACGCCGATGCTCGACGCGTTCTTCCGCGACGGGATGCACTGCACGCTGCTCGCGTTCACGCTGAACACCTGCGCGTACACCACCGAAATCTTCGCGGGCGCGATCAAGGCGACGTCGTACGGCGAAATCGAAGCCGCTCGCGCGTACGGGATGTCGACGTTCACGATGTACCGCCGCGTGATCCTGCCGTCGGCGCTGCGCCGCGCGCTGCCGCTGTACAGCAACGAAGTGATCCTGATGCTGCACGCGACCACCGTCGCCTTCACCGCGACCGTGCCGGACATCCTGAAGATCGCCCGCGACGTCAACTCGGCGACCTACATGTCGTTCCATGCGTTCGGCATCGCCGCCCTGCTCTATCTCGCGATCTCGTTCACGCTCGTCTGGCTGTTCCGCCAGGCCGAGCGCCGCTGGCTCGCGTATCTGCGCCCGCAAGGCAAGTAAGTTTTCGCAGGACTATGATGAATTCCCAGACTCAGAAGCTTTTCGTCGACGATCTGCACAAGCGGTACGGCGACAACGAGGTGCTCAAGGGCGTGTCGCTGAAGGCGAACTCGGGCGACGTGATCAGCGTGATCGGCTCGTCCGGCTCCGGCAAGAGCACGATGCTCCGCTGCATCAACTTCCTCGAGCAGCCGAATGCGGGCCGCATCTTCGTCGACGGCGAGGAAGTGCGCACCGCGCTCGACAAGACGGGCGCGCTGCGCGCGGCCGATTCGAAGCAACTGCAGCGCGTGCGCACCAAGCTGTCGATGGTGTTCCAGCACTTCAACCTCTGGTCGCACATGAACGTGATCGAGAACGTGATGGAAGCGCCGGTGAACGTGCTCGGCATCCCGAAGAAGGAAGCCGAGGAGCGCGCACGCGAGTACCTCGAGAAAGTCGGCCTCGCGCCGCGCGTCGAGAAGCAGTATCCGTCGCACCTGTCGGGCGGCCAGCAGCAGCGTGTGGCGATTGCACGCGCGCTCGCGATGCATCCGGACGTGATGCTGTTCGACGAGCCGACGTCGGCGCTCGACCCGGAACTGGTGGGCGAAGTGCTGAAGGTGATGCAGAAGCTCGCCGAGGAAGGCCGCACGATGATCGTCGTCACGCACGAGATGGGCTTTGCGCGCAACGTGTCGAACCACGTGATGTTCCTGCACCAGGGCCGCGTCGAGGAAGAAGGCGTGCCGTCCGAGGTGTTCGCCAACCCGAAGAGCGAACGCCTGCGCGGGTTCCTGTCGGGCAGCCTCAAGTAACGCACGCTGGATGAGCGGGCGCCCGCGGTTCGCCGCGCGGCGCCCGTTTTGCGTTTACGCGGCGCTCACCGGCGCGCTGTCGGCGAACGCGCGCAGTTCGTCGCCCGCGAGCCGGTAGCGCACCCATTCGCTCTGCGGCGCCGCGCCGACGCTTTCGTAGAAGCGGATCGCCGGCTCGTTCCAGTCGAGCACGCTCCACTCGAAACGCCCGCAGCCCGACTCGACCGCGATCCGCGCGAGCGCCTTCAGGAGCCGCAGCCCGGCGCCCGCGCCGCGAAAGCGTGGCGACACGTACAGATCCTCGAGATACAGCCCCTGCCGGGCCAGCCACGTCGAATACGAGAAGAAATAGACGGCGAAGCCGGCCGGCTCGCCGTCGACCTCGCACATCAGCGCGCGCGCCGGCGATCCCTCGCCGAACAGGCTGCGCTCGAGCGACGCGGGCGTCGCGATCACTTCGTGTTCGGCCTTCTCGTAGATGGCCAGCTCGGTGATGAAACGCAGGATCTGCCGCACGTCGGCGACGGTGGCGGAACGGATGTCGATTTGCACGGGTTGAGCCCTCCTCCGGCCCTGGCTGGTAACGTGAAACGATGCCGCGCAGCCGCGCTGGCACCCATCAGAACGTCATGCTACGTTCATGCAGCCCCTGCAGGAAGTGCAGTTTCTTCATCCGGACCTGAACATGATGCATCCCGATCTGCGCCGCCTCGACCTGAACCTGCTGCTCGTGTTCGATGCGCTGTACCGCCACCGGTCCGTCGCCGCGGCCGCGCACGAGCTCGCGTTGAGCCCGTCCGCATTGAGCCACGCGCTCGCGCGGCTGCGCGACACGATCGGCGACGCGCTGTTCGTGCGCCTCGGCAACGAGATGCAGCCGACCGTGCGCGCCGACGACATCGCCACCTGGGCCGGCGACGCGCTCGACACGATGTCGAAGGGGCTCGCCCGCGCACGCCGCTTCGATCCCGCGCAAAGCGACCGCACGTTCGTGTTCGCGGCGACCGACTACACGACATTCGCCGTGCTGCCGGCGTTTCTCGCCCGCATCCAGCATGTCGCGCCGCAATTGCGGATCCGCGTCGTGCATTCCGACCGGAAGATCTCCGTCGACGAACTCGCGGCCGGACGCATCGATTTCGCGCTCGGCTACCACGAGGAATCGACGGCCGACGCACCGGGCATCGAGGATTTCGACTGGTTCTCCGACGACTACGTCGTGATCGCGAGCGCCACGCATCCGGAGATTCGCCGGCGGCTGACGCTCGACCAGTACCTGGCGGCACGCCACGTGGTCGTCACGCCGTGGAACGAGTCGCGCGGCGTCGTCGACCATGTGCTCGACCGGCTCGGCCTCGCGCGGCAGGTCGCCGTGCAGTTGCCGACGGTGCTGGCCGCGCCGTTCGTGATCGCGGAATCGGCGCTGCTGATGACCGTGCCCAACCGCGCCGCGCAGGCGCTGCGGCACGCGGCGCCGATCCGCCTCTTTCCGGCGCCGTTCGGGATTCCGCGCTACACCGTGAAGGTCTATTCGCACGCGAAGCATGCGCGCACCGATGCGCACCGCTGGATTCGCGCGCAGTTGCTCGGCGCGCGGCCCGCCGCTGCCTGACCAAGGTATGTCGGTACACCGCGCTGCGCGTTGCCGGACAAGCGTTTCAGGCAATCGCCGGCCCTATCCGGCAGCCGCCCATTCATTACGAAATACTTACCAATTTCTCGTCGTTGACGCTTACGCCTGCGCCCCCGCAGCGTCAATAGTGACAATCCTTGACCCCCGTTTGCAAAACTCGTGTCTCCCTTGCGGGACAAGGGTTTTCCGTTAATTGCAAACCCTTGGCACCCCTGTTGCCCACCGTGTTGCATGGCAATTTGGCGACACGTGTTAGTCAAACAACGATTTCCATCGCCACAAAATTGTATTTTTGCTAAATTAGTAACCAAAGTAGCAAAACGAAGTTCGTGAAATGTAGTTTAGCTTCACGACACTACAAGGAGACCCCGCAGGCCGACCCGGCTGCGCGGGAACGCTCAACGGTTTTCCGTCCGCTTGCCCGCGTGCCGCGCTTACCGGCCCTGCACGAGGTCTCCCTGGTTATCCCGCTTTTGCCCGGCGCTCGCGCTCCGGGCATCTCGTGCAGTCTGGGTTGACTTTTTGACAGGGTATGGAGGAGATGATGAAGAAAGCTTTGGTCGCGGCCGCGCTGATGGCTGCTGGGGTGGTGACGGCGCACGCGCAGAGCAGCGTCACGCTGTATGGCCGCCTGGATGCCGGCATCGAGTACCTGAACGGCCTGCAGAACGGCCACCAAGTGCGCGCGGAAAGCGGCGACTGGGGCACCAGCCTCTGGGGCTTGAAGGGCACCGAGGACATCGGTGGCGGCAACAAGGTCCTGTTCCACCTCGAAGGCGCGTTCAACACGATGACGGGCGGCTTCAGCGGCTCGATCTGGGATCGTTTCGCGACCGTCGGGATCTCGAACGACCGCTACGGTACGCTGCTGTTGGGTCGCGAGCTCGCGATCGCCAACGGCGTGTGGGACTTCGACCCGTTCGGCCAGTCGGCCTGGTCGACGGCCTCGCTGGTGCGCGGCCGCAACTGGAACAAGACCAGCAACAACGTGTCGTACCAGTCGCCGTCGCTCTACGGCCTCGACTTCTACGGCCAGTTCTCGTTCTCGAACTCGACCAGCTTCAACGGCAACACGACGGCCGGCCAACCGGGCCGTGCAATGGGCGGTCAGGTCACCTACACGAACTCGCTGTTCCAGTTGCGCGGCATCTACGACGAAACCCGCGACAGCAACGGCCGCTTCTCGGACGTGTTCAACTACTCGCGTGAATACTTCGCGGGCGTGAACGTGTTCCTCGGTCAGTTCAAGGTGCAAGCGGCCTACCAGGCATCGCGCGCGGACGGCAGCGGTGGCCCGGCAGTGAACGCCGGCGTGACGGGCACCCAGCAGGTCTGGGGCGGCGTGACGTGGCAGGCAACGCCGGCAGCGGCGCTGATCGCGGCCGTGTATCACGTGAACGCGAACCACGGCGGCGGCAACGCGAACATCTACACGATCGGCGGTTCGTACAACATCTCGAAGCGCACGCTGTTCGACCTGCAGGCCGCGACGGTGCGTAACAGCTCGTCGGCCAACTTCGGTCTGAACGCGAACGGTGCAGGCACCGCCGTGTCGACCGGCAACCCGCATCCGGGCGGCAGCCAGACCGGCGTCTACGCCGGTATCCAGCACCTGTTCTGATCGGGCGCCGTTCTCAAAGAATCGATTCAACGACGTTTTCCACGCTGCTGCGAGAGGCGCGTATCGGTGCGGTACCCAACCGGGTATCCGCACCGTTTTTTCTTGGGCGACGGGTTCTTGCGACCCGTGGCCCGATCGGCCGAAGCGGCCGGGAAGCGATCAAATGGCGCGGACGCGGCGCTCAGACGGCCGCTTCGTTCTCTTCGCCGGTGCGGATGCGGATCACGCGCTCGACGTCCGACACGAAGATCTTGCCGTCGCCGATCTTGCCGGTGCGGGCCGCGCCGATCACCGCGTCGATCACCTGGTCGACCTGCGCTTCCGCGACGACCACCTCGATTTTCATCTTCGGCAGGAAGTCGACGACGTATTCGGCGCCGCGATACAGCTCGGTATGGCCCTTCTGGCGGCCGAAGCCCTTCACTTCCGTCACGGTCAGGCCCGTGAGACCCACTTCGGCGAGCGCTTCGCGGACTTCGTCCAGCTTGAACGGCTTGATGATGGCAGTGATGCGTTTCATGGTGGTTGTCCCCCAATGCTCGTTTGGATGCAAAATCGCGACCCCGATTGTAAGCCTGCGGGCCGCACGCGGCCCAGCACCGCTCAATCGAGACGTTCGGTAAACCGTGACGTGATCGGGTAGCGCCAGTCGCGCCCGAACGCGCGATGCGTGACGCGAATGCCGATCGGCGCCTGGCGGCGCTTGTATTCGTTGATCTTGATGAGCCGCGTCACGCGTTCGACGTCGGCCTGCGCATAACCGGCCGCGACGATCTCGGCGAGCGGCCGGTCCTCTTCCATGTACATCCGCATGATCGCGTCGAGCACGTCGTACGGCGGCAGGCTGTCCTGGTCGGTCTGGTTCTCGCGCAGCTCGGCCGACGGCGCGCGCGTGAGGATCCGCTCGGGGATCACGTCGCGCAGCGGATAGTCGGCCGTTTCGTTGCGATAGCGGCACAGCCGGTACACGAGCGTCTTCGCGATGTCCTTGATCACCGCGAACCCGCCGGCCATGTCGCCGTACAGCGTGCAGTAGCCGACCGCCATCTCGCTCTTGTTGCCGGTCGTCAGCACGATCGAGCCGAACTTGTTCGACAGTGCCATCAGCAACGTACCGCGAATGCGCGCCTGGATGTTCTCCTCCGTCGCGTCTTCCGCTCGGCCCGCGAACTCGCCCGCGAGCGATGCGCGGAACGCATCGAACATCGGCGCGATCGCGATCTCGTCATAGCGCACGCCGACGCGCCGCGCCATCTCCGCCGCATCGGTGGTCGAGATGTCGGCCGTGAAGCGCGACGGCATCATCACCGCGCGCACGCGCTCGGGCCCGAGCGCATCGCAGGCGACGGCCAGCACCAGCGCCGAATCGACGCCGCCCGACAGCCCGATCAGCACGCCCGGAAACCCGTTCTTGCCGATGTAGTCGCGCACGCCGAGCACGAGCGCGCGATACACCTGCGCGTGCGTCGACAGCTCGGGCGCGATCGCGCCCGGCAGCGGCCGCGCGCCGTCGAATTCGACGATCGCGTGCCCTTCGACGAACTGCGGCATCTTCGCGACGAGCGCGCCCTGCGCGTCGAGCACGAACGAGCCGCCGTCGAACACGAGTTCGTCCTGGCCGCCGACGAGATTCACGTACACCATCGGCAGCCCGGTTTCGCGGATCCGCGCGCGCAGGATGTCGATGCGCACCGCTTCCTTGTTCATGTGGTACGGCGAGCCGTTCGGGATCAGCAGCACCTGCGCGCCCGCCGCCTTCGCGATCTGCGCGGCCGACGCGTGCCACGCATCCTCGCAGATGATCACGCCGTATTTCACGCCGTTCAGCTCGAACACGAGCGGCTCGGCGTCGGTCGCGAAGTAGCGCTTCTCGTCGAACACCTCGGCGTTCGGCAGATCCTGCTTGCGGTAGGTGCCGACGATCGCGCCGCCGACGATCAGGGAAACCGCGTTGTAGGTATCGGTGGGCGGCACGCCGCGCTCGATCGGGCGGTTTGCATTACCATCGACGGCTGACGCATGCGCGCCTTTGCCCGCGCCGCGCAGCGGATGGCCGACCAGCACCGCGAGACCGTCGAATGCCTTCAGCGCGTCGGCGAGCGCGTCGAGTGCCGAGGCCGCCGCCGCGTAGAACGCGGGCCGCAGCAGCAGGTCTTCCGGCGGATAGCCGGACAGCGCGAGTTCCGGCGCGACCATCAGCTGCGCACCATCGTTGTGCGCGGCGCGGGCGGCCGCGACGATTCGCGCGACGTTGCCGGCGAAGTCGCCGACGGTGACGTTGATCTGGGCGAGAGCGAGTCGGGTCTTCATGGCGGGATCGGCGCAGCCCGGCGGCGCGCCCTGAACGGCTGACGAAATCGTCCCGGTGCAGGCCATGCAGGCCCGCGCATCCGGCGACACAGAACGGTACGGATTCACGCTTGAAACACGAACGCATCGATTATCGCACGGGCATCCTGTCGTCCCCCGCGGAGGTGCCGGCCGCGGAATGGAACGCGCTGCTCGCCCGCGACGCGCAGCCGACGCCCTTCCTGCGCCACGAATTCCTCGACGCGCTGCACGTCGCACGCTGCGCGGTCGACGATACCGGCTGGTCGCCGCACTTCGTCACGCTGACCGACGAGCGCACCGGCCGCCTCGCGGCCGCAGCGCCCGTCTACGCGAAACAGCATTCGTACGGCGAATACGTGTTCGACTGGGCCTGGGCCGATGCGTACCAGCGCAATAACCTGCCCTACTACCCGAAGCTGCTGTGCGCGGTGCCGTTCACGCCCGTGCAGGGCACGCGCCTGCTCGCGGCCGACGACGACGCGCGCCGCCGACTCGCGGCCACGCTGCTCGCGTTCGCCGAGCAGAGCGACTTGTCGTCGCTGCACGTGTTGTTCCCGACCGGCGACGAAGCGGCGCTGCTCGAATCGATGGGGATGATGCTGCGCGAAGGCGTGCAGTTCCACTGGATCAACGACGGCTACCGCCACTTCGACGATTTCCTCGGCACGCTCGAGCAGAAGAAGCGCAAGAACATCCGCGCGGAGCGGCGCAAGGTGCACGACGCGGGCGTGACGTTCCGGCGGCTCACCGGCGACCAGATCACCGACGCCGACTGGCGCTTCTTCTCGCGCTGCTATCGGCAGACCTATCGCGAACACTATTCGAGCCCGTACCTGAATCTCGACTTCTTCCGCACGATCGGCGCAACGATGCCCGAGAACCTGCTGCTCGTGATCGCGGAAGCCGACGGTCGGCCGATCGCGAGTGCGCTCGCCGTCTACCGGCGCGGCGAAAACGGCGGCGGCACGCTGTATGGCCGCTATTGGGGCGCGCTCGAACACGTGCCCTGCCTGCATTTCGAAACGGCCTACTACCAGTTGCTCGAATTCTGCATCGAGGCCGGACTCGATACGTTCGAAGGCGGCGCACAGGGCGAACACAAGCTCGCGCGCGGTTTCCTGCCGACCGTCACGCACTCCGCGCACTGGCTCGCGCACCCGGCGTTCTCGGACGCGGTCGCACGCTTTCTCGAACGCGAGACCGAGCATATCCACGCGTACGTCGACGAACTGCGCGAACACGATCCGTTCCGGCGCAGCGGCGCGTAACGTCATCAAGGGCCCCGGCATGCGACGAAGTCACGGCCGGCTTCGCCGCATGCCGTACGGCGCCTTCGGCCCGGTGCGCGACGCGCGTCACCGTCGTCGGCCACGCCTCGATCGCCCACGCGGACGCAATCGCCGAACGGGGGAACAGCGAAGTTTTCGTTGATCCGACTGAATCGATCTGTTGTACTTGTCGTCCCACTCCAGCGTCCCAGTTCAAAAAAATCGACCGGTCACCATGCTTGACCGGCAGGAGCCGTACCTGACCTCTCGCAGCGGGGGCAACCCGAAGGTCATGGAGAGAGACATGGAGTTACGACAGAAATCGGTATCCGTCCGGGTCTACCGACAGGCGCTCGACGACATGCGCCGCAACGGCTTCGACATCGCGCCGCTGTATGCGACGCTCGGCATCGGCGCGGCCGATCTCGCCGACGACGCGCGGCGCATCCCCGGTGATCGGCACGTCGCCGCGATGCGGCTGATGAGCGACTGGCCGTTGTCCTGGCATCGGCCGCCGCCGCAGGTCGTGCCGTGGCTCGCGCCGTTCCCCGAGCTCGCGGGCATCACCTGCAACGCCGCGACGCTGCGCGACGCGCTGCACGGCTACCTGCGCTACCGCGAACTGATCGGCAACGTCGACTGGCTTTTCGCGCATGAAACCGGCGACGCGATCGCACTCGAATACGTGAACGAGGGTGACGGCCGGCCCGCCAGCAGCGCGTTCGCGAATTTCGCGATCCTCGTCGCGCTCGCGCGCCTGTACGATCCGCACGTGCGGATCGACGAAGCCGCGTTCGCGGGCCGCGCGTTCGCGCCGACGGCCGCGTTGCGCGATCTCCTCGGCGCGACGATGTCGTTCGATGCCGCATGCAACCGCGTCGTGCTGCGCTCCGCGCGCTTCGACACGCCGTTCGAGTGCTACAACGCGCCGCTCGCGGACATCCAGCGTCATGCGGCCGACGCCGCGCGCGAGCGCGTGCGTGCCCGCTCGACGTTCGGCGCGTCGGTCGAGCAATGCGTGCGCGACTGGCTGCGCACGTCCGACGACGCCGACGTGCCGTCCGACACGCTGATGGAGCACGTCTGCACGCGCTTCGCGATGTCGCGCTGGACACTGCGCCGGCGACTGCATCGCGAAGCGGTCGGGTTTCATGCGCTCGTCGCGCAGGCGCGGCTCGGTGAAGCGCGCGACCTGCTGCTGACTACGCAACTGCCGATCGGGGAGATCGGCGCGCGGGTCGGCTTCCGTTCGACGAGCGCGTTCACGCGCTTCTTCACGCGCGAACTCGGCGCGGCGCCGAGCCGCTTTCGCGACAGGCACGGCGAGCGGTGGCGTTGACGGGCGCTTTTTCTGAGACACTGGCGGCTTCGCATCCTGCCGCCCTGCCATGTCCTGGTTTCTGTATCTGATCGAATGCGCCGACGACAGCGTCTATACGGGCATCACGACCGACGTTGCCGCACGCTTCGACGAGCACGCATCCGGCAAGGGCGCGCGCTATACGCGCTCGCGCAAGCCGCGTGCGGTGCTCGCGTCGTTTCCACTGCCCGACCGGTCGAGCGCGTCGCGCGCCGAGTACTGGGTGAAGCAGCTCACGGCGGCGCAGAAGCGGGAGCTGGCGGCCGGGTTGCGGACGCTGGAGTCGGTGCTGCCGGCCGTCGTGACTGTCGACGCGAGCGGTGATACGACCGGGTTGAAGGCCGGTGCGCGCGGGCGGAAGCAGGCGAAGAACGTCGACCGTGCGGAACAGTCGGTCGAGACGGGCAAAAGCCCGAAGAAGCCCGGAAAAGCCGGGAAAGCCGAAAAGGTCGATAAGCCTGCAGAAGCCAAAGCCCCCGAGTCTCCCACGGCGACAAAAGCCGCCCCGGTCGCAAAGCGCAAGAAGCCCGAAAGCGATGGCGTCGCAAAAAAGACTTCATCGCGCGACACACTGGTAAAAAAGGACAAGCCGGCCGCACCCGCTTCGTCGAAAGCAAAGGCGCCTGCAGCCAGCGGCAAACTCAGCACGAACGGACGCGAAGATGCCGCGCCCGCATCGGGTCGCCGCCGCGCGGCCGCTGCCCAAGCCGCCGAAGCGCCGGCGGCTCCCGCTACCGCTCGCCGCGCGAAGCGCGCGAAGGACGCGCCGTCCACCGCCCCGTCGCCTGCGGCCGTACCCGCTGCCGTACGCAAGCGACCCCAACGCACAAAACAAAACCGCGCGGCCTCCTGAGGAGACACGCGCGGTTGGCGTTTCGCACGAACCGGCCGTCGGCCGGTACGCCGCTTACTTCTTGTAGTTCGCTGCGCCGTCGGTGATTTCCTTGTGCGCGGCTTCGATGCCGGCCCAGCCTTCGACCTTCACCCACTTGCCCTTCTCGAGCGCCTTGTATTGCTCGAAGAAGTGCTTGATCTGGTCCTTCAGGTACTCGGGCACGTCGTCGATCGACTTCAGGTTTGCCGTCATAGGGCAGATCTTGTCGTGCGGCACGGCGACCAGCTTCGCGTCGACGCCCGACTCGTCGGTCATCTGCAGCATGCCGAGCACGCGCGAGCGCACGATCGAGCCTGCCAGCAACGGGAACGGCGTGATCACGAGCACGTCGACCGGATCACCGTCGCCCGACAGCGTCTGCGGGATGTAGCCGTAGTTCACCGGATAGCGCATGCCCGTGCCGATGAAGCGGTCGACGACGAGAAGGCCCAGTTCCTTGTCCGCCTCGTACTTCACCGGATCGCTTTGCGCGGGAATCTCGATGATCACGTTGAAATCTTGCGGCAGGTCCTTGCCGGCCGGAACATGATTGAAGCTCATGAGCACTCTCTGTAGGTCGATGGGAATTCGGGACAGGGCGCCGCGGCCGATGCATCGCCGCAGGCGTCCCGCAAGGGAATGCGCCATTATAGCCAATCGACCGGTGGCGTCCGGATGACGATCGGCCGATAATCGTTCCGGATGCCCGGCCGTTGAATCATCGGCCGTGGTACGTGGAATCGGTGTCGGTGGTTGAGGCGCTGTCGCCGGTCGAACGCGAAGCATGGGGCTCGGGTGAGCGCTAAAGCGACAACGCGGGGCGACCGTGAAGCATGGGGCCTGGGTGAGCGCTAAAGCGCCAACTCCGGCCGACCGCGAAGCATGGGGCCCGGGTGAGCGCTAAAGCGCTAACTCGGGTCGACCGCGAAGCATGGGACCCGGGTGAGCGCTAAAGCGCTAACTCGGGGTCGACCGCGAAGCATGGGACCCGGGTGAGCGCTAAAGCGCTAACTCGGGGTCGACCGCGAAGCATGGGACCCGAGTAAGCGCTAAAGCGCTAACTCGGGTCGACAGGAGCTGGCATGGAAGAGGCGAAGCACTTCATCGCGGGCGAATGGACGTCGCCCGCGCAACTGGAAACCATCGCGGTCGTCGATCCCTCCGACGGCCAGCCATTCGCGTCGATCGCCCGCGGCACGGCGCCCGACATCGAGCGCGCGGTCGCCGCGGCCCGCGACGCATTCGCGGGCCCGTGGGGCGCCGCCAGCGCCGCCGAGCGCGGCCGCGTGCTGATGCGCCTGTCGGCACGTGTCGCCGCCTCGATCGAGGAACTCGCCGCGATCGAAGCGCGCGACACCGGCAAGCCGCTGAAACAGGCACGCGCCGACGCAGCCGCGCTCGCGCGCTACTTCGAGTTCTACGCAGGCGCCGCCGACAAGCTGCACGGCGAAACCCTCCCCTATCAAGCCGGCTACACGGTGCTGACGGTGCGCGAGCCGCACGGCGTCACGGGCCATATCGTGCCGTGGAACTACCCGATGCAGATCTTCGGGCGCAGCGTCGGCGCCGCGCTCGCGGCCGGCAACGCCTGTGTCGTCAAGCCGGCCGAGGATGCGTGCCTGTCGTTGCTGCGCGTCGCCGAGCTGGCCGTCGAGGCCGGGTTGCCGGCCGGTGCGCTGAACATCGTCACCGGCTACGGCCATGAAGCCGGCGCCGCGCTCGCACGCCATCCCGGCATCGACCACATCTCGTTCACGGGATCGCCGGCCACCGGCAAGCTGGTCACGCAGATGGCGGCCGAGAACCACGTCCCCGTCACGCTCGAACTCGGCGGCAAGTCGCCGCAGATCGTGTTCGCCGACGCCGATCTCGAAGCGGCGCTGCCCGTGCTCGTGTCCGCGATCGTGCAGAACGGCGGGCAGACCTGCTCGGCCGGCAGCCGCGTGCTGATCGAGCGCGCGGTGTACGAGCCGCTCGTCGAGCGGCTCGCCACCGCGTTCAACGAGCTGCGCGTCGGCCCGAGCCGCGCCGACCTCGACTGCGGCCCGCTGATCAACGCGAAACAGCAGCAGCGCGTGTGGGATTTCCTGTCCGACGCGCAGCACGACGGCATTCCGATGGCCGCGCACGGGCAAGTCGTCGCCGACGCGCCCGAAAGCGGCTTCTACCAGGCGCCCGCGCTGCTGCGCGACGTGCCGCCGTCGCACCGGCTCGCGCAGGAGGAAGTGTTCGGCCCCGTGCTCGCCGCGATGCGTTTCGTCGACGAGGACGAAGCCGTCGCGCTGGCGAACGGCACGCCGTACGGTCTCGTCGCGGGCATCTGGACGCGCGACGGCGCGCGCCAGATGCGTCTTGCGCGGCGCCTGCGCGCGGGACAGGTGTTCATCAACAACTACGGCGCGGGCGGCGGCGTCGAGCTCCCGTTCGGCGGCGTCGGCCACTCGGGGCATGGCCGCGAGAAAGGCTTCGAGGCACTGTACGGCTTCACCACGCTGAAGACGATCGCGATCCGGCACGGCTGACCGCGCCGCATGCAGCACCCGGCCGCGTGCCGAAGCACGACGACACTCATATCCAGCACAGGAGACACACCATGCGGTTGAGCGGCAAGACGGCAATCGTCACGGGCGGCGGCTCGGGATTCGGCGAAGGCATCGCGAAGACCTATGCGCGCGAAGGCGCGAACGTCGTCGTCAACGACCTGAATGGCGCGGCAGCCGAGCGCGTCGCGAGCGAGATCGCGCTCGCGGGCGGCAAGGCCATCGCGGTGGCCGGCGACGTGTCGAGGCAGGACGACTGGCACGCGCTGCTGCAAGCCGCGCTCGACGATTTCCATGCGGTACAGATCGTCGTGAACAACGCGGGCACCACGCACCGAAACAAGCCGGTGCTCGACGTGACGGAAGCCGAATTCGACCGCGTGTACGCGGTCAACATGAAGAGCCTGTTCTGGTGCGTGCAGACCTTCGTGCCGTACTTCCGCGAACAGGGCGGCGGCGTGTTCGTGAACGTCGCGTCGACGGCCGGCGTGCGGCCGCGGCCCGGCCTCGTCTGGTACAACAGCACGAAGGGCGCGATGATCACCGCAAGCAAGTCGCTCGCGGCCGAACTCGGCGCCGACCGCATCCGCGTGAACTGCATCAACCCCGTGCTCGGCGAAACGGCGTTGATGACCGAATTCATGGGCTGCGAGGATACCCCCGAGAACCGCAGCCGGTTCCTCGCGACGATCCCGCTCGGCCGCTTCTCGACGCCGCAGGACATCGCGAACGCGGCGCTTTACCTCGCCTCCGACGAAGCTGAATTCATCACGGGCGTTTGTCTCGAAGTCGACGGCGGACGCTGCATCTAGCCGCACCGGGCTGTTCGCGCACCGCGCCGGGGTTCACCGGCCGGCACGACATCCACGCATTGCTTCGCACGAAACCGGATCGGGTGCCGCAGCGCCTTCCCCGGCCAACTATAAGGACAGCGGTGCATGGGATCCAAGTAACCGCTAAAGCGCTAACTTTGATCGACAGGAGACAACATGGCAACATCGACGCAGTCGCTGCCGGGCTCGTCCGGCGCATTCGAGGAAGCAACCTACCGCAAGGTGTCGTGGCGGCTCGTGCCGCTCCTGTTGCTGTGCTACGTGGTCGCGTATCTCGACCGCGTGAACGTCGGGTTCGCGAAGCTGCAGATGGCGAGCGACCTGAACCTCAGCGACACCGTCTACGGGCTCGGCGCCGGGATCTTCTTCTTCGGCTACTTCCTCTTCGAAGTGCCGAGCAACATCATCCTGCACAAGGTCGGCGCGCGCGTGTGGATCGCGCGGATCATGGCGACATGGGGCGTGATCTCGATCCTGACGATGTTCGTCACGACGCCCGCGATGTTCTACGTGATGCGCTTCCTGCTCGGCGTCGCCGAGGCCGGCTTCTTCCCCGGCGTGATCCTCTACCTCACCTACTGGTATCCCGCACACCGGCGCGGCCGGATGACGACGTTCTTCATGACGGCCGTCGCGCTGTCCGGCGTGATCGGCGGGCCGCTCTCGGGCTTCATCCTGAAGGCGTTCGACGGCATCAGCGGGTGGCACGGCTGGCAATGGCTGTTCCTGCTCGAGGGTATCCCGTCGGTGCTGGTCGGCGTGGTCGTGTTCCTCAAGCTGGACGAGCGGATCGAGAAGGCCAACTGGCTGACCGACGACGAAAAGGCGCTGCTCGCGCGCAACGTCGCTGCTGAAGAAGCCACCAAGGAAGACCTGCCGCTCGGCGCCGTGATGTCGAGCCCGCGCGTGTGGCTGATGGCGCTGATCTACTTCTCGTTCGTGATGGGGCTCTACGGGGTCGGCTTCTGGCTGCCGACCATCATCAAGGCTACCGGTGTGACCGACACGTTCACGATCGGCCTGCTGTCCGCGATTCCGTATGCGGCCGCGGTGGTCGCGATGATCCTGATCGCGCGCAGCGCGGACCGGCACCGCGAACGCCGCTGGCACGTTGCGATTCCGGCCGCGATCGGCGCGCTCGGGCTCGTGCTGTCGGTGATCTGGGCGCACCAGACCGCGCTCGCGATGCTCGGCCTCACGCTCGCGACGATCGGCATCCTGACGACGCTGCCGCTGTTCTGGAGCCTGCCGACCGCGTTCCTCGGCGGTACGGCGGCCGCGGCCGGCATCGCGATGATCAACTCGATCGGCAACCTCGCCGGCTTCCTCAGCCCGTACATGATGGGCTGGCTCAAGCAGGCAACGGGCGCCAATGATTCAGGCATGTACATGCTCGCCGGGTTCCTCGTGCTCGGCGGGCTGCTGGCGCTGTCGGTGCCGAAGCGGCTGGTCGACAAGTGACGCAAGGAGCCCACCCGCATGCACCATCGAATCGTCCAGGCAGCCGGCCACCGTGTGCTGGTCCGCGATCCCGCCGCTGGCCCGGTCCAGCGCGAAAGCGATGCGCTCGACCTCGTCGCGCTCGCGCATGAACATGAAGCCGACTGGGTCGCGGTGCCCGCCAACGCGCTGCACGACGACTTCTACCGGCTCGACAGCGGGCTGGCGGGCGCCGTGCTGCAGAAACTCGTCAACTACGGCGTCCGGCTCGGCGTGGTCGGTGATATCGACCACTGGCTCGCGCGCAGCGAAGCGCTCCGCGCGCTCGTTCGCGAGTCCAATCGCGGGCAATCGGTGTGGTTCGTCATCAGCGAGGACGACCTGCTGCGCAAGCTCGGCGCGTGACGTGTCGTCCGGCCCACCCCGGACGAAAAAAAGCCCCGAATGCCGGAAAGGCCTTCGGGGCTTTTTTGCGCGGGGTGTACGAGCCGCCTGCAGCAGGCGGCCCGAGTGACCGGCATCAGACCACGGTAATCGCCAGCGCGCTTTCGCGGTAATGCTTCGCAGCCTTGTCGGTTTCGCCGAGATGCTCGAACAGGCGCGCAAGTGCGCGATGCGCACGCACCTTCAGCGCCTCGTTGTCGGCCAGCTTCAGTGCCGATTCGAGGAACGACTGCGCCTTGCCCCACAGCTGCTGCTGCTGGCACAGGCGACCGAGCGCGAACAGCAGGTCGGCATCCTCCGGGTGATCCTTCTTCCACCCTTCCGCCTTCTGGATCAACGGCAGCGCATCGGCGCCGGCCGTATCCGGATAACGGCGCAGCAGACGCGCATCCCAGTTGTGCGCGAGCGCGTCCTCGACGATGCGGCGCGCTTCGTTGCGACGCTCGAGCGGCACGAGCAGCTCTGCGGCGAGATCGGCGAGACGCGGCGACTGGCGCTCGACCGGCGACAGCGACTGCCACACCTCGAGCAGCGCGTCCGGGTCGTGCCGGCGTTCGCGCAGCAGGTTTTCCGCGGCCTGCTGGCGCAGCCGCACGGCCGCCGCCGGATGCAGCGCCTCGCGCTTCTCGAGCGCCTTCGCGAGCTTCAGCACCTCGGCCCAGTTCTTCAGCTGCTGCTGCGCGCGCAGCGCGACCTGCTGCGCATGGATGCGCTTGCCGCCCGCCTGCAGGTCGGCCAGCGCGGCAAGCGCGCCGTCGGCATCACGCGCATCCGCGCGCATGTCGGCCGCGGCGAGCAGCCGTGCATCCTGCCATTCCGGCGCGTCGACCTTCGACAGCCAGTCGTCGCGGCGCGTGTACTCGTGCATCCGGTGCGCGGCGGTGGCCCCGACGAGACTCGCGGCGCCCAGGTTCGCATCGACCGACAGCGCTTCACGCGCGGCCTTCTCCGCACGCGAGAAGCGGCCCGCATACAGGTTCGCGATCGCGTCGCGCAGCGATGCCTGTGCCTTCTCGTTGCGCGAGCGCGCCCGATACGCGGCGACCCGCTGCGGCATGCGCCAGATGTTGCGCACGATGCGCAGCAGCGCATACACGACGATGAACAGCACGACGATGGCGATCACGAACAGGTTCAGCGACACGTCGACCCGGTACGGCGGATAGACGAGCAGCACCTGCCCGGCGTCGAAACGGCCGACGGTGGCGAGCGCAGCGGCGATCGCGAACAGGACCGCGAGCCAGACGATTCCTCGAAGCGTCATCGTTACCCCCGGCTCTTGAACTGCTGAACGGCGTTCAGGCTCGTGTTCAGGTTCGGCACCGCAACCGTCAGCGATGCGCCGTCAACCTGCTTGAGCAGATCCTCGACGGTCTGCGTGTCCTTCGATGCCTGGTCGAAATACTTCCCGAGCGACGCCTGTGCGGCGTGCAGGTCGGCCTTCATCGCGCTGTCGTTGCGCGCGAGCAGCGACAGGCGGGCGGTCAAGAGGCGCAGCTTCACGTTCTCGCGCACGAAGTAGCCCTGGTCGGGCGACGCGAGCATCGCGTCCGCGTTGTCGATGCGGCGCACCTGCACGAGCCCCTTCAACTGCTGGCCGAGGCCGGCCGAGAAGTCGTGCCACCACACCTTCCAGCGCGGCTCGCCGGCCACGGCCGACGACGCGGCGTCAGCCGGCACTGCCTTCGGCGCCTCATGCGGGACGATCGCCTCGCCGGACAGCGGCAGCGCGTCGATCTTCGCGATCGCATCGTCGAGCTTGATCGCGAGGCCGGTGAGGTCGGCCGCCGGTGCGGCCTTCAGCTTCTCGATGTCCAGCGCGAGCGCCTTGCGGACCGTGACCGCCTGCGCGCTCTGCGACGTCGCGAGGCGCGCGTCGGCGTTCTGCAGCGCGATCAGCGCGAGCTGCGTGTTGCCGGTCAGCTGAAGCTGCTGGCTCGCGCTCGACAGCATCTGGTCGACCTCCTCGAGCATCCACGCATCGCGGTTGCGCGACAGGTCCTGGTATTGCTGCTGCAGCGCCTGCTGCGCGCTCTGCGCGTCGGCGAGCTTGCCGTCGAGCTGCGCGAGCTGCGTGTCGACCTGATGCGTGCTCGCGAGCGCCTGCTCGGTCTTCATGCGCGTCTCGGCCGTCTGCGCATCGAGCGCCTTCTGGCGCGTGACGAACGTGCCGTCGAGCCGGTCGATCTTGCGGTTCAGCGCGTAGCCGCCGACACCCGCCGCGCAGCCGAGCACGACGACGACGAACCACAGCACCGCGCTACCGCCGCGGCGCGCGGGCGGTTCGGCGCCCATGTAGGCGGGGCGTGACGGCGGTGCGGATGCAGCGGCCGGCTGGGAAGCGACGCTTTTGGAATCGTTGGTATCTGTCATGCGTTTAGTCACCGGTGCGGCTGTCGCCGGTTGGACGGCCTCCTCGGCCATCGTTCGAAACGCGCGGACGATGCGCTCATCGCCCGCGCCGGTCAGCGTAATCCTATCAAAACCCAATGAACGCGCGGTCTGCTCGATCCGCGGATGCGGCGTCACGAGCGGCGCGTGCTTCAGCGCGTGGATCTCGGCATCGTTCAGATGCGCCCGCGCGAGTTCGTGCAGGTTGCGCACGCCTTCCGAGCTCGTGACGAGCCACGCATGCGGTTCGCCGTGAAGCAGCGCATGCACGCGCTCCCACGCGCCGACGCGCGGCTCGGGCACGACGCGCCGATAGGCGGCGACGAGCGTGACGTCCGCGCCGGCCTCGCGCAATCGTTCGGCGAGCCATTCGCGACCGCCGTCGCCGCGCACGATCAGCACGCGCTTGCCCGCCAGCGCCTGCGCGCCCCCGAACGCGGCCTCGATGCACGCGAACAGGCTTTCCGAATCGTAGTGAGGTACGCCACCGTCGGCCGGTGCCTGCGGCGCGATCACGCGATGCGCGGGCGCCGCGATACCGTGACGCTCGAGCGCCGCGACGCTGCCGGGCCCCACCACGCCGACCGGCAGCGCGTTCGGCCAGATCGCGCCGTACTGCGCGAGCGCGCGGTCGATCGCGTTCGGCGAGACGAAAATCACCAGCGCGTAGTCGGCGAGCGCCGCGAATGCCGCGTCGAGCGGTGCGGGATCGTCGACCGGCGCAATGTCGATCAACGGAAATTCGAGCACGTCGCAGCCGGCCTCGGCCAGTTGCGACGCCAGCGCGCCGGACTGGCCGTCCGGGCGCGTCAGGACAGCGGTGAACGTGCGCGCGCCGCCCGCCATCAGGCGTCGCCCTTGCCGGCGGCCTGCGAGCCCGCGAGCAGCGCCCGGACGATGTCGAGCGCGCCTTGCGCCTCGAGCTCGTCGGACACGGCGCGGCCGAGCGCGAGCGCATCGGCGACGGTCACGACGGCCCCGCATTCCTCGGCCGTCAGCACGCGCTTGCCGTCGGTCGTCGACACGCGGCCCGTCAGGTACAACTCGCCCGCACGCCACACCGCGTGCGCGGCAAGCGGCACCTCGCAGCTGCCGCCGAGCGCGCGCGACACCATCCGCTCGGCCTCGACCGCGAGCGCGGTCTGCGAGTCGTGCAGCGGTGCGAGCCATGCGGCGACGTCGTCGCGGTGCGATGCGATCTCGATGCCGAGCGCGCCCTGGCCCGCGGCGGGCGGGCTCGCCTCGACGTCGAGCAGCGCGCGGATCCGCGCTTCGAGGCCGAGGCGCTTCAGGCCCGCAGCCGCGAGAATGATCGCCGCGTAGTCGCCGCGATCGAGCTTCGCGAGGCGCGTGTCGAGGTTGCCGCGCAGCGGCAGCACGTCCAGGTGCGGGTAGCGCGAGCGCAGCATCGCCTCGCGGCGCAGGCTCGACGTACCGACCACGGCGCCGGCCGGCAGCGCGTCGAGCGACGCGTAGTCGTTCGACACGAATGCATCGCGCGGATCTTCGCGTTCCATGATCGCGGCGAGCGAGAAGCCGTCGGGCAGCGCCATCGGCACGTCCTTCAGCGAATGCACGGCGAGATCGGCGCGGCCGTCGGCCAGCGCGGCCTCCAGTTCCTTCACGAACAGGCCCTTGCCGCCGACTTTCGACAGCGTGCGATCGAGAATCTGGTCGCCGCGCGTCGTCATCCCGAGGATTTTCACGTCACAAGCTGGATATAATTTGCGCAGCGCATCACGCACATGTTCGGCTTGCCACATCGCCAGGCGGCTTTCGCGCGAAGCAATCGTCAACGTCGCGGGCGACTGTGCCTGTTGCGGCCCGGCCGCGGGGGTCTCGGAATTCATTGCTGGAACATCGAAGGACGGGATTGAAGATCGAACAATGGTAGCACGCACGCCCCTGCCCGCCCGGGCCTGGAGCCTGCGCCCGGCCTGCCGCCGAGCGGGTCGCGGCGCCGATGCGCGGATGTGCCGCACGTAGCTGGTTGCTTGACCGCAGTTTCGCAGTTTCCGCAGTTCCTTTTGACTCGAGCTTTCCCAAGGAAACCCATCGTGAAGTCTTCCGGATCGGCGCGTACGGCGCGCCGCAATGCTGCCCTGTCCTCCTCCGACGCCTCGACGGACACCGTCGCCACCGCCGCGAACGGCCGTGCGAAAACGGCAACGAAACCGAAAGACCCGATACGTCAGACAAAACGCGCGACGAAAGCCGCCGGCCCGGCTGCCCGCACCGCGGCCCGCACGGCCGGTGCACCGAAGTCCGGCACGCGCACGCGCGACGACAAGGACGGCCCGCTGTTCGAAGACATCCGCTTCCTCGGCCGCCTGCTCGGCGACGTCGTGCGCGAGCAGGAAGGCGACACCGTGTTCGACGTCGTCGAGACGATCCGCCAGACCGCGGTCAAGTTCCGCCGCGAGGACGACAGCGAAGCCGCGCAGACGCTCGAGAAGAAGCTGCGCAAGCTGACGCCGGAGCAGACGGTGAGCGTCGTGCGCGCGTTCAGCTATTTCTCGCACCTCGCGAACATCGCGGAAGACCGCCACCACAACCGCCGCCGCCGCATCCATGCGCTGGCCGGCTCCGCGTCGCAGCCCGGCACGGTCGCGTACGCGCTCGAACAACTGAAGACGACCGGCAACGCGTCGAAGCGCCTGCTGCAGCGCTTCTTCGACGATGCGCTGATCGTGCCGGTGCTGACCGCGCACCCGACCGAGGTGCAGCGCAAGAGCATCCTCGACGCGCAGCACGACATCGCGCGCCTGCTCGCCGAACGCGACCAGGAACTGACGAGCCGCGAGCGCCAGCACAACGAAGCGATGCTGCGCGCGCGCGTCACCGCGCTGTGGCAGACCCGCATGCTGCGCGACTCGCGCCTGACGGTCGGCGACGAGATCGAGAACGCGCTGTCGTACTACCGCGCGACGTTCCTCGACGAACTGCCCGCGCTGTACGGCGACATCGAGGCCGCGCTCGCCGAGCACGGCCTGTCCGCGCGCGTACCCGCGTTCTTCCAGATGGGCAGCTGGATCGGCGGCGACCGCGACGGCAACCCGAACGTGACCGCGCCGACGCTCGACGAAGCGATCAACCGCCAGGCCGCGGTGATCCTCGAGCACTATCTCGAACAAGTGCACAAGCTTGGCGCCGAGCTGTCGGTGTCGAACCTGCTCGTCGGTGCGAACGACGCGGTGAAGGCGCTCGCGGCAGCCTCCCCCGACCAGTCGCCGCACCGCGTCGACGAACCGTATCGCCGCGCGCTGATCGGCATCTACACGCGCCTTGCCGCCAGCGCGCGCGTGCGTCTCGGCGAAGGCACGGTGCCGGTGCGCAGCGCGGGCCGCGGCGCGCCGCCCGTGCGCGCGGTCCCGTACGCGGATTCCGAAGCGTTCGTCGCCGACCTGAAGGTGCTGACCGCGTCGCTCGACGAACATCACGGCACGTCGCTCGCCGCGCCGCGCCTCGCGCCGCTCGTGCGCGCGGCCGAAGTGTTCGGCTTCCATCTCGCGAGCATCGACCTGCGCCAGAGCTCCGACATCCACGAAGCCGTGGTCGCCGAACTGTTCGCCCGCGCGGGCGTCGAGGCCGACTATGCGGCGCTCGCCGAGGAAGACAAGCTGCGCGTGCTGCTCGCCGCCCTCGCCGATCCGCGTCCGCTGCGCTCGCCGTATTTCGAATACTCGGCGCTCGCGCAGAGCGAGCTCGGCGTGTTCGAGAAGGCGCGCGAAGTCCGCGCGCAATTCGGCGCACGTGCGGTACGCAACTACATCATTTCGCATACGGAAACCGTCAGCGACCTCGTCGAAGTGCTGCTGCTGCAGAAAGAGACGGGCCTGCTCGAAGGCGCGCTCGGCGTCCCGGGCGGCGATGCGAAGAACAGCCTGATGGTGATCCCGCTGTTCGAGACGATTCCCGACCTGCGCGACGCCGCGCGCATCATGCGCGAGTACTTCGCACTGCCGGGCATCGACGCGCTGATCGCCCACCAGGGCGCCGAGCAGGAAGTGATGCTCGGCTATTCGGACAGCAACAAGGACGGCGGCTTCCTGACGTCGAACTGGGAGCTGTATCGTGCGGAGCTCGCGCTCGTCGACCTGTTCCGCGACCGCAAGATCACGCTGCGGCTGTTCCACGGCCGCGGCGGCACGGTCGGCCGCGGCGGCGGCCCGACCTACCAGGCGATCCTGTCGCAACCGCCGGGCACCGTGAACGGCCAGATCCGCCTGACCGAGCAGGGCGAGGTGATCGCGAGCAAGTTCGCGAACCCGGAGATCGGCCGCCGCAACCTCGAGACGGTCGTCGCCGCGACGCTCGAAGCGACGCTCCTGCCGCAGAACAACGCGCCCGCGCAGTTGCCGGCGTTCGAGGCCGCGATGCAGACGCTGTCCGATGCGGCGATGGCCGCGTACCGCGCGCTCGTCTACGAAACCCCGGGCTTCACCGACTACTTCTTCTCGTCGACGCCGATCACCGAGATCGCCGAGCTGAACATCGGCAGCCGCCCGGCGTCGCGCAAGCTGCAGGATCCGAAGCAGCGCAAGATCGAGGACCTGCGCGCGATTCCGTGGGGCTTCTCGTGGGGCCAGTGCCGGCTGCTGCTGACCGGCTGGTACGGTTTCGGCAGCGCGGTGAGCGCGTATCTCGACGGCGCGCCGGACGACGCCGAGCGCACGAAGCGCGTCGCGCTGCTGAAGAAGATGAACAAGACCTGGCCGTTCTTCTCGAACCTGCTGTCGAACATGGACATGGTGCTCGCGAAGACCGACCTCGCGGTCGCGTCGCGCTACGCGCAGCTCGTTTCCGACCGCAAGCTGCGCAAGCACGTGTTCGAGCGGATCGTCGCGGAATGGGAGCGCACGTCGCAGGCGCTGGCGGAAATCACGGGGCACGAAGGCCGCCTCGCGACCAACCCGCTGCTCGCGCGCTCGATCAAGAACCGCTTCCCGTATCTCGATCCGCTGAACCACCTGCAGGTCGAGCTGATCAAGCGCCACCGTGCCGGCGACACGAACGCGCGGCTGCGCCGCGGGATTCACCTGACGATCAACGGGATCGCGGCCGGCCTGCGCAACACGGGCTGATCCGCGTGCGGCGCGGTGTGATTCCCGCGCCGACTGACGTCTTGAAAGCCGCGATACGCGATGATGCGTATCGCGGCTTTTTTCATGCGCCGGCGAAGCCGTGCCGGCACACCTCGCGCTCAGTGCGCGTCGATCAGCAACGCGTCGTGTTCGAACGAACCGTCGGGCTGCACCGCGTAGTAGCCGCGCACTTCGTCCGGCGCATGCGCCCACAGCGCGCGAATGCCGGTGACGCTGTCGGCCGGCGTGCGGATGCGCGCGACCCACGTATCGAAATCGATCGGCAGCCGCCAGCGGCTGTGCACGTGCGCGTCGAAGCCGGCTTCGCGGAACATCGCGAGCCATTCGTCCGCCCGGTAGTCGCGCACGTGCGACGCGTCGCGCAGCACTTCCGCGGCCTGCAGGTACGTATCGAGAAGCGGATGGTCGTTGCCGGCGATATCGATCATCAACACGCGGCCGCCCGGTTTCAGCACGCGGCGCACCTCGGCAAGCGCCGCGCGCATGTCGTGCCAGTGGTGCGCGCTCATCCGGCTCACGACCCAGTCGAACGTCGCCGTGTCGAACGGCAGTCGCTCGGCCGGCCCCTGCTGCGTACGGATGTTCGCGAGCCCGCGTTCGCGCGCGGCGGCGTCGACGGTCGCGAGCATCTGCGCGGCGAGATCGTAGGCGACCACGTCGCGCACGTGCGGCGCGACGGCGAAGCTGGCATGGCCGGCGCCGCAGCCGAGATCGAGCACCGCGGCGTCGGGCGTGGCGCGCACCGCATCGGCGAGCGTCTGCAGATCGGCGCCCGTCGCGTGGACCGTGCTCGTCAGATAGGCGGCGGCCGTCGTGCCGAATGCGTCGGCGACCTGGTCGTGGTGTTTCATCGTTCGCTCCTTTGTACCGTTGCCGGTGCGACAGGCGCCTCAGCACCTGCTCCGGCCCCATGCAACGCGTTTTGTGGGACGCTCGCTGCCCTGCCAGCGTGCGAGCCGCTACAATAGGCCTGCGCTTGTACCAGTACAAGTTAAGCAATTATTCTGGTATTCGATACACCTGTCTGACCGTTGCCGCGCCTCCGTTTCCATTTCGCCGTTTCCGTATGAACCACCCGTCCTCCGCTCCCGTCCCGCCGCTCGACGCCTCGCCCGCCCGCGCACTCGGCGAATTCATCCGCGCCCACCGCGAGCGGCTGTCGCCGCAGGCCGTCGGCCTGCCGCCCGGCCCGCGCCGCCGCACGCCGGGGCTGCGGCGCGAGGAAGTCGCGCAACTGTGCGGCGTCAGCCCGACCTGGTACACGTGGATCGAACAGGGCCGCCCGGTGTCGGCGTCCGCCGACGCGCTCGCGCGGATCGCCGTCGCGCTGCAACTGTCGAAAGCCGAGCGCGCCTACCTGTTCGAGCTGGCCGCGCAGCGCGACCCGGCGGAGCCCGACGTCGCGGCCGGCGACCTGCCGCCGACGCTCGCCGCGACCGTCACGGCCATCGCGACGCCCGCGTACGTGCTCGACCGGCAATGGAACGCCCTCGCATGGAACGCGCCGGCCGCCGCGCTCTTTTCCGGCTGGCTCGACGGCGAGCACGACCGCAACCTGCTGCGCTTCACGTTCATGTCGCCGGCCGCGCGCACGCTGATCGTCGACTGGGAAACCCGCGCGCGGCGGCTCGCGGCCGAATTCCGCGCCGATTCGATCCGTCACCTGACCGATGCGCCGACGCGCGCACTGATCGACGCGTTGACCGCCGGCAGCGACGCGTTCGCGCAGTACTGGGCATCGCAGGACGTGTTCGAACGCGAAGGCGGCCTGCGCGAATTCGACCATCCGGCCGACGGCCGCCTCGTGTACCAGCAGATCACGCTGAAGCCCGCGCACCGCGAGGACCTGAAGCTGGTCGTGCTGGTGCGCGACTGAACGGGCCGGCCCGCGCCGGGCACGGTCGGCAGGCCGCCGCGAACGGCCGCGCGCCGCGGCGGGCAGGCCCGCGAATGTTAGAATCGCGGGATTCCTCGGCGGCGCACGCCGCTCAATCTCCCTTCGAAGAATCGCCATGACGTCCCAACTGCACAAAAAGGGCGAGGCCTGGTCGGCCCGCTTCTCGGAACCGATGTCCGAGCTGGTCAAGCGCTACACGTCGTCGGTATTTTTCGACAAGCGCCTCGCGCTCGTCGACATCGCCGGCTCGCTCGCGCACGCGAACATGCTCGCCGCGCAGAAGATCATCAGCGCCGACGACCTGGCCGCGATCGAACGCGGGATGGCACAGATCAAGGGCGAAATCGAGCGCGGCGAATTCGAATGGCAGCTCGACCTGGAAGACGTCCACCTGAACATCGAGGCGCGCCTGACCGCGCTGATCGGCGACGCCGGCAAGCGCCTGCACACGGGCCGCTCGCGTAACGACCAGGTCGCGACCGACATCCGCCTGTGGCTGCGCGGCGAGATCGACCGCATCGGCGGCCTGCTGAACGACCTGCGTGGCGCGTTGCTCGACCTCGCGGAACAGAACGCCGACACGATCATGCCGGGCTTCACGCACCTGCAGGTTGCCCAGCCCGTCACGTTCGGCCACCACCTGCTCGCATACGTCGAGATGTTCTCGCGCGACGCGGAGCGCATGCGCGACTGCCGCACCCGCGTGAACCGCCTGCCGCTCGGCGCGGCCGCGCTCGCCGGTACGAGCTACCCGATCGATCGTCACGCGGTGGCGAAGACGCTCGGCTTCGACGGCATCTGCGCGAACTCGCTCGACGCGGTGTCGGATCGCGACTTCGCGATCGAATTCACGGCGGCTTCCGCGCTCGTGATGACGCACGTGTCGCGCTTCTCCGAGGAACTCGTGCTGTGGATGAGCCCGCGCGTCGGCTTCATCGACATCGCCGACCGCTTCTGCACCGGCAGCTCGATCATGCCGCAGAAGAAGAACCCCGACGTGCCCGAGCTCGCCCGCGGCAAGACGGGCCGCGTGAACGGCCACCTGATGGCGCTGCTGACGCTGATGAAGGGCCAGCCGCTCGCGTACAACAAGGACAACCAGGAAGACAAGGAACCGCTGTTCGACACGGTCGACACCGTCGCCGACACGCTGCGGATCTTCGCCGAGATGGTGGCCGGCATCACCGTGAAGCCGGACGCGATGCGCGCGGCCGCGCTGCAAGGCTTCTCGACCGCCACCGACCTCGCCGACTACCTGGTCAAGCGCGGCCTGCCGTTCCGCGATGCGCACGAAGCCGTCGCGCATGCCGTGAAGATCTGCGACGACCGCGGGATCGACCTGGCCGACCTGACGCTCGACGAGATGAAGCAGGAGCTGCCGAACGTCGCGCACCTGATCGGCGAAGACGTATTCGGCTACCTGACGCTCGAGGGCTCGGTCGCGAGCCGCAACCACCCCGGCGGCACCGCGCCCGACCAGGTGCGTGCGGCGGTCAAGGCCGCGCGCGCCGCGCTCGGCCAGTAAGCGTGCTGTTCCGGACGGACGCCCTCGGCGTCCGTTTTTCATTCGGGCGGCCGTCGCGCCGCCCATCGCCTTCCCTGCTTCCCGAATGCCGCCGATGACCTTTTCCGCCGCGCTCTTCGACATGGACGGCCTGCTCGTCGATTCCGAGCGGACCATCATGAATACGTGGATCGACGTGTCGAATGCGCACGGCGTCACGCTGACCACAACCGACTACCTGCAGATCGTCGGCCGCTCGTTCGCCGAAGGCCAGGTCATCCTGGCACGGCTGATCGGTAACCCCGATACGTTCGACGCGGTGCGCATCCGCGTGCGCGAACAGCTCGCGGCGCCCGAACCGCATCCGAAGTTTCCGCTGAAGCCCGGCGCGTTCGCGCTGCTCGACGCGCTCGCGCAAGCCGGCATTCCGTGCGCGGTCGCGTCGTCGTCCGCGTGCGAGGTCATCCGCTCGCGACTCGACGCGGTCGGCGTGCTGCCGTTCTTCCGCGCGATCGCGGGCGGCGACGAAGTCGCGCGCGGCAAGCCGGATCCGGCCGTCTACCGGCTCGCGGCCGAACGCCTCGGCGTGCCTGCCCACGCCTGCGTCGCGTTCGAGGACAGCGACTTCGGCGCGCAATCGGCCGCCGGCGCGGGTGCATCGGTCATCACCGTGCCCGACCTGAAGGCGCCGACGCCCGAAATCGTCGCGCTGAGCCTGCACGTGCTCGCGTCGCTCGACGATGCGGTCGCGCTCGTGCCGTCGTGGTTCGGCGGGCTCGAGACGCAACGGCCCGCCTGACTCACGGCCGCCAAATGAAAAACGGGCACCTTTTCGGGTGCCCGTTTTGCTTTTGGCTGTCTCGCCGAATCACCGGCGTCGCCATTGCACTTACTTGTTGCCGGCCGTCTCCGACAGCCGCTTCATCGTCGCGATGCGCGCGCCGATCAGGTCGACGCGGCCGTCCTCGCCGACGAGCGGTGCCGTCGCATCGCGGAACCCGACCCACGCGCGCTGCGCGCGGACGAGCGTCGCGGCCGAATGCGCGGGCATCTTGCGGCGCAGCTTCTGGTAATAGCGGTTCAGGTCGAACAGCGCATGCTCGCACGCGGCGTCCTGTTCGCACGGCCGCACGCGGCGCACGGCCGGATCGCGCGGCGCGTTCGCCGGCTTGGCGTTCGGTTTGGCGTTCGGCTTGGCCGCGCTCGGCGCATCACCCGCGCTACCCTGCGCAGCGCTCGTAGCCGCGACCGGCACGGCGGCGGGCGGCGGTGCATAACGATCGGCCGCTGCGCGCAGCGCCAGCGCGCGATCGCGCACCGGCTGCAGTTGCAGGTCGGCACTCGACATCGCGTACGACGTCCCGCGCGTGGTGTCGTACACGGCCTTCAGCAGAAGCACTTCGTCCTTGCGCCACGTGAGCCAATGGCGCTGGCTGTCCTGCCAGCCGCGCTTCGCATCGGCCGGCGCATCCTTCAACAGGCGCTGGTACGCGCCGTCCATCACGGCCTGCCACTGCTGCTGCGCTTCGCCCATGCACTGGATCTGGCCGGCCGGCGAAGACCGGTCGCGCCGCGCGAGACACTGCCGCATCGCGACGTCGATCGGGTCGGCCGCCGCGACTTCCGCGTGCACGACCCCGACGCCCGCCAGCCCTGCCGACCCTGCCGCCCAGACGACGAGCGCGGCCAGCGCCGCACGCATCGCCCGGATTCGTCCGTGCGCCGCCATCAGTCGCGCACGCAGTCGACGAAGTACTCGACGCGGCCGTTCACCTCTTCCGCGACGAGGCCGTGGATGTCGGTGTGGAAGCCCGGGAAGCGTTCGTTGAAGTCGCGCGCGAACCGCAGGTAGTTCACGATCGTCTTGTTGAAGCGCTCGCCCGGGATCAGCAGCGGAATGCCCGGCGGGTACGGCGTGAGCAGGATGCTCGTCACGCGGCCTTCGAGCTCGTCGAGCGGCACGCGGTCGATCTTGCGGTGCGCGAGCTTCGCGAACGCGTCCGACGGCTTCATCGCCGGTTCCATGTCCGACAGGTACATCTCCGTCGTCAGGCGGGCGATGTCGTTCGCGCGGTACACGTCGTGGATCTGCGTGCACAGGTCGCGCAGGCCGACACGCTCGTAGCGCGGATGCTGCGCGACGAATTCCGGCAGCACGCGCCACAGCGGCTGGTTGTTGTCGTAGTCGTCCTTGAACTGCTGCAGCTCGGTCACCATCGAGTTCCAGCGGCCCTTCGTGATGCCGATCGTGAACATGATGAAGAACGAGTACAGGCCGGTCTTCTCGACGATGATCCCGTGCTCGGCCAGGTACTTCGTGACGATCGCGGCCGGAATGCCGGTCTCGCCGAACTCGCCGTCGACGTCGAGCCCCGGCGTGATGATCGTCGCCTTGATCGGGTCGAGCATGTTGAAGCCTTCCGCCAGCGGGCCGAAGCCGTGCCAGTGGTCGTTCGGCTTCAGCATCCAGTCCTCGCGCGAACCGATGCCTTCTTCCGACAGGTTGTCCGGGCCCCACACGCTGAAGAACCAGTCGTCGCCGTATTCGGCGTCGACCTTGCGCATCGCACGGCGGAAGTCGATCGCCTCGGCGATCGATTCCTCGACGAGCGCGGTGCCGCCCGGCGGCTCCATCATCGCGGCCGCGACGTCGCACGACGCGATGATCGCGTACTGCGGGCTCGTCGACGTGTGCATCAGGTACGCCTCGTTGAAGCGGTGCTTGTCGAACGTGCGGTTCTCCGAATCCTGCACGACGATCTGCGAGGCCTGCGAGATGCCCGCGAGCAGCTTGTGCGTCGAGTGCGTCGCGAACACGAGGGCGCCGGTGCGCGGACGGCCGTCGCCGATCGCGTGCATGTCGCGGTAGAAATCGTGGAAGGTTGCGTGCGGCAGCCACGCTTCGTCGAAGTGCAGCGTGTCGAGCAGGTCGCCGAGCAGGTCCTTGATCATCTCGACGTTGTAGACGACGCCGTCGTACGTGCTCTGCGTGATCGTCAGGATGCGCGGCTTCATGTCCGGGTTCTCGCGCATCGCTTCGCGCGCGAACGGGTTCGCCTCGATCTTCTTGCGGATGTTCTCCGGCTTGAATTCGTCGCGCGGGATCGGCCCGATGATGCCGAAATGGTTGCGCGTCGGCGTGAGGAACACGGGAATCGCGCCCGTCATCGTGATCGCGTGCAGGATCGACTTGTGGCAGTTGCGGTCGACCAGCACGATGTCGCCCGGGGCGACCGTCGCGTGCCAGACGATCTTGTTCGACGTCGACGTGCCGTTGGTCACGAAGAACAGGTGGTCCGCGCTGAAGATGCGCGCCGCGTTGCGCTCGGACGCCGCGACGGGGCCCGTGTGGTCGAGCAGCTGGCCGAGTTCGTCCACGGCGTTGCAGACGTCCGCGCGCAGCATGTTCTCGCCGAAGAACTGGTGGAACATCTGGCCGAGCGGGTTCTTCAGGAATGCGACGCCGCCCGAGTGGCCCGGGCAGTGCCACGAGTACGAGCCTTCGTCCGCGTACTTGACGAGTTCCTTGAAGAACGGCGGCGCGAGCGAGTCGAGATAGACCTTCGCCTCGCGGATGATGTGGCGTGCGACGAACTCCGGCGTGTCCTCGAACATGTGGATGAAGCCGTGCAGCTCGCGCAGGATGTCGTTCGGCAGGTGGCGCGACGTGCGCGTCTCGCCGTACAGGAAGATCGGGATGTCCGCGTTGCGGCGGCGCACTTCGGTGACGAACGCGCGCAGCTCGATGATCGCGGTCGCGAGTTCGGGCAGCTCGCCGTCCTGGCCGGTCTCGCCGAGCATGAGTTCGTCGTCGTCGATCGACAGGATGAAGCACGACGCGCGGCTCGACTGCTGCGCGAACGACGTCAGATCACCGTAGCTCGTGAGGCCGAGGACTTCGACGCCCTCCTTCTCGATCGCTTCGGCCAACGCCCGGATGCCGGAGCCCGAGATGTTCTCGGAGCGGAAATCTTCGTCGATGATGACGACGGGGAAACGAAACTTCATGGGCGATTCTCCAAAAAGAACGACCGCGGCGCGTCACGCGCAGCGGTCACCCGGAAACTGGTGAGACGTTATGCAACCAGATCAGGTTTTCGGCAGCGTGACACCACGCTGCCCCTGATACTTGCCGCCGCGATCCGCGTACGACACGTCGCACACTTCGTCGCTCTCGAAGAAGAGCACCTGGGCGACGCCTTCGTTCGCGTAGATCTTCGCGGGCAGCGGCGTGGTGTTCGAGAATTCCAGCGTGACGTAGCCTTCCCACTCGGGTTCGAACGGCGTCACGTTGACGATGATCCCGCAGCGCGCATAGGTCGACTTGCCGAGGCAGACCGTCAGCACGGTGCGCGGGATGCGGAAATATTCGACGGTGCGGGCCAGCGCGAACGAGTTCGGCGGGATGATGCACACGTCGCCCTTGAAATCGACAAACGAACCCTCGTCGAAGTTCTTCGGATCGACGATCGTCGAGTTGATGTTCGTGAAGATCTTGAATTCGTCCGCGCAGCGGATGTCGTAGCCGTAGCTCGACGTGCCGTAGCTGACGATCCGGCGGCCGTCCTCGGACGCGCGGACCTGATCGGGCACGAACGGCTCGATCATCTTGTGCTCTTCGGCCATGCGCCGAATCCATTTGTCGGACTTGATGCTCATATCGGGGCGCCTGGAAACGCTGCGTGACGGGAAACGAAGGCCGCCATTCCGGACGGCGGCCAGGGAAAGGCCGACATTTTACGCGATCATCGGCCCGCGCACGCGGCGGCCAT
Organism: Burkholderia sp. AU33803; assembly: GCF_002223095.1. Classification (NCBI taxonomy): domain Bacteria; kingdom Pseudomonadati; phylum Pseudomonadota; class Betaproteobacteria; order Burkholderiales; family Burkholderiaceae; genus Burkholderia; species Burkholderia sp. AU33803. The sequence goes on from NZ_NKFJ01000005.1 coordinate 237,544, forward strand.
CAACGGATCACGCCACAGGCGAGCGCGGGCCCCGCGCCATGCTGCGGAAACGCGGGATCGCTCGAGTCGCGGTGCACCAGCGCCGCGCGGTTCATCGCCGAGCGCACGCCATCGAGGGCCAGATCGGGCGCGACGATGAAGCCGGCCGCGACGCCGTTCGCGTCCGCATGGATGTTGCCGAGATCGCCGGCGACGCGGGCACCCGCGCGCAGCCGGTCGGCCGCCGGCGCGAACACCTGGCCGGCGCTCGAGCCATCGCCCGCGTTGCAGTCGCCGCGTTCGTGTACCTGTAGGGCGTGATCGCTGTTCGGCGGCAGCCCGGCCAGGTTGTAGGTAACCTGCACGCCGTCCGGACGCTCGACGAACGTCACCGCGCCGCGCGCCTGCGAGCCGACCGTCGGCTGCAGCTGTGCGTCGGCCCGTTTTTCGTGCGACGAGGAAAAGGAGGTGCAGCCGGCCAGCAGGCCCAGCGCGGCGGCGGCCAGCAGCGCGCACCGCACGCGGCCGGCGTACACGCCGTGATGTCGTTGTTTCATTCGATCCTCATGCCGGCTGACGGCCGTTTGACACGACGGCCGCGCCGGGCGGGTAAAGGGACCCGGGAAAAGTCGCCATGATACCGCGCCTCGCGGCGCCGTAAACAGCGTGAGGCCCCGCCCCGCAAGGGTTTTACGTATTTTGAACAACGATCGACGGGAACTTCGACGTCATGTCGCGCGATCGCTCGGCAATCGCCAGCGCCACCCCGCGCGCGATTTCGCGATAGCGACGCGCCAGCGCGCCGTCGGCATCGGCCACGACCGTCGGCGTGCCGCTGTCGGCGCGCTCACGGATCGCGATGTCGAGCGGCAGGCTGCCGAGCACGTTCACGCCGTACTCCTTCGCCATCCGCTCGGCCCCGCCGGCGCCGAAGATGTGCTCCTCGTGGCCGCAGTTCGAGCAGGTGTGGATGCTCATGTTCTCGACGATGCCGAGGATCGGAATCCCGACCTTCTCGAACATCTTCAGGCCCTTCTTCGCGTCGAGCAGCGCGATGTCCTGCGGCGTCGTGACGATCACCGCGCCCGTGACGGGCACGCGCTGCGCGAGCGTCAGCTGGATGTCGCCCGTGCCGGGCGGCATGTCGACGATCAGGTAGTCGAGCTCGCGCCAGTTGGTCTGGCGCAGCAGCTGCTCGAGCGCGGAAGTCGCCATCGGGCCGCGCCACACCATCGGGTTGTCTTCCTCGATCAGGAAGCCGATCGAGTTTGCCTGCAGCCCGTGGCCGACGAGCGGGTTCATCGACTGGTTGTCGGGCGACTCGGGGCGTTGGCCATGGATGCCCAGCATCGTCGGCAGCGACGGACCGTAGATGTCGGCGTCGAGGATACCGACCGACGCGCCTTCCGCGGCAAGCGCGAGCGCGAGGTTGACGGCCGTCGTGCTCTTGCCGACACCGCCCTTGCCCGACGCGACCGCGACGATGTTCTTCACGTTCGGCAGCAGTTTCACGCCACGCTGCACCGTGTGCGCGACGATCTCCTGCGAGACCGCGACGCGCGCGTCGCGCACGCCGGCCACGGCCTGGAGCGCCGCGGTGATGCGGGCGCGCACGTCGTCGTGCTGGCTGCGCCCGGGATAACCGAGCACCACGTCGAGCGCCACGACGTCGCCGTCGATCGCGACGTTGCGCACGCCCTTGTTCGCCGCATACGGACGGCCGGTATTGGGGTCGACGACAACCGCCAAAGCGGCGTCGACTTGTGCCCGGTCAATGCTCATCGAAACTCCGTGAAAACGTTTTTCTCGCGCGCAAACGTCAAAAAATATCAAATTACGGCGCGAAAATCGGGAAAAGTGAAAGAATCTGTTGCACGCCATTGCGCGAACGCGCGACCCGGCGCACTCTTCGCGTGCGGCATGCTATGGGGCCAAATCGGCCACTTACCGCCTATATTGTAGAGGCTGACGCGTCGCACTGTCCCAACAGCCACGCTGACGGACAGGGCATGCAGCCACCTCGGCGGCTGCCGCGGGCACGGGCTGCCCTCCTTTTTCGGGCGGCCCGCGCAGGGAGCCGTAACTGTTGTTGTCGTCGTTGTCGACTCGTTCAACCAAGAGAGGAATCCAAGATGAACATGAAAATCGCGACCCGCTTGTCCGTCTTCGCATTGGCCGGCGCCCTGCTGGCAGGCTGCGCCACGCAGCAAGGCAACAATACGGCCGTCGGTACCGGCACGGGTGCGGCGCTGGGCGCAGGCATCGGCGCACTGGCGGGCGGCGGCAAGGGCGCGGCGATCGGCGCAGGCGTCGGCGCACTGGTCGGCGGCGTGACGGGTTACAACTGGCAGGCGATCAAGAACAAGCTCGCGCCGTCGGCGGCGCAAACGGGTACGCAAGTGACCGAGCAGCCGGACGGCTCGCTGAAGCTGAACGTGCCGAGCTCGGTGACGTTCGCGACGAACCAGTACGCGATCACGCCGGCCTTCACGCCGCTGCTGAACGACCTGGCGACGACGCTGAACCAGAACCCGCAAGTGACGGCATCGATCGTCGGCTACACGGACAGCACGGGCTCGGCCCAGCTGAACCAGACGCTGTCGCAGAACCGCGCGCAAAGCGTCGTGAACGCACTGGCGCAGCGCGGCGTGAACGCCGGCCGCCTGTCGGCGCAGGGCATGGGCGCATCGAACCCGATCGCGGACAACGCGACCGAAGCCGGCCGCGCACAGAACCGCCGCGTCGAAATCTACCTGCGCGCAGCGCAGGCGCAGTAAGCGCGCGACGAGGAGAAAGCGCGGGCCCGCCGCCCGCGCGGCCCCGCCGGACAAGGCTTCCGGCGGCGCCGGTAACAAATCGAAAAAATTTTCGAACTTCTGTCGCAGGCCGTGGTCAGTATTTACGGTACGCGGCTGGTGTTGCCGGCGCGTCACCATTCTCCTCTTGTCGTTGTTGCTCCGGGGCCGTATCCGCCCCGGTTTTTTTTTGCCCGCAGAATTCGTGCTGCATCGCAGCACCGCACCGTCGGGCACGCCGCATGCGCGGCCCCGCCCGTTTCGGCGCCCGGTCCTGGGGCGCCCGCCCGCGTCGCCGTTGCGCACCCCTGCTAGAATCGCAGTTTCCCGTCGTTTTTCCGCTGTTCCTCTACAGACCCTATGTCCGCATCCGACCTCACTTCCGTGCAGGCTGCGGCGCCGCAAGGTGGCCGCCAGATCCTCGTTACGTCCGCACTGCCCTATGCCAACGGGCAGATCCACATCGGCCACCTGGTCGAGTACATCCAGACCGACATCTGGGTGCGGACGCTGCGAATGCATGGCCATGAGGTCTACTACATCGGCGCCGACGACACGCACGGCACGCCGATCATGCTGCGCGCGGAGAAGGAAGGCCTGACCCCGAAGCAGTTGATCGATCGCGTGTGGACCGAACACAAGCGCGACTTCGACAGCTTCGGCGTGTCGTTCGACAACTTCTACTCGACCGATTCGGACGAGAACCGCGTGCTGAGCGAGAAGATCTACGTCGCGCTGCAGGACGCCGGCTTCATCGCCGAGCGCGAGATCGAGCAGGCGTACGACCCCGTCAAGGAAATGTTCCTGCCGGATCGCTTCATCAAGGGCGAGTGCCCGAAATGCCACGCGAAGGACCAGTACGGCGACAACTGCGAAGTGTGCGGCTCGACCTACCTGCCGACCGAACTGCTGAACCCGTATTCGGTCGTGTCGGGCGCGACGCCGGTGCGCAAGACCTCGAAGCACTACTTCTTCCGCCTGTCCGATCCGCGCTGCGAAACGTTCCTGCGCGAATGGGTGAGCGGCCTCGCGCAGCCCGAGGCGACCAACAAGATGCGCGAATGGCTCGGCGACGCCGGCGAGGCAAAGCTCGCCGACTGGGACATCTCGCGCGACGCACCGTACTTCGGCTTCGAAATCCCGGGCGCGCCCGGCAAGTATTTCTACGTGTGGCTCGACGCGCCGGTCGGCTACTACGCGAGCTTCAAGAACCTGTGCGAGCGCAACGGCATCGACTTCGATGCGTGGGTCCGCCCGGGCTCGACCACCGAGCAGTACCACTTCATCGGCAAGGACATCCTGTACTTCCACACGCTGTTCTGGCCCGCGATGCTCGAGTTCTCGGGCCACCGCACGCCGACCAACGTGTTCGCGCACGGGTTCCTGACGGTCGACGGCGCGAAGATGTCGAAGTCGCGCGGCACGTTCATCACCGCGCAGAGCTACATCGACACGGGCCTGAACCCCGAATGGCTGCGCTACTACTTCGCCGCGAAGCTGAACGCGACGATGGAAGACATCGACCTGAACCTCGACGACTTCCAAGCGCGCGTGAACAGCGACCTCGTCGGCAAGTACGTGAACATCGCGAGCCGCGCGGCAGGCTTCCTGATCAAGCGCTTCGACGGCCGCGTGCAGGACAGCGCGATGAACCATCCGCTCGTCGCGAAGCTGCGCGAGGCGATCCCGCAGATCGCCGCGCACTACGAAGCACGTGAATACGGCCGCGCGCTGCGCCACACGATGGAGCTCGCGGACGAAGTGAACGCGTACGTCGACGGCGCGAAGCCGTGGGATCTCGCGAAGGATCCGGCCAACGCGGTCGCGCTGCACGAAACCTGCAGCGTGAGCCTCGAGTCGTTCCGCCTGCTGTCGCTCGCGCTGAAGCCGGTGATGCCGCGCGTGGCCGAAGCCGTCGAGTCGTTCTTCGGGATCGCGCCGCTCGCCTGGGCCGATGCCGCAAAGCCGCTGTCGTCGGAGCAGCCGATCAAGGCGTACCAGCACCTGATGACGCGCGTCGATCCGAAGCAGATCGAAGCGCTGCTCGCCGCGAACCGCGACTCGCTGCAGGCCGAAGCCACCGGCGCGGCTGCCGCGAGCGCGAACGCGAAGGATGCGAAGAACAACGCGAAGGCGAACGCGAAGCAGGCTGTCGTGAACGGCGCGGACGACGCACCGATCTCGATCGACGATTTCGCGAAGATCGACCTGCGCATCGCGAAGATCGTCGCGTGCCAGGCCGTCGAAGGCTCGGACAAGCTGCTGCAGCTCACGCTCGACGTCGGCGAGGAAAAGACCCGCAACGTGTTCTCGGGCATCAAGTCCGCGTACCAGCCCGAGCAGCTCGTCGGCAAGCTGACCGTGATGGTCGCGAACCTCGCGCCGCGCAAGATGAAGTTCGGCCTGTCCGAAGGGATGGTGCTCGCCGCGTCGGCCACCGACGAGAAGGCCGAGCCGGGCCTCTACATCCTCGAGCCGCACAGCGGCGCGAAGCCCGGCATGCGCGTGAAGTAAGCCGAACGCGCTGCCGCTTGCGCAAAAAAGAAGCCCCGCACGATGTGCGGGGCTTTTTTCATGGCTGCTCGGCGCGCCGCCCGCGCCCGCCGTCGCTGCTGAACCAGCGATCAAAGCGCCGCGTGTAGTTCAGGTCGACGCCCTGGAACGTGCCGCCGTACGCGGATACCGACCAGAAACGCGTCAGGTTGATCGTCGCCTTGAACGCGTTGGCCGCCGATTGCAGCCCTTGCTCGAAGCCGAGCACGAAGCGCTCGTTGATCGCCTTCGACACCAGCACGACCTGCGGATCGGTCAGGCCGACTTCACTGCGGCCGACCGAAACCTCGTCGAGACCGAAGGTCTGCGCGACGCGCTTGCCGGTCACGCTGCCGAGCAGCCCGAGCGCCGCCGTCATCGCACCCTGCTGGCCGACGTTGTTGCCCTGGTCCGTGCCGTGCCCGAACAGCAGCCACGACAGCTTTTCGTTGTCCGTGACGTTCGGCTCCGACACGAGCTTGACCGTCAGCGACTGGATCGTGCCCGTCACCTGCACGCCGGCCTCGACTTCCTGGTTGCGCCGCATCGCGAGGATGTTGACGCCCGGGTTCGACACGGGGCCGTTGAACGTGAAGAAGCCATTCTCGATCGCGAGCTTGCGGCCGAACGACGTGTACGTCGATCCTTCGGTCACGCGCACGTTGCCGACCGCGCGCAGCGGCACGCCCGGCGCGCTCATCACGGTGATCGTGCCGCGCAATCCGAGATCCGCGCCATGGCCCTTGAAGCGGAAGTTGTTGCCGAGGCCGATGTCGACATTCGCGCGCGGCGCGAGCGACGGCGCCGGCTTGTCCTCGACCGGCTTCGGCTTCGCGACCGCGGAACCGGTCGGCGTCTCGCCGCGCACCGTGCCGCCCGGCTGCATGATCACCACATCGTCCGACAGGTGCGGCGCCGATTCCTCGGGCAGGTCGAACAATGCGCGGTCGACGACGAACTTGCCGTCGATCGACAGCGCGCCGCGCGGCCCGTCGTTCGCGACCGTCGCCTTGCCCGACAGCGACAGCTTGCGGTCCGGCGCCGCGAACAGCTCGAGCTTGTCCGCGACGATGCTCGCGGTCAGGTCGGGCGCCTCGCCGTCGAGGCGCACGCGGCCGAGCATGCGCAGCGTACCGTCGCCGCCGTGGAATTCGACCTGCTGGAATTCGACGAGGTTTTCCGACAGCTTCACGCGCACGATGCCGTCCTTCAGCTGCACGCCCTGGTCGATGAGCGTCGCGGACAGGTCGTCACCCGTCAGCGTCCCCGACAGGTTCGGCTTCGCCGGCGTGCCCGCGACGGTCAGCTTCAGCGCCGCGCGGCCGCCGAGCAGGTAGCTCGGCCCGAACAGGTTGCCGGTCGTCTTCAGCGCCGGGATGTCGGCGTCGATGCGGCCCGACAGCGGGCCGTCGTTGACCACGCCGAACATGCCGTCGTGCAGCGCGAACGGCACGGTGACGTTCGCGTCGAGCGTGCCGATCCGGTTCGCCTTCGCGAGCGCCGTCACGTTGAGCCGGTTGCCGGGCGTGAAGCTCGCGCGCGCGGACAGGTCGGTCAGCCCCAGCGAGGCGATGCCGCGCCCGCTCTCGATCGTCACGTCGCCGCCGCGGCGCTTCACCTGCACGTAGCCCGTCGCGTTCGCGCCGAGCGAGAAATCCCAGTCGGCATCGAGCACGACGTCGGTGCGCACCGGCGGCCGCTGGCCCGTCAGCGCCTGGCGGACCTCGAGGAAACGCGCGACCGACGCACCGGTCACCGAGCCCGCCGAGCGCATCTGGCCGTGATCGAACACGAACGACTTCAGGTCGATCGCCGCGCCTTCGAGCGTGAGCCGCGTTGCGCCGAGCGTCACGCGGCCGGCGCCGGCCGACACGGTCAGCGGCGACTGCAGCGCGATGGCCGGCGTGCCGCGGTTCGCAAGACGCGTGACGGTGCCGTCCCAGCGCATCCCGTCGCGGTTCTCGACCACGCCGCCATTCGCCGCGAGCGTCACGTCGATCACGCGACCATCGGCAATCCCGAGCGCCGATGCGTCGAGCGTGTGCTTCGCGCGCGTGCCGTCGAGGTTCGCGCGCAGCGATTTCAGCTTCAGCGAGCCGAGCGCGAGGTCGGACGCGTCGGCCGTGAACACGAGCGCGCCGTGCGCGCCGTCGCGGATGTCCGCCCGGCCCTGTGCGGCACCGATCCGGTTCGAGCCGACGACGACGTGCTCGGCCTTGTAGGTGGCCGTCACGTTCGGATGCGCGAAGCTGCCGGTCAGGTCGCCCTGCGCCTGCACGAGCCCTTCCACGCCGAAGCCGAGCCGGTCGAGCTGCGGCGCGTCGACGACGAAGCGCAGCCGGTCGCCGGGCGCGCCGAAGCTGCCGCGCAGGTCGACGTGGTTGCCCGCGATCGACAGGTTTGCGTTGCTCGGCAAGATGCGCGAGCCGGCCAGCTGCACGACGCCGGCGCCGGTCAGCGGCACGCCGTCGTACAGGCTGTCGCCGAGCTTGAAGGTCGCCTTCGTCGATACCTGCGGCGCGAATGCGCCGGACGCCGTGAGCGTGCCCGACACGCGCGTCTCGCCGCGCTGGGCCGGCGCCTTCGCCGCCTTGGCGGGCGCCTTGCCGCCACCTGCCTTCGGCGCGCTCATCGCGGCGAGCAGCAGCGGATCGAATGCGGTCAGCGTCGCCTTCGCGTCGTAGCTCGAATGCGCATCGTGGCGGAACACACCGGTCAGGTCGACCCGGCCCTTGCCCGCCGTCACGCGCGCGTCGGTCAGCACGGTTTGCTGCGGCGTCAACGCGACCTTCGCGCGTGCGCCGAGCGCGAGCTTCGGGTCGTTCAGGTTGAAGTCGACGGTCGTGACATCGCCCGCGAGCGTCACGCCGAGCGGGCCGGCGAGGCGCATCGGCCGCAGCTCGGCGACGAATGCGTTCAGGTCGAGATTCGCGACCTTCAGGTCGAAACGGCCCTTGCCGCCCGTCAGCGTGCCGTTGCCCGTCACGCTGCCGTCGCGGATCAGCTTCAGTGCGAGATCGTCGATCCGCTGCGCGTGCGCGTCGAGATGCACGTTCGCGTGCGCGTCGATCAGCGGCAGCAGGTGGTCGCCGAGCGTGCCGGGCTTCGCGTTGACGATCGACACCGGGCCCGTCACCGCGAAACCCTTCGCGGGCTCCGCCCCGGCCGGCGCGGTCACCGGCGCGAGTTCCGCGCGCACCGCGAGATCGGCGGCCGGCGCGCCGGGCGCGAGCGCCTGCGGGTTCACGTGATCGAACGCGAGCGATGCGCGCGTGAGCGGCACCGCGCCGAACGGTGCGGCCTCGACGTGCGCGCGCCCGTTCAGCTTCATCCCGCTTGCGTCGACTTCGGCGACGAGCGCCTCGAGCGAGCCCGACACGCGCGCACGCGCATCGACCGGCTCGTCGGACAGCTTGCCGGCATACGTGGCGTCACCCGTCAGCGCGAACGGCTTCACGCCGTCGAGCTTTGCGCGCGCGGTTAGCGCGCCGTACGGCGTATCGATGCCGTCGAGCACGAGTTCATGGTGACGGCCGTCGCTGCGGCCGTTCAGCGCGATATGGTCGAGCTGCGTCGTCGAGCCGCCGTCGTGGATCGCGAGGTGATCGACGCGCAGGTCGTCGATCCGCAACTGCAGCGGCAGGCTCAGGTCCTGCGGCGTCGTACTCGGCGTCGACGGCCCCGGCGCGATCCGCACGTCGATCGTGCCGGCGCGAAGGTACGCGATGGACAGCCGCCACGGCGCGCGGGTCAGGGCCCAGCGGCCGTCGAGCCGGTCGATGCGGACCTCGGTGCCCGAACCGTCGGGGCTGGTCCACGCGAAGTCGCGCAACCGCACGCCGGTCGCGAGCGAGCCACCGTCGAGCGTGCCCGCGAGCCGCGTGCCGAGCACGTGACCGGCCAATTGCCACGCAAGCCGCGTGCCGCGTTCGGTCGTCATCGCGCCCACCACGAGCCCCACCGCCAGCACGACGAGCAGCACGACCGTCGCGAGCGTCCATGCCACGACGCGCACCGCCCGGCCGCGGCGCGGCGCGCGCGGCGGCGTGTCGGGCGCGCCGTCGGGCGAGTCCGGATCGTGAGGCGGCGGCGTGTCGTTCGGGTCCTTCGTCATGCGGTTCGTCGTCGGTGAAGCGGTACGGTCAGAAAGCGATGCCGAGCGTCAGGTACGGGCGCACGCTATGGTTGCGCAACCCGTACGCGACGTCGACGTTGATCGGGCCGACGGGGCTGCGCCAGCGCGCGCCGATGCCGACACCCGGATAGAACACGCGCTCGCCCCACGCATCGGTGGCGGTGCCGATGTCGAAGAACGTCGCCGCGCCCCAGTCGCGGTTGAACCAGTGCTGGTATTCGGCCGTGCCCGTCATCAGGTACTTGGTCGGCAGCACGGAACCGTCGACGCTGTTACCGATGCTCTGGTAGCCGTAGCCGCGCACCGAGTTCGAACCGCCCGCGCGGAACAGCAGCGACGCCGGCACACCGGTCGAGCTGCCGCTCGTGAACACGCCGCCGAGTTCCGCGCGGAACACGAACAGGTCGCGCTTGCCGATCGGCAGGTACTGCTGGCCGCGCGCGTAGCCGCGAATGAAGGACTGGTCGGTCAGCACGCCCTTGACCGCGAAGCCGGCCTCCGCGTGGATCAGGTTGCCCGAGCGCGGAAACAGCGGATCGTCGACGTTGCGGCGCGTCCACGCCCATTGCGGCACGAGCGCGCGGCTCGTGGTCGGCCCCGCGCCGTTCTGGTCGAGCCGGTCCTGGTAGAACATCAGTGAATACGAATAGTCGATGAACTGGCCGGTGCGCGTGCGCTGCGCGCCGACCCGCGCGCTGTAGATGCGCGTGTCCGACACGTTGGTGTTCGTGTACGACGCGAGCACGCTGTTGGTCCAGCCCTTCTCGCCCGGCGGCATCGACAGCTGGACCTGCCCGTATTGCTGGATCTGGTCGAGCCGGCCCGACACGGTCAGCGGCCACGCGGCGCCGAACGTGTCGAGATACGTATAGGAGCCCTGCACGTGCGGCCCGGTATCGGTGGCAAAGCCGACGCCGCCGCGGATGTTGTTGTACGGAAACTCGCTGACCTTCACATGCACGGGCGTGCGCTCGGGCTTCGCCGTATCGTCGCCGACGTCGATCGCGACGCTCGCGTAATACGGCGTGTTCTGCAACTGACGCTGCAGTTCGGTGATCCGCTGCACGTCGTAGATCTCGCCTTCCGACAGCGGGTTGACGTTCGTGACGATCCTTTCCGGATAGCGCCGCACGCCGTCGACGTCGACCTTGCCGATCGTGAACGTCGGGCCGCTGTCGAACGTGACCGCGAGCATCGCGCGCTGCGTGCGCGGGTCGATGCGCGCTTCGGACGACGCGATCTTCCCGCCGAGATAGCGGCGCGACTGCAGTTGCCTGAGCGCCGCGCCCTTCGCGCCGTCCCAGTCGGACTGCGTGAACGGATCGCCCGGCTTCAGCGAGAACGCGAAACGGGTCGCGGCTTCCTGCTTCGGATCCTCGGTGTCGATGGGCCCCTTGAACGTCAGGTCGACGCTCGACACGATCGTCTGCTTGCCGGGATCGACCGCGATGCGCACGTCGCGCTTGCCGTCGCGCGTGCGCACGTCGGTGCGCACGACCGGCGAGAAATAGCCGGCCGTCGCGGTGAGGTCGCGCACCTGCTGCGGCGTGGCGGTCACGAGGAAGTCGAACTGGTCGTCGCTGATGTCGTCGCGCTTCGCGAAGCGCGCGATATCGAGATGCGTCTTCAGGAGCTTGCGGATCGAACGCGGCGCGTCGATGTCGACGTCGTACTTCGCGTGGGCCGGCAGCGCGAAGCACGCGGCCAGGCAACCCGCGAGGGCCGCCCGCGCGGCGCGGGCCGCGACGCCGGCGCGATTGCGCTCCCCGCGCGGGAACGCGTCATGTGCCGTATGTGCTTGCTGGTTCGACTGCCCCGCCAAATATGACCTCGCCGTCTCGGAGTGTTACGGTTTCGTGGAAAACCCTGTATTTGACCACAGGGCGCCGACGTCGCCGCCAAACGATTGTGAAAGAGTGCCAAGGCACCGCAAGGGCCGTCGCACGAAGTCCACTGGTACCGGCCAGCGGATTCGACGCGCGATTGACGCCGGCCGTTCCCGCGATGCGGTAAAATCCCGCCATCGTGAATCCGGCGCATCGTGCGCCGCCCGAAACGGAAAACCCAGCCATGCCGTACCAGTCCGATGTCACGCAGTTCCTGAACCAGCTCAAGCAGCAGAAGCCGACGCTCGAGGACGAGCAGCGCAAGGGCCGCTCCCTGCTGTGGGACAAGCAGCCGATCGACCTCGAAGAGCGTGCCGAGCAGCAGGAATCGCGCGTGAAGCAAACGCCGTACGTCTACTACCAGAACTTCTGACGACGTGAGCGCCGCCGACGAGGCCAGCGCCGCCCGCCAGGACGACGCGATCGCCGCGCCCGCGGGCGCCGATTCGACGCCCGACACGGTCGACGGTGTCGCGGCATTCGCTCGCCTGTACGGCGAGCCGCTCTTCAAGCTGCCGCAGGATCTCTACATCCCGCCCGATGCGCTCGAGGTCTTCCTCGAGACCTTCGAAGGCCCGCTCGACCTGCTGCTCTACCTGATCCGCAAGCAGAACTTCAACGTGCTCGACATCCCGATGGCGCAGGTCACCGCGCAATACCTGGGCTACGTCGATCAGATCCGCACGTCGAACCTGGAGCTGGCGGCCGAGTACCTGCTGATGGCCGCGATGCTGATCGAGATCAAGTCGCGGATGCTGCTGCCGGTCAAGAAGGCCGACACCGGCGAGGAAGCCGAGGATCCGCGCGCCGAACTCGTGCGCCGCCTGCTCGAATACGAGCAGATGAAGCTCGCCGCGCAGCGGCTCGACCAGTTGCCGCAGCTCGGCCGCGACTTCCTGCGCGCCGAGGTCTACATCGAGCAGAGCGTCACGCCGCGCTTCCCCGACGTGAATTCGGACGACCTGCGCGCCGCGTGGGCCGACGTGCTCAAGCGCGCGAAGCTCGTCCAGCACCACAAGATCTCGCGCGAGGAGCTGTCGGTGCGCGAGCACATGAGCCTGATCCTGCGCCGCCTGCAGAACGCACGCTTCATGGAGTTCGCCGAGCTGTTCGACACGTCGCGCGGCGTACCGGTCGTCGTCGTGAATTTCATCGCGATGCTCGAACTCGCGCGCGAATCGCTCCTCGAAATCACGCAGGCCGAGCCGTTCGCGCCGATCTACGTGCGTCTCGCGTACCTGCCCGCGTAACCCCCGCGCCCGCCTCTCCCGTTCTCCCGGTTCATCCCCGCACGCTCGCTGCTACGCCGCAGTCCGGCTCGGCCGCGCGAGCGGTTGCCGGCACGCCCGATTAAAAAGTGAACGATCGTTCTTTTTTCGATGCGTTTGGCGGCCAAATCCTCTACAATCCGCCGACGCCCGATGCGCCGCCCGCGCGCCGGCGTTCTCCGCTTCGACCCCGACGCCGCTGCTGCGGCGCCAACGCGCGCCAGCGCGAGGAACCCGCTACCCGATCATGAAAGTCATCAGCTCGATCCATGAACTGCGCGACCAGCTGCGCGGCCAGAACCGCACGGCGTTCGTGCCGACGATGGGCAACCTGCACGAAGGGCACCTGTCGCTGATGCGCCTCGCGCGCCAGCACGGCGACCCGGTCGTGGCGAGCATCTTCGTCAACCGGCTGCAATTCGGCCCGAACGAGGATTTCGACAAGTATCCGCGCACGCTGCAGGACGATATCGAGAAGCTGCAGAAGGAAAACGTCTACGTGCTGTTCGCGCCGACCGAGCGCGACATGTACCCGGAACCGCAGGAATATCGCGTGCTGCCGCCGGACGATCTCGGCGGGATCCTCGAAGGGGAATTCCGGCCCGGCTTCTTCACCGGCGTGTGCACGGTCGTGGCGAAGCTGATGGCCTGCGTGCAGCCGCGCGTCGCCGTGTTCGGCAAGAAGGACTACCAGCAGTTGATGATCGTGCGCCGCATGTGCCAGCAGCTCGCGCTGCCGGTCGACATCATCGCCGCCGAAACCGTGCGCGACGAGGACGGCCTCGCGCTGTCGTCGCGCAATCGCTACCTGTCGGCCGACGAGCGCAGCGAAGCGCCCGAACTCGCGAAGACGCTGCAGCGCATCCGCGAAAGCGTGCTCGGCGGCGAGCGCGACCTCGGCAAGCTCGAGGACCTGGCCCGCACGCATCTGGCCGGCCGCGGCTGGGCGCCCGACTACATCTCGATCCGCCGCCGCGCGAACCTGATCGCGCCGGACGCGGCCCAGCTCGAGGCCGGCGAACCGCTCGTCGTCGTCGCCGCCGCGAAGCTCGGCGCGACGCGCCTCATCGACAACCTGGAAATCTGACGGGCCGCCCCGCCCGCGCCTCTCACGCATCACGGAGACACCATGCAGCGCCACATGCTCAAATCGAAGATCCACCGTGCGGCCGTCACGCACTGCGAGCTGCACTACGAAGGCTCGTGCGCGATCGATGAAGACCTGCTCGACGCATCGGGCATCATCGAGAACGAACGGATCGACATCTGGAACATCAACAACGGCGAGCGCTTCTCGACGTACGCGATCAAGGGTGAGCGCGGCAGCGGGATGATCTCGCTGAACGGCTCGGCCGCGCGTCGCGCGCAACTCGGCGACCTCGTGATCATCGCGGCCTTCGCGATGGTCGACGAAGCCGAGCTGCAGGCCGGCTGGAAGCCGAAGCTCGTGTTCATGGACGACGGCAACAAGATCAAGGGCCACCGCGATCACGTGCCGACGCAGAACTGGACCTGAGCTGACCACCTGCCCGCGTGCCGTGGCGCGCGGGCGCGGCGGTGCCGCTTGTGACCAAAGGGCCGGATGCCGTACTCGACGGCATCCGGCCCTTTCTCATTTCATCGTGCGCCGCCCCGGCGGCCGCGCGATCAGGACGCCTTGGCGGCCTTCTCCGGCTTCTCTGCCTTCGGCGCCCGGCGTTCGGCCCATTCGACGATCGGCCGCCACTGTTCGAGATCCTTCTCGACGCGGCTCTTCGCGACGTCCCACAGCGTCAGGCCGTGCGCGGCGATCTGCACGTAGTTCTGCGTGTCGCGCACGTAGCCGAGCACCGGCAGGCCGAGCCCTTCGACGAAGCGATGAAGCTGGTCGGACGAGCGCGTGCGCGCATCGACCCGCATCCCGACGATCCCGACCTCGACGCTGCCCTTGCGCACGGCCTTCTCGCCGGCGAGGCGCTCCAGAAACTGCTGCGTGGCCAGGATATCGAACATCGACGGCTGCAGCGGCACGATCACCTTGTCGGCCAGTTGCAGCGCGACGTTGAGCCGGTTGCCGTGCAGGCCGGCCGGCGTATCGATCACCGCATATTCGAGGCCGCGCGGCGGCTTCGTCGGCGCGTCCGGGTCGAGTTCCCATGCCTCGATCGGCGGCAATCCGGCCGGCCGCAGGTCGAGCCACGCATGCGCGGACTGCTGCCGGTCCAGGTCGGCGAGCGCGACCCACGCGCCCTGCGCCGCGAAATAGCCGGCAAGATTGGTGGACAGCGTGCTCTTCCCCACGCCGCCCTTCGGATTCGCCACCACGATCACCGTCATGAATTCCCCCGAAAAAGCCGCGCGGCGCCCGCCGCCTGGCAGGCGCCGCTCGATTGCGGATACAGGGAGCGATGATATCGGCAAACGGGGTGTCACCGGAACGGGTTGCGCCGCCCCGGGCAGGATTACTTACCCGTTACCCACGCTGAACCGCGGCCTCCCGTGCGCCGAGCGCGAACGCGCCGCCGCCCAGCAGCGCCTGTACGGCGAGCGTGACGGCCCAGAACGCCGGATATTCCCAGCCGCCGTGCGGTGACGCGAAGCTCCAGCCGTTCGGCAGATGTGTAGCGGTTGCGCCGAGCATGAACGGCAGCAGCACGAGTGCGGCGACGCGCACACGGAAACCCGCGAGCAGCGCCAGGCCGCCGGCCAGTTCGACGAACGTCGTCAGGTACGCGAGCCAGCCCGGCAGGCCGATCGACGCAAAGAACTGCGCGGTGCCGGGCAGCGTGAAGACGAATACCTTCTGCGCGACGTGCGCGAGGTACAGCACACCGAGCGCGACGCGCAGCAGGGTCGCGGCGAAATCGT
Organism: Burkholderia sp. AU33803; assembly: GCF_002223095.1. Lineage (NCBI taxonomy): Bacteria > Pseudomonadati > Pseudomonadota > Betaproteobacteria > Burkholderiales > Burkholderiaceae > Burkholderia > Burkholderia sp. AU33803. The sequence goes on from NZ_NKFJ01000005.1 coordinate 252,986, forward strand.
TGAGGCGATTGGGGTTCATGGCGAATTCCTTCGTGAGTGGTGTGAATGGACTGCACTCTATTCGAATCAATTCGACCGATAAACACGCTAATTCGCTTTAATTGATTCCCATGTGGAGTTAATCGGGACATAAAAAGGGGTATGACCGATCATGCCCCGCAACCCTGCTTCAGTAACCGCTCTTGCCTTGCGTGGCGTCGCCGGAACCGGACTGGCTGCCGCCCGGTGCGGACGAATCGCACGCGTGCGCCACCGCCGACGCGCCCAGCAGCGCCGCGAGCAGCGCGCTCCACCACCATCGAGCCTTCATCGTCGCACTCCTCCAGGCGGACCTCCGCCCTTCTGTGTTGTACGCGATCCGGCGGAAAAAGCGAGTACGGGCCGGCCTCGCGTCAACGAAACTCGGCGTACAGCGCGTCGAGGTCGAGATGGTTCGCGAACGTGTCGGCCAGCCGTTCGAGCGATGCCTCGCGCAGCGCCGGATAGTCGATGCGCTCCGCGCCGTCGAGCCCGGCCCACGCGAGCAGCGCCGTGCAGGCGTCGGGCGAGTCGAACAGCCCGTGCACGTAGGTCGCGAGGATCTGGCCGTCGTCGGACACCGCGCCGTCGGGACGCGTGCCGTCCCGCGCGGCGTCGGCGGCCAGCGCCAGCGCGGGCGACGCGAGCGCGGGCCCGTGCGTATCGCCCATGTGGATCTCGTAGCCGCGCACCGCGGCTGCGCCCGGCAGCGCGAGATGTCCCGTCACGTTCTTCAGTGTCTTGTCGGGCTGCAGCGTCGTGTCGAAATCGAGCAGCCCGAGCCCCGGCACGCTGCCCGGCACGCCTTCGAGGCCGAGCGGATCGTCGAGCGTGCGGCCGAGCATCTGCATCCCGCCGCAGATGCCGATCACCTTGCCGCCGTAGCGCAGGTGGCGACGGATCAGCGCGTCCCAGCCCGCGTCGCGCAGCCACGCGAGATCGCGCTGCACGCTCTTCGAACCGGGCAGGATCAACAGGTCGGCGTCCGGTACGGGGCCGCTCTTCCAGTACGTGAATTCGACCTGAGGATGCGCGCGGAGCGGATCGAAATCGGTATGGTTGCTGATCCGCGGCAGCGCCGGCACGACGACGCGCAGCACGCCGGCGCCGCCCCGTGCGGCGGCGCTGCGCGCCTGGGCGGGCAGCATGTCCTCGGCGTCGAGCAGCAGCCCGTGCAGGTACGGCAGCACGCCGAACACGGGCTTGCCCGTCTGCGCGCGCAGCCAGTCGAGCCCCGGTTCGAGCAGCTTGAAATCGCCGCGGAAGCGGTTGATCACGAAGCCGCGCACGCGCGCACGCTCGCTGTCCGACAGGCACGCAAGCGTGCCGACCAGATGCGCGAACACGCCGCCGCGGTCGATGTCGGCGACCAGCACGACCGGGCAGTCGACACGTTCGGCGAAACCCATGTTCGCGATGTCGCCGTCGCGCAGGTTGATCTCGGCGGGGCTGCCCGCGCCTTCGACGATCACCGTGTCGTAGCCGGCGCGCAGGCGCGCGTACGACTCGAGCACCGCGTCGAACGCGACCGGCTTGTAGTCGTGATACGCACGCGCATTGAGGTTCGTGCGTGCCTTGCCATGAATGATCACCTGGGCGCCGCGATCGCTCGTCGGCTTCAGCAGCACGGGGTTGAAATCCGTATGCGGCGCGACACCCGCGGCCAGCGCCTGTAGCGCCTGCGCGCGGCCGATCTCGCCACCGTCGGCCGTCACCGCGCTGTTGAGCGCCATGTTCTGCGGCTTGAAGGGCGCCACGCGCGCGCCGGCGCGGCGTGCGAGCCGGCACAGGCCGGCAACCAGCGTGCTCTTGCCCGCGTCGGACGTCGTGCCCTGGATCATCAGCGTGCCGCGCGGCCGCGGCTCGGGTGCATTCATCGTGTAAAGGTCGTCGCGAAGCAAAGGCCGCATTATCCCCCGCGCCGCCCTGCCCGCGCCGTTACAATCACGCGATGATTCCGCACGACCTCACCTTCGTCCTCGGCGGCGCGCGCTCGGGCAAGAGCGCGCATGCCGAGCGGCTCGCCGCCGACAGCGGCCTCCCCGTCACCTACATCGCGACCGCGATCGCCGCCGATGCCGAGTTCGCGGAGCGCATCGCGCACCATCGCGCGCGCCGGCCGGCCGACTGGGGTTTCGCCGACGCGCCCGTCGATCTCGCCGGCACGCTCGCACGGCTCGACGATCCGCGCGCGTGCCTGCTCGTCGACTGCCTGACGCTGTGGCTCACGAACCTGCTGTGTCCCGCCGAAGGTGAACCGCTCGACGATGCGCAGTACGCGGCGCAGGTCGAGCGGCTCGAGCACGCGTTGCGCGGCGCGCGCGCGAAGGTGATCGTCGTCAGTAACGAAATCGGGCTCGGCGTCGTGCCGCTCGGATCGGTCACGCGCCGCTACGTCGACGAACTCGGGCGCCTGAACCAGCGCGTCGCCGCGCTCGCGACACGCGTGACGCTACTCGTCGCCGGGCTGCCGCTCGACCTCAAGACGGGAGCGCCGTCATGCTGATGCTGTCGCTGCCCGTCGTCGCGATGTTCGCGGTCGCGGCCGCGATCGTCGACCGCGCGATCGGCGAACCGGCCGGCTGGCACCCGCTCGTCGCGTTCGGCCGCCTCGCCGCGCGCATCGAAGGCGCGCTGAATACGGGCCGGCGCGGCCGCGTGGTCGGCGTCGCCGCGTGGGCCGCGGCGGTCGTGCCGCCGGTCGCCATCGCCGCATGGCTCACGACCGTGCTGCCGTGGCCGCTCGCGGCCGCGCTGCATATCGCGCTGCTGTGGTTCGCGCTCGGCGCGAAAAGCCTCGCCGACCACGTCGCGCCGATCGCTGCCGCGTTGCTGCGGCATGACCTCGGCGCCGCCCGCATGCTGGCCGCGCGCATCGTGTCGCGCGACACGAGCGACGCGGACGAAGGCGCGCTGTCGCGCGCGGCCGTCGAATCCGCGCTCGAGAACGGCAACGACGCGATCTTCGGCGCGCTGTTCTGGTTCGTCGTCGCAGGCGGCCCCGGCGCGCTGCTGTTCCGGCTCGCGAACACGCTCGACGCGATGTGGGGCTACCGCACGCCGCGCTTCCTGACCTTCGGCTGGGCCGCCGCGCGCCTCGACGACGCGCTGAACTGGATTCCCGCTCGCCTCACGGCCGCGAGCTACGCACTGCTCGGCGACACGGCCGCCGCATGGCGCTGCTGGCGCACGCAGGCGCGCCACTGGGACAGCCCGAACGCGGGACCGGTGATGGCTGCCGGCGCCGGCAGCCTGAACGTGCAGCTCGGCGGCCCGGCCGTCTATCACGGCGAGATCGAAGACCGTCCCGCGCTCGGCACCGGCGCCACGGCGACCGCCGCCCACATCGTCGCCGCGCTGTCGCTCGTCACGCGCACGCTCGCCCTGTGGCTCGCGCTGCTGGTCGCGAGCGGCGCACTCGCCATGGCCACCCATCATGTCTGACACCCGCATCGCACACGGCGGCAACCTGCACGAAGCCGCGCGCCGCCATGGCATTCCGTACGACGCGTGGCTCGACCTGTCGACCGGCATCAATCCGGTCGGCTATCCGGTGCCGCCCGTCCCGGCCGACGCGTGGCGCCGGCTGCCCGACGACGGCGACGGCCTCGCGGCCTGCGCCGCGCAGTACTACCACGCGCCCGATCCCGCCCACGTGCTGCCGGTTGCCGGCAGCCAGGCCGCGATCCGCGCATTGCCCGCGTTGCTGCCGGCCGGCGACGCCGGCGTCGCGGCGCTCGCGTACGGCGAATACGCGCCCGCCTTCGCGCGCCACGGCCATCGCGTCGTCGCGCTCGACATCGACACGGATACGCTGCCTGCGACGTTGCGTCACGTCATCGTCGGGAATCCGAACAATCCGACCGCCGAGTTCGTGCCGGCCGAGCGCCTGCTCGATTGGCACGCGCAACTGGCCGCGCGCGGCGGCACGCTGATCGTCGACGAGGCATTCGCCGATACGGGCGCGACGCGCTCGCTCGCGCCGCACGTCGATCGTCCCGGGCTCATCGTGCTGCGTTCGGTCGGCAAGTTCTTCGGGCTCGCCGGCATCCGCGCAGGCTTCGTGCTCGCCTGTCCTGACCGGATCATCGCGCTGCGCGACCTGCTCGGCGCATGGACGGTCAGCGGCCCCGCCCGCCACGCGGTCGCCGCGGCGTTCGCCGACCGCGCATGGCAGGCCGCCGCACGCGAACGGCTCGCGGCCGACGGCGAGCGGCTGGCCGCGTTGCTGCGCGCGCATGGCTTCGCGGTTCGGGCGACGCCGCTCTTCAGCTGGACCGACGACCCGCGCGCCGCGGCACTGCATGCGGCACTCGCGACACGCGGGGTCTGGACGCGGCACTTCCCGTCCCCGTCGAGCGTACGCGTCGGCTTGCCGGGCAGCGAAACGGAATGGCAGCGCCTCGGCGACGCGCTCGCGCACTGCGTGCCGACGCTGCAACGGGAATCCGCATGAATTCACGCATGTTTCAGCGGCTCGCGCCAATCGCGCTATTGGCTGCATTCGCTTACGCGCCACGCGTCCACGCCGATGTCACGACACGCGACGACGCCGGCAATGCCGTCACGCTGCCGGCGCCCGCGCAACGCGTGATCAGTCTCGCGCCGCATGCGACCGAACTCGTCTACGCGGCCGGCGGCGGCGCGAAGCTCGTCGGCACCGTCACGTACAGCGACTTTCCGCCCGCCGCGCAAGCGATACCGCGCGTCGGCGACAACAAGGCGCTCGATCTCGAGCGGATCGCCGCGCTGAAGCCCGACCTGATCGTCGTCTGGCGACACGGCAATGCCGAGCGGCAGACCGACGCGCTGCGCGCGCTGCACATCCCGCTGTTCTTCAGCGAACCGAAGCATCTCGACGACGTAGCGTCGTCGCTGCGCCGGCTCGGCACGCTGCTCGGTACGCAACCGGCTGCCGATGCGGCCGCGGCCGCCTATACGCGCGACATCGCGGCACTGCGCACGCGTTACTCGGCACGAGCGCCCGTCACGATGTTCTTCCAGGTCTGGGATCGGCCGCTGATGACGCTCAATGGTGCGCACCTGATCAACGACGTGGTCGAGCTGTGCGGCGGCCGCAACGTGTTCGCGTCGCTCAAGCCGCTCGTGCCGACCGTCACCGACGAGGCCGTGCTCGCGGCGAATCCGGAGGCGATCGTGACGACCAGCACGGGTACGACGCGCTCCGACGAACCGCTGCCGAGCCTGGCGCGCTGGCGCACGTGGCCCGCACTGACGGCCGTGGCACGCAACAACCTGTTCGCGATCGACGGCGATCTGCTGACACGGCCGTCGCCGCGGATCGCGCAGGGCGCGGCCGCGCTGTGCGAGGATCTCGATGCCGCGCGTGCGCGGCGGGCGGCACGCTGATTTCCGGTGACTTGCGCGTTCATCGCGTGCCAGATGCCTGAGACGAATTGACCGCGCGCTGCGTCGTTCACACGCAGTGGCCAGCGTGGCTATTCGTCCCAGTGCATCACGTCCCACGTTCGCGCGGCAGCATCCGTGCGCAGCCAGACGACACCCCCTGTCGGTACGGGTCGCGACAGCAATGTGTCGAGCGGCACGCGCAATACATGCGATGCAAACGCACGGATCACGCCCGCATGCGTGACGACCCACTGCGGCCGGTCGAACTGCGCCACCGCGTCGGCGCGTCGCGCGACCCGCGCGGCAAACCGTGCAACGCTTTCGCCGCCATGCGCGCACGCATGCATCAGGTCGGCCGCCCACGCATCGAGCGCCGCGCGATCGATATCGTCCCAGCGCCGCATTTCCCACGCGCCGAAATCCATTTCCTGCCAGTCCGCGTCGCGCCGCAGCGGCACGTCGCATGCCTGCGCGAGCCGTTCGGCAACCGACGCGCAGCGCATCAGCGGGCTCGTCCAGACCTGTTCGGGAAGCGGCGCGCCGATAGCAGACAGATGCGTACGCACCGCCGTCGCCCCGGCCTCGGCCGGCGTGGCGAGCGGCACGTCGCTGCGTCCGTAGCAGATGCCCGGCTCGATGCCGACGGCCGGATGACGGATCAGGACGACGTCCATCCGAGCACCACGAGATAGATCGCCAGTTCGCACAGTTGCTGCGTGAAGCCGAGACAGTCGCCCGTATAGCCGCCGATCCGCTTCACGAAATAGCGGGCGGCCCACGCGCGCACGAGCACGAGCGCGACGCATGCGGCGACACCCATGCGCCAGTCCGGCCAGAACAGCCAGGGCAATCCGAACAGCGCCGCGACGCATGCCGCGCGTGCACCCATCCGTTGCGCGACCGGCTTCGCCTTGCCTTCGGGCCGCACGTAGTCGAGCGTCATCAGCAGGCTCACCGCCGCCGCGCGGCTCGCCGCGTGCGCGGCGATCATCGTCCACGCGGCACGCAACGGCAGCATGGCCGCAAGCGCCTGCCATTTCACGCCGAGCGAGATCACGAGCGCGACCGCGCCGAACGTGCCGATCCGCGAATCGTGCATGATGCGCAGCACGTCGTCGCGCGTGTAGCCGCCGCCGAACGCATCGCAGCTGTCGGCCAGGCCGTCCTCGTGAAACGCACCCGTGGCGAGCAGCGTTGCGGCCATCGACAACCCGACCGCGATCGACGGCGGCAGCGCGCGCAACGCTGCGAGATACACGAGCGCGCCCCACGCGCCCACGCATGCGCCGACGAGCGGGAAATAGCGCGCGGCCTGGTCGAGATCGCCGGCCGCGTAGCCGATCGCGCGCGGCACGGGCACGCGCGTGAAATAGCCGAGCGCGACGAAGAAGTAGCGCAGTTCGGCCCGCACGCCGCGCGCGCGATCAGGCGTCACGATTGTCGACGCCGGCGGACTCGAAGCTCGCCATCTCCGTGAGGAAGGCGGCCGCCGCCCGCACGAGCGGCAGTGCGAGCGCCGCGCCCGTGCCTTCGCCGAGCCGCAGGTCCAGTGCGAGCAGCGGCTTCGCGCCGAAATGCTCGAGCATGCGCCGGTGCCCGGCCTCGTGCGACGTATGCGAGAACACGCAGTAGTCGCGCACGCCGGGTGCGATGCGCTCGGCGACGAGCAGCGCGGCCGTCGCGATGAAGCCGTCGACGAGGATCGTCATCCGCGCGCTCGCGGCCGCGAGATACGCGCCCGTCATCATCGCGATCTCGAAGCCGCCGAACGTTGCGAGCACATCGAGCGGCGCGATCGCGTGCGAGTGCTTGACGAGCGCACGGCCGAGCACCGCGCGCTTGTGCGCGAGGCCCTGGTCGTCGAGGCCCGTGCCGCGCCCGACGCACGCGTCGATCGGCACGCCGAGCAGGCGGCTCATCAGGCACGCGGCCGACGACGTGTTCGCGATCCCCATCTCGCCGAAGCCGATCACGTTCGTGCCGAGCGACGCATGCAGGCGCACGCGCGCCGCGCCGGCCGCGAGCGCCGTCATCGCCTCGTCGCGCGTCATCGCCGGCTCTGCCGCGAAGTTGCGCGTCCCGCGCGCGACCGGCAGCGACACGAGCCGGTCGGACAGCGGCAGCGGCGACGCAACCCCCGCATCGACGATCTCGAGCGTGCTTTGCGCCACGCCCGAGAACGCGTTGATCGCCGCGCCGCCGGCGAGGAAGTTCGCGACCATCTGCGCGGTCACCGCTTGCGGATAAGGACTCACGCCCTCGGCGGCAATCCCGTGATCGCCGGCAAATACGATCATCACGGGGCGCTGCACGACCGGCCGCTCGGTGTGCTGGATCAGGCCGATCTGCAGCGCGATCGCCTCGAGCTGGCCGAGGCTGCCGGGCGGCTTGGTCTTGTGGTCGATCACGTGCTGCAGGCGCTTGCGCAGCACCTCGTCGAGCGGCGCGATCGCAGGCGGGAAGGAGGTCGGGGTCGTCATCGAAAAGCCGTGTCGTTGGCGCGGTGTGCGCCGCGCATCGGAAAAGAAAAGGTCATTGTCGCTCGGGCCACGCCGGCAGCAGCGCATCGCGGCCGTTCTCGCGGATCAGCACGAGCGGATAACCGAACGCGTCGCTCGCGCGCTCGGGCGTCAGCACGTCCTGTACGGGGCCGGCCCACGCGTGGCCGCGGCCGTCGAGCAACAGCGCATGTGTCGCGAAACGCCGCGCGAGATTCAGATCATGGCACGAGAACAGCACCGTGCGCGGGCCCGCGTCGAGCCATGCGGCCAGCGCGGTCAGGCAATCGATCTGGTGATGCAGGTCGAGATGCGCGAGCGGCTCGTCGAGCAGCATCGACGGCGCATCCTGGCACAACGTCGCGGCCAGCGCGACGCGCTGCCGCTCGCCCCCCGACAGCGACAGCACGTCACGCGACGCGAGCGCCGTGAGATCGAACGTCGCCAGCGCGTCGCGCGCAGCCGCGTGGTCGCCATCGCGCTCCCAGCCCCAGCCGCCGAGATACGGAAAGCGGTTGAGCAGCACCGTGTCGAACACGGTCGCGCTGAATGCGTCGTGCAGTTGCTGCGGCATCAGCGCGCGGCGCTGCGCGAGCTGCTCGGGTCGCCATGCGACGAGCGGCCGGCCGTCGATCTCGACGTGTCCGCCGGCCGGCAGCTGCAGCCCCGCGAGGGTCGCGAGCAGCGTCGTCTTGCCCGCGCCGTTCGGTCCGGCGACGCACCAGATCTCGCCGGGACGAAACACCTGGGTGAAGCCGTCGAGCAGCGTACGCGCGCCGGCCTTCAGCGTCAGGCCGACGGCCGCGTAGTGCATGTCGCCGGCCGTGGCGTGCAGTGCGGCTCCCGTCATCGCATCGGTCTCCTCAACAACATCCACAGGAACACCGGCACGCCGATCAGCGCGGTCATCACGCCGACCGGCAGTTGCGCAGGCGCGATCACGGTGCGGGCGAGCAGGTCGGCCGCCATCACGCCGCCGCCGCCCGCGAGCATCGCGGCGGGCAGCAGCATGCGCTGGTCGTTGCCGAAGGCGAGCCGCAGCGCATGCGGCACGACGAGGCCGACGAAGCCGATCGTGCCGGCCGTCGTCACGGCAGCCGCGGCGGCCAGCGACGCGACGAGATAGATCCGCACGCGCAGGCGCGCAACGGGCACGCCGAGCGCGAGCGCGGTCGCGTCGCCGCGCAGCAGCACGTTCAGTTGCGGCGCGGCCGGCAGCGCGACGCAGGCGGCCAGCAACAGCGCCCCCCATGCGAACCACGGCGCGGTCACGCCGTTCAGGTCGCCGGTCAGCCAGAAGATGATCCCGCGCAGCCGGGCATCGGGCGCGAGCGACAGCAGCAGCGTGACGAGCGCGCCCCACCCGGCCGCGATCACGACGCCCGTGAGCAGCAAACGCGGCGACGCGTCGCGCGAATCGCCGCGCCCCAGCTCGCGGCGCGCGAGACCGAGCACGAGTGCGACCGACACGAGCGAGCCGGCGAACGCCGACGCATCGACGAGCCACCACGCGCCGCCCGCGATCATCGCGACGAGCGCGAAGCCGGCCGCGCCACCCGACACGCCGAGCACGTACGGCTCCGCGAGCGGATTGCGCAACAGCACCTGCAGCAGTGCACCGGCCAGCGCGAGCAGCGCGCCGCATGCGAAGCCGGCGAGCGCGCGCGGCAGGCGCAGCGTGCGGACGATATCGGCGAACAGCGCGTCGCCGCCATGCGGCACGAGCGACGCGAGCGCCTGCCATGGCGACATCGGCACGCTGCCGATCGACAGCGATGCGACGAACAGCAGCGCGACCGCCGCGGCCAGCGCGGCCCAGATCGCGCTGGCGCGCGCGGCGCTCATGCCGCGCACGGCGCCGCACACGACGTGCGGCGCATCCGCTGGCGGCAGCGGGCCGGTCGTGACGTGAGCGCCGCGCGGACGATTGGGGTCAGCATCGAAGAAGATTCCGTGAAGCATTGCGCGCCCCGCTTCCCCGCAGGCCGCGCGTCACGAAGCCCGTGCGGGCTCCCCGTCTCGGCCGGTATCCGGGCTGGCGGCGGTCCGGCTCGCCTTCCCGCGCGATGACGCGCAGTGGCCCGCGTCCGCATGCAGGAGCTGCACGCGAAACGCGCCCGAGCCGGCCTGCGTCACGAGACGCGGCCGCTTACCGTTGCGGGGGCAGCGCAGGTTGGCGGGCTTGCGGCGCCCGCGCCCTGCTTCCCGTTTAACCGCGCGTTCCACGCGCGAGCACCGAGGCGGCGCCAGTTTAGGAGCGGGTCGCGCGAGCGTCAAGGAAGCGTCCGGACACACACGGGACGCGCTGATTCGAGGCAAGAAGCAGGGGTGTTACGACTGGAAACGTTACAGATGTCGGATTGCGCGTTATTCCGCGCTAAAATGCTGGGTCTTTAGAGGACGCAGCAAATGCTCAACGAACTCGAAACCTTATCTCAAAATATTGGCCGTCTGATTTCGCTGAACAAGCGCTATCACTCGGAACGGCTCGCGCTCGAGGAGCAGGTCGCGCAATTGCGCGCGGATGCGGACGCTGTCCGCGCGGAACTCGCGCAACTGCGCGATGAACGCAATGCACTTGCGGCCGAGCGTGACACGCTGTCGGCAAAGATCGACGACGCCCAGGTGAAACTGAACGCGATTCTCGAAAAGCTGCCGCGCTCGAAAAATGCGGAGCAAGCCGACAACCAGCTCGACCTGCTGGATGCGCAGGCGCGTACGGATGGCGATGACGCGGCCAGCCATGGAGAACATGCATGAGCACCAAGCAGATCGAAGTCTCGATTCTCGGTCAGGCCTATCGGCTCGCCTGCTCGGCCGAGACCGAAGCGGCGCTGCTCGAAGCGGTCGCGCGCGTCGACGCCGAAATGTCGAAAATCCGCTCGAACAGCTCGGTACGCGGCACCGATCGCATCGCCGTGATGGCGGCGCTGTCGCTCGCATCCGAATTGCTGCGGCTGCAAACGAGCGTGCGGCACGGTGAAGCATTTCCCGCGGAGGAAATCCGTCGTACAATGCACCAGATGAACGAACAGCTCGGCGCGGTGCTCGCACAGCACGAGACGCAGTAACGTTTCAATCGATGCGTCGATTCCCCTTGATCTCGGCGATCAACGGTGGTCAAATTGGCGCATCGAATCACAGTTCAGTCAGCTTCCCTGCCTGGTTCGCCAAGGTCATATATTCCTTGAACCAATGCCATGTGCACGGTTGCGGAAATTTGTAGCACGGGCGCGCGCGTCACTCTGTCTGATGTACCCGAAGTGCTGCTAACTGCGACCAATTCTGAACCTCAGGTTCAGGATGCCGGCCTAGCGGCCAAGGCGGGGGCCTATCCAACGGCATCGGGCGAAGCCCGGTGCCGTTTTCTTTTGTAGCAGCCTCTTTCTGCGTCGATCACGATCCATGCAATACTGGCTGATGAAGTCCGAACCGGACGAAGCAAGCATCGACGATCTCGCCAACGCACCGCAGCGCTCGCTGCCGTGGACCGGCGTGCGCAATTATCAGGCGCGCAATTTCATGCGCGACACGATGAAGATCGGCGACGGCGTGCTGTTCTATCACTCGAGCTGCCCCGAGCCGGGCATCGCGGGCCTCGCCGAAGTATCGTCGACGCCCTACCCCGACCCCACGCAGTTCGATCCGACAAGCCCCTATTACGACCCGAAGTCGACTCAGGAAGCACCGCGCTGGCTGCTCGTCGACGTGCGCTTCGTGAAAAAATCGCCGCTCGTGCCGCTCGCGGCGCTGCGCGAACACGACGAACTCGCCGACATGCGCGTGCTCGCGCGCGGCAACCGGCTGTCGATTACGCCGGTCACGCGCGCCGAATGGCGCTTCATCACCGAAAAGCTGATGAAGTAGGCGCACGCCAAAGGTCAAATCTGGTCAGGATGCACTGCCGCAAAGGAACTCGCGGCACTTTCGCGCGGCCTAAGCAACCGCTGTCGGCCGATCCGGCCGGCTGTCGTTTTTTTCGTCGCGCGGTACGCCCGCGTCGTGCACGCGCAATCCGCGTGCACGCCCTCGCACCAGGAGTCCAATAATGACCAAGAAATCCGCACTCGCGCTGTCGCTCGCCCTTGCCGCCGCCGTTCCCGCCGCGCTGACGCTCGCGTCGACCGCCGCGCACGCGCAAACCGCGAACCCGCACTTTCCGGAGCCGGCAGGCGTGCTGTCGCTGTCGTCGCAGGCCAGCGCGGACGTGCCGCAGGACATCATCCACATCACGCTGTTCTACGAGCAGCAAGCGAAGGACCCGGGCAGCCTCACCGCGCAATTGAACCAGCGCGCCGATGCGGCGCTGTCGCAGGCGAAGGGCGTATCGGGCGTCACCGCCCACACGGGCGCCTTCTCCGTGTACCCGAGCACCGATCGTGACGGCAAGATCTCCGCATGGCGCGGTCGTACTGAAGTCGCGCTCGAATCGCGCGATTTCGCTGCCGCGTCGAAGCTTGCAGGCCAGTTGTCGAACCTGATGCAGGTCGCGAACGTCGAGTTCTCGCTGTCGCCCGAAGCGCAGCGCGCGGCTGAGCAGAAGCTGACGACCGAAGCGATCAAGTCGTTCCGCGCCCGCGCCGACGAAGCCGCGAAGGCATTCGGTTACGGCAGCTACACGATCCGCGACGTGAACGTCGGCGGCGGCCGCAACGTACAGCCGTACCCGCGCATGATGGCGATGGCCGCGGCGCCGATGGACAGCGCGAAGATGAGCGCACCGATCGCAGTCGAAGGCGGCAAGGCCACCGTGTCGGTCACCGTCAACGGCTCCGTGCAGATGAAGTAACGCGCAGCGCACGGCAGTCCGAAATGAAAAACGCCGGCCCGAGGGCCGGCGTTTTGCGTTGACCTGCAGGGTGCCGATGCACGCGCCGATCGCACGTGCATCGATATCGCATCACGCAGCGGCATGCGCCGCGCGGCGGCGATACGCCCAGACCATCAGCGCGACGCCCGCGAGGATCATCGGCAACGACAGCCACTGCCCCATCGACAGGCCGAGCGCGAGCAGGCCGAGGAAGTCGTCGGGCTCGCGCGCGAACTCGACCGTGAAGCGTGCGAGGCCGTAGCCGATCAGGAACAGCGCGGACACGGCGCCCATCGGCCGCGACTTGCGCGCGAAGAAGAACAGCGCGAAGAACAGCGCGATGCCTTCGAGCGCGATTTCATAGAGCTGCGAAGGATGGCGCGGCAGCATCTGGTATTGCATGAACACGTCGGCAAGATGCCACTTCTCGACGAGCTCCGGATGCTTCGGCAACCATGCCGCATCGTCGCGCATCGCGCCCGGGAACAGCATCGCCCACGGTGCCGAAGGATCGGTCACGCGGCCCCACAGCTCACCGTTGATGAAGTTGCCGAGCCGGCCGGCCGCAAGCCCCGTCGGCACCATCGGCGCGACGAAGTCGGTGACCTGCAGCCAGTGGCGCTTGCGCTGCCACGCGAACAGCATCATCGCGAGCGTCACGCCGAGGAAGCCGCCGTGAAACGACATGCCGCCTTCCCACACCTTGAATACGTCGAGCGGATGCGAGAAGTAGAAATCGGCCTTGTAGAACAGCACATAGCCGAGCCGGCCGCCGAGCACGGTGCCGAGCACGCCGTAGAACATCATGTCGTCGATGTCCTTCGCGGTCCAGCCCTGCGCCGCGACGTGCGGCAGCTTCAGCCGGATCCGGCCGACGACGATCGCCGCGATGAAGCCGACGAGATACATGAGCCCGTACCAGCGCACGGCCAGCGGCCCGAGATGGATCGCAACGGGGTCGAAATTCGGGTGAATGATCATGGGTTAGCGAAGAAGTTTTCGAATGCGGTACGGCCGTCGCAAACGCGCCGCACCGCGCGTTGGACGGCACCGGCGCGTCATCGTTCACGTCACGTGGCGAGGCCCTGCGCACGCACGACGTCGATGAAGCCGGCCAGCACGGGGCTCACGTCACCGGTGCGCCACACGAGGCCGGTCTCGACGACCGGCGCGTGATCGGCAAGCGGCCGGTAGACCACGCCGGTGCGCCGCAGGTTACGCAGCGATTGCGGCACCAGTGCGACGCCCATGCCGGCCGACACGAGGCTGACGATCGTCTGCATCTGGATCGCCTCCTGGCCGATGTGCGGCGTTGCCCCCGCCGCGCCGTAGCAGCCCGTAATGATGTCATAAAAGCCGGGCGCCAGACGACGCGGAAAGATCACGAGCGGCAACGCGGCAACCTCGGCGAGACGAACGGGTACGTCTTCCGGCGCCTCGCTCGCCGCGGCCGGCATCGCCACCACCAGCGGCTCGCGCATGACGGGCAGGTACGACAGCCCGGCCGCGTGGCGCGGCGGCACGGGCGGAATGACGAGCCCCGCGTCGATGCGCCCCGCGACGAGCTCGTCGATCTGCACGTCGCTCGTCGCCTCAGTGAGTTGCAGCCGCACCTGTGGATAGCGCGCGCCGAACGCCCGCAGCAGCGCGGGCAGCAGCCCGTAATCGGCGGTCGACACGAACGCGAGCGACAGCGAGCCGGCCTCGCCGCGCGCGAGCCGTCGCGCCAGCGGCGGCAACGCATCGGCCGCTGCAAGCAGCCGGCGCACGTCCGGGAGCAGCGCCGCCCCGACCGCCGTCAGCGCCACCGAGCGCTTGGTGCGCGCGAACAGCGCGACGCCGAGCGCATCCTCGAGCGCACGGATCGCCTGCGACAGCGGCGGCTGCGTCATCGACAGGCGTTCGGCCGCGCGGCCGAAATGGCGCTCGTCGGCGACGGTCACGAAATAGCGCCACTGGCGCAGGTCGGGAGTCGGATCGGCCATGGCTTTCTCATTCGAAGAACGACTTAATAAGCGACAAATAATATATTGGACATCCCAATCCGGACACTCCATGCTTGATTGATCCGAACCGGCGCGCCGCTCGACGGCGTTGCCCCGACAACGATGGAGTCCCCCATGGCTTACAACCGTCGCTCGAAGCACATCACGCAAGGCGTGGCCCGCTCGCCGAACCGCTCGATGTATTACGCACTCGGCTACCAGAAGGACGATTTCGACAAGCCAATGATCGGCATCGCGAACGGCCATTCGACGATCACGCCGTGCAATTCCGGCCTGCAGCGCCTGTCGGACGCGGCCGTCGCGGCCGTGAAGGCGGCCGATGCGAACCCGCAGATCTTCGGCACGCCGACGATTTCGGACGGCATGTCGATGGGCACCGAAGGCATGAAGTACTCGCTCGTGTCGCGCGAGGTGATCGCCGACTGCATCGAGACCTGCGTGCAGGGGCAATGGATGGACGGCGTGGTGGTCGTCGGCGGGTGCGACAAGAACATGCCGGGCGGGATGATCGCGCTCGCGCGCCTGAACGTGCCGGGCATCTACGTGTATGGCGGCACGATCCGCCCCGGCAACTGGAAAGGCCGGGACCTGACGATCGTGTCGTCGTTCGAGGCGGTCGGCGAGTTCACCGCGGGCCGGATGTCGCAGGAGGATTTCGAAGGCGTCGAGCAGAACGCCTGCCCGACGTCGGGGTCGTGCGGCGGAATGTACACCGCGAACACGATGAGCTCGTCGTTCGAGGCGCTCGGGATGTCGCTGCTGTACTCGTCGACGATGGCGAACCCCGACCAGGAGAAGGTCGATTCGGCTGCCGAATCGGCGCGTGTGCTCGTCGAAGCCGTGAAGCGCGACCTGAAGCCGCGCGACATCATCACGAAGAAGTCGATCGAGAACGCGGTGTCGGTGATCATGGCGACGGGCGGCTCGACCAATGCGGTGCTGCACTACCTCGCGATCGCGCATGCGGCCGAGGTCGACTGGACGATCGAGGACTTCGAGCGCATCCGCAAGCGCGTGCCCGTGATCTGCGACCTGAAGCCGTCGGGGAAGTACGTCGCGACCGACCTGCACCGGGCCGGCGGGATTCCGCAGGTGCTGAAGATCCTGCTCGACGCGGGGCTGCTGCACGGCGACTGCATGACGATCACCGGCCGCACGCTCGCCGACGAACTGAAGGACGTGCCGAGCGTGCCGCGCGCGGACCAGGACGTGATCTTCCCGATCAACCGCGCGCTGTACAAGGAAGGCCATCTCGCCATCCTGAAGGGCAATCTCGCGGAAGACGGCGCGGTCGCGAAGATCACCGGCCTGAAGAACCCGGTGATCACGGGCCCGGCACGCGTGTTCGACGACGAGCAGAGCGCGATGGATGCGATTCTCGGCGACCGGATCCGCGCCGGCGACATCCTCGTGCTGCGCTACCTCGGCCCGAAGGGCGGCCCCGGCATGCCGGAAATGCTCGCGCCGACGTCGGCGATCATCGGCAAGGGGCTCGGCGAATCGGTCGGCTTCATCACCGACGGCCGCTTCTCGGGCGGCACCTGGGGGATGGTGGTCGGCCACGTCGCGCCCGAGGCGTTCGTCGGCGGCACGATCGCGCTCGTGCAGGAAGGCGACTCGATCACGATCGACGCGCACCAACTGCTGCTGCAACTGAACGTCGACGACGCGGAACTCGCGCGCCGTCGCGCCGCATGGCAACAGCCGGCGCCCCGCTACACGCGCGGCGTGCTCGCGAAATTCGCGGCGCTCGCCCGCCCGGCGAACCAGGGCGCCGTCACGGGTTGATCCGGGCACGTCGAGACATGCGACCCCGATAAACATGGCCGCCGGGGGAACGCGCAAAACGCGCTTTCCCTTTGCTTCTATAATGCGCGGACCATGTAGCCGGCCGTCCCCGCCGGCGGAGAACCGCATGAAACACTCGATATTGCGCGTCCTGCTCGCCACACTGCTGATCGGCAGCGGGGCAGCGGCGCGCGCCGACCAGGCCGACGGGCTCGCGCTCGCTCAGCGCAAGAACTGCATGGCCTGCCACGCGATCGGAAAGCCGCTGATGGGCCCGTCGTTCCACGACATCGCCGGCAAGTATGCGCCGCGCGGCGACGCGGTCGATTACCTTGCCCAGTCGATCGTGAAAGGCAGCGTCGGCGTATGGGGCGGCGTGCCGATGCCCGCCAATACGCAACTGACGAACAGCGAAGCCCACACGCTCGCGCAATGGGTGCTGTCGGTGCGCTGACCCGGACGCCCGGGGCCGATAGCCAACCCGCCGGATTCGGCCGACTGGCGGGCATGCCCGGCTCACCCGCGCAGTACCCCGCCGGTAGCCTCACCGGCCTTTACTGAGATCGCACCCCGCTTTGCAGCGAAACGCCCGTTGCTTAGCCGGAATGACCGGCGCGGCGCCGTGCGATCTCTTCGTCGACCGCGTCGCGGACCCAGCCCATCACCTCGGTTTCCAGCGCCAGCGCCACTTCGCGCGTGATCTGGCCGACCAGCCAGGCCGAGTGCTCATGCAGCGCATCGCGACAGCGGGCTTCGATCGCGTCGCGCCCTTCCCCGGTCAGATAGTTCGTCAGGCGATTGCGCAGGCGCTCGGCGATGTGCTGCGCATCTTCCGGCGTCAGCCCGGCTGCGGCAGCCGGCACTTCAGGCTGCAGCGCAGCGACTGGTACGACGGCCTCCGGCATGTGGGCTTCACGGGCGTGCCCCACTGACTCATGCGCCACCGCAGCGAACGCATGTTGCGGCGCATCGCTATCGGCCAGCGACGATTGCAGCGGCGCACGCATGGCCGCCGAATCTTCGGCGACCACGTGCTCCGCGGCGCCGGGTTCGGCCGGCGCATCGGTCTCGCCCATCGCTGCCGCGGCAGCCGTCGCCACGTCGCCCGGCAGTTCGACCGCCGGCACGTGCGGCGTCGGCACGCGTTCGACCACGACGGAATCGGGGTCACGTTCACTTTGGATGGAATCGGCCGGCGCCGCATCTGCGGCGGGCGGCGCGACCACGTCGGTGAGCACCGGAATCGCCGCGCGGGCGGGCGGCTGCGGCGCGTCGGGCGCGGCCGAGCGCGCCGGCACCGGCTTGCCCGGCACCAGCACGTCGGTCAGCGTCGGGATCGAGGATGAATCGGCTTCGGTCACGGGAACACTCCGTTGACGGTTGCGGCTAGCTGCCCTGCTTGTAGTTGTTCAGCGCGTAGCCGCGGTCGCGGTAGAACCGGTAGCGGTCGCGGCCTGCGGCCAGCTCGTCCGGCGCATTGCCGACCACTTCGAGCAGGCGCTCGAAGCGGGCGAACTGCGCGGGCACGGCCGCGCCGAGGTTCAGCAGCACGTGATGATGCGGCGCACGGTCGAGATCCGCGGCCAGCACGATCGGCGTGCCGGCTGCGTGCTCGCTGTCGACGCCGCAATGCGGGATGAAATCGAGCGGCGAGAACGTCCAGAGCCGCTCGTCGAGCGCGCGCAGGCGCGCGGGCTCGGCGAGCACGACGACCGGCTGCCCGGCCAGGTAGGCCTTGCGCAGCAGCCGGCACGCGTACGCGAGCGAATCGCCGACGTTCGAGTGGAAATCGATCCGCGTCATTGCCCGCGTACCCGCAGCGTCGTCAACACCGCCATCACTGGCCGGCGCGGTCGATCAGGAACTGCGCGAGCAGCGGCACCGGACGGCCCGTCGCACCCTTCGCCGCACCCCCCTTCCATGCGGTGCCCGCGATGTCGAGGTGGGCCCACGGATAGCTCTCGGTGAAGCGCGACAGGAAGCACGCGGCCGTCACGGCGCCGGCCGGGCGCCCGCCGATGTTCGCGAGATCCGCGAAGTTCGACTTCAGCTGATCCTGGTACTCGTCGTCGAGCGGCATGCGCCATGCCGGGTCGTTCGCTTCGCGCGATGCGTCGAGCAGCTCGCCCGCGAGCGCGTCGTTCGTCGAGAACAGGCCGCTGTTGTGGCCGCCCAGCGCGATCACGCACGCGCCCGTCAGCGTGGCAACGTCGATCACCGCAGCCGGCTTGAAGCGCTCGGCATACGTGAGCGCGTCGCACAGGATCAGACGGCCTTCGGCGTCCGTGTTCAGCACCTCGATCGTCAGGCCCTTCATGCTGGTGACGATGTCGCCCGGCTTCGTCGCGTTGCCGCCCGGCATGTTCTCGCAGGTCGGCACGATCGCGACGACGTTGATCTTCAGGCCCATCTCGGCGACCGCACGCATCGTGCCCAGCACGGAACCCGCGCCGCACATGTCGTACTTCATCTCGTCCATGCCCTCGCCCGGCTTCAGCGAGATGCCGCCCGTGTCGAACGTGATGCCCTTGCCGACCAGCACGACCGGCGCGGCCTTCGCGGCGGCGCCCTGGTAGTGCAGCACGATGAACTGCGGCGGCTCGACCGACGCGCGCGCGACCGACAGGAACGAGCCCATCTTCAGCGCCTGGATCTGCTTGAGGCCGAGCACTTCCGCCTTCAGGCCCCAATCCTTCGCGATCTTCTTCGCGGTGTTGCCGAGGTAGGTCGGCGTGCAGACGTTGCCCGGCAGGTTGCCGAGGTCGCGGGTGAGATCCATCCCGTTCGCGAGCGCGACGGCCTGCTTGACCGCGACCTTCGCGGCCTTTTCGTCGGACGGATCGACGCTGAACACGACACGCTTGAGCGTGTGCGACGCCGGCTCCGGCTTGCTCTTCATCTGCGTGAAGCGGTAGGTCTCGTTGCGCAGCGCGAGGATTGCCGCGCGCACGC
Source organism: Burkholderia sp. AU33803 (assembly GCF_002223095.1). Taxonomy (NCBI): domain Bacteria; kingdom Pseudomonadati; phylum Pseudomonadota; class Betaproteobacteria; order Burkholderiales; family Burkholderiaceae; genus Burkholderia; species Burkholderia sp. AU33803. The sequence continues at coordinate 272,428 of NZ_NKFJ01000005.1, forward strand.
CCCAGTCGGAGCTGCGCTCGTCGACCGGCAGTTGCGCGAGCGTGAACGTGACCTGGACGACCTTGGTCGCCAGCAGCGCGCGCCATGCGGCCGTCACGGCATCGTTATAGGCTTTCTGATTGAAAGCATCCTGCTTGCCGAGGCCGACGAGCAGCACGCGCGACGCGCCGATGCCCGACACTTCGTGCAGGAACAGCGTCTTGCCGCGCTTGCCGTCCATGTCGCCGGCCTTGATCACGCGCGAAATCAGCCCCTTGGTGGCCGTGTCGATATCGAGCGCCGCGCCCGACAGGGTCTGCGCCTCGAAGATGCCGAGCACGATGCAGTCAGACTTCCCGGTCAGGAACCCCTTCGCCTCGCCTTTGCTCCAATCACAGCCTTTTATGCTAAAGTCCATCGCGCTTGTCCTCGGATAAAATCTGGGCTAAGGATGAAAGCCGCAATTATCCGCTATTTTTCCCGTGGCGGCGCGAGCGCTCCACCACGCGTGCGCAGCCTCCCGCCCTCTTCTCATCAAGAATGATCTTCGAACGCTCCCTCCAGCGCGAGCTTGCGTATACGGCTGGCGCCGTGTTCATGGTGCTGCTCACGATCATGCTCACGACGATGATGATCCGCATCGTCGGCTACGCCGCGTCCGGTGAAATCGATCCGCGGGACGTCCTCGTGCTGATCGGCCTCACCGTGATCGGCTACCTCGCCGTGATGCTCGTCGTCACGCTGTTCGTGTCGATCCTGTTCGTGCTGACCCGGTGGTACCGGGACTCCGAAATGGTCGTGTGGCTCGCGTCCGGCGTGAGCCTTACGCGCCTCATCAAGCCGATCGGCGTGTTCGCCACGCCGATCATCCTGCTGATCGCCTTCTTCGCGTTCGTCGGCTGGCCGTGGTCGAACCAGCAAAGCAAGATGATCAAGGCGCGCTTCCAGCAGCGCGACGAGATCTCGCTGCTCGCGCCGGGCCAGTTCCGCGAATCGGCGTCGAACCACCGCGTGTTCTTCATCGAGAAGATGACGCCCGACCAGAGCAAGGTGCAGAACGTGTTCGTGACCTCGACCGAGAACGGCAAGGTCAACGTGGTCGTGTCGCAGACCGGGCACACGGAAACGCGAGACGGCAGCCGCTTCGTCGTCCTGGAGGACGGCCGCCGCTACGACGGCACGCCCGGCCAGCCGAACTTCAAGATCATGGAGTTCGAGCGCTACGGCGTGAAGATCACGAGCACCCCGGTCACCAACGTGCAGACCACCAACAGCACGCCGACCCCGGACCTGCTGCGCAACCCGACGAACGACAACCTCGCGGAATTCGCGTGGCGCGCCGGGCTGCCGCTGATCGCGATCAACCTGATGGTGCTCGGCATTCCGCTGTCGTACCAGAACCCGCGCCGCAGCCGCACGATCAACCTCGTGATGGCCGTGCTGATCTACCTCACGTACTCGAACCTGCTGAACGTGGTGCAGTCGCAGATCGAGCAGGGGAAGATGTCGTTCGGCGTCGGTCTCGTCGGCCTGCATCTGGTCGTCGCGGCGATCGTCGCGTTCATCTTCTGGTTGCGCGTGCGCAATCGTCCGCTGTTTACACGCGCGCTGTTCGGCCGCTCGGGAGCATGATCGATGCGGCTCTATGAAAAGTACTTCGCGCGACAGATCTACGTCACGTTCGTCTTCATCCTGTTCGCGTTCTCGGGCCTGTTCTTCTTCTTCGACCTGATCAGCGAACTGAACTCGGTCGGGCACGGCAACTACAAGTTCGGCTACGCGGTGCTGCGCGTCGCGCTGCAGACCCCGTCGCGCTTCTACGAAATCATCCCGGTCGCCGCGCTGATCAGCGCGATCTACGTGTTCGCGCAGATGGCCGCGAACTCGGAATTCACGATCTTCCGCGTGTCGGGCCTCGCGACCAACCAGGCGCTGCGCTCGCTGCTGAAGATCGGCGTGCCGCTCGTGATCGTCACCTACCTGATCGGCGAATTCGTCGGCCCGTACGCCGACCAGCTGTCCGAACGCGTGCGGCTGCAGGCGCTCGGTGCATCGGTGTCGTCGAACTTCCAGTCGGGCGTGTGGGTGAAGGACACGCTCGCGGCCCGTGAAAACGGCGAGCAGGTCACGCGTTTCGTCAACGTCGGCAGCCTGTCGCCCGACTCGACGATCAGCAACGTGCGCATCTACGAATTCGATTCGAAATTCCAGCTGCGCAACGTGCGGATCGCGCAGACGGGCCGCTACGAGCCGCCCGGCCACTGGCTGCTGAAGGGCGTCAACGAAACCGAGCTGACGCCGATCAAGCCGATCGCGGGCCAGCCGGCCGACGCGCTGAACCCTGTGTACCGGTCGCAGCAGGTATCGCTGCCCGAATACCGGCTGCGCTCGGACCTGACGCCGCAGATCCTGTCGGTGCTGCTCGTGTCGCCGGATCGCATGTCGATCATCAACCTGTTCCGCTACATCCAGCATTTGCGCGAGAACCAGCAGGACACGCAGCGCTACGACATCGCCCTGTGGCGCAAGCTGCTGTATCCATTCGCGGTGTTCGTGATGCTCGTGCTGTCGCTGCCGTTCGCGTACCTGCACACGCGTGCGGGCGTGGTCGGCGTGAAGGTGTTCGGCGGCATCATGCTCGGCATGAGCTTCCAGCTCCTCAACACGCTGTTCTCGCACATCGGCACGCTGAACACGTGGCCCGCGCCGCTCACCGCGGCGACGCCGGGCCTGATCTATCTCGCGCTCGGCCTGTTCGCGCTCAAGTGGGTCGACCGGCACTGAGCGCCGCGTCACGACGGAGGGTTCGACATGAGTTCGCACGGCATCATCCTGTTCGGCCACGGCGCGCGTGATCCGCGCTGGGCCGAGCCGTTCGAACGGCTCGCCGCGCGGCTGCGCGGCGCCCCCTCCCCCGCCGCACATGTGTCGCTCGCGTTCCTCGAACTGATGACGCCGTCGCTCGGTGACGCGGTCGCCGAGCAGGTCGCGGCCGGCTGCACGCACATCACCGTGGTGCCCGTGTTCTTCGGCCAGGGCGGCCATGTCCGCCGCGACCTGCCGCAACTCGTCGACGCGTGCCGCGCCGTGCATCCGGGTGTCGAGATCCGCTGCGCGACGGCCGTCGGCGAAGACGACGGCGTGCTCGACGCGATCGCGCGCTACTGCATCGACCAGATCGGCGACGACGCGTAAATCACGCCGTCACGGCCCACAAAGAAAAAGCGCCGGCTTCCGCCAGCGCTTTTTTCATTTGGGACTCCAGCCGGATTCCGCTCAGGCCGCATTTCGCAGCGCATCGCCCGCTTTCGCCTGCCCGGCGCGCTCGGCGAACGCATCGCCGATCATCAGCAGGCTCGGTTCGGCGGGATCGAGCCACGCCTGCGCGTCGCCCGCCGCCATCTGCCCGAGCGTCAGCGTCAGCGTGCGTTCGCGCGCGGTGCTGCACGCCTCGACGATCGCCACCGGCGTCGCCGGCGCACGGCCCGCGTCGATCAGTTCCTGCGCGATGCCGGGCGCGCTGTCGCGGCCCATGTAATAGACGATCGAATCGGCGCGCGCGGCTTCGCGAATCTCGTCGCTGCCCGGCGCGCGGCTGTGCGTCGCGAACGCGACGCTGCGCGACACGCCGCGCAACGTCAGCGAACGCTTCAGCGTCGCCGCGCCGGCCAGCGCCGCGGTGATGCCCGGCACGACCTCGTAGTCGATGCCGGCCGCTTCCAGCGCGCGCATCTCCTCTTCGGCGCGACCGAACAGCATCGGGTCGCCGCCCTTCAGCCGCACGACGCACGCGTGCTCGCGTGCCGCATCGACGATCTGCTTGTTGATGAAGTGCTGCGCGGTCGAGCGCTGCCCGCAGCGCTTGCCGACGGCGATCCGGCGCGCATTCGGCGCGTAGTCGAGCATCGCGGGCTCGACGAGCGCGTCGTGCAGCACGACGTCCGCCTGCTCGAGCAGCCGCGCGCCGCGCACCGTGATGAGGTCGGCCGCGCCCGGCCCTGCTCCGATCAGATACACCTTGCCCATGTTTGTCGCTTCGCCTTCCAGCGGGCGTCGGCTCCGGCCCGCGCCGCCGCGAAGCGGCGCGGTTGCCCGGTCATGCCGAGAACGCCCGGATCATCCCTGCGGCGACCGTGTGATGCGTCGCCTCGTCGATCAGCACGAACGCACCGGTACCCGGATGCGCGTCGTACGTGTCGCATACGATCGGCTTCTGCAGCGTCAGCTGCGACGCGGCCGATGTCGTTCATCTTCAGATCGTGACGGTCGGTCGCGTGCGACAACGTGTGCACGTCGAGCACCTGCTTGACGCCGCCGATCTTCGCGAACACCGTGCTGGTGGTCTGCTTCAGCAGGTATTTGCGCTGCGGCGACAGCGGCGTCTCGTCGAACCAGCACAGATCGGCTTCGAGCTTCTTCGCCGGCTCGACCGGCTCGCCGGACGTGACGAACATGTCGCCGCGCGACACGTCGACGTCTTCCGCGAGGCGGATCGTCACGGTCTGGCCCGCGAATGCGTGCGGCACGGACGCGGTGCCGCCCGGCACCGGCGCGACGATCTCGGCGACCGTCGCCGTGCGGTTCGACGGCAGCACGACGATCTCGTCGCCGACCTTCACTTCGCCCGACTCGATCCGGCCCATGTAGCCGCGGAAATCGTCCGCCGAGCTGCCGTCCTGGCGCGCGACCCACTGCACCGGGAAGCGCAGCGCGTCATGCGCCTGCGTCTCGACCGGCAGCGATTCGAGCACGTCGAGCAGCGGTTCGCCCGCGTACCACGGCATGCGCTCGCTCGCGCCGACGATGTTGTCGCCCTTCAGCGCCGACACCGGCACGAAGCGCACGTCGTTCAGGCCGAGCTGCTTCGCGAGCGTGACGTATGCGTCGCGGATCTCGTTGAAGCGCGCTTCGCTGTAGTCGACCAGGTCCATCTTGTTGATCGCGACGATCACGTGCTGCAGCCCGAGCAGCTTGACGATCGCGCTGTGGCGCTTGGTCTGCGGCAGGAGTTGCACGACACCGTTCTCGACCGTGATGCGCGTCGCGTCGATCAACACGATCGCCGCGTGCGCGGTCGATGCGCCCGTCACCATGTTGCGCGTGTACTGCTCGTGGCCCGGCGTATCGGCGATGATGAACTTGCGCTTCGCGGTCGCGAAGTAGCGGTACGCGACGTCGATCGTAATGCCCTGCTCGCGCTCGGCTTCGAGGCCGTCGGTCAGCAGCGCGAGGTCGAGCTCGTCGCCGACCGTGCGCTTGTTCTTCGCACGCGACAGCGCGGACAGCTGGTCGGACAGCACGGCCTTGCTGTCGTACAGCAGGCGACCGATCAGCGTGCTCTTGCCGTCGTCGACGCTGCCTGCGGTAATGAAGCGCAGCACGCCGAGGTCTTCGGTGTTCTCGATGATGCTCATGATGTGAATGTCCTCGTGTGCTTCAGAAATAACCTTGCTTCTTGCGCTGTTCCATCGCGGCTTCGGAGGCCTGGTCGTCCATCCGGGTCGCGCCGCGCTCGGTGATCTCGGTCACCGCCGTCTCGGCGATGATCTTCTCGACGTCGTCCGCGTCGCTCTCGACCGGGCACGTGCAGGAGATGTCGCCGACGGTGCGGAAGCGCACCTGCGCGAGCTCGCTCGTCTCGCCGTCACGCATCGGCGTGAGCGGCGTGACGGGCACGAGCAGCCCGTTGCGGCGCACGATCTCGCGCTGGTGCGCGTAATAGATCGACGGCAGTTCGAGGTTCTCGCGCGCGATGTACTGCCACACGTCGAGCTCGGTCCAGTTCGAGATCGGGAACACGCGCAGGTGCTCGCCCTTGTGCAGGCGGGCGTTGTACAGGCTCCACAGTTCCGGGCGCTGCGCCTTCGGATCCCATTGGCCGAATTCGTCGCGGAACGAGAAGATGCGCTCCTTCGCACGCGCCTTCTCTTCGTCGCGGCGCGCGCCGCCGATCAGCGCCGTATAGCCATGCTGCTCGATCGTCTCGAGCAGCGTGACGGCCTGCGCGGCATTGCGCGAATCGGTTTCGCGGCGCAGCACGACCGTGCCGCGCTTGATCGAATCCTCGACGTGGCCGACGACCAGCTCGGCGCCGAGCTCTTGCGCGCGGCGATCGCGGAAGTCGATCACTTCTTCGTAGTTGTGGCCCGTATCGATGTGCACGAGCGGGAACGGCAGCGTCGTCTTGCGGTTCGCGCCGAGGCCGAATGCCTTCAGCGCCAGATGCAGCACGACGACCGAATCCTTGCCGCCCGAGAACAACAGCGCCGGCTTGCTGCATTCGGCGACCAGTTCGCGCAGGATGTGGATCGACTCGGCTTCGAGCCAGTCGAGGTGGCCCATGCGGTTGTCGGCACCGGCGGGCGGGGCAAAGGCGGATTGCTCGAGCGTCGTGCTCATGATTTCAGTCCTTCTCTTCTGGGTTCGTGCCGCCCGCTGTCGCAGGCGGCGCAATATTCAGTTTCTTGTCAGGCTTTCAGTGCGTGGCGCCGGCAGCGGCGTCCGCGGGAATCGGCGTGATCGTCGTGATGTGCAAGCCGCATTCCTTCGTATCGCGCGACTCCCACCACCAGCGGCCCGCGCGGCTGTCCTCGCCGGGACGGATCGCCCGCGTACACGGCTCGCAGCCGATGCTCGGGTAGCCGCGTGCATGCAGCGGATTCACCGGCACGTCAAACGCGTTAAGGTACGCCCACACGTCGCTTTCCGTCCAGTCGGCGAGCGGGTTGTACTTCGCGATCCCGCGCGCTTCGTCCTGTTCTTCCTCGTGCAGCTCGGCACGCGTGACCGACTGCTCGCGACGCTGGCCGGTGACCCATGCGTCGACGTCGGCGAGCGCGCGATTCAACGGCTCGACCTTGCGGATGTGGCAGCACGACTTGCGCAGCTCGACGCTCTCGTAGAACGCATTCAGGCCGTGCTCCGCGACATACTGGTCGACCGCGTCCTGCTGCGGATGGAACTGCTCGATCTCGTAGCCGTAGCGCTCGCGCACACGGTCGATCATGCCGAGCGTTTCCGCGTGCAGGCGGCCCGTGTTCAGCGAGAAGATGCCGATCCGCACGCCCTTCGACAGGATCGCATGCGTCAGCAGCATGTCTTCCGCCGCGAGGCTGCTCGCGAACTTCACCTTCTCGTGACGGGCACCGATCTGCGCGAGCAGCGCATCGAGGCGCTCGACCTTCGCCGCGAGTTCCGGCGTCAGCGCGGTGGCGGTCGCGGTGCTCATGCGTTCACCTTCGCTTGTGCCGCTGCGGCGCGGCGGCGGAACAGCGGTTCGGGCTGGTCGAACGCGCCCTGGTAACGCTGCGTGAATTCCGTGAACGCATTCAGCGCGTCGTGGATGTCCTTGTCGGCACGCACCGCGTAGGCGTCGAAGCCGCAACGCGACATGTACAGCAACTGGTCGCGCAGCACGTCGCCGATCGCGCGCAGTTCACCCGTCCAGCCGTGGCGCTCGCGAAGCAGGCGCGCGATGCTGTAGCCGCGACCGTCCGCGAAGCGCGGGAAATCGACCGCGATCAGCGAAATCGCGCCGAAATCGGCCACGAGATCGGCCGGCTCGCTGTCCGGTGCGAGCCACACGCCGAGCTCGTCCTTCGTCTTCGCGGCGACGAGCGCCGCGCGCTCGGCCTGCCACAACGCGAACGGCACCAGCACCTTGCCGGCCGGCAACGCGTCGACCGCGGGCAGTGCACCGTCTTCCGCCGCGCGCACGACCTGCCATGCATCGTCGATCACTGCGCGGTTCTTGATAATCGAAGCCATCTGCTAATTCCTTCTACCCGGTTGGTTACGCGTTCACTGCCTGGCGCGCCGCATACACGCGCTCCTTGAACGGCGCGATGCCGATGCGATCGTACGTGTCGACGAAGCGCTCGCCGTCGACGCGCGATTCGACGAACGTGTCGATCAGCTTCGCGATCACGTCGGGCACTTCTTCCGCCGAGAACGACGGCCCGATCACGCGGCCGAGGCGCGCGCCGTTCCGGCCCGTGCCCTGCTCGCCGCCGAGCGACACCTGGTACCACTCGGCGCCGTCCTTGTCGACGCCGAGGATGCCGATGTTGCCGACGTGGTGGTGACCGCACGAGTTCATGCAACCGGAAATGTTCAGCGACAGGTCGCCGAGGTCGTACACATAGTCGAGATCGTCGAAGCGCTGCTGGATCGCCAGCGCGATCGGGATCGACTTCGCGTTCGCGAGCGAGCAGAAGTCGCCGCCCGGGCACGCGATGATGTCGGTCAGCAGGCCGATGTTCGGCGTCGCGAAACCGGCTGCCTTCGCCTTTTCCCACAGGGCGAACAGGTCGCGCTTCTTCACGTTCGCGAGAATCAGGTTCTGCTCGTGCGACACGCGCAGCTCGCCGAACGAGTACGCGTCGGCCCAGTCGGCCACCAGCTCCATCTGCTGGTCGGTCGCGTCACCCGGCGCGACACGGTGATCCTTCAGCGACAGCGTGACGGCGGCATACCCGGCCACCTTGTGCGGGGCGACGTTACGCTCGACCCAGCGCGCGAACGCCTTGTTCTCGAGCAGGTGCTGTTCGAACGATGCGTCGGTATCGGGCAGCTTCTCGTAGACGGGCGGCTGGAAGTACTGCGACACGCGGTCGACTTCCGCCTGCGTGAGCGTCGACGGGCCGTCCTTCAGGTGCTGCCACTCTTCCTCGACCTGCTGCGCGAACTTCGCGGGCGACAACGCCTTCACGAGGATCTTGATGCGCGCCTTGTACAGGTTGTCGCGGCGGCCGTAACGGTTGTACACGCGCAGCACGGCTTCGCAATAGGTGAGCAGGTGCTGCCACGGCAGGTCTTCCTTGATCACCGCGCCGATGATCGGCGTACGGCCGAGGCCGCCGCCCGCGAGGATGCTCGCGACCACTTCGCCCTGCGCGTTCTTCTTCAGGTACACGCCGAGGTCGTGGATCTGCACGGCCGCACGGTCGTCCTTCGAGCCCGACACCGCGATCTTGAACTTGCGCGGCAGCCAGGCGAATTCGGGATGGAACGTCGACCACTGACGCAGGATTTCCGACCACGGACGCGGATCGATCTCTTCGTCCTGCGCGACGCCGGCGAACTGGTCGGCGGTGATGTTGCGGATGCAGTTGCCCGACGTCTGGATGCCGTGCATCTGCACCGACGCGAGCTTCGCGAGGATCTCGGGCGTTTCTTCCAGCTTGATCCAGTTGAACTGGATGTTCGAGCGGGTCGAGAAGTGACCGTAGCCGCGGTCGTGTTCGCGGGCAATGCGCGCCAGCATCCGGAGCTGGTCGCTGCGCAGGTTGCCGTACGGAATCGCGATGCGGTGCATGTACGCGTGGCGCTGCATGTACAGGCCGTTCTGCAGGCGCAGCGGACGGAACTCGTCTTCGCTCAACTCGCCCGACAGCCGGCGGCGCACCTGATCGCGGTACTGCGCGACACGCTCGTCGACGATCGTCTGGTCGTATTGGTCGTACTGATACATTCGGGGACCCCAGGGTTTTCGTGGTGACCGCGCGACGTCCTAGCCACGTCGCGCCCGAATCTCCGTTCCGCCGCTATCGCCGGCCTTCCGCTGCCCGGCTGGATTGCTAATGACGAAAACAGATATCCATATTTGAAAAACTCCGGTGAATCGTAATAAACTCGCCTTATATTTCAAACGACTAAAAAATTCTGTTGATATGCGGAAGGGTTATAAATGAACCTGCACCAATTTCGCTTCGTGCGCGAGGCCGTCCGGCAGAATTTCAACCTCACCGAGGCCGCCAAGGCGCTCTACACGTCGCAACCGGGGGTATCGAAGGCGATCATCGAGCTCGAGGACGAGCTGGGCGTCGAGATCTTCACGCGGCACGGCAAGCGCGTGCGCTCGCTCACCGAGCCGGGCCGGATCATCCTCGCGTCGGTCGAGCGGATTCTCCAGGAGGTTGAAAGCCTCAAAAGGGTCGGGAAGGATTATGCCGCGCAGGATCAGGGCAACCTGACCATCGCCGCGACCCACACGCAGGCCCGCTACTCGTTGCCGGCCGCGATCGCCGAGTTCAAGAAGCGCTTCCCGAAGGTCCACCTGTCGATCCTGCAGGGCAGCCCGACGCAGGTGGCCGAGATGGTGATCCACGACCAGGCCGATCTCGCGATCGCGACCGAGGCGATCTCCGACTACAAGGAACTCGTGTCGCTGCCCTGCTTCCAGTGGCACCACGCGGCCGTCGTGCCGGCCGACCATCCGCTGCTCGAGCGCAAGCCGGTCACGCTCGACGACCTCGCGCAGTACCCGCTGATCACGTACGACGACGCGTTCGCGGGCCGCAAGAAGATCAACCATGCGTTCGCGCTGCGCGGGCTGTCGCCGGACATCGTGCTCGAGGCGATCGACGCCGACGTGATCAAGACCTACGTCGAGCTCGGCCTCGGCGTCGGCATCATGGCCGACATCGCGTTCAATCCCGAGCGCGACCGCGGCCTGCGGCTGATCCCGGTCGGCCACCTGTTCGGCAGCAACGTGACGCGCGTCGCGCTCAAGCAGGGCGCCTACCTGCGCAGCTATGTGTATACGCTGGTCGAACTGCTGTCGCCGACGCTGAACCGCAAGCTGATCGAGCAGGCGCTCAAGGGCGAATCCGAATCGTACGAACTCTGAGCGGCGTGTATAAACACGGGGGCGCACATCGCGCCCCTTTTTGCTGTCCGACGGAGAATTCCGCATGACGCTTCCCGCCCTGTTGCGCCGCGCCACTGCCGGCGCCCTCGTACTGGCCTGCGCCGCCGCGCATGCAGATCTGAAGGTCGGCGTCGACCTGTCGTCGACCGGCCCGGCCGCCGCGATCGGCATCACGAGCAAGAACGCGATCCTGATGTGGCCGAAGACGATCGCAGGGCAGCCGGTGCAGGTGACGGTGCTCGACGATGCGTCCGACCCGGGCACCGCGGTGCGCAACATCCGCAAGCTGGTCGACGAGGATCATGTCGACGTCGTGGTCGGGCCGAACATCACGCCGGCCGCGCTCGCGGCGCTCGATGCGGTGGCCGCCGGGCAGACGCCGATGATCACGCTGGTCGGCTCCGGCGCGATCGTCGAGCCGCAGGAAGGCGCGCGGACCTGGGCGTTCAAGATGGCGCAGAGCGACCGCGCGATGGCGGACGTGATGACGCGCTATATGGCGAACCACGGCGTGAAGACGGTCGGCTTCATCGGCTTCGCGGACAGCTACGGCGACAGCTGGCTGAACGAGTTCACACGCTTCGCGGACCTGCGCAAGATCCGCGTGGTCGCGACCGAGCGCTTCAACCGCACCGACGCGAGCGTCACGGGCCAGGCGCTGAAGCTGATCGCGGCGAAACCCGACGCGATCCTGATCGCGGGCTCGGGCACGCCGGCCGTGCTGCCGCAGCGCACGCTGATCGAGCGCGGCTACAAGGGCCCGGTCTACCAAACGCACGGGATCGCGACACCGGAATTCATCAAGCTGGGCGGCAAGGACGTCGACGGGACGCTGTTCCCGACCCAGCCGGTGGTCGTCGCGCGCACGCTGCCGGCCGATCATCCGGCCCGCAAGGCCGCGCTCGCGTTCGTCGACGCGTACGAAGCGAAGTACGGCGCCGGCACGGTCACACAGTTCGCGGGCGACGCGGCGGGCGTCTACCCGCGCCTCGCCGACGCGGTCGGCCGCGCGCTGAAGGCCGCGCAGCCCGGCACGCCGGCGTTCCGCGCGGCGCTGCGGCGCGAGCTGGAACACGCGCACGAGCTGGTCGTGCCGAACGGGGTCGTCAACACGAGCGACAAGGACCATGTGGGACTCGACCAGCGTGCGAGCGTGATGGGGATCGTCAAGCAGGGCCGGTTCGTCTACCTGAGTCAGTGACTTGGGCGGCCCGCAACCGGGCAGCTTGCCCGGCGGCAGGATTTCGGACATAATCCGCGTTTCGCCGCGCACCATCGCATGCGCGGCCAGGATCAAGCCCAGGTGGTGAAATTGGTAGACGCAGGGGACTCAAAATCCCCCGCCGCAAGGCGTGCCGGTTCGATTCCGGCCCTGGGCACCAGCATTCTCGCAGCGTGAAGCGCTGCGCCTTCCGAAACCCGCGCAAGCTCGCCGCTTCGCGGGTTTTTTGTTTTTGTCGCGCACCGCAACGCGTGCCCCCGTGCAACAGTCCAAGCGTCATGAGGATGCGCGGCACGGAGGCTCGCCATGTCCATGCGCCCGATTTCATCTCCGCTCTGCCGCCGCGCGCTCGCCCTGGTGCTGTCGATCATGCTGGCCGGCTGCGACATCCTGACCGCGCCGCCGGTGCCCGACTGGCCGGGCCCGCACGCGCCCTATCCGTTCCCGGACAGCATTCCGCATCGCACCGAATGAATCGACGGGAAGGCCATCGTCGGCACGTCGAGCCGAGTTCAGGCTCAGGCCATCAACGCCCGCACGAAGTCGAGAAACACGCGCACCTTCGCGGAAACGAGATTGGACGCGTGGTGATATGCGTAGAGCGGAAACGTCTCGTCCGCCCATTCCGGCAGCAGCAGCACCAGCCGCCCGTCGGCAAGGATGTCGCGCGCATAGAGTTCCAGCAGCTGGGCAATTCCCGCGCCGCCCAGGCACGCGCCGAGCAGCATGCCCGTATCGTTGACCATCAGCCGGCCGGCGGCATCGAACGGCACCACCTCCTTGCCGCGATGAAACGCCCATTCGAACGGCCGCCCCGTCACCGGATCGCGGATCAGCACGCAGCGATGCCCGTTCGCGAGATCCCGCGGGTGCCGCGGTTCGCCGTGACGCGCGACATAGGCCGCCGACGCGCAGGTCAGCACGCGCGTTTCCAGCAGCAGCCGCGCACGGTATGACGAAGGCTCGGGAATGCCGAACCGCACCGCCACGTCGAAACCGTCGGCGACGAGGTCGCCCATCCGGTCACGCACGCTGATTTCGACGGACAGGTCGGGAAAGCGGTCGAGAAACTCGACCATCTTCGGCGCCAGCACGTAGTGGCCGAACGTCGCGTCGACGTTGACGCGCAGCCGCCCCCTGACACGCGCCTTCGACTGGCCGGCGTTGATCGCCGCGTCCTCGATGCCGGCCAGCAGCGGCGCGACCGCTTCATAGAAGCGCCGCCCTTCGTCGGTCAGCGTGATCGCACGGGCCGTGCGGTTGAAGATCCGGATGCCGACGCGCTCCTCCAGCCGGGCGACGGCACGGCTCACCGCCGGCTGCGTCAACCCCATCGCCTCGCCGGCGCGCGCAAAGGTGCCGGCCTCGATCACCGCCGAGAGCACGCCGATCCCGCTCAACAGCCTGCTGTCGAATGTCATGAGACATACTTTTAGTCATTCTTGATCTGATCAGTATTCATTATTCTTATTAATCGAGGAAGCCTACATTAGTCCTGTCGCCGGATCGCACGGCACTCACGAACCAAGGAGCAGGACATGAGCACATCGGAACAGGTCGCCCTCGTCACGGGCTCGTCGCGCGGCATCGGTGCGGAAATCGCCCGCCGTCTCGCCCGCGACGGTTTCAGGGTCGTCGTGAACTATGCGGGCGGCGCCGGCCCCGCGCAGGAAGTGGTCGACGCGATCGTCGCCGGCGGCGGCCATGCTATCGCGGTGCAGGCGAACGTCGCCGATCCGGCGGCCGTGGCCGCGCTGTTCGACGCCGCACAACAAGCATTCGGCGGTCTGGATGTGGTGGTCAACTCCGCGGGCGTGATGAAGCTGGCGACCATCGCCGACTGCGACGATGCGCTCTTCGACGAAACGATCACCATCAACGTGAAAGGCACGTTCAACGTCTGCCGCGAAGCGGCCAGGCGGGTGCGCGACGGCGGACGCATCATCAACCTGTCGACCAGCGTGATCGGCATGCGCATGCCGACTTACGGTGTGTACGTCGCCAGCAAGGCGGCGGTCGAAAGCCTGACGCAGGTGCTCGCGCAGGAGATGCGCGGCCGCGGCATCAGCGTGAACGCCGTCGCGCCGGGACCGGTCGCGACCGAGTTGTTCCTGCAGGGCAAGAGCCCCGAACTCGTCGATCGGCTCGCGAAGCTGAATCCGCTCGAGCGGCTCGGCCAGCCCGACGACATCGCGCGCGTGGTCGCCTTCCTCGCCGGCCCGGACGGCGCGTGGGTCAACGGCCAGGTCCTGCGCGCCAACGGCGGCATGTGCTGACCGGCCGCCTGCCACGCCCGCCGCTTAGCGGAGAGCGATCATGAAGGAAGTCATTCTCGTCACGGGCGCGTCCAGCGGCTTCGGCCTGCTGACGGCCCAGGCGCTCGCCCGCGCCGGCCATACCGTCTACGCGTCGCCGCCCCGGCCGGCAAGCGCCCGTACCGCGTGTTCGTCGATCCGTCGCAGGACGGTGCGGAGGAAGGGTTCCGCGTCGGCGATCGCATTCGCCGCGAGATGTTCAGGAACATCGGCCTCGCCGACCTGCTCGCGGCCCGCGTCGGCGGCTGATCCACCGTGCGCAGGTCACGCCGGCGCGCCTCAGCCTGGCTCGCAGAAGCCGAGGATCGCGTCGGCGACCGCCGCCGGCGCCTCGCGCTGCGGAAAGTGGCCGACACCGTCCAGCACCTGGCGCGCGTAGCGCCCTGCAAAGAACCGCTCGCGGCCGGCCGAGCTGTCCGGATGATTGCAGGTGTCCGCGCCGCCGTGCAGTACGAGCGTCGGCAGCGCCAGCACCGGTGCGGGATTCAGCCGCGCATCGTCGTCGGCATAGGCCGGCGTGCCCGGTGCGAATCCCCATCGATGCCGGTACGAATGCAGGACGACGTCGATCCAGTCGGGCCCGTCGAACGCGGCGGCGGCCGCGTCGAAATCGCTGTCGCGATACCAGCCCGGCGGCGACCACGTGTCCCACATCAGGCGGGCAAACGCGCGGCGATCATCGCGCAACGCCTGCTCGCCACGCGGCGTCGCCATGAACCAGTGATACCAGTAGTTGCGCGCCTGCTGCAGCGACAGCGGCTGCCCGGGATCGTTGGTGCCGTACCCGACCGACAGCATCACGAGATGCGATGCGGCACCTTCACGCAGCCCGCACGCGTTCGCGGCCGCCCGCGCACCCCAGTCGTGCCCGACCAGCACGGGCCGCTCGAGGCCGAGCGCATCGACGAAGTCGAGCAGGTCGCGCCCGAGCGCCGCGAGCTGGCCGCTGCGCGGCACGGATGCATCGCGAAAGCGGGTCGGGGCAAAACCGCGCAGCGCGGGCGCGAGCACGCGGCAGCCGTGCGCGGCGAGCCTCGCCGCAACCGCCTCCCAGCCGACCGGGCTGTCCGGCCAGCCGTGCAGCAGCACGACCACGCGCTCGCCGCGCGGATTCCATTCGAGGTAGGCAACGTCGAGCGACGCGGTCGTCGCATGCGCATAGGTCGTCATCGTGCACTCCGTTGGGTCGATCCGAGTGCACGATGGTAGGCCGGCATTTCATCACGATTCACGGAGTATCATGATTCATTCTTCGAGTATCACGTTGAATTGATCCATGGAACCGCTGACCGATCCCGCGTCGACCTCGCTCGACATCACGCTGCTGCGCACCTTCCTCGAAGTCGTCGACAGCCGCGGGTTCGCGCCGGCCGCGGAACGGCTCGCGCTGACGCCGTCCGCCGTCAGCGGCCACATCAAGCGGCTCGAACAGGCAGCCGGCACGGTGCTGCTCGCGCGCACCACCCGTCGCATCGCGCTCACGCCGGCCGGCGACACGCTGTACGCCTATGCACGCAACATCGTCGACATGGAGCGCGAAGTGCGCGCGAGGCTGCGCGGCGCGCCGGCGCACGGGCCGCTGCGGGTCGGCGCATCGGAGGATTTTGCTGGTGCGTGGCTGCCGCACGTGCTGCGCACGTTTCGCGACCGCCACCCGCGCACGTCGATCGAGCTGAAAGTCGGGATCACCGCGTCGCTGCTGCGCGAGCAAACACTCGGCCGGCTCGACGTCGTGTTCGGCAAGCAATGCCGGCAGGTCGACACGCCGGGCGAACTGCTGTGGGAAGAACCGCTCGTGTGGGCGTTCGCGTCGGATCGCACGCTCGACGCCGGCGGCGACGTGCCGCTCGCGCTGTTTCCGCAGCCGTGCGTCTATCGCGAAGCCGCCGTCGCGGCACTCGCCGCTGCGCTGCGGCCGTTCCGCGTGCTGTTCGAGAGCAGCAGCATGGCCGGCTGCGTGTCGGCCGCGCTCGCGGGCTTCGCGGTCACCGCGCTGGCGCGCAGCCAGTTGCGCGACGGCCTGCGCGAATGCGGCCCGCAGGACGGCCTGCCGGCGCTCCCGGCCGCGCGTTTCTACGCGTTCGCGGCGAAACCGGACGGCGCCGGTGCGGCGTTGATCGACGCTGTGCGGGAAACCGGGCGCAACCGGCAGTTCGCGGCGCTGCCCGGCTGAAACAGGCACGACGGCACGCAGCACAACCGGCTGTGACGGTCAGTCGCCCTCCGCGCCCTTACCGCCGTTCGTCAGCGCGCTCGCCATCAGTTCCCCGAACCATTCGATGAACGCATTGAGCCGGCGCGAACGATGGCGCCGGTGCGGGTACACGGCCGACACGTCCATCGGTGCGGCGCGGTGGCCGGGCATCACGTCGACGAGTGCGCCGCTGTCGAGCAGATGCTGGACGTCGAAGCGCGGAATCTGGATCAGCCCCATCCCGGCGATGCAGCTGGCGATATAGGTTTCGGCATTGTTGACGATCACCCGGCTCGGCAGCATGCGTGTGTATCGCTGGCCGTCCGTGCAGTATTCCCAGTCGAGTTCGCGCCCGGTCGTCGGCGACGCATAGCCGATCGCCCAGTGTCCGTGCGCGAGCGCATCCGGATGCTCGGGCACGCCGCATTCGCGCAGGTAGTCGGGGCTCGCGCAGTTGATCAGCGTGAACTGCCCGAGCGGCCGCACAACGAGGCTGCTGTCGGCGAGCCGCCCGACGCGGATCGCGCAGTCGACGCCCTCCTGCACCAGGTCGATCGAACGATCGGTCGAGCCGAGCGACAGTTGCAGCTTCGGATGACGGTGAAACAGCGACGGCAGCGCGGGCGCCACCATGCGGCGCGCGATCCGGCTCGGCACGTCGACGTTCAGCCGGCCGATCACGTCGCGGTCGCGGCGGCGGAACAGGCGGTCGAGTTCGTCGGCCTCCGCGAGCAGGCGCCGGCCGCGTTCGAGCAGCAGCGCGCCGTCGGCGGTCAGCTGCACCTGGCGTGTCGTGCGGTGCAAGAGACGCGTGCCGAGCGCCGTCTCCAGTTGCTGGACGGCCGCCGACACGGTCGCGCGCGGCACGTCGAGCGCATGCGCGGCCTTGATGAAGCTGCCCATCTCGGCAACCTGCAGGAAGATTCTGACCTGATCCAGCTTGTCCATCGGCAGGGAACGTAGGTTCGGACGAACGCCGCCGCCAGCCGTCGCGCATCGCGGCCGGGTCCGGCGGCACAGAGAAAACGGGCACGCAGCCACGAGGCTGCGCGCCCGTCCATTGTCCACGCAAACGCGCCATTGCGGTGCGCCGCGCGGCCCGTTGCCGGGCCGGTTACTTGGTCGTGTAGCCGCCGTTGATCAGGATCGTCTGGCCCGTGATCCACCAGCCGTCGGTGACGAGATGGCGGATGAACGGCACGACGTCCTCGATGTCGGTCAGGCCCGTCTTGCTGAACGGCGACAGCGCGGCCGCCGTCTTGTGATACGCGACCGCATCGGCGCCCTCGGCCGGGTAGAAGAACGGCGTGTCCATCGGGCCCGGCCCGACGGCCGTCACCGAGATCCCGCGCGCACCGTACTCCTTCGATGCCGCGCGCGTGAAATGCTCGACCGGCGCCTTCGATCCTTCGTACGCCGCATAGAACGGCGTGAACGCGCCGAGCAGCGACGTCACGAGCGTGACGAGCTTGCCGTGATCCTCGAGGTGCCGCCCCGCCTCCTTGATGAAGAAGAACGCCGACTTGCTGTTGACCGCGAACATCTCGTCGTACTCGGCCTCGCTGATCTCGGTGAACGGCTTCTTCAGCACCTTGCCGACCGTGTTGATCGCGATGTCGATCTTGCCGAAGCGCTGCTTCGCGTCGTCGAACAGCTTCTCGACCGCGGCGGCCGTCGTCAGGTCGCCCTGGAACGTGGCCGCTTCCGCGCCGGCCGCACGCACCGCGGCGGCCGTCTCCTCGGCCTGCGCCTGCGACGCGGCGCTGTTGTAGTGAATCGCCACGGCCTTCGCGCCGTGGCTCGCCAGATCCCGCGCGATCAGGCCGCCGAGATTCTTTGCGCCACCTGCGATCAGGACGACCTTGTCTGCGAGCGTATGAGTTGCCACGGCTGACTCCTTTTTTCGTTGAACGAAGCTAGGAGTGTAGGCATGCGCGACGCACCGGTCAGCCGGGCACGGCTGGATGGATTATCCAGAAAAACGGCCCAATCGAAGCGCGGCAGTGCAGCCTGCCGCACCGACAACCGCCCCGGAATCTGCCCTCGATCGAGTGGCGCCCGTCCCGGCGCCCGCTCAGCGCGCGTACAACGCCGCGTCGATCTTGCCGAGCAGCCACTGCATGCCGGCCAGGTGCTGCTGGTCGTGGCTGCACAGGTAGTGGACGAGTCCGCGCACGGTCAGCGACCCGTAGCCTTCGAATTCCCCGGTGCGCGCGAGCTGTTCGGGCGTGAGACGCGACACGAGGTCCAGCGTCTCGCGCCGCGCTTCGCGGATCGCCGCGAGCACGTCGGACGCGTACGCGTCGTTGTAGCGGCGTTCGATCGCGAGCGCGTCGCCGTCGATCGACACGAGCAGCGGCCGGTCTTCGTCGAGCATCCGCCGCAGCCGCACGTGATAGCCGTCGATCTCGATGTCGCGCACGTGGCAGAGCTGCCCGAGCGGCGAGAAATGCTCGCTCGGGATCCCGGCCCAGTCATCGGGCGTCCAGCGCGCGTAGCCGTCGGGCACGGCCGCGAAATGCGCTTCGAGCTGACGGGGGAAATCGGCGAGTGCGTCGAGCGTCGTCGGATTCATGCGGGACTCCCTGTCGGATAGGCGCGACGGCAACCCTGGCACGGGCCTGCCGTCGCCGTTGCGTCACTTCACACTGAAGCCGTACGCGCCCTGCGTGCGGTGCCCGTCGGTCGCGACGGCCACCCATTTCACCGTATAGGCGCCGGTGCCGACCGCCGTGAGCGGCACCGACATCCGCTTGCGATTCGACGCGTCGATGCGCGCACGGCCGTCCGACACCGTCTTGCCGTCGCCGTCGACGACGACGATCGAACTGAACGCCGGCTCCAGCGGCTCGGTGAAGTCGATCGTGACGGCGGCCGGTGCGGCAGCCACCGACGCGCCCGCCGCGGGATCGCTCTTCGCGAGGTGCGCGTGCGCGAACGCGGCCGACGAGCAGGTCGCGGCAACGATGACGGCCGCGGCGTGGCGGCCGAACGGGAACGAAGCAAAAGGCATGTGCTTTCCGTGAAGAATGAACGGGCGCCGCGCCCCGCGCGGCGTACCGGCAGCTTACCAGCGCATGCGCGTTCATGCCGGTCGCGCGCCGTCGCTTGATAGAATGCGCGCGCTATGGATCTCGAAAGCATTCTCTACACCCAGGGCTTCGGCTCGCGCCGCCAGTGCCGCGGCCTGATCGAAGCGGGCCGCGTCACCGTGGCGGGCGCCCGCGCGACCGACCCCGACGCCGCGTTCGATACCGACGGCCTCGTGTTCTCGGTCGACGATACGGCGTGGCCGTTCCACGCACGCGCCTATCTCGCACTCAACAAGCCGGCCGGCTACGAGTGTTCGCGCGACCCGCAACACCACGCGAGCGTGTTCAGCCTGCTGCCTGCGCCGCTCGTCGCGCGCGGCGTGCAGTGCGTCGGGCGTCTCGACCAGGACACGACGGGCCTGCTGCTGCTGTCCGACGACGGCCAGTTCGTGCACGCGTACACGTCGCCGAAACGCAAGGTACCGAAGACCTACGTGGCGACCGTGCGCCACCCGCTCGACGACACGCAGCTCGACACGCTGCGCACCGGCGTGCAGTTGCACGGCGAGCCGAAGCCGATCGCGGCGGTCGCCGCCGACGCGCGCGCCCCGCACGCACTCGCGCTGACCGTCCTGGAAGGCAAGTATCATCAGGTCAAACGGATGGTCGCGGCGGCGAGCAATCGCGTCGAAGCGCTGCATCGCGAAAGCATCGGCGGCTTCACGCTGCCGGGCGACCTCGCGCCCGGCGCGTGGCGCTGGCTCGATGACGCCGACCTTGCGGCGCTGCGCAATACCGTCAAAACCCTGTAAGGGAAAATCCGCACGACCGTTCGACGTCCGGCCGCATCTCTGCCGCGTGTTCCCCCGCTATACTGAAATCACAAGCTGTACGAGCAGCGATGCAGGGGAGACGTCATGAACAACCATACTTTCGAACTGTCGTACGTGATGATCGCGTTCGCGGTCATCGGTGTCATCGTGATCGGCGGGCTGCTGGCCGCGATGCACATGAAGCACAAATATCATCCGAACCTGATTGGCGCACTGATCGGCGCGTTGCTGTGCTTCCTGCTGATCGAGGCGTTACCGGCGCTCACCTGACGCGCTGCCCGGCGCGAGCGTTTGAAGGAAATCGTCTACGGTCGGATAGCGCAACGTCACGCACAATTCGGCCTTGAGCCGTGCGTTGGACAGGCGCCGCGACTCGCGCATGAACGACAGCAGTGTCGGTTCGAGCTGACGCTCGGCGTCCGCGCGGCTCACGCGCGGCGGCCTCGGCAGGCCGAGCACCTGCGCGACCCGGTCGAAATACTCCCCCATCCGCAGTTCGCTGTCGTCCGACGCGTGTACGGCGCGCGCCGGCTTGCCGCGTTCGGCCGCACGGCGCAGGATCGCCGCGAGATCGTCCGCGTGGATGTGGTTCGTGTAGACGTCGTCGGCCGCTTCGAGCGCCGGCGTACCGCGCTCGAGCCGCGCGACCGGCAGACGGTTGGCCGCATAGATCCCGGGAATCCGCACGACGCGCGCGGACAGCACGCCGCGCACCGTCGCCGCACGCAACTGCCGCTCGGCCGACACGCGGCGAAATGCGCGCGGATTCGCGGGGCGCAGCGGCTGCGTCTCGTCGATACGTGCGCCGCCGCAATCGCCGTAAACGCCCGTCGTACTGGCGTAGACGAGCCTCGGCGCACGAAGGCCGTCGGGTACAATACGCGCTGCCCGAACGGGCGCGCCGGCCTGTCGGGCCGCGGTGCGCAGCGTTCGGAGCCGGCCGACCGCCGAGGCCGGCGGCACCGGCGGCCGCCGCGCAGGCACGGTCGTTGCGGCGATCAGCGCACGCGTGCGCCGGTCGTCGCGGCCATCGGACTGCGGCGGTGCGAGATGCAGGATCGTGCGGGCAAGACCCGCGAGGCGGCCAAGCGTCGCCCGGCGATCGAGGTCGCCGACGATCGGTGTTGCGCCCGCGGCGCGCAGTTCGTCGCGACGGGCCGGATGGCTCGTCAGCGCGAAGATCCGCAGGTTGCGGCGCGTGTCGCGCCATTGCGCGACGCAGCGCATGCCGACGTCGCCGCAGCCGACGATCAGTGCGCGCGGCCGGCGCAGGATTCGAGTCGCGATCATGTTGGTTGCGAAATCAGTAGCCACCGTTGCGCGACGCGCAACGGGTTTGCATTGTAGCTGCCGTGCCCGACATGCACGGTCCCCCCATTTTGTTCTAGTTTGGTTCTATGGCATTCAACGTCACTCTCAAGCAAAGCGGCCGGCAATTCCAGGTCGAGTCGGATGAAACCGTGCTGGCGGCCGCGCTGCGCCAGAACGTCCATCTGCCGTACGGCTGCAAGAACGGCGCGTGCGGCTCCTGCAAGGGCCAGATCGTGTCGGGCCAGATCGAACAGGGCCCGCATGCCGCGTCGGCGCTGTCCAACGACGAACGCACCCGCGGCCTCGCGCTGCTGTGCTGCTCGAAGGCGCAGTGCGATCTCGAAATCGACGTGCGTGAAATCGCCGGCGTCGACGGCGTGCAGGTCAAGAAGCTGCCGTGCCGGATCGCCGCGCTCGAGCGCAAGGCCGACGACGTGATGGTCGTGAAGCTGCAGCTCCCCGCCAACGAACGCCTGCAGTATCTCGCGGGCCAGTACGTCGAGTTCATCCTGAAGGACGGCTCGCGCCGCAGCTACTCGATGGCGAGCGCGCCGCACGAGGAAGGCCCGGTCGAGCTGCACATCCGCCACATGCCGGGCGGCAAGTTCACCGACCACGTGTTCGGCGCGATGAAGGAGCGCGACATCCTGCGCTTCGAAGGCCCGCTCGGCACGTTCTTCCTGCGCGAGGATTCCGACAAGCCGATCGTGCTGCTCGCATCGGGCACCGGCTTCGCGCCGATCAAGGCGATCATCGAGCACGTGAAGCACACGGGCATCACGCGCCCGATGACGCTCTACTGGGGCGCACGCCGCAAGAAGGACATCTACCTCGGCGAACTGGCCGAGCAGTGGGCACGCGAGATCCCGAACTTCAAGTACGTGCCGGTGCTCTCCGAGCCGGACGCCGGCGATCAGTGGACGGGCCGCACCGGCTTCGTCCATCGCGCGGTGATCGAGGATCTGCCCGACCTGTCGGGCTACCAGGTGTATGCATGCGGCGCGCCGGTGATGGTCGAATCCGCGCAGCGCGACTTCACGCAGCACCACGCGCTGCCGGCCGAGGAGTTCTACGCGGACTCGTTCACGAGCGCCGCCGATCTCGCGCATCCGGTCTGAGGCCCGCGCACCCACGTGCGGCACTGCGCGCCGCGATGTCACATCCGTGGCATCGCGGCGGTTTACAGTGACGCGCGGGATGCCTTATGCTTGCGCACATGAACTGCTTCCTGTCCGCCCTTCGACGTCGCCGCTCGCCGCTCCGCCCGGATGCCGCAGGCTCGTCACGGACTCGCGCGTAACCCGCACACTGCTTCACCGGTTACGCACAAGCTGTTCGACCCACCAGCCACGGCCTTCCGTGGCTTTTTTATTGCCTGTTTCCCTTTCAACGTCCGCTGGAGTCTGCTGCCATGCCCCTGAACGATTATCCGATCGACTCGCTGATGTACATCACGAACCGCCCCGACATCGTGTTTACGCACGGCAAGGGTTCGTGGCTCTACGATCACACGGGCAAGCGCTATCTCGACTTCATCCAGGGCTGGGCCGTCAACAGCCTCGGCCATTGCAACGAAGGCATCGTCGACGCGCTGAAGACGCAGGCGGAAAAGCTGCTGAACCCGTCGCCCGCGTTCTACAACGAACCGATGGCGAAGCTCGCGGGCCTGCTCACGCAGCACAGCGTGTTCGACAAGGTGTTCTTCACGAACAGCGGCGCGGAAGCGAACGAAGGCGCGATCAAGCTCGCGCGCAAGTGGGGCCGCAAGTTCAAGAACGGCGCGTACGAGATCATCACGTTCGACCACAGCTTCCACGGCCGCACGCTCGCGACGATGTCGGCCAGCGGCAAGCCGGGCTGGGACACGATCTACGCGCCGCAGGTGCCGGGCTTCCCGAAGGCCGAGCTGAACGACATCAACTCGGTCGAGAAGCTGATCACCGAGAAGACCGTCGCCGTGATGCTCGAGCCGATCCAGGGCGAAGGCGGCGTGATTCCGGCCACGCGTGAATTCATGCAGGCGCTGCGCGCGCTGACGAAGCAGCACGACCTGCTGCTGATCGTCGACGAAGTGCAAAGCGGCTGCGGCCGCGCAGGCACGCTGTTCGCGTACGAGCTGTCCGGCATCGAGCCGGACGTCATGACGCTCGCGAAAGGCATCGGCGGCGGCGCCCCGCTCGGCGCGCTGCTGTCGAAGGCCGAGTTCGCGGTGTTCGAGGCCGGCGACCAGGGCGGCACGTACAACGGCAACCCGCTGATGACGGCGGTCGGCTATTCGGTGATCTCGCAGCTCGTCGCACCGGGCTTCCTCGAAGGTGTGCGTGCACGCAGCGAATACCTGAAGCGCAAGCTGCTCGAGTTGTCGGAAGAGCGCGGCTTCGAAGGCGAACGCGGCGAAGGCCTGCTGCGCGCGCTGCTGCTCGGCAAGGACATCGGCCCGCAGATCGTCGAGAAGGCGCGCGACATGCAGCCCGACGGCCTGCTGCTGAACGCCGCGCGGCCGAACCTGCTGCGCTTCATGCCCGCACTGAACGTGACGACCGAGGAAATCGACCAGATGATGGCGATGCTGCGGTCGGTCCTCGACACGCTCTAAGGAGACCACCGCGATGGATGCCGCCGCCGATGCTGTCGCAGTCCGCCCGTTCGAACGCGCCGACACCGATGCCGTGCTCGCGGTATGGCGCGACGCGTTCCCGCAGTACGAAGACGCGGATGCGCCGCCGCACCGCGATCCGCTGCGATCGATCGAGCTGAAGCTCGCGACGCAGCCGGAGCTGTTCTTCGTCGCGACCAGCCGCGCACGCGTGGTCGGCACGCTGATGGCGGGTTTCGACGGGCATCGCGGCTGGCTCTACTCGTTCGGCGTATCGAACGACGCACGCCGGCTCGGCATCGGCCGCGCACTGATCGCGCACGCGGAACGCGCGCTCGCCGCGCGCGGCTGCCTGAAGATCAACCTGCAGGTGCTGCCCGGCAACGACGATGCATGCCGCTTCTACGCGGCGCTCGGCTATCGTGTCGAGGAACGCATCTCGTTCGGCAAGACACTGCCGGCCGCGTGAAGCAGAGGCCGGCAGCCCCCTACGTCAGCGCGTGATCGGCCCCGCGCCCGGCAGCGGATTGCCGAGCGCGTCGGTCGGCACGGCCTGCTGCTCGAACGCGGCGAAATACGCGGCCCACTGCGACTCGCTCACGCGCACGATCAGCGCGCCGTCCTGCCAGATGTCGTTGTGATCGTTGTGGTCGTCGCCCGCGCGATGCAGGTAGTTCGAGCCGGTCGACCCCTGGTTCATGTGCGTGTCGTGGATGCCGTTGCCTTCCGAATACGTGCGGCCGAACACGACGACGTCGAGCCCCTGCGACTGCGCGGCGTTCACCAGCCGCAGCAGCGACGGGATCGGCTCCTGATTCTCCGTGCCGTCCATCACGGCGCTCGGGCGCCATGCGCCCGTTTCGTTCAGGATGTCGCTGCGCAGGTAGTCGAGCGCGGGCAACGCTGCCTGCCCCGTCAGGTCCGTATAGCCTTCGGCCGCGGCCGCGAGCGTCTGCGTGATCGGGTGGTGGAAATCGTAGACGAGCTTGTAGTTCAGCAAGTCGTCCGCGTCGTTGGTGCCGACGTTGATCGCGACGTCCCAGTCGCCGCCGGGCAACGCCAGCGTCAGGTGGATGTGGTACTGGATCTCGCTGCCATGCGGCGAGCCCTTCAGCTTCGCCACCGATGTCACCTTCGCCTTCACGAAACCGTAGTCCAGACTCATGCGCGCTCTCCGTGTGCCGATGGGCCGCCGATGCTACACGGCCCATGTGTCGGTTTGCAGGCGACCGGCAACGAGCGGCCGCCCCCATCGTTCCCGCGCCGCGTGCGCGGCGCAACAGTCGAATGGAGTCGCGCCCGCCCACACAAGTTCGACCGGAATCGCATGACACGAAAAAAAAGCTGTCACGGTTTCCCGTGACAGCTTTTCGAAAGCCCGTGTGCGACGCGGCCGGCATCTGCCGTCGCGCGCCACCGGGCCCGCTCATTCACTCACTCATTCACCCAGGTACGCAGCCCGCACCTTCGGATCGTCGAGCATCTGCTTCGCATCGCCTTCCATCGTGACCGTGCCCGAATCCATCACGTAACCACGGTCGGCCGCCTGCAGCGCGAGGCGCGCGTTCTGCTCGACGAGCAGCACCGTGATGCCCTCCTTCGAGATTTCACGCACCACTTCGAAGATCTTCTCGACCATGATCGGCGACAGGCCCATCGACGGCTCGTCGAGCAGCAGCAGCTTCGGCTTCGACAGGATCGCGCGCGACATCGCCAGCATCTGCTGCTCCCCGCCCGACAGCGTGCCCGCGAGCTGCGTCGCCCGCTCCTTCAGGCGCGGGAAGAAGCCGAACATGCGGTCGACGTCCTTCTTGATCTGCTCGCTGTCGTTGCGCAGGTACGCGCCCATCTGCATGTTCTCGACGATCGACATCCGCGCGAAGATCCCGCGGCCTTCCGGCACCATCGCGAGGCCGCGCTTGAGCAGCTCGTGCGTCGGGATGCCCTTGATCGACTTGCCCTCGTACTCGATGTCGCCGGCCGAATACGCCTTCAGACCGGTGATCGCCTTCATCGTCGTGGTCTTGCCCGCGCCGTTCGCGCCGATCAGCGTCACGAGCTCGCCCTGACGGACTTCCATGTCAACGCCCTTGACGGCCTGGATGCCGCCGTAGTTGACCTGCAAGCCCTTGATTTTCAACATTGCCGCTGCCATCAGTGCACCCCTGCGCCGAGATATGCCTCAATCACCTTCGGATTCTTCTGCACGTCCTGCGGCAGACCCTCGGCGATCACCTTGCCGTAATCGAGCACCGTCATCCGGTTGCACAGCCCCATCACGAGCTTCACGTCGTGCTCGATCAGGAGAATCGTGCGGCCGTCCGAGCGGATCTTGTCGAGCAGGCGCGTGAGTTCGACCTTCTCGGTCGCGTTCATCCCGGCCGCCGGCTCGTCGAGCGCGAGCAGCTTCGGGTCGGTGGCCAGTGCGCGCGCGATCTCGAGACGGCGCTGGTGGCCGTACGACAGGTTGCGCGACGTGTAGTCCGCGTACTGCAGCACGCCGACGTATTCGAGCAGCTCGATCGCGCGCTCCTTGATCTCGCGCTCTTCCTGGCGTTCGGCCGGCGTCTGGAACACCGCGCCGAGCAGCCCGTGCTTGGTGCGCACGTGGCGGCCCACCATCACGTTCTCGAGCGCCGTCATCCCGCCGAACAGGCGGATGTTCTGGAACGTGCGCGCAATGCCCGTCTTCGCGACCTGATGCACCGCGGTCGGCTTGTATTCCGAGCCGTCGAGCTTGAACTCGCCGGAGTCCGGCGTGTAGAGGCCCGTGATCACGTTGAAGAACGTCGTCTTGCCGGCGCCGTTCGGGCCGATCAGGCCGTAGATCTCGCCTTCCTTGATTTCGAGGCCGACGTCGGACAGCGCCTGCAGGCCACCGAAGCGCTTGTTCACGCCTTTGACGGACAGTCGGATTTGTTTGTCGCTCATGTGTATATCCCCAGTGTCCGTCGATTAAGCACGAACCGGCTTCTTGCTGTTGCGCTTCGCCAGTTTCGCGATCTTGTCCTCATGCTTCGGTGCGGGCCACAGGCCTTCCGAGCGGTACAGCATGATGACCACCATCGCGAGGCCGTACAGCGCCTGACGGATCACTTCCGTATCGACGACGTCGTGGCCGAACAGCGCGTGCTGCAGCGGGCTCATCGTCGAGCGCAGGAATTCCGGGAAGATCGCGAGCAGCACCGCGCCCAGGATCACGCCCGGGATGTGGCCCATGCCGCCGAGCACCACGCAGGCCAGCACGACGATCGATTCCCAGAACGTGAACGATTCCGGCGACACGAAGCCCTGGAACGAACCGAACATCGCACCCGACAGGCCGCCGAACGACGCACCCATCGCGAACGCGAGCAGCTTCACGTTGCGGGTGTTGATGCCCATCGCCTTCGCCGCGATCTCGTCTTCGCGGATCGCCGCCCATGCGCGGCCGATACGCGAGTGCTGCAGGCGCGTACACACCCAGATCACCAGCAGCGAGCACAGCACGAACAGGTAGTAGTACATGTAGACCGACGGCAGCTGGATCCCGAACAGCGAGTGCGTCTGCGCGAGGCTGAAGTCGCCGATGTGCACCGGATCGATGCCCGTGATCCCCTTCGGGCCGTTGGTGATGTTCACCGGACGGTCGAGGTTGTTCATGAAGATCCGGACGATTTCACCGAAGCCGAGCGTCACGATCGCCAGGTAGTCGCCGCGCAGGCGCAGCGTCGGCGCGCCGAGCAGGATCCCGAAGGTCGCCGCCAGCGCCATCGCGATCGGCACGATGATCAGGAACGGGATGTGCAGCCCGTTCGGCGCGAGCGCCGCGATCCACTCGAATTGCGAGCTCAGGTGCGGCGAGCTCAACAATGCCGCCGTGTATGCACCTACCGCGTAGAACGCGATGTAACCCAGGTCGAGCAGGCCGGCAAAGCCGACCACCACGTTCAGGCCCAGCGCGAGCATCACGTACAGCATCGCGAAGTCGAGCACGCGGACCCAGTAGTTGCCGCCGGCCGAGCCGATGATGATCGGCGCGGCGATCACGAAGACCGCGGTCAGGAGGCCGATGATGACCGTCTTGGTGGTGTTGCGCTCTTCGACGAGCGACGTCGAGGATTCGATCGGTTGAATGGATGTCATGTTGTTTGCTCCCTTCCGTTACGCGCGATCCGCGACACGTTCGCCCAGCAGGCCGGACGGACGGAACACCAGCACGATGATCAGCACGATGAAGGCGAACACGTCCTGGTAGTTACTGCCGAATACGCCGCCCGTGAGGTTGCCGATGTAGCCGGCCCCGAGCTGCTCGATCAGGCCGAGCAGCACGCCGCCGACCATCGCACCGCCGAGGTTGCCGATCCCGCCCAGCACCGCGGCCGTGAACGCCTTCATGCCGGGGATGAAGCCCATGTAGAAGTGCACGTTGCCGTATTCGGATGCGATCATCACGCCGGCCAGCGCGGCGAGCGCGGAGCCGATCATGAACGTCGCGGAGATCACGAAGTTCGGGTTCACGCCCATCAGGCTCGCGGTGTTCGGGCTTTCGGCGATCGCGCGCATCGCGCGGCCGAGCTTGGTCTTGTGCACGAGCAGCAGCAGGCCGCCCATCACGATGAACGCGACCGCGATGATCACGATTTCAGTCACCGAGATCACGGCGCCCGGCGTCGTGTCGGTGGCCTTGATCACGTTGATCGGATCGGTCGGCAGCAATTGCGGGAACGGCAGCGGGTTGCGCGACCAGATGATCATCGCGGCGGTCTGCAGCAGGATCGACACGCCGATCGCGGTGATCAGCGGGGCGAGGCGCGGTGCGCGACGCAGCGGCCGGTAGGCGACCCGTTCGATCGTGAAGCCGACGAATGCACAGACGACTGCGGCGATGCCCAGGCCGATCGTCAGCGTCGCGACGTTGCCGAGTCCGGGGAAATGGTTCTGCAGCACGGTGATGGCCGACAGGGCGACCATCGCGCCGATCATCAGCACGTCGCCGTGCGCGAAGTTGATGATGCCGAGAATGCCGTACACCATCGTGTAGCCCAACGCGATGATGGCGTAGACACTGCCGAGCACCAGCCCGTTGAGAACCTGCTGGACGAAAATATCCATTTAAAGCTCCTTGGCCCGTGCTGCCGGAGGACGTTGCGCCCCGCGGGTAAGCGAGGAATCGCGCCTTCTCGGCGACACTGCGGGTACTAGTCGATACCGGTAAGGGTGGATCGTCCCGGCGCGCGCCGCCCGGCCTGTACGGCCGGACCTGCCGCCGGAGCGGATACAAAAACGGCACCGCACTGTTCCGGTGCCGTCATGAGTCCCGTCGCTAAATCGTCACGACATCGAGGACGGTGTTCGTGGCCTCCTTGAAGTCGTAGGGCAGCATGCCGAGACGGCCATCGTCCGGTTGCCCGGCATCCGTGCCTTTTCCCGTCCGGTGCGAGGCGAGCCCCGCACCCGGGCGGATCGGATTCCGTGCCGCGCTGCCTCGCAAGGCACCGCGAACGCCGCGCCCGACATTCGTCAGGACTACGTCGGAATCCATCGTACGAACCAGGCCACGCGCCGCGACATCATTGCTCGCGGCAACGCGCTGTTTCGTCGAATCGAAATGAAAGGGGACCGGCGACATCGGCACGCTGCCCGCATCGCCGGGCACCCGGGCCGGCCTGCGTCGATCGGCGCGCACGGTCGCTGTCACGCCATGACCGGCGGCCTGCTGTGCTGCACCCTGCGTGCCCGCTGCCTGGCCGTTCGCCAGGCCAAGCGCGTTGATTTCCTCGATCGCCAAACGTGCCCCGTTTTCCTTGTCCTTGCCCAATTGCGCGATGCGGCCCGCAAAGGGTGCCGCACGACCGGTTCCGGCGACGCGCACGCCGCTGGCCGGCGGTGCCGCGAACACCGCAGCCTCCCTCCCCGCCTCGTCGTCGCTCTTTTTGCTGCAGCCGGCAAGCATTGCAACCGGTGCGGCGACGGACATGGCGTAAGCCAACTTCACATGCATTGAGTGGTCTCCCGCGCCTTGCCAAAATCCGATTTCAAAGCCATTCAGGCCTGAAAACGGGCGCATTGTAACTCCATTTATAGGACGCCAATAATCCTGATTCGATGGGGTTTTCCTGCATTGCAACCAATTTTGAGAGACGCTTGAAAGCACGCAGAGCAACCCGGTTGCACCATTCATCCGAATATTGGTTGCGATTGCGAATTCGACAGGCAAAAAAAAGCGCGCCGTCAGGCGCGCTTCGGTGTTCCGCGGGTGCAATGCGGCAATCAGGCGGCGGGCGGCAGGTTCAACCCGCGCGGCAGCGGAAACGACACGTTTTCCTCGATGCCGTCGAGCGCGCGCACATTGCGCACACCGAGTTCGCGCAGCCGCGCGATCACGGCCTGGGCGAGCACTTCGGGAGCCGACGCGCCGGCCGTCACGCCGATGCGGCGCTTGCCCGCGACCCATGCCGGATCGATCTGGTCGGGTGCATCGACCATGTAGGCGGCCACGCCGCGCTTCTCGGCCACTTCACGCAGGCGGCTCGAATTCGAGCTGTTCGGGCTGCCGACGACGATCACGACATCGCACTGCGGCGCCATGAACTTCACGGCATCCTGGCGGTTCTGCGTCGCGTAGCAGATGTCCTGCTTCTTCGGCTCGCGGATCTTCGGATACTTCGCCTTCAACGCGCCGATGATCTCGGCCGCGTCGTCGACGGACAGCGTCGTCTGCGTGACGAGCGCGATGCGTTCGGGATCGGCGAGCTCGAGCTTCTGCACGTCCTCGACGCTCTCGACGAGATGCATGCCGCGCTCGACCTGCCCCATCGTGCCTTCGACTTCCGGATGGCCCTTGTGCCCGATCATGACGATGTCGACGCCGTCCTGGCGCATCTTCGCCACTTCGACGTGCACCTTCGTGACGAGCGGGCAGGTTGCGTCGTAAATGCGCAACCCGCGCACGTCGGCCTCGTCGCGCACGGCCTTCGACACGCCGTGCGCGCTGAAGATCACGGTATTGCCGGCCGGCACTTCCTCGAGCTCCTCGACGAAGATCGCGCCTTTCTTCTTCAGATCCTCGACCACGTACTTGTTGTGGACGATCTCGTGACGAACATAGATCGGCGCACCGTGCATCGCGATGGCGCGCTCGACGATCTCGATCGCGCGATCGACGCCCGCGCAGAAACCGCGCGGCTGGGCCAGCAGGATTTCGGCATCGGCGGCGACGGTCTGCCCGGACAGCGTATCGGTGGTGCTCATGATTACAGGATTCCGATGATTTTCACTTCGAACGTGAGCGCTTGGCCCGCGAGCGGATGATTGAAGTCGAACAGTGCCGAGGTTTCGCTGACTTCCTTCAGCACCCCCGCGTATCGGCCGCCGTCCGGCGCGTTGAACTCGATCAGTTCGCCCGGCGTGAAATCGTCGCCGACCATCCCGTTCTCGCGCAGCGTCGACAGCGTCACGCGCTGGAGCATGTCGGGATTCCGGGGACCGAACCCCTGTTCGGGGGCTAGCTGAAAAGTCGAATGGTCGCCGACCCTGAGGCCGATCAGAATCTGTTCCAGCGACGGCGCCAGTTGCCCCGCGCCGAGCAGCAGCGTGGCCGGCTTGTCGGTGAAGGTGTTGACGATATCGGCGCCGTCGGCGAGTGCCAGCCGGTAATGCAGTGTGACGTGGGAACCGGGCTTCACTTCGGATAGATCGATGAGGCTCATGAATTACTCGTTCAGTCGGCGCCCGATACGGCCGAAAGGCCCGGCGCAAAACCAATATTGTAAGTCACCTGAGCGCGCAAGGCGGAAAGTGCGACGACGTCGCGCACACTGCCCCGCCGCCAATGGAGTTT
Organism: Burkholderia sp. AU33803; assembly: GCF_002223095.1. Lineage (NCBI taxonomy): Bacteria > Pseudomonadati > Pseudomonadota > Betaproteobacteria > Burkholderiales > Burkholderiaceae > Burkholderia > Burkholderia sp. AU33803. The sequence continues at coordinate 304,383 of NZ_NKFJ01000005.1, forward strand.
CAAGCATGCTGTCACCCTGCCCAGCCTTGCCGCCCGCCGAATGCCGCGACAGCACCGATCTGCCGGCCGATCCGCCCGGCCGTGTCATCCCGATCCACCGGCGCAAGCACCGCCTGCGCGGCTGGCGGCCCGAGCGGCCACGCGAGCGATTGCTGGAGCGCGGGCCGGCGGCGCTGACCGACGACGAACTGGTCGCCCTGCTGCTCGGCACGGGCAAGCCCGGGCACGATGTGTTCACCACCGCCCGCGCACTGGTCAAGCAGTTCAAGTCGTTGCACGGACTGCTCGAGGCAACCACCGGCGATTTCGAGGCGCACCCCGGCATCGGCCCCGCGCGCGCCGCGCGGCTGGTTGCCGTCATCGAGATCGCGCGTCGCATGCTCAAGGAGAAAGCGCACGAGAAGATGCCGATCGACTCACCCCGCGCGGTCGAGGACTATCTGCGGCTGAAGATCGGCGCGCGTCCGTACGAAGTGTTCGCCGCGGTCTACCTCGACGCGCGCCACGGCCTGATCGACATGGAGGAAATCACGCGCGGCTCGCTGACGCGCATGGCGGTCTACCCGCGCGAGATCGTGCGCCGCGCGATGGCATACAACGCCGCGGCACTGATCGTCGCCCACAACCATCCGTCGGGCGCCGTGCAGCCGAGCGCGGAAGATCGCCGCCTGACCCGCGTGCTGCACGACGCGCTCGCGCTCGTCGATGTCAGGCTGCTCGATCACGTCGTGATCGGCACCAGTGATACTTTTTCGTTCGCACGGGCCGGTTGGATGTAGACTGTGCGGTTGCGGCCCGCCCAACGGCGCCGCAACGGCGATGCGAAATTAGGTTTGATTTTTCTGAACTTTTTCTGCTAGAATCGCCGTCTGTCTTTTTTCCAACCAGTTCTAGCCATCGAAGGGCCTTGTCTGTAAGGGCTTCGGCGTTCTGAGTGCAGCCATGGATCACGTGGCGGTACGATGGAACCTTCATCGGCGATCGAACCCCGAATTTAGCGTATTAGGAGTGCTCTCATGGCACGCGTATGCCAAGTAACTGGGAAAGCGCCGATGAGCGGCAACAACGTTTCCCACGCCAACAACAAGACGAAGCGCCGCTTCCTGCCGAACCTGCAAAACCGCCGGTTCTGGGTAGAGAGCGAAAACCGCTGGGTGCGCCTGCGCGTCTCGAACGCCGGCCTGCGCCTGATCGACAAGAACGGCATCGATTCCGTGCTCGCTGACCTGCGCGCACGCGGCGAAGCCTAAGCCCAAGGAGCACAATCATGGCAAAAGGCGCACGCGACAAGATCAAGCTTGAGTCGACCGCTGGTACGGGTCACTTCTACACGACCACGAAGAACAAGCGCAACATGCCGGAAAAGATGGCGATCAAGAAGTTCGATCCCGTCGTCCGCAAGCATGTGGAATACAAAGAAACCAAGATCAAGTAATCTCCGGTTTCTGCTAGCCTGACGGCGACCGAAAAGCCCCGCACATGCGGGGCTTTTTGTTTTGCGCGCACGCTCCGGCGCGACGCGGTATGCTCTCCCCTTTCCGCGGCCACGGCTGCCGGAACGCACAAGATCAAAAGCGTAACGATGGAGATGCAGCATGAAATTCGACGTGGCGATCGTCGGCAGCGGCCTGGCAGGGCTGTCGGTCGCACTCAACCTGGCCAGCACGCGACGTGTCGCGCTGATCGCGAAACGGTCGATGATGGAGGGCGCGAGCGATAACGCGCAAGGCGGCATCGCCGCAGTCCTCGATTCGGCGGACAGCATCGAGAACCACGTCGACGACACGCTGGTCGCCGGTGGCGGCTTGTGCGACGAAGGCGCGACGCGCTATATCGTCGAACACGGCCGCGAAGCGATCGAATGGCTGATCTCGCAGGGCGTGCCGTTCACGAAGGACGACGCGGCCGAGCTCGGCTTCCACCTCACGCGTGAAGGCGGCCATAGCCACCGCCGGATCATCCACGCGGCCGACGCGACCGGCCATGCGGTGCTCGCCACGCTGTCGGCGCGTGCACGTCAGCATCCGAACATCACGTTCTTCGAAAACCACCACGCGATCGACCTGATCACGTCGGATCGGCTCGGCCTGCCCGGCCGCCGCTGTCACGGCCTGTACGCGCTCGACGTCGACAACGACCGCACGATCACGATCGAGGCGCCGCATACGGTGCTCGCCACGGGCGGCGCCGGCAAGGTCTACCTGTACACGACGAACCCCGACACCGCGACCGGCGACGGCATCGCGATGGCGTGGCGCGCAGGTTGCCGCGTGTCGAACATGGAATTCATCCAGTTCCACCCGACCTGCCTGTTCCATCCGTATGCGAAATCGTTCCTGATTTCCGAAGCCGTACGCGGCGAAGGCGGCCTGCTGAAGCTGCCCGACGGCACGCGCTTCATGCCCGCGCACGATCCGCGCGCGGAACTCGCGCCACGCGACATCGTCGCGCGCGCGATCGACTTCGAGATCAAGAAGCGCGGGATCGACTGCGTGTATCTCGACATCAGCCACCAGCCGGAAGCGTTCCTGCGCGAACACTTCCCGACGATCCACGCGCGCTGCCTCGAATTCGGCATCGACATCGCGAAAGAGCCGATTCCGGTCGTGCCGGCCGCGCACTACACGTGCGGCGGCGTCGTCACCGACCTCGCCGGGCGCACCGATCTCGCGGGCCTGTATGCGGTCGGCGAAACGTCGTACACGGGGCTTCACGGCGCGAACCGGCTCGCGAGCAACTCGCTGCTCGAATGCCTCGTGATCGGCCGCGCGGCGGCCGAGGCGATCGAAGCTGCGGGCTTCGATGCCGAAACGCCGGCTTCGCTGCCCGCGTGGGACGAAAGCCGCGTGTCGGATGCGGACGAGGAAGTCGTCGTTGCGCACAACTGGGACGAGCTGCGCCGCCTGATGTGGAACTACGTCGGCATCGTGCGCACCGACAAGCGCCTCGAACGCGCGAAGCACCGGCTGTCGCTGCTGCGCGACGAGATCCAGGAGTACTACGCGAACTTCCGCGTGACGCGCGACCTGCTCGAACTGCGCAACCTCGTCGACGTGGCGACGCTGATCGTGAAGAGCGCGCACTCGCGCCGCGAAAGCCGCGGGCTGCACTACAGCCGCGACTGGCCGAACTCGCTGCCGAAGGCGCTGCCGAGCGTGCTCACCCCGCGCGCGCGTCGCTGAGCGGCACGACCTTCCCGGCTGCGGCCGCACAGGAAAAAAGCCGTTGGCGTTTGCGCGCCAACGGCTTTTTTGTCTGATCGAACGCGTTCGGTCAGTCGACGATCCGCATCGAATAGTCCGTCGCGCGCACGTCCTTCGTCAGCGCGCCGATCGAGATGCGATCGACCCCCGTTTCCGCGAACGCGCGCACCGTATCGAAATTGACGCCGCCCGACACTTCGAGCACGGCCTTGCCGTTCGCCACGCGCACCGCTTCACGCATCATGTCGAGCGTGAAGTTGTCGAGCAGCACCGACTGCGCGCGATGTGCGAGCGCCGTATCGAGTTGTGCAAGCGTCTCGACTTCGACCTGCACGGGCACGCCCGAGTCCAGCGCGAACGCCGCGTCGAGCGCCTCGCCGACACCGCCTGCCGCCGCGATGTGGTTTTCCTTGATCAGGATGCCGTCATACAGCGCGAGACGCTGGTTCTCGCCGCCGCCGACGCGCACCGCATACTTTTGCGCGAGCCGCAGGCCCGGCAGCGTCTTGCGCGTATCGAGGATCTTCGCGCGCGTGCCTTCGACGCGATCGACGTAACGACGCGTCGCGGTCGCGACGCCCGACAGCAATTGCAGGAAGTTCAGCCCGTTGCGCTCAGCCGTCAGCAGCGCGCGCGCCGGCCCTTCGAGTTCGCAGACGGTCGAATCGGGCGACATACGATCGCCTTCGCGATAACGCCACTGCACGACGATCGCCGGATCGATCTGGGCAATCACGGCCTCGAACCACGGCACGCCGCACAGCACGGCTTCCTCGCGCACGATGATGCGTGCACGGCGACGTCCGCCGGCCGGTACGAGCCGCCCGGTCTGGTCGCCGCTGCCGACGTCTTCCGCGATCGCATCGGCCACGTTGCGCGCGATCGCATCGTCGAATGCCGCGCCGTATTGCTCGCGGACGATGTTGAACAGCGGGGATACTGCGGAGTTCGCGCCGCCTTCCGCCGGGCCGCCCCCAAGGAAGGTGGCCGCCCCCTCGGGGGCCAGCGAACGAATGTGAGCGTGGGGGCTATTCATTACGCAGCCCCCACGTTCGCAAACAATTGCTGATCGCGCTGCAGATCGCCGCTCGCCTGCACGCGCTTCTTGTGCGCGGCTGCGAAATCGAGCATCCGGTCGATCGGCAGGCGTGCGCGCTCGCCGATCGCGGGATCGACGAAGATCTCGTTGTGGCCGCGTTCGAGCACGTCGGCGAGGTTCGCGAGGCCGTTCATCGCCATCCACGGGCAGTGCGCGCAGCTCTTGCAGGTGGCGCTGTTGCCGGCCGTCGGTGCGGCGATGAAGGTCTTGCCGGGCGCCGCAAGCTGCATCTTGTGCAGGATGCCGAGATCGGTCGCGACGATGAAGTGCGTCGCGTCGAGCTTGACCGCCGCGTCGATCAGTTGCGTGGTCGAGCCGACCACATCGGCCTGCGCGACGACGTTTTCCGGCGATTCCGGGTGGACGAGCACCTTCGCGTCCGGATACTCGGCGCGCAGCAGATCGAGCTCGATGCCCTTGAATTCGTCGTGAACGAGGCACGAGCCTTGCCACAGCAGCATGTCCGCGCCGGTTTTCTTCTGGATGTAGCTGCCGAGATGGCGATCCGGCGCCCAGATGATCTTCTCGCCACGTGCGTGCAGGTCAGCCACGATCTCGAGGCCGATCGACGACGTGACCATCCAGTCCGCGCGCGCCTTCACGGCGGCGCTGGTATTCGCGTAGACGACGACGGTGCGGTCGGGATGCGCATCGCAGAACGCCGAGAATTCGTCGACGGGGCAGCCGAGGTCGAGCGAGCAAGTCGCGTCGAGATCGGGCATCAGGATGCGTTTGTTCGGGCTCAGGATCTTCGCGGTTTCGCCCATGAAGCGCACGCCGGCGACGACCAGCGTCTGCGCGTCGTGGTCACGGCCGAAGCGGGCCATTTCGAGCGAATCGGCGACACAGCCGCCGGTTTCGTCGGCGAGTTCCTGCAACTCGGCGTCGACGTAGTAGTGCGCGACCAGCACGGCCTTTTCGCGCACGAGCAATGCCTTGATGCGCGCTTTCAGCGCGGCCCGCTCTTCGGCGGACGGTGCATCGGGCACCTTGGCCCAGGCCTGCCCCACGCCGCATACGGTCCCTGCTGCAACGGGCCGGTCGTACTCGACGGGTTTGATCGTCGATTGCATCTCCATATCTCCTGTCGACCAGCGTTAGCGCTTTAGCGCTTACGCTGGTCCCATGCTTCGCGGTCGACCCGAGTTAGCGCTTTAGCGCTTACTCGGGTCCCATGCTTCGCGGTCGATCAGAGTTAGTGCCTTAGCGCCCACTCCGATCCCATCCCCTGCGTTCGCCCCGGAGCAACGTCCACGTTGCCCCAAGCCTCATACCAATCCGGCCCTGCCAATCACCATTCAAAAACCGGCGGACCAAATAAAAAACCCCGCCAACGCGGGGTTTTTGACGTCCTTAGATTCTAATCGATTTCGAATCAGGCGTAGCGGCGCAGGCGTGTCGCAAATTCCTGCAGCGCCTTGATGCCGCTTTGTTCTGCGCGATGGCACCAATCCTGCAATTGCGCGAGAAGCTGTTCGCGCGATGCCGTCGAACGATCCCAGATCGCGGCAAGATCCTGGCGCAGCTGGAAGTACGTTTGCAGCTTCTGGCTGTTCGCGAAGATTTCCGGCAGCAGCTTCTTCTGCGGCTCGTCGAGGCCGTCGGCGTCCTTGTGGAACCACTTGCGCGCGCCGCGCATCATCTGGTACTTCTCGCCGCCGATTTCCTTCAGGTGCGCAAGCTCCTGGCGGTACGCACGCTTCACGGCCTTGCCGTAGCGCGCCATCACTTCGTAGCGGTTCGACAGCACGGCCTGCAGCGTCTCCTGGTCGAGCACCGTCTTCGGCTTGTTCAGGCGCGGCGTGGGCGCGACCTTCTTCACCTTCGCGAGACCGAACGCCGACATGATGCGGATGTACATCCAGCCGATGTCGAACTCGTACCACTTGTTCGACAGCTTCGCCGACGTCGCGAACGTGTGGTGGTTGTTGTGCAGTTCTTCGCCGCCGATCACGATGCCCCACGGGAACAGGTTCGTGCTCGCGTCGGCCGAGTTGAAGTTGCGATAGCCCCAGAAGTGACCGAAGCCGTTGACGACGCCAGCCGCCCAGAACGGAATCCAGACCATCTGCACGGCCCACACGGTCAGGCCGATCACGCCGAACAGCGCGACGTCGATCACCATCATCAGGCTGATGCCGAGAATCGGGTACTTCGAATAGACATTGCGCTCGACCCAGTCGCTCGGCGTGCCGTGACCGAACTTGCGCATCGTCTCTTCGTTCTTCGCTTCCGCGCGATACAGCTCGGCGCCTTCGAGGAACACCTTCCAGATGCCGCGCGTCTGCGGGCTGTGCGGATCTTCCTCGGTCTCGCACTTCGCGTGGTGCTTGCGGTGAATCGCGGCCCACTGGCCGGTCAGCATGCCGGTCGTCATCCACAGCCAGAGGCGGAAGAAGTGGCTCGCGATCGGATGCAGCTCAAGCGCGCGGTGCGCCTGGCAGCGGTGCAGGTAGACCGTCACGCCGATGATCGTGACGTGCGTGACGGCGAGCGCGAACAGCGCGACCTGCCACCACGAAAAATGCAGGAGCCCGTGGGAAAGAAAATCGAGCAGGGAATTCAACAAGGCAGTTACCTGTGATGAGAGCGACGTCGGCACGCGCCGAGCGTCAGAAAAATGAAAGCATACCGCGTGTAGACCAGAATTTTACTTCAACCGTTCCAAGTCTTTGTAAAAAATGAACATTTTCTTGCCATGACGCAACAAACCCAGTCCATGGGCGGACTGGGAAAGGCGCGCGATCCGGTTCCGGCCGCGGGGTCGATACGATTGCAGACCGGTGCGCGTCATGCCGCCGGTGCGTGCCCGTCCACGGCGCCGTTGCCGGCCGTCACACCCGTGGCGGGAAAGGCGTCGGGCATCCCGACGACGCGCACTTCGCGCTGCGGGAACGGAATCGAAATCCCGTGCTCGCTGAACAGGCGCCAGATGTTCCGGTTCACGCTCGAACGCACGCCGGACGTGCCTTTCGCCGAATCCTCGATCCAGAAACCGAGCTCCAGGTCGATTCCGTCCGCCCCGAAGCTCACCAGATACGGGGTCGGAGCAGGCTCCGCCAGCACGCGCGGCACACCCTTGGCCGCCTCGGCGAGCAGCGTGAGCGCGTGCTCGACGTCGCTCGTGTACGCGACCTGCACGGCGACCTTCGCGTAGCCGCGCGTCAGGTACGACGACTGGTTCTGCACGACGTCGGTGATCAGCTTTTCGTTCGGGATCAGCGTCTCGTTGCCGTCGAGGCCGCGCACGACCGTGTAGCGCGTGCGGATCTGCGTGACGACGCCCTGCAAGCCGCCGACGCTGATCGCGTCGCCGAGCCGCAGCGAGCGGTCGAGCAGGATGATGAAGCCCGACACGTAGTTGCTGGCGATCTTCTGCAGCCCGAAACCGAGGCCGACACCCACCGCGCCTCCGAACACGCCGAGCACGGTCACGTCGATGCCGACCAGCGACAGCCCGATCAGGATCGCCGCGAACACGAGCAGCGCGCGGCCGACCCGCGACAGCACGACCTTCAGGTTCGCGTCGAGCGTGCTCGCGCGCGTGAGGCGATCCTCGAGCACCGAGCCGAGCCACATCGCGACCATCAGCGTCACGCACACCCACAGCGCGCCGGAGATCACCGACAGCAGCGTGAGATGCGCATTGGCGACCCGGAACTGCACGCTGTCGAGCCAGCCGAGCACGTCACGCTGGATGCCGAGCACGGTCAACACCATCGCGGCCCACACGACGGTCGACACGATCTTCTCGACGATCGACAGCCATGCATGCGTGTGGCCGTCGCGCGCGAACACGCGCCGCGCAAAGAAGAACAGCACGTAGATCAGCCCGATGCCGAACAACGGCACGAGCGCGAGCGACAGCAGCGACGTCGACATGAACGGGTCGAACGCGAGCTGCGCGCCGCCCACGAACACGCTGCCGAACAGCGGGAACAACGCGCGCTTCAGGCTTTGCGCACCCGCGCCGGGCGCACGTCCGGCCGCCCGGCGGCGCGCGTCGATCCGGCCGTGCACGAAGCGCGCAGCCACCCATGCGAAGCACAGCGCGCCGATGAGGATCGCCGCCTGCCAGATCATCACCGGCTGGTGGAAATCGCGGATGACCAATGCCAGCCGGTGCGACAGCAGGCGGCTCTGCAGATTCTCCATCGTCCGTCCAGCCCGCCGTTACTGCGCCGCGCGCCGTTCGAGCACCGCGGCGAAGAAGCCGTCGGTCGCGTGGCGATGCGGCCACAGCGACAGGTAGTCGCCCGTCTCGAGCTCGATGCGCTGGTCGTCCAGCACCTTCTGCGCCGGTACCAGCACGAAGTCGGGATGGTCGGCCAGGAACTGTTCGACGATGCGTTCGTTCTCGGCGTCGAGCACGCTGCAGGTCGCGTAGACGAGCCGGCCGCCCTTCTTCACCAGGCGCGCGGCGCTCGCGAGGATCGACGCCTGCTTCGGCGTCAGCTCGTCGATCGCGGTGCGCGTCTGGCGCCACTTCAGGTCCGGGTTGCGGCGCAGCGTGCCGAGGCCGCTGCACGGCGCATCGACCAGCACACGGTCGATCTTGCCGGCGAGCCGCTTGATCTTCGCGTCGTGTTCGCTGTCGATCAGCACGGGGTTCACGTTCGACAGGCCGCTGCGCGCGAGGCGCGGCTTCAGCTTCGCCAGGCGCTTCTCCGACACGTCGAACGCGTAGAGGCGCCCGGTCGAGCGCATCATCGCGCCCAGCGCGAGCGTCTTGCCGCCCGCCCCCGCGCAGAAATCGACGACCATCTCGCCGCGGCGCGGCGCGACCAGCGAACACAGCAGTTGGCTGCCTTCGTCCTGCACCTCGATCGCGCCTTCCTCGAACAGCCTCAGGCGCGTCAGCGCCGGCTTGCCGACCACGCGCACGCCGAACGGGGAAAACGGCGTCGCGCCCGCATCGATGCCTTCCGCGCGCAGCCCGTCGATGACCTGGTCACGGCTGGCCTTCTGCACGTTGGCGCGCAGGTCGAGCGGCGCCGGGTAGTTCAGCGCGGCCGCGAGCTGCGCGAGCTCGTCGGCGTCGAACCGGGCCGACAAGGCCTGGTGGATCCAGTCGGGCAGGTTCGTGCGGATGCGCACCGGCAGGCTCGCCGGATCGATCTTCGACACGTGCTCGAGCCATGCGGCCTCGGTGTCGGACAGGAACGGCTTCAGCGCATTGCGGCCAGCCGTCTGCATCAGGCCGAGCAGCGTGAGGCGCCGCGCGGGCGTGCCCGTGCCGCTCTCGGCGAGATGCGAAAACTCCATCTTGCGGCGCAGCACCGCGAACACGGCCTCGGCGATCACGCCGCGCTCGGCATGCCCGAGCTTCGGATGCGCGCGGAAGAACCGGCTCGTCGTCGCGTCGGCGGGGCCGGCGAACTTCAGCACCTCGGCCAACAAAGTCTCGGTCTGGCCGATCAGGAATCCGTGCAGTTTCATACGCCCTCACTCGTTTCGGTATGCGGTTGATCCGCGAAAATCCAGCGCGCCTCTTCCGGCGCCACCACTGCACGGCCGTTCTCGAGGCGCAGACGCCCCTCGATGAACCAGCGCACCGCGCGCGGATACAGCACATGCTCGACCGTCAGCACACGCTGCGCGAGCGCGGCCGCGTCGTCGCCCGCGCGCACGGGCACCGCGCCCTGCGCGACGATCGCACCGCTGTCGAGCTCGGGAATCACGAAATGCACGCTCGCGCCATGCAGCGCGACCCCCGCGTCGAGCGCCTGCTGGTGCGTGTGGATGCCCTTGAAGCTCGGCAGCAGTGACGGATGGATGTTCAGCAGCCGGCCTTCGTATCGTCTGACGAATGTGGGCGTGAGAATGCGCATGAAGCCGGCGAGGACCACGAGATCGGGCGCGAATCGGTCGATCTCGGCGGCGAGCGCCGCATCGAAGCTGTCGCGGCCGTCGAACGACCGGTGGTCGACCACCGCCGTCGCCACCCCGTGCGACGCGGCAAATGCCAGGCCGGCCGCGTCGGGCCGGTTGGCGATCACGGCCGCAATCTCGGCCGGCCAGCGTTCCTGCGCGCACGCGCGGACGATGGCCTCCATGTTGCTGCCGCGACCGGAAATCAGGATCACGAGTTTTTTCATCCGCGAATTTTACCATTCGCCCCCGCGTTTCCCCCCTTCTCGGCCGCCCGCGCGCCCGAACGTTTATAATCTTTTGCTTTGCGGCATCCCACCGCCCATTCCCCGACGCTGCATCCGCTATCGTGAAAGTCTTCCGCGGCCTGCCCAACGCCGAGAGCCGCGCCCCGTGCGCGCTGACGATCGGCAACTTCGACGGTGTCCATCGCGGCCACCAGGCCCTGCTCGCGCGCGTGCGCGCGGCAGCGGACGCGCGCGGCCTGCCCGTGTGCGTGATGACGTTCGAACCGCACCCGCGCGAATTCTTCAACCCGGCCGGCGCGCCGCCGCGCATCGCGATGCTGCGCGACAAGCTCGAGGCGCTGCGCGATCACGGCGTCGACCGCGTGGTCGTCGAGCATTTCAACCACACGTTCGCGAGCCAGTCGCCGCAGGCGTTCGTCGAACGCACGCTGGTGAACGGGCTGCACACGCGCTGGATGATGGTCGGCGACGATTTCTGCTACGGCGCGAAACGCGCGGGCACCTTCGACACGCTGCAGGCAGCCGGCGCGCAGTACGGCTTCGAGGTCGAGCAGATGGGTACGGTGGCCGGCAGCGACGGCACGCGCATCTCGAGCTCGGGCGTGCGGGCCGCGCTCACGGCCGGCGATCTCGATGCGGCCGCGCAGGCGCTCGGCCATGGCTATGCGATCAGCGGCCACGTCGCGCACGGGCTGAAGCTCGGCCGCGACCTCGGCTTTCCGACGCTGAACCTGCCGATCGCACACAAGCGGCCGGCGCTCGCGGGCATCTTCGTCGTGCAGGTGCACGGCCTCGGCCCCGCCCCGCTGCCGGGCGTCGCGAGCCTCGGCCTGCGCCCGACCGTCGACGATTCGGGCCGCGTGCTGCTCGAAGTCCACCTGCTCGACTGGCACGGCGATGCCTATGGCAAGCTCATCCGCGTCGAATTCCTGAAGAAGCTGCGCGACGAGGCGAAATTCGACGATCTCGAGACGCTGTCGCGCGCGATCGCACTCGACGTCGCGAATGCGCGTGCGTACTTCATCGAGCGCGACCGTGCGCCGGGCAGCCGCGCCACGGGCTTCGCGACGTCGGCCACCGACCGAATTAGCTGATCCGGACGGCGGCGCCCCGCGCCGCACCCTCGCGCCGCCCAGTCGCGCGCATCCCCGATTCACGACGCTCGCGCGTCCCCCGAGATTGAGATAGCGATTCCATCATGAGCAACAAGAAAGCCGATTCGAAACCGCAGGCCAAGTATCCGGTCAACCTGCTCGACACGCCGTTCCCGATGCGCGGCGACCTGCCCAAGCGCGAGCCGCAGTGGGTCAAGGAATGGGAAGAGCGCGGCATCTACGAGAAGATCCGCGCGGCCAGCGCCGGCCGGCCGAAGTTCATCCTGCACGACGGCCCGCCGTATGCGAACGGCGACATCCACCTCGGCCACGCCGTCAACAAGATCCTGAAGGACATCGTCGTCAAGTCGCGCAACATGGCCGGCTTCGACGCGCCGTACGTGCCGGGCTGGGATTGCCACGGGATGCCGATCGAAATCCAGATCGAGAAGCAGTTCGGCAAGTCGCTGCCGGCGGCCGAAGTGATGAGCAAGGCGCGCACGTACGCGACCGAGCAGATCGAGAAGCAGAAGGTCGGCTTCAAGCGTCTGGGCGTGCTCGGTGATTGGGCCAACCCGTACAAGACGATGAACTTCGTGAACGAGGCGGAAGAGCTCCGCGCGCTCGGCAAGATCATCGAGAAGGGCTACGTGTATCGCGGGCTGAAGCCGGTGAACTGGTGCTTCGACTGCGGCTCGGCGCTCGCGGAAGCGGAAGTCGAGTACAAGGACCGCACCGATCCGACGATCGACGTGATGTTCGCGTTCGCGGAACCGGAAAAGACCGCGCAGGCGTTCGGCCTGCCGGCGCTGCCGCGCGCCGAAGGCGGCATCGTGATCTGGACCACCACGCCGTGGACGATCCCCGCGAACCAGGCGCTGAACCTCCATCCGGAAATCGTCTACGCACTGGTCGACACCGAGCGAGGGCTGCTGATCATCGCGCAAGAGCGCGTCGAAGCCTGCATGACCGACTTCAAGCTGACGGGCCGCGTCGTGGCGACCGCGCCGGGCGTGAAGCTCGCGGGCCTGCGCTTCCACCACCCGCTCGCGTCGGCTCACCCCGGCTACAAGCGCACCGCACCCGTGTACCTCGGCGACTACGTGACGACCGACACGGGTACCGGCGTCGTGCACTCGTCGCCCGCGTACGGTATCGAGGACTTCGTGTCCTGCAAGGCGCACGGGATGACCGACTCGGACATCATCAACCCGGTGATGGGCGACGGCCGCTACATCGAATCGCTGCCCCTGTTCGGCGGCCTGTCGATCTGGGACGCAAACCCGAAGGTCGTCGACGCGCTGAACGCGGCCGGCTCGCTGCTGCGCAGCGAACACTACAAGCACAGCTACATGCACTGCTGGCGCCACAAGACCGCGATCATCTACCGCGCGACGTCGCAGTGGTTCGCCGGGATGGACGTGACGCCGCGCGACGGCGGCAAGACGCTGCGCGAAACCGCGCTCGAAGGCATCGACGCGACCGCGTTCTACCCGTCGTGGGGCAAGCAGCGCCTGTTCAGCATGATCGCGAACCGTCCTGACTGGACGCTGTCGCGCCAGCGCCAGTGGGGCGTGCCGATGGCGTTCTTCGTGCACAAGGAAACCGGCGAGCTGCATCCGCGCACGCTCGAACTGCTCGAGGAAGTCGCGAAGCGCGTCGAGCAGTCGGGTATCGAGGCGTGGCAGACGCTCGACCCGCGCGAGCTGATCGGCGACGACGCCAACCTGTACGAAAAGAACCGCGACACGCTCGACGTGTGGTTCGATTCGGGCACGACGCACTGGCACGTGCTGCGCGGCTCGCACAAGGATCAGCTGCAGTTCCCGGCCGACCTCTACCTCGAAGGCTCGGACCAGCACCGCGGCTGGTTCCACTCGTCGCTGCTCACGGCGTCGATGATCGACGGCCGCGCGCCGTACAAGGGCCTGCTCACGCACGGCTTCACGGTCGACGGCGAAGGCCGCAAGATGAGCAAGTCGCTCGGCAACGGCATCGACCCGCACGAAGTCGCGAACCGTCTCGGCGCGGAAATCATCCGCCTGTGGATCGCGTCGACCGACTACTCGGGCGAGCTCGCGATCTCCGAGGAAATCCTGAAGCGCGTGACCGAAGGCTATCGCCGCATCCGCAACACGCTGCGCTTCCTGCTCGCGAACCTGTCGGACTTCGACTTCGCGCAGCATGCCGTGCCGGTCGACGAATGGCTCGAGATCGACCGCTATGCGGTCGCGTTCTCGCAGCAGCTTCAGACTGAGCTGCTCGGCCACTACGAGAAGTACGAATTCCACCCGGTCGTCGCGAAGCTGCAGACGTACTGCTCGGAAGATCTCGGCGGCTTCTACCTCGACGTGCTGAAGGACCGCCTGTACACGAGCGCGGCCGACTCGCGTGCTCGCCGCTCGGCGCAGACGGCGCTGTACCACCTGACGCACGGCCTGCTGCGCGTGCTCGCACCGTTCCTGTCGTTCACGGCGGAAGAAGCGTGGAAGGTGTTCCAGCCGGCCAGCGACACGATCTTCACGGAAACCTACTACGCGTATCCGGAAGTCGACGGCTCGGCCGCGCTGATCGAGAAGTGGGCGCTGCTGCGCGAGGTGCGCGGCAACGTGACGAAGGCGCTCGAGGAGGCACGCACCGCGAACCGCATCGGTTCGTCGCTGCAGGCCGAAGTCGCGGTGCACGCGAGCGGCGCACGCTACGACGCGCTCACGAGCCTCGGTGACGATCTGAAGTTCGTGCTGATCACGTCGGCGGCGACGGTCGTCAAGGTCGACGACGAAGCACTGGAAAGCGTCGACGTGGCTGCGTCGACGTACCAGAAGTGCGAGCGCTGCTGGCACTACCGTGAAGATGTCGGCGCGCATGCCGATCATCCGACGCTGTGCGGCCGCTGCTTCTCCAACCTGTTCGAAAACGGCGAAATCCGGAGCGCTGCTTAACCATGGCGAAGACCCTGTCGAAACCGGCCAGCGGCGCGCTTGCGCCCTGGCTCGGCATTTCGCTGATCGTGATCCTGTTCGACCAGCTGTCGAAGATCGCGATCCTGAAGACGTTCGCGTACGGCGCGCAGCACGAGCTGACGTCGTTCTTCAACCTCGTGCTGGTGTACAACCGCGGCGCCGCGTTCGGCTTCCTGTCGACCGCGGGCGGCTGGCAGCGCTGGGCGTTCACCGCGCTCGGCATCGGCGCGACGCTCGTGATCTGCTTCCTGCTGAAGCGTCACGGCCAGCAGCGGCTGTTCAGCCTGTCGCTCGCGATGATCCTCGGCGGTGCACTCGGCAACGTGATCGACCGGCTCGTCTACGGCCACGTGATCGACTTCCTCGATTTCCATCTCGGCGCCTGGCACTTCCCTGCGTTCAACCTCGCCGATTCCGCGATCACGGTCGGCGCGGTGCTGCTGATCTACGACGAACTGCGTCGCGTGCGCGGCTCGCGCTAAGCGCGCATACTCGGCGTCGACGGCCGGCTTCGCGCCGGCCGTTCCGTTTGACCCTTGGAGGCCTGAGTTGGCACACGCAGAACTCGCAGGAAAACACCTCGTTCTCGGCCTGACCGGCGGCATCGCCTGCTACAAGATCGCCGAGCTTACGCGGCTGCTCGTGAAGGCCGGCGCGACCGTGCAGGTCGCGATGACCGAAGCCGCCACCCAGTTCATCACGCCCGTCACGATGCAGGCGCTGTCGGGCCGGCCCGTCTACACGAGCCAGTGGGACGCGCGCGTCGACAACAACATGGCGCACATCGACCTGTCGCGCGAAGCCGATGCGATCGTGATCGCGCCCGCGTCGACGGACTTCCTCGCGAAGCTCGCGCACGGATTCGCGGACGATCTGCTGTCGACGCTGTGCGTCGCGCGCGATTGCCCGCTGCTCGTCGTTCCCGCGATGAACCGCCAGATGTGGCAAAACCCGGCCACGCAGCGCAACGCCGCGCAGCTGCGCGCAGACGGCGTGTCGGTACTCGGCCCGGATTCGGGCGCGCAGGCGTGCGGCGAAGTCGGCGACGGCCGCATGCTCGAGCCCGAAGCGATCTATGAAGCGATCGTCGCGCACTTCGCGGCGAAGGTGCTCGCGCACCGGCGCGTGCTGATCACGGCCGGCCCGACGTTCGAACCGCTCGACCCGGTGCGCGGCCTCACGAACCGCTCGAGCGGCAAGATGGGCTTCGCGCTCGCGCGCGCCGCGCAGCAGGCCGGCGCCGACGTGCATCTCGTCGCGGGGCCGGTGGCGCTCGACACGCCGTGGGGCGTCTATCGCCAGGACGTGCAGACGGCGCAGCAGATGTACGACGCGGTCATGCATGCCGTTGCGGATGCCGACATCTTCATCGCGGTGGCTGCAGTCGCCGACTGGCGCGTTGCCCAGCCGGCCGAGCACAAGATGAAGAAGACGGCCGACCACAAGGTGCCCGCGCTCGCGTTCGTCGAGAACCCGGACATCCTCGCGTCGGTCGCGGCGCTGCCCGATCCGCCGTTCTGCGTCGGCTTCGCGGCCGAAAGCGGCGACCTCGACGTGCACGGCGACGAGAAGCGCAAGCGCAAGAACGTGCCGCTGCTGGTCGGCAACCTCGGCCCGCTCACGTTCGGTCGCGACGACAACGAAGTCGTGCTGTTCGAGGCCGCCGGTCTCACGCGCCTGCCGCGCGCACCGAAGGACGAACTCGCGCACACGCTCGTCGCGGAAATCGCGAAGCGCCTGCCCGACAACCGCCTGATCTGATCTCCCGCGCGGCGGCCATTACCGCCGCGCCCTTCCCGACTCATCCGACGACCGCATGAAACTCGACCTGAAGATCCTCGACGCGCGCATGCGCGACTACCTGCCCGCCTACGCAACCACCGGCAGCGCGGGCCTCGACCTGCGTGCGTGCCTCGATGCACCGGTCACGCTGCAGCCGGGCGAGACGACGCTCGTGCCGACCGGCCTCGCGATCCATCTCGCCGATCCCGGCTACGCGGCGCTGATCCTGCCGCGCTCGGGCCTCGGCCACAAGCACGGCATCGTGCTCGGCAACCTCGTGGGCCTGATCGATTCCGACTACCAGGGCCAGCTGATGGTCTCGACGTGGAACCGCGGCCAGACCGAGTTCGTGCTGAATCCGTTCGAGCGGCTCGCCCAGCTCGTGATCGTGCCGGTCGTGCAGGCGCAGTTCAACATCGTCGACGACTTCGCGCAAAGCGATCGTGGCGAGGGCGGCTTCGGCAGCACCGGCCGTCACTGAACGACGCAGCGAAAAAAGGGGCCTCGCGGCCCCTTTTTCCATTCCTTCGCCGTCATTCCTCGACGGCTTGCGCGATCCGCGCGGGCGCCAGGTCGCGCTGCCGCGATTGAGCCACGATCGCATAGATCACCATCGCGACCAGCACGCCGAGCAGCACGGCCGACGAGCCGATCGTGCCCAGCGCAAGGCCGCCCTTCGCCACCGGCTTCGTCAACAGGTCGCCGACCGTCGCGCCGAACGGGCGCGTGAGCACGAACGCGGCCCAGAACAGCAGCACACCGGAGATCCGCGTGAAATAGTGCGCCAGCACGATCACCGCGAGCAGCCCGCCGATCAGCAGCGCGCCGCCACCGAAACCGAGCCCCGAGCTGTCCGCGAGAAAGTCGCCGAGCGCCGTGCCGAGCGTGTTCGAGAACAAAATCGCGATCCAGTACAGCAGCTCGACCTTGCGCGTGCGGATCAGGTCGACCGACAGCGATTCGCCGCTCAGGCGCCACACGGCGAAGATCGCCAGCAGGATCGCGACCAGGATCGACGAGCCGGCCGCATAGCCGAGGCCGAGCGTGCGGTCCATGAAGTCGGACATCGTCGTGCCGGCCGTGCTCGTCGCGACGATCACGGCCCAGTAGATCGCCGGGCGATAGCGGGTCGTCCTGAGCTGCGCGCCCAGCGTCACGAGAAAGAAGCCGAACAGCAGGATGGAGCTCACCGCGTAGCCGACGTTCAGCGTCATCGACAGCAGGTCGCCGCCGGTTTCGCCGAGCGTCGTCGCGCAGATCTTCATGATCCAGAACGCGAGCGTGATTTCGGGAAGTTTGTTCATTCGAACCCCTTTTTGCAGGAAAGCGGCAAGCCGGCGCATGCCGGCCGGCCTTGCAGACAGGATCGAATTTAATCGCCGCGGGCTTAACGCAACCTTAGCGAACAGGAAATCGGCGCGTGCGGGCCGCGCCGCGCCCCTCAACGCGCGTGCTGGTGGCGGTAATGCAGCGCGTACGCGAGCGTGAGCAGCACGACGAACACGACACCGACCACCATCGTCATCCGGAATTCGCGCGTGAACGCGGTCGTGAACAGGATTGCCGCGACGAGCCCCGCGCCGAGCAGGCTGCCGAACGGGTGCCCCCACATCCGGAACGCGAGCGCGGGACCGCGATACTGCGAACGGAAGCGCAGGTGCGTGACGAAGATCATCAGCCACGTGAACAGGGCGCCGAACATCGCGATCGCCATCATCACGGTGAACGCGGTGTCGGGCGCCAGCGCGACCAGCACGGCCGCTACCGCGACGCCGCTCGTCGAGATCCACAACGCCGCGCGCGGCACGCCGTTCGTACCGAGCCGGCCGAACACCACGGGCGCGAGCCGCGCGCGCGACAGGCTGAACATCATCCGCGTCGTCACGTAAAGCTGGCTATTCATCGCCGACAGCGCCGCGATCAACAACACGAAGTTGATCACGCCTGCCGCGTACGGCACATGAGTCGCGGCCATCACCTTCACGAACGGGCTTTCGTCGGTGCCGGCCTGCGTCCATGGGACGATCGCGAGCATCAGCGACAGCGTCAGCAGGTAGAACAGCACGAGCCGGAACACGGTCGAGCGGAACGCGCGCGTGACTGCGTGCTGCGGATCGCGCGCCTCGCCGGCCGCGATGGCGACGGCTTCGATGCTCATGTAGCTGAAGATCGCGACGATCACCGCGACCCAGGTGCCCCACGGCCCCTTCGGCATGAAGCCGCCGTGCGCGGTGTAGTTCGCGAAACCGACGCCCGATGCGGCCGGCGCCGACCACACGAGATAGGCGCCGAGCACGATGAACACGACGATCGCCGCGATCTTCAGCAGCGAGAACGCGTATTCGACCGTGCCGTACAGCGTGACGCTCGCGAGGTTCACGGCGATCAGCAGCGCGGAGAAGCCGATCACCCAGTACCAGCCGGGCACGGCCGGGAACCAGTACTTCATGAACACGGCGATCGCGCTGATCTCGGTGCCGATCGCGAACACGACCGCGAACCAGTACGCATAGCGCACCAGGAGACCCGCCAGCGGGCCGACATAGTGCTCGGCATACGCGCCGAACGAGCCGGCCGTCGGATGGGCGACCGTCATTTCCGCGAGCGCGCCCATCAGCAGCAGCGCGATCAGCGCGCCGATCGCATACGAGACCAGCACGCTCGGGCCGGCGAGCCCGATCGCGAACCCGCTGCCGAGGAACAGCCCCGTGCCGATCGCGCCGCCGATCGCGATCATCGCCATCTGCCCAGACGTCAGCGCATGGCGCAAACCCTGTTCGCGCGCGACGATGTCGTCGAACGTCCGTTGTTGTTGTGTCACTGCGTTGCCACTCCCCTGCACCACCATCGCGCCGCCGGCGCCAGATAAAACGAAACGGCGC
The DNA here is from genome assembly GCF_002223095.1 of Burkholderia sp. AU33803. NCBI lineage: Bacteria > Pseudomonadati > Pseudomonadota > Betaproteobacteria > Burkholderiales > Burkholderiaceae > Burkholderia > Burkholderia sp. AU33803. The sequence goes on from NZ_NKFJ01000005.1 coordinate 323,525, forward strand.
GGAAAACATCCCGCGCCGTTCGCATGAACTACCCGATTATCGCTTACTCGACTTCGACCGCCTCTTCGTTCGGCTTGTGCGGCGGGTTCCCGAGCTTGTCGAACGACAACTGCACCTTGTCGCCTTCGTCGACGTCGACCGTCACGTGACCGCCGTTCAGCAGCTTGCCGAACAGCAGTTCGTCGGCCAGCGCACGGCGGATCGTGTCCTGGATCAGCCGCTGCATCGGCCGCGCGCCCATCAGCGGGTCGAAGCCGTGCTTCGCGAGATGCTTGCGCAACGCGTCGGTGAAGAGCGCGTCGACCTTCTTCTCGTGCAGCTGTTCCTCGAGCTGGATCAGGAACTTGTCGACCACGCGCATGATGATTTCCTCATCGAGCGAGCGGAAGCTGATGATCGCATCCAGGCGGTTGCGGAACTCCGGCGTGAACAGACGCTTGATGTCGGTCATCTCGTCGCCCGTTTCACGGCGCGTCGTGAAGCCGATGGTCGCCTTCTGCATCGACTCGGCGCCCGCGTTGGTCGTCATGATGATGATGACGTTGCGGAAATCCGCCTTGCGGCCGTTGTTGTCCGTCAGCGTGCCGTGGTCCATCACCTGCAGCAGCACGTTGAAGATGTCCGGATGCGCCTTCTCGATTTCGTCGAGCAGCAGCACGCAGTGCGGCTTCTTCGTGACGGCTTCGGTCAGCAGGCCGCCCTGGTCGAACCCGACGTAGCCCGGCGGCGCGCCGATCAGGCGGCTCACCGCGTGACGCTCCATGTATTCCGACATGTCGAAGCGGATCAGCTCGATACCGAGCGTGAACGCGAGCTGGCGCGCCACTTCGGTCTTGCCGACGCCCGTCGGGCCGGAGAACAGGAACGCGCCGATCGGTTTGTCCATCTTGCCGAGGCCCGCGCGCGCCATCTTGATCGAGGCAGCCAGTGCGTCGATCGCCGGATCCTGGCCGAACACGACGCTCTTCAGGTCGCGGTCGAGCGTCTGCAGCTTGCTGCGATCGTCCTGCGACACGCTCTGCGGCGGCACGCGCGCGATCTTCGAGATGATTTCCTCGATCTCGCTCTTGCCGATCGTCTTTTTCTGCTTCGACTTCGGCAGGATGCGCTGGGCCGCGCCCGCTTCGTCGATCACGTCGATCGCCTTGTCCGGCAGGTGACGGTCGGTGATGAAGCGCGCCGACAGTTCGGCCGCGGCCGACAGCGCACCCGACGAATACTTGACGCCGTGATGCTCCTCGAAGCGCGACTTCAGCCCGCGCAGGATCGCGACCGTCTGTTCGACGCTCGGCTCCGTCACGTCGACCTTCTGGAAGCGCCGTGACAGCGCCGCATCCTTCTCGAAGATGCCGCGATATTCGGTGAACGTGGTCGCGCCGATGCACTTGAGCACGCCCGACGACAGCGCCGGCTTCAGCAGGTTCGACGCATCGAGCGTGCCGCCCGACGCGGCGCCCGCGCCGATCAGCGTGTGGATCTCGTCGATGAAGAGGATCGCGTGCGGACGCTCCTTCAGCTCCTTCAGCACCGTCTTCAGCCGTTGCTCGAAGTCGCCGCGGTACTTGGTGCCCGCGAGCAACGCGCCCATGTCGAGCGAGTAGACCTGCGCGTTCGCGAGGATGTCCGGCACTTCGCCGCGCGTGATGCGATAGGCGAGCCCTTCCGCGATCGCGGTCTTGCCGACGCCGGCCTCGCCGACGAGCAGCGGATTGTTCTTGCGGCGGCGGCACAGCACCTGGACCACGCGCTCGACCTCGGGCTCGCGACCGATCAGCGGATCGATGCGGCCGTCCTTCGCCATCTGGTTCAGGTTCTGCGTGAATTGCGCGAGCGGCGTTTCCTTCTGCGCGTTCGCGTCTTCGCTTTCCGCATTCGCGTCGGACGACTTCGCGGCTTCGCCGCTGTTCGTCTTCGCGATGCCGTGCGAAATGAAGTTCACGACGTCGAGGCGCGTGACGCCCTGCTGCTGCAGGTAGTACACGGCATGCGAATCCTTCTCGCCGAAGATCGCGACCAGCACGTTCGCGCCGGTTACTTCCTTCTTGCCGTTCGACGTCGACTGGACGTGCATGATCGCGCGCTGGATCACGCGCTGGAAACCGAGCGTCGGCTGGGTATCGACATCGTCGGTACCCGGGACGGTAGGTGTGTTGTCGTGGATGAAATTGCGCAGGTTCTGACGCAAGTCCTCAATGTTTGCCGCGCACGCGCGCAACACCTCGGCTGCCGTCGGATTATCCAGCAGGGCCAGCAGCAAATGCTCGACCGTGATGAACTCATGGCGCGCCTGGCGTGCTTCCATGAACGCCATGTGCAGGCTGACTTCCAATTCCTGGGCAATCATGCTTCCTCCATCACGCACTGCAGCGGATGCCCGGCCTGCCGCGCATGGGTAACGACTTGCTCAACCTTGGTCGACGCGATGTCCCGCGTATAGACCCCACAAACCCCTCGCCCTTCACGATGGACCTTCAGCATGATCTGAGTGGCCGTCTCGCGATCCTTCTTGAAATACTCCTGGACCACCATCACGACGAATTCCATCGGCGTGAAGTCGTCGTTCAGCAGCACCACCTTGTACATCGAAGGCGGCTTGAGCTTCTGCTGCTTGCGTTCCAGGACGGTGCTGTCCTGCTTGTCCGGGATAATCGCCATACACCCATTCTAAACAACTCGGACAGGCCCGCAATCCTGCCATTACCCGACCGACCGGCCGGCGCCCTCCCCGGAATCCCGGAACACGCGATCTTCTTCGTGCCATACGAAAGCCGGCTGCGGTGCCGGCTTTCACGCGTGGCGCGGAACACGAACCGTCAGGGGAACCGCACCGGAACGTCGTGTCCGCATCCAGTATCCCACAAGCCGGGACGACTCGAACGCGTGTCACTCGAGCCTGGTATATGAGCCGATTATGCGGCTTTTCAAGACCGCGCGCTTGGCCGCGTGCTGCTAAGCAAAGCCGGAAAAACCCTGAAAATGGGTTCTTTACAACGTCCCTCTAAACGTCTAAAAATTCCACTTGACACTCCAATAAAGAGCGCCAACAATCAAGCTGGCACTTTTTTCAATTTGCCGGTTGGCAAAATGAAAGAGGCCGAAGGTGAGCTTGTGAGGGGGGAACGGCTGTGTTTTCCGGTCGTTTAGCTTTTCGAGCGTGCTCGTGGTAAGTAGCAGCGACTGTGTGACAGGGGAAGTAGGAAATGGCAACTGGTATCGTTAAGTGGTTCAACGACGCGAAGGGCTTCGGTTTCATCACTCCCGACGAGGGCGGTGAGGATCTGTTTGCGCACTTCTCGGCTATCACCATGAATGGCTTCAAGACGCTGAAGGAAGGCCAGAAGGTGAGCTTTGACGTCGTTCAAGGACCGAAGGGCAAGCAAGCGTCGAACATCCAGGCCGCATAAGGCACCGGATATCAGACGAAGAAACCCGGCGCATGGTTTGCGCCGGGTTTCTTTATTTGAGGCCGGCCAATCGATAATCGATTGGCCGGCCTTTTCGTTCAATCCCGATAATTGAACGCACATTGTCTTGTCACGCGCGCAGATCCGATACTCATCCGGCGCGTGAAACATAATCACCACCTCGTTACACGACCTTCAGCGTGCCCATCATGCCGAGATCCTCGTGTTCGAGAATGTGGCAATGAAACATGCGCTCACCGGGCATGTCTTGCGTGACGAGAATCGTCACGGTTTCGCCGCTGCGTACGTTCACCGTATCGCGCCATGCACGGAACGGTTCGCTCGTGCGCGAACCGCCCGACTCGCGCTCGATCACCTGGAACTGCGTGCCATGCAGGTGGAACGGGTGATCCATGTCGGTGCCGTTGCGGATCGTCCAGCGCTCGACGTCGCCACGGCGGCTGGTCAGCGTCGCGCGATGCGGCGCGTAGGTGTCGCCGTTGATCGTGAAGCGCATGCCCGCCGGACGGCCGTGCGCCGCCCCCTTCATCATCGCGTCCATGTCCATCTCCTCGCCGAACGCGACCGTCTTGTGCGCGACCGGTTCGCCGAGCGGCGGCACCGCGCGCAGGGTCGCCGGCAGCGCGCGTGCGGCGGCCGGCGCGAATGCGACATCGGCCAGCGCCAGCGCCGGATCGGGCGGCAGGCTGCCGTGCCCGTCATCGTGCGACATCGACATCTTGCGGCGGTCGTATTCGGCCGCCTGCAGCACGGCGCGCGACGCCCGGTCGCCGGCGCGGACCAGCAGCTCCGCCCGTTCGCCCGGCGCGATCAACAGCGACGTGACGCGGCGCGGCGCGTCGAACAGGCCGCCGTCGGTGCCTGCATGCTCGAACGCGCGGCCGTCGTCGAACGCGACGCGCAAATAGCGCGCGCTGCACGCGTTCCACACGCGCCAGCGCTCGTCGCCCGCGACATCGATCCGCGGCCGGCGCGCGCCATTGACCAGCACGAACTGGCCCTCGCGACCGTTCATCCAGTCCATCATGTCGTTCGGTGCAATCGTGCCGTCGCGCGCAAGCTTCAGGTCCGACACGAACAGGTTGCGCTCGGGCCAGCCCGCCAGCGGATCGTCCACGGCGCGCACGACGAACGGACCGGCGAGCCCGCGGAAGACCTGTTCGGCCGTCATCATGTGCGGATGCGGGTGGTACCAGTAGGTGCCGGCACTCCCCTTCGGCAACGTGAAGCGGTACACGCGCGACGCGCCGGGCGCGACCGGATCGGAAGGATTGCCGTCCTGGTCGGGCGGCACCGGCAGGCCGTGCCAGTGGATGGTCGACGGCTGCGGCAGCTTGTTCACGAACTTGATCTCGACCGTGTCGCCCTCGCGCACGTCGATCAGCGGACCGACGACGGGGCCCTGCGTGCCCGCCCCGAACTGCCAGAACGTGGTCGGCCGTGCACCGTGCAGCATCGGGCGCGCCACGGGCTGCGCCACCAGCGTGGCCCGGAACGTGCCGGGCTCGCGGCTTTCGTTCGCGAGCGTGCGCAGCGCCGCGAGCGGCGCGCCGGCCGGCAGCGCGTCGGCGGCCGCGAGCGCAGCCGGTGCGGACTTGCCGTGCTGCCCGTGCTCCGCCATCCCTGACATGCCCGACATGCCCGACATGTCGTCCATCGAGTCCATGCCGGCGTGACCTGCATGCTGCGCCCACGCGGCGCGCGCGAACAGCGACGCGGCTGCGACACCGACGGCGCGCGACAGGAAGGTTCTCCGTATCATCAATTGTTCCTCGTTATCCATGCTGGGTCGCGCGGCCGCCGCGACGCCCGCGCCGGCCGGCCGAAGCGCCGATGCGCGACGCAAATCCTGATACCCGCGTCATCATAACCGCAGGGCCAAATCGAGACGCGCCGCAGCCGGCCGGGCGGCGATACGCCGCAGGGTTCGACCACGCCGCACCCGAATGGCACGCATCGGCCCGCATCGTCGATCGGCGATGCACGGCGCTTCGCTCATGGCCGAAGCGCCCTTCAACCCTGCCCCTGGCAGTTCCCAGACGGTCGCCTCGCGCCTGCCGATCGGCCCCACCACGGCGCCGGCCACTTCACCGATCCGCAAACCCGCCAATATTTCACGATGCGGAACAAGTCTCTGCGTTATAAAAATTCGTGGTGCAGGGCACAAAATCCCCGTTTCGCGATGCCGAAAAACGTTCCGCAATACAAAATGATGGAAATAATTATTTGTTTTTAAAAGAGAAATTTTGTTTAGTGAAGCCGTTCTACATGCACCATCCGAGCGGGCCGCGGACGTAGACTTTGTTCCATGCACTGACGCTTCGCCACGACGTTCGATACGGAACCGGGCGCAAGCAGCCAGTCGGGCCACAGCCGGCCAAGCCGGCAGGCGGCACACCAGAATCGCTTGTGATCAGAAAGGGAGAACGGAAATGAAGGGATTTCGCTTTGGTTCAGCGCTCGGGTCGTTCTACATCCTGCCGGGTAACGGCGGCTGGGAAGCGACGTTCGGCAACGCCCTGCTCGGCGCATTCTCGTGCCCCGAAGTGGCAGCCGACCACATCTCCCGTGGCGACTGCGAACAACTGTCCGAACTGGACACGGCAACGCTCGAAGTGCCGCACGAAATCGCCGAATGGGAAATCGTTCACGTCTGAATGACACGCCAGCAACGAAAAACGCCCCGGGCGTCCGGGGCGTTTTTCTTTTGTAGCCGGTGGCAGGCAGCAATGCCCGCCACGCCGGCATGCGCATCGGCCCGCGCGATCGCGCGGCCTGCGTCAGGCGACCGCGTCGACGATGCCGTTCAGCGTCGCGCTCGGGCGCATGGCCCGGCTCGTCAGGTCGACGTTCGGACGGTAGTAGCCGCCGATGGCCTGCGCCTTGCCCTGCGCGGCCGCCAGTTCTTCCAGGATGCGCGCTTCGCTGTCGGACAGCGCCTTCGCCACGCCTTCGAACTGTGCCTTCAGCGCCGCGTCCTCGGTCTGCTCGGCCAGCGCCTGCGCCCAGTACAGGCACAGGTAGAAGTGGCTGCCGCGGTTGTCGAGGCCGCCGACCTTGCGCGCCGGCGACTTGTTCTCGTCCAGGAACTTGCCGGTCGCCTGGTCGAGCGTCTTCGCGAGCACGAGCGCCTTCGGGTTCTGGTGCGCGTTGCCGAGGTGTTCGAGCGACGCGGCCAGCGCGAGGAATTCGCCGAGCGAATCCCAGCGCAGGAAGCCTTCCTCGACGAACTGCTGTACGTGCTTCGGCGCGGAACCGCCCGCACCCGTTTCGAACATCCCGCCGCCGGCCATCAGCGGCACGATCGACAGCATCTTCGCGCTGGTGCCGAGTTCCATGATCGGGAACAGGTCGGTCAGGTAGTCGCGCAGCACGTTGCCGGTGACCGAGATCGTGTCCTTGCCCGCACGGATGCGCTCGAGCGAGAAACGCGTCGCCTCGACCGGCGTCATCACGCGGATGTCGAGGCCATTCGTGTCGTGATCCTTCAGGTAACGCTCGACCTTCGCGATGATCTGCGCGTCGTGTGCACGCGCCGGATCGAGCCAGAACACGGCCGGTGCGCCGGTCGCGCGCGCGCGGTTGACCGCGAGCTTGACCCAGTCCTGCACCGGTGCGTCCTTCGTCTGGCACATGCGCCAGATGTCGCCCGCTTCCACGGCATGCTCGAGCAGCACGTTGCCCGCTTCGTCGGTGACGCGCACGACGCCGTCCGCCGGGATCTGGAACGTCTTGTCGTGCGAACCGTATTCTTCAGCCGCCTGCGCCATCAGGCCGACGTTCGGCACGCTACCCATCGTGACCGGATCGAACGCGCCATGCTGCTTGCAGTCCTCGATCACGGCCTGGTAGACACCGGCGTAGCAGCGGTCCGGAATCACGGCCTTCGCGTCGTACAGCTGGCCGTCCGGGCCCCACATGCCGCCCGAATCGCGGATCATCGCCGGCATCGATGCGTCGACGATCACGTCGCTCGGCACGTGCAGGTTCGTGATGCCCTTGTCCGAGTTGACCATCGCCAGGCGCGGACGCACTGCGTATTCGGCCTTGACGTCGGCTTCGATCGCTTCGCGCGTGTCGGCCGGCAGGTCCTTCAGGCGCGCGTACAGGTCGCCGATGCCGTTGTTCGGGTTGAAGCCGACCTTCGCCAGCACGTCCGCGTGCTTCGCGAGCGCGTCGCGGTAGAACACCGACACGAAGTGACCGAACAGGATCGGGTCCGAGACCTTCATCATGGTCGCTTTCAGGTGCACCGAGAACAGCACGTCCTGCGCCTTGGCGTCGGCGATCTGCGCTTCGATGAAGCTGCGCAGCGCATTGCGGCTCATCACCGAAGCGTCGATGACTTCACCGGCCTTCACGGCCGTCTTTTCCTTCAGCACCTTCTTCGCGCCGTCGGTCGTCGTGAGTTCGATCTTCACGCTGCCGGCATCGGCGATCAGCGCCGACTTCTCGCTGCCGTAGAAGTCGCCTTCGGTCATGTGCGCGACGTGGGCCTTCGACGTGGCCTTCCACGCACCCATCTTGTGCGGATGCTTGCGTGCGTAGTTCTTGACCGACAGCGGCGCGCGACGGTCGGAGTTGCCTTCGCGCAGCACCGGGTTCACCGCGCTGCCCTTGATCTTGTCGTAGCGGGCCTTGACCGCCTTCTCTTCGTCCGTCGACGGATCTTCCGGGTAGGCCGGCAGCTTGTAGCCCTGCGCCTGCAGTTCGGCGATCGCGGCCTTCAGCTGCGGCACCGATGCGCTGATGTTCGGCAGCTTGATGATGTTCGCTTCCGGCTTCAGCGTGAGCTGGCCCAGTTCGGCCAGATCGTCGGAACCCTTCTGCTCGGGCGGCAGGACGTCCGCGAATGCGGCGATGATGCGGCCGGCGAGCGAGATGTCGCGCGTTTCGACGGCGACGCCGGACGAGCGCGTGAAGGCCTTGACGATCGGCAGCAGCGAATAGGTCGCGAGCGCGGGCGCTTCGTCGGTGAGGGTGTAGATGATCTTGGGCGAAGTGGACATGGTGGTCAAAGCATTGCTACGTGATTGTTGAACAGGGAGCGCCGGCGGGTAACCGGCGGGGAGCGACCGGGTCGGTCGCGAAAGGGGCGCGCCGGCTCAGCCGGGCGGTGGTGTTGCGAGGGCCGTCATGTTCTACCTTGCAGGGGCTCCGGGCCGCATCGCGGCGCCGCGGCCCGCATGCCGGACCGCCCTGCCAACAAACCTGCCATCCACGAAACGCTCCGGCGCCGGCAGTAGGCGCCGGGGCGGCCGGCAACCTGCCGGCCCACCCCGGAAGGGGTCTTACATGTTCTCGATCAGCACTTCGCCGAAGCCCGAGCACGACACCTGCGTCGCACCTTCCATCAGGCGCGCGAAGTCGTACGTGACGCGCTTCTGCAGGATCGACTTCTCCATCGCGGCGATGATCGTGTCGGCTGCTTCCGTCCAGCCGAGGTGGCGCAGCATCATTTCCGCCGACAGGATCTCGGAGCCGGGGTTCACGTAATCCTTGCCTGCGTACTTCGGTGCGGTGCCGTGCGTCGCTTCGAACATCGCGACCGAATCAGACAGGTTCGCGCCCGGCGCGATCCCGATGCCGCCGACCTGCGCGGCCAGCGCGTCGGAGATGTAGTCGCCGTTCAGGTTCAGCGTGGCGATCACGTCGTATTCGGCCGGACGCAGCAGGATCTGCTGCAGGAACGCATCGGCGATCGAATCCTTGATCACGATCTCGTTGCCCGTCTTCGGGTTCTTCACGCGCATCCACGGGCCGCCGTCGATCAGCTCGCCGCCGAATTCCTTCTGCGCGAGCGCGTAGCCGGCGTCACGGAACAGGCCTTCCGTGAACTTCATGATGTTGCCCTTGTGCACCAGCGTGACCGACTTGCGATCGTTGTCGATCGCATACTGGATCGCCTTGCGCACGAGACGCTCGGTGCCCTCGGTCGACACGGGCTTGACGCCGATCCCCGAGGTTTCCGGGAAGCGGATCTTCTTCACGCCCATCTCGTCCTGCAGGAACTTGATCACCTTCTTCGCCTGCTCGGAGCCCGCGGCCCATTCGATGCCCGCGTAGATGTCTTCCGAGTTCTCGCGGAAGATCACCATGTCGATCTTTTGCGGCTCGCGCACCGGCGACGGCACGCCCTTGAAGTACTGCACCGGGCGCAGGCACACGTACAGGTCGAGTTCCTGGCGCAGCGCGACGTTCAGCGAACGGATGCCGCCGCCGACCGGGGTCGTGAGCGGCCCCTTGATCGATACCACGTATTCCTTCAGCACCTGCAGCGTTTCGTCCGGGAGCCACACGTCCGGGCCGTACACCTTCGTCGCCTTCTCGCCCGCGAAAATCTCCATCCAGTGGATCTTGCGCTTGCCCTTGTACGCATGCGCGACCGCCGCGTCGACAACCTTGATCATGACCGGCGTGATATCGAAGCCCGTACCGTCGCCTTCGATATAGGGAATGATCGGCTGATCGGAAACGTTGAGCGAGAAGTCCTTGTTGACGGTGATCTTGTCACCGCCTTCCGGAACCTTGATGTGCTGATACGGCATGATCGACTCCAGTGACGTGGCTGAGCAGGTGATGCTGGTCGAAGCTGCGCGCGCGGCGGGGGCGCGGCATGGCCACCCCGTGACGGCAACAGCGAGCCGCTATTCTAGCGCCCCAACCGGGCACTTCGGCATGAAGCGCGGCACTGCGTATCAAGACCCCACTTATGTCTTATATAAGACAGAGGACTTGCCGTTCCGTATTATGCATTAAGATTCCGCCATTTGCCATAGACCGCCCGCCGCCGCTTCCCGCGGCGCGCCGGGCGGACGCCCCGCCATGAACCTGATCGCCCTCAACAAGCCGTTCGGCACGATTTGCCAGTTTTCCGCGCACGAGACGCGCCCGTCGCTCGGCGACTGGGTCAAAACGCCCGGCGTCTACGCGGCCGGCCGGCTGGACGCGGACAGCGAGGGGCTGCTGCTGCTCACCGACGACGGCGCGCTGCAGGCGCGCATCGCCGAGCCGCGCCACAAGCTCGTCAAGCGCTACTGGGCGCAGGTCGAGGGCGCGCCCGGCCCCGCCGACCTGAAGGCGCTCGCGCGCGGCGTCGACCTCGGCGACTACGTGACGCGCCCGTGCCGCGCCGAGTTCATCGAACCGCCCGACACGCTGTGGCCGCGCAATCCGCCGATCCGCTACCGTGCCGCGATCCCGACGACGTGGATCGAGCTTGCGATCACCGAGGGCAAGAACCGGCAGGTACGCCGGATGACGGCGGCCGTCGGCTTCCCGACGTTGCGCCTGGTGCGTGTCGGCATCGGCACACTGGATATATTCGCGCTCGGCATTGCACCGGGAGAAACAATCGCCCTGCCGCCGCGCGCGCCGTGGGAGGGTTTCGCGCCTGCCGGATGACGAATTCGGGACGGGCGAATTTTTCGTCATCTTTTTCGTCAACCGGCTGCGAAGATCGCGCGTTAAACCACGCAGATGCCAACCTTAGCTATCCGGCATTGGCAGCCGAACCCGTGTTTGCGTCACGAAAGCGACGTTTTTATCGAATACGATTCGGCGCCCGCAGCGCAATGAGAAATTTCTCGAAGCGTCTGTCAACCGAAAGGTGGATGGCACCGTTAGACGACATGACTCCTATTGCCGGGTCATTTGGTTAATTAACTAAAGCTGAGGAACACAACATGAACAAACTGATCGCTGCTCTGGTCGCTGGTCTCTTCGCAACGGCTGCTTTCGCACAAGCATCGGCTCCGGAAGCTGCTCCGGCTGCTGCTGAAGCTGCTTCGGCACCGGCTAAGCACGCTGCCAAGAAGCACCACGCAGCCAAGAAGCACCACAAGGCATCGAAGAAGGCTGCAGCGAGCGACGCAGCAGCACCGGCAGCTGCTTCGAACTAAGTAAGCTTGCTGTAATAAATAACGCAGTCAAGAACACGCAGTCTTGCCGTTCTTACGGCGTTGAAAGGCAGATCACCGCAAGGCGATCTGCCTTTTTCTTTTTGTGCCCGACGACACGCATCGCGTACCATGCGGGTCTCGTTTTCCAGATAGGAGCCTTGCTGTGCAATTCTCCCTGCGCTCGTCGCTCGGCCGCCTTGCGCGCGCCGCCGTGTTTCCCGCCGCGCTCGCCGTCATGGCGTTCGGCATGCAGGCCGCCAGCGCGCAAGTGCCGCCCGGCGCCAAGCAGCCGAGCGAATTCCCGCGCGTGAAGCTGCGCGCCGGCATGTACGTGATCGACGCGGCCGTCGCCGCGAACGACCCCGACCGCGAACAGGGGCTGATGTACCGTTCGCAGCTCGCGCCGAACGAAGGCATGCTGTTCGTGTTCAACGAGAACGCAGTGCATTGCTTCTGGATGAAGAACACGCTGATCCCGCTGTCGATCGCGTTCATCCGCGCGGACGGCACGATCACCGACATCGACGAGATGAAGGCCGAGACGACCGACAACCACTGCCCGCGCAACAACGGCGTCTATGCGCTCGAAATGAGCAAGGGCTGGTTCGCGGCGAAGGGCATCAAGCCCGGCATGAAGCTCGAAGGCCTGCCGAAGGCCCCGTAACGGCCGTTGCCGCGGCGCCGTGCCGCGCAACGACCGAAGCCGGCCGCCCGTTGCGCGCCGGCTTTTTTTTCGCCCGCCGGCGGTGGCGCCCGGCTTGATTCCGCCGCTGCCGGCCGCATCTGCAAAAGCCACGCGCAAGCGCTATGCTTTAAGTCTCGCTTGTCCAGCCCGGGCCGCCACTGTCGGCCCGCTTACATCCGAACCTAAGGAGGTTCACGTGCCCCGCAAAACCCCCATCGAGCGCTATCGAAATATCGGGATCAGCGCTCACATCGATGCCGGCAAAACCACGACGACCGAGCGCATCCTGTTTTACACCGGTGTGAGCCACAAGATCGGTGAAGTGCACGACGGCGCGGCCACGATGGACTGGATGGAGCAGGAGCAGGAACGCGGCATCACGATCACGTCGGCCGCGACCACGGCCTTCTGGAAGGGCATGGCCGGCAACTATCCTGAGCACCGGATCAACATCATCGACACGCCCGGGCACGTCGACTTCACCATTGAAGTCGAGCGCTCGATGCGCGTGCTCGACGGCGCGTGCATGGTCTACGACTCGGTCGGCGGCGTGCAGCCGCAGTCCGAAACCGTCTGGCGCCAGGCCAACAAGTACAAGGTGCCGCGCATCGCGTTCGTCAACAAGATGGACCGCATCGGCGCCGATTTCTTCCGCGTGCAGAAGCAGATCGGCGAGCGCCTGAAAGGCGTCGCCGTGCCGATCCAGATTCCGATCGGCGCGGAAGATCATTTCCAGGGCGTCGTCGATCTCGTGAAGATGAAGGCGATCGTGTGGGACGACGAAAGCCAGGGCGTGAAGTTCTCGTACGAGGACATCCCGGCGAACCTCGTCGAGCTCGCACACGAATGGCGCGAAAAGATGGTCGAGGCCGCGGCGGAAGCGAGCGAGGAACTGCTCGAGAAGTACCTGCACGACCATGAATCGCTGACCGAGGACGAGATCAAGGCCGCGCTGCGCAAGCGCACGATCGCAAACGAGATCGTGCCGATGCTGTGCGGCAGCGCGTTCAAGAACAAGGGCGTGCAGGCGATGCTCGATGCGGTGATCGACTACCTGCCGTCGCCGGTCGACGTGCCGGCCATTCTCGGCCACGACTTCGCCGATCCGGAAAAGCCGGCGGAACGCCATCCGAGCGATGACGAGCCGTTCTCGTCGCTCGCGTTCAAGATCATGACCGACCCGTTCGTCGGCCAGCTGATCTTCTTCCGCGTGTATTCGGGTGTGGTCGAATCGGGCGACACCGTGCTCAACGCGACCAAGGACAAGAAGGAACGGCTCGGCCGGATCCTGCAGATGCACGCGAACGAGCGCAAGGAAATCAAGGAAGTGCGCGCAGGCGACATCGCGGCGGCCGTCGGCCTGAAGGAAGCGACCACCGGCGACACGCTGTGCGATCCGGCGAAGCCGATCATCCTCGAGAAGATGGAATTCCCGGAGCCGGTGATCTCGCAGGCCGTCGAGCCGAAGACGAAGGCCGACCAGGAAAAGATGGGCCTGGCGCTGAACCGCCTCGCGCAGGAAGATCCGTCGTTCCGCGTGCAGACCGACGAAGAATCCGGCCAGACGATCATCTCGGGGATGGGCGAGCTTCACCTCGAAATCCTGGTCGACCGGATGAAGCGCGAATTCGGCGTCGAGGCGACGGTCGGCAAGCCGCAGGTCGCGTATCGCGAGACGGTGCGCACGACGGCGTCCGACGTCGAGGGCAAGTTCGTCAAGCAGTCGGGTGGTCGCGGCCAGTACGGCCACGCGGTGATCACGCTCGAGCCGAACCCCGGCAAGGGCTACGAGTTCCTCGACGAGATCAAGGGCGGCGTGATTCCGCGCGAATTCATCCCGGCCGTCGACAAGGGCATCACCGAGACGCTGAAGAGCGGCGTGCTCGCGGGCTACCCGGTCGTCGACGTGAAGGTTCACCTGACGTTCGGCTCGTACCACGACGTCGACTCGAACGAAAACGCGTTCCGGATGGCCGGCTCGATGGCGTTCAAGGAAGCGATGCGCCGCGCGAAGCCCGTGCTGCTCGAGCCGATGATGGCCGTCGAGGTCGAGACGCCCGAGGATTTCATGGGCAACGTGATGGGCGACCTGTCGAGCCGGCGTGGCATCGTGCAGGGGATGGAGGACATCGCGGGCGGCGGCGGCAAGCTCGTGCGCGCCGAAGTGCCGCTCGCGGAGATGTTCGGCTATTCGACGTCGCTGCGTTCGGCCACGCAGGGCCGCGCGACGTACACGATGGAGTTCAAGCACTACGCGGAAACGCCGGCGAACGTGTCGGAAGGCGTGATCAGCGCGAAAGTGAAGTAAGCGCGGCGCGCTCAAGCGCTGCTGCTTGCAGGCAAGGCCCGTCCGGTTCCGGACGGGCCTTTTTTCATTCGGCGCTCGCTGCCGCGATTGCGGCTTTTTGATCGCCGGCATTTTTTTCACATGCCACAATGGACCGCGATTCGTCAGATGGAACCCGCCCGATGCCGCCCACCCCTGCCCTGCGCCGCCTGCTGATGCTCTACGCCGGCCTGATCGCCGCGAACGTCGCCGTGTGGCTGTGGGCGCTCGCGGTGCTGCGCGACCATCCGCTGCTACTCGGCACCGCGGCGATCGCGTACGGGCTCGGGCTGCGCCATGCAGTCGACGCCGATCACATCGCCGCGATCGACGTTGCCACGCGCAAGCTGATGCAGGACGGCCAGCGTCCGGTGAGCGTCGGCCTGTTCTTCTCGCTCGGCCATTCGACGATCGTGATCGCCGCGACGCTCGGCATCGCGCTGACCGCGTTCGCGCTGCGCGACCGGTTCGACGCATTCCGCGAGATCGGCGGCACGATCGGCACGGCGGTGTCGGCCACCTTCCTGCTCGTGCTCGCGTGCGTGAACCTGATGATCCTGCGCGACGTGTGGCGACGTTATCGCGGCACGCACGGGCATGCACACGATGCCGCGCATGTGCACCGCCCTGCCGGGCTCGTGTCCCGGCTGCTGCGTCCGCTGTTCCGGTTCGTGTCGAAGAGCTGGCACATGTATCCGGTCGGCGTGCTGTTCGGGCTCGGTTTCGATACTGCAACCGAAATCGGCCTGCTCGCGATCGCCGCCGCGCAGGCAAGCCAGGGGCTGCCGGTCTATACGGTCATGCTGTTTCCCGCGCTTTTCACCGCCGGCATGACGCTGATCGACTCGACCGACAACGTGCTGATGATTCATGCGTACGGCTGGGCGATGGACGATCCGCAGCGCAAGCTGCTCTACAACGCGAGCATCACGTTCGTGTCGGCGGCCGTCGCACTGGCGATCGGCGGGATCGAGGCAGCCGGCCTGCTGGCCGACAAGCTGGCGCTGACGGGCCCCGTGCGCGACACGCTCGATGCGCTCGGCGAACGCTTCGGCTCGATCGGCTACGGCATCGTCGCGCTGTTCCTCGTGTGCTGGATCGCGTCGATCCTGTTCCACCGCTGGCAGCGCGCGGCCGATGCGCCGGCCCGCTGAGCCACGCGCGAATGCCCGGACGTTTCATTCCGGAAACAAAATCCCCCCGACGATGCTGCGTGCGTGCGTCGCGTGTCCGCACGCGCCTTGCGCGACGGGCACAAGCGGCCGATGGCACGAATCTCGCACATAGGGATTCGCACGGCGGGCCCGCGTGCCGATCCGCGTTCGCGGCTGGCGTCAAGCGCCGGCCCCAAGGCAATCGGTCACCGATAGGATAACGAATCTTTTATGGCTCCCTGCACTACACGTAGCTAGCCGCGCGGCAACGAGGCGTCGCGCGCAAGGGGAGGCCATCATGCATAAGACGAAACAACCGTCCCGTCCGGCGGGACGGTGCCCTCGTGCGACCTTGCTGGCCGCGGCCGCGTTTGCGTGCTGCTGCTCGTATGCCGTCGCACAAACCACCACGCCTGATTCCGCGCCCGGCGCGAACGCCGGCGCGGACACCATCATGACGCTGGTCGCGGACGCTACGTCATGCGCAGCCAATCCGGCTGGGTGTGCGGTGCAGGTCTATGCCGGTCATGGTATCGGCGGGAACGGGGCCGGCCCGAGCAGCAATGGTAGCGGCAGCCCTGGGCCGGCCAACGGTAGTGGCAGCGGCAACGGTGGCGGGGGAAATAACGGCAACGGTGCCGTCGGACCTGCAGGTGTCGGTGGAACGACAGGCGGAACGTCCGGCGGGACGAGCGGCACGGGTCGCGGAGGCAACTCGTCCGGCAACGGTGGTAACGGTAGTTCCGGTGGTGGCGGCACTTCGGGTGGTGGTACTTCGGGTGGCGGTACTTCCGGTGGCGGTACTTCCGGTGGCGGTACTTCCGGTGGCGGTACTTCGGGGGGCGGCACTTCGGGTGGTGGTACTTCCGGCGGCGGCACTTCCGGTGGCGGTACTTCGGGTGGCGGTACTTCGGGTGGCGGTACTTCCGGTGGCGGCACTTCCGGCGGCGGCACTTCCGGTGGCGGTACTTCGGGTGGCGGCACTTCGGGCGGCGGCACTTCCGGCGGCGGAGGCCATGGCGGACACGGAGGCGGTGGCGATGGTGACGGCGGTGGTCACGGCGATGGTGGTGGCCACGGCGACGACGGTGGCCATGGCGACGGTGGAGGTCACGGCGATGGTGGCGGCCATGGCGACGGCGGTGGTCACGGCGACGGCGGTGGCCACGGCGACGGTGGCGGCCATGGCGACGGCGGTGGCCACGGCAACGGCGGTGGTCACGGCGACGGTGGTGGTCACGGCGACGGTGGTGGCCATGGCAACGGTGGTGGTCACGGCGACGGTGGTGGCCATGGCGATGGTGGAGGTCACGGCGACGGTGGCGGCCATGGCAACGGTGGCGGTCACGGCGACGGCGGTGGTCACGGCGACGGTGGCGGCCACGGCAACGGTGGTGGCCATGGCGACGGCGGTGGCCACGGCGACGGCGGTGGCCACGGCGACGGCGGTGGCCACGGCGACGGTGGTGGCCATGGCAACGGTGGTGGTCACGGCGACGGCGGCGGTCATGGCGACGGCGGTGGTCACGGCGACGGTGGTGGCCACGGCGACGGTGGCGGCCATGGCGACGGCGGTAGCCACGGCAACGGCGGTGGTCACGGCAACGGCGGTGGTCACGGCGACGGTGGTGGTCACGGCGACGGTGGTGGCCACGGCAACGGTGGTGGCCATGGCGACGGCGGTGGCCACGGCGACAGTGGCGGCCATGGCAACGGTGGTCAAGGCAATGGCGGTGGCAACGGCGGCTCGGGCAACGGCGAAGGCAACGGTGGCCACGGCGATGGCGGCGGCAACGGCAATGGCAACGGCAGCGGTGGCGCCGGCAATGGCGGGCCCAACGGTGTCGGCAATGGCCACGGTACCGGCAACGGCAATGGCGGCGGTCACGGCAACGGCGGCTCGTCCGGAGGCAACCACTGACCGGGCACGTTGCCTGACCGGATGCCGTCAGAGCATCTCGAGCGCGCGCTTGCTGCGCGGCGGACGGAAATACGCGTCAAGCTGCGCGCGCTCGTCATCGCTGAAGACGAAATCGAGCGCGGCGCGATTGTCGCGCACGTGCTCGATCCTCGATGCCTTCGGGATCGCGAATACGCCCGGCTGCGCGAGCACCCATGCCAGCGCGACGCGCATCACCGACACGCCGCGCAGCCGCGCGATCTCGTCGAGCGGCGAACGTTTCGGCAGCCGCCCATGGTCGACCGGGCTGTACGCCATCGCCGGCATCCGGTGATCGGCGAGCCAGGGCAGCAGGTCGAATTCCGGGCCGCGCCGCGCGATGTTGTAGAGGATCTGGTTGGTCGCGCAGGCACCGCCGCCCGCGTCGTCGACGAGTTCCTCCATATCGGCCGTATCGAAGTTGCTCACGCCCCAGCGACGAATCTTGCCCGCGCGCTGCAGCGCCTCGAAGCCCTCGACCGTCTCCTCGAGCGGCACCGAGCCGCGCCAGTGCAGCAGGTACAGATCGAGATGATCGGTGCGCAGGCGCTTGAGGCTCGCATCGCACGCGGCAACGACGCCGCGCCGGCTCGCATGGTGCGGATAGACCTTGCTGACGAGGAACACGTCGTCGCGCAAACCCGCGAGTGCTTCGCCGACCAGCTCCTCGGTCGCGCCGTCGCCGTACATCTCGGCCGTATCGACCAGCGTCATCCCGAGTTCGATGCCTTCGCGCAGCGCGGCGATCTCGTCCGCTCGGCGGGCCGGCCGCTCACCCATTTCCCAGGTGCCCTGACCGAGCTTCGGAATCGTCTCGCCGTCCGGCAGGACGACCGTGGCGATCGTGTCTGTCATGCGTTCCTCGTTGCGGGTTCGTGGCCGCGCAGCGCGGCCGAAGCATGGAATACGACGTGTCAGTGTAGTCAATCGGCAGGCCGACGGCCTATTGCACGGCAAAAACCGGCTATAACGGCACCGCATGATGACTTAGAATGGCCGCAACCTGATCGATACCCATTCCATGAAGGCACCCACGGACGACCGGTGGCAGGACCTGCGCCCCGACCCGGACAACGACACGCCGCTGTACCTGCAGCTCGCCCGCAAGCTCGGCGACGCGATCCACGACAACCGCTGGACAGCCGGCGAGGCATTGCCCTCCGAGCGCGTGCTGTCCGATGCGCTCGGCGTGTCGCGCATCACCGCACGCAAGGCGATCGCGCTGCTCGTCGAGCAGGGCCTGATTCGCCGCACGCAGGGCGCCGGCAACTTCATCCAGCCGCGCTACGAGGATCCGCTGTCGCGACTGTCGAGCTTCAGCGAAATGCTCGAGCGCCGCGGCTTCAAGCCGAGTTCGCAATGGCTCGCACGCGAAATTCAGCCGGCGAACCGCGACGAAGTGATCCAGCTCGGACTGTCGCCGGCTGCATCCGTTACACGCCTGAAACGCCTGCGCCTCGCCGACGGCATCGTGATGGCCGTCGAGAACTCGACGTTCCCCGCGACGCTGATTCCCGATCCGCAGGCGATCGGCGGTTCGCTGTACAGCTATCTCGAAGCGCGCGGCACGCCGATCGTGCGCGCGCTGCAGCATTTCCGCGCGGTCAACGCGACCGACGAAATCGCCGAACAGATGGGCATCGCTCCGCACGACGCGCTGCTGCTGATCACGCGGATCGGCTATACGTCGGACCAGCGCGCGATCGAACTGACCGATACCTACTGCCGCAACGATTACTACGACTTCGTCGTCGAGCTGCGCAAGTAACGCCGACCGCGCGGCCACCGCTTACCGCTTACAGCCAGCGCGCGACGTCGGTGCCGGGCGGCACGGGCGGCCGCTCGAACGCCGGCGGCGTGGCCGACAGGCACTCGGCCGGTCGCACGGTATCGAGCATGCCGAACGGCGATGCGACGCGGTCGAGCCGGTCGCGCACGTCGGCGGCCGCGAGATCGGGCGCACCCAGGCCATCCGGCACGTTGCCGAACGACTGCAGCCAGCGTCCCGTCTGCGCGAGCGACAGCCGCACGTGCCAGCTTCCGCCTTCGCTCGCCCGCCGCGCGAGCGCGATCATCGCACCGAACGCCGCGAGATACCCCGTTGCGTGATCGAGCGCCTGGCACGGCAGGTGGCGCGGCGCGTCCGCGTGCGCGGCCTGCTGCTCCTGCGATGCGATCCCGCTCGCCGACTGCACGAGGCTATCGAAGCCGCGCCGCTGCGCCCACGGCCCCGCATGTCCGTACGCCGAGATCGACACGTACACGATGCCGGGCCTCCGCTCCGCCAACGCGTGCGGCGCGAATCCGCGGGCCGCGAGCGCGCCGGGGCGGTACGACTGCAGGAACACGTCCGCATCGCGCACGAGCGCGTGCAGCGTATCGACACCGGCCGCATCGCGCAGGTCGATCCACGTCGAACGCTTGCCGCGCCCGTTGTCGATCACGAGCGGCGCGATGTTCGGCAGGTGCGGGCCGTTGACGAGCAGCGTCTGCGCGCCATGTGACGCCAGCGTGCGGCCCGCGACCGGCCCCGCGATGATGCGCGTGAGATCGAGCACGCGCACACCCGTGAGCGGCTGGCCGGCTTCGCCGCGACCGATCCGCTCGAGCGGCGCATCGCCGATCCGCTCGATCTCGAACAGCGGCAGCGACGCGATCGCGCGCGCTTGCTCGAGCGACGCCCACTCGTCAGGTGTTCTGATCAATGCGGCGCACAGCCCGGCGTCGGCCAGCGCGGTATCGAGTGCCGCACCGTCCCACGTGCGGATCGCCGCGGCGACATCGTCCCGCTGCGCGCCGCAGCCGAGTACGTCGAGAATGCCGCTCAGGTGATGCGGGAAGTTAGCGTGCAGCTGGATCCAGCGTCCGTCGCCCGTCTCGAAGAAGCCCGTCACCGGATGACGCAACTCCGGCGGCGGACCCTCGTCCACGCGCAGGTAGCGTTCGCTGCGGAAGGCGATGAGTGCATCGCGCACCGATACGTCGACGGATTGCGCGACGCCCGTGCGAAGCCGGTGGCATTCGGCCGCCGCGAGCCCGGCTGCCGCGATCGTCGCCGCGGCCAGCGTGCCGACCCGGAAGGTCGAAGGCAACGTCGGGTCCTGCCCCGTTACGGTCGCACGGGCGAGCGCGCCGGGGTCGCCGTGTGCGAGCCGCCACAGATGCGCCAAAGCAAGTTCGGGGGTCATGGCGGAATGAGCGGTGAAGAAGACAACATCGAGTCTAGGATTGGCGGCAGTCGCGAGCAATCCTGATTGCGTGAATCCGCACATCGCGCACGGTCGTATTCCCCGCGTTCCGGCGGAAACGGCCGACCTCACACCTTCCATTGCGCAGGAAACCTGCCGGTATCCTCGATACCGGCGTGAACCCCTGCATGTGTGAACCGCGACCTGCTGCGCTCACTACCGGATCGCGCAACCGGGTACCGCGACCCTCACGCGAATCGAGTGCGGCTGCCCGCATGCTGCCGTGCCGACGCGAAACGCTCCCGCGCGAGCGGCGAATGCTCGCTCGACCGGGACGTACCAGAGCCGGACTCGCGGATCATGCAGATCGCAGATCGTCGCATGACCACACGGCCGGCTGGATCACGCATGCGCTCGAACACTGCCCGGACCGAACGCTGATCCCGCGCCGGGCGCGTTAAGTCGGCAGCGATACGGCCGCATGGCGCCGGCCGCCTCGCCACGCGACGAGCGGCCTCCACCACGCCTGCGCGGCTCGCCTTGCCGGCACTTCGAGCGGACCGAACGCGAACGTCGCACCCTGCGACCCCGCGCTGACCCATACGCGCATGCCGGGCGTCAGCATCAGCGCAGCCCCGGCGCCAAGCCAGTGATCATCGGGCAAGCCCTCGATCGTCACCCAGACCTCGCCGTCGGCCACCTCCAGCGAGGTGCGATCGACGATCCGCCACCGACCGGCCGGCTCGTCGCCATCGATCACATAAAGTCGCAGTTCGCGCATGGCAGCCTCCTGGTCGCACGGATCCGATGGCATCAGTATTTCGGACAGTGGCAGCACACGGACAGATACGGATGCAGACACTTTTGGCCGAACTGTACTGGCCGATCGACAGGGACGGGAGGCGCCTGTCGGCGGACGTCGCGCCGTCCTTGCGCCGAACCGGCACGACGCGACGGCTTTCCCTACAATGTCGGCTGTCCCGCGCCACCCTCCCGCCCCCATGTTCCAGCGTCCGCCTGCCGCCGCCCCCGGCGAAAAGAACCTCACCGTGATGCTCTGGCTCGTCGCAACGGGCTTCTTCATGCAGACGCTCGATGCGACCATCGTGAACACGGCGCTGCCGTCGATGGCCGCGAGCCTCGGCGAATCGCCGCTGCGGATGCAGTCGGTCGTGATCGCGTACTCGCTGACGATGGCGGTGATGATCCCGGTCTCGGGCTGGCTCGCCGATACCTTCGGCACGCGGCGCGTGTTCTTCAGCGCGATCCTGGTGTTCTCGCTCGGCTCGCTGCTGTGCGCGAATGCGCATACGCTGACTCAGCTCGTCGCGTTCCGCGTCGTGCAGGGGGTCGGCGGCGCGATGCTGCTGCCGGTCGGACGGCTCGCGGTGCTGCGTACCTTTCCGGCCGAGCGCTACCTGGCCGCGCTGTCGTTCGTCGCGATTCCCGGCCTGATCGGCCCGCTGATCGGGCCGACGCTCGGCGGCTGGCTCGTGAAGATCGCGTCGTGGCACTGGATCTTCCTGATCAACGTGCCGGTCGGCGTCGCGGGCTGCATCGCGACCTTCTATTCGATGCCCGATTCGCGCAACCCGGCCGTCGGCCGCTTCGACCTGAAGGGCTACCTGCTGCTGACGATCGGCATGGTCGCGATCTCGCTGTCGCTCGACGGGCTCGCCGATCTCGGGATGCAGCACGCGGCCGTGCTCGTGCTGCTGATCCTGAGCCTCGCGTGCTTCGTCGCGTACGGGCTGTATGCGGTGCGCGCGCCGCAACCGATCTTTTCATTGGAGCTGTTCCGGATCCATACCTTCAGCGTCGGGCTGCTCGGCAACCTGTTCGCGCGAATCGGCAGTGGCGCGATGCCGTACCTGATCCCGCTGCTGCTGCAGGTGAGTCTCGGCTACTCGGCGTTCGAGGCCGGGCTGATGATGCTGCCGGTGGCCGCCGCCGGGATGTTCTCGAAGCGGATCATCACGGGCCTGATCACGCGGCACGGCTACCGCAAGGTGCTGCTCGCGAACACGATCATGGTCGGCGTGATGATGGTGAGCTTCGCGCTGATGCGCGACACGGTGCCCGTCTGGGTGAAGGTCGTGCATCTCGCGCTGTTCGGCGGCTTCAACTCGATGCAGTTCACCGCGATGAACACGCTGACGCTGAAGGATCTCGGCACGGGCGGCGCGAGCAGCGGCAACAGCCTGTTCTCGCTCGTGCAGATGCTGTCGATGAGCCTCGGCGTCACGGTCGCAGGCGCGCTGCTCGCCACGTTCACGGGCATGCTGCGCACCGTGACGCCGAGCAACACGCTGCCGGCGTTCCATGCGACGTTCATCTGCGTCGGGATCATCACGGCGGCTTCCGCGTGGATCTTCGCGCAGCTCGCGCCCGAGATCCGCAGCACCGCGCGCAAGACCGACCCGTCCGAGCGCGCGTGATGCGGGGTGCGCGCCGAACCGGGTCGGCGCGCACCATCACGGTGCAGCGCGGCCCTGCGAGGCGCATCTGAAACACCGGTAATGCCCCGCGGAGCTTGGCCGCGACGCGCCGCCGCACGGGGTACGATGCCGTGCACGCTTCTTGCTCGCCTATTCTCTAGGTAAACTGGCAGTCCTCCTTCGGCCGACATCATGAGCATGATCGAAATCGATCCCCCCGGCTTTCAGCCGCCCCGCCCCGTCGCGGGCGACGACGGGAACCGGCGCACCGTGCTGTACGGCGGCTACACCGTGTTCAGCGTGTTCCAGCCCGTTTTCTCGGTGTCGCACCGCCGCGCGATCGGCTATCACGCGTCGTTGCGTGCGCACGACGAGGAAAAACGCCAGGTGGCGTCGCACGAGGTGTTCACGCAGGCGGCGCGGCGCGGTGACCTGCTTGAGCTCGGCCGGCTCGCCGAATCGCTGCATCTCGGCAACTTCCACGCCTTCGACAGCCACGACGAATGGCTCTTCCTGAGCCTGCACCCGGCCGCGCTGATGGACACCGTCTACAGCGACGCAATGCTCGCGAACCTGAAGGCGCTCGGGCTGCCGCCGCATCGCGTCGTGCTCGAGGTGCCCGAACAGGCGGGCGGCGAGACGCCGCGCTACGCGGCGATCGTCGACGGGCTGCGCAAGGCCGGCTTCCTGATCGCGCTGGTCGGGTTCGGCGCGAAGCATTCGAATATCGACCGCGTGTGGCACCTGCATCCCGACATCGTCACGCTCGACCGCGGCATCCTCGCGCAGGCGAGCGAGCACTCACATCTCGAACGCGTGCTGCCGGGGCTCGTGTCGCTGCTGCATGAATCCGGTCAGCTCGTGCTGATGGGCGGGCTCGCGACCGAACGCGACGCGCTGATCGCACTGGAGTGCGACGTCGATTTCGTGCAGGGTCAGTACTTCGCGGGGCCGAGCGTCGAACCGGTGCAGCCGCAGGCCGCCGCGGGCTGCATGGATACGCTGTCGGCCGCGTTGCGACTGCGCGTCGCGAAACGCGAGCGCACGCAGGCGGAACGGCTCGCGCCGTACGTCGCGGCGCTCGAGGAAGCAAGCCAGAAGCTCGTCGCGGGAGAAACGCTGACCGACGCAGCCGCGGCCGTGCTCGGGCTGCCCGAGACCGCACGCTGCTTCCTGCTCGATGCATCGGGGCGCCAGATCGGCGACAACGTGCTCGCGCGCGGCAGCGTCTCGCAGCGCGCGAAGCGCTTCCGGCCGCTGCTGCATTCCGAAGGGGCAAGCTGGGAACGCCGCCCGTACTTCATCGACGCGATGCGCGCGCCGGGACGCGTGCACCTGACGGCGCCCTACCTGTCGATCAACGAGGCGCACCTGTGCGTGACCGCGTCGATCGCCGCGCCGGTCGCGACCGGCATGCAGGTGCTCTGCGTCGACATCAACTGGGAAGCGGCACTCAACCGCGAATGAGCGTGCCCCGCGCCGCGCTCAGGCGGCCGCGGCAGCCTTGCGTACGATCAGCCGGTGCACGCGCTTGCCGGACGAGGCGCTGACGACCTCGTGCTCGTCGATCACTTGCGTGCCGGCGCCGAGCGCCGCCCGCATCCGCGCCGAATCGAGCGGCGTATAGAGGCGGCCGCGCTCGTCGCGCAACGCGCCGTTTCCGGCCACCCGCCAGCTCATGTACAACGTGCCGCCGGGCATCAGCAACTCGGCCAGCCGCGCGGCGGCAGCGGCCGCCTCCGCCTGTTCGAGATGCATGACGACCGTTTCGCACAGTACGTTGCGAAACGCGCCGGACGGCACGCCGGCCAGCGCCGGCAGCGCGGCCTGCTCGAAGGTGAGATCCGGGTGGCGACGCCGCGCCTCGTCGAGCAGCGCGGCGCTCGCGTCGTAGCCGCGCACGTCGAAGCCGCGCGACGCGAGCCAGGCCGTATCGCGCCCGGCCCCGCAGCCGACGTCCGCGGTCGGCCCCGGCGAGAAATGCTGCTCCAGCAGCGCGTACATGTCGTCGGGCGCAGCCTGGTCGAGCCAGTCCTGCGCGTATTGCGCGGCATGGGCGTCGTAGGCATCGAGAGTCGGACGATCCACCATGGTGACGGCTCCGCATAGGCGTCGTATGACGCACTCCGCATCTTAGCCGTTGCACACGCCGTGCGGCGTCACGCACGCCCATGCCGCGAGCCGTGCGGCCCCTACGCAGTCCGCACGTCGCCCGCGCGCGGCGCTTGCGCGGTCAGCTCGGCCCACAGCGCATCGCCGCGCCAGGCCGGGCGCGCCGCCGCGCGTTCCGCATCGTGCACGAGCGCGCACAGTCGCGCATTGACGGGCGCCTGCCCGCCGAAGTGAGCGGCCAGCCGCACGACCTCGCCGTTGATCCACTCGACTTCCGTCGCCCGCCCCGCCGCGAGATCGTCGGACATCGACGAACGCGCGAGCGGGTCGATCGCGAGCATCCGGCCGCCAAGCACGCGAAACGCCGGATCGGGCAAGTCGAGCAGGGCCGGGAGCCACCCGGCGGGCAACGGTGTCAGCCGCGCGGGCCGGATCGCGGCCCGCGCCAGCCAGTGCAGCGCTTCGCGCTGCGCAAGCGCAACACAGCGCCGGTACGCGCGTTGCGCGAGTTCGTCGCGCAGCGGCAGGTTCGCGAGCGCGTTGACCGCGTTGTTCAGGTTGAGCAGCAGCTTTGCCCATTGCACGGCCCGCATGTCGCGGTGCAGCGCGAGCGGCAGCCCGGCGCGCGCGAATGCATCGGCGAACGGCGTCAGCGCGGGGGAGGCTTCGGCCGCCAGCGCGCCGGCCGAACCCTGGTGAAACGCACCGGGTGTGCGCTCGATCACGTTGAACGGCACCATGCCGGCCAGCACGGTGGCTTGCGGTAGCGCTTCGCGCAGCACGTCGGCGTTGTGCAGGCCGTTCTGGAAACTGATCACGACCGTGCCGGGCCGCAGCACGCCGGCAAGCTGCGCCGCGGCCTCGCGCGTCGCGGCCGATTTCACCGCCACGAGCACGAGCCGCGCGGCGGCCGCAGCCGCCGGATCGGTCTCGAACACGACATCGGCCGGCGCGAGCGTCGCGCGGTAGCCACGCCGGTCGGTCAGCGTCAGCCCGTGCCGATGAATCGCGTCACCGATCCGCGCGCGGCCGACGAGCGTCACGTTCGCGCCGGCCGCCGCCAGCCGTCCCCCGAGATAGCAACCGACAGCGCCCGCGCCGACCACGCACGCCGGTGCGTCAGACATGCGAATGCGCGCCGCCGTGCACGGGGCCGGCCCGCCGCTCGACTTCGCGGCGCACGTCGCCGCGCAGCCCCGCGAAGAACGCGACCTCGGCAACGACGAACAGCGGCCCGACCATCAGGCCGACCAGATCGTCGACGAATGCGGGCTTGCGCCCCTCGAACCAGTGTCCGACGAACTGCACGATCCACCCGACGACGAACGCACCGATGCCGATCGCGAGCCATTGCGCGGTCGGCAGCAACGCGAGCGCCTGTGCGGCCCACAGGCCGAGCGCGAACAGCGCGGTCATCACGATCCCGAACCGCAGGTCGAGACGCAGGTAGAACACCGCGAACGCGACGGCCAGCAGCAGCGCCGGCGACAGCGCGATGCCGGCCAGCATCCCGAGCGCCGGCCGCGACAGCAGCACCTCGACCGCGAACACGATCATCGGAATGCCGACCAGATGCGTCGCGATGTTGCGCGCGTCGCGGTGGTAGGCCGCATACTGGGCAAGATGGTCTTCGAGTGTCTTCATCGCGTCTCCTGGTCCATGGTTGACCGCTATGATGCGCGTCACGCCCGAGAACCTCTGTCAGCTACCCGACATCGCGTGCCCATGCCCTCTTCGCTCGCCCCGTACCTGCCGCAGATCGAAGCGAACCCGTGGTTCGCCGCGCTGCCGCCCGCGTTGCGCGCGGACCTGCTCGCCCGCGCGGCGCTGCGCCGGCTGCCGGCCGGCCATGCGCTGTTCCGGCGCGGCGACCCGCCGTGCGGGCTGTACGCGGTACTGGCCGGTTCACTCACGATAGGTGCGGTCGACCCGCAGGGCAAGGAAGCGCTGCTGACGGTGGCCGAGCCCGTCACCTGGTTCGGCGAAATCGCGCTGTTCGACGGCCAGCCGCGCACGCACGACGCGATCGCGCTCGACGACGCGCTGCTGCTGCACGTCCCGCAGGCCGCGCTGCTCGCGATCCTCGATGCGACGCCGCAATACTGGCGGCACTTCGCGCTGCTGATGGCGCAGAAACTGCGTCTGAGCTTCCTGACCGTCGAATCGATGAGCGTGATGCCGGCCGCGCAGCGGCTCGCCGCCCGGCTGCTGATGATCGCCGACGGCTACGGCGGGATCAGCGCCGGCCGCACCCGCATCCGGTTGTCGCAGGAAAAGCTCGCAGCGATGCTGTCGCTGACGCGGCAGACCACCAACCAGTTGCTGAAGGCGCTGCAGGCCGACGGCGTCGTGCGGCTGCACGTCGGCGAGATCGAGCTCGTCGACGTCGATGCGCTGCGGCGCGCGAGCGGGTTGCCCGACGGTCTGCGCTGAGGTTCGGCACCGCCGCCACGCGACCGCCCCGCCGTCACCGCGTTGCGCTATCGTGGCGGCTCGTCCGTTCATCCGCCCGCACCGCCTTGAGCACGTCAACCGTCTCCGCTCCCTCCCGCCATCCGTGGCCTGTGTTCATCGCGTTCCTGCGGCTCGGCCTCACGTCGTTCGGCGGCCCGGTCGCGCATCTCGGCTACTTCCGCACCGAATTCGTCACGCGGCGCGGCTGGCTCACCGAGCGCACGTACGCCGACCTCGTCGGGCTGTGCCAGTTCCTGCCGGGGCCCGCGAGCAGCCAGGTCGGGATGGCGATCGGCCTCGCGCGCGCCGGCTACGCGGGCATGTTCGCCGCGTGGCTCGGCTTCACGCTGCCGTCGGCGCTGCTGATGATGCTGTTCGCGCTCGGCGTGCATGCAACAGGCGCGCCGATCGAAGCCGGCGCGCTGCACGGGCTGCGCATCGTGTCGGTCGCCGTGATCGCGCAAGCCGTGTGGGGCATGGCGCGCACGCTGTGCCCGGATGCCCGCCGCGTCACGCTGATGGCCGCGGCCGCCTGCGTCGCGTTGCTCGCACCGGCCGCGTGGACCCAGGTTGCGGTGATCGTCGCGGCCGGGTTGGCCGGCCTCGTGCTGCTGCCGCAGCCGCCGCGTGGTGCGCATGATCCACTGCCGCTGCACGTGTCGCCTCGCGCGGGCGTGCTGTGGCTCGCGCTGTTCGCGGCGCTTCTCGCCATCCTGCCGTTCGCGGCCCGTACGCTGCGCTCCGATACGCTTGCCGTCGTCGATGCGTTCTTCCGCACGGGCGCGCTCGTGTTCGGCGGCGGTCACGTGGTGCTGCCGCTGCTGCAGGCGGCGGTGGTCGCGCCCGGCTGGGTCGGCGATGCGGCGTTCCTGGCCGGATATGGCGTCGCGCAGGCCGTGCCGGGGCCGCTGTTCACGTTCTCGGCGTTCCTCGGCGCGTCGCTGCATAACGCACCGAACGGCTGGCTCGGCGGCACGATCGCGCTGGTGTCGATCTTCGCGCCGTCGTTCCTGCTGGTGGCCGGCACCGCGCCGTTCTGGGAACGCCTGCGCCGCAGCACGCGCATGCAGGCCGCGCTCGCGGGCGTGAACGCGGCCGTCGTCGGGCTGCTGGTCGCCGCGCTCTATCACCCGGTCTGGACCGACACGATCGTGGCGCCGCGCGATCTGGCCGCCGCGCTCGTCGCATTCGTCGCACTGGTGTTCTGGCGTGTACCGCCGTGGGCCGTCGTGATCGCGAGCGCCGCGCTCGGCTGGGGGCTCGGCCTTCTGGCCTGACCCGGTACGCGCGGCACGTTCCACCGCGTCAAAAACAAAAAGCCCTCGTTTCGAGGGCTTTTCTTGCTGGGTACCGCGCGCCGTAGCGGCGCGCAGGCGCCGGACCTTACGCGAAGTTCTTCGCTGCGAAGTCCCAGTTCACGATGTTCCAGAACGCTTCGACGAACTTCGGACGTGCGTTGCGGTAGTCGATGTAGTACGCGTGTTCCCACACGTCGATCGTCAGCAGTGCCTTGTCGGCGGTCGTCAGCGGCGTTGCTGCGTTGCTCGTCGACACGATGTCGAGCGAACCGTCAGCCTTCTTCACGAGCCATGCCCAGCCCGAGCCGAACGTGCCGACTGCGGCCTTCGTGAACGCTTCCTTGAATGCGTCGTACGAACCCCACTTGGCGTTGATCGCGTCGCCCAGCGCGCCCGTCGGTGCGCCGCCGCCGTTCGGCGACAGGCTGTTCCAGAAGAACGTGTGGTTCCAGATTTGCGCGGCGTTGTTGAAGATGCCGCCCGACGACTTCTTCACGATCTCTTCCAGCGACAGGTTTTCGAATTCCGTGCCCGGGATCAGATTGTTCAGGTTCGTCACATAAGCCTGATGGTGCTTGCCGTAGTGGTACTCGATCGTCTCTTTCGAGATGGTCGGCGCGAGTGCGTCTTCAGCGTACGGGAGCGGCGGGAGCGTATGAGCCATGGCGATTCCTTCGTTGAGTATGTAGGGAGGCTGTGTTGGATGCTGCCGAGCGTCCGATTGTAGGCGAGGACGAATAACCCCGCAAACTCACGGGCCATTTATCCGCGGTATGCGGAAAAGCGATGTTTGCGCAACGTCCGGCAGGACGAACCCGACGATGAGCAGCATCCGTTCCCGTGCACGATGCGTCCGTTGCAACAACCTTCGCGCCGCTTGCCCCCGTTACGTCAGATCGTATCGGTCAGCCGCGGCTGCACGTCGGCGATCGACACGTCGGCCGAGCCTTCCGCGAGATGCACGGTCAGGCGGCGCTGCGGCTTCAGCGCGTTCGGCGTGCGCACCGCACGGCCCGTCTGCGCATCGATCAGCGCTGCATAGCCGCGCTCGAGCGTGCGCTGCGGACTCAGCACCTCGAGCCGTGCCGCACAGGCTGACACGCGAGCCGTGTCGCGTTCGTGACGGCGCTGCAAGGCCAGCGCAAGACGCTGCGACAGCCCCGCGAGCGCCTGGCGCGCCTGCGACGGATCAGGACGTGCGCGCTGCCAGCGCAGCTGCGCGAGCGCGAACCGCGCGCGCGCGTCGCGCACCGGCCGCGACGCCGCCGACGCGAGCCGCACCGCGAGCTGCTCGACGTGCGTGCGCTGCCGCTGCAGCCGCTCCGCCGGGCTCACCAGCCGGCGCGCGAGCCAGTCGAGCTGCTGCGCGCGCTGCTCCAGCCGGCGTTCCATGCCGCGCGCGAGCGCACGCTGGCGCTCGCCGACCTCGCGCAGCAGCAGCGCGCGCTGCGGGCTCGCGAGTTCGGCCGCGCCAGTCGGCGTCGGCGCGCGCACGTCGGCCGCGAAGTCCGCGATCGTGAAATCGGTTTCGTGCCCGACGCCGCTGACGACCGGCAGTTCGCTCGCCGCGATCGCACGCGCCAGCGCCTCGTCGTTGAACGACCACAGATCCTCGATCGAGCCGCCGCCGCGACAGACCAGCAGCACGTCGACCTCGCGGCGCGCATTCGCGGTCTCGACGGCCGCGACGAGCTTTTCGGCGGACCCGGCGCCCTGCACGGGTGCCGGATAGACGATCACCGGAATGTGCGGTGCACGGCGCGCGAGCGTGGTCAGCACGTCGCGCAGCGCCGCCGCCTGTAGCGACGTGACGATACCGATCGCGCGCGGATGGGCCGGCAGCGGCCGCTTGCGCTCGGGCGCGAACAGTCCTTCGCTCTCGAGCTGCGCCTTCAGCCGCAGGAACGCCTCGTACAGGCGCCCCTGCCCGGTGCGCCGCACCGCCTCGACGTTGAGCTGCACTTCGCCGCGCGGCTCGTACATCGTGACGACCGCGCGCACCTCGATCCGGTCACCTTCGCGCGGTGTGAACTCCGCGTACTGCGCGCGACCGCGGAACATCACGCAGCGCATCTGCGCCTGCTGGTCCTTGATCGAGAAATACCAGTGGCCGCTCGCGGCGCGTGTGAAATTCGACACTTCGCCCGAAATCCACAGCAGCGGAAACGAGCGCTCGAGCATCGTCGAAATCGCGCGATTGAGCGCCGAAACGGGAATCACTTCGTCGCCGCCGCGGGTCGCGCCCGGTGCGGCAAATGGGGAGTCGGAAGGCATGGACGGTCGAATGAATGCTGGCGGCGACACGATAGTCCGACACGCACGCGACGTCCAGCGCCCGGCGCATGTACCGTGACGTTCGGAAGGTGTCCACACTTTGGCAATCATCGGCCTAAAACGCGCGAAAACCGCTGAAAAATCCAGACGATTCACCCTAACCCATTGATATTTATATATTTTTAAATCTTTCTGAATGATTCTCATCCGATTCGAAGCCCACCCGGCGGGCGTTTGACGCCATCGAGCAGGGAGTTCTTCACAGAGTTATCCACAAGCCGCCGCGATCCGGCCCCGCAGGCCGCGGCGGCCGGTCGCGCTTGCCGCGCCCGCCCGCGGCGCGCTAGAGTGCCGCCTTCCGCAGACCCCGCGGCATGCGCCGCCCAACGGAGAATCCGCCTTGACGAATCCGTCCCACGCCGCGGCGCACGACCTGCCGCGCCCGGCCCGATGAGCGCGCCGGACGGCCCGCTCGCCCGGCTCGAAGCCCGCCTGACGCGCGAATGGCAGCGCCGCGGCGCGCTCGCGTGGGCGCTCACGCCGTTCGCGTGCGTGTTCGGCCTGTGCGCGGCATTGCGGCGCACCGCCTACGCGCAAGGCTGGAAGAAGCCGGTCGACGTCGGCGTGCCCGTCGTCGTGGTCGGCAACGTGACCGTCGGCGGCACCGGCAAGACGCCGACCGTGATCGCACTCGTCGACGCGTTGCGCGCGGCCGGCTTCACGCCCGGCATCGTGTCGCGCGGCTACGGCGCGAACGTGAAGGCGCCGACCGCCGTCACGCCCGCGTCGCGCGCCAGCGTGGGCGGCGACGAACCGCTCCTGATCGCCCGCCGCACCGGTGCGCCCGTCTGGGTCTGCCCGGATCGCGTCGCGGCCGCGCAGGCGCTGCGCGCCGCGCATCCGGACGTCGACGTGATCGTCAGCGACGACGGCCTGCAGCACTACCGCCTCGCACGCACGGTCGAACTCGTCGTGTTCGACCACCGGCTCGGCGGCAACGGCTTCCTGCTGCCGGCCGGGCCGTTGCGCGAGCCGCTGTCGCGGCACCGCGACGCCACGCTCGTCAACGATCCGTACAGCGGCGCGCTGCCGCCGTGGCCCGACACCTATTCGCTCGCGCTCACGCCGGGCGCCGCGTGGCACCTCGACCAGCCCGCGCTGCGCCGCCCGCTGTCGCAATTCGCGAACGAGCGCGTGCTCGCCGCGGCCGGCATCGGCGCGCCGGAACGCTTCTTCGCGACGCTGCGCGCGGCCGGTCTCGCGCCCGCGACGCGCGCGCTGCCCGACCACTACGCGTTCGCCGACAATCCGTTCGTCGACGACGCCGTCGATGCGATCCTGATCACCGAGAAGGATGCAGTAAAATTGGGCGCTTCCTGGCGCGACGCCCGACTGTGGGTGGTCCCCGTCGAAGCCGCGCTCGACCCTCGCCTCATTGCCCTCGTTGTGGAGAAACTCCGTGGACGCTCGCCTGCTTGAAATCCTTGTGTGCCCTATCTGCAAAGGCCCGCTCCACTATGACCGTGCCGCGCAGGAGCTGATCTGCAACGCGGACAAGCTCGCCTACCCGATCCGCGACGGCATCCCCGTGATGCTGGTCGACGAAGCGCGCCAGACCGTCGAAGGCACGCCGGTCGACCCGGCCGGCCGCTAAGCCGCCCGACCCGGCCCTTGCCGCGGCGTGTCCGCGGCAAGGGCGCCGAGAACCCGCCGGGCGGCCCGCACCCGACGCGCCGCCCGCTCCGCTTTCCTCACCGTCCTCCCCGATGACTCAACCCTTCATCGCCGTCATTCCCGCCCGGCTCGCGTCGACGCGGCTCCCGAACAAGCCGCTCGCCGATCTCGGCGGCAAGCCGATGGTCGTGCGCGTCGCCGAGCGCGCGCGCGAAGCGGGCGCGCAGCAGGTGCTGGTCGCGTCCGACGCGCAGAGCGTGCTCGATGCGGCCCGCAATCACGGCTTCGAAGCGGTACTGACACGCGCCGACCATCCGTCCGGCACCGACCGGCTCGCGGAAGTCGCGGCGACGTTCGGGTGGAGCGACGACACCGTCGTCGTCAACGTACAGGGCGACGAGCCGCTGATCGACCCGGTGCTCGTGCGCGACGTAGCGTCGCACCTCGCCGCGCATCCGGCCTGCGCGATTGCGACGGCCGCCCACCCGATCCACGACGCGGCCGACGTGTTCAACCCGAACGTGGTGAAGGTCGCGCTCGACGCGCAGAGCGTCGCGCTGTACTTCTCGCGCGCGCCGATTCCGTGGAGCCGGGACGCGTACCAGCCGCACTGGCCCGACGTCGCGGCCATGCCTGCACCGGCCTTCCCGGTCTATCGGCACATCGGCCTCTATGCGTATCGCGCGCGTTTCCTGCGCACCTATCCGACGTTGGCGCAGGCGCCGATCGAACAGGCCGAGCAGCTCGAACAGCTGCGCGCGCTCTGGCACGGCGAGCGCATCGCAGTGCTGATCACCGAGTCCGCGCCGGAAGCCGGCATCGACACGCCGGCCGATCTCGCACGCGTGCAGGCCCTTTTTCAGCCGTCATCAAAATAACCCGTGGCATAATCAGGCGATTGTGCGAGCCGTCCGCGACCAGCGCGTCCTCGCTTGACCCCGCCCGCGGCCCTGCCGGCAGCCGCGCGTCGCCCAACCCGACGCGCCGCATCAGACCGGCCCGCCACGCGCCAGGCAAGCCCCGCGCACACCGTCGCCGGCGCTTTTTTCGTCTCGCCACACGAATCTACATACTGGAGATATCACCATGCGTTTGATCCTGTTGGGCGCGCCCGGCGCGGGAAAGGGCACCCAGGCAAACTTCATCAAGGAAAAATTCGGCATCCCGCAAATCTCGACGGGCGACATGCTGCGCGCGGCCGTGAAGGCCGGCACGCCGCTCGGCGTCGAGGCGAAGGGCTACATGGACGCCGGCAAGCTCGTCCCGGACGCGCTGATCATCGGCCTCGTCAAGGAGCGCCTGAAGGAATCCGACTGCGCGAACGGCTATCTGTTCGACGGTTTCCCGCGCACGATCGCGCAGGCTGACGCCATGAAGGAAGCCGGCGTCGCGATCGACTACGTGCTCGAGATCGACGTGCCGTTCTCGGAAATCATCGAGCGCATGAGCGGCCGCCGCACGCACCCGGCATCGGGCCGCACGTACCACGTCAAGTTCAATCCGCCGAAGGTCGAAGGCCATGACGACGTGACGGGCGAGCCGCTGATCCAGCGCGACGACGACAAGGAAGAAACCGTCAAGAAGCGTCTCGAAGTGTACGAAGCGCAGACCAAGCCGCTGATCACGTACTACGGCGACTGGGCGCAGCGCGGCGAGGAAAACGGCCTGAAGGCACCGCAGTATCGCAAGATCTCGGGCCTCGGCAGCGTCGAGGAAATCCGCGAGCGCGCGTTTGGCGCACTGAAGTAAGCAGCGCATCGCGCAACCGCAAGCCGCCCTTTCCGGGCGGCTTTTTTTTGCCCGGCCGGAATTGGCACGACCGTTCTGGTCCCGCCGTCGCGCGAGCGTGCCCCGTACAATCGGTCGGGTGCGGGCGCGCGCGCTACCCGGGCGCCGGCATTTCAACCCATCGCGCGGCATTGAACCAGGCAACCGCTTTGCGCGGAACCGCAACCCGCGCCGAAGCGCCGATAGCGGTGACCACCTTGGAGACGGCCGTGCCCTGAGCGCTGAAGCGCCGGGGGCGCTCAACAACGGAGACAGTCATGGAAATTCGCGGCAACGTGTTTCTGATCACGGGCGGCGCATCGGGCCTCGGCGCCGGCACCGCGCGGATGCTCGCGCAGGCAGGCGGCACGGTCGTGCTCGCCGACCTGAACGACGCGGCGGGCACCGCGCTCGCCACCGAACTGGGCGGCATTTTCGTGCACTGCGACGTGTCGAGCGAAGCCGACGCGCAGGCGGCCGTCAGCGCGGCAACGCAAGCCGGCACGCTGCGCGGCCTCGTGAACTGCGCGGGCATCGCGCCCGCCGCGAAGACCGTCGGCAAGGACGGCGCGCATCCGCTCGACGTGTTCGCGAAGACGATCAACGTGAACCTCGTGGGCACATTCAACATGATCCGGCTCGCGGCCGCCGCGATGGCGGCCACCGCGCCGACCGCGGACGGCGAGCGCGGCGTGATCGTCAGCACCGCGTCGGTTGCCGCGTTCGACGGGCAGATCGGCCAGGCCGCGTATGCGGCGTCGAAGGCCGGCGTCGCGGGCATGACGCTGCCGATCGCGCGCGACTTGTCGCGCAGCGGCATCCGCGTGATGACGATCGCGCCCGGCCTGTTCGAGACGCCGATGCTGCTCGGCATGCCGCAGGACGTGCAGGACGCGCTCGGCGCGATGGTGCCGTTCCCGCCGCGTCTCGGCAAACCGGCCGAATACGCGCTGCTGGTGCGCCAGATCGTCGAGAATCCGATGCTCAACGGCGAAGTGATCCGCCTCGACGGCGCGATCCGGATGCAGCCGAAATAGGCACGAAAAAACGCCCGCGATGCGGGCGTCGTTTCATTCAGGGTTCCGGCAGCGTGACGGCGGCTCAATCCTCGCCGTCGCGCTGCATCCGCTGCCGCAATTCGGTCACCTGCGACTCGACGACGGTCGCGTCGTCCGCGTCCGGCCGCTCGCCGAGATACAGTTCGAGATCCTCGAGCGCGGGCCGCAGGTAATCGAGCCGCGCATACGCGAAACCGCGGTCGCGGACTTCGTCGAGGTGCTCGGGCAACAGGATCACGAGCCGCTGCTGCACCGCGAGCAGGCGCTGCCAGCGTTCCGTCTGGAGATAGATCGTCTTCAGGTTACGCAGCATCCGCGCGATGATCTCGCGGCTCGTCGCCGGCTGCAGCAGCGCGCGCAATGCGCTGTCGACCGCGCCGGCCGCTCGCGCGACGTACGGCTCGAGCATCTCGACCATCTCGGCTTCGGACAGCGAATGGCCGTTGGCCGGATCGATGATCAGGTCGCCGTCCGGCAGCGTGACGCGCAGCAGGAAATGGCCGGGGAACGACACGCCGCGCGCCGGCACGCCGATCTGCTCGGCAAGCTCCAGGTACAGCACCGACAGCGAGATCGGGATCCCGCGCCGCCGCTTCAGCACGGCGTTCAGGTGGCTGTTATCGGGGTCGTAGTAATCGTTGTGATTGCACGCGAAGCCGAGCTCGCGGAAGAAGAAATCGTTCAGCGCGGCGACGCGGCCCTTCAGGTCCGCATCGTCCGTGAGCCGCCGGCGCAACCGCGCCGCCAGCATGTCGAGTTCGGCCAGCGTGCCCTGCAGGTCGAGGTCGGGATACGCGTCCTGCGCCAGCGACAGCGCCGCTTCCGTGACGGGCAGGCTGTCGTCGTCTGCCACGAGCGTGCTGAAGTAGTCGAGGACGCGGGTCATTGCGGTCGTCACTTGGCGCGCCTTTTGAAATAAGCGTATTTGAAGCCCATCACCCACAACATACCGAAATATAGTGCAGCGAACAGCACGAGGCACGCGGCCATCAGCGCAATGCGGTCGAGCGGCTGCGCACGCATCCCGGTCCAGTCGAAGCTGATCGACAGCCAGTGCATCAGGCCGGCGAGCACGAGCGCCGCGCCGATCAGCTGCACGAAGAAGCGCAGCCAGCCCGGCGACGGCTGGTAGATGCCGCGCTTGCGCAGCCCGATGAACAGCAGCAGCGAGTTCAGGCACGCGCCGACGCCGATGCTCAGCGTCAGGCCCGCGTGGCCGATCAGCGGCACGAACACGTAGTTCGAGATCTGCGTGACGATCAGCACGCCGATCGCGATCTTCACGGGCGTCTTGATGTCCTGCTTCGCATAGAAGCCCGGCGCGAGGATCTTGATCAGGATGATGCCGACGAGGCCGATCCCGTAGGTCGCCAGCGCGCGCGCGACCATCGTGACGGTGTGCGCGTCGAACTTGCCGTAGTTGAACAGGGTCGCGGTGAGCGGCGTCGCGAAGAAGAACAGCGCGAGCGCACTCGGCGCCGCGAGCAGGAACGTGACGCGCAGGCCCCAGTCGAGCAGCGCCGAATACTCGTGCGAATCGGCATCGACGTGCGCCTTCGACAGGCTCGGCAGCAGGATCGTGCCGAGCGCGACGCCGAGCAGCGCCGTCGGGAATTCCATCAGGCGGTCGGCATAGTTGATCCATGACACGGCGCCCTGCCCGAGCCGCGACGCGATGTTGGTGTTGATGATCAGCGACAGTTGCGCGACCGACACCGCGAACGTCGCGGGCACCATCTTCGCGAGCACGCGCTTCACGCCCGGGTGGCGCAGCGCGCGCAGCGGGTTGAGGCCGATCAGCGGCACCATGTCGATCTTCTTCAGGCCAGGCAGCTGCACGAGGAACTGCAGCACGCCGCCGACGATGACGGCCCATGCCAACGCAAACACCGGCACCTTCAGGTGCGGCGCGACGAACACGGCCGCGGCGATGAACGCGACGTTGAGCAGCACCGGCGCGAACGCGGGCAGCGAGAAGCTCTTGTACGTGTTCAGCACGCCGGAGGCGAGCGTCGTCAGCGAGATGAACACGATGTACGGGAACATGATCTGCGTCATCGTGACCGCGAGCGGGAACGCCTGCCCGTCGGTGTGCAGGCCGGACGCGACCGCGAACACGACCCACGATGCGCCGGCGATCCCGATCACGGACAGCACGGCAAGCGCCCACGCCAGCACGGTGGACATCGCGTCGACGAGCGCTTTCGTCGCGTCATGCCCCTGCTGGTTCTTGAACTCGGCGAGGATCGGCACGAACGCCTGCGAGAACGCACCTTCGGCAGACAGGCGGCGCAGCAGGTTCGGGATACGGAAGGCGACGTAGAACGCGTCGGTGTATTGACTGGCGCCGAACGCACGGGCGATCAGCGTCTCGCGGGCCAGTCCGGTCACGCGCGACAGCAGCGTGAAGCCGCTGACCGTCAGCAGGGCTCGGAATAGATTCATGGGGCGCTTATTATACGGACGTTGCGTGGCCCGGCCAGCGGCCGATGCCGAAAAGCGCGCACGCGTTCGGCGCCGTCCTGGGCGGGTGTCATGTTGAACTTGCCACGCGCTTGATTTCGTTGCTATAATCGCCGGTTTCTAGGCTCGTACATGCACGGCAACTGCCGTTTTCATGTCCCTGCCTCGGTTAAAATCACCGTTTTTTATGCGCCCCTGGGCAATCGCTCTCAGGGGACGGATCGAAAAGCAGCGCTTGGCCGTCTAGGCTCCAAGCTCTGGAAACAGGACAGGATAAGGAACCGTCATGGCTAACTCCGCACAAGCACGCAAGCGCGCCCGTCAGGCCGCGAAGGCAAACTCGCACAACTCGGCGCTGCGCTCGAAATTCCGTACCGCGATCAAGTCGGTTCGCAAGGCTGTTGAAGCCGGCGACCAGGCAAAGGCTGCCGAGCTGTTCAAGGCTGCCGTGAAGACGATCGACACGATCGCCGACAAGAAGATCGTTCACAAGAACAAGGCCGCTCGCAGCAAGAGCCGCCTGGCCGCAGCCGTCAAGGGTCTGCAGGCAGCAGCGTAAATCCGGTGCGCCCGCTCACGCGGGCGTTCCTGTTTCCTGCGATCGCAAAAAAGCCCGCCTAGGCGGGCTTTTTTGTTGCCTGTCGCCGACGCATCCTGCGGGCGGTGACAGTTGCCACGAGGGCGGGCGCGGCAAGCGCCCTCGCCCGCGCCGGCATCACTTCTTCGCGTCGTAGTCCGGCAGTTCGCACGCCTCGGTCACGACGAGATTGTTGTCCTTCGCGAAATTCAGCACGAAATCGAACGCCATCGGCTCGACGTCGCGCAGCCGGGAATCGAGGATCACGCATTTCAGGTCGCCGAGCATCGTCGGACGCACGTAGAGCGAATACTTGAGGCGCGCGTTCGGCCCGCTAGCCCCCGGCCCGAAGCAGGCCATCACACCGGCCAGACGTTCCGACCAGTCGCTCGGGCGAAACTTTTTCCCGTCTTTCGTGATGCCCTGGATGAAGAATTCGGTCGGAGGGGTTTCAGCCATGTGGTTACCCAAGTGACGGCCCGGCGATGTCCAGGCAACGGCGCCTGGATACGCGAACACAAAGCTGAAACGGACGGCGGCACAAGCATTCCGATATCCCGAAAACAGGACGTCGGCGCGCGCCACCGGCGGACTGCACCGGATTTGTGCAGCGCACGGCTTGTGTCCGGCAGAGCGCGAGGAGGCTTGCCTGCCGGGCTGGAGAAAACTTTTGAATTATACCGCAGCGCGCCATCGCGCGCCGTCCCGACACCCCGCCTCCTGCGTCGCTTGCCGCGCGCGGCGATCCTGCCCCGCTTCTCTCCGCGGCTCGTCAAAGCACAGAAAATCCTTTATGCTGCTTTGAGTTATCCACACCCGACGGCGGCGCCGTCCGGCCTTGCTGCCGGGTGCAACCCGCCGTATTTCGCTTCATGACCGCCAAAACCATTCGTCACTACCTGCAGTTCAAGGATTTCTCGCTGGAAGACTACGAGTACGTGCTCGAGCGCACGGGTATCCTGAAGCGCAAGTTCAAGAACTACGAGACCTATCACCCGCTGCACGACCGCACGCTCGCGATGATCTTCGAGAAGAGCTCGACGCGCACGCGCCTGTCGTTCGAAGCCGGGATCTTCCAGCTCGGCGGTCACGCCGTCTTCATGAGCACGCGCGACACGCAGCTCGGCCGCGGCGAACCCGTCGAGGATTCCGCGCAGGTCATCTCGCGCATGGTCGACATCATCATGATCCGTACGTTCGAGCAGGACGTGATCACGCGCTTCGCGCAGAATTCCCGCGTGCCGGTGATCAACGGCCTGACGAACGAGTACCACCCGTGCCAGGTGCTCGCCGATATCTTCACGTACTACGAGCACCGCGGCCCGATCGCCGGCAAGACCGTTGCCTGGGTCGGCGATGCGAACAACATGCTCTACACGTGGATCGAAGCCGCGCAGATCCTCGGCTTCAAGCTGCGCCTGTCCACGCCGCCCGGCTACGCGCTCGACATGAAGCTCGTGTCGCCCGACAGCGCGCCGTTCTACGAAGTGTTCGACGATCCGAACGAAGCATGCAAGGGCGCCGACCTCGTCACCACCGACGTGTGGACGAGCATGGGCTTCGAGGCCGAGAACGAGGCCCGCAAGCAGGCGTTCGCCGACTGGTGCGTCGACGAGGAAATGATGGGGCACGCGAACCCGGACGCCCTCTTCATGCACTGCCTGCCCGCACACCGCGGCGAGGAAGTGACGGCCGGCGTGATCGACGGCCCGCAGAGCGTCGTGTGGGATGAAGCGGAAAACCGCCTGCACGTGCAGAAGGCGCTGATGGAGTTCCTGCTGCTCGGCCGCCTCAAGCACTGACGCGCCGGCAACCCGCCAGCTCATGAAAAAAGCGCCGATCGACGATCGGCGCTTTTGTTTGGGCGCGGGAAAAGCGGTGCCGAGCCCGCGTTACAGGCAGACCGGTTCGGGCTCGAGTTCGACGCCGAAACGTTCGCGCACGTCGGCCTGGATCGCCTGTGCCAGCGCGAGCACGTCGGCCCCCGTCGCGCCGCCGCGATTGACGAGCACGAGCGCCTGGCGGTCGTGCACGGCCGCCGCGCCCAGCGCGCGCCCCTTCCAGCCGCAGCGGTCGATCAGCCAGCCGGCCGCGAGCTTGACCTGCCCGTCCGGCTGCGGATACGACACGACTTCCGGCGTGCGGGCGCGCAGCGCATCGAACTGCGCGGCATCGATCACCGGATTCTTGAAGAAGCTGCCCGCGTTGCCGAGGACGAGCGGATCGGGCAGCTTCGCGCGGCGGATCGCGGCGACCGCGTCGAACACGTCGCGCGCCGTGGCCGCATCGGGTGCCATGCCGCGGGCGTCGAGTTCGCGCGTGACGTCCGCGTAGCCGAGCCGCGGCGCCCACTGCTTCGGCAACCGGAACGTCACCGACACGATCGCGAACCGGCCGCGCCCTTCCCGCTTGAAGAAGCTGTCGCGATAGCCGAACGCGCAGCGCGCGGCGTCGAAACGCTCGCTGCGCCCCGTCGCCAGCTCCACCGCGACCAGCGAGTCGAAATACGCCTTCATCTCGAGGCCGTATGCGCCGATGTTCTGGATCGGCGCGGCGCCGACCGTGCCCGGAATCAGCGCGAGGTTCTCGAGGCCCGCCATCCCGTGCTCGAGCGTCCATGCGACGAATGCATGCCAGTTCTCGCCGCCGCCGGCCTCGACGTACCACGCGTCGTCGTCCTCGCGGACGACGCGGCGGCCCGCGATCTCGTCGAGCAGCACGACGCCGTCGAAGTCGCGCGTGAACACGACGTTGCTGCCGCCGCCGAGCACGAGTTGCGGCAGGTTCGCGACGCGCGGGTCGCGATGGAGCGCCTCGAACTGCGACGCATGCGTGATGCGCGCGGCAAAGCGCGCGGTCGCGGCGATGCCGAACGTGTTGTGCGCGGCGAGCGGATGGTCGGGAAGCAGCGACAGGGCGGAATCGTCAGGAGGCATCGGCATTCGCGGTCACGTCCGCCCGGGCGGCGCATGGCCGGCCTTGGGCAAACGGAGGGGCATCGGTAAAATGGCAAACAGTCCGCAATTATAGCGAGTGCCCGCGCGCGAGCCGGGTGCCCGCATCTCAAGGGAGGAATGCCATGCCATCGTTCGACGTCGTTTCCGAAGCGAACATGATCGAAGTGAAGAACGCCATCGAGCAGTCGAACAAGGAAATTTCGACGCGCTTCGACTTCAAGGGCTCCGACGCGCGCGTCGAGCAGAAGGAACGCGAGCTGACGCTGTTCGCCGATGACGATTTCAAGCTGGGCCAGGTCAAGGACGTGCTGATCGGCAAGCTGGCCAAGCGCAACGTCGACGTGCGCTTCCTCGACTACGGCAAGGTCG
This sequence comes from Burkholderia sp. AU33803, assembly GCF_002223095.1. Taxonomy (NCBI): domain Bacteria; kingdom Pseudomonadati; phylum Pseudomonadota; class Betaproteobacteria; order Burkholderiales; family Burkholderiaceae; genus Burkholderia; species Burkholderia sp. AU33803. The sequence goes on from NZ_NKFJ01000005.1 coordinate 365,584, forward strand.
AGAAGATCGGCGGCGACAAGGTCAAGCAGATCGTCACCGTGAAGAAAGGCGTGACCGGCGATCTCGCGAAGAAGATCGTGCGCCTCGTGAAGGACAGCAAGATCAAGGTGCAGGCGAGCATCCAGGGCGACGCCGTGCGCGTGAACGGCACGAAGCGCGACGACCTGCAGAGCGTGATCGCGATGCTGCGCAAGGACGTGACCGACACGCCGCTCGACTTCAACAACTTCCGCGACTGATCGCCGGGCGATCCGTCACGTCATCCCGCCGGGCCCCGCATACGCGGCGCGCCCGGCTGCGGCCAGGCGCCGCACTTTCTCAGGCTTTCCCGCCGTCCTGCGCGCCGCCGTCCGCGGCCGCCTTCTTCTTGTCGCCGATCCGGCTTTCCTGCCCCGCCAGCAGCTTCGCAATGTTGCCGCGGTGACGCCACACGAGCAGCACGCTCATCGCGAGCACGGCCCACGCGACCGGGTTGTGGCCCGTGCCGAACAGGAACACGTCGAACACCGGCGCGAACACGGCCGCCACCAGCGCCGCGAGCGACGAATAGCGGAAGAAGAACGCGACGATCAGCCAGGTCAGCGCGGTCGCGAGCCCGAGCACCGGGTGCACCGCGAGCAGCACGCCGGCCGCGGTCGCGACGCCCTTGCCGCCCTGGAAGCGGAAGAACACCGGATACAGGTGGCCGAGGAACACGGCGATCGCGACCCATGCGACCGCGACGTCGGGCAGGCCGAAGCGCCGGGCGAGCCAGACGGCAATCCAGCCCTTGAATGCATCGCCGACGAGCGTCAGGATCGCGGCCTTCTTGTTGCCGCTGCGCAGCACGTTGGTCGCGCCGGGATTCTTCGACCCGTACGAACGCGGGTCGGCCAGGCCCATCGCGCCACTGACGACGACGGCGAACGACACCGAACCGATCAGGTAGGCAACGAGGGCGGCGAGCAGGATCTGCATGCGGAGGACTCTTCTTTCAACGTATCGGTAAAGGGACGGCTGCGCGCGGCACGCCGAAACGGCGCCCATTCTACCGAACGCGCGCCGCCTGCCACGAAGGTGAAACCCTCAGTCGACACTGGCGCACTGCACGGGCTGCGCGCCGAGCAGCGACGTGAGCACGGCCGGCGCGAGGCTGACGAGGTAGCCGCGACGCCCGCCGTTCAGGTAAATCGTCGGCAGCTCGAGGATCGTCGCCTCGACGTAGACGGGCATCGTCTTGCGCGTGCCGAACGGCGACGTGCCGCCGACGAGATAGCCCGAATGGCGGTTCGCGACCTCGGGCTTGCACGGCTCGACGCGCTTCGCGCCGATCTGCCGCGCGAGGTTCTTCGTCGATACGGTGCGGTCGCCGTGCATCAGCACGATCAGCGGCTTCGCGTGTTCATCTTCCATCACGAGCGTCTTCACGACGCTGTGCTCGTCGACACCGAGCTGGCGCGCCGATTCGCCGGTGCCGCCGTGCTCGACGTAGTCGTACGGATGCTCGCCGAATGCAACGCCGTGGCGGCGCAGCAACTGGGTCGCGGGGGTTTCGGACACATGCCTGGATTTGCTCATGGCGGCATTTTAAGGGTGAACGACCGGCGCGCGCGCGATCACGCCCTCGCGCTCGCACCGGCGGTATACTCGCGGCCCGTTTTTCGCCGGGCGGCCTGCTGCGTCGCCGCAACGATTCCGTCCATCATCATTGCGGACATCGCGAAGCGCTATTGACCGAATGGCCGATTGTGGCGCGCGCGCTGCCATGGCACGATCGTTCGCCAACCTCGTCAGCCGCCGCCCGCCCTTCTTCTGGAGACGCCATGCCCTCGTCCCTCCGTTCATCCGAGCCGCTCGACGTCGACGCCCTGCTCGCCGCGCTGCCTCGCCGCATCGCCGACGTGCCCGCACGCCGGGCCGCGCTGGCGCCCGCGCATCCGGCGCTGATCGAGGACGCGCGCCGCCTGTCGTACGGCGAGCTGTCGCAGGCCGTCGATGCAGCCGCCGCGCTGCTCGCCAACCTCGGGGTGCAAGGCGGCGACCGCGTGATGATCGTCGCCGAAAACTGCGTCGCGCAGATCGTGCTGCTGTTTGCGGCCGCCCGCCTCGACGCGTGGGCGCTCGTGTCGAACGCGCGGCTATCCGCCAGCGAGCTCGACGCGATCGCCGCGCACGCACGGCCCAAGCTGATCGCGTTCACCACCGACGCCTCGCCCGACGCGCGCACGCATGCCGAACGGCACGGTGCGACACCCGCCAGCGCACTGCCGGTCGACATCGGCGCGTGGTCGTACCACGTCGACGCGAGCGCGCCGGGCGAACCGGTCGCCGCCGACGGCGCCGCGCAATGCGCGGCGCTGATCTACACGACCGGCACGACCGGCACGCCGAAGGGCGTGATGCTGTCGCATCGCAACCTGCTGTTCATCGCGGCGACGTCGAGCATGCTGCGCCGCGTGTCGCCCGACGATGTCGTCTACACGGTGCTGCCGGTGTCACACGTGTACGGGCTCGCGTCGGTCTGCCTCGGCAGCCTGTACGCGGGCGCGACGCTGCGGCTCGCGCCGCGCTTCTCGCCGGAAGCCGTGCGCGTCGCGCTCGCCGACGAAGGCGTCACGATCTTCCAGGGCGTGCCCGCGATGCACGCGAAGCTGCTCGAACACCTGCACACGCACGGCCACGTGTGGCGCGCGCCGCGCCTGCGCTTCGCGTATTCGGGCGGCTCGCCGCTCGACGCAAACCTGAAGGCGCGCGTCGAGCGCCTTTACGGCGTGCCGCTGCACAACGGCTACGGGATGACCGAAAGCAGCCCGACGATCACGCAAACGCCGCTCGACGCGCCGCGCACCGACAGCTCGGTCGGCGTGCCGATTCCCGGCGTGGAGATGCGGATCGTCGCACCGAACGGCACCGACGTGCCGCCGGGTGAAGTCGGCGAGATCCGCGTGCGCGGGCCGAACGTGATGCTCGGCTACTACCGCAACGCGGACGCCACGCACGCGGCCGTGTCGCCGGACGGCTGGCTGCGCACCGGCGATCTCGCGCGGCAGGAGGCGGACGGCGCAGTGACAATCGCGGGCCGTAGCAAGGAGCTGATCATCCGGTCGGGCTTCAACGTCTATCCGGTCGAAGTCGAGCAGGTGCTGAACGCGCATCCGGACGTCGTGCAGGCGGCCGTCATCGGCCGCGCGGTCCAAGGCAACGAGGAAGTGCTTGCGTTCGTCGAGCTAGTGCCCGGCGCGACGGCCGAGGAAGCGGCGTTGCACGCGTGGTGTGCGGAGCGGCTCGCGCCTTACAAACGCCCCGCACACATCCGCGTACTCGACGCGCTGCCGGCCGCATCGACGGGCAAGGTGCTGAAGCACAAGCTGCGCGAGCTGATCTGACGCGCGCGGGCCGGTGCGTGCGACTCGGCCCGCGCCGCGCCGGATGCGCTAACCGCGTGGATGGTGTTCCGCGTGCAGCGTCTTCAACCGCTCGCGTGCGACGTGCGTGTAGATCTGCGTGGTCGAGATATCGCTGTGACCGAGCAGCAGCTGCACGACACGCAGGTCGGCGCCATGGTTCAGCAGGTGCGTCGCGAACGCGTGCCGCAGTGTGTGCGGCGACAGGTGCGCGCGCACGTCCGCGTGCTGCGCGTGGCGCTTGATGATGTTCCAGAACTGCTGGCGCGTCATCCCGTCGCCGCGCGCGGTCACGAACAGCGCGTCGGCCGCGCGCGCCCCGAGCAGCGCCGGCCGCGCCTCACGCAGGTAGCGCTCGATCCACCCTTGCGCGACTTCGCCGAACGGCACGAGCCGCTCTTTCGAGCCCTTGCCCATCACGCGCACGACGCCCTCGTTGAGCCCGACCTCGACGGTCTTCAGCATCACGAGCTCGCTCACGCGCAGCCCGCTCGCATACATCAGCTCGAGCATCGTACGATCGCGCAGGCCGAGCGGCGTACCGATGTCGGGTGCACCGAGCAGCGCCTCGACCTGCGCCTCCGATAACGTCGACGGAAACCGGGCCGCCTGCTTCGCGGACGTGATCCGCAGCGTCGGGTCGGCGCTCGCGCGATGCTCGCGCACGGCCCAGCCGTAATAGCGCCGGAACACGGACAGCCGCCGGTTCGACGACGTCGCCTTGCCGTCGCTGCGCGCGGCGATGTAGCCCGTCACCATCGCTTCGTCGGCCGAATCGAGCGATGCGTCGTGCGTCTCGGCCAGCCATTGTGAAAACAGCACCAGATCGCGCCGGTACGCATCGAGCGTGTTGCGCGCCAGCCCGTGCTCGAGCCACAGCGCATCGCAAAACACGTCGATCGACGCGCGGCTCGCGAGCAGCGCGGGGGACACCTCGACGGCATCGCCGTCGACTGCGGGGGACATCAGCGATTCACTCATCAGTACGGCACGCCTTCGTGCGCCAGCAGCCAGCGCTTCACTTTCTGGTAATAACCGTTGTCGTCGTGGTTCGCGAAGCCGCCGAGTCCGCCCGCCGCGACGACGCGATGGCACGGGATCACGAGCGGGAAGTAGTTCGCGCCGCACGCCTGGCCCACCGCGCGCGGCGCGCTGCCGATCCGCTTCGCGACCTGCCCGTAGGTCAGCACCGTGCCGGGCGGAATATCGCTGATCACGTCCCACACGCGGTGCTGGAACGCGCTGCCGACTTCGGCGAGCGGCAGGTCGAAGCGCGCCGACGCACGCTCGAAATAACGTTCGATCTGCTTGACCGCGCGCTGCGCGAGCGGGGAATCCGGATCGACCGACTTCACCGATTCGGGCAGATAGACGATCTCGCGCACCACTGCGGCATCCGTGCGGATGCCGACCTTGCCGAACGGTGCGTCGATGACTGCATTGAACATGGCCCTCTCCTGACCGATGGATGCGCGCGGCACCACCGCGCGCCGACGACACTTTACGCCGCCTTCATGCAGCACGCAGCGCCCATTCGACATGCTCGCGCACGACGGGCGACGGATCGTCGGCCCGCGCGCGCAACGCGGCGACGATCGCGTCGCGCGCCTGCGGCGTGAGCCGGCCCGCGTCCGCGCGCAGCGCATTGCCGAGCCCGACCGCGAGATTGCGCAGCCAGCTTTCGTAGCCGATGCGCCGGATCGCACTGCCCTGCATCCGCGTATCGAACGCGTCCGCCTCCCACGCAAACAGCTCGACGAGCGTCGCGCGATCGAGGCCGTGCCGCACGTCGAAATCGGCGACGGGCGCGGCCTGCGCGAACTTGTTCCACGGGCACACGAGCTGGCAGTCGTCGCAGCCGTACACGCGATTGCCGATCATCGGCCGCAGCGGCTCGGGGATGCTGCCTTTCAGTTCGATCGTCAGGTACGAGATGCAGCGGCGCGCGTCGACGCGGTACGGCTCGACGATCGCGCCGGTCGGGCAGGCGTCGATGCAGCGCGTGCAGCTGCCGCAGTGCGCGCCGGGCGTCTCGGGCGCGGTGTCGGGGGACGTGTGCGCATCGGTCGGCAGCGGAACGTCGACGTAGATCTCGCCGAGGAAGAACAGCGAGCCCGCATCGCGCTGCAACAGCAGCGTGTGCTTGCCGCGCCAGCCGACGCCGGCCTTCTGCGCGAGCTCGACCTCGAGCACGGGCGCCGAATCGGTGAACACGCGGTAGCCGAACGCACCGATCTCCTGCTCGATGCGCTCGGCGAGCGTCTGCAGGCGGTTGCGCAACACCTTGTGATAGTCGCGGCCGCGTGCGTAGATCGACACGACGGCCGCCTGCGGATCGTCGAGCCGGGCCCGTTCGCGCGCACGCCAGTCGTGCGGCACGAGCGCGCCCCGCTCGCTTTCAGGCGCGTCGGCGGCCAGCGTTTCGGCCGGCAGATAGGCGAGCCGGGCAGAGATCACACGTCGCGTACCGGCCACAAGTTCGGCCGGACGCGCGCGTTTCATCCCATGTTTCGCCATATAATCCATTTCGCCGTGGTATCCGGCTTCCAGCCAGGCGGCGAGGCCTGCTTCGGCATCCGAGAGATCGGTATCGCTGATGCCGATCGCCCCGAAACCCAATTCGCGCCCCCACGCCCTGATGCGCGCGGCGAGCGCAGTCAACGCCGCATCGTCGAGCGCGCACGGTGCCGCACCTTCGGCACGAGTCGAAGGTCTGTCGGATGCGGCGAGTTCCGGTAATCGGTTCATCGCACTATTTTACGAGAATGCCAGCCACGCCCAGCCATCCGCCTCACGACGCCATGCTGCCCGCCCCGCTCGCGGAGCGCGTGATCGCGCTCGCCGACGAAGCGGCGACCGAGGCCTTCGGCACCCGCTTCGCGCACGCGCTCGACGCGGCGCGCACCGAGCTTGCCCGCGCGCATGCGTTCGACGGGCTGCAGATCCAGCTGGTCGGCGATCTCGGCGCGGGCAAGACGTCCCTCGTGCGCGCGATCCTGCGTGGCCTCGGCCACACGGGGCGCGTGCGCAGCCCGACCTATACGCTCGTCGAGCCGTACGCGCTCGAACGCGACGATGGGGAACTCGAGGTCTATCACTTCGATCTGTATCGTTTCAACGATCCGGCCGAATGGTCCGACGCAGGCTTTCGCGAATATTTCAATTCCAGCGCGATCTGCCTCGTCGAATGGCCACAACAGGCAGGCACGCTGCTCGGCGTACCCGATCTGGTTTTCTCGCTCGACGTGGACGGCGACGGCCGCGCCCTCACCGTCCGGGCGTACAGCGTTTCAGGAAAGGCATGTCTCGAAAGATGTTGATCAAACCGTTCCGCTCGATCGAATCGGCGGCCACCGCGACGCACAACTGGCGGCGCCGCCAGATCCTGTGCGCGGGCGCGTCGACGCTGGTGCTCGGTCTCGTCGCACCGCGGCTCGCGCGCGCGTCGTCGGTGCTCGGCGTGCGTGTGTGGCCCGCACGCGATTACACGCGCGTCACGATCGAATCCGACCAGCCGCTGCAGAATAGCCAACAGCTACTGCAGGGTCCCGACCGTCTCGTCGTCGACCTGACCGGCCTCGACCTCGACCAGGCGCTGCGCGACCTCGTGTCGAAGATCGCGCCGAACGATCCGCAGATCCAGTCGGTGCGCGTCGGCCAGTATCAGCCGCACGTCGTGCGGATGGTGTTCGACCTGAAAGGTTCGGTGAAGCCGCAGGTGTTCACGCTGCCGCCGGTCGGCACCTACAAGTACCGGCTCGTGTTCGACCTGTATCCGGCTGTCGCGCCCGATCCGCTGTCCGACCTGATCGCGCAGACGGAACGCAAGGAGCAGGCGCTCAACGACACGGCACGTGCGCAGCAGATGCAGCCGCCGACCACGCTGGCCGGCCCCGGTACTCCGCCGCCCGCCGCGGGCGACAACAGCGACGCGTTCTTCCAGCGCTTCGCGCAGAACACGCCGGCCACGCCGCACACGCCGCCCGCCACCCCTTCGACGCCCGCGAAGCCGGCCGTCAAGCCGCCGCCGGTCATCGCACGCCGCGACGACAGCGACGACGATGGCGACACCTACAAGTTCACCGCGCCGAAATCCGGCAAGGGCGGCACCGTCCGCCTGCTGACGGTGGCGATCGATCCGGGCCATGGCGGCGAGGATCCGGGCGCGATCGGCGGCGGCGGCACGTACGAGAAGCACATCGCGCTCGACATCGCGAAGAAGCTGCGCGCGAAGATCGACGGCGCGCCGAACATGCGCGCGATGATGACGCGCGACGCCGACTTCTTCGTGCCGCTGAACGTGCGCGTGCAGAAGGCGCGCCGCGTGGGCGCCGACCTGTTCGTGTCGATCCACGCCGATGCATTCACGACGCCGTCCGCGCGCGGCTCGTCGGTGTTCGCGCTGTCCGACCACGGCGCGACGAGCGCCGCGGCACGCTGGATGGCGAACAAGGAGAACTCGTCCGACCTGATCGGCGGCATCAACATCAAGACGGCGGACGCGGCCGTGAACCGCGCGCTGTTCGACATGTCGACGACCGCGCAGATCCGCGATTCGCTGCGCTACGGCAACTACGTGCTGAAGGAAGTGGGCGGCATCAACAAGCTGCACAAGGGCTCGGTCGAGCAGGCCGGGTTCGCGGTGCTGAAGGCGCCCGACATTCCGTCGATCCTCGTTGAAACGGCCTTCATCAGCAACCCGGAAGAAGAGAGCCGGCTGAACGACGACGGCTATCGCGACCAGATGGCCGACGCGATCTTCCGCGGCATCAAGCGTTATTTCGCCGCGAATCCGCCGCTCGCGAAGAGCCGGATGGCCTGACGGCCGGACGCGGCCGCCCCGCCCCGCCGCCGGCACGCAGTGCGTGCCGGCGCGTCACGACGCCGCGAAGCGGCGCATCAGTTTCCCGCCGAACACGTTCACCGCGAGCCCGCCCATCACGAGCGCCGCGCCGATCAGCTGCGGGCGCGTCAGATGCTCGTCGAGCAGCAGCGCCGACGACGCGAGCCCGACGATCGGCACCAGCAGCGAGAACTGCGCGACCTGCGCGGCCGGATAGCGCGACAGCAGACGGCTCCACAGCCCGTAGCCGAGCAGCGTCGCGACGAACGCGAGATAGACGACCGCGAAGATCGACGCGCCGTTCAGCCCGGCGAGCGCGGTCGCGATCCGCTGCGGCCCTTCGAACCATAGCGACAGCAGGAAGAACGGCACGGGCGGCACGAGGCTGGCCCACACGACGAGCGACACGAGGTTCGCACGGCCGACCTTCTTCGTGACGATGTTGCCGAACGCCCACATCGCGGCCGAGCAGATCGTCAGCAGGAAGCCCGCGAGCGTCATCGCGCGGCCGCCCTGCGCCGCGATCACGACGAGCCCGCCCGCGGCGATCGCGAGCCCGAGCAGGTTCTGCACGCGCAGCCGCTCGCCGAGGAACAGCATCGCGAACACGAGCGTGAAGAATGCCTGCGACTGCAGCACGAGCGATGCGAGGCCGGCCGGCATGCCGACGTACATGCCGGTGAACAGGAACACGAACTGGCCGAGCTGGATCGTCGCGCCGTACAGCACCAGCAGGCGCCATGGAATCTGCGGCCGGCGCACGAAGAACACCGCGGGCACGGCCGCGAGCGTGAAGCGCAGCGCGCCGAGCAGCATCGGCGGCATGCCGTGCAGGCCGACCTTGACCACGACGAAGTTCACGCCCCACGCCAGGATCACGACCAGCGCAAGCAGCAAGTCCTTCGGGGCCATCATCGGCGTCTCCTCGATTGTCGAATGGTCGTGCACGGTGCGCTCAGGCCCTGTCGCTTTCCCTGTCGCTTTGCGGCGGGCGCCCCGAGAAGACTTGCTGCGAGGCGGAAAACCCGGGGCGGCCCGGTGTTTTCCTCTGAGAAGCCGGTCAGTCTACCGGGTTTCAGCTCCCGGCCCGATACCCGCGTGGCGCGCATGGAATCGGCGGCGGACGGCCAGTACAATGACCGGCATCCCCCGCCGCCCCACAGGATCCGCCATGACCGCTCCGATCAAAGCCCTGCTGAAGCCGCACGTGCGCGACATCGGCAACCTGCAGGTGCGCCGCACGCTGCCCGCGCTCGCCGCCCGCCTCGTCGGCCCGTTCATCTTCTTCGATCACATGGGGCCCGCCACGCTGCCGCCCGGCACGGGGCTCGACGTGCGCCCGCATCCGCATATCGGCCTCGCCACCGTCACCTACCTGTTCGACGGCGCAATCCTGCACCGCGACAGCCTCAGCTCGCTGCAGGAGATCGTGCCGGGCGACGTGAACTGGATGACGGCCGGCCGCGGGATCGTCCATTCCGAACGCACGCCCGACGCGCAGCGCGAAAACGGCCACACCGTGCACGGGATCCAGACCTGGGTCGCGCTGCCGCGCGCGCACGAGACGACCGAGCCGTCGTTCGAGCACCATGCGGCCGACACGCTGCCGAAGCGCAACGAGGACGGCGTCGCGCTGACGGTGATCGCCGGCGATGCGTTCGGGCTGCGCTCGCCGGTCACGACGTTCTCGCGCACGCTGTACGTCGCGGCCGAATTCGCGGCCGGCGGCCGCCTCGCACTCGACGCGTCGCACGAGGAGCGCGCGGTCTACGTGGTCGACGGCGAGCTTGCGATCGACGGCACGCCGGTGCCGGCCGAGCAGATGGCCGTGCTCACGCCCGGCGCCGCGGTCACGCTGACGAGCGGCAGCGGCGCACGTGCGATGCTGCTCGGCGGCGACAAGATCGACGGCGAGCGCTTCATCGAATGGAATTTCGTCGCGAGCAGCCGCGAGGCGATCGAGCGCGCGAAACAAGCCTGGACGCGCCAGGAAATGGGCAAGGTGCCGGGCGAAACGGAGTGGATTCCGCTGCCCGAGTCGAAGCCGCGTTGAAAAAGGGGCGCGCCGCCCCCATCCTGACGACATTCGAACGGAAGAGAACGACATGGACACCACGCTTGCCACATTCGAGAAAGACGTCATCGAGGCGTCGCTGGACGCACCCGTGCTGGTCGACTTCTGGGCGCCGTGGTGCGGCCCCTGCAAGACGCTCGGCCCGCTGCTGGAAAAGCTCGAAGGCGACTATGAAGGCCGCTGGAAGCTCGTGAAGGTCAACGTCGACGAGAACCAGGAACTCGCCGCGCACTTCCAGACGCGCAGCATCCCGCACGTGATCGCGTTCGCCGACGGGCGCCCCGTCGACCAGTTCGTCGGCGTGCTGCCCGAAGGCCAGCTGCGCGCCTTCCTCGACCGGCTGCTGCCGGCGCCGGAGGAAGCCGAACGGCGTGCCGCGCAGGATGCGATGGCCGAGTCGCGCTACGACGACGCGCTCACGCACCTCGAAGCGGCGCTCGCGCTGAACCCGGGCTTCGACGACGCCCGCCTCGACCTGATCGAACTGCTGCTCGCGAACAACCAGGTCGACGCCGCGCGCGCCGAGACCAAGCGCCTGTTGCCGCAGACCGTGCAGAACGGCGATCCGCGCTACCAGGCGATCAAGACCCGTTTCGACGCACTCGACGCGACGGCCGACCTGCCGCCGACCGACGCGCTCGAAGCGCGCATCGCGGCGAACCCGGCCGATCTCGACGCGCGCTTCGACCTCGCGCAGAGCCTGATCGCGCGGCGCGCGTACGAAGGCGCGGTGGAGCAGTTGCTGGAAATCGTCACGCGCGACCGCGCGTACGGCGACGATCTCGGCCGCCGCACGCTGATCTCGGTGTTCGAGCTGGCCGGCGATCGCCCGGACCTCGTCGCCGGGTGGCGGCGCAGGCTGAGCATGGCGCTCAACTGAACTGACGTGGGACCGGCCGGGCTGCAACGGCCCGGCTGCCGGATCACCACGTCAAGCACGGCGCGTATCACGCGCCGCCGCATTGCACAACGACCGCGATTCGCAGCGGCTCAGCCCGCCGCCTGCGCCGCGATCGCGCGCAGCGCATGCGCGGCGGCCGCGAAGCCGAAGCTCGCCGTCACGCACACGCTCGAACCGAACCCCGCACAGTTGAGCCCCGCGACGTGCGCGGCCGCGGACGGCTCGGTGCCGTCCTCGAGGTCGCACGCGGCGGCTTCCGGATAGATCAGCGGCTCGTCCGAATACACGGCGCTGACCTTGAAACGCGCCTTCGGCCCGCGCGGAAAGCCGTGCTGCTTGCGCAACTGTGCACGCACCTTCGACAGCAGCGGATCCTGGATCGTCAGCGCGAGATCGTCGATCCGGATGCGCGTCGGGTCGAGCTGGCCGCCCGCGCCGCCGACCACGACGAGCGGCTGGCGCTTCGCGACGCACCACGCGATCAGCGCGACCTTCGTGCGCACGCTGTCGATCGCGTCGATCACGTAGTCGAAGCCGCCGCCGAGCAGCGCGTCGAAGTTGTCGGGCTCGACGAAATCCTCGATCCGGTTCACGCGGCACGCAGGATCGATCAGCGCGATCCGCTCGGCCATCGCATCGACCTTCGGCTTGCCGTAATTGCCGTCGAGCGCGTGGATCTGCCGGTTCGTATTGCTTTCGGCGACGTTGTCGAGATCGATCAGCGTCAGCGTGCCGACCGCGTTGCGCGCGAGCGCCTCGGCCACCCACGAGCCGACGCCGCCGATCCCGATCACCGCGACGTGCGCACGCTCGAACGCGGCGGCGGCCGGCGCGCCGTACAGGCGCGCCACGCCGCCGAAACGCCGCGCGCGATCCACGTCAAGCTGGATTTCCGGGGTCGGGGTAAGATCAGAGGAACTGGGCGGGGCAGCATCGGCGACGGACATGGCAGCAAGGAAAACGTAAGTCGTGCAGCCCTCTATTTTGCCTGAACTCCTCGCTCGCACGCGCCACTGTGCACGCACGTTTCCTGCGCGTTGGCTACAATGGTTCCAGATTGAAGCGTTTGCATAACATGACGACTCTCGCCGATCTCCGCATCAATTACTCACGTGCTTCGCTCGACGAAGCCGATGTCGCCCACGACCCCTTCGCCCAGTTCGACCGCTGGTTCAAGGAGGCGCTCGCCGCCAAGCTGCCCGAGCCGAACACGATGACGCTCGCGACCGTCGGCGCCGACGGCCGGCCGTCGGCACGCATCGTGCTCATCAAGGGCGTCGACGAACGCGGGTTCGTCTTCTTTACCAATTACGAAAGCCGCAAGGGGCGCGATCTCGCCGCACACCCGCAGGCCGCGCTGCTGTTCTACTGGATCGAGCTCGAGCGCCAGGTGCGCATCGAAGGCCGGATCGAGAAAACCAGCGCGGAAGAAAGCGACCGCTATTTCGCGTCGCGCCCGCTCGGCTCGCGCATCGGCGCATGGGCGTCGGAACAGAGCGCGGTGATCGACAGCCGCGCGACGCTCGAAGCGCAGGAAAAGGCCGCCAGCGAACGCTACGGCGACAACCCGCCGCGCCCGCCGCACTGGGGCGGCTACCGCCTCGTGCCCGACTCGATCGAGTTCTGGCAGGGCCGCCCGTCGCGGCTGCACGACCGCCTGCTCTATACGCGCGACGCCGGCACGTCGACGGGCTGGTCGATTTCGCGCCTGTCGCCGTAAGCGCGGCGCCGGCGCGCGCCGGTCGTGTCTCGTGTTGCATTCGGGCGCCCGCCTCGCAAGCGGCGGGCGCCGGTCAAGATACTTGGCTGTATTCGATTCAACGAACAAACGGAGAATCCAAATGTTCTGGGAAAAGAAGCTGGCACAGTGGGCGGACGAAGTACGGGCGAAAGCGAACATACCGGCGCGCCTCGTGCTGTGGAACGGCGATCAACTCGATTTCGGCACCTTCAGCGCGCCGCAGGTCACGCTGAAGGTCAACAGCGCGTCGGCGTTGCCGCTGCTGCTCGAACCGAGCCTCGACAATCTCGGCGAGGCGTACGTGAAGGGCAAGATCGACATCGAAGGCAAGCTGTCGGACATCATCAACATCGGCTACTCGCTCGCGCGCAGCACGGTGACGAGCGCGAGCAAGCTGGCGCGCGTGAAGCGCTACTTCAATCACTCGAAGAGCACCGACAAGAAGGCGATCCAGTATCACTACGACGTCTCGAACGAGTTCTACAAACTGTGGCTCGACGAGAACATGGTGTACTCGTGCGCGTACTTCGAGAATGGCGACGAAGATCTCGCCACCGCGCAGATCAAGAAGATCGACCACATCCTCACGAAGATCCGGCTCCAGCCCGGCCAGCGCCTGCTCGACATCGGCTGCGGCTGGGGTGCGCTCGTGCTGCGCGCCGCGCAGAAATTCGGCGCGCAGTGCCTCGGCGTCACGCTGTCGCAGAACCAGTTCGACCTCGCGACCGCGCGCGTGAAAGCCGCCGGGCTGGAAGACAAAATCGAGATCCGGCTGCAGGACTACCGCGAGATCGACGGGCAATTCGACCGCATCACGAGCGTCGGGATGTTCGAGCACGTCGGGCGCAAGAACCTGCCGCTCTATTTCTCGCGGATCCACGACCTGCTCACCGACGACGGCATTGCGATGAACCACGGGATCACGTCGACCGACGCGGAAAGCGGCGAGACGGCGCTCGGCGGCGGCGAGTTCATCGATCGCTACGTGTTCCCGGACGGCGAGCTGCCGCACATCAGCCTGGCGCTGGAAGCCGCGCAGCGCGGCGGGCTCGAAGCGATTGACGTCGAAAGCCTGCGCCGGCACTATGCGCGCACGCTCGATATCTGGACGGAAAACTTCGAGGCGAAGGCCGACGCCGCGCGACAACTCGTCGACGACGAAAAATTCCGCATCTGGCGCGTGTATCTCGCCGGCTGCGCGTATGCGTTCGAGCACGACGACGTGTCGATCTTCCAGATCGTGTGCCGCAAGGCCGGGCAGAGCGCGAAGACGCTGCCGTGGTCGCGGCGCTATATGTACGAACACGCGCTGCCACGCTAGGCGGCGCTTCACGCTGGGCATGCATGGGTGACGGCAGGACGCGGCGCAAGACGCCGCCGGAACGACAGCAGCACGACGACGCGAACGCGCCGCACGCCGACGGACAATTCGACCTGTTCGGCGTGCCGGCCGACGCCGCACGCGCGTCGCCCGCGAACGATGGCCCGCCTGCCGATTCCGACGAACTGCTGAAACCGGACGCGCATAACGACACGCAGCCGGCACCGCGCCCCCCCACCCACCCCCGTTCTTCAGACGAAACACCTCCCGCCGCTTCCGGCTTGCTGTGGGACGAGCCGTCCCCGCCCGCTGAGCCGCCGAAGAAAGGCCGGCGCCGGCGCGGCGTGCTGCCCGCACCGATCGCACCGGATGTGGCCGATGCAGCGGCCGGCCTGCCGCCGAACGTCCGGCTCGGCACGTCGTCGTGGACCTTCCCGGGCTGGGACGGCATCGTCTACGACGGCGATTTTGCTCAGACGAAACTCTCCCGCGAAGGGCTCGAAGCGTATGGCGCGCATCCGCTGCTGAAGAGCGTGAGCCTCGACCGGTCGTTCTACGGCCCGCTGTCGGTGGCCGACTACCTGCGCTATGCGCAGCAGGTGCCCGACGATTTCCGCTTCGTCGTGAAGGCGCCGGCCTCCGTGACCGATGCGGTGATCCGCGGCCGGCGCGGCGAACCGTCGGGACCGAACCCGACCTTCCTCGACGCGGATCTCGCCACCCGCGAATTCGTGCAGCCGTGCGTCGAAGGGCTCGGCCGGAAAGCCGGCGTGCTCGTGTTCCAGTTCTCGCCGTTGCCCGACACGCTGCTTGCCCGGCCGGCCGAACTGATCGACCGGCTGGCCGCGTTCTTCGCGGCGCTGCCGCCGCTGCCGCCGGAAGCCGACGGCAGCCGCTACGCGATCGAGATTCGCGACGCGAGCCTGCTCACGCCGCGCTTCATCCGTGCGCTCGCCGCACTCGGCGTGCGCTACTGCGTCGGCCTGCACGCGCGGATGCCCGACCCGCTGCGCCAGGCGGCCGCGCTCGCGCTGCTCGACGGCGACGCGCCGGGCCCGCTGATCGTGCGCTGGAGCCTGCACGGCGGCTTCAAGTATGAACAGGCGAAAGCGAAGTACGAGCCGTTCGACAAGCTCGTCGACGAGGATCCGGCCACGCGCTCGGCGCTCGCCGAACTGGCCGCGCGCTATGCGCTGGCCGGACAGCCGGTGATCATCACGATCAACAACAAGGCGGAAGGCTCCGCGCCGCTGTCGTGCATCGCGCTTGCGCGCGAAATCGCCGCCGCGTGCGCGCAGTGGCGCAACGAGGCGGCTTGATACCCGCTTGATACCGGCTTGCGCCGGCCGCGGTCACGACGCTTACGCGCCGCGCAGCGACTTCAGCCGGTGCGAGAACTTCTGCCGGAATTTCGCGAGCTTCGGCCCGATCACGACCGAGCAGTAGCCCTGCCCCGGATTGCGCGCGTAATAGTTCTGGTGATAATCCTCGGCCGGCCAGTAGTTGCCGTCGAGCGGCACGACCTGCGTGACGATCGGCTGCCCGAACACCTGCTCGCGCTCCAGTTCGCGGATCACGTCGAGCGCCGTGTCGCGCTGCGCGTCCGAATGGGTGAACACGACCGATCGGTATTGCGTGCCGACGTCATTGCCCTGCCGGTTCAACTGGGTCGGATCGTGCGTCGCGAAGAAGATCTCGAGGATCTCGCGATAGCCGATGCGTGCCGGATCGAACGTCACGTTGACGACTTCCGCGTGGCCCGTGTCGCCTTCGCAGATGTCGCGATAGCCGGGATTGCGCGTATGGCCGCCCGCGTAGCCCGACTGGACGGCCGTCACGCCGTCGACGTCGAGAAACACCGCCTCCGTGCACCAGAAACACCCGCCTCCCAATGTCGCGGTTTCAAGCATCTCGTTCACCATGAAATCAGTCCCTCATTGATGTCGGCAGCCGGCACGCATGCGCCGGCGCCACCGTTCCGTCTCGCCGCTGCCCACCCGCGCGCGGGTCGCAACGGCACGTCGGCAAGTATCTCACTCGCGCGCGAACCTGACAGAGTGCACAGGTGCCGCGCGCGACCGGCCGCCCGTTTTCTCGACTACACTTAGGCACGCGCGAGCGTGGCGGCAAACCCGCTGACTCGCGCAACGCGCCCGATGCATGCCCGACCCTGATGCAAACATCATCTGCCGGAACATCGCTATGCATGCCTTAACAGACATCACCCGCGTCACTCGCCCGGACGTCACCGCGTCGCGGGCCGCGGCTTCGATTGCCTCACCTCCTTGCCATGCATCCGTCTCGCTCCGCGCGCGGCGATCCGGCACACCGCCTTTGTCCGCTTTCACGATCTGATGCACGGCGTCGCATGCGCGCCGACGCGTGCGTCCGCCTGCCGATCGCTCCCGCCGGCATGATGCACGCCGTGCGGCAACCCCGACTCGCACGCCCACCTCGAACGGCCGTGCGACCCCGATCCGACACCATCGAGAGGGCATCACCATGAGCATGCGGCCTGACCCGACGTTTCACGCTTCCCCCGAGCTTGCGATGCAGGCACCGGCAGAAGAGTTTGCCTATACGTTGTTGCTGAGCCCCGATTTTTCCAGACCCGACGCGCTCGCCGTGATCGACGTGAAGCCTGGCTCGCCGACCTACGGAAAGATCGTGCACACGGTGACGATGCCGAACACCGGCGACGAGTTTCACCACTTCGGCTGGAATGCCTGTTCGTCGTCACTGTCGCCGCTGACCGGCCATGCGTTCCTCGAACGCCGTTTCCTGATCATCCCCGGCCTGCGCTCGTCGCGCATCTACGTGATCGACACGAAGCCGCATCCGACGCAGGCGCGCATCCACAAGATCATCGAGCCCGACGAGGTCTTCTCGAAGACCGGCTATTCGCGGCCGCACACCGTTCATTGCGGGCCCGAGGGCATCTACGTGAGCACGCTCGGCGGCGCGGGCAAGGACGGCACCGACGGCGCGCCCGGCATCTTCATCATGGATTGCGAAACCTTCGACGTGCTCGGCCGATGGGAGATCGATCGCGGCCCGCAGGACAAGCACTACGACTTCTGGTGGAACCTGCCGCGCGACTACATGGTGTCGAGCGAATGGGCGCTGCCGCCGCAATTCGAGAACGGGATCGTGCCCGAGGACCTGCTCGCGAACAAATACGGGCACCGGCTGCATTTCTGGGACCTTCGCGCGCGGCGCAACGTGCAGACGATCGATCTCGGCGCGCAGCACCAGATGGCGCTCGAGGTACGGCCCGCGCACGACCCGGCGCGCGAATACGGGTTCGTCGGCGTCGTGGTCGACACGACCAATCTCGAAGGCTCGATCTGGACCTGGTGGCGCGAAGGCGGCAAGTTCAATGTGAAGAAAACCGCGACGATCCCGGCCGAGCCGGCCGCGGCCGATGAACTGCCGCCGCTGCTCAAGGGATTCGGCGCGGTGCCGCCGCTCGTGACCGACATCGACCTGTCGCTCGACGACCGCTTCCTCTACGTGTCGTGCTGGGGCACCGGCGAAATGCGCCAGTACGACGTGTCGGACCCGCACAACCCGGTGCTCGCGGGGTCGGTCCGGATCGGCGGCATCGCGCGCCGTGCGCCGCACTCGAACGGCCGCGCGTTCGCCGGCGGCCCGCAGATGGTCGAGATCAGCCGCGACGGAAAACGCGTGTACTGGACCAACTCGCTCTATTCGACGTGGGACGACCAGTTCTATCCGGACGGCGTGCCGGGCGCGCAGGTGCTCGCGCACGTGGGGCCGGAAGGCGGGCTGACGCTCGCCGACGATTACTGGGTCGAGTTCCCCGACGGCTATCGCGCGCACCAGATCCGGCTCGAAGGCGGCGACTGCTCGACCGACTCGTTCTGCTATCCGTCGGTCAAGCGTTGAACGCCGGCTTTCACGCCCCGTTCGCACTGTGGGCGGCCGTGCTCGCGAGCGGGGTGTATCACGGGCTCAACCCCGCGATGGGCTGGCCGCTCGCGGTGTCGAACGCGCTGATGACGCGCCGCGGCGGCGCGCTCGTCGCGGCGCTCGGCTATCTCGCGCTCGGCCATGCGCTCGCCGTGTTCGCGGTGATGCTGCCGTTCGGGCTGCTCGCCGCGCTGCTCGCGTGGCAAACGGCGATCCGGATCGGCGCGAGCGCGCTCGTGATCGGCTTCGGCGCCGTGCTGCTGATCCGGCGCCGGCATCCGCGGGCGCTCGCGCGGATTCCGCCCGCGCGGCTCGGCCTGTGGTCGTTCGCGGTCGCGATCGCGCATGGCGCGGGGCTGATGCTGGTACCGATCTACCTCGGGCTGTGCGGGCTCGACCGGGACGCCGGCCATCGTGCGGCGGCCACGCTCGTCGATGCGCATCTCGGGATGGCGCTCGTCGTCGCGGCCGTGCATGCCATCGCGATGATCGGCGCCGGCGGCGGGCTCGCGTGGCTCGTGTACCGCTATCTCGGGCTGAAGTTCGTATCGCGAAGCTGGTTCAATCTCGACGCGGTGTGGGCGTCGAGCCTGATCGTGACGGGCACGTTGTCGCTCGGGCTGGCGGCGGCGCGATAGTGCGGGGGAAGCTGCGGCCGATGTCGAGCGCGGGTGCCGGGCGGCGCGGCGGACCCGCACAAAAAACGCAACAGTACGGCCGTGCCGGCAGCGGGCCATTGCGCATCCGGGCGCGCGCCGCAGTGTTCGCTACGTCACCCTGCCCCCGCAATGCGCCGCCTGGCCGGGCCCGGCGGCCCCGATTCCGCTAAAATCGGGCCATGCGCACCCCTTCCCTCTCGACCGCCTTGTCGCCTTTCGTCCGCCGTGCCCGCCCCACCCGCGTCGCGCCGCGCCTGCCCGTCTCGTTCCGGATGGCCGCGCGATGAGCCACGCCAATCCTCCGGATTTCGACTCGGCCGCCTTCCGGCAAGCCCTCGGGCAGTTCGCCACGGGCGTGACGGTGATCACGACGCGCGCGCCGTCCGGCCAGCTGATCGGCATCACCGCCAGCTCGTTCAACTCGGTCTCGCTCGATCCGCCGCTCGTGCTGTGGAGCCTCGCGCACAAATCGGCGTCGACGGCCGTGTTCCGCGGCAACAGCCATTACGTGGTGAACGTGCTCGCGGCCTCGCAGCTCGACCTGTGCAAGCGCTTCTCGACCTACAAGGGCGACCGCTTCGAAGGGATCGCGCATGCGGCCGGCAACTCGGGGATGCCCGTGCTCGACGGCGCGCTCGCGTGGTTCGAATGCCACAACCGCAGCCGCTACGATGAAGGCGACCACGTGATCTTCGTCGGTGAAGTGGAGCGCTGCGGCGTGCGCGCGGAATCGGACACGGCCCCGCCGCTCGTGTTCCACGGCGGCGGCTTCCACGGCCTTACACCGCTTTGATCGCTCCCGTGCGCGCCAGCCCCACCGGCGCGCCGGCTTCATCCTTCAGCGTCTGCAGCACGATGTTGGAACGGATGTCCATCACGCCCGGCGCCTTGTAGAGCCGGTTCAGCACGAAATCCGAATAGTGCTTGAGGTTGTGCGCGAGCACGCGCAGCAGATAGTGGCTCTCGCCCGTCACGACGAACGCGCCGACCACCTCCGGCCATTCGCGCAGCGCTTCCGCGAAGCGCTCGTGCCATTGATTCTCTTCGTTGCGCATCGACACCTGCACGAACGCCTCGAGCTCGAAGCCGAGCTTCTCGCGGCTCAGGCACGCGCGATAGTGCTCGATCACGCCCTGCTCCTCGAGCAGGCGCATGCGGCGCAGACAGGCGGACGGCGAAAGCGAAATCCGTTCCGCCAGGTCGAGATTGCTGATTCTGCCCTCTTCCTGCAGTACCGCCAGAATCCGGCAGTCGGTGGCATCGAGCGTGATCGCGTGCATTTTTGGTCCCCGTTTTCCCTCTGAGTCGAATTATCTGCCAATCCGGCGGATTGTCCATGTTTATTTCGCAAGCACTTTCTGCGAGCGTCCACCTATCATTCGAAGGATCGACTCACCGAATCGTCATGCCATGGACACCCTCTGGGACATCTCGCCGCCTGTCAGCCCCGCCACCCCCGTGTGGCCGGGCGACACGCCGGTTTCCGTCGAACGCGTGTGGCGGATGGAGGCCGGCTCGCCGGTCAACGTCGCGCGCCTGACGCTGTCGCCGCACACGGGCGCGCACTGCGACGCGCCGCTGCACTACGACGCCGACGGCGCGCCGATCGGCGCCGTGCCGCTCGACACCTACCTCGGCCCGTGCCGCGTGATCCATTGCATCGGCGCATTGCCCGTCGTGCAGCCGGCCGATGTCGCGGCCGCGCTCGACGGCGTGCCGCCGCGCGTGCTGCTGCGCACCTGTGCGCGTGCCAGCGTCGATGAGTGGGACAGCCACTTCTGCGCGGTCGCGCCCGAGACCGTCGACCTGCTCGCCGCGCACGGCGTGAAGCTGATCGGCATCGACACGCCGTCGCTCGACCCGCAGGAATCGAAGACGATGGATGCGCATCACCGCGTGCGCGCGCACCGGATGGCGATCCTCGAAGGCATCGTGCTCGACGACGTGCCGCCCGGCGACTATGAACTGATCGCACTGCCGCTGAAGTTCGCGACGCTCGACGCGAGCCCGGTGCGCGCGGTGCTGCGCGCGCTGCCCGCGCATGCTTCCTGATTACCCCGACTGACAACCCCACATCATGATCAAGACCCGTGAAGACGCGCTCGCGCTCGACCGCGACGATCCGCTCGCCCCGCTGCGCGACCAGTTCTCCCTGCCCGACGGCGTGATCTACCTCGACGGCAATTCGCTCGGCGCGCAACCGCGCGCGTCGGCCGCCCGCGCGCAGCAGGTGATCGGCGCCGAATGGGGCGAAGGCCTGATCCGCAGCTGGAACACGGCCGGCTGGTTCGCACTGCCGCGCCGTCTCGGCGACAAGCTCGCGACGCTGATCGGCGGCGCGCCCGGCGAGACGGTCGTGACCGACACGATCTCGATCAACCTGTTCAAGCTGCTGTCGGCGATGGTGCGCCACCAGGCCGGGCGCGCGCCCGAGCGCCGCGTGATCGTGTCGGAGCGCTCGAACTTCCCGACCGACCTGTATATCGCGCAGGGGCTGATCGAACAGCTCGGCGGCGACTACGAACTGCGCCTGATCGACGACCCGGCCGACCTGCCCGATGCGCTCGGCGCGGACACGGCCGTCGCGATGATCACGCACGTGAACTACCGCACCGGCTACATGCACGACATGCCGGCCGTCACGCAGCTCGTGCACGACGCAGGCGGGCTGATGCTGTGGGATCTCGCGCACTCGGCCGGCGCGGTGCCGGTCGACCTGAACGGTGCGCGCGCGGACGGCGCGGTCGGCTGCACGTACAAGTACCTGAACGGCGGCCCCGGTTCGCCCGCCTTCGTATGGGTGCCGCAGCGTCATCACGCGCACTTCTCGCAGCCGCTGTCCGGCTGGTGGGGCCACCGCGCACCGTTCGCGATGCAGCCGGGCTTCGCGCCCGATCCGGGCATCGCGCGCTTCCTGTGCGGCACGCAGCCGATCGTGTCGATGTCGATGGTCGAATGCGGGCTCGACGTGTTCCTGCAGACCGACATGCACGCAATCCGCCGCAAGTCGCTCGCGCTGACCGATGCATTCATCGCGCTCGTCGAAGCACGCTGCGCGGGCCTGTCGCTGAAGCTCGTCACGCCGCGCGCGCATCATCAGCGCGGCTCGCAGGCGAGCTTCGAGCATCCGCACGGCTACGAAGTGATGCAGGCGCTGATCGCGCGCGGCGTGATCGGCGACTATCGCGAGCCGTACGTGCTGCGCTTCGGCTTCACGCCGCTCTATACGCGCTTCGCCGACGTGTGGGATGCCGTCGAGACGCTGCGCGACATCCTCGCCACCGACGCGTGGAAGGCGCCCGAGTTCGCCGAACGCGGCGCTGTGACCTGATCGGCCTTGCCCGGTGCGCGCAAGCCGCGCGCCGCGCCCCGTCATTCAAATCTGGAGAAAGTCGTGAATTCTGGTCATATGCAGCCACCCGGCGACGCCGCGCCGGCGGGCTGCCCGTTCTCGGGCGCACGCGCCGCGCAGTCGGCCCAAGCGGCCCCGGCCGCGCACGAAGCGTCGCACGTGCCCGGCGATGCCGGCTGGCACAACGCGCAGCTCGATTTCTCGAAGTCGATGAGCTACGGCGACTACCTGTCGCTGAATTCGATCCTCGACGCGCAGCATCCGCTGTCGCCCGATCACAACGAGATGCTGTTCATCATCCAGCATCAGACGAGCGAGATGTGGATGAAGCTCGCGCTGTTCGAACTGCGCGGCGCCCTCGACGCGGTGCGCACCGACGCGCTGCCGCCTGCGTTCAAGATGCTCGCCCGCGTGTCGCGCATCCTCGAGCAACTGGTGCAGGCGTGGAACGTGCTGTCGACGATGACGCCGTCCGAATATTCGGCGATGCGCCCGTATCTCGGGCAATCATCGGGTTTCCAGTCGTACCAGTACCGGCAACTCGAATTCCTGCTCGGCAACAAGAACGTGCAGATGCTGCAACCGCATGCGCACCGGCCCGACATCCTCGAACAGGTGCGTGCGACGCTCGAAGCGCCGTCGTTCTACGACGAAGTCGTGCGCCTGCTCGCGCGGCGCGGCTTCCCGATCGCGGCGGAGCGGCTCGAGCGCGACTGGACGCAGCCGACCCGGCACGACGAGACGGTCGAAGCCGCGTGGCTCGAGGTGTACCGTCATCCGCAGCAGCACTGGGAACTCTACGAGATGGCCGAGGAACTCGTCGATCTCGAGGATGCGTTCCGCCAGTGGCGCTTCCGTCACGTGACGACCGTCGAGCGCATCATCGGCTTCAAGCAGGGCACGGGCGGCACCAGCGGCGCGCCGTACCTGCGCAAGATGCTCGACGTCGTGCTGTTCCCCGAGCTCTGGCACGTGCGCACCACGCTGTAACGCGCGACGCGCCCCCGGGCCCGCCGCCGTCACGACGACGTGCGGGCCAGCTCCTCCCCTTCGCGCGGCTGCACGGCCGCGCGCGACAGTCGCGGAATGTGCCGTCGCACGACGAGCAGCGCGACGCAGACCACCCCCATCGCGATCGCCAGCATCGTCAGATAAGCCGTGGCGCCGCCCGTGGTGATCACGGTCGCGCCCGCGAAGGCGCTGAGGATCGCGCCGAGCCGGCCGAACGCGAGCGCGCTCGCGGTGCCCGTCGCGCGCACGGCCGTCGGGTAGATGTACGCGCAGAGCGCATACATCGTCGACTGCACCGCGTTGACGAACAACCCGTGCAGGCCGAGCCCGACGATCAGCCAGCCCGTGTGGCGGCTCGCATCGACACCCATCAGCCACACCGCACTCGCCGCGCCGCCGATACTGCATAGCACGAGCGGCCAGCGCGACCCGGCATGCGCGATCGTCCATGCGCACAACAGTGCGCCGATCACGCCGCCGAGGTTGTACGCGGTGAGCCCCGTCCCCGCCACCGACACGCTCAGCCCGCTCGCCGCCAGCATCGTCGGCAGCCAGCTGAACGCCGCATACACGGCAAGCAGGCACATGAAGAACGCGCACCACAACGCGATCGTGTCGCGCGCCTGGCCGCTCGCGAACAGCGCGCCGAAGCCGCCGCGGCTGCCTGCCGCGCGTGCGTCCCGCAGGTCGGTGAAGGCGGTGCCCGGCGCGACGGGCCGCGCCATCCGCGCGAGCAACGCGCCGAGTTCCGGCCAGCGCGCGGGGCGCCGCGCGAGATAGCGCGGCGATTCGGGCAGCGCACGCACGAGCACGAAGCCGAGCACGAGCGGCAACGCGCCGCCCGCGAAGAACAGCCCGCGCCAGCCGTAGCGCGGCAGCACCTCGTGCGCGAACAGGCCGGCCAGCATCCCGCCGAGCGGCACGCAGACGATCGTCGCGGTCACCATCATCGTGCGACGTCGCGCGGGCGTGTATTCGGCCGTCATCGTCGTCGCCGTCGGCAATGCGCCGCCGATCCCGAGGCCTGCGACGAAGCGCAGTACCGCGATCGCCGTGACGTCCGGCGCGAAGCCGATCGCGCAGGTCGCGATGCCGAACAGGAACACGCTGCCGATCACGGCCTGGCGGCGGCCGAAGCGATCGGCGACGATCCCCGCGCACGCACTGCCGATGCCCATCCCGATCAGCCCGGCCGCCACCGCCGGCGCGAACGCGCCACGCGTGATGCCCCATTCGCGAATCAGCACCGGAATCGCGAAGCCGATCAGCTGGCCGTCGAAGCCGTCGAGCACGATCGCGAGCGCGGCGAGCAGCACCACGCAGCGCTGCATCGTCGTGAACGGCCCGTCGTCGAGCGTCGCGCCGATGTCGACGGACGGAGGCAACAATCCGTCGCGCCTGCTCATGCGACCTCCCGTGCGCCGCGCTCAGGCGGCAACATGCGCAAGCGGCGCGCGGCAAGACAACGGCATTCGATGGCGTTCATGGCGTCTCCGGTTGCCCGGGCTGGCGCGGTGCGCGCGTGCCCGGATCTCGTGCTGCGCAGGCGGCCGGTGTCGACGCATCGGCGCCGCCTCCGGTGTCTCGTCCAACCCGTCCCGATCCGGCGCCGTCGCCTGCGCGCGACGCGCTCGTCCCGTCGTGCGGCGCAAGCCGCGCCGCCCGCCTGATGCTCAGTTCATCCGCGCGTCGATCAGCCGGACCAGCGCGAGCAGCGTTTCCGCGTGCGGCACCGCGACGCCCGCTTCGTGCGCGGCCGCGACCACCTTGCCGCTGATCGCTTCGATTTCCGTGCGGCGGCCCGCGAGCACGTCCTGCAGCATCGACGGGCGATGGCCGCGATGCGCGCGGATCGCATGCTCGACGTTGTGCGCGATGCGTTCGCCGTCGACCGCGATGCCCTTCGCGCGGGCAACGGCGGCCACCTCGGCTGCAATCGCGAGTGCCAGCCGCGGCCCGTCGTGATGATTGCCGAGCTGGTCGACCGTGCAGCCCGTCGCCGCGCACAGCGTGTTGAGCGCCGCGTTGAACGCGACCTTCTCCCAGATCGCGCCCCACACGTCGGCGTCGAGCGTGCACGCGAGCCCCGCGCGCGACAGCGCATCGGCCACCGTCGCCGCGAACGGGCGCGCCGTGCCGTCGGCCGTCATCATGCGGATCGCGCCCGCGCCGTGCGAGCGCACGTGCGCCGGCCCTGCGGCGTCGGCCGGCCACGTCGTCACGCCCACCAGGATGCGTTCGAGCGGCACGAACGCATTCAGCGTCTCGACGTTGCCGAGCCCGTTCTGCAGCGTCAGCACGTGCGTGCCGCGCTCGAGCAGCGCGCGCACGCCGTCGAGTGCGGTACGCGTATGCAGCGATTTCGTGAAAACGATCAGCAGGTCGAACGATGCATCGGGCGATGCGGCCGCAGCCGCATTCGCCACTTCCGGCCGCACGGCCTGTAGCGTACGGATGCGTCGTTCACCCCGATCGTCGTCGATGCGCAATCCGTCGCGGCGAATCGCATCGAGATGCGCATCGTTGACGTCGATCAGCGTGACGGCCTCGCCGCTTTCGGCCAGCCGCCCGCCGAACAGCGAGCCCATCGCGCCGGCGCCCAGAATCGCAATCCTCATCGTCGTCGGCCTCGTCAGAACGGATAGTGGCGCGGTGCGGTCTGCACCGTGATCCAGCGCAGGTCCGTGAACGCCGCGATGCCGGCCTTGCCGCCGAAGTGGCCGAAGCCGCTGTCCTTCACGCCGCCGAACGGCATCTGCGCCTCATCGTGCACGGTCGGACCGTTCACGTGGCAGATGCCCGATTCGATGCGGGCCGCGACGCGCATCGCACGCGCGACGTCGCGGCTGAACACGGCCGACGACAGCCCGAACGCGTTGTCGTTCGCGCAGCGGATCGTGGCGTCCTCGCCATCGACGCGCACGATGCCCTTCACCGGGCCGAACGACTCCTCCGCGTAGATGCGCATCGCCGGCGTCACATGGTCGAGCAGCGTGGCCGGGAACAGCGTGCTGTCAGCCTTGCCGCCGCACACGAGCGTCGCGCCGTGCGCGAGCGCATCGTCGATCAGCGCGTTGCAGCGCTCGACGGCCTTCATGTCGATCAGCGAACCGAGCACGACGGGCCCGTTGCGCGGATCGCCGAGCGGCAGCGACGCGGCCTTGTCGGCGAGCTTCGCGACGAACGCATCGGCAATCGACGCGTCGACGACGATGCGTTCGGTCGACATGCAGATCTGCCCGGAATTCGCGAACGCGCCGAACGCGGCCGCCGCGACTGCCGCATCGAGATCGGCATCGTCGAGCACGACGAACGGCGCCTTGCCGCCGAGCTCCAGCACCGACGGCTTCAGGTGGCGCGCACAGGCTTCGGCGACGATCCGGCCGACGCGCGTCGAGCCCGTGAAATTCACGCGGCGCACGGCCGGATGCGCGATCAGCGCATCGACGATGGCGCCCGCATCCTCGGGCGCGTTCGTCACGAAATTGACGACGCCAGGCGGCAACCCGGCCTCCTGAAGCGCCTCGACGATCAGCCCGTGCGTGACGGGACACAGCTCCGAGCCCTTCAGCACGACGGTGTTGCCGCACGCGAGCGGCAGCGCGAGCGCGCGCGTCGCGAGGATCACCGGCGCATTCCACGGTGCGATGCCGAGCACGACGCCGGCCGGCTGCCGCACGCCCATCGCGAGCGAACCGGGCACGTCCGACGGGATCAGCTCGCCGCCGACCTGCGTGGTGAGCGATGCGGCCTCGACGAGCCCGCTCGCGGCAAGCTGCACGTTGAAGCCGGCCCACAGCGCGGACGCGCCCGTCTCCGCCGCCATCGCGGCGACGAACTGCTCGTGCTTCGCTTCGAGCGCGGCGGCCGCCTTCAGCAGCAATGCGCGGCGGGCGCCGGGGCCGAGCGCGGCCCAGCCGGGAAATGCGCGGGCGGCCGCGTCGGCCGCCGCGCGCGCATCGTCAACGGTGCACGCGGGCGCTTCCGACGCGACTTCGCCGTCAAGCGGGTTGCGGCGCGCGAAGGTCGCGCCGCTGGATGAGTGACGGCGTTCGCCGCCGATCAGCATCGATACGGTTTGCATGGAGTCTCCGGCAGGACGCGTATTGCGCATCACGTCATTCAGGCAATCTCGACTTCGACGACGACCGGCGTCGCCGCACGCAGCGCGTCGGTCAACGTGTCGCGCAGGCGCGTGGCATCGGTCACGCGTACGCCCCGGCAGCCCATCCCTTGCGCGAGCGCGACGAAATCCAGGTTCGGCAGATCGGTGCCTTGCACGGGATCGTCCGGGCCGAAGCCGAACACCGGCGCGAAATCCTGCAGCGCCGCGTAGCGCCGGTTATTCAGGATCACGAACGTGATCTGCAGCTTCAGCTGCGCGGCGCTCCACAGGGCCTGGATCGAATACAGGCTCGACCCGTCGCCGATCAGCCCGATCACGCGCCGGCCCGGCTGCGCGAGCGCGACGCCGACGGCGGCCGGCATCCCGTAGCCGAGCCCGCCGCTGTCCATCGTGTAGAACGTGCCGCTGCGCGTGAACGGCAGGTGTTCCTGCATCACGGGCCGCGCGCTCGGCGCTTCCTCGACGACGATGTCGTGCGTGTCGCGCACGTCCGCGAGCGTCTGCAGCGCGAACGCGACCGACATGCGCTCGCCGGCGGCCGGCGGTTCGACGCGCGCACGCGGCGGGCGCGGCGCGGGCATCGGCCGCTCGGGCGGCGCCGGGCGCGCGAGCAGGTCGCGCGCGGCGAGCCGCAGGTTGCCGACGACCGCATCGCCCGACGGCGTCCATGCGGCAATGCCCGGATCGTCGACGAGTTGCACGAGCGTCGCGCCCGGCGGCACGTGCGGGCCGAAGCCCTCGATGTGATAGGTGAACGCGGGCGCGCCCAACGCAAACACGAGATCGTGCCCGTCGAGCCGCGCGACGATCTTCTCGCGAATCGCGGGCAGGAAGCCGGCGAACAGCGGATGGTCTTCGGGGAAACTGCAGCGCCCCGACATCGGCGCGACGTACACGCGCGCACGGTGCCGCTCGGCGAGCCGCACGACGTCGTCCCACGCGCCGGCGCGATCGACGGCCGCCCCGACCGCGAACGCGGGACGCCGCGCCGCGTCGAGCGCATCGCCGAGCCGCGCAAGCGCGTCCGGGTCGGGCCGCACGACGCTGCTGACGTCGCGGCGCGGCAGCAGCTCGGCCGGCCGGTCCCAGTCGTCGACCGGGATCGACACGAACACGGGCCCGCGCGGTTCCTGCATCGCGATGCGGTACGCACGCGCGATCGCGGCCGGCACGTCCTGCGCACGCGCAGGCTCGATGCTCCATTTCACGTACGGCTTCGGCAGCTCGGCGGCCTGCGTCGCGCCGAGGAATGGGTCGAACGGCAGGATCGCGCGTGCCTGCTGGCCCGCGGTGACGATCAGCGGCGTGCGGTTCTTGAAGGCGGTGAAGAGATTGCCCATCGCGTTGCCGACGCCCGCCGCCGAATGCAGGTTGACGACCGCCGCATTGCCGGTGGCCTGCGCATGGCCGTCGGCCATCCCGACCACGACGGCTTCATGCAAGCCGAGCACGTAGCGGAAATCGTCCGGGAAGTCGCGGAACATCGGCAGCTCGGTCGAGCCGGGATTGCCGAACACGCGATCGATGCCGAACTGGCGAAGCAGGTCGATCACCGCATCGCGAACGGTGCTCGGTGCGGCGGAAGGGGGCGTAGGGCCGGACATGCTCGGGCGTCTCCTCGATGGCTTGGCGGTTTCCACAGTATCGAAGCGCGAGTCATTCTCGGATACTGTATTTTTTGCGATAAGCCATACCGTTTCGACATGAGTTTCGATCTCCGTCAATTGCGCGCCTTCACGACGATCGTCGCGTGCGGCAGCCTCGGCCGCGCGGCCGACGCACTGCACGTGACGCAGCCGGCGCTGAGCCGGATCCTGAAGCGGCTCGAGGACCAGGTCGGCGCGCCTCTGTTCGAGCGCCATTCGAAGGGCGTGCAGCTCACCGCGTTCGGCGAGGCGCTGCTGCCGCACGCGACGCTGCTGCAGCACGAGGCCGAGCACGCGCGCGAGGAGCTTGACGCGATGCGCGGGTTTGCGAAGGGCACGATCAAGGTCGGCACGGTGGGCAGCATCGCGAGCCTCGTGCTGCCGGTTGCGGTGGGCCGTGTGCTCGACCGCTGGCCGAACCTGCGCGTCGAGATCATCGAAGGCGTGTGGGACCGGCTCGCGGAAGGGCTGAACAAGCACGAGATCGATCTCGCGCTGTCCGCGCACGGGCCCGACACCGACGAGATCGTCGCGATTCCCGAGTGCCGCTGGGAGGATCGCAGCCACATCGTTGCGGCGCCGCACCATCCGCTGCGCACGCTCGGCCGCGCGCCGACGCTCGCCGACACGCTGCACGCGCGCTGGGCGATTCCGCCGCGCGGCACCGCGCCGTTCGACCACATGCGCGCGACCTTCGACGCGCACGGGCTCGCGCTGCCCGACATCGCGGTCGAGACGCGCTCGGTGACGACGCTGAAAAGCCTCGTCGCGCACGCCGGCTTCCTGAGCTGGATGGCCGAGCCGATGTACGGCGCCGAACAGCGCGCCGGCACGATCGACACGCTGCCCGTGCGCGAGGTCGTCGCGGTGCGTACGCTCACCGCGTTCCGGCGCCGCCACGGCATCCTGCCGGGGCCAGCGGGCAAGCTGCTCGAGGAACTCGTCGCGTTGACGCGCGAAGGTCGCTGACAACACTTTCCGCACCGGGCGCCCGTTCGAGCCCTCCCCGCGTTGCCCGCACGCCGCCGCAGCGCACCATCGAAATGCCGTTTCCCCGCCTTGACTTTCGCTCGCCCGAATACGATCATTCGCCCACACAAAGAGCAAATGATCGTATTCGACAGGACTGTCAGGCACGAACAGGAGACACCGGATGAGCGCATCGCCCTCCGCCCGCACGCCCGTGCTGCTGCACATCGGCGCGGGCTCGTTTCACCGCGCGCACCAGGCGTGGTATCTGCATCGCGTGAACGCGGCCGTCCCGGCCGACGAGCGCTGGTCGCTGACCGTCGGCAACATCCGCGACGACATGCACGCGACGATGGACGCACTCGCCGCGCAGCACGGCGCCTACACGCTCGAAACCGTCACGCCGCAAGGCGAGCGCACGTACGAGACGATCCGCGCGATCACGCGCGTGCTGCCGTGGTCGATCGACCTCGCCGCACTGATCGACGCCGGCGCGGATCCGGCCTGCCGGATCGTGTCGTTCACCGTCACCGAAGGCGGCTACTACCTCGACGAACACAACCGGCTCGACCTCGCGAACGCCGATCTCGCGGCCGACCTGCAGGGCGCACGCACGACGCTGTACGGCGCGCTCGCGGCGCTGCTCGCCGAACGCGTGAAGCGCGGCGCGGGTCCGCTCACGCTGCAGAGCTGCGACAACCTACGCAACAACGGCGCGCGCTTTCGCGCGGGGATGCGCGAATTCCTCGAACGGCGCGGCCAGGCCGACCTGCTCGCATGGTTCGATGCGAACGTCGCGACACCGAGCGCGATGGTCGACCGCATCACGCCGCGCCCGACCGCCGACGTGCGCGAGCGCGTGCTGGCCGCCACCGGCTTCGACGACGCATGCCCGGTGATGGGCGAATCGTTCATCCAGTGGGTGATCGAGGACCGCTTCGCGGCCGGCCGTCCGAAGTGGGAAGTGGCCGGCGCCGAACTCGTCGACGACGTGCACCCGTACGAGGAAGCGAAGATCCGCATCCTCAACGCGACACACAGCTGCATCGCGTGGGCCGGCACGCTCGCGGGCCATACGTATATCCACGAAGGCACGCACGACGCGGCGATCCGCCGCTTCGCGCACGACTACGTGACGCAGGACGTGATCCCGTGCCTCACGCCGAGCCCGCTCGATCTCGCGCGCTACCGCGACGTCGTGCTCGAACGCTTCGGCAACCCGTACGTGCTCGACACGAACCAGCGCGTCGCGGCCGACGGCTTCTCGAAGATCCCCGGCTTCATCGCGCCGACGCTCGTCGAATCGTTCGCACGCGGCGCGGCGCCGGTCGCCACCGCCGTGCTGCCGGCGCTGTTCCTGCGCTTTCTCGAACGCTGGGCGCGCGGCGCGTTGCCGTACGCGTACCAGGACGGCGTGATGGACGAAAGCGCCGCGCGCGCGATCGTCCAGGCCGACGACCCCGTCGTCGCGCTGGGCGCGAACCGGCAGCTGTGGGGCTCGCTCGCCGGCAACGCCGCGCTGTTCGAGGCCCTGCGCGGCGGACTCCGGCGTGTCGACGCATGGCTCGCGGCACGCTGACGCGCATCCGGGCGAACCTGCCTTGGCACGGGCGCGGCCGCACGGCTAAAGTAGCGACTCCCCACTGACGGAACGGATCGCTCATGTATCTCGGCATCGACCTCGGCACCTCGGAAGTGAAGGTGCTGCTGCTCGCCCCGGACGGCACGGTCGTCGGCACCGCCGGCTCGCCGTTCACCGTGTCGCGGCCGCATCCGCGCTGGGCCGAACAGCATCCGGACGACTGGTGGCAAGGCACGCTCGCCGCGCTCGCGGCGCTGCGCGAACGGCACCGCGACGCGTTCGCGGCCGTGCGCGGCATCGGTCTGTCGGGCCAGATGCACGGCGCCGTGCTGCTCGGCCGCGACGATCGCGTGCTGCGCCCCGCGATCCTGTGGAACGACATGCGCAGCGCCGACGAATGCGCGCTGCTCACCGAACGCGCGCCCGATCTCCATGCACTGGCCGGCAATCTCGCGATGCCGGGCTTCACCGCGCCGAAACTGCTGTGGGTCGCGAAGCACGAACCCGACGTGTTCGCGGCGACCGCCTGCGTGCTGATGCCGAAGGACTACCTGCGGTTCCGGCTGACCGGCGCGAAGGTGTCCGATCCGTCGGACGCCGCCGGCACGCTGTGGCTCGACGTCGCGCGCCGCGACTGGTCCGACGCGCTGCTCGCCGCATGCGGGATGACGCGTGACCAGATGCCCCGCATCGTCGAAGGCAACGCGCCGTCGGGCACGCTGCGCGCCGATATCGCACGCGAACTCGGGCTGTCGGAAGCCGTCGTGGTGGCGGGCGGCGGCGGCGACAACGCGACGAGCGCGCTCGGCATCGGCGCGATCCACGCGGGCGACGGCTTCGTGTCGCTCGGCACGTCCGGCGTGCTGAGCGTGGTCGGCGATCGCTTCATGCCGAACCCCGCGTCGGCCGTGCATGCGTTCTGCCATGCGATTCCCGATCGCTGGCAATTGATGAGCGTCGTGCTGTCAGCCGCGAGTTGCCTGCGCTGGGTCTGCAAGCTGACCGGCACCGACGAGCCCGCACTGCTCGCGGAAATCGAAACGCTCGACGCCGACGCGCTCGCGACGGCCCCGCTGTTCCTGCCCTACCTGTCCGGCGAGCGCACGCCGCACAACGACCCGTACGCGCAAGGCGTGTTCTTCGGAATGACGCATGCGACCGAACGCGCGCACCTCGGCTATGCGGTGCTCGAAGGCGTGACGCTCGGCCTCGCCGACGGTCTCGACGCGCTGCATGCGGCCGGCGTCGAAACCGACCAGCTGTCGCTGATCGGCGGCGGCGCGCGCAGCGCGTTCTGGGCGCAGCTGATCGCCGACGCGCTGAACGTGCGCACGCGCCAGCACGGCGGCGGCGAAACCGGCGCGGCGCTCGGCGCGGCACGGCTCGGCTGGCTGGCCGTCGGCGGCGATCCGCATGCGGTGCTGACCAAGCCGCCGGTGCGCGCCGAATACACGCCCGATGCCGCCCGCCATGCGCTGCTGCGCGAACGCCTCGAGGCGTTCCGCGCGCTGTACCGTCACGTGCAGCCGCTGTACGAACCGTCGCGCGCACGGCTCGCATAAGCGCCGCACGCCGCGCGTGGCGGCCGTCGGCCGCGTGCGCGACATGCGGTACAGTGGATGCCGCCATGCGGCCCACAGGCCCGCGGGGCGGCCCGCCGGGCGGCCCCCCCAGATCCGAACCGAATCGCTATCGTGTCCAAGTCCTCAGAAAAACTCGATCTCGCCACGCGTGCCGCGTGGCTCTACTACGTCGCGGGCGACACGCAGAACGAAATCGCGGAAAAGCTGCAGGTGTCGCGCCCGGTCGCGCAGCGTCTCGTGGCGTTCGCGGTCGAGAAGAACCTGATCCGCGTGCGCGTCGACCACCAGCTCGCCGACTGTCTCGATCTCGGCGCGCAGCTGTCGAAACGCTACGGCCTCGCGATGTGCGAAGTCGTGCCCGTCGATGCCGATGCGCCGGACGCGATCGACCGCAAGCTCGCGGTCGCCGGTGCGCAGGTGATGGAGCGCTACCTGAACGAAACGCGGCCGATGGTGATCGCGGTCAGCAGCGGCCGGACGCTGAAGGCCGCGGTCGCGCAGATCGCGCAGATCGACCGCCCGCAGCACCGGCTCGTGTCGATGGTCGGCGCGATCGCCGCCGACGGCTCGTCGAACCGCTACGACGTCGCGCAGTACATCTCCGAAAAAACCGGCAGCAAGCACTTCCTGCTGCCCGCGCCGCTGTTCGCCGACAGCGACGCCGAGCGCGCGCAGTGGTGCAATCACCGGCTGTACCGGATCGTCGAGGCACTGTCGGGCAAGGCCGATGTCGCGTTCGTCGGGATCGGCAACATCGGCCCGCACTGCCCGCTCTACGAAGACGGCTTCATCACCGAACAGGAGCGCGACGAGATGACCGCGCTCGGCGCGGTCGCCGAGCTGCTCGGCGTGCCGATCGACGCGCAGGGCACCCAGATCGCCGTATCGACGAGCGCGCGCGTGACGAGCGTCGCGCTCGCCACGCCGCCGAAGCGCCCGACGATCGCATTCGCCGGCGGCCCGAAGAAACGCGACGCGGTGATCGCCGCCTTGCGCGGCGGCTGGCTGTCGGGGCTCGTCACCGACGAAACCTGCGCACGCGCCGCGCTCGACGCGTAAGCGGCCTGACGCGGAAGCCGCGCACGGCGCACCGCGCGCGGCCGTCGAATGCTCAGGCCGCGTGCGGCGCCGGAAATGCATGCCGGCGCGCACGCCACGCGCCGACCCACGCGGCCGCCAGCAGCACGACGAGCACCCACGGAATCGCACCGGCGCCCGTCGCACCGAGCAGCATCCCGCCCGCGATGCCGCCGCCCGCGATCGCGAGGTTCCACACCGTCACGAGCATCGACTGCGCGACGTCGGCCGCCTCCCCCGCCGCGTTCGCGGCGGCGGTCTGGAACAGCGTGGGCGCACCGCCGAACGCGAGCCCCCACAGCGCGACGCCCGCATAGACGATCGCCATGCCGGAGCCGGCGCCGAGCATCGCCGCGGCGATCGCGAACAGCGCGATGCTGGCGAGCGTCAGCCGGCGCTGCGCGGCGCCGATCCACGCGCCCGTCAGCGCGATGCCGACCAGCGACGCGATGCCGAACACGAACAGCACCACGTCGACCTGCGCGCCCATCCGCACGCCTGCGAGGAACGGCGCGACATACGTGTACAGCATGTTGTGCGCAAGCACGTACGCGAACATCACGGTCAGCACCGGCCGCACGCCGGGCAGCGTCATCACGCCGAGCACCGGCTCGCGTGCGCCGGCCTGCTGGCCCGGATAGTCGGGCACGCGTAGGCGGATCCAGCCGATCAACACGAGCGCCGCGACCGTGATCCCCGCGAACGCGATGCGCCAGCCGAACATCGCACCGAGCGCGGTACCGGCCGGAATGCCGATCGACATCGCCGTCGGTATGCCGAGCATCGCAACCGCGATCGCGCGGCCGCGCAGCGACGGGTCGACCAGCCGGCTCGCGTAGCCGGCCAGCAGCGCCCACAGCAGCCCGGCCGACATCCCGGCGACGAAGCGCGCGGCCAGCGTGAGCGCGTAGTACGGCGACGCGGCAGTCAGCGCATTCGATACGACGAAGCCGGCGAGCGCAGCAAGCAGCAGCCGGCGCCGGCGCACCGCCCGCGTCGCGGCGACGAGCGGAATCGCCGCGACGATCGAGCCGAGCGCGTAGACGGTCACCAGTTGGCCGATCAGCGCCTCGGTCACGCGCAGGTCGGCGCTCATCAGCGGCAGCAGGCCGGCCGGCAGCGCTTCGGTGAGGATCGTGATGAAGCCGGCCGTCGCGAGCGCCAGCAGGTTCGCGACCGGCAGGCGCTGCGCCGCCTGCAGCGGCTGGCCGGCAACCCGGCCGTCCATCGACGGGCAGTCGCTCATGACGCGCTCCCGGCATCGATGCGACGGGCGGTGACAGGCAGGAATGACATGGCGTGACCTCGAACGATGAAGGAACGCCCATCGTAGGGAGCCGGCGCAGGAAGAAAAACCGGGGTAGAGTTCCGGACAATCCGGACGCCAGCGTCCGCAATCGGGAACTCGCATGGAAAATCTCGGCGGCTTTGTCGTGTTCGTCCAGGTCGCGGAAACGCGCAGCTTCGTCGCGGCCGGCCGCGCGCTCGGGTTATCGGCGTCGGCGATCGGCAAGCGCATCGCGCGGCTCGAGGCGCGCCTGAACGTGCGACTCTTTCACCGCAGCACGCGCAGCATTACGCTGACGGCCGAAGGCGCGCGCTTTCTCGAACGGTGCCGGCGCGTGATCGCGGAGATCGACGCGGCCGAGCAGGAACTGACGCACAGCGCCGAAGCGCCGCGCGGGCGCTTGCGCGTGAGCCTGCCGGCGATCGGCACACTGCTGCTGCCGGTGCTCGCCGATTTCATGGCCGCGTATCCGGAGATCGAGCTCGACATCGATTTCAGCGACCGGCTCGTCGACGTGGTCGACGAAGGGTTCGACGCGGTGCTGCGCACCGGCCAGCCGTCGGATTCGCGGCTGTCGTCGCGGCTGCTCGGCCATTTCCGCCAGCACCTCGTCGCGTCGCCCGACTATCTCGAACGGCACGGCGCGCCACGCACACCGGCCGATCTCGCGCGGCACCGCTGCCTGCACTACCGCTTTCCCAGCAGCGGCCGGCTCGAGATCTGGCCGTTGCGCGCATCGCGCGCCGGCACGCCGCCGGAAGTGCCGATATCGATGGTCAGCAACAACGCGGAAACACGGCTGTGCTTCGCGCTGCGCGGGCTCGGCATCGCCTGCCTGCCGGAGTTTTTCGTCCACGACGCGCTGGCCCACGGCACGCTGCGCACGGTGCTCGACGAACACGTCGAGAGCCGCACGCCGTTCTACGTGCTGTGGCCGTCAGGCCGCCACCCGACGCCGAAGCTGCGCGCGTTCGTCGACTACGTGGCCGAGCACCTGCGCCTCTGAGCACCGCAGGCGCACGTGCCGACGCGTCACGCCGCCTTCGCGTGCACGCTCAACCGCCGGAACGCCTGCCCGTGCTCGTCGAACAGGTGGCAGTGCTCAGCTTGCGCGTGCACATGCAGCGCCTCGCCGGTGCGGTACGTGTCGAGCGGTGGAATCCGCGCGATCAGCCCGTCCGGCGCGACGGCCGACTCCGCGTACAGATACGCAGCATCGCCGAGCGACTCGACAGCCATCGTCCGCGCAGCGACGCCCGCCGCCGCCGCATCGACCAGCAGATGCTCGGGCCGCACGCCGACCGTCACCGCCGCACCGCGCTGCAAGCCCGCCGCGTCGACCGCGACGCGCTGCGTCTCGCCGCTGTCGAAACGCACGAGCACGCCGCCCGCGTCGACCGCTTCGACGGTGCCCTTCAGGAAGTTCATCTTCGGCGAGCCGATGAAGCCCGCGACGAACTGGTTCGCCGGCGCGTGGTACAGCTCGTTCGGCGTCCCGACCTGCTGCACCGCGCCGCCCGACAGCACGACGATCTTGTCGGCGAGCGTCATCGCCTCGACCTGGTCGTGCGTCACGTAGATCATCGTCGTCTTCAGCTCGTCGTGCAGCCGCGCGAACTCCAGCCGCATCTTCACGCGCAGCGCCGCGTCGAGGTTCGACAGCGGCTCGTCGAACAGGAACACCTTCGGCTTGCGCGTGATCGCGCGGCCGATCGCGACGCGCTGCCGCTGGCCGCCCGACAGCTGCTTCGGCTTGCGGTCGAGCAGGTGGTCGATGTGCAGGATCTTCGCGGCCTGCTTCACGGCCTGGTCGATCTCCGGCTTCTTCGCGCCCGCGAGCTTCAGGCCGAACGCCATGTTGTCGTACAGCGTCATGTGCGGGTAGAGCGCATACGACTGGAACACCATCGCGATGCCGCGCTTCGCGCTCGGCACGTCGTTGACCTTCGCGCCGTCGATCACCAGGTCGCCGCTCGAAATATCCTCGAGGCCGGCGATCATCCGCATCAGCGTGGATTTGCCGCAGCCGCTCGGGCCGACGAACACGACGAATTCGCCGTCGGCGATGTCGAGGTTCACGTTGCGCAGCACTTCGGTGTCGTCGTAGCGCTTCGCGATGTTGCGCAGGAGCACGCTTGCCATGATCTGTCTCCGTTCGTTCGTGATGCGCCGCGTCGAACGCGGCGCGCAATCATTCGGGGTGGCTAGTTCGGCAGCACCGCGCCGGTCGCCTGCCAGCGCGCGACGTAGCCGGGCAGCTCGTGCATGTCGTCGAACACATGCCGCGCGCCGATGCCGCGCAGCGCGTCGATCTGCGCGGCCGACGCATGCCCGCCGCCGACGAAGCCGAGCACCGTCATGCCGGCCGCGGCGGCCGCGGTGATGCCGGTCACGCTGTCCTCGACCACGAGGCACTGGGCCGGCGTGACGCCGAGCGTGCGCGCCGCCGCGAGATACACGTCGGGCGCCGGCTTCGGCCGCGCGACGGCGTCCGCGCAGAACAGCCGGTCGCCGAAGAAGCGCGCGAGGCCCGTGCGGGCGAGCGCCGCCTCGACGTACGCGCGGTAGCTGTTGCTCGCGCAGGCCGTCGTCAGCTCGATCGCGGCCAGCGCCGCATCGATGCCGTCGACCATCGGCGCCTTGACGGCCGCCGCCTCGACCGCCGCGCGGATCTCGGCGACGTCGTCGTTCGACAGCGTGCGGCCGAGCGCGTCGCTCGCGCCGGCCAGCACGCGCTCGATGCGCAGCCCGAGCAGCGGCATCACGGCCGGCCGCGCATCGACACCCGGCCAGCGGGCATCGAGTTCGCGCACGAGCACGTCGGCCGCCACCGCCTCGCTGTCGATCAGCACGCCGTCGCAATCGCAGATCAGGACGTTCGTCGCGGTCATTTGACGGCTCCGAACGTGAGCCCGCGCACGAGCTGCTTCTGCGACAGCCAGCCGACGATCAGGATCGGCGCGACCGCGAGCAGCGACGCCGCGGACAGCTTCGCCCAGAACAGCCCCTCGGGGCTCGAGTACGACGCGATGAACACGGTCAGCGGCGCCGCGTTCGAGCTCGACAGGTTGATGCTCCAGAACGCCTCGTTCCACGACAGGATCACGAGCAGCAGCGCAGTGGACGCGAGCCCCGGCAGCGCCATCGGCATCAGCAGGTAGACGATCTCCTGCCACGTCGACGCGCCGTCGATCCGCCCCGCTTCGAGGATGTCCTTCGGGATCTCGTTGAAGTACGTGAAGGTCATCCACACCGCGATCGGCAGGTTGATCAGCGTGTAGACGATCACGAGGCCCGACACGGTATCGAGCAGCCCCGCGTTCTTCCACAGCAGGTAGATCGGCACGAGCACGCCGACCGACGGCATCATCTTCGTCGACAGCATCCACAGCAGCACCTTCTGCGTGCGATGGTTCGGGAAGAACGCCATCGCGTACGCGGCCGGCACCGCGAACAGCAGCGAGATCACCGTGACGCCCGCCGAGATCAGCACCGAGTTCCACGCGAACGCGAAGTAGTTGCTGCGCGCGAACACCTCGCGGAAGCTGTCGAGCGTCGGGATGAAGAACAGCGACGACGCATACGCCTGCTGCTCGGTCTTGAACGCCGTGATCGCCATCCAGAAGATCGGGAAGAACAGCAGCAGCGCGATCAGCCACGCGAGCGTGCCGGGCAGCGCGCGCCGCACGAGGTCGAACACGGCCGGCACGCGCCGGCCTTCGAAGGTCAGGTCGCTCATTTCTCGTACTCTCCCTTCAGGTTGCGCGCGAGCATCCGCACGAGGAAGAACGACACGACGTTCGCGACCACCACGGCGATGATGCCGCCCGCGGACGCGAGGCCGACGTCGAACTGCTGCAGGCCGAGCGCGTAGATCAGGTACGACAGGTTGGTCGTCGCGTTGCCGGGGCCGCCGCCCGTCGTCGTGTAGATCTCCGCGAAGATCGACAGCAGGAAGATCGTCTCCATCATCACGACCACGGCGATCGCGCGCTTCAGGTGCGGCAGCGTGATGTAAAAGAACATCGCGATCGGGCCGGCGCCGTCGATCCGTGCCGCTTCCTTCTGCTCCTGGTCGAGCGACTGGATCGCGGTGAACAGGATCAGGAACGCGAACGGCAGCCACTGCCACGCGACGATGATGATCACGGCGGTAAGCGGGTAATCGGCGAACCAGTCGATCGGCGTCATCCCGAGCGCGCGCATCGCGTTCGCGACGAGCCCGTACACCGGGTGCAGGATCATGTTCTTCCAGATCAGCGCGGACACCGTCGGCATCACGAAGAACGGCGCGATCGCGAGCAGGCGTGCGACGCCCTGCCCGTAGAACTTGCGGTCGAACAGCACCGACATCAGCACGCCGCCGATCACCGTGATCGCGAGCACCGCGCCGATCAGCACGAGCGTGTGCCAGATCGCGGGCAGGAACGACGGATCGGTCGCGAGGAAGCGGTAGTTGTCGAACCCGGCGAAGCCCTTCACGTCCGGGTTCAGCAGGTTGTAGCGCGAGAACGAATACCAGATCGTCATCGCGAGCGGAATCGACATCCACAGCAGCAGCACCGCGACGGACGGCGAGACGAGCCAGCTCGCACCGCCGCGCGCGCGGCGCGGCGCGCCGGGCGGCGACGACGCGTCGCCGACCGACGGCGCGTGGGCGTGGCTCAGGGGAAGACGCAGGTGACGCATGATCGGAGTCCCTCCGGTTGATGCGCGGGCGCGAAAGCCTGCCCGCCTGTCAGCTTCGACGACGCGCACCGTGCGCCACCGCGCACGGTGCGGGCCGCGTTACTTCTTGTAGCCAGCCTGCCGCACCGCGCGGTCGGCGGCGGCCTGCCCGGCAGCCAGCGCCTGGTCGACCGTCATCTGGCCGGCCACCGCACCCGCGATCGACTGGCCGACCACCGTGCCGAACGACTGGAATTCAGGAATCCCGACGTACTGCACGCCCGTGTACGGCACCTTCTTCAGCGACGGATCGTTCGGGTCGGCCGTCTCGATCGCCTTCAGCACGAAGTCCGAGAACGGCGCGGCGGCCTTGTACTCGGCGCGCTGATAGGTCGACGTGCGCGTGCCCGGCGGCACCGACGCCCAGCCTTCGTCCTTGCCGACCATCTCGATGTACTGCTTCGACGTCGCCCACGCGATGAACTTGCGCGCGGCGTCCTGCTGCTTCGACGTCTTCGGCACGGCCAGCGCCCAGGCCCACAGCCAGTGCGAACCCTTCGGCGTGGCGGCGACCGGCGCGGCCGCGAAGCCGATCTTGTCGGCCACCTGCGATTGCTGTTTGTTATAGAGCATGCCGGCCGCGACCGTCGCGTCGATCCACATCGCGCACTTGCCCGATGCGGTCAGCGTCAGGTTCTCGTTGAAGCCGTTCGAGCTCGCGCCCGGCGGGCCGTTCTTCTTCAGCAGGTTCACGTAGAAATTGATCGCCTTCTTCCATTCCGGCGACGTCAGCTGCGCGTTCCAGTTCTCGTCGAACCAGCGCCCCCCGTACGTGTTCACGACCGTCGACACGTACGCCATGTTCTCGCCCCACCCCGCCTTGCCGCGCAGGCAGATCCCGTAGGTGCCCTTCGCCTTGTCGGTGAGCTTGTCCGCGAATTCGGCGATCTGGTCGTAGGTCGGCTGGTCGGGCATCTTCAGCCCCTTCGCCGCGAACAGGTCCTTGCGGTAGAACGTCATCGAGCTCTCGACGTAGAACGGCAGCGCGTACAGCTGACCGTTGTACGACAGGCTGTCGCGCGCGGTCTTCACGATGTCGTTCAGGTCGTAGTCGGCGGGCAGGCCCGTCATCGGCGCGAGCCAGCCGCGCTTGCCCCACTGCGGCGTCTCGTAGGTACCG
Organism: Burkholderia sp. AU33803; assembly: GCF_002223095.1. Lineage (NCBI taxonomy): Bacteria > Pseudomonadati > Pseudomonadota > Betaproteobacteria > Burkholderiales > Burkholderiaceae > Burkholderia > Burkholderia sp. AU33803. The sequence goes on from NZ_NKFJ01000005.1 coordinate 406,921, forward strand.
ATCGCCATCACGTCGAACTGGCCGCTGCCGGTCGTGATGTCGGTCGTCGCGCGCTGGCGCAGCACGTTCTCCTCGAGGATCACCCAGTTCAGCTTGATGTCCGGGTTCGCCTTCTCGAAGGCCGGCGACAGCTTCTTCAGCTCGATCATGTCGGGATTGTTCAGCGTCGCGATCGTCAGCGTGCCGGCGGACGCGGCGCAGGCCGCCGTCGCGAGCGCGGCTCCGGCGAAGCAGCGTGCGGCGGCGTCGAGCATCTTTCGTTGCATGGCATGTCTCCTGTGTTTGTTCGAAGTGTCGTCGGTACTGCGTTTCCTTCGCGGCCCGTCACGCCGGCCGCTGCATTCCGCACGCGCGCGCATAGTGCGCGATCACGTCGCGTATCCGGTGGCGCACCCACGCACGCGGCTCTTTCGCGAGGCCGCCCGCGCGGCAGGCCGCGTACACGTCCGGCAACCACTGCGCGACGAGCGTTTCCGGCACCGGCTGCCGCGCGAGGTTGTCGAACAGTTGCTCGACCGCGGCCGCGACGGCCGGCTGCAGCCAGTAGTAGCGGATCCGGTCGCTGTAGCTGAACTGGCGCGCGAGCCGCTGCGCGGTTTCGTCGCCGCGGTAGTACGGTGCCCAGTGCTCCGGCTGCGCGCGCATCGCGGCATCGACCACGTCGCGCAACCGCGAGCGCTGCGCGACGTCGTCGATCAATGCGTCCTCGATGAAGGTCAGCGCGAACAGCGCCTCGCGCAGCGCGAACGTCAGCGCGGGGCCGACCTTCAGCACCGCGAAGTGGTCGCGCACGAGCGCGGCGAGCGCACCCTCGGTCTGGTAGTCGGTCGAATGCGCCTCGAACACGAGGCCCGGTGTCTGCAGGATACTCGCGCCGAGCGACGCGGCCTTGGCGCTGTCGTAGTCGAGCACGTGGCGATCGTCGAAGTCGACCCCTGGCTGCGCGACGATCGCGACGACGCGCGTCCACGCATCGTCGAGCCCGGCTGCCGCGAACGCGTGGCGGTGCGCGTCGAGCGTCGCCGCGATGCTGTCGCTGCGCGTGACCGCGATCTGCGCGATCGCGGCGTCGCCATCGTCGCCGCTGCCGCTGACTTCGCCGCCCGGCGTCGGCACCTCGGTGCCGATCACGTAGACGGGCGCGATGCCGGCGCGCGCCGCCGCGTCTTCCGCCGCGCGGCACAGCTCGGCCGCGCGCGCGGCAATCGTGCGATCGTCGAGCCGCGCCGGATCGTCCGCGCACGCCATGCTCGCATCGAGGTGGATCTTTTCGAAGCCGGCTTCGACGTACGCGGCGACCATCGCACACGCTTCGCGCATCGCGTCGGCCGCGCGGCGATGCCGCCACGGGTTCGGGCCGAGATGGTCGCCGCCGAGCACGAGCGCCGACGGCGGCAGCCCGCAACGCTGTGCGATCGCGTCGACGTCGCGGCGGAAATCGGCGGGCGTCATGCCCGTATAGCCGCCGAGATGGTTGACCTGATTGCAGGTCGCCTCGATCAGCAGCGGCGAACCGTCCGCGCGCGCCGCTTCGCACGCGGCCTCCAGCACGAGCCGGTGCGCGCTGCAGATCGCATAGATGCCGCGCTGCGCATCCGCGCGGTTCGCGTCGAAGATCATCCGCAGCACGGCGTCCGCGTGCGCGGTGCGCGACCGTTCGGCGAAGGTCGTCAGGCCGGACATGCGATACCTCGTTCGGTCAGGAAACGGTCGATTTCGGCCGCGCTGCTGTTGCCGTCCATCGGGCCGCGCCGCGTGACCGCGATCGCCCCGGCCGCGTTCGCGCGACGCAGCGCAACGTCGATCGGCACGCCGGCGACGAGGCTCGCGACCAGCGTGCCGCCGAAGCAGTCGCCGGCGCCGGTCGGATCGACTTCGTCGACCTGGAACGCCGGCGCTTGCGCACGGTGCGCGCGATCGAACGCGACGCTGCCTTGCGCGCCGCGTTTCAGCACGACGCGCTCGAGCAGCGGATGGGTCGCGAGCAGGCCCGCGATCGCGCGCTCGGCCGGCTGCGGCCCGCAGAAGAACGGCAGGTCGGCTTCGCTCGGCAGGAACAGGTGGCACGCGGCGAGCATCTCGTCGAGCGCCGCGCGCATCGGGCGAAAGCTCAGCATCTCGGGCCGCACGTTCGGATCGAACGACACCTTGGCGCCGGCGCGCGCGGCCTCGATCACGCCGCGCTGCACGGCCGCGATCGCCGATTCGCTCGTCAGCGACGAACCCATCACGTGGAAGTAGCGGCAGCCGTCGAACATCGCGGTATCGACATCGGACGCATCGACGCACGCGGCCGCACTGGTGGACAGCGTGAACACGAAGCTGCGCGAACCATCGTCGCGATACGCGACGAACGCGGTGCCGGTCGGGCGCGCGACGCGGCGGATGCGCGCGACGTCGACACCGTCGCGTTCGAGCCGCGCGACGATCGCGTCGCCGAATGCGTCGCGACCGACGCAGCCCGCATACGCGACGCTCGCGCCGAGCCGCGCGGCCTGGTCGGCGAAGATCGCCGGCGCGCCGCTCGGGAACGGCCCCTCGAACAGGCCCGGCGTATCGAAACCCTGGCCGCGCTCGGCGGCGACGAATTCGGCGAGCAGTTCGCCGGCCACGACGATCTCGGCCATCAGGCTAACCCTCCTCGTTCGACGGCGGCCGCGACGTTCGGGGCGGCCGCCTCATCGCAGGCCGGCCGGCGGGTGGCGCGTGCGAGCGGCATCACGTCAGCTCATCCAGTTGCCGCCGTCGACGTTCAGCGTCTGGGCGGTGATGTAATCGGCGTCGGACGACGCGAGGAACAGCGCGGCGCCCGTCAGGTCGCCCGGCACGCCCATGCGGCCGAGCGGCACGGCTTCACCGACCAGCCGCTTCTTTTCGCCGAGCGGCCGGTTCTCGTAGCGCGCGAACAGCGCATCGACCTGCTCCCACATCGGCGTGTCGACCACGCCCGGCGCGATGCCGTTCACGTTGATCCGGTGCGGCGCGAGCGCGAGCGCGGCCGACTGCGTGTAGCTGATCACCGCGGCCTTGGTCGCGCAGTAGTGCGAAACGAGCGCCTCGCCACGACGCCCGGCCTGCGACGACATGTTGATGATCTTGCCGCCACGGCCCTGCTCCACCATCCGCTGCGCGACGGCCTGCATCAGGAAGAAGAGCCCTTTCACGTTGACCGAGAACAGCCGGTCGAACACGTCCCACGATTCGTCGAGGATCGGCCGCATGTCGAACAGCGCGGCGTTGTTGAACAGGATGTCGACGCCGCCGAAGCGCTCGACCGTCGTGGTGACGATCCGCTCGATGTCGTCGCGGCGCGTGACGTCCGCGGTGACGGCCACCGCACGGCCGGGGTTCGCCTCGATGAGCCGCGCGAGCGAGCCGCCTGCCGGCTTCAGGTCGACGAGCACGCAGCGTGCGCCCTCGTCCAGATAGCGTTGCGCGACCGCCTCGCCGATGCCGCTTGCGGCGCCCGTCAGGATCGCGACCTTGTCTTCCAGTCTCACTGGCTGTCTCCGGTTCGTTCTGCTTGTCGACGGTTGCGAGGTGAGCGAACGCTCGCCAACCGATCAATTGCTCTGTTGGTGATCGAATGATCGGATACGCGATTCGCGCTGTCAAGGCAACGTGACGGCTTTCTATGACGCGCTGCGGCACAACGGCGCAGCGTGGCGGCCCGCCGCGCACGCCCGGCAAGGCGTAGCGCCCACGGTGCGGCGCGGTCGAATCGGTGATGAAGGGGACGGAGCGAGGACGGAAGCGGGATTTCGCGCTGCACGGCGCGGCGATACGTTATATCATCGCCGTACTTTGTTTCATCGCGCTGCTTCACGCCATGGCTACCTCATCGTCCATTGACGCCCGGCTGTCCCGGGCCGACGCATTCGCCGCCGAGCACGGGCTCGCGTGGACGCCGCTGCGCCGCCAGGTCTACGAACGCGTGCTGGCCGCGCAGCGCCCGATCGGCGCGTACGACCTGCTCGCCGAGCTCGAGCCGCAGCGCGGCCGCGTGCCGCCCACGACCGTCTACCGCGCACTGGATTTCCTCGTCGAGCACGGCTTCATCCACCGGATCGAATCGAAGAACGCGTTCTTCGCGTGCTGCGAGATCGGCGTGCCGCACGAAGGCCAGTTCCTGATCTGCGACTCGTGCGGCGATACCGTCGAGATCCCCGGCGGCGACCTCGCGAAGCAGTTGTCCGCGAGCGAGCCCGCGCACGGTTTCGAAGTCCACCACCAGGTCGTCGAGCTGAGCGGCCTGTGCGGGCACTGCAAGCACAAGCCCGTGCAACGCTGACGCGTTTCGTGCGGCGCACGCGCCGCCCCTTCCAACGAGGAGTCCCATGTCCAATGCCCTGAAGCGCGCGCCGCGGCGTGCCTTGTCGCCTGTCCGCTGGCTCGCCGCCGCTGTCGCGGCCCTGTCGCTCGCGGCGCCCGTGTTCGCGCAGGCCGCGACCGTCAACGTCGTGGCCGCCGAGAATTTCTACGGCGACGTCGCGTCGCAAATCGGCGGCAGCCATGTCGCGGTGACCAGCATCCTCAGCAATCCGGACCAGGATCCGCACCTGTTCGAAGCGAGCCCGAAGACCGCCCGCGCGCTCCAGCACGCGCAGGTCGTGATCTACAACGGCGCCAACTACGATCCGTGGATGAGCAAGCTGCTCGGCGCGTCGAAGCAGGCGAAGCGCGCGACGATCGTCGTTGCCGACCTGGTCGGCAAGAAGGCCGGTGACAACCCGCACCTGTGGTACGACCCGGCGACGATGCCGGCCGCCGCGCGCGCGATCGCGGCCGAGCTCGGCCGCGCCGACCCCGCGAACAAGGCCGAATACGACGCGAACCTGCAGAAATTCGTCGCGTCGCTGAAGCCCGTCGACGACAAGGTCGCCGCGCTACGCGCGCAGTACAAGGGCGTACCGGTCACGGCCACCGAGCCCGTGTTCGGCTACATGTCCGACGCGATCGGCCTCGACATGCGCAACCAGCGCTTCCAGCTCGCGACGATGAACGACACCGAGGCGAGCGCACAGGACGTCGCCGCATTCGAGAACGACCTGCGCAAGAAGCAGGTGCGCGTGCTGATCTACAACAGCCAGGCCGAAGAACCGATGACCAAGCGCATGCTGAAGATCGCGCGCGACGGCGGCGTGCCGACCGTCAGCGTCACCGAGACGCAACCGGCCGGCAAGACCTTCCAGCAATGGATGGCCGGCCAGCTCGATGCGCTCTCGGCGGCGCTGGCCGCCGGCAAGAAATAAACACTCCGTAACGAAATGACCGCCACTCCTCACGCACTCGCCGTCGATCGCGTCACGCTCGAACTGGGCGGACGCACGATCCTGCGCGACGTCAGCTTCTCGATCGAACCCGGCGAATTCGTCGGCGTGCTCGGGCCGAACGGCGCGGGCAAGACGACGCTGATGCGCGCGGTGCTCGGCCTCGTGCCCGTGTCGGCCGGCACGCTGTCCGTCGGCGGTGTGCCGGTCGTGCGCGGCAACGCGTCGATCGGCTACATGCCGCAGATCAGGAGCGGCCTCGCGAACCGCCGGATGCGCGGCTACGACTTCGTCGCGATGGCCGCCGACGGCCACCGCTGGGGGCTGCCGCACACGAACGCGGCGACGCGCCGCGACGTCGACCGCGTGCTCGACCTCGTCGGCGGCCCGACGCTCGCGCGCCGGCCGCTGTCGGAACTGTCCGGCGGCGAGCGGCAGCGCCTGCTGCTTGCGCAATGCCTGCTCGGCAACCCGAAGCTGCTGCTGCTCGACGAGCCGCTGATCAGCCTCGACCCGAACCACCAGCGCGGCGTGGTCGAACTCGTGCGTAACGTGCAGCGCGAGCTCGGCATCACCGTGCTGTTCTCCGCGCACGAACTGAATCCGCTGCTGAACGCGCTCGACCGCGTGCTGTATCTCGGCAACGGCGTTGCCGCGCTCGGCACCGTCGACGAGGTGATCACGAAGCCGGTGCTGTCGCGGCTCTACGGTTCGCCGATCGACGTGATGCGCGTGAACGGCAAGATCTTCGTGATGTCGGGCGACGTCGAGATCGAGAAGCACGATCACGAACACGAGGACGACGACGGTCACTCGCACGGCGGTGGCGGCGGCCACGGCCATCACCACCACGGACACGCTCATCCCGGGCATTCGCACGATGTTTGAATACGACTTCATGATCAACGCCTTCGCGGCGTCGGGGATCGTCGCGGTGCTCGCGGGCATCGTCGGCTACTTCCTGGTGCTGCGCGGGCAGACCTTCGCCGGCCATGCGCTGTCGCACGTCGGCTTCACCGGCGCGACGGGCGCGGTGCTGCTCGGCATCTCGCCGATCTGGGGGATGGTCGGCTTCACGCTCGCGGCCGGCATCGGGATGGGCGCGCTCGGCGAGAAGCTCGCGGGCCGCGACGTCGCGATCGGCGTGATCCTGTCCGGTGCGCTCGGCTTCGGCCTGCTGTTCCTGCATTTCTATACGTCGTTCGCGACGCAGGTCACCGCACTGCTGTTCGGCAACGTGCTCGCGGTGAGCCACGACACGCTCGCGGTGCTCGCCGGCATCGGCGCGGTGAGCCTGCTCGCGCTCGCGCTGATCGCACGGCCGCTGCTGTTCGCGTCGCTGCAGCCTGAACTGGCCGAAGCCAAGGGCGTGTCGCTGCGCACGGTGTCGATGCTGTTCCTCGCGGTGTGCGCGCTCGCGGTGGCCGCGGCGACGCAGATCGTCGGCGTGCTGCTGGTGTTCACGCTGCTGGTCGGGCCGGCCGCCGCCGCGCAGAACGTGACGACGCGGCTGTCGACCGGCGTGCTGCTCGCCGCGCTGTTCGCGTTGTTCGAAGCGTGGCTCGGCATCGTGCTCGCGTATCACACCGACTGGCCGACGAGCTTCTGGATCACCGCGCTGTCGGCGCTCGTGTACGGCGCGAGCCTGTTGCGGCGCCACTGAGCGGCCCGCGGCAGATCACCATCTCGAGGTAGGTAATAAAAAACGCCGGCGTGCCCGAGGGCAGCGCCGGCGTTTTTTTATGCGCCCGCGATCGCGCGGTGCGGCGTGTGCCGCCGTGTGCGCTAGCGGCTTCCGCTCCCGCTCATCGCGCGAGCACGCGCGCGTGATGCGCGATGTGATCGGCGATGAACGTCGAGATGAAGTAGTACCCGTGGTCGTAGCCCGGATGGCGGCGCAGCGTCAGCGGCTGGCCGGCCTTCGCGCACGCGGCTTCGAACACGTCGGGGTTCAGCTGGTTCGCGAGGAACTGGTCGGCAAGGCCCTGATCGACGAGGATGCCGTCCGCGAACTTCGGCGCATCGGCGCGCGCGACGAGTTCGCTCGCGTCGTGCGCCTTCCACGCTTCACGATCGGCGCCCAGATAACCCGAGAACGCCTTCTCGCCCCACGGGCAGCGCGTCGGCGCGGCGATCGGCGCGAATGCCGACACCGACCGGAACAGGCCCGGATGGCGCAACGCGAGCGTCAGCGCACCGTGCCCGCCCATCGAGTGGCCGAAGATCCCCAACCGCGCGCCGTCGATCGGCAGCTCGGCCGCGACGAGCTCGCGCAGCTCGCCGGTCACGTACGACTCCATCCGGTAGTGCGCGGACCACGGCGCCTCGGTCGCATCGACGTAGAAGCCCGCGCCGACGCCGAAGTCCCACGCATCGGTCTCGCCCGGCACGCCCGCGCCGCGCGGGCTCGTATCGGGCATCACGAGCGCGAGGCCGTGCTGCGCCGCGTATTGCTGCGCGCCGGCCTTGATCGCGAACGTCTCGTCGGTGCACGTGAGCCCCGCGAGATAGAACAGCGCCGGCACGCGGCCGTGCGCGGCCTGCGGCGGCAGGTACACCGAGAACTTCATCGGCAGGCCGATGGCCGCCGAATCGTGACGGTAGAAACGCTGCTCGCCGCCGTGGCACGCATGCGAGGAAACGAGTTCGAGCATCGCGGTGCGCTCCCGGTCAGTACAGCACGACCGAGCGGATCGACTCGCCGGCCTTCATCAGGTCGAAGCCCTCGTTGATCCGCTCGAGCGGCAGCGTGTGCGTGATCAGGTCGTCGATGTTGATCTTGCCTTCCATGTACCAGTCGACGATCTTCGGCACGTCGGTGCGGCCGCGCGCGCCGCCGAACGCCGAACCCTTCCACTCGCGGCCCGTCACGAGCTGGAACGGACGCGTGCTGATTTCCTCGCCCGCTGCCGCCACGCCGATGATGAACGACTGGCCCCAGCCCTTGTGCGTGCACTCCAGCGCCTGGCGCATCAGCTTCACGTTGCCCACGCACTCGAACGAGTAGTCGGCGCCGCCATCGGTCAGCTGCACGATGTGGTCGACCACGTTCTCGACTTCGTTCGGGTTGATGAAGTGCGTCATCCCGAACTTCTTCGCGAGCTCGACGCGCTTCGGGTTGATGTCGACGCCGATGATCTTGTCCGCGCCGACCATCTTCGCGCCCTGGATCACGTTCAGGCCGATGCCGCCGAGGCCGAACACGACGACGTTCGCGCCCGCCTCGACCTTCGCCGAGTACACGACCGCGCCGACGCCCGTCGTCACGCCGCAGCCGATGTAGCAGATCTTGTCGAACGGCGCGTCCTCGCGCACCTTCGCCACCGCGATTTCCGGCACGACGATGTAGTTCGAGAACGTGGACGTGCCCATGTAGTGGAACAGCGGCTTGCCGTCGAGCGAGAAGCGCGACGTCGCGTCGGGCATCAGCCCCTTGCCCTGCGTCGCGCGGATCTTCTGGCACAGGTTGGTCTTGCGCGACAGGCAGAACTTGCACTCGCGGCATTCCGGCGTGTAGAGCGGAATCACGTGGTCGCCCTTGCGCAGGGTGCCGACGCCGGGGCCGACGTCGACCACGACGCCCGCACCTTCATGGCCGAGGATCGCCGGGAAGATCCCTTCCGGATCGGCGCCCGACAGGGTGTAGTAGTCGGTGTGACAGATGCCCGTCGCCTTCACCTCGATCAGCACTTCGCCGGCGCGCGGCCCTTCCAGATCGACTTCCTCGATCGTCAGCGGCGCGCCCGCCTTCCATGCAATCGCTGCTTTCGTCTTCATCGTGTGACTCCTGTCTGTGTGTGAGGTCGGCCCGGGTCGGCGCGTCAGCGCTCATGTCGGCCGGCGCGGGTGCACGAGCACCGACGCCGGTTCCATGCTTCACCGGGTTCCAGGCAAAGCGGTCGAAGCCGTGCCGCGCGGCATCGCGCACGGCACGGCGAAAGAATCTCGTGCTCGCCATGATGGCCGGTCCCGCCGCGCATCGCGTGCGGGAAACGGTCGCCGGCTTGCCACGATGCGTCATCGCTGGCGCAAAAGAACAAGTGTTCGAGTTTAAACGCCCGTCGTGAACCATGCATCCGTTCGCGCATACAGATCGACGAAGCGTGCGTGGCGCGCGGCCAGCGCGCGATCGTCGCGCGGCGCGGCAACCGGCGACGCGGCCGGCGCCAGCGCGTGCAGCGCATCCTCCCGCCAGTGCCCGATCGCGACGCCCGCGAGCAGCGCGGCGCCGCGCGTCGCGGCGTTCGGGCAGTCGATCGCGTGGAGCGACGCGCCGAGCGCATCGGCCAGCAGCTGGCGCCAGCGCGGATCGACCGAGCCGCCGCCCGCGAGACGCAGCACCGCGACCGGATCGCCGCGCTCGGCATCTCGGATCGCATCGAGCCCGGCGCGCAACGCGAACGCGACACCTTCGAACGCGGCGCGCATCATCGCGCCGCGCGTGTCGCCGAGCCCGAGGCCGAGCCAGCCGCCGCGCGCGTCGGGGTTCATCCACGGCGAACGCTCGCCCGTCAGGTACGGCAGGAAGCACAGGCGTTCCGATGCCGCATGGGCGAACGCGTCGTCATACGCATCGGCCCACTGCGCGTAGCCGAGCCAGCCGCGCACGGCTTCGAGCGCGAGCCCGACGTTCTGCATCGCGGCCATCGTGTAATAGCCGCCTCCGGCCGCCGCACGATAGCGATGCAGCCCGCGTCGCGCGGGCGGCAGCGCATCCGCGAGCACGACGATCTGGCCGCCGCTGCCGGTCGTCAGCAGCGCGTCGCCGGCGGCGGCGAGCCCGCTGCCGAGCGCCGCGCATGCGGTGTCGGCCGCGCCCGTCGCCAGCGGCACGCCGGCCGGCAGGCCAAGCGCTGCGGCCGCCTGCGCGCCGAGCGCGCCGCAGCGCGCCGTCGATGGAAGCACCGGTGCGAACCGGTCGGCCGGCAAGCCGAGCGCGTCGATCATCGCGAGATCCCACTCACCGTCGGGCGTCGCGAGCGCGGTCGCGCACGCATCGCTCGGGTCGGCGGCGACGTCGCCGCCCAGCGCGATGCGCAACCAGTCCTTCGGCTGCACGGCCCAGCGCGCGGTGCGGAGCGCTTCGGGCTCATGCGTGGCCAGCCAGCGCAACAGCGGGCCGGCCATGCCCGGTGCAACGGGGTTGGGTGCGACGGCCAAGCCGTCCGTGTGCCAATCGCCCGCCTCCGCTTCGCGCACCGCGCGTGTGTCGGGCCACAGCAGCGCGGGCAGCACCGGCTGCCCGGCCGCGTCGATCAGCACGACACCGTGCATCTGCCCCGAGAATCCGATCGCCGCCACCTGCGCGCGCTCGTCGGCCGGCAGCCGCGCGGCCGCGCGCACGAGCGCCTGCCACCACGTATCGGGCGCGATCTCCGCCCAGCCGGGCTGCGGCGACGACAGCGCATAAGGTTCGCTCGCGACCGCCCGCTCGACGCCGTCGGCATCGAGCGTGACGAGTTTGACGGAGCCGGTGCCGAGGTCGATTCCGAGCAGGCGCATGACGTGAGGGCGAATTCGAATGAACGGATGTCGATGATAACGGGATCGTGATGCGCGCCCCGTTTTTTGCCGCTACCGCGGCAGGCCGAAAACGCGGCCGCCGGCCGGGTTCCACCCGGCTGCACCTTGCGGGCAAAAGCAGCCGTTCGCGGGTTAACCCGGCACGATTTTTCCCAGGCACTTTTTGCCACTATGCCGGCCGCCCGATACACACCATAAAGCGGCCTATATTTGACACGGGGGCCAGCGCTATTTTGAAGGGCTATAAAACCGGGGAACCTCACTCCTGCGGCTGTTTCCCGATGATCGACACCCTGTTCCATGCCGAAATGGCATATCGAACCAGCAAAGAACGGAATAGAACCCAGCACTCTTGTTGCATGGATTCATTCCGAATAATTTCGTATCACCCCGAAAACAAGATCATGGAGTGAGACAGATGCAATCGAACACGGTCCATCCGTGCGATGAGGTGCTGCCGACCGGCAAGCTGGTAACGCTTGGCCTGCAGCACGTCCTCGTCATGTACGCCGGCGCTGTCGCCGTGCCGCTTATCGTCGGCGCCGCGCTCAAGCTGCCGAAAGACCAGATCGCGTTCCTGATCAGCGCCGATCTGTTTTCGTGCGGCATCGCCACGCTGATCCAGACGCTCGGCCTGTGGATCTTCGGGATCCGCCTGCCCGTCATCATGGGCTGCACGTTCGCGGCAGTCGGCCCGATGATCGCGATCGGCACCAACCCCGGCCTCGGCATCCTCGACATCTTCGGCTCGACCATCGCGGCCGGCATCATCGGCATCGTGCTCGCGCCGACGATCGGCAAGCTGTTGCGGTTCTTCCCGCCCGTCGTCGTCGGCACCGTGATCGCGGTGATCGGGCTGTCGCTGATGGAAGTGGGCATCAACTGGGCGGCCGGCGGCGTCGGCAACCCCGAATACGGCAGCCCCGTCTATCTCGGCCTGTCGCTGCTCGTGCTCACGCTGATCCTGCTGATCAACAAGTACGGCCGCGGCTTCATCGCGAACATCTCGGTGCTGCTCGGCATCGTCGCCGGCTTCGCGATCGCCTTCGCGATCGGCCGCGTGAATACCGACGGCGTCGCGCACGCACCGTGGGTCGGCTTCGTGATGCCGTTCCACTTCGGCCTGCCGCACTTCGACCCGCTGTCGATCGTGACGATGGTCACGGTGATGTTCGTCACGTTCATCGAATCGACCGGCATGTTCCTCGCGGTCGGCGACATGGTCGATCGTCCGGTCAACCAGGAGCGCCTCGTGCGCGGCCTGCGCGTCGACGGCCTCGGCACGCTGATCGGCGGCATCTTCAACTCGTTCCCGCATACGTCGTTCTCGCAGAACGTCGGCCTGATCGGCGTGACGGGCGTGAAGAGCCGTTTCGTGTGCGCCACCGGCGGCGTGATCCTCGTGCTGCTCGGCCTGTTCCCGAAGATGGCGCAGGTCGTCGCCTCGGTGCCGCCGTTCGTGCTCGGCGGTGCGGGCATCGTGATGTTCGGGATGGTGGCGGCGAACGGCATCAAGGTGCTGTCGAAGGTCGACTTCGTGAACAACACGCACAACCTGTTCATCGTCGCCGTGAGCGTCGGCATGGGGCTCGTGCCGGTCGTGTCGCCGCACTTCTTCTCGAAGCTGCCGCCCGCGCTCGCGCCGATCCTGCACAGCGGCATCCTGCTGGCATCGGCGACGGCCGTGATCCTGAACATCGTGTTCAACGGCGTGAAAGGCGAGAAGGACGCGCGCTGCGACATCCGCCGCGCCGGACACGACTTCGATGGCCGCCCCGCCGACGTGCATCACTGATCGCCTCGCGCCGGACGACGGCGCGGAGAAGCGGTAAGCGGTAACGAAAAACGCCACGGCATGCCGTGGCGTTTTGTTTTGCGGGAGCGGGAAGCTGCGCGATGATCGGTCGGACAGCCGGGCGTTCGGACAGGCGGACAACTGGATGGTAGAACGGCGGAACAGCCGGTTATGGCGCGTGAAAGCGGGTCGCCCGCGGGCGCGGCGCGATGATGCCGGTTGGCCAAGCAGGATGGCTGGTCCGGCGCAATAAGCGGCACCGGAATCCGATACGCGCATCGTCACCCCAACCGTCTTCGCGCCGCACGAATCGACTACGCAAAAGAAAACGCCACGGACTTTCGTCCGTGGCGTTTTCGATTCTGCAACCAGCCGGTTCGAAGGACAAGCGCGATCGAAACCACGCCGGCCCCTCCTTGCGCTTACCCGTTCGTCGCCGTTGCCGACGCAGGCGCCGGAGCGGCCGCCTTGTCGTAGTCGACCGGTGCATCCGGCGCGCGCGGCGTTTCGCCGGCGCGCTGAATCCAGCCGCCGCCCAGTGCTCGATAGAGGGTCACCAGGTTCGTCCAGCGTGCCAGACGTGCGCTGATCAGCGTCTGCTGCGCCGAATACAGATCCGTCTGCGCGGTCAGCACCGACAGGTAGCTGTCGACACCGTTCTTGTAACGCAGGTCCGACAGGTCGAAGCGTCGCTGCTGCGCGTGCTCGTTGCGCTCGAGCGCCGCGATCTGCTGGTCGTACGTGCCGCGTGCGGCGAGGCCATCCGACACTTCGCGGAACGCCGTCTGGATCGCCTTCTCGTAGTTCGCGATCTCGATGCGCTTCTGCACGTGCGCAAGATCGAGGTTCGCGATGTTCGAGCCGCCTTCGAAGATCGGCAACGCGATCTGCGGCGCGAACGACCATGCCGCCGTGCCGGCCTTGAACAGGCCGCCGAGCGTCGGGCTGCCGGTGCCGAACGCGCCCGTCAGCGAGATCTTCGGGAAGAACGCCGCGCGCGCCGCGCCGATGTTCGCGTTCGCGGCCAGCAGCGTCTGCTCGGCCTGCATCACGTCAGGACGACGCGTGAGCAGATCCGACGGCAACCCGGCCGGCACGTCCGTCAGCAGGTTCTGCGCGTCGAGCGGCATGCCCGCCGGCAGATCGTCCGGCAGCGGCTCGCCGATCAGCAGCACCAGCGCGTTCAACGCCTGCGCGCGTGCCCGTGCTTGCGCCTGCTGGTTCGACAGCGCCTGCTCGACCACCGTCTGCGCCTGACGCAGCTCGAGCTCGGAGCCCGTGCCGTTGTCGAACTGCAGCTTCGTCAGGTTGTACGAGTCCTGCGCCGTCTTCAGCGTGTTCTCCGTGACCTTCAACAGATCGTCGGTCGACAGCAGCGTCAGGTATTGATCCGCCACCTGCGACACCAGCGAGATCTCCGACGCCTGCCGCGCGTACGACGTCGACAGGTACTGCGCGAGCGCCTGATCCTTCAGGCTCTGCACGCGGCCGAACAGGTCGAGCTCCCACGACGCCGACAGCCCGACGTTGTAGGCGCGCGAGATGTACGGCGCGCCGGTCTGCGAAAGACCCTGCGGCACGCGCTGGATATTGCCCGTGCCCGTACCGTCGAGCGTCGGGAACAACCCGGCGCGCGTGATCTGGTACTGCGCACGCGCCGCCTCGATGTTCAGCACCGACACGCGCAGGTCGCGGTTGTTTTTCAGCGCGATCTCGATCAGCCGCTGCAGGCGCGGATCGACGAAGAACTCGCGCCAGCCGATGGCGGTTGCGGCTTGCCCGTTCGCGCTGCGCGCGCCGGCCGCACCCGGCTGCGTCGCGTAGACGCCGCCGGCCGGGTACGCCTGCGCGACGGGCGCGTCGGGCCGCTTGTAATGCGGCGCCATCGTGCAGCCCGTGGCAAAGAGCGCGACCGCGATTGCAGTCAAAGCGTGTTTTTGCATCATCACTGTCCCTTGTTGCCTTCGTCGCCGTTGCCCGGCTTCTCTTCGTGGTGCGAGTGCTCCTGAGCCAGGCGCAGCGCCTCGTCGACGTCTTCCTTCTCGCCGCTGAAGATCGCGCGGATCTTCACGAAGAACATCGGGATCATGAAGATCGCGAGGAACGTCGCCGTGATCATCCCGCCGATCACGCCCGTACCGATTGCGTGCTGGCTGGCCGAACCCGCGCCGTTGCTGATCGCGAGCGGCATCACGCCGAGAATGAACGCGAGCGACGTCATCAGGATCGGACGCAACCGCAGGCGCGCCGCTTCCAGCGCGGCCTCGATCGGCCCCATCTTCTCCGTCATCTGCAGTTCGCGCGCGAACTCCACGATCAGAATCGCGTTCTTCGCGGACAAGCCCACGGTCGTCAGCAGGCCGACCTGGAAGAACACGTCGTTCTCGAGGCCGCGCATCGTTGCCGCAAGCAGTGCACCGATCACGCCGAGCGGCACCACCATGATCACCGAGAACGGGATCGACCAGCTTTCATACAGCGCCGCGAGACACAGGAACACGACGAGGATCGAGATCGCGTACAGGATCGGCGCCTGCGAACCGGACTGGATTTCCTGGAACGACAGGCCCGTCCACGAGTAGCCGATACCGACCGGCAGCTTCTTCGCGATCTGTTCCATCGCAGCCATCGCCTGACCGGTCGACTTGCCCGGTGCGGCCTGACCCTGGATTTCCATCGCCGACACACCGTTGTAGCGCTCGAGCTTCGGCGAACCGTACGTCCAGTGACCGGTCGCGAACGAACTGAACGGCACCATCCCGCCCGACCCGTTGCGCACGTACCAGATGTTCAGGTCTTCCGGCGTCATCCGGAACGGTGCGTCTGCCTGCACGTAGACCTTCTTGATCCGGCCGTCGGTATCCAGGAAGTTGTTCACGTACTTCGACGCCCAGGCGATCGAGAACGTCTGGTCGATCGCATCCGCCGTCACGCCGAGCGCGTTCGCCTTCTCGCGATCGATGTCGACCTTGTACTGCGGCGTATCGTT
Source organism: Burkholderia sp. AU33803 (assembly GCF_002223095.1). NCBI lineage: Bacteria > Pseudomonadati > Pseudomonadota > Betaproteobacteria > Burkholderiales > Burkholderiaceae > Burkholderia > Burkholderia sp. AU33803. The sequence continues at coordinate 422,498 of NZ_NKFJ01000005.1, forward strand.
CAGGCCGTTCGGACGCACACCCTGCAGCGTCGGATCCTTCGAGGCCATCCCGAGCAGCTGGTTACGTGCGGCCATCAGCGCATCGTGGCCGAGACCCGCGTTGTCCGTCAGCTCGAAGTCGAAGCCGGCAGCGGTGCCGAGTTCAGGAATCGACGGCGGGTTGAACGGGATCACGATCGCGTCCTTGTAGCCCGCGTAGCGCCCGAACATCCGGCCGATCAGCGCCTGCACCTTCTGGTTCGCATGCTGACGCTGCGAGTAGTCCTTCAGGCGAACGAACACGAGACCGGAGTTCTGGCCGCGGCCGGCAAAGCTGAAGCCGTTGACCGTGAACGCCGATTCGACGATTTCCTTCTCGTCCTTCAGCAGGTAGTCGGAAATGTTCGCGAGCGTCTTCGCGGTCGTTTCCTGCGTCGAGCCCGACGGCGTCTGCACGATCACGAACATCAGGCCCTGGTCTTCATCCGGCAGGAACGACTTCGGCAGGCGCACGAACAGCAGGCCGACCGCGACGATCACGACGAGGTAGATGATGAGCCAGCGGCCCGAGCGCTTGATCACGTGGTGCACGCCGACGTGATACTTGTCGCGGCTGTTGTTGAACGTGCGGTTGAACCAGCCGAAGAAGCCCTTCTTCTCTTCGTGATGCCCTTGCGGGATCGGCTTGAGGATCGTCGCGCACAGGGCCGGCGTCAGAATCAACGCGACGAGCACCGACAGCACCATCGCCGACACGATCGTCAGCGAGAACTGACGATAGATCGCGCCGACCGAGCCACCCGAGAACGCCACCGGCACGAACACCGCCGACAGCACGAGCGCCACGCCGACGAGTGCGCCGGTGATCTGGCCCATCGCCTTGCGGGTCGCCTCCTTCGGTGACAGGCCCTCTTCCGCCATCACCCGCTCGACGTTCTCGACCACCACGATCGCATCGTCCACCAGCAGGCCGATCGCGAGCACGAGGCCGAACATCGACAGCGTGTTGATCGAGAAGCCCACCATCGACATGATCGCGAACGTGCCGAGCAACACGACCGGCACCGCGATCGTCGGGATGATCGTCGCCCGCAGGTTCTGCAGGAACAGATACATCACGAGGAACACCAGCACGATACCTTCGAGCAGCGTCTTGACCACTTCCTCGATCGACAGCTTCACGAACGGCGTCGTGTCGTACGGGTACTTCACGACGAGGCCGTGCGGGAAGAACGGCGCCAGTTCGTCGATCTTCGCGCGCACGGCCTTCGCGGTCGCCAGCGCGTTCGCGTTGGTCGCGAGCTGGATACCGAGTGCCGCGGTCGGCTGACCGTTGTACTTGGTGTCGAAGTTGTAGTTTTCACCGCCAAGCTCGAGCTTCGCGACATCCTTCAGGCGAACCTGCGAGCCGTCCTGGTTGACCTTCAGCAGGATGTTGCCGAACTGCTCGGGCGTCTGCAGCAGCGTCGATTCGGTGATCGTCGCCTGCAGCATCGTGCCCGGCGTGGACGGCGTGCCGCCGATCTGGCCGCCAGCGATCTGCACGTTCTGTGCGGAGATCGCGGTCGACACGTCGACCGGCGTGAGGCCGTAGTTCGTCAGGCGCGTCGCATCGAGCCAGACCCGCATCGCGTACTGCGAGCCGAACAGCGTGACGGTACCGACGCCGTTCAACCGGCTGATCGGGTCCTTCACGTGCGACGCCACGAAGTTCGCGAGGTCGTACTTGTTCATGCTGCCGTCTTCGGAGTTGAAGGCGAGCACCAGCAGGAAGCTGCTGCTCGACTTCGTCACCGAGAGACCGAGCTGCTGCACGACCTGCGGCAGAATCGGCGTCGCGAGCGACAGCTTGTTCTGCACCTGGACCTGTGCGATGTCGGCGTTCGTACCCGGCGCGAAGGTCAGCGTGATCGTCGCGTTGCCCGAGTCGTCACTGGTCGACGACATGTACAGGAAGTTGTCGAGACCGCTCATCTGCTGCTCGATCACCTGCGTCACCGTGTCTTCCACCGTCTTCGCGGAAGCGCCCGGGTAGTTCGCGGTGATCTGGATCGAGGGCGGCGCGATCGTCGGATACTGCGAGATCGGCAGCGTGAAGATCGCCGCAACCCCGGCCAGCATCAGGATGATGGCGATCACCCACGCGAAGATCGGGCGATCGATAAAAAACTTTGCCATGAAACAGGCTCCCTGTTATTGCGCGCTCGAAGCAGCGGCAGCACTCGCCGGCGCGGCGCCCGATGCGGCAGCACCGGAAGCGGCAGCGGCGCCGGAACCGGCGGCAGCCGGCGCGGCGGTGGCGGCGGCGCCCGATGCGGCTGCGGCCGCCGGTGCGAGCTGTGCCGGTACCGACTTCACGGTCGCACCCGGACGCACCTTCTCGCCGCCCTGCACGATCACGTGGTCGCCCGCTTGCAGACCGCCTTCGACGATCCAGTTCGGACCCTGCATGCCGGTGGTCTTCAGCGGACGCGGCTCGACCTTGTTGCTGGCGTTCACCACCATCGCGATCGCCTGGCCCTTCTGGTCATGCGTGACGCCGATCTGCGGCACCAGGAACGCGTTCTCGTTCACGCCTTCCTCGATCCGTGCGCGCACGAACATGCCCGGCAGCAGCACGCGGCCCGGGTTCGGGAACACCGCGCGGATCGTCACCGAGCCGGTGGCCTGGTCGACCGTCACGTCCGAGAACTGCAGCTTGCCGGCTTCCGAGTAGGTCTTGCCGTCTTCCAGGATCAGCGACACCTTCGCGGCGCCCGGGCCGCTCGTCTTCAGGCGGCCGCTCTGCACGTCCTGGCGCAGCTTCAGGCCTTCGAGGCTCGACTGCGTGAGGTCGACGTACACCGGATCGAGCTGCTGCACCGTCGACATCAGCGTCGCCTGGCTCGCCTGCACGTAGGCGCCCGGCGTCACTTGCGAAATGCCGACACGGCCGGTGATCGGCGACACGACGTCGGTATAGCCCAGGTTGATCTGCGCGGTATCGACCGCCGCCTTGCCGGCCGCGACGTCCGCCGCGGCCTGGCCCTGCGTGGCCACCGCGTTGTCGTAGTCCTGCTTGCTGACCGCGTTCGCGGCCACCAGCACCTTGTAGCGCGCGACCAGTGCGTTCTGCGTGACGAGGTTCGCCTGCGCCTTCGCGAGCGTTGCCTTCGCGCTGTTCAGTGCGGCGATGTACGGCGCCGGATCGATCTTGTACAGGCGCTGGCCGGCCTTGACGTCGGTGCCTTCGGTGAATTCACGACGCAGCACGATGCCGTCGACTCGTGCGCGCACCTGCGCGACGAGGAATGCGCTGGTGCGGCCCGGCAGTTCGCTGAAGACCGGTACGGCTTGCGGTTGGACGGTGACGACGCCGACTTCCGGCGTTTGCGGCGGCGGTGCCGATTCTTTTTTCCCGCACGCGGCCAGGAAAACGGCGGCCGTCGCGACAGTGATTAAGCGGTATGGAACCCGTTCGACGCGCATGGAGCGACCTCTGTGTATAACCAATGGAATAAGTGCCGCACCCCACCGGAGGGAGCGCGACACGGATGCGCCTCACGGCGCAGATCGAACACCTGAAATACTGGACTGCCAGATACAGCAAGCGGCACGAAACCTCCGTGCCGACAGGTTGCCCCGCACTGCGGACTGGAACTTGGGCGGGAATCAGCAGAGTGGGATATTAACTGATTGCCACTTGGGTCATTCGATCGTAGGGTGGTATTGTATATACATTCATGAATGTATGTAAAAAGCCCGTTTGTGCCCCGCCCGCTGTCCAGTCTTACAGATTGTTACCAGCCGCAAGCATAGCCAGTCTATATGACTGCGCAGAGGGTTGCAGACCCTATATTCACCTACGATCATTCCAATCAGGCCTGCACATGGTCAGACGTACCAAGGAGGAGGCGCTCGAGACGCGTAACCGCATTCTCGACGCCGCCGAACACGTGTTCTTCGAGAAGGGCGTGTCGCACACGTCGCTCGCGGACATCGCCCAGCACGCCGGCGTGACGCGCGGTGCGATCTACTGGCATTTCGCGAACAAGAGCGAACTGTTCGACGCGATGTTCGACCGCGTGTTTCTGCCGATCGACGAGCTGAAGCGGATGCCGCTCGACGCGCCGGGCGGCAATCCGCTCGAGAAGATCCGGCAGATCCTGATCTGGTGCCTGCTCGGCGTGCAGCGCGACGCGCAGTTGCGCCGCGTGTTCAGCATCCTGTTCATGAAGTGCGAGTACGTCGCGGATCTGGAGCCGCTGCTCCAGCGCAACCGTGCGGGCATGAGCGAGGCGCTGCACGCGATCGATGCCGATCTCGCGGGGGCCGTGCGGCTCAAGCTGCTGCCCGAGCGGCTCGATACGTGGCGCGCGACGCTGATGCTGCACACGCTCGTCAGCGGTTTCGTGCGCGACATGCTGATGCTGCCCGACGAAATCGACGCCGAGCAGCATGCGGAAAAGCTCGTCGACGGCTGCTTCGACATGCTGCGCTTCAGCCCGGCGATGCTGAAGGACGGCGACTGACCGCGCAACGAGCGCGCGCTTGCGGGGTGGTTTGCTTCATCGGGCGGCGCGCCGGGCCGCGCCAACGCGCTGCCCGCGCCCTCCCCCTCTCCCTTCCGTTTCAGGCCGCCGTCGTGCGCTGCGCGCGGGCCCGCCGGTTCGACGCGACGACCGAATCGCGCGTCGGCATCGGCGCACCGGCCAGTCCCGCGATCCACGCGTCGGTCGACATCACGGCCGCGAAATTCGACTGGAACACGACCGCGTACGTGCGGTGAATCTCCTCGGCGCTTACCGCGCCTGCTTCGTTCTCGTACGGCAGCGCACCCGTCGCGTCGTTCAGGTACTCGACATTCAGCCCCGCATGCGCCGCGTGATAAACCGTCGACGCGTTGCAGTTGTGCGTCATGTAGCCGGCCACCGTGAGCGTGTCGATCCCGTGCGCGTCGAGCCACGCGGCGAGGTCGGTTCCGGCGAACGAGCTTGCTTGCTTCTTCTCGATCAGGTGCGCATACGGCCGGCCGGCAACGACCGCGTGCAGCGCGACGCCGTCGGAGCCGGGCGCGAAGATCGGCGCGCCGGCCGGTGCGACGTGCTGGACCACGATCACCGGCACGCCGGCCGCATGCGCGGCATCGATCGCGCGGCCGATGTTCGCGAGCGACACGTCGAGCGGCGGATAGTCGATCGGCAGGTTGCCCGTCACGTATTCGTTCTGGACGTCGATCACGATCAGTGCGCGACGGGGAACGGCTTGGGAAGCGGAAGGCGGGACGGCGTTCGACATGACGGGCTCCTGGTGCGGTGGCGCGGCCCCGCCCCGGAACGGGACGGCCAGCGGCGCGATGCGATGCATTGTCGGCGCGCATCGCTCACGGGGACAGTGGCCCGATAGCCATTCTTCGATAGAATCGGGCCATCGCCACTCCGAAGCCCGCCATGACCGCCGCCGCCTCGCCCACCCGGACCGCCCAGCCTGCTCCGACCGTCGTTGCCGTGATCGCGTATGACGGCATCAGCCCGTTCCATCTCTCGGTGCCGTCGGTCGTATTCGGCAAGGAACGCGACGCGGCCGCCTCGCCCGCGTTCGAGTTCCGCGTCTGCTCGGCCGAACGTGGTCCGCTATCGACGACGGGCGGCTTCACGATCACCGCGCCGTACGGGCTCGATGGGCTCGACGACGCGGACATCGTCATCGTGCCGGCTTGGCGCGACCCGGACGAAGCGCCGCCCGACGTGCTGCTCGACGCCGTCCGCACGGCCGCCGCACGTGGCGCGCAGCTCGTCGGGCTGTGCCTCGGCGCCTACGTGCTCGCCGCGGCCGGCCTGCTCGACGGCCGCCCGGCCACCACGCACTGGGCGTGGGCCGACGACTTCGCACAACGCTTTCCGCGCGTGAAGCTCGATCCGGACGTGCTGTACGTGGACGACGGCAACCTGATGACGTCGGCCGGCACGGCCGCCGGGCTCGACTGCTGCCTGCACGTCGTCCGGCTGCGCTTCGGCTCGGACGCCGCGAACCAGATCGCGCGCCGCCTCGTGATCCCGCCGCACCGGCAGGGCGGGCAGGCGCAGTACGTGCCGCAGCCGGTGGCCGCGCACCCGCGCGATGCGCGGCTCGCGGACCTGCTCGACTGGGTGCGCGCCCACCTCGACGCCGCACACAGCGTCGATTCGCTCGCCGAACGCGTGCTGATGAGCCGGCGCACGTTCACGCGCCACTTCCGTCAGGCGACCGGCACGACCGTCACCGCATGGCTGCAGGCCGAGCGGCTCGCGCGCGCGCAGCATCTGCTGGAAACCACCGGGCAATCGATCGATGCGATCGCGCAGGCGGCCGGCTACGGGTCGAGCGTGTCGCTGCGCCAGCATTTCGCGGGCGCGCTCGGCACGTCGCCGTCGGCGTATCGAAGGGAATTTCGCGGCGCCGGAGCCGGCGCCGAGGTCGTGCGGTAACGCGCGCGGCGAGCAGGCCTCGCGGCGGAGCCGTCCGGCCGCTCAGCCGCCGTTGATCCAGCGCGCCGCGTACAGCAGCAGCGCGACGAAGACGATCATCGCGGCCCACGCCCACACGGGCACGGTGCCGGCGCCGCGATGCGGGAGCGCGCTGGCGGCACGCCCGCTCAGCGCACCGCCAAGGTGCGGCGGCAGCGCACGCTTCGTCGCGGCCACCAGCGACGCCGGCCGCAGGAACACGTGCTGGCGCCGTGGCACGGCCGAGCGTGCACGATTCGGTGCAAGACCGTGCTTCGCCTGCACGACCGTGCAGAATTCACGGAAGAAATCGTCGGTCCATTCGCGCAGCGTATTTTCGATCTGCCGCCCCGGCAGCTCGGTGAGCGGGCCGCTCGCCGTCGCCCAGACCACATACTCGATGCGCGTGGCGTTGGCATCGTCATCCGGCATCAACACGAGTTCGACCTGGCCGCGCAGCGCGCCGAGCCCGTCGGCCCGCGCCTTGAAGTTGAGCACGCGGCGCGGCTGCCCTTCCGCGTCGCCCTGCTCCGCGGCCGCATGCGCGCGCACGTCGTAGCGGGCGCGCAGCGGGCCGAGCGGCACCGTGATCGTCAGCGCAAACTCGCCATGCGCAAGCTTCACGAAGGATTCGCAATGGTCGAAGCTCGCGCGCAGCAACGCGAGATCCTCGAATGCCTCCCGCACGACGGGCGGGGCGAGCGGTATGCGTAACGTGTCGTTCAGTTCCATGACGCCTCCCCGATGAACACGCGCCGCATCAGGACGTCTCGACGAGACTGTCGATCCGTGCGGCGTCGAAGGCAACGTAGTGCGCGAGTGCCAACGCGGCCGCCTTCGGTGCCTCGTAACTCCATGCGGCGTTCTCGATCACGCCGTCTTCGGTCTGCAAGTCGAAGTGCACGGCCTCGCCCCTGAACGGGCAGGCCGACGTGACGCCCGACTTCACGAGCCGGCGCATGTTGACGTCGCTGCGCGGCAGGTAGTGGGTGTCCGGCAGGCCCGTTTCGCGCACGGTCAACGCGCCGTGCGAATCGGCGTACGTGATGCCGCGATGGATCACGCGCACGCGATGGCGGTTCGGCACGATTTCGAGACGAGGGTCGGCTGCGTCGGACATCGTTTTTCCTTGGGGCGGCCCGGCCAGGCCGGACTCAGGAAACGAAAAAGCCACGGCACGAGTGCCGTGGCTTTCATTATGGGCGAAACCGCAGCCGAATGCGCAACCCCGGCCGGGGCCGCGCTCGGCGGGCTACTGCGCGCTCCACTGGAAGGCGGTTTTCGCGCCGCCCTTCGCGCTGACCGTGACGGCGTGGGATTCCTCGTTGCCCTGGTACGACGCCTGCACCGTATAGCGGCCCGGCGGCACCTTCACGAGCATGTACGGCCCGCGCGCGTCGGTCTTCAGCACTTCGGCACCCTTGCTGTCGACGATCCGCACGTGGACGTCGGCCAGGAACTCACCGCCCTTGCCGGTGAACCGCAGCGCCAGCGGCCAACTCGGCTCGTTGCGCTGGAACGCCGTCGATTCGTCCAGCCCGACGCCGCCGGACACGAAGGTGACGTCGCCCTGCTGGCGCGCGGCGGGCAAGCCGTCCGACTGCGCGTACGCGCCGGTCGCTCCGGCTGCGAGGCCGGCGGCCAGCGCCGCGGCGACGGCAAATCGGGACACGTTGCGTAGATATTGCATGGCTCTCTCCTTGGGGTCGGAACACATACAGGGCGCCGCGCCACACCTTCAGTACGGCGGCGGCGCCCGCCGCGGCCGGCCTGGCCGGCCGTCGGCCGTCGCCGGTCAGCTCAGGTCGACCGGCACGAAGATCTGTGCATTATCGCGCTGGATCAGCAGAGCAAGACTGTTGCCCGCCCCCTTGACCGCGTCGCGCAACTGCTCGGGGCTCGTGACCGGACGGCCGTTGACCGCGAGGATCACGTCGCCGGGCTGGATACCCGCGTTGGCGGCCGGCCCGCCGGCCTGCTGCACGATCAGGCCATGCGACAGGTTGGCGGCACTGCGCTCCTGCGGTGACAGCGGACGCACCGCGACGCCCAGGCGCCCCTGCTCGACCGGCCCGCCATCGTTCGACGCGAGCTTCGCGTCGGCCATCGCGCCGAGCGTCACGCTGATCGACTTCTTCGACTTGTCGCGCCAGATCTGCAGGTCGGCCTTCGAGCCCGGCTTCAGGTTCGCGATCTGCGCGGGCAGCGACGTCGAATCGGCGACCGGCGAGCCGTTGACCGACAGGATCACGTCACCCGGCTGCAGGCCGGCCTTCGCGGCCGGGCCGTTGGCATCGACCGAGCTGACGAGCGCGCCGTCCGGCTTCTGCAGCCCGAACGAGCTCGCGAGCGTCTGGTTCAGCCCCTGCACGGCGACGCCGAGGCGGCCGCGGCTCACGTGGCCCGTCTTCACGAGTTCGTCCTTCACCTTGATCGCCTCGTTGATCGGGATCGCGAACGACAGGCCCTGGAAGCCGCCCGTCTGCGAGTAGATCATCGAGTTGATGCCGATCACCTCGCCCTGCAGGTTGAACAGCGGGCCGCCCGAGTTGCCGGGGTTCACCGGCACGTCGGTCTGGATGAACGGCGTGTAGTTCTCGTCCGGCAGCGCGCGCGACTTCGCGCTGATGATGCCCGACGTGACCGTGTTGTCGAAGCCGTACGGCGAACCGATCGCGACGACCCACTGGCCGACCTTGCTCTGCGCCGGATCGCCGATCTTCACGGTCGGCAGGCCGCTCGCGTCGATCTTCAGCACCGCGACATCGGACTGCTTGTCGGAGCCGACGACCTTCGCCTTGTATTCGCGCTTGTCGGTCAGCTTGACCGTGACGACGTTTGCGCCGTCGATCACGTGCGCATTGGTGAGGATGTACCCGTCGGAGCTGATGACGAACCCGGAACCGAGGCTCGCGCTCGGCTGGTCGTCCGGCTGCGCGTCGCCGCCCATGCCCGGCACCTGGCCGTAGAAGTGCTTGAAGAACTGGTAGAACGGGTCGCTCGGATCGATCGGCAGTTGCGGCTGCGGCACGCGCCGCGACACCTGCTTCACGACGTGCTTCGCGCTGATGTTCACGACCGCCGGGCCGTAGGTCTCGACGAGCCCGGAGAAATCGGGGATGCCGGTCTTCGCGGCCGCTTCGGCCGGCATCAATGCGGCGGCCTGCGCGGGCGTGATGATCTGCGGATCGGCGCGGTGGGTGCCGGCGACATAACCGGCGGACAGGGCGGCCGCCACGGCGACCGCGACGGCGCCGCGCGCAAGGAATCGGGTGTTCATCGTAGGACCTCCTCTTTGTTAGGACGCAGCGTAACGACCCTGACTTAAAGGAGGCTTAATCAGCCTTAAGCGGGGCTTAAGCGGCTACCGGCGCCCGCGCAGGGTCGTGCTTCACACGGATTCGGACGGCTGCGGCGCCTCGGCCGGCATCTCGGCATCGCGAAACACGACGCTGACGAGCAGGCCACCCGCGGCCGCGTCGCCGAGCGACACCGTCGCGCCCTGCTGCGCGGCCACGCGCTTGACGATCGCGAGACCGAGCCCGCTGCCCGACACGTCGGTGCGCGCCCGCGCGGAGCTGTCGCGGTAGAAGCGGTCGAACACGCGTTCGCGCTCGTCGGCCGGAATGCCGGGCCCGCTGTCGCCGATCTGCACGCACGCGCGGCCGGCCGCGTCGCGGGTCAGCGATACGTCGATGCGGCCGCCGTCCGGCGTGTACTTCACCGCGTTGTCGAGCAGGTTGCCGAACATCACGCGCAGCGCGCCGACGTCCGCGACGACGCTCGCCGCGCGCGTCTCCTCGAAGCCGAGATCGATGTCGCGCCGTTGCGCGAGCGGCGCAAGCGCGGCCACGCATTCGGCGAGCAGCGCCTGCAGGTCGACCGGCTCGCGCATCGTCGCGCCATCCGGTTCGGCGCGGGCGAGCGCGAGCAGTTGCTCGGTGAGGCGCGTCGCACGCGACACGCCATCCTGGAGATCGGCGATCGCCTCGCGGCGCGACGCGTCGTCCTTCGCCCGGGCGACGAGCTGCGCCTGGATCTGCACGGCCGCGAGCGGTGTACGCAGTTCGTGCGCGGCATCGGCCACGAAGGCCTTCTGCGTGTCGAGGGCGGCCGCCAGCCGCGCGAGCAGCCCGTTCAGCGCGCGCACGAGCGGCTGCACCTCGAGCGGCAGGCGCCCATCGGGCAGCGCATCGAGCGCTTCCGGCCGGCGCGCCTCGACCGCGCGCGTCACGCGGCCGAGCGGCGCGAGCCCGCGACCGACGATCACCCACACGGCCGCGCCGAGGAACGGCAACAGCACGATCAGCGGCCACAGCGTGCGCAGCGCGACGTTCGCCGCGAGCCGGTTGCGCACCGACAGCGGCTGCGCGAGCTGCACGACGTTGTCGCCGACGATCGCGCCGTACACGCGCCATTCGCCGCGATCGGTGCGTTCGGTCGAGAACCCGAGCTCCGCGCGCGGCGCGATCGGCGCACGCGGATGCGAGAAGTACATCAGCACGCCGTTGCGGTTCCAGATCTGGATCACGATGCCTTCGTCGCCGTTGGTGCGCGAGCCGAACACCTGCGAGAACGGCTCGGACGGCAACGCCGCGGCGATTTCCTGCAACTGGTAGTCGAACAGTTCGTTCGCTTCGGCGAGCGCCTGCCGGTAGATGAGCCAGCCCGCGAGGCCCACGCCCGCGACGACGATCGCGAGCAGCCAGATCAGCAATTGATGACGAATCGACCTCACGCGTCAGCTTTCCTTGACGACCATGTAGCCGAGCCCGCGCACGTTGCGGATCAGGTCCGAGCCGAGCTTCTTGCGCAACGCGTGGATGTAGACCTCGACCGTGTTGCTGCCGATCTCCTCGCCCCAGCCGTACATCTTCTCCTCGAGCTGGCTCTTCGACAGCACCGCGCCGGGCCGCGCGAGCAGCGCCTCGAGCAGCGCGAATTCGCGCGCGGACAGCGCGACGGGCGCGCCGTCGAGCGTCACCTGGTGCGAAGCGGGATCGAGCGTCAGCGCGCCGTGGCGGATCAGCGATTCGCTGCGCCCGGCCTGGCGGCGGATCAGCGCGCGCATCCGCGCGCCCAGTTCGTCGAGGTCGAACGGCTTGACGAGGTAGTCGTCGGCGCCCGCGTCGAGCCCCTTCACGCGGTCGGCCACCGCGTCGCGCGCGGTGACGATCAGCACCGGCAGCGCCAGCCCGCGTGCGCGCAGCGTGCGCAGCACGTCGATGCCGTCGCGCTTCGGCAGGCCGAGATCAAGCAGCAGCAGGTCGTACGTCTCGCCGCCGAGCGCCGTCAGCGCGGCGTCGCCGTCCTGCACCCAGTCGACTGCGAAGCCGTCCGAGCGCAGCGCCTTGCGCACGCCTTCGGCAATCATTCGATCATCTTCGACAAGCAGAATCCGCATCGGGACAGGCATCCATGGGGCGAGTCAAACACGCCGACCATTGTAGCGCCGCGAACCGGGCGCGCGGCACCGTGCAATGCAACAGAAAGGCGGATTGCAAGGGGGCTGTCCGGACTTGTCTCTACAATGTGCGCTTTGGCGCCGCGCGCGCCCTGCCCGAACGTCGTGCTTCCCCCGTATTCGCTCATGCCGATTTCCGATCTTTCCACCCGGTTCGCCCCCCGTGCCCGCGTCTGCCTGAAGGCGGCCGCCATCGTCGCCACCTGCACGGCCCTCGCCTTCGCGCCGCCCGCGCAGGCCCGCAAGAAATCCCACAAGGAAGCACGCAAGACGGCCGTCGTGTCGCCGGCCGCACGCGCGGCCGGCCTGCCGGCGTCGGTGCTCGTCGCGCTGCAGCGCGCGAAGGTGCCGGCGTCGGCGATGAGCGTCGTCGTCGAGCGCGTCGGCGATCCCGAACCGCTGATCGCGTGGAATGCGAGCCGGCCGATGATGCCCGCCTCGACGATGAAGCTCGTGACGACCTTCTCGGGCCTGTCGATCCTCGGCCCCGACTACCGCTGGCGCACCACCGCCTACACGGACGGCACCGTCGACCCGGACGGCACGCTGCAGGGCAACCTGTACATCAAGGGCACCGGCGATCCGAAGCTCGTGCCGGAAGAGCTGATCGATCTCGTCGACAAGCTCCGCAAGGCCGGCGTCAAGCGCGTGGCCGGCGGCCTCGTGCTCGACAAGAGCTACTTCGCGACCTCGACGCGCGATCTCCCGTCGTTCGACGACGACGCGAGCGCGCCGTACAACGTCGGCCCCGATCCGCTGCTGTACGCATTCAAGGCCGTGTCGTTCACGGTCACGCCGGGCGACGACGGCAAGGTGGCCGTCGACGTGCTGCCGCCGCTCGCGGACCTGTCGATCGACAACCAGCTGGTCGAAGGCTCGGGCTCGTGCAGCGCGGCCGCCGCGGCCGCGCGCCCGACGCTGACGGCCGGCGGCGGGATCATGACCGCCTCGTTCGCGGGCGACTACCCGCTGCGCTGCGGCGCGCACACGACCAACCTCGCGATCCTCGATCACACGACGTTCTTCGCGCGCGGCTTCCTCGCGCTGTGGCAGCAGGACGGCGGCACGATCGCCGGGCCGGTGAGCGAGGGCAAGGTGCCGACCGCCGCGCGGCCCCTCGCCGTGCATCACAGCCCGGTGCTCGGCAGCATCGTCTACGACATCAACAAGTTCAGCAACAACGTGATGGCGCGCAACCTGTTCCTGACGATCGGGGCGGTCAGCGGCAAGCCGCCCGCGACGCCGGAGCAGTCGAGCCGCGTGATCCAGGCGTTCCTGCAGAAGAACGGCATCGCGATGCCCGACCTCGTGCTCGAGAACGGCTCGGGCCTGTCGCGCGAAGAACATGTGAGCGCGCTGTCGCTCGCCGCGCTGCTGCAGGCCGCGAACGCGAGCCCGGTCGCGCAGGCGTTCGTCGATTCGCTGCCGATCGCCGGCATCGACGGCACGATGAAGAACCGCCTCACCAACGCCGGCGTGCTCGGCAACGCGCACATCAAGACCGGCACGCTGCGCGACGTGCGCGCGATCGCCGGCTACGTCGCCGGTGCGGACGGCCAGAGCTACATCGTCGTGAGCTTCATCAACAACGATCACGCGGAAGCCGCGCGCGCCGCGCACGACTCGCTGCTCGAGTGGATCTACGCCGGCGCGCACTGACGTTGCCGCGCGCCGTGACATAAGGCACGCCGGCGGCCTGCTGCCGGCGCGCGTCGGCCCGCCTCGGCATCGGGCGCCGCCGCGCAACGTGTCGCCCTGACGCGCCGCAGGGGCCGCCTGCCGGCCCCTGCGCACACCGAATCCCGCCCTCCCCGGTTTGAAACGCCGGCCGCCACCGGCGCGCGACACACCGCGCGCCACCCACGCCCGCAAAACAGGGCCGCACCGCCCGCCCCCGTGCCGCGCGGCTTCCGTAAAAACCCTGTCCTCAGAGGGAACCCTCTACGCTGCCCCCTCGCCTAGCGCTTGGCGATTGCGTAGGCTGTTGGCCTGACCGATATCTACAACGGGCCATACGCCCGGCCTCAAGGCTTGCAGGGGAAAGAAGGAGACACGCCCATGCGATTCGACGTCGAATTGCTTCTGCTCGCGCTGGCGCCCGTCTTCCTGCTCTGCATCGCGTGGGAGGCCTGGCACCTCGCCCGCACCCGTGCGCAGGACGCTGTCTATGCGTGGCGCGACACACTGTGCAACGCGGCGCTCGCGCTGATGCACCAGGGCGCCGACAAGCTCGCGTGGCTGTTCGTGATCCCCGTCTATGCGTACTGCTACCAGCACTATCGCGTGTTCACGTGGCAGGACGGCTGGCTGTCGTTCGCGGTGCTGTTCGTCGCGCAGGATTTCCTCTACTACGTGTTTCATCGCGCGAGCCATCGCGTGCGCTGGCTGTGGGCCGCGCACGTCGTGCACCACTCGTCCGAGCGGATGAATTTCTCGACCGCGTTCCGCCAGAGCCTGATGTACCCGGTCGCGGGGATGTGGGTGTTCTGGCTGCCGCTCGCGTTCGCCGGTTTTCCGCCGCAACAGGTCGTCGGCATCGTGCTGATCAACCTCGCGTTCCAGTTCTTCGTGCATACGCAGGCGATCGGCAAGCTCGGCTGGCTCGAATACGTGCTGAACACGCCGTCGATCCACCGCGCGCACCATGCGCGCAACCCGCGCTACATCGACCGCAATTACGCAGGCGTCCTGGTGATCTGGGATCGCCTGTTCGGCAGCTATGTCGAGGAAACGCCCGACGATCCGCCGCAGTACGGAATCGTCGAGCGGCTCGGCTCGAACAACCCGCTCGTCGCGACGTTCCACGAGTGGGTGTCGATGGCCGGCGACGCGTTGCGCGTCGACGGCTGGCGCAACAAGCTGCGCGCGATTTTCGGCCCGCCCGAATGGGCGAGCGCTTATCATGCGCAGATTGCCGAGGCCGCGAACCCCGATCCGCGCACCGTGCCGCTCGTGGCCGCGCGAGACCAATGAACCGTTTCAGCCAACGGCCGCCGCGCAGCCCGGAACCGAGCAGGCACGCGGCAGATGAGAAACACATCAGGCCATATCTACGAGGAGATCGAACGATGCAGACACAACAACACGCACCCGCCCGCACCCGTCAGCGCATGCTGCGCACCGCGCAGCTCGCGATCGCCGGCGCCGCGCTCGCGCTGCTCGCCGCGTGCGGCGGCGGCGGTGACGACAACAACAACAGCGCATCGAACACGCCGCCGTCGGGCGTGAAAATGCAGGTCGTGTCGTTCGGCGACAGCCTGTCCGACGCGGGCACCTACTCGCAGATCAAGCTCGGCTTCGGCGGCGGCCGCTTCACGACCAACCCGGGCCAGGTGTGGACGCAGAACGTCGCGCAGTACTACGGCGACACGCTGCAGCCCGCGAACCAGGGCGGCTTCGGCATTCCGCTGCAGGCCACCGGCGGCCTCGGCTACGCTCAGGGCGGCTCGCGCGTGACGCAGCAGCCGGGCATCGGCCACGCGGACGCCAGCGTGCCGAACCCCGATTACGCGCAAGCGACCACGACGCCGATCGCCGACCAGGTCAAGCAGTACGTGTCGCAGCACGGCAGCTTCAACGCCGGCCAGATCGTGCTGCTGAACGGCGGCGCGAACGACATCTTCTACCAGGTCGCGGCACTGCAGGCCGGCGCGATCACGCCGACGCAGCTGCAGCAGAACATCGGCGCCGCCGCGCAACAGCTCGCGGGCATCGTGCAGCAGATCGTCGCCGCCGGCGCGACGCACGTGTTCGTGTCGAACGTGCCGGATATCGGCGGCACGCCGCTCGCGCTCCAGGGCGGCTCGCAGACGACCCTCACGCAACTGTCGATGCTGTTCAACGGCACGCTCGCCGCGACGCTGCAGGCACTCAAGGTCGACACGACCAAGTACGTGCTGCTCGACACGTTCACGTGGCAGGACGGCATCCTCGCGAACTACAAGGCGAACGGCTTCGCCGTGTCGAACACCGACACCGCCTGCAACCTGAAGGCGATGGTCCAGGCCGCCACGCAGTACGGCGTCGCGAACGCAACCGCATTCGGCTCGTCGCTGTTCTGCTCGCCGCAGACCTACACGGTCGCGAACGCGGATCAAACCTACATGTTCGCCGACACGGTCCACCCGACGACGCGCCTGCATGCGCTGTTCGCGCAGTTCGTCGAACAGCAGATCGCGAAGTCCGGCGTCGGCAAGTAAGCCGCCGGCCACGCGCCCAAACGAAAACGCCCGACCGGTTTGCCGGTCGGGCGTTTTTTCATGTGCGGGAAACCGGCGCGGCGACGGTCGCGTCAGCCGCGCGCCTTCGTCATTCGGCCGCTTCGAACGCTGCGGCGGCGCGGCCGAGCCGATCGTTGACCGCGATCCATTCGACCGTCTCCGGCAACTTTTCGACGAGGATGCGCGCGACCTGCGCGCGGTCGAGCGCACGCAGCATTCCGTACAGCTCGCGCGCATACGCGGACGGATCTTCCGGCGCCGCGACGAAATGCACGCCGTCGGCCTGTGCCCACTGCCCCGCGCGCGACGCGCGGGCGACCAGCGCGACGCGTTCGCCATCGGTTTGCGCGGCCGCGAGCAACGGCTCGAGCGCGTCGAACGGCAGCAGCGCGAGCGGCGTGCGCGGCGCGTAATGCGCCTTCAGCGTGCCCGACGCGCGCGGCGCGGTCGCGTCGCTGCCGTCCGGCAGTTGCGGCGCGCGACCGAGCACGGCGGCGATCTGCTGCGGCGTCACGTGCCCCGGGCGCAGCAGCGCCGGGAAGCCGCGCGACAGGTCGAGAATCGTCGATTCGATACCGACTTCCGATGCGCCGCCGTCGAGCACGTGCACGGTGTCGCCGAATTCGTCGCGCACATGCTGCGCGGTGGTCGGGCTTACATGGCCGAACCGGTTCGCGGACGGCGCAGCCACGCCGCCATGCCCGCCGCGCCGCGCGCTGAACGCGGCCAGCAGCGCCTGTGCGACCGGATGCGACGGGCAGCGCAGCCCGACCGAATCCTGGCCGCCGCTCACGGCGTCCGGGATGCGCCCGTGGCGCTTCAGGATCAGCGTCAGCGGGCCCGGCCAGAACGCATCGATCAACGCCTGCGCGTCGGCCGGCAGATCGTCGGCCCAGTAGCCGGGATCGCCGCCCGGCGGCAGGTGCACGATCACCGGATGATTCGCGGGCCGCCCCTTCGCCGCGTAGATGCGCGCGACGGCCTCGGGATTCGCCGCATCGCCGCCGAGCCCGTAGACGGTTTCGGTCGGAAAGGCGACGAGCTGGCCCGCGTCGAGCAACGCGGCGGCCGCGTCGATCTGAGCAGCCGTCACGGCGTTCGGGAGATCGATGGACATCGGCTGGCGTCTCAGTCGAGCGGCACGCGCAGCAGCTGCGCGCACGCGGTGGCCGCGGCGACGGCTTCGTCGCGCGTTTCGGCCGTGAAGTTCACGTGGCCCATCTTGCGGCCGATGCGCGCCTCTTCCTTGCCGTACAGGTGCAGGTGCGCGGTCGGCATCGCCGCGACCGTGTCCCACGGCGGCGTGACGGCATCGGCCGCCGCACCTACGCCGGCCGCACCGTTCGGGAACCACACGTCGCCGAGGATGTTCAGCATCGCGGCCGGCGAATGCTGGCGCGGGTTGCCGAGCGGCATTCGCGTCATCGCACGCACCTGCTGCTCGAACTGGCTCGTAGCGCACGCATCGACCGTGTAATGGCCGGAGTTGTGCGGGCGCGGCGCCATCTCGTTCGCGACGAACGAACCGTCTTCCAGCACGAAGAATTCGACGCACAGCACGCCGACGTAGCCGAGCGTATCGGCAATCCGCACGGCCGCCTGCTGCGCCTCTTCGACACGCGCGGCATCGGCGGCCGGCGCGGGCACGACGGTCAGCGCGAGGATGCCGTTGTGGTGCACATTCTGCGCGAGCGGGAACGCGGCCGAGCGGCCGTCCGCGCCGCGCGCGATCAGCGCCGACACTTCGTATTTCAGCGGCAGGCGCTTTTCGAGCACGCACGGCACGCCGTTCAGCGCCGCATGCGCGTCGCGCACTTCCTGCGCGGTGCTCACCCGCACCTGGCCCTTGCCGTCGTAGCCGAGGCGCGCCGTCTTCAGGATGCCCGGCAGCACCGCGTCGAGCGCGGCATCGTCGAGCGCGGCGAGCGCCGCCGACGATTCGATCACGACGTGCGGCGCGACGGGCACGCCCGACGCTTCGATGAAGCGCTTCTCCGCGATCCGGTCCTGCGCGACCGCGACGCAGCGGCCGGCCGGTGCGACGAACGTCGTGCGCGCGAGGAAATCGAGGCTCGCGGCCGGCACGTTCTCGAACTCCGTCGACACCGCGTCGCACAGGTCGGCCAGTTCGGCGAGCGCGGCTTCGTCGTCATAGGCCGCGCGCAGGTGGCGGTCGGCGACCGCGCCGGCGGGGCTCGTCGGATCGGGATCGAGCACGGCGACGCGATAGCCCATCGACTGGGCGGCAAAGCAGAACATGCGGCCGAGCTGGCCACCGCCAACCATGCCAAGCCACGCGCCGGGCAGGATCGGGGAAACGGAATCAGGAGTTGCGGTCATGTCAGTGGTCGGTCGCGGCGGGCGCTGCCCGCCGCAAGTGGGGAGGTCAGGCAGCCGCTCGAATGGCAGGGCGGCCGCCGGTGCGCCGTCATTCCAGCGGCGGCAGCACCATTGCGTGCGCGGCTTCGTTCTGGCGCACGCGGAACGCGGCGAGCCGGTTCGCATAGTCGACCGAGTTACCGGACAGGATCGACACCGCGAACAGCGCGGCGTTCGCCGCGCCGGCCTCGCCGATCGCGAACGTCGCGACGGGCACGCCCTTCGGCATCTGCACGATCGAGTGCAGCGAATCGACACCCTTCAGGTACTTGCTCGCGACCGGCACGCCGAGCACCGGCACCGTGGTTTTCGCGGCCAGCATGCCGGGCAGGTGCGCGGCGCCGCCGGCGCCCGCGATGATCGCGCGCAGCCCGCGCTCGCGCGCCTTCTCCGCATAGTCGAACATCTCGTCGGGCATCCGGTGCGCGGATACGACCTTCGCTTCGTACGGCACGCCGAATTCCTGCAGGATGGCGACCGCGTGCTTCATCACGTCCCAGTCGGAACTCGAACCCATCAGCACGCCGACGAGCGGTGCGCTGTGCGTGTGGGCGGTCTGGAC
The DNA here is from genome assembly GCF_002223095.1 of Burkholderia sp. AU33803. Classification (NCBI taxonomy): domain Bacteria; kingdom Pseudomonadati; phylum Pseudomonadota; class Betaproteobacteria; order Burkholderiales; family Burkholderiaceae; genus Burkholderia; species Burkholderia sp. AU33803. Next base: position 441,566 of record NZ_NKFJ01000005.1, read on the forward strand.
TTCACTCATTTCGTGCGTTCCCTCTGGTCAGGCGAGCGACTGGCCCGTGATGCGCTCGAGCGCTTCCTGGTACTTCGCGGCCGTCTTCTCGACGACGTCGGCCGGCAGCGCCGGCGCCGGCGCCGTCTTGCCCCACGGCTGCGCCTCGAGCCAGTCGCGCACGAACTGCTTGTCGAACGACGGCGGGTTCGTGCCGACTTCGTACTGGTCGGCCGGCCAGAAGCGCGACGAATCGGCGGTCAGCACTTCGTCCATCAGGTACAGCTTGCCGTGGTTGTCGAGGCCGAATTCGAACTTCGTGTCGGCGATGATGATGCCGCGCGTGGCCGCGTAGTCGGCCGCTTCCTTGTACAGCTTGATCGAGATGTCGCGGATCGTCGCGGCCAGCTCGGTGCCGATGCGGCGCTCGGTTTCCTCGAACGTGATGTTCTCGTCGTGCTCGCCCATCTCGGCCTTCGCGGCCGGCGTGAAGATCGGCTCGGGCAGCTTCTGCGCGTTCTGCAGGCCTTCCGGCAACTGCACGCCGCACACGGCGCCCGACGCCTGGTATTCCTTCCAGCCGCTGCCGGCCAGGTAGCCGCGCACGACTGCTTCGATCATGATCGGCTCGAGGCGCTTGACGACCACGCCGCGGCCCTTCACCTGCTCGACCTCGTCGGCCGCGACAACCGCTTCCGGTGCGTCGCCCGTCAGGTGGTTCGGCACGATGTGCGCGAGCTTGTCGAACCAGAAGTTCGCCATCTGGTTCAGCACGCGACCCTTGTTCGGAATCGGCTCGCCCATCACCACGTCGAATGCCGACAGACGATCGGTCGTGACGATCAGGAGCTTGTCGTTGCCGACCGCGTAGTTATCGCGGACCTTGCCGCGACCGAGGAGCGGCAGCGAGCGGAGCGTGGATTCGTAGAGGGTAGACATCGTCTTTTCGCAGATAAGGAGCCAAACAAAAAGGGAAACGCCGTTCCCCGCGGCAGGCGGGAACGGCGGTCTTGCAATACGTCGGCGAACCGGCCGGACGACGGCGCCCGGGCGGTTGCCGGCCGGCCCTCGTTCGGCCGGACGGAGCGGCTGCGGGGCCGGATCAGATCCGGCCGGACAGCCTTGCCGTTGCCCACATCGGGCGCGGCAATCGTACTACAGTCTCAGCGCACGACCTGTGCGAGCGCGCCGGACTTGTACTGCTCGGCGATCTTGTCGAGCGCCACCGGCTTGATCTTGCCGGCCTGGCCTTCGCAACCGAACGCGAGGTAGCGGTCAACGCAGACCTGCTTCGCCGCTTCGCGCGCGGGCTTCAGGTAATCGCGCGGATCGAACTTGCCCGGGTTCTCGAACAGGTAGCGGCGGATCGCGCCGGTGATCGCCAGACGCAGGTCGGTGTCGATGTTGATCTTGCGCACGCCGTGCTTGATGCCTTCCTGGATTTCCTCGACCGGCACGCCGTAGGTTTCCTTCATGTCGCCGCCGAATTCGCGGATCTCGGCCAGCAGTTCCTGCGGCACCGACGACGAACCGTGCATCACCAGGTGGGTGTTCGGGATGCGCGCGTGGATTTCCTTGATGCGCTGGATCGACAGGATGTCGCCCGTCGGCTTCTTCGAGAACTTGTACGCGCCGTGCGACGTGCCGATCGCGATCGCGAGTGCATCGCACTGCGTGAGCTTCACGAAGTCGGCAGCCTGCTCCGGATCGGTCAGCAGCTGCTCGCGGGTCATCGTGCCTTCAGCGCCGTGGCCGTCTTCCTTGTCGCCCTTCATCGTCTCGAGCGAGCCGAGCACGCCGAGTTCGGCTTCGACCGTCACGCCGATCGAGTGCGCCATCTCGACGACCTTGCGCGACACGTCGACGTTGTACTCGTACGATGCGACCGTCTTGCCGTCGGCTTCCAGCGAACCGTCCATCATCACGCTGGTGAAGCCGCTGCGGATCGCGGCCATGCAGACTGCCGGCGACTGGCCGTGATCCTGGTGCATCACGACCGGGATGTGCGGGTACGACTCGACAGCTGCTTCGATCAGGTGGCGCAGGAACGGCTCGCCCGCGTACTTACGCGCGCCGGCCGATGCCTGCATGATCACGGGCGCGCCGACCTGGTCCGCCGCCGCCATGATCGCCTGGACCTGCTCCAGGTTGTTCACGTTGAAGGCCGGCAGGCCGTAACCGTGCTCTGCCGCGTGGTCCAGCAATTGACGCATTGATACGAGAGGCATTGTGGAACTCCATGGAATGAAAACCGGTGCGCCCTGACGCCGGCGCGGCGCTCGCTCCCGGTCGAACCCGGGGTGGCGCGGCGCGGCTGAGCGTCGAATAGCCGCATTTTATCGCGAAGCGCCTCCGATTCCGACCGCCCGGTGGCGCCGACTCGCAATTTGTTACGTTCGCACGGCACAATGCGGGCAAAAATGAGAAAAAAAGCCGCGCGGGGCTTCGACCCCACGCGGCTTTTGCGCGAAAAACGGTGCCGGATCGATTCTTGAGCCGATCCGGGCGGCCGGCCCGAGATTCAGCGGGCGCTCAATAGTGCTCGCCGACCCGCACGATCTTCAGCGTGTTGGTGCCGCCCGCCTGCCCCATCGGCTCGCCGACGGTCAGGACGACCATGTCGCCGTGCTGCACGTAGCCCTGCTTGACGACGATCTCGAGCGCTGCCTGCAGCGCCGAGTCGCGGTCGCTGTTGAAGTCGACGTGCAGCGGCGTCACGTTGCGGTACAGCGCCATCGTGCGCTCGCTGCCGACGCGCGGCGTCAGCGCGAAGATCGGCACGTGCGTGTAGTGACGCGACATCCACAGCGCGGTCGCGCCCGATTCGGTCAGCGCGATGATCGCCTTCGCACCCAGGTGATACGCGGTGAACAGCGCGCCCATCGCGATCGACTGGTCGATCCGCGTGAACGTGCGGTCGAGGAAATCCTTGTCCAGCTCGACTTCTTCCGACTTCTCCGCCTCGACGCACACGGCCGCCATCGTCTCGATCGTGACGACCGGGTACTTGCCGGCGGCCGTCTCGGCCGACAGCATCACCGCGTCGGTGCCGTCGAGCACCGCGTTCGCGACGTCCGACACTTCCGCGCGGGTCGGCACCGGCGCGTGGATCATCGATTCCATCATCTGCGTCGCGGTGATCACGAGCTTGTTCGACTCGCGCGCCATCCGGATCATCCGCTTCTGCAGCGCCGGCACGGCCGCGTTGCCCACTTCCACCGCGAGGTCGCCGCGCGCGACCATGATGCCGTCGGACGCGTCGAGAATGCTTTGCAGCGCCGGAATCGCTTCCGCGCGCTCGATCTTCGCGATCATCTTCGGCTTGATGCCGTACGGCGCGCCCGCGATGTTCGCGAGCTGGCGCGCCATTTCCATGTCGGTCGCGTTCTTCGGGAACGACACCGCCACCAGGTCCGCGCCGAGCGACATCGCGGTACGGATGTCTTCCATGTCCTTCGCGGTCAGCGCGGGCGCCGACAGGCCGCCGCCCTGGCGGTTGATGCCCTTGTTGTTCGACAGCTCGCCGCCTACCTTGACGATCGTGTGGATCTCGTCGCCGAGCACGCGCTCGACGGTCAGCACAATCAGGCCGTCGTTCAGCAGCAGCAAATCGCCCGTGCGCAGGTCACGCGGCAGCTCCTTGTAGTCGAGCCCGACGCGCTCGTCGTTGCCCAGCTCGCAGCCCGCGTCGAGGATGAAGGCCTGGCCCGGCTCGAGCGTCGTCTTGCCGTTCTCGAACTTGCCGACGCGAATCTTCGGGCCCTGGAGGTCGGCCATGATCGCGATCTCGCGGCCGACCTTGCGGGCGGCCTCGCGCACCATCTCGGCGCGCTGGCGGTGATCGTCGGCCGTGCCGTGCGAAAAATTGAGCCGCACGACGTCGAGGCCCGCCTGCATCATCTGCAGCAGAATCTCCGGCGAACTGGAAGCCGGGCCGATCGTGGCGACTATCTTGGTGGCGCGCTGCATGAAACTCCTCATCTGGATCAAGGTGGATGCGCTGGGTGAAACGCTGCGAGAGCCGGAAGCGGCAGGCCCAGCGGCCGCCGCTCCGGGGGGCGTGCCGGTGCTTGCGCCCGGCATCGCTTTGTTCTGAATCTCGTGGTGCTGCTCGGCCGCGTCGCCGGCGGCCGCCGGTGCGCGCGGGGCGGTGTTCGCCCGCGCGGGCGCGCGTTTGCGCTTGCCCGCGCCGGCCGTCGGCTCCGCTTTCGCGGAGCGCGCGGCCTTCGTCACCCCTGCGCGCGCCGCCACGCTCAGGCCGCCCGCGTTTCCAGCACTTCCACCGCCGGCAGCTTCTTCCCCTCGAGGAACTCGAGGAAGGCGCCGCCGCCCGTCGAGATGTAGCTGACCTGGTCATGGATGCCGTACTTCGCGATGGCCGCGAGCGTGTCGCCGCCGCCCGCGATCGAGAACGCGGACGATTTGGCGATCGCTTCCGCGAGCGTCTTGGTGCCGTTGCCGAACTGGTCGAACTCGAACACGCCGACCGGGCCGTTCCACACGATCGTGCCGGCCTTCTCGAGCTGGCTCGCGAGCGCCTTGGCGGTATCCGGGCCGATGTCGAGGATCATGTCGTCCGCTTCGATGTCGGCGACCTGCTTTACCGTGGCCGCGGCCGTCGGCGAGAATTCCTTGGCCGTCACGACGTCGGTCGGGATCGGCACCGACGCGCCGCGCTCGCGCGCTTCGTCGATGATCGCCTTCGCCTCGTTGACGAGGTCGGCTTCCGCGAGCGACTTGCCGATCGACAGGCCGGCCGCGAGCATGAACGTGTTCGCGATGCCGCCGCCGACGATCAGCTGGTCGACCTTGCCGGCGAGCGACTTCAGGATCGTGAGCTTGGTCGACACCTTCGAGCCGGCGACGATCGCCACCAGCGGGCGGGCCGGGTTGCCGAGCGCCTTGCCGAGCGCGTCGAGTTCCGCGGCCAGCAGCGGGCCCGCGCACGCGACCGGCGCGTACTTCGCGATCCCGTGGGTGGTCGCTTCCGCGCGGTGCGCGGTGCCGAATGCGTCGTTTACGTACACGTCGCAGAGCTTCGCCATCTTCTGCGCGAGCTCGTCCGAATTCTTCTTCTCGCCCTTGTTCACGCGGCAGTTCTCGAGCAGCACGACCTGGCCCGGCGCGACGTTCACGCCGTTCTCGACCCAGTTCGATACGAGCGGCACGTCACGGCCGAGCAGCTCGGCGAGGCGCTTCGCGACCGGCGCGAGCGAATCTTCCGGCTTGAACTCGCCTTCGGTCGGACGGCCGAGGTGCGACGTGACCATCACGGCCGCGCCGGCGTCGAGCGCGGCCTGGATGGCCGGCACGGACGCGCGCACGCGCGTGTCTTCGGTGATGTTGCCCTGGTCGTCCTGCGGGACGTTCAGGTCGGCACGGATGAATACCCGCTTGCCGGCGAGCTGGCCGGCGGCGATCAGGTCGGTAAGACGCTTGACTTGGCTCATGTTGAACAAATTGAAGTAGTGGATGGGGAAAGGGGGTTCACGCTCGACGTGCGCGGGCTGCCGCGAAAGGGCGCCGGATGCGGCCGTGGCTGGCGGTTCGCATGACGCGCACGGGTAAAAAATCTCGAACGGGCATTCTAGCCGATCCACCCGGCAGACTGACCCGCGGGCGGCGAATTCCGCCTATTTGGGATCGCGCGCGGGAACGGACCCATTGCCGCAACGCAGCAATGCACCCGCACAAGCGGCCGGTACCCGGCGGGCCTGAACGACGGCCCATCAGAAGACCAGGCGCAGCGCGGTGAAGACGAGCATCCCGACGACGATCGTGCCAAGCATGCTGCGCCGCCACAAAAACCAGCCGAGGCCGGCGAGCGCCGCGTAGAACGGGTGGTTGGACAGCGCGAACGACAGCCCGGCCGGCGTTTCGAGCACGTCGGGCAGCACGACGGCGACCAGTGCCGCCGCCGGTGCATAGCGCATGGCGCGCTGCGCGCGTTCGGGCAGCACGGTGCGTTCGCCGCCGATCAGGAACAGCGCGCGCGTGACGGCCGTGACGATCGTCATCCCGATGATGACGATCCAGATTTCCGTCGCGCTCATCAACTACTCCTTGAAATGTTGCCATCGATGGCGGGCAAGAAATACATACCCTTGACAGGCAGCTTCTTCCATCGACTAGGATCACCGGCATGATTCTTGTCTATCGCTACCGGGTGAAGTCGCTCAACGGCCTCCTGAACCAGCAGAGCCGTGCGATGAACTATGTCTGGAACTTCTGCAACGACACGCAGAAACACGTCCTCAAGTGGAACAAGAGGTGGCCGACGGGTTTCGATCTGAACGTACTGACGACGGGCTGCAGCAAGATACTCGGCATCCACTCCGGCACGGTCGACGCAACGTGCGAGCAATACGCGAAGTCGCGCAATCAGCGCCGTCGGCCTTACTTGCGCTATCGCGGCAAGAAATCTCTTGGCTGGGTGCCGTTGAAGGGGCGTGACCTGAAGCGCGAAGGCGACGCATTTCGCTTTGCCGGCAGCACCTTTCGCGTGTTCAACAGCCGACCGCTTCCCGAAGGCAAGATCAAGGACGGAACCAACTTTGCGCAGGATGCGCGCGGCAATTGGTTCTTGAACATCGTGATCGAGATGCCAGATGTTCAGGCCCGCCCGATCCGTTCCGGCGTCGGCATCGATCTCGGCCTGAAAGACTTCGCCACACTTTCGACGGGCGAGAAGCTGCCGAACGACCGGTTCGGCCAGCGAGCGGCCGATAAGCTGGCAAAGGCCCAGCGAGCGCGAAAGCACAAGCGACATATCGCGAAATTGCACGCCAAGGTGGCGAATGCGCGTGCTGATTTCCAGCACAGGTTGGCGCTCGATTTGGTGCGGCGCTTCGATTACATCGCGGTCGGCGACGTGTCGGCCGCGAAGCTCCCCAGAACCAGGATGGCGAAGAGCGCCTACGACGCATTCTGGTCGTCCTTCCGAAACAAGCTCCGTTACAAGGCGATCGCGCACGGGGCCACGTTCGAGGAAGTCGACGAAAGCGGTTCCACCCAGTCCTGTTCGGCGTGCGGGTCGAAAGACAGCACGACGCGGCCGAAAGGTATCGCGGGATTGCGAGTAAGAGAGTGGGCCTGCGATGGCTGTGGTGTCGTGCATGATCGAGATACCAACGCTGCTTTGAACATTCTCCGATGCGGACGTGCATCGCCAGCTGTGGGAATCCGCCCCCTTTAGGCGGCGGAGGACGTCAATCGATTTCCTTTTCGTGCACGGTTTCGGTGCGGATGCGCCGCCAGTCGGCCCGCTCGACGAAGAAATCGGCCGTGCAGCCGGCCGCGAGCGCGGCGAGCACCGCGAGCGGCAGCGCGAGCCGGTACGGCAGGTCGAACGCGATGAGCGACACGATGCCTGCGACCGCGACGGCCGCGAGCGTCGAGCGGTTCGCGACCGCCGACACCATGATGGGGATCAGCGCGAGCGTGCCGGCCAGTTCCAGCCCCCAGCTCGCGGGAAAGAAGCTCGCGAGCAGGATGCCGGCGAGCGACGACACCTGCCACGACAGCCAGCTCGCGAGCGCCATCCCCCAGAAATACGCTTCCTTGCCGGGCACGTGGCCGTACGCGAAGCCCTGTTTCTGGAACAGCAGGTAGATCACGTCACCGTTGAAATAGCCGATCGCGAGGCGCCGCCACAGCGGCAGGTAGGAAAAATGGGGCGCAAGCCCGGCGCTGAAGATCACGAAGCGCGTATTGACCATCGCGGCCGTGAGCAGGATGGTCCAGATCGGCAGCTTCGCCGCGAGGAGCGGCAGTACCGCGAGCTGCGACGAGCCCGCGTAGACCAGCAGCGACATCGCGCTCGCCTGCCAGAGCGTCATGACCGACTTGCTCATCGCGATGCCGGTGACGAGCCCCCACGAGAAAATCGCCATCAGCGTCGGGGAATAGTCGCGCGCGCCCTGGATCAGCGCGAAGCGGTCGGTGGCGGACAATCGAGCGAGCATGGGAAGCGGGCCGCAGCGGGCGGTTCGTCGGGGCGCCGGCGCCTCCTGCCGGGTCGACCCGTCGTTATTGGAATCGGTACCGGGCGATTATAGCGCCGGCCCCGCGCCGACCGACCGGATCGCCTTCAAATGACGCTAAAATAAGCGTCTTTCCGGCTCAACGCTGCATACAACCGCATCCCAGGAGAAATCTATGTCAATGGCCGACCGCGACGGCAAGATCTGGATGGACGGCAAGCTGATCGACTGGCGCGACGCCAAGATCCACGTCCTGACCCACACGCTGCACTACGGCATGGGCGTCTTCGAGGGCGTGCGCGCGTACAAGTCGGCCGACGGCAGCACCGCGATCTTCCGCCTGTACGAGCACACGAAACGTCTGCTGAATTCGGCGAAGATCTTCCAGATGGACGTGCCGTTCGACCGGGAAACGCTCGAAGCCGCGCAGCTCGAAGTCGTGCGCGAGAACAAGCTCGAGTCGTGCTACCTGCGCCCGATCATCTGGGTCGGCTCGGAAAAGCTCGGCGTGGCCGCGAAGGGCAACACGATCCACGTCGCGATCGCGGCATGGCCGTGGGGCGCCTACCTCGGCGAGGAAGGCCTCGCGAAGGGCATCCGCGTGAAGACGTCGTCGTTCACGCGCCACCACGTGAACGTGTCGATGGTGCGCGCGAAGGCGTCGGGCTGGTACGTGAACTCGATCCTCGCGAACCAGGAAGCCACCGCCGACGGCTACGACGAAGCGCTGCTGCTCGACGTCGACGGCTACGTGTCGGAAGGCTCCGGCGAGAACTTCTTCCTGGTGAACAACGGCAAGCTGTACACGCCCGACCTGTCGTCGTGCCTCGACGGCATCACGCGCGATACCGTCATCACGCTCGCGAAGGACGCCGGCATCGAGGTGATCGAGAAGCGCATCACGCGCGACGAGGTCTACACGGCCGACGAGGCGTTCTTCACCGGCACGGCCGCTGAAGTCACGCCGATCCGCGAGCTCGACAACCGCACGATCGGCAGCGGCGCGCGCGGCCCCGTCACGGAAAAGCTCCAGTCGGCGTTTTTCGATATCGTGTCGGGCAAGAACGCGAAGTACGCGAACTGGCTGACGAAGGTCTGAGCGCGCTGCGCCACCGACCGCCCCACAAAAGAGTGATAAGAGAAAGTCTCATGAGTGAAATCAAGGAAATGCCGCTGGTCGAGCTGACGGCCAAGGATCTTCCCGCGTACTGCCCGAACCCGGCCATGGCGCGCTGGAGCGCCCACCCGCGCGTCTTCATCGACGTCTCGCACGGCGAGGCACGCTGCCCGTACTGCGGCACGCGCTACAAGCTGCGTGACGGCGAGGTCGTCAAGGGCCACTGAGCCCCGGCGGCCGGGCCTGCAGGCTGATGCAGGCCCGCCGATCGCCCAGGCGGCGCAGCCGGATTGCCGGCGCGCCGCCGTTCTCCATTCTGGCAACCCGAACGCGGCGCCTGGGCGCCGTGCTTCATTACGACATCGGAAGTCGACCTGATGCGTCGAGCGCTGGTTATCGCACCGAACTGGATCGGTGACGCATTGATGGCGCAGCCGCTTTTTGCGCTGCTGAAGAAAAACCATCCCCGCATCGCGATCGATGCCGTCGCGCCCTCGTGGGTCGCGCCCGTGCTCGAGCGGATGCCCGAGATCCACGATGTCTACGCGACCGATCTCGCGCACGGCAAGCTGCAGCTGCTGCGCCGCTGGCAGCTCGCGAGCGACCTGCGCGACGTCGGCTACGACGCGGCGTACGTGCTGCCGAACTCGCTGAAATCCGCGGTGATCCCGTGGCTCGCGAACATCCCGCTGCGGGTCGGCTACACGGGCGAGCACCGCTACGGGCTGCTGAACGTGCGGCACGCGAACCCGGACAAATCGGGCGAGCGGCCGCCGATGACGGCCCACTACGCGGCGCTCGCGTACGCACCGGGCGCGAAGCTGCCCGAGTCGATGAAGACGCTGCCCGCGCCGCGCCTCGACGCCGATCTCAACGAGACGGCGCGCGTGTCCGCCCGTTTCAATCTCGATACGCGCAAGCCGCTCGTCGTGTTCTGCCCGGGCGCGGAATACGGCCCGGCCAAGCGCTGGCCGCCCGAGCATTTCGCGTCGCTCGCCACCATCGTCCACCAGTCGTTCCCGTACACGCAGATCGTCGCGCTCGGCTCGCAGAAGGACGCCGCGGCCGCGCAGGCAATCGCCGACCACGCGCCGAACGTGCGCAACCTGTGCGGACAGACGTCGCTGTCGGAGGCGTGCGCGCTGATCGCGCGCGCGAACGCGGTGGTCACCAACGATTCGGGGCTGATGCACGTTGCCGCCGCGCTACGCCGGCCGCTCGTCGCGCTGTACGGATCGACCGATCCGCGCCACACCCCTCCGCTGTCGGACCTGGCGAAGGTACAATGGCTTCATCTCGAATGCAGTCCCTGCTTCGAACGCGAGTGCCCGCTCGGCCACCTGAAGTGCCTGCGCGAACTCGGTCCCGAGCAGGTATTCGGCGATTTGCGCGGCATGCTCGTCGGGCAGCGCTGACCCTGGCCGGCAGCGTCGCACGGCGCGCCGGGCAATCCGATTCACCGGTGTACGGCGGCTCCATCCGGGCCGCCGTGCTGAATACGGCGCGCGACGCGCGCGAGAGATAACCCCGATGCCACGTTTTGCCCGCCTCTTCGAAGCCGCCGCCGATACGCTGAACGCCTACTACCAGGCCGTCGCCGATGCCAATCTCGACGCGCTGCTGGGACTGTGGATCGACGAGGATTTCGCCAGCTGCGTATGGGCGGACGGCGAGCATCTGCACGGCCTCGACCAGATCCGCAGCGGGCTCGCCAACCGGCTCGCCACGCGCCCCGTGACGATCGAGCCGCTCGACATCCGCGTGTACGACAGCCTCGGCACGGTCGTCTATACGATCGCCGAAGCGCATCAGCAGGCCGACCTGACGGCCGAACCCGACATGGTGTTCGCGACGTACGTGATGATTCACGAGCGTGGCGAGTGGCGTATCGCGCATATTCACGCGAGCCCGATTCCCGAACAGGCGGCCGGACAATTCGCCGCGAAGATCCGTCATGGGCAGGGTCCGCTGCACTGACGAAAAGACGAAGCAACGCATACGCGGGGCGATCATGAGTACGGCTTCTCCGCCCACCTCGCCGCTGACCGGGGCCCCGGCCCCCGACGACGACCTACTGCGCTATCGCGCACCACGCTGGCTGCCCAACAGCCATGCGCAAACCATCGTGCCCGCGCTGTTCGCGCGGCGTCCCGTCGTCGCTTACCGACGAGAGCGATGGGAAACCCCCGATCACGACTTCATCGATCTCGACTGGGTCGCGCATCTCGATAGCGCGGCGCCGCGGCCCGATGCGCCGCTGTTCGTGCTGTTCCACGGCCTCGAGGGCAGCTCCGGCTCGCACTACGCGCTCGCGATGATGGCCGCCGCGCGCGCGAAGGGCTGGCACGCCGTCGTGCCGCATTTCCGCAGTTGCAGCGGCGAGATCAACCGCCAGCCGCGCTTCTACCATCTCGCCGACAGCGCCGAGGTCGACTGGATCCTGCGCCGGCTTGCCGCGCAGCATCGCGGGCCGCTCGTCGCGGCCGGCGTGTCGCTCGGCGGCAATGTGCTGCTTCGCTGGCTCGGCGAGCATCGCAGCGACACGTCGATCGTGCGGGCGGCCGCCGCGATCTCGACGCCGATCGACGTGCACGCCGGCGGGCGCGCGCTGTCGCAAGGCTTTGCGATGGTCTACACGCGCAGCTTCCTGAAGACGCTCAAGCGCAAGGCACTCGCGAAGCTCGACCAGTACCCGGGGCTGTTCGACCGCGAAGCGATGCTGCAGGCCGTGACGATGCGTGACTTCGATGAGATCGTGACCGCGCCGCTGCACGGTTTCGCGAACGCGGACGACTACTGGACCAAAGCGACGACACGGCCGCTGCTGCCGGCGATCGACGTGCCGACGCTGATCCTCAACGCCCGCAACGACCCGTTCCTGCCTGAATCGGCGCTACCGGGCCCGGCTGACGTATCGCCGGCCGTCGAGCTCGACCAGCCCGCGGCGGGCGGGCACGCAGGATTCATGACCGGGCCGTTCCCCGGCCGCCTCGACTGGCTGTCGGCGCGGGTGTTCGGCTATTGCTCCAAATTCGTCGACCATGGATGACATCGTCAGGCAGGCCCTCGCCAAATGGCCGAACGTGCCGCACTGTACCGGCTGGCTGCTGCTCGACCGGCGCGGCGAATGGCGGCTGCGCGACGACGCGGCGCAGGCGGCGGGCGAACTCGGCTCGCCGATCCGGCATGCGGCGCTGAACGCGTTCATCGGCCGCAACTACGAATGCGATGCGCAGGGCCAGTGGTTCTTCCAGAACGGGCCACAGCGCGTGTACGTCGAGCTCGCCTATACGCCGTGGATCGTCCGGCTCGCCGAGCGCGACGGGCAGCTCACGCTCACCGACCAGACCGGCATGCCGTTCGAACCGGACGAAGCGTGGCTCGACGACGCAGGCGGCGTGCTGTTTCGCGCGGCCGGCACGCCGCCGCGCATCGCGGCGCTGCACGATCACGATCTCGGGCTGTTCGCCGATCATGTGGATTTCGATGCCGCGCCGCCCGTGCTGCACTGGCGCGACGGCCGCGCACTGCCGCTCGGCAGCATCGTCGGTGCGGACGTGCCCGCGCGGTTCGGCTACGTCGCCAGCCCGGCGCAACAGGCCCGCAATACGGCTGACGGCGGCAACTGACCCGCAGCGGCCGCGCCCGCGCTTCCCGTGTATCGGCCGCTACCCGCGGCCGTTCTTCTCGTCCTCGCGCTCTTCCTTGTAGCGCGCCTCGAATTCCAGCAGCCGCGCGCCGATCATCGACTGCTCGTAGAACGACACATCCTTCGCGTCGCGCGCTTCCTTCAGCTGGCGAATCGCCGACGGCCACGCGCCGTCGAGCGCGAGCTTCTCCGCGAGTGCGCGGCGCCGCGCCAGCAGGTCACCCTTGCCGTCGCTCGCCTTCGCGAGATAGTCCCACCAGTCCGGTTGCTCGGGGTCGGCCTTCGCCTGCGCGCGGGCCTGCGCCTGCGCTTCCGCGAAGCGGCGCGCCGCGATCAGCGCCTGAAGATGCGCGACGATCGCCGCGTGCGACGCCGGCCAGCGCCGCTGCGCGAGCGCCGCGAGCCGCACCGCGTCGTCGGCCCGCCCCGCGCGGCGCGCGATGTCGGCGGCCAGCACGTCGAGACTCGGCGAGCTCGTCGCCGGATCGTCCTCGCGCCGCTCGCGCGCGTCGAACGCACTGCGTGCCGACGCGAGCGCCTTGCCGGCTGCGTCGTACTCGCCGAGCAGCGCATCCGCGAGTGCGATGCCGTACCAGTTCGCCGCGACGTTCGGCGCGGTGCGATCGTCGATCTCGAACTGCATCCGTCGCGCCTCGGCCGCGATGTCGGTCGGCGCGCGGTTCTGCAGGACGCGCAGCCGCGCGCGCACGAACCCGTATTCGGGCGACTGGCGCGGCTGCCGGTACGGCGCGCGGCGCGCGCGATCCTCCATGTCGGCGATCCGCTCGCCGGTCAGCGGGTGCGTGCGCGCGTACGCCGGCACGCCCGCATCGCCCATCGACGCGCGGTCGAGCCGCTCGAAGAAGCCCGGCATCCCGTACGGGTCATAGCCCGCGCCCGCGAGCAGCTGGAAGCCGACGCGATCGGCCTCGCGCTCGGCCGAACGCGAGAAGCGCAGCTGGTTGTCCACCGCATATGCCTGCCCGCCCACCGCGATCGCACTGCCGAGGTCGCCGCTTCTCGCGAGCACGCCGGCCAACACGCCGAGCAGCATCGTCGCGAGCGCCGTATAGCCGGTCTTCTCGTTCGCACCGATCATCCGCGCGATGTGCCGCTGCAGCACGTGCCCCATCTCGTGGCCGACCACCGATGCGAGTTCCGACTCCGTCTGCGTCGTGACGACGAGCCCGCTGTTGATCCCGATGAAGCCGCCCGGCATCGAGAACGCGTTGATCTGCGGATCGCGCACGGGGAACAGGTCGAAGTCCGGCGTGTAGCCGCCGATGAAGCGGGCGGCCGCCGCGGCCGCGAGCCGCGCCGCCATCGCGTTGAGGTAGTCGCGTACGAGCCAGTCGTCGAGATAGTCGGGATCGCGCCGCACTTCGCGCATCACGCGCTCGCCGAGCCGGCGCTCGGCCTGAGGCGTCAGCGAACCGCCGGAGCCGTCGCCCAGGTCGGGCAACTCCAGCGCGCGAAGCGGCGCGCGCAGGCTCGCGGCCGGCGCCGACGCGCCGCCCGCGTCCGAAAACCGGCTCTCCGCGCCGCCGTAGGTACCGAACACGCCGGCCGCGATGCCGGACGGCACGGTGGAAATCGACCGCGCGCCGCCGGCCGCCGATTCGAGCGGCGGCGCGGACGCGCTCTGCGCATGGCCGCTCGGCGGCCATGCGAGCGCCACCGACAGCGACACGGCAAGCAACTGTTTGACACGCATGGCAGGATGAAAGCGACGCCGTCCCGCGCGCCCGGCGCGCATCGCGGCGTTTGGTCTGAATATTCGGGTCATTGTACCGGCGGCAGCGTGACTGTCCCGTGCGGCATCGGCGCCATCTGCACACCCGGCGCCGAGAATGCCACTGCTATGATAGGCGCCCGTTGAACCGTTGGATCGGATCGGGGCGCAGAGACGCGATTCGAGGCCCCGGCCAATCGCGATGCGCGATCGCGGGACGTGCTCGCGCACGCCGTTCCACTAGAGGAAGACATGTCAGGACTCACCCATTTCGACGCCGCCGGCCATGCGCACATGGTCGACGTCGGCGGCAAGCAGGAAACCCAACGCATCGCGATCGCGCGCGGCACGATCCGGATGCTGCCGGCCACGTTCGCGCTGATCCGCGACGGCAAGGCCAAGAAAGGCGACGTGCTCGGCGTCGCGCGCATCGCGGCCATCCAGGGCGCCAAACGCACGGCCGACCTGATCCCGCTGTGCCATCCGCTCGCGCTGACGCGCGTGGCCGTCGAGTTCGAACTCGACGACGCGTTGCCGGGCGTCCACTGCGTTGTGCAGGTCGAGACGTTCGGGCGCACCGGCGTCGAGATGGAGGCGCTGACCGCCGTGCAGGTCGGGCTGCTGACCGTCTACGACATGTGCAAGGCCGTCGATCGCGGGATGGTGATCACCGACGTGAGCGTGCGCGAGAAGCGCGGCGGGAAGTCGGGGGACTGGAAGGCGGAGGAACCGGCGGGTTGAGCGCCAACGGCAGTAGCAGCCATTCACCGGGGCATCGTCGGCCGTAGCGATGCCCCGTTCGAACGACAAAAAATCAGAAAACACATCGCAAGTGAAGAACCTCACGCTGAAATACGGCGCGCCGCTGCTGTGCGCGCTCTCCCTGCTGCCGGTCGCCGCGTCGGCCGCCGGCACCTGCCCCGCCGCTGACGCCGCCGCGCGCGCGGCCATCGACGCTCAACATCGCGTACGGCAGATCCGTCTTCCGCCGAGCGACGGCGGCGGCGTCGACATTCCGCCCCCGCTGCGCGACGCACTGCATGCGTACAAGCAGGCGCTCGTCGGCACGATCGATGCGCGGCTCGCGTGCAGCGATGAGCAGGTC
Source organism: Burkholderia sp. AU33803 (assembly GCF_002223095.1). Classification (NCBI taxonomy): domain Bacteria; kingdom Pseudomonadati; phylum Pseudomonadota; class Betaproteobacteria; order Burkholderiales; family Burkholderiaceae; genus Burkholderia; species Burkholderia sp. AU33803. The sequence goes on from NZ_NKFJ01000005.1 coordinate 457,130, forward strand.
GACCCGGCCGCTTTGAAACGCACGCTCGCGGCCGCGCTAGGCGTGCCGGCGCGGCCCCTCCAGCCGAGAGATGGCGAATCGGCGTTCGGCCGCAATCCGGACATCGACGTCGAGCGCGGCGGCACGTCCCGTCCGTTGCTGTTCGTGCGCGCCGGCTTCGACATCGCATGCGGCGACGACAATCTGCTGACCGCTTACGCATGGGAAAACGGCGGCTGGCGGCGCGTGCTGCGCTGGCAGGCCGACGGCTACAAGGACATCGGCGGCGCGTATGGCAGCGGCTTCTGGTTCTCGGCGCTGCCCGGCGGACAGGTCGCGGTCGTCCACGGCACGTCGTCGTGCGCGTCGCGCTGGAGCCAGTTCGCCGCGGACGTGGTCGCGCCCGCCAGCGGCTCGACCGCGCAACGCGCCGTGTTCCATTCGGAGAACAGCTACGTGCTCGACGAGAACCCGATCCGGTTCAAGGTGCGCCCCGACGGCTTCGAGGTGCGCGCGACGGTCGGCTCGATGGACAGCGACGTGATGACGCGGCCGGGCATATTCCGCTACCGCGTCGACGGCGACACCGTGCAGCGCGTACAGCCCGTCGCGCTCAACGGCCGCGATTTCGTCGACGAATGGCTGAAGGCGGATGATGCGCTGGCGCGCGAATGGAGCGAACCCGCCGCAGCAGCGGCCGCGCTGAAAGGCCGGCAGGCGTTCGACAAGGCCAGCAAGGTGGCCGGCAGGGGGTTCGCGTATGGCCCGGTGCGCGGCTGCTCGGACAGCAAGGATCGCTTTCAGGTCGAACTCGATCTGACGGGCACCACCGGGGAAACGGTCGCGCGACACTACGCGCAGATTCGCCAGGAGCGCAACGGGTTCACGCTGCTCGGGCTGAGTACCGCGGCCGAGCCGGCTTGCCGCGGCGCGAACCTGATGCCGCGGCACTGAACGTCGGAAGCGCGTGCCGTCACGGCCGCGCGCATCGACTGTCGGCGGCCATGCACAACGAGGCGACGGGCACCTCTAAGCGGGCCGCACCGCCCACGCATCACTGGCCGCGCTGCGGCTCGAACACGAACGGTTGGGTCAGCAGGAACGGGTTCGCGGTCGCACCCGTCTGCACGCAGGTCGCGTGCGTCATCGCGTCGATGGCCGCACGGTCGGCCGCCGAATTGCGGCTGCTCGTCGTCACGGTGACGTTCTGCGCTTCGCCGGACGTCGTCATCAGCGCGCGCACGAGCACGGTGGCCGGGCGCGTGAGCGGCTTCGCGGTATCCGGATAGACGGCGCGCGGAATGTGGCACGTCAGCTTGCTTTCCTGCGACGACGTCAGCATCGCGCAGCCGGAAAACAGCATCGCGACGGCGGGCAGGATCAGGTAGGTCGAGCGAATAGCCATGGTCGAATATCGTTCTTCAGCACTGTTCCGAACGCACGCGCCGCGCACCGGAACACGTCGCCCGGCCGCACCGCATGCGTCACACTGCGCCGCGGCCATCGGACCGGCGCCCCGTTACGGCCGCACGGCCGATCGATGCTCGGCCGCGATCCTGCGTGGCGGACTTCCCGGGTAGCCCGGGTTTTGCCTGTGTTCGCGCTGCCCTTGCCTCACACGGGTCGGCACGCGAGCGCTTTCGCGCATTGTGCACGCGCGGCCCGGCGAGCGGCGGCGATTTGACAATGGTTGACGCGAATCGCCGGGCCTTCGGCCTGAATCCACGCGATCCGCGAGGTAATCAATGCACGGCCGAAATCGCCGGGTTCGCGCCGGGCGGTTCCTCCCGACGCGCACCGCTGCTCCCTCACGGCGCGGCACATGCCGGAATTCCCCGCTCCGGCAGGCGCTGCGCGCATCAATCCGAATCGTCGTCGTCCTCGTCATCGGCCGCATCGGCCGGAACTTCGCCGTATTTCGCGACGACCGCCGCCTTGAACGGCTTCAGCGCCGGCTGCGCATCGCACAGCTTGTACAGCGCGGCCAGTTGCTGCGGCCAGTCCTTCAACTCCTTCGCAAACACGTGCAGGCGCGCGACGGTGTCGAGCGCGTCGGCCTCGCGACCGGCCAGCGCCTGCAGCGCCGCGTAGCGGCGCAACACGGTCTCGCCGGGCAGCAGCGCGATCGCGCGCTCATGCGCGGCGAGCTTGGCCGGCAGGTCGTCCGCGGAAATCGGGAGCAGCGTGGCCGCACCGTATTCACCCCACGCGCCGAACAGCAGCGACGGCGCATCGCGGTACTGCGCAGCCGGATCGCTGCCGTAATACAGCACTTCCGCGCGCTGGTAGTCGCGCAGCACGGGCACCGCCGCCAGCACGCCGCCGACCGACAGCACCGCGAACAGCCCGAATGCCGCACGCCCCGGCAGGATGCGCAGCGACTTCACCTCGAGCAGCCCGATCACGAACATGGCCGGCAACAGGAAGAACATGTACTGCTGCGGATACTCGACCAGCGCATGCATCAGCAGGATGCCGATCAGCGCGAAGCCGAACACGCGCATGCTCGACTGCGGCGCGCGCACCGCGCGCACGAACCACGTCACGAGCGCGACGACGAGCACGCCCAGGCCGACGAGGCCGGACTTCGCGAGCAGGTCGATGAAGATGTCGTGCGAGTTGTTCGCGATCTCGACGCCGCCGAGCGAGCGCACGAGCGCGAACTGGTGCGACGGGAATTCGCCCCAGCCGACACCAAGCAGCGGATGTTCGCGGAACATCGCGAGCCCGTACTTCCACAGCGCGAGGCGCGGCGCGATCTGCCCCGCGTCACGCATCCGGTCGGCCGCGGATTCCGCAAGACCCAGGTGGTAGTGGACGTTCGCCCAGCGCACCGCGACGTTTACCGCGATGAACGCCACCGCGAGCACGACCGGGATCGCCCACGCACGCGCATTGCCCGGCGCGCGGCGCGATTCGAGCCACGCCATCCAGAAGCCCGCGACGACCATCACCGCGACCTGCAGCCACGGCCCGCGCGACACCGTCAGCGCCAGACCGACGGACAGCACGATCGACAGCGCGAGCCACGCCCACACCGCGAGCCGACGCGTCTGCACGAGATACAGCGCGCCCGCGAGCGCGAACGCGATGTAGCTGGCCAGATGGTTCGCCTGCGCCATGTTGCCGTACGGACGGCGATCGACCGCGATGTTGTACACCACGACGAACGGCGACAGCGCCGACTCGAGGTGGAACAACTGCACGATCTGCGTTCCGACCGCGAACACGCCGCCGACGAGCAGCGCGCCGGCCATCATCCGCGACACGGCCTCGGCCAGCCCGTCGCGCGCGAGCGCATAGCCGGCCTGCATCGCGACCAGCGCGGCGGCGAGATAGCCGACCGCCAGCCAGTTCATCGACGGCACCTTGAGCGGGATCAGCGCGACCTGCGCGATGAGTACCACCGCGAACCCGAGCGGTGCGACGAACGCGGCCGGCGCCGCAAACGGCTCGGCCGGGCGGCCCGTGCGCGCGAGCAGCACGACGGACACCCCCACCAGCAGATACAGCACCAGCGCCGAAAACTCGGAATAGAAGGTCGGGATCGGATACGTGTGATTCGTGATCGCGTACGGCACGATCAGGGCGACAGCCAGCGCAACGAGCGGCAACGAACGGGAAAAAGTAGAAGGCATGAGCGAACCGGATGTCAGCAACCGGCGCACTATACAAAACTTTCCCTCCTCTGTGCGGGGCCTTCGCGCCGCGCCCCGACGCCGGGTGGCCGCCCCGGCCGGCTGACGAGGCGGCCGGCACGCTGCCCGCGCCGCCCGGCTCCCCTACCGACACTAAGCGCGACACTCCGCCGGCGCATATTTCGCGGGCAGCGTCGCCGCGTCGCCCGGCAGCGGCCCGGCCCCCGGCGCGGGCAGCGACGACGCCCCCTTGCCGGCGGCGAAGCACTCCCACGCGATCGTGCCGGCCTGCATCGCGCCCTTTTTGAGCGGCACGCGCGCGGTGGGCGCGTCGGCCTTGTCGGGCGCGGATGGCACGAGCACCAGCGTATTGCTGCCGGCCGCGGCGACGCGCGTGGTGAACGCGACCGTGATCTGGCCGGTCTCGCCGTCGATCACAACCGATTCGACGTTGCGGGTGCCGGCCGGCGGGCTGTAGCCGCCGTCGAGGCTCGCGCCGCTTGCGGCGTTGTCGGCGACGGCGAGCCGCGCGGACGACGCAAGCGCGAGCCCTTCGCCGACGCGGGAGCGCGCAAGGTAATCCTGGTACGCGGGAATCGCATAGGCCGCGATCACACCGACGATCGCCAGCACGATCATCAGTTCGATCAGCGTGAAGCCAGCCGGCCGCCAGCGCGGCGACGGCCGGTTCGCGCGCCGCAGATCGGCGGCCACGCGACGGAACAGGGAAATGGAAAAGGCTTCGAACATGGCAGGCTCCGGAAACGAAAAACGCCTGCCGGTAAAGGCAGGCGTCTCGATCGTAGCCAGCGGGCCGTGAATCCGGCAGTCGGCCGGACGGCCAATGTCAGTGCGTGTGCGGTACGTCGCGGCGCTTCCTGAGCGTGTAACCGATTGCCACGACGAACAGCGCGCCCGCGATGCTCGCGCCGTAGAGGGCCTCCGGCGTATCGAGCACGGGCCAGCGGTCGCCCACCGGGTCATTCACGATCAGCCCGCCCGCGATCCAGCCGAGCAGGCCGGCGCCGAATGCCACGAAGATCGGGAAGCGGTCGAGCAGCTTCAGCACCAGCGTGCTGCCCCACACGATGATCGGCACGCTGACGACGAGCCCGAAGATCACGAGCGCGATCCGGTGCGACGGGTCGGCCTGTTCGGCCGCGCCCGCGATCGCGATCACGTTGTCGAGGCTCATCACCGCATCGGCAATCACGATCGTCTTCACGGCGTCCCACAGCCGGCTGGCCGGCTTGATGTCGTCGTGCGCGTCGCCGGCCGGCGCCATCAGCTTGATGCCGATCCACAGCAGCAGCAACCCGCCGCCGAGCTTCAGGAACGGCACGTCGAGCAGCGCGACCGCGAACGTGATCAGCGCGACACGCAGCAGGATCGCCCCCGCGGTGCCCCAGATGACGCCGCGCAACCGCTGGTTCGGCGGCAGGTTGCGACACGCGAGCGCGATCACGACGGCGTTGTCGCCGCCGAGCAGGATATCGATGATGATGATCTGGAGAACGGCGCCCCAGTGGAGCGACGTCAGGAATTCGAGCATGGCGTGACGGGCAGGACGGCGGCCGCCGGCGGGCGGCCCGGTTCATCGCCGGCACATGCGCGATGCATGCCCGGTGCTTACGAATTCATTGCGCGAGCATAACAAAAAACGCCGGCAAAGCCGGCGTTTTCCGCAGGACGAACCCAGGGGAAATATTACAGCGCCTTCTTCAGCAGACGGCCCATTTCCGACGGGTTGCGCGTCACGGTGATGCCGCACGCTTCCATGATTTCCAGCTTCGCTTCGGCCGTATCCGCACCGCCCGAGATCAGCGCGCCGGCGTGGCCCATGCGCTTGCCCGGAGGCGCCGTAACGCCAGCGATGAAGCCGACCACCGGCTTCTTCATGTTGTCCTTGATCCACTCTGCCGCATTGGCTTCGTCCGGACCACCGATTTCGCCGATCATCACGACTGCGTCCGTATCCGGATCGTCGTTGAACATCTTCATCACGTCGATGTGCTTCAGACCGTTGATCGGGTCGCCGCCGATACCGACTGCCGACGACTGGCCCAGGCCGAGTGCCGTCAGCTGGGCAACCGCTTCATACGTCAGCGTGCCCGAACGCGACACGACGCCGATGCGGCCCTTGCGGTGGATGTGACCCGGCATGATGCCGATCTTCAGTTCGTCCGGCGTGATCGTGCCCGGGCAGTTCGGCCCGAGCAGCAGCGTCTTGCGGCCTTCGCGACGCATGCGGTCCTTCACTTCGATCATGTCGCGCACGGGGATGCCTTCCGTGATGCAGATCGCGAGATCCAGGTCGGCTTCGACCGCTTCCCAGATCGCAGCCGCTGCGCCTGCCGGCGGAACGTAGATGACCGACACGGTCGCGCCGGTTTCCGCCTTCGCTTCCTTGACGCTCGCGTAGATCGGAATGCCTTCGAAATCTTCGCCGGCCTTCTTCGGGTTCACGCCCGCGACGAATGCTTCGCGGCCGTTTGCGTATTCACGGCAGGCGCGCGTATGGAACTGACCGGTTTTGCCGGTAATGCCCTGCGTGATGACCTTCGTGTCCTTGTTGATCAGAATCGACATGTATTTTGACCTCTGTTCGATTGGCGTCGCGTGCAAACCGCGCCGCCATGCGTGTTCATTAGCGCGCGCTTACTTGCCTGCGGCAGCCGCGACGACCTTCTGCGCAGCCTCTTCCATGCTGTCCGCCGAGATGATCGGCAGGCCCGAATCGGCCAGCATCTTCTTGCCGAGGTCCTCGTTCGTGCCCTTCATGCGCACGACGAGCGGCACGTTCAGGTTCACGGCCTTCGAACCGGCGATCACGCCTTCCGCGATCACGTCGCAGCGCATGATGCCGCCGAAGATGTTCACGAGGATCGCCTTCAGATCCGGGTTCTTCAGCATCAGCTTGAACGCTTCCGTGACCTTCTCGGTCGTCGCGCCACCGCCGACGTCCAGGAAGTTCGCCGGTTCGCCGCCGAACAGCTTGATCGTGTCCATCGTCGCCATTGCCAGGCCTGCGCCGTTCACGAGGCAGCCGATGTTGCCGTCGAGCGAGATGTACGCGAGGTCGAACTTCGACGCTTCGATTTCAGCCGGATCTTCTTCGTCCAGGTCGCGGTAAGCGACGATTTCCGGGTGGCGGAACAGCGCGTTCGAGTCGAAGTTGAACTTCGCGTCGAGTGCGGTGACCTTGCCGTCGCCGGAGACGTTCAGCGGGTTGATTTCAGCCAGCGATGCGTCGGTTTCCCAGAATGCCTTGTACAGGCCTTGCAGGATCGCGCGTGCTTGCGGAATCGAAGCAGCCGGCACGCCGATCTTCGCGGCGAGGTCGTCGGCCTGTGCGTCGAGCAGGCCCGTCGACGGCTCGACGATGACCTTGTGGATCAGTTCCGGGTGCTTTTCGGCGACTTCTTCGATGTCCATGCCGCCTTCGCTCGAACCCATCAGCACGATCTTCTGCGAGATACGGTCGACGACGAGGCTGACATACAGTTCCTGCTTGATGTCGGCGCCTTCTTCGATCATCAGACGGTTGACCTTCTGGCCTTCCGGGCCCGTCTGGTGCGTGACGAGTTGCATGCCGAGGATCTGGTTCGCGTATTCGCGGACCTGCTCGATCGACTTCGCCACCTTCACGCCGCCGCCCTTGCCACGGCCACCTGCGTGAATCTGAGCCTTCACGACCCATACCGGGCCGCCGAGCTCTTCTGCCACCTTGACGGCCTCGTCAACCGAGAACGCCGGCTTGCCGCGCGGTACCGCGACTCCGAATTTCCGCAGGATTTCCTTACCCTGGTACTCGTGAATCTTCATGCGTGATTCCCTTCAGTCTGAGAGTTGGATGAAAAGTCGCTTTAGACGCTTCTTCGAATGATTTCCGTTCATTCCTTCGTGCTGCCTTCACCGGGCACGTCCGGCCGGCTCGCGCCATACCAGCGCGGGTAGTACTGCCGCACGACCTCGCCGTCGAACCGCAACGCCCGGCAGCGGCCGAGCTGGAAAGGCGCTTCGTCGTGCACGCCGTCATGATCCGGCCCTTCGCCCCCCTCCTCGCGCACGTTCCACACGTCACCGGCGAACGCCTGGATCGCTGCCGTCGGCAGCACGGCGCACAATTCGGTGAGATGGGAGCAGCCTGCGACGCCGGCGAGCAGCCGGTTCGCGTTGCGGCGGAAATTGCGGAAGAGATTGAGCCCGATGAGGGCCCGATAGGCGGGAGGGGCGGATTGACAGTGACCGGGATAGGGAACCCATTCCGAAGACGCTTCGGCGTCGACGACATTGAGGTCACGATCGATAGTCACGCGCAGCCAGAGTTCGTGGATCGGCAGGCCCTGGGGCCGGATGCCCGACGCAAGCGCGACATCGCGCGGCTTGTGGTCGGTCAGGCAGGCTTCGATGTCCCACAAGCCGTCGCCGCGCTCGTAAGCTTCCGCTCGGATTGCGCGTTGATGTCGCAACTGACGGGGCACGGGCTCGGATAGCGGCATGCTGGAGGTTGAGGCCGAAGAGGAAAACCCATGGATTTTAGCATATTGGGTATTTGAGACAGTTTGACGCAACGGCGGGTATTCCCGCCTGTCCAGAAGCGGTTGCGTTGCAGCAAAATCGCGCGCCACGCGCGCGATCGGCGCGGTCAGTCGTCGACCAGGAAATCGTCGCCGACCTTCAGCAACTTCACGATGGTCGCACTCGAGAAGCCGCGCGCGGCGAGAAAGCGCGCCTGCTTCGCACGCTCGGCCGGCGTTTGCGGCAGTGCACCGAATTTCTTGCGCCAGACCGCCTGCGCACGCGCCCATTCGGTCTCGCGGAGCTGCGCATTCACCTCTTCGACGAGCGTGTCGCCCACCGCATGACGCTTCAGCTCGCTGACGATGCGTGCGACGCCGACACGCGACGCGCGACGATGCACGAGACTCTCGGCAAAGCGCGCATCGGACAGCCAGCCTTCCTGTTCCAGCGCATCGAGCACGGGATCGACGGATTCGTCTTCGCCGACGTAGGGCGCGAGCTTGCGCGCCAGTTCCGTGCGACTGTATTCACGGCGGGATAGATAGCCGAGCGCGCGGCCCTTCAGCGATCGTTGAGGCTTCGACGACTTGCGCTCGGTCGCGCCCGGAGCGTCACCTGATGCAGTGCTGGAAGAAGCTCCCGACGCGCGACGTGTGCGGCGCGGATGCTGGCTGCTGCGCGTATAGACATCTTCCCTGGCCGGCGCCGATGCATCGGCTGCGCGATCACCCGGGAAGCTGACACCGGAAACACGACGGCGGGAGCGGTCGTGCGCGTCGAACGATTCATCGTCGTCGAACGGATCGTCCGGTGCGGCAATCTCAAACGAAACGAGGGCATCGTCGGATGCCCTCGTCGCGGTGCGGTTCGCGGCATCGCTGCCTGCGCCCCGCCGATCGGCGCCCGAGGATCCGGTTCGCCGGCCGGAGCGACCCGCCGTTTCGGGCGCGTCGCTCTCCTCCGGCTCGCCAGCCTGACCTCGGCGCCCGACCATCACTCTTCTTCGTCCATCGCCTCGGCTTCGTCCTGGACTACACCGTCGGGCATGGTGACCACGCCAAGCGATTCGCGAATGCGGTTCTCGATCTCGCGTGCGATTTCCGGATTCTCGCGCAGGAATTCACGCGCGTTGTCCTTGCCCTGGCCGATCTTCTCGCCGTTGTAGCTGTACCAGGCGCCCGCCTTGTCGACGATCTTCGCCTGCACGCCGAGATCGATGATCTCGCCCTGACGCGAAATGCCTTCGCCATACAGGATGTCGAAGATCGCTTCGCGGAACGGCGGCGACACCTTGTTCTTGACGACCTTCACGCGGGTTTCGTTGCCGATCACCTCGTCGTTCTTCTTGATCGAGCCGATCCGGCGGATGTCGAGACGCACCGACGAGTAAAACTTCAGCGCGTTGCCGCCCGTCGTGGTTTCCGGGTTGCCGAACATCACGCCGATCTTCATCCGGATCTGGTTGATGAAGATCACCAGGCAGTTCGTGCGCTTGATCGTGCCGGTCAGCTTGCGCAGCGCCTGCGACATCAGGCGGGCCTGCAGACCCGGCAGCGAATCGCCCATCTCGCCTTCGATTTCGGCCTTCGGCACGAGCGCCGCGACCGAGTCGATGACGATCATGTCGATCGAGCCCGAGCGCACCAGTGCGTCGGTGATTTCAAGCGCCTGCTCGCCGGTGTCCGGCTGCGAGATCAGCAGCTCCGGCACGTTCACGCCGAGCTTCGCCGCATATTGAACGTCGAGCGCGTGCTCGGCGTCGATGAACGCCGCGGTGCCGCCCAGCTTCTGCAGTTCGGCAATGACCTGCAGCGTGAGCGTGGTTTTACCGGACGATTCCGGACCGTAGATCTCGACCACCCGGCCGCGCGGCAGGCCGCCGACGCCGAGCGCGATATCGAGACCGAGCGAGCCCGTGGACACGACCTGGATGTTCTCGGTCGCCTCGCCGTCGCCCATGCGCATGATCGAGCCCTTGCCGAACTGCTTTTCGATCTGGGCAAGCGCGGCGGCCAGCGCCTTGCTCTTCTCGGCGGTCATCCCGGAGCCCTTCTTGCTATCTTCCATGAATCGTCCTTTGCTATGATGAGCAGCGTCTGTTAGAGGCGCGCCACTTTCAAGCGCTGCCCACGAATGCAGACACTGTATAAAAAAACAGTGTTTTGTGCAAGCCCGCAATGCAGAGCGTTGTACACGAATAACTTCGGAGACAGCCGGCCGGTGCGAACGCCCCGCCGGCCATCGGTCAGCACCATGCGAATTCTCATCGCGGAAGACGACAGCATACTCGCGGACGGCCTCACCCGGTCACTCCGCCAATCGGGCTATGCGGTCGACCACGTGAAGACCGGTGTCGACGCCGATACCGCGCTGTCGATGCAGACATTCGACCTGCTGATCCTCGATCTCGGGCTCCCCAAAATGCCCGGACTCGACGTGCTCAAGCGCCTGCGCGCCCGCAATTCCAACCTCCCCGTGCTGATCCTGACGGCCGCCGACAGCGTCGACGAGCGCGTGAAGGGGCTCGACCTCGGCGCCGACGACTACATGGCCAAGCCGTTCGCGCTCAACGAGCTCGAGGCGCGCGTGCGCGCGCTGACCCGGCGCGGCGCGGGCGGCGGCCCGACCGTCGTGCGCCACGGCTCGCTCGCGTTCGACCAGGTCGGCCGGATCGCGTATGCGAACGATCACGTGCTCGACCTCTCCGCCCGCGAGCTCGGCCTGCTCGAGGTGCTGCTACAGCGGATCGGCCGGCTCGTGTCGAAGGAGCAGCTCGTCGACCATCTCTGTGAATGGGGCGAGGAAGTCAGCAACAACGCGATCGAAGTCTACGTGCACCGGCTGCGCAAGAAGATCGAACCCAGCGGCGTACGGATCTCGACCGTGCGCGGCCTCGGCTATTGCCTCGAGAAGGTCGCGCCCGCCGCGCCGGCCGACACGGCAGCGCCCCAGCCCGCGGTGGCCGGCACGCCGTTGCGCTGAACCCGGGCGTCGCCGCGATGGCCACGCCGGCCCATCCCCGCCATCCGACCGGCGCGCCGTCGTCGGCCGCCGACGAGGCGCGCGACGCGCGCTACGAGAACCCGTTCGCGCCGCCCGACGAAACCGATGCGCCCGAGGCGCCGCGCCCGCGCTCGCTGTTCGGCGAAATCCTCGACTGGATGCTCGCGCCGCTGCTGCTGCTGTGGCCGATGAGCATCGCCGTCACCTATCTGGTCGCGAAGACGATCGCGAACGGCCCGTTCGACCGCGCGCTCGAGACCAATGCCTATGTGCTCGCGCGGCAGATCCATCCGGTGAACGGCGTCGCCGAGCTGACGCTGCCGGAGCAGACCCGCGACTTCCTGCGCGCGGACAACGTCGACAGCGTGTACTTCCAGGTGCTCGGCACACGCGGCGAACTGGTCGCGGGCGAAGCCGACATGCCGCTGCCGCGCGACGAGGACCGCCCGCCGCCGGGCGTCGTCATGTTTCGCGACGACCTGCTGCGCGGCAACGACGTGCGCGTCGCATATACGACGGTCGCGCTGCCGCAAGCGGGCAGCCCGCAGCCCGTGCTCGTGCAGGTCGGCGAAACGCTGGACAAGCGCAACGCGCTCGCGAACGACATCATCAAGGGCGTGATCCTGCCGCAGTTCGTGATCCTGCCGCTCGCGATCCTGCTGGTCTGGTTCGGGCTGTCGCGCGGGCTCGCGCCGCTCAACGCGCTGCAGGCGCACATCCGCGCACGGCGGCCCGACGACCTGTCGCCGGTCGAGGCGCAGCGCGCGCCGCCCGAGATCGAGCCGCTCGTCACGTCGTTCAACGACCTGCTCGCGCGCCTCGAACAGAACATGGCGCTGCAGAAGCGCTTCATCGCCGACGCCGCCCATCAGATGAAGACGCCGCTCGCGGGCCTGCGCACGCAGGCCGAGTTCGCGCTGCGCCACCCCGTGCCGCCCGACGTGCAGCGCTCGCTCGAGCAGATCGCGACCAGCTCCGAGCAGGCCGCACGGCTCGTCACGCAGTTGCTTGCGCTGGCGCGCGCCGAGAACCGCGCGAGCGGGCTGACGTTCGAGCCGGTCGAGATCGCGACGCTCGCGCGGCGCGCGGTGCGCGACTGGGTACAGGCCGCGCTCGCGAAACGGATGGATCTCGGCTACGAAGGCCCGCCGGATCCGCCCGACGACGCGCGGCTCGACGTCGACGGCAATCCGGTGATGCTGCGCGAGATGCTCGGCAACCTGATCGACAACGCGATCCGCTACACGCCGGACGGCGGCCGCATCACGGTGCGCGTGCGCGCCGAGCCCGCGGCGGGGCTCGTGCATCTCGAAGTCGAGGACACCGGGCCGGGCATCCCGGCCGCCGAACGCGAGCGCGTCGTCGAGCGCTTCTACCGGATCCTCGGCCGCGAAGGCGACGGCAGCGGCCTCGGGCTCGCGATCGTGCGCGAGATCGCCACGCAGCACGGCGGCACGCTGACGCTCGACGATCACGTCTACCAGCACGCACCGCGCCTCGCCGGCACACTCGTGCGCGTCAGCCTGCCGCTGGCCGAAGCCGCCCCGGATTAACCCTGACGGGCGCCGCCGCAGCATGCCACGATTGAGCCAAAACCGGCGATTTAACAGAAAATCAAAGCACTTCACTGCACGATGGACGCATAAAACCACCGGTTCGGCGCGGGTTAACCTGCAGTCGTTTTGCACGCGCGAGTCAGTCGGCCGTAAGTTTCCGTACCAATAATCCTCGACAGGCCCGCCCACCCAAGGCGGCCGCACATCTATATCAAGGGACTTGGAGACGACTCATGGCAACGTTAGGCGGGCAAATTTCCCACTCGCCGATGACGGGCGAAGAGAAGAAAGTGATCTTCGCGTCGTCGCTCGGCACCGTGTTCGAGTGGTACGACTTTTACCTGGCCGGCTCGCTCGCGGCCTACATCAGCAAGAGTTTCTTCTCCGGCGTCAATCCGACCGCCGCCTTCATCTTCACGCTGCTCGGCTTCGCGGCCGGCTTCGCGGTGCGGCCGTTCGGCGCGATCGTGTTCGGCCGCCTCGGCGACCTCGTCGGCCGCAAGCACACGTTCCTCGTGACGATCGTGATCATGGGCGTCTCGACGTTCGTGGTCGGCTTCCTGCCCGGCTACGCGTCGATCGGCATCGCCGCCCCCGTGATCTTCATCGCGATGCGGCTGTTGCAGGGCCTCGCGCTCGGCGGCGAGTACGGCGGCGCGGCGACCTACGTCGCCGAGCATGCGCCGGCCAACCGTCGCGGCTTCTACACCGCGTGGATCCAGACGACCGCCACGCTCGGCCTGTTCCTGTCGCTGCTCGTGATCCTCGGCGTGCGCACGTTCATCGGCGAGGAAGCGTTCGGCAGCTGGGGCTGGCGCGTGCCGTTCGTCGCGTCGATCCTGCTGCTCGCGGTGTCGGTGTGGATCCGGATGCAGCTGAACGAATCGCCGGTGTTCCTGCGCATCAAGGCGGAAGGCAAGACATCGAAGGCGCCGCTGACCGAAGCGTTCGGCCAGTGGAAGAACCTGAAGATCGTGATCCTCGCGCTCGTCGGCCTGACCGCCGGCCAGGCCGTCGTGTGGTACACGGGCCAGTTCTACGCGCTGTTCTTCCTCACGCAGACGCTGAAGGTGGATGGTGCGAGTGCGAACATCCTGATCGCGATCGCACTCCTGATCGGCACGCCGTTCTTCCTGTTCTTCGGTTCGCTGTCGGACAAGATCGGCCGCAAGCCGATCATCCTCGCGGGCTGCCTGATCGCGGCATTGACCTACTTCCCGCTGTTCAAGGCGCTCACGCACTACGCGAACCCTCAGCTCGAGGTCGCGACGCAGAAGGCGCCGATCACGGTCATCGCCGATCCGGCCGCCTGCTCGTTCCAGTTCAACCCGGTGGGCACGTCGAAGTTCACGAACTCGTGCGACGTCGCAAAGAGCGCGCTCGCGAAGGCCGGCCTGAACTACGAGAACGTCGCGGCACCGGCTGGCGCGACGGCCCAGATCAAGGTCGGCGACACGGTGATCCCCGCCTATGAAGGCAAGGCGGCCGACGCGAAGGCGCAGGGCGCAGCGTTCGACAAGACGCTCGCGTCGACGCTGAAGGCGGCCGGCTACCCGGCGAAGGCGGACCCGGCGCAGCTCAACTGGCCGATGACGATCGTGATCCTGACGATCCTCGTGATCTACGTGACGATGGTCTACGGCCCGATCGCGGCGATGCTGGTCGAGATGTTCCCGACGCGGATCCGCTACACGTCGATGTCGCTGCCCTATCACATCGGCAACGGCTGGTTCGGCGGCTTCCTGCCGGCCACCGCGTTCGCGATCGTCGCGGCGAAGGGCAACATCTACTCGGGCCTCTGGTATCCGATCGTGATCGCGCTGGCCACGTTCGTGATCGGCCTGCTGTTCGTCAAGGAGACGAAGGACTCGAACATCTACGCGCAGGATTGATGGCGGCTGCGCAGCGGGGACGGTCGGCGGAAGGCCTCCTTCCGAGGACCGACTCCCGCCCGCAATGAAAGCCGGCATGGGCCGCCGGCAACTTTTTTCGGGAAAGATGGAAAAAGGTATTGACAGCCGGCCGGTTGATCGACATAATTCAAGTCTTCGGCGAATTAGCTCAGTCGGTTAGAGCGACGGAATCATAATCCGCAGGTCCGGGGTTCGAATCCCTGATTCGCCACCAAATGCGAGAGCCGCTGTTTCGAAAGAAACAGCGGCTTTTTCATTTGCATCTTCCGATGCGCCGGTTCCGCTTTCACGAGCCAGCTTTCGCCGCCCCTCAGTCGTGCATCAACACCGCCCTGCTTCCCAGGCACAATGACGCCGTCCATCACACGGCCGACGTCACCCGATGATCCCGACCACCCCCGACAAGCCATGGCGCACCGCCGCTCTCGCACTCGCGGCCGTCGTGCTTTGCTATGCCGCCGCCGGTGCGCCGCCCCTCTCCCGCCTGCTCGACCCCGCCGTGATCGGCGAAGGCCTCGCCTTGAAGCCGATCACCTATCACTGGGTCAATCACGTCGACCGCGCGATCCCCGAGGCTAACCTGTTCGCCAGCCGCTTCTACGTGCTGGTGCTGGCCTCACTCAACGCCATGGCCGCGCTGTTTGCACTTGACGCCCACCGCAGCCGCAGGCGCTTCGCGCTCGTGCTCGGCTGGGCCGTCATCATGCTGATCGTGCTCGTCAACGCGCAAATCCAGGCGCTTTACAACGTGGGCTGACCGATGAAGCAACGCATCATGATCGTCATCGCCACGCTGTTCACGCTGATCGGGCTCGTGCCCGTCGCCGGCACGTTCGTCAACCTGTCGACGCCCGACCAGTTGCATCGCCTGCTGAGCTACGACTACATGAGCTTCGCGGACAGCCGCGTCGAACGCGACCTCGGCGATTTCGCCAACGATTTCTACGTCGGCGCGGCGCTGATGCTCGTCGGCGGCACGCTCTTCATCCGGATCGAACGCACACGCACGGTCGCCCGCATCGTCACGTCGCTGCTGTTCGCGCTGCTCGCCTTCAGCCTCGTCTATGCGTGCCTGAATCCGCGCATCGGCAGACTGCCGCTCTGATCGGCAGCCAACCGCGCCGCCGATCGGGCACGCCGCCCCTGCGACGAGATGCGCGCGTTACTTCGGACGAACCGGCTCATAAACGCTGTCGATACGCTGATACGTATAGGAAATCTTCTTGTACTCAGGATCGTAAAGGCCCTGGTACGCGTGACGGCAAGCGTCATCCAGTTTCACCGGGTAACTCGGTGGCCATGCCGCAATGGGCTGACACCTGAAATCGTCGGCGCTCGTTCCATTCTTTCTGAAGCGCAAGATCATCAGGCTTTCCTGAATCTCCTGTGCCGCCTTCTCGTAGTACCCCTTGTTGTTCGATACGACGCCCACCGGAAAATAGTCTGATTCGAGGCCTTCGGCCATTTCCGGCTCGGCCACCATGACCGCCGCCTTGCGCAGATAAGCTTCCGCCGCAGCCGGATCCGACTCCATCAGGCGCTGCCCCTTGTATTGGTAGGCCACGGCCACGACCGGAAGCTGGCCGGGCGTCGGGTGCTCGCCCCACCACGCGATGATTTGATCGAGACTGCGCGCGAAGAGCTGCTTGTACTCACCGGAGTCGGACTGAGTCACGCGCAACGGCAACTGACAATTGACCACGCATCGCGCAACAACGGGCGGATCGCCCGCCTGCCACCGCTTCCAGGTTTCCTCTTCGCGCGCATTTTGCCTGTGATCGTCGATTGCACTGGACACCAATGCAA
This sequence comes from Burkholderia sp. AU33803, assembly GCF_002223095.1. Lineage (NCBI taxonomy): Bacteria > Pseudomonadati > Pseudomonadota > Betaproteobacteria > Burkholderiales > Burkholderiaceae > Burkholderia > Burkholderia sp. AU33803. Next base: position 473,549 of record NZ_NKFJ01000005.1, read on the forward strand.
CGGGCGCGACGGCCACAATCGCTGCGCCCCACGCAAGATTGCACGCCGTTGAATGATTGCTGGAAAACAGGTTGCTGCAGTCGCTCGAGCACGCGCCGAGCGCCAGCGCGCTGGTCAGGCACGCCAGGCGTCGAATGATCGTCATGGACTTCGGCACGGTTCCCCCTTGATCGCGAGTATTTCTTGTGGCCGCAGTCGCCCGGGCCGCAGCCTCACAACGAGATGTGGCACGCCGCGTCGCGAATTTAACGCATCACTCGATTAAAAGATAACTGCCGTGGTTGTCAGGGATTCGACCGCTTCACGCCGCCACCGCCCCTCTCTGCACCTTCGCCGCCTGCACCCCCACCCGCCCCCGCCAGTTCTCCCCCCCTTCCAGCGACGGCGTCGACTCGAACACCTCCGCGATCCAGTCGGCGAACACGCGCACCTTCTGCGACAGATGCCGGTTGTGCGGATAGACGATCGAAATCGGCTTCGGCTTCGGATTGCAGTCCGGCAGCACCTCGACCAGCGAGCCGTCGAGCAGGTGCGGCAGCACCATGAACAGCGTCGGCTGGATCATCCCGAACCCTTCGAGCCCGCACGTCACGTAGGCATCCGAATCGTTGACCGTGACGCTCCCGTTCATCCGCACCTCGAACGGCTTGCCGTCGATCATGAACACCCACGGAATCGCCCGCGCACCGTGGCTCGATCGAAAATTCACCGCGTGATGTTCGGCGAGATCTGCAATCTCGTGCGGCTCGCCGTGACGCGCGAGGTAATCGGGCGACGCGCAAGTCACGCGCTTCAGCATCCCGATCCGCCGCGCGACCATCGACGAATCCTCCAGCGGCCCGACCCGGATCATGCAGTCGATTCCCTCCTCGACCGGATCCACGTAGCGGTCGGAGAGCCCCAGTTCGAGCGTGATGTCCGGATAGCGCTGCCGGAAAATCGACAGCGACGGCAGCACGATGCGTCGCCCGAGCGAACTCGGCATGTGAACGCGCAACACGCCGCTCGGCTTGCGGTTACCGGTCTGGAAACTCGCGTCGGCCTCCGCGATCTCCGAGATGATCTTCATGCAATGCTCGTAGTACGCCGCACCTTCCGGCGTCAGCGACAGCCTGCGCGTCGTACGATGCATCAGGCGCACGCCGAGCAGCGCCTCGAGATTCTGGATGATGGTCGTCACCGACGCGCGCGGCATCGCGAGCGTGTCGGCCGCGCGCGTGAAGCTGTTCGCGTCGACCACGCGGGTAAAAACTTCCATTGCCTGGATTCGGTCCATGCTGCTCCCCCTTCGAATCGCCAACGGAACAGAATAGAGCGCACGACGGGCGCGGCACAAGTCCCCACCCATTGTTCTCCGATCCTGAATAGTTTCGGCGTTTCGCACTGGAAAGCGATCGATTTCCGTCCAGTCCCACGCGGCGATCGTTCCGGCCCCGCCGGTCGCACGCCGCGCATCACCGCACGAATCGCTCGCGATACCCCTGCGGCGACACGCCCAGCACGCGCACGAAACAGCGGCGCAGCGTCTCCTCCGAGCCGAAGCCGCAACGCGCGGCGATCCGCTTGACGGGCCACGCCGTTTCGCCGAGCAGGCGTTGCGCGGCCTCGACGCGGATCTGCTCGACCGCGCGCGCGGGCGTGCGGCCGGTTCCGGCGCGATAGTGGCGCACGAAGCTGCGCTCGCTCATGCGCACGCGCTCGGCCAGCGCCGGCACCGACAGGTCGCCCGTCAGGTGCTCGGCCATCCATGCGTGCAGTTCGCCGAACCGGTCGTCGGTGCGCTGCATCGACAGCATCGTGCTGAACTGGGCCTGCCCGCCCGGACGCTTCAGGAACACGACGAGTTCGCGCGCGACGTCGAGGGCGGTCGCGCGCCCGAGATCCTCCTCGACCAACGCGAGCGCGAGATCGATGCCGGCCGTCACGCCGGCCGACGTCCACAACGCACCTTCGCGGATGAAGATCGGATCGGATTCGACGCGCACATTCGGATAGCGTGCCGCGAATTCGTCGCAGCGCGCCCAGTGCGTGACCGCACGCCGCCCGTCGAGCAGGCCTGCCTCGGCGAGCAGGAAGGCGCCGGTGCAGACCGATGCCACGCGCCGCGTGCGCGCCGCCTGCTGCCGCACCCAACGCACCAGCCGCGCATCCTTCGATGCCGCATGCACGCCCTTGCCGCCGGCGACGATCAGCGTGTCGGGATGGCGCGCAGCCGCGCGCAGCGATTCCGCCATCACGACCAGACCCGACGACGTCTCGACGGGCCCCGCCTCGGCCGCGATCACGCGCGGCGCATACGGCGCCGGCTCGCCGCGCTCCTGAGCCAGCTCGTTGACGGACGCGAACACCTGCAGCGGCCCCGACACGTCGAGCAGTTGGGCACGAGGGAACGCGAGGACCAGGATCGAACGCGGGGCGGCAGGCATGATGATTGGCTGAAAAAGTGGGTGATATGGCAATTTCGCCAAACACTACGCGCCTAGAATCGACCTGTCCATCCCGTACAAGCTACGGCCCGCCCCATCCAATCGGAGTCTTCGCATGTCCCTGCATATCGGCTTTCTCGTGTTTCCGGGCGTCCAGCAACTCGATCTCACCGGCCCGCACGACGTGCTCGCGTCGCTGCCCGACGCCACCGTTCATCTGGTCTGGAAGTCGCGCGACGCCGTCGCGTCGAGCAGCGGGCTCGCGCTCGCGCCGACCTGCACGTTCGACGACTGTCCGCCGCTCGACGTGATCTGCATTCCGGGCGGGATCGGGATCAACGCGCTGCTGCTCGATGCCGAAACGATCGCGTTCGTGCAGCAGCGCGCGGCCGCCGCGCGCTACGTGACGTCGGTGTGCACGGGTGCGCTGCTGCTGGGCGTGGCCGGCCTGCTGCGCGGGCGGCGCGCGACGACGCACTGGGCGTTCCACTCGCTGCTCGAACCGCTCGGCGCAGTGCCGGTGCACGAGCGCGTGGTGCGCGACGGCAACCTGATCACGGGCGGCGGCGTCACGGCCGGCATCGACTTCGCACTGACGATCGCCGCGGAGCTGGCCGGCGAAGAAGCAGCGCAGGCGATCCAGTTGCAACTCGAGTACGCGCCGGCACCGCCGTTCGATGCCGGTTCGCCCGACACCGCACCGGCAGCGGTCGTGAAGCGCGTCACCGAGCGGTCGGCGGCGGGTTTCGCGACGCGCAAGGCGACGATCGAACAGGCGCTGCGCGCGATGTCGCGCTGAATGCCGACGCCGGAAAATTGACTTGAACGCTCGAAGACTGGAAGACGAGAACGACGCGCATTCGCGCGGGAGAACGCATCGATGAACATCATCCGCAGCGCGGCGTTCACGGCGGACCGCGCATGGGGCGCGCTCGACATCGCGAACCTGAACGGCATCACGGTCCGCCTGCACTGGACCGACCAGCCGTATCGGTGGCACGTCAACGACGGCGAGGAAGTGTTCGCGGTGCTCGACGGTCGCGTCGAGATGCGCTACCGAGAAGCAGGCGCCGAGCACGCGACGGTGCTCGAAACGGGTGACGTGTTCCACGCATCGGCCGGCACCGAGCACGTCGCGCATCCGCTCGGCGAAGCACGCATCCTCGTGATCGAAACCGAAGGCAGCGTCTGACGGCCCGCGGCCGGGTGTCGATGCCGCGCGGATGGCAACCGCCGCCTCCGCGCGGCCGGTTTCACCCGGTGATCGTCCCGGTGGCCTGCGACGCGATCAGCTTCGGCTGCGGCGTGCACAGGCACTGGCACAGGTCGTGTTCGAGCGCGACGACCTTGCCCATCACGGTCATCGTCCGCTCGCCGCCGTCGGACACGATCACGCCCGGCGACTTGCAGGCGGCGCAGAACACCGCTGCGCCGAGATAGGCGAGTTCCCGTCCGTCGAACGACGAATTGGCGATCCCTTCGAGCACGACGCCGCCGTGGTCGGTCGTGTCGCCCTTCAGAATGAATTTGCGGCTCATGTTGTCGGTTCTTCCCTCGGAAATGCCGTGCGACGCGGCAGCGCGCAGGCAGTCGGAATCTGCCCGTCGATCGCGGGCGTCCCGCGAGCATATCACCGCCCGCCGCAGCCGCCTCCCGGATCAGGACCCGTGCCGAATGCCGCCGGCGCCGCCATTCAGACGAACAGCGCGAGACACAGCGCGGCGCCGCACAGATACGTGCCGAGCGCACCGACGAAACGCACGGGATTCGGGTCGGCCATCGTCGGCCACGCAAGCAGGCCGATCACGAGCAGGCAGCGGCACGCGGTCGCCGCGACGATCAGCGCCAGGATCGCGCGCGATGGATCGTGTGTGCCGAAATAGAGAAACAGCACCGCGAGAAACGGCGCGTATTCGGCCGTGTTGCCGTGCGCACGCACGATCTTGTGCAACCCGTTCGCGGGATCGGGCGCGCACCCGGAACCGGTCGTGCACCGGAACCGCGTGACGGACACGACGAGCCCGAGCCCGAACAGCAGCAGCCCGAGAATGGCCGTGCAACCGAGCGCGACGGGGTGGATCGGCATGGGACTCCCGGCAAACGCGGAAATGCGCCGCAGATCCAATGATCGTACCCGTGACCGACACACGCGACCATCACGGAAACCCTCAGCATCGCCGTGCGCCGGACACAATTTTACGGTCGGGTTCCGATCCCAATTGTCGCTCCGCCGCGCCGTACGAAACCTGTGCATTGTCCCCGCCGGCCCAGCCGTCCGGCCTGCCCACGACCCACCCCGCCGTACGACGCCCCCGGCACGAAACGCGCATACGTTACGCGGCAACGGCATGCACCATCGCAATGCAACGCGGGTGACAGCGCGTCGCGGGCACGCGCGTTGCGCCGACGCATCTCGGTAGTGAACGCCCTTGGCAGCCCGCTGCGGAGGACTACACTAATCCTTAATGGGGTGCGGCCGGAGCCCGCGCCTTCAGGGAGACGCCGCCATGAATCGGCCGCTGAATCGTATCCTGCCGCGCGTGACCGGTCCCGCATCGGTCTGGACGTGGGTCAAGTGGTCTTTGCTGGCCGCGCTGCTGATCGCCGTGGCGATCGTTGCGCGACTCGTGCAGAGCGAGATCGAAACGTCCCGGCTGCAGGCGCACTACCTGTCCGAGCTCACCCGCGATGTCGGCTACACGGTCGAGACGGGCCCGAGCGATCACATCCGCTTCCCCGCGAACGGCCCCTACGACCAGCGCCTCGGCTACGCGATGATTCCGGCGTTCCAGGAGCGGCTGCTCGCGCGCGGCTTCGTCGTCAGCAAGCAGGCGCGCGATTCGCAGCGGATGCTGTCGCTCGGCGAACGCGGGTTGTTCCTCCCGTTTGAAGAAAAGGACCAGGCGGGCCTGATGCTGTTCGACTCGACCGGCGCGCCGCTGTTCGCGACCGTGTTCCCGCAGCGCGTCTACGCCGACTTCGACCTGGTGCCGCGCGTGGTGGTCGATTCGCTGCTGTTCATCGAGGATCGCTACCTGCTCGATGCGAACGAACCGAACCGCAACCCGGCGATCGACTGGGGGCGCTTCGGCCGCGCGGTCGCCGACCAGGCGCTGCACGTCGTCAACCGCCACCAGGCGCGCCCGGGCGGCAGCACGCTCGCAACGCAGATCGAGAAGTTCCGCCATTCGCCCGAGGGGCGTACCGCGACGCCGCCCGAGAAGCTGCGGCAGATCGCGTCCGCGTCGGTGCGCGCGTACCTGAACGGCCCGCAGACGATGCTCGCGCGCCGCACCATCGTCGTGCGCTACCTGAATTCGGTGCCGCTCGCCGCGCGGCCGCATATCGGCGAAATCACCGGTATCGGCGACGGTCTCGCCGCGTGGTACGGCCGCGACTTCAACGACGTGAACCGGATCCTGTCCGCGCCGACGACCGGCGACAACGTCGACGAGCAAGGCAAGACGTTCCGCGAGGTGCTATCGCTGATCATCGCGCAGCGCGCGCCGTCGTACTTCCTCAACCGCGGCTACCCGGCCCTGCAGAAGCTGACCGACAGCTATCTGCGGCTGCTGTCGAACGGCGGCGTGATTTCGCCCGCGCTGCGCGACGCCGCGCTTGCCGCGCAGATCGAACGCAGCGCGCCGCCGGCCGCCGCGCACGTGCAGTCGTTCGTGTCGCGCAAGGCCGTGACGTCCGCGCGCGCGTCGCTGCTGTCGGCGCTCGGCATCAGCGACCTGTACCAGCTCGACCAGTTCGACCTGCAGGCGACCAGCACGCTCGACAACCGCGTGCAGCAGGCGGTCGCCGAACGGCTCGCCCAGGCGTCGACGCGCGACGGGGCGCAGAAGGCCGGCCTGTACGGTTTCGAGATGCTCGCGCCGAAGGACGACCCGTCGCACCTCACCTACAGCTTCACGCTGTACGAACACCGCAACGGCGCGAACCTGCTGCGCGTGCAGACCGACAGCGTGAACGAGCCGTTCGACGTGAATCGCGGTGGCCGCATCAACCTCGGCTCGACCGCGAAGCTGCGCACGCTGATCACGTACCTGCAGATCGTGTCCGACCTGCATGCGCGCTACGCGAACCTGTCGAACGCCGAGCTGGCGCGCGTGAAGCCCGACCCGATCGACGGGCTGTCGCACTGGGCGCTCGACTACCTGTCGCATACGCGCGACCGCTCGCTGCAGGCGATGCTCGACGCGGCCGTCGAACGCAAGTATTCGGCGAGCCCCGACGTGTTCTACACGGGCGGCGGCGCGCAGGTGTTCTCGAACTTCGAGAAGTCGGACAACGGCCGCATCCTGACGCTGCACACGGCGTTCGAGCATTCGGTCAACCTCGTGTTCGTGCGGCTGATGCGCGATATCGTCCACTACGAGACGCTGCAGGCGGCCGGCCCGTCGTCATCGTGGCTCGGCGATCCGGAGCAGCGCCGGCATTACCTGCAGCAGTTCGTCGACGGCGAAAGCCGGGTCTACGTGAAGCGCTACTACACGCGCTATGCGGGCAAGGCGCCCGACGACGCGCTCGCGCTGATGCTGAAGGACGTGCGCAAATCGCCGCCGAAGATCGCGACGGTGCTGCGCAGCGTCGCACCGAACGAATCGCTCGCGTGGTTCGATACGCAGATGCGCATGCAACTGAAGGGCACGCCGGCCGCGACGCTGTCCGACGACGATCTCGCCAGGCTCTACGCGAAGTACGCGATCGACCGCTTCAACCTCAACGATCGCGGCTATATCGCGAGCGTGCATCCGCTCGCGCTGTGGACGCTCAACTACCTGCGCGCGCATCCGTCGGCGTCGCTCGCCGACGTCCAGCGCGACAGCCGCGATACGCGTTTCTACACGTACTCGTGGCTGTACAAGACGCGCTACCACGCGACCCAGGACCGTCGCATCCGCCGCATGGTCGAGCTGCGCGCGTACGCGGAAATCACCAAGTCGTGGCGCGCGCTCGGCTACCCGTTCGCGGAAGTCACGCCGTCGTACGCGGCCGCGATCGGCGCATCGGGCGACCAGCCCGACGCACTCGCGAAACTGATCGGCCTGATCGCGGACGGCGGCCAGAAGGCACCGACCGAGACGATCACGCGACTCGACTTCGCGAAGGGCACGCCGTACGAAACGCACTTCGAGCGCGCGGTCGCCCGGCCGCAGCCGATGCTGTCGCCGGAGATCGTCAACGTGGCGCACACGCTGCTGCGCGACGTCGTGCTCAACGGCACCGCGCGCCGCCTCGCGGGCGGCTTCACGCTGCCCGACGGCAAGACGCTCGACGTGTACGGCAAGACGGGCACGGGCGACCAGCGCTTCAACGTCTATGCGCGTGGCGCGCGACTGATCGAGTCGCGCAAGGTGAACCGCAGCGGCACCTTCGTGTTCGTGCTCGGCGACCGGTTCTTCGGGGTCCTGACCGCCACGGCGCACGAGCCGTATGCGGCGCGCTACGACTTCACGAGCGCGATGGCCGTGCAGTTGCTGAAGTCGATGGCGCCGGCGCTCGCGCCGCTGATCGAGCGCCCGGCCGGCACGCGCACCGCGGGCCCCGCCCCGCAGGCGGAAACGCCCGCGCCGGGCGCCGCGACCGCGCCGCAACCGTCCTGACGGCCGCGCGTCCGTCCGTGCGCCGACGCGCCGCTCAGTGCGAGCGGCCGTCGTAGTGCGTGACCGGCAGCGCGTCGATATCGACATCCTCGAGACAGCGCACGTTGATCGCAGCCATCGCGGTGCCGTTCGGGTGGACGCCCTCGCCGAACGGGTGAATCCCGCAGCGCTTGCAGAAGCGGTGCTGGATCACGTGCTTGTTGAACATGTAGGTGGCGAGAGCGTCATCGGGCGTGAGAAGCGTCATGTGGTCGCGCGGCACGAACCACATCAGCGCGCCCTTGCGCCGGCAGATCGAGCAGTTGCACGCCATCACGCCCTGCAGGTCGCCTTCCGCCTCGAACTTCACGTCGCCGCAGTGACAGCTTCCGCGATAAAGCATGGTCGTCTCCCGGTGCGGCCCGTGCGCATCGACGGCGCCCCGGCGGAACACCGTTGGCCGGGCCGATCCAAGCGGGTACAGTAGCGCGCACATGCACCGCACGCAATGTCCGAGCGGCGCCCGTCCCGACCCTGTCCAAACCAAGGAAAACCGTCATGCTCGAACTGCGCCCCGGCTGCGAATGCTGCGACAAGGACCTGCCGCCCGATTCGGCGGATGCACGCATCTGTACGTTCGAATGCACGTTCTGCGCGACCTGCGCCGACGACGTGCTGAAGGGCCGCTGCCCGAACTGCGGCGGCGACCTGGTCGTGCGCCCGCGACGGCCGGCGAGCCTGCTCGCGAAGTACCCGGCGTCCACCGAACGCATCCACAAGCCGGGCGGCTGCGCGAACGCCTGACGGCCCCGCCCCTCCCGTCACGACATCTCGATCCGTGCGCGCGTCACCGCGAGCAGCGCCGCCATCGCGCGGCGCGCACCGTCCTCGTCGCGCACGCGGATCGCGTCGCTGACGGCCGTATGCTCGGCGAGCGACGCGTTGTACACGTCCGCGCGGCGCGCATTCAGATGCAGTTGCGCCTCGAGCGTGCGATCGATCAGCGCGCCGAGCGGCACGAGCAGTTCGTTGCCGCCGGCCTCGAGCACGCTCAGGTGAAAGCGCAGGTCGGCGCGTACCCATTCGTCGACGTTGCGCGCGGCGGCCATCGCGCGCGCCGCGCCGTCGATCGCGTCGAACGTCTCCGGCGTATGCATGCGCGCGGCAAGCGCGGCCGCGTACGGCTCGACCATCTCGCGCATCTCCTGCAGCTTCAGCGCGAACGCGATCGGCGGCGCGACACGCGCGTACCAGTCGAGCAGGTCGGCGTCGAGCAGGTTCCAGACGCCGCGCGGCCGCACGCGCGTGCCGATCTTCGGCCGCGACTCGACCAGCCCCTTCGACGTGAGCGTACGCAGCGCCTCGCGCATCACCGTGCGGCTCACGCCGTACATCGCCATCAGGTCGGGCTCCCTCGGCAGCAGCGACTCGGGCGGGTAGTCGCCGCGCAGGATCGCCGTGGCGAGCCGGAAGGCCGTTTGTCCATGCAGGTCGCGTCGAATGATCGTTCTCCGTTATGCCGGTGCCCGGGCGCGCCGGCTGCCCACTATCTGCACAATAGTGCTATTAATACTATTTTTTAACGGGCTGCGCTAGGATAACCGTGAAAGCACGCGACCGTGCGCCGCGCCCGACTGCCCGCGCCGGTCAACCCTGGAGACTCGCACCGTGAAAATCACCCGCCTCGAAACCTTCGTCGTCCCGCCGCGCTGGCTGTTCCTCAAGATCGAAACCGACGAAGGGATCGTCGGCTGGGGCGAACCGGTCGTCGAGGGTCGCGCGCACACGGTCGAGGCCGCCGTGCACGAACTCGCCGACTATCTGGTCGGCCGCGATCCGCTGCTGATCGAGGATCACTGGCAGGTGATGTACCGCGCGGGCTTCTACCGCGGCGGTCCGATCACGATGAGCGCGATCGCGGGCGTCGACCAGGCGCTGTGGGACATCAAGGGCAAGCATCACGGCGTGCCCGTGCACGCGCTGCTCGGCGGCCAGGTGCGCGATCGCATCAAGGTGTATTCGTGGATCGGCGGCGACCGGCCGAGCGACGTCGCGAACAATGCGCGCGCGGTGGTCGAGCGCGGCTTCAAGGCCGTGAAGATGAACGGCTCCGAGGAGCTGCAGATCGTCGACACCTACGACAAGGTCGAGCAGGTGATCGCGAACGTCGCGGCGGTGCGCGACGCGGTCGGCCCGCACGTCGGGATCGGCGTCGACTTCCACGGCCGCGTGCACAAGCCGATGGCGAAGGTGCTCGCGAAGGAGCTCGATCCGTACAAGCTGATGTTCATCGAGGAGCCGGTGCTGTCGGAGAACGCCGAGGCGCTGCGCGACATCGTCAACCAGACCAACACGCCGATCGCGCTCGGCGAGCGGCTCTACTCGCGCTGGGATTTCAAGCACATCCTCGCAGGCGGCTACGTCGACATCATCCAGCCCGATGCATCGCACGCGGGCGGCATCACCGAGTGCCGCAAGATCGCGACGCTCGCGGAGAGCTACGACGTCGCGCTCGCGCTGCACTGCCCGCTTGGGCCCATTGCGCTCGCCGCGTGCCTGCAGCTCGACGCGGTCAGCTACAACGCGTTCATCCAGGAGCAGAGCCTCGGCATCCACTACAACCAGGGCAACGACCTGCTCGACTACCTGCGCAACCCCGAGGTATTCCGCTACGAGGACGGCTTCGTCGCGATCCCGCAGGGCCCGGGGCTCGGCATCGACGTGAACGAGGAGAAGGTGCGCGAGATGGCGAAGACGGGGCACCGCTGGCGCAACCCGGTGTGGCGTCACGAGGACGGCAGCGTCGCCGAGTGGTGAGCGCGATGCGCGGCGCGCGGCTTCGGCGCGCGCGGCCGGTATCGATTCGAGAACGGCTGCCGACGGGCAGCCGTTTTTGCATGCGCGGTGCGGCGCCCGGCACGTGCCGGATGCGCGACGGCGGCCTTGTAGCGCGCCGCGCGCGCCCTGCCGTCAGCCGATCGCCGCGAACCCCGGCACGCTGAACGACAGCACGGCGGCCGCGACGAACACGCCGATCATCGTCAGCGCCTCGAGATGCAGGATGTTGCGGAACGTGTGCGCATCCTCGGTCGACGCTGTGCGGCGCAGGCGCGGCAGCGCCGCGAAGCGGTTCAGGCCGCCGAGCACGAGCGCGAGCGCGACGAGCAGCAGCTTCAGCAGCAACACGCGCCCCCACGTGCTGCCGTCGAGCGGCGCGAGCGAACCGCCGAGCCCGCGGAGCGCATTGAGCGCGCCGGTGCCGAGCACGAAGACGACCGCGACGATCGACGTACGCGACAGGTGCTGGCCGATGCGGATCAGCGCGCCGCGCGCGACCGACGACCCGAGCGCCGGCAGCACCGTGAGCCCGCCCGCGAGCACGAGGCCACCCCACACGGCCGTTGCGAGCATGTGCAGCGTCTGCACGCCGACCGCCGCGGACAGCGCGCCCGTATCGGCCGCATGGCCGAGCGACGCCTTGCCGGCCGCGACCACGATCACCGCGAGCCACAGCACCGCGTGTGCAACCGGGCCCTCCGGCTTCGCCAGCGCGACGATCGCAAGCACCACGGCGCCGGCGAACGCAACGCTCCACGCGAAGCCCGTATGCGTCTGCATCAGCATCACGGGAATCGCGGCGAACGCGCCGCCGAGCCCCGCCCCGCTCATCGTCGCCGCCTCGTAGACGAGCCAGCCGAGATCCGCGAGCACCAGCGCCAGCGCCGCCGCGACCAGCGAATGTTGCGCGCGCAGCCACGCGGGATGCGACGGCGCGACGACCGGACGTGCGCCGTCCTTGCCGAGCCATGCCTTGAGCAGCGCCGAGCCGACCGCCATCGCGAACGCCGCGTCCATCAGCGCCGCAAGCGCGACCTGACCGATCCACAAGCTGTCGAACTTCATCGCGCACCCCCTCCCGACAGCGGCAGGCCGACGAGATGGCGGCAACGGGATGGACAGCGTGAGGAAGGCAACGGCACGGTAGAAAACGTCATCGATGAATCCGGAAACGGGAGAAATGACTGGACCTGCGGCGGAGGCGGCGCCGCGCGACCCGCGAGTGTACGGTCTTCGATGGGGAAAACGCACGCCGGTTCACACCGACACGTCGCAATGCGCGTCAAATTGTCGCAAGTCGCAAACGGACAGGAACCGATGACCTTTTGCCAAATAGCCGTCATTACCCATCGATGATAGAATGCCGCGTCGCAGCAGCCCGGCTGCCTTGCCGTCATGCGCCGAGCCGATCGTAGCCCGGACAACAGGTCCCCGTCGAATAAACATGGAGTCTCGTGTGTCTTCAAGACGCCTCTTCCGTCCGCTGCTCGCCGTTCTGATGTTCGGCGGCGCGGGCCTTATGAGCGCTGCCCAAGCGCAGACCAAGCCCACGGAGCAAGCGCACGCCCAGCAGGCGCCGCTCAAGGCACCCGATACCATGGCCGAGCGTGTGCGCGGCTGTACGGCCTGCCATGGCGTCCACGGCCAGGGCACGGACAACGACTACTTCCCGCGTCTTGCCGGCAAGCCGGCCGAGTACCTGTACAACCAGCTCGTCAACTTCCGTGACGGCCGGCGCAAGTACCCGCCGATGAACTACCTGCTGACGTACCTGAACGACGACTACCTGCGTGAAATGGCCGAGCACTTCTCGGCCGAACGCCCGCCGTACCCGACGCCGGCGAAGCCGACGCTGCCGGCCGCGACGCTCGCGCGCGGCAAGCAGCTCGTCACGCAAGGCGACCCGTCCCGCAAGCTGCCGGCCTGCGTGGCCTGCCACGGCGCGACGCTGACCGGCATGCAGCCGGCGATCCCGGGCCTGGTCGGCCTGCACGCCGACTACCTGAGCGCGCAGATCGGCGCATGGCGTTCGGGCAACCGTCACGCAAAGGCGCCTGACTGCATGCATGAAGTCGCTTCGAAGCTTTCCGACGAAGACGTGACGGCCGTGACCGCATGGCTTGCCGCGCAACCGGCGCCCGCCAACCCCGTGCCGGCTCCGGCGCGTTCGATGAAGACTCCGCTCGCCTGCGGCAGCGAACCGCAATAAGGCAAGGGAGACAGACACAATGAAACGCAAGTCCCTGTTTGCACTCTCGGCCGTCGCGATCGTCGCGGCTGCCGCCCTCGTGCCGGTCCTGTGGCCGGGCAACGACACGCTGCACGGCGCGTCCGCCGTCGCAGCCACGCCGGCCGACCAGGCCGCGCTGATCAAGAAGGGCGAATACCTCGCGCGCGTCGGCGACTGTATCGCGTGCCACACCGTGCGCGGCGGCAAGTCGTTCGCGGGCGGCCTGCCGATGGCGACGCCGTTCGGCACGATGTATACGCCGAACATCACGCCGGACGACAAGGATGGCATCGGCAAGTGGACGTCGGACGACTTCTACCGCGCGATGCACACCGGTCGTTCGAAGGACGGCAGCCTGCTCTACCCGGGCTTCCCGTTCGCAAGCTACACGAAGGTCACGCGTGCGGATTCGGACGCGATCTACGCGTACCTGCGCTCGGTCGCGCCGGTGTCGGTGCCGAGCCGTCCGCATGAACTGAAGTTCCCGTTCAACAACCGCAACCTGCTGATCGGCTGGCGCACGCTGTTCTTCAAGGAAGGCGAATACAAGCCGGATCCGACCAAATCGGTCGAATGGAACCGCGGTGCATACCTCGTCGAAGGCCTCGGCCACTGCTCGATGTGCCACACGTCGATCAACATGATGGGCGGCCCGGTGACGGGCTCGGCATTCGCCGGCGGCCTGATCCCGCTGCAGAACTGGTATGCGCCGTCGCTGACGAACGACAAGGAACTCGGCCTCGGCGACTGGCACGTGCAGGAGCTGTCCGACCTGCTGCAGGCCGGCGTGTCGCAGAAGGGCGCGGTGTTCGGCCCGATGGCGGATGTGGTCCACAACAGCCTGCAGTACATGACCGACGAAGATACGCGCGCAATGTCGACGTACCTGAAGTCGATCCCGCAGAAGGCCGAAGCGCCGAAGAACATGCAGTACGAGCCGTCGAAGCAGTTCGGCAACGCGCTGTTCGAGCAGGGCAAGAAGATCTACGCGGACAACTGCGCGACCTGCCACGCCGAAAACGGCGCGGGCAAGCCGCCGGCGTATCCGCCGCTCGCGGGCAACCACTCGATCATGATGGAATCGGCCGTCAACCCGATCCGCATGGTGCTGAATGGTGGCTATCCGCCGAGCACGTTCAAGAATCCGCGTCCGTACGGGATGCCGCCGTTCGCCCAGTCGCTGTCGAACCAGGAAGTTGCGGCGGTCGTCACGTATATCCGGGTATCGTGGGGCAACAACGGTACGCCGATCTCGCCGCAACAGGTGAGCGACCTGCGTTCCGCGCCGCTCGACTAAGAAGCGGCTGACACAAACGGGGCGCGGCTGCGGGAAACCGCGGCCGCGCCCTTTTGCATTTTGCATTTTGCGATGTCACCTCCCGCGCGGGCCGCGCGCGACGTCGCCGATCATAAAACTGAAGAGTGGTATCTATGTCTTTCGAATCTCTCGGCTTGGCCGAACCGCTGGTCAAGGCGGTCAACGAGCTCGGCTACACATCGCCGACCCCGATCCAGCAACAGGCGATCCCGGCCGTCCTCGGCGGCGGCGACCTGCTCGCCGGCGCGCAGACCGGCACCGGCAAGACCGCCGGCTTCACGCTGCCGATCCTGCAACGCCTGCATACGTTCTACGCGGAACATCGCGGCGCGAAGCGCGCAGTGCGCGCGCTGATCCTCACGCCGACGCGCGAACTCGCCGCACAGGTCGAGGAAAGCGTCCGTGCGTACAGCAAGTACCTGAAGCTGCGCTCGACCGTGATGTTCGGCGGCGTCAGCATCAACCCGCAGATCGATGCGCTCAAGCGCGGCGTCGACATCGTCGTCGCGACGCCGGGCCGCCTGCTCGATCACATGCAGCAAAAGACGATCGATCTGTCGGACCTCGACATCCTCGTGCTCGACGAAGCCGACCGGATGCTCGACATGGGCTTCATCCACGACATCAAGCGCGTGCTCGCAAAGCTGCCGCCGCAGCGCCAGAACCTGCTGTTCTCGGCCACCTTCTCCGACGAGATCAAGGCGCTCGCCGACAGCCTGCTCGACTCGCCCGCGCTGATCGAGGTCGCACGCCGCAACACGACCGCCGAAAGCGTCGCGCAGAAGATCCATCCGGTCGACCGCGACCGCAAGCGCGAGCTGCTCACGCACCTGATCCGCGAACACAACTGGTTCCAGGTGCTCGTGTTCACGCGCACGAAGCACGGCGCGAACCGGCTTGCCGAGCAACTGACGAAGGACGGCATCAGCGCGATGGCGATCCACGGCAACAAGAGCCAGTCGGCCCGCACGCGCGCGCTGGCAGAGTTCAAGAACAGCACGCTGCAGGTGCTCGTCGCGACCGATATCGCCGCACGCGGGATCGACATCGACCAGCTGCCGCACGTCGTCAACTTCGACCTGCCGAACGTGCCGGAAGACTACGTGCACCGGATCGGCCGCACGGGCCGCGCGGGCGCGACCGGCGAAGCCGTGTCGCTCGTGTGCGTCGACGAGAAGCAGCTGCTGCGCGACATCGAGCGGCTGATCAAGCGCGAGATTCCGCAGGAAGTGATCGCGGGCTTCGAACCCGATCCGAACGCGAAGCCGGAGCCGATCCAGCAGCGCCGCGGGCAGCAACAGCCGCGCGGCGGTGGCGGTGGCGGTGGCGGCGGCAATCGCCAGCCGCGCGCAGGCGGCTCAGGCCAGCCGGCCGCGAAACGCGACGGCAATGCGCAACCGAAGGCGACCCAGCAGAAGGCCGCGAAGCCGCGCACGCAAGGGCAAGGTGGCGCCGGCGGTAACGGTGGACGTCCGGCCGGTGGCGGCAACAGCGCGCGCCCGGCGAACGGCAATGCCGCGCACGCGAACCGCAACCGCTCGTCGCGCAGCGGCCAGCGCGGTCACTGAAGCCGTGCGGCTGCGCGCCGCAGGTGCTCGACCTGGCGTTGCCAGCGCGCGAGCACTTCGGCGCGCGCCCCTTCCAGCGTGAACGTGACACCTGTCGCGAGACGCGCATAGCCGACCCGCTGCGCATCGCCATGCGCGATCGTCGCAGCGAATCCGGCCAGTCCGCCGAAGTCTCCTTCGAGCGGCGCCATCCTCAATTGCGCCTGAAAGAACGCGCCGTCCGCGACCAGCGTCAACGCGGCCGACCGCCGTTGCGCGATCGCGCGCGCCGCACGCGATTGCGGCCAGAGCGCCAGCAGCAGCGTGCGCGCATCGTGTGCATAGATTTCGCCGACACCGAGCAGCGTCGTGCGCAACTGGCCATCGTCGGTCGCGACGATCAGCGACGCGGCGAAGTCGGCATGACGCTCGAGCGCGGTACCGTCGAACAACGAGACGACGGCCGGCGGCCACGCGTCGAACGTCCATTGTTCGAGCGCGTGGCGATGGGTATCGGTCATGATGGCGTGGCCCCGGTGGAAAGCGGATCAAGAAGCCGCAGCATACGCGCGTCGGGCCGCGCCGCGGCGCTCAGCGCAGGAACACGTGCCGCGTGATCTTCGTGAGCGGATAGTGAACGCCCGGCTGGATCTTCGCGGGCAGGTCGAGCGGCTTGAGCAGCATCTTCACGCACATGTCGGCCGACAGGTTGCGCCGCACGAGCGTGCTGATGCGCGCGGCGCGTTCGCGGTTGTACTGGCTGTCGCCGACGCGATCCGGATAGCGCACCGCGAACACGTGGCGCAGCGCGATCTCCGAATCCTCGTTCTTGATTTCCATCACGCGGCGCGCCAGCGCGCCGAGCACCGCAAGGCGGCCATTGCCTTCGACCTGGTTGTACTTCTTGAAGAACTTGAAGAAGTGCTTGTAGTGGCGTACTTCGTCAGTGCGAATGTTGTCGGTGATTTCCTTCAGCACGGGCTCGTCCGAGCACTCGTTGATCGCGCGATAGAGCGTGGCCGTGCCCGTCTCGACGACGCAGCGCGCGACCATCTCGAGCGCGCGGGTCTTCTCGAACGCCTCGACCTTGCAGGTCTGCGAATACTCGGCGAAGAAGTTCGCGAACGCGGTATCCCAGTCGAACTCCGGCCACACGTGCGCGATGTACGCCTTCAGCGCGCGCCCGTGCTGCAATTCTTCGTGCTCCCATGCATTGTTGAGCCATGCGGAGACTTCCGGATCGTCGTTGAAGAACTGGCTCAGATTGCTCGTGTAGAGATCCGAGCCGCTTTCGATGAACGACGACGCGCACAGCAGCAGCAACAGATCCTCGTTCGCGGCGGCACGTTGACGATCGATCCGGTTCAGGTCGATGTCCTCGATTCGCCACGGCATCACATGCGTCGTTTTGGTGTCCATGGTAGTGCGCTCCCAGTCGTCGCGCGGGGCCGGCCCATGCCTTCGGCACAGGCGCCGGCCATCCCGCAGGCGGCGTTTTACTTGCGTTTATAGTGGATTGGTCCGGCCGAACCATGCTGGCATCTTAGCCGGACTTTGATGTTCATGCTTCAAAGCACTGACCATACCCGACAAGCGCAGTTCCACGGCGTCTGTTGCCGTTCGTTAGACGAGTCCTTCAAACCGCTCGCGCCCGCGCGGTGATACGGCTTGCCGCAAACGAAACGGGCGGCCGATCGGCCGCCCGCGAAGCACACGACATGCCGGCGAAAGCCGCCGGGAATCCGTCAGAAACCGGCCGCCAGACCGTCGCGCCGGCTGTCGCTCGCGGCCACGTAGCCGCGCTCGCGATCGTCGCGATCGAGACGCCAGATGAACTGCCCCGAACCGAAATCCATGTAAGGATCGTCGATCGACTTGATCGTATGGCCGCGTGCGGCCAGCGCATCGACGGTCGCGCGATGCATCGTCGCCTCGACGTCGAGCGTGAAGTCGCGGTTGACCTTCCAGCGCGGCGCATCACAGGCCGCCTGCGGTTGCTGCCCGTAGCCGAGCATCCGCACGACGGTCTGCAGGTGCCCTTGCGGCTGCATGTCGCCGCCCATCACGCCGAAGCTCATCACGGCCTCGGTCCGGCCGTCGACCTCCTCGGTGACGAATGCCGGGATGATCGTGTGGAACGGCCGCTTGCCGCCCGCGACGACGTTCGGCGAAGCCGGATCCATCGAGAAGCCGTGCCCGCGGTTCTGCAGCGCGATGCCGGTACCGGGCACGACGAGCCCCGAGCCGAAGCCCATGTAGTTCGACTGAATGAAGCTCACCATCATCCCGCGCTCGTCGGCCGCCGACAGGTAGATCGTGCCGCCCGAATGCGGCCGGCCGGCGGCGAAGTGCGTCGCGCGCGCGGGATCGATCAGTTTCGCGCGCTCGGCGAGATACGCGTCGTCGAGCATCTGCTCGGGCGTGAGCTCCATCGCGCGTGGATCGGCGACGTAGCGATAGACGTCCGCGAACGCGAGCTTCATCGCCTCGATCTGCAGATGCTGCGAGTCGACCGAATCGACTGGCCATTCGGTCACACCCGCGTGCTCGGCAATCCCGAGCGCGATCAGCGCGGCGATGCCCTGCCCGTTCGGCGGAATCTCGTGGATCGTGTGACGGCCGAAGCGCTTGCCGATCGGCTCGACCCATTCCGGCCGGTACGCCTGCAGGTCGGCTGCGGTCAGCGCGCCACCGCCTTCGCGGGAGAACGCGGCGATGCGCTCTGCGAGCGCGCCCTCGTAGAACGCGCGCGCACCCTCCTTCTGCAGCGTGCGCAACGTCTGAGCATGGCCCGGCAGGCACACGCGCTCACCCACCTGCGGTGCGCGGCCGTGCGGCATGAAGGTGTCCGCGAAGCCCGGCAGCCCCTCGAGTTCCGGCACCGCGGCCGCCCACTTGTGCGCGACGATCGGCGGCACCGCATAGCCGCGCTCCGCGATCTCGATCGCCGGTTCGAGCAGGTCCGCGAACGGCAGCGAACCGAACTTCGCATGCAGCGCTTCCCAGCCCGCGATCACGCCCGGCACGGTGACGGTATCCCAGCCGCGCGTCGGCTTGTTCGCGATGCCGTTGCCCGCCTCGCCGTGGCGCTTGCGGAAATAGTCGACGTTCCAGGCGGCCGGCGCGACGCCCGACGCGTTCAGCCCGGACAGCCGCTCGCCGTCCCACACGAGCGCGAACGCGTCGCCGCCGAGCCCGCACGACACGGGCTCGACGACCGTGATCGCAGCCGCGGCGGCCAGAGCCGCATCGACCGCGTTGCCGCCCTTCCACAGCATCCGCAGCCCGGCCTGCGCGGCGAGCGGGTGCGACGTCGACACGACGTTGCGCGCGAACACCGGAATGCGGGTCGTCGGATACGGGTTGTGCCAGTTGAAGCCAGTCATCGGTTCCACCTCGTCGAAAGCTGAATGATCGCGCCGGACGCGCCCCCCCCCCGCGTGCGCGGGCAATCCGCCATTGCAGCGCGATCGGCACAATCGCACAAATTCATTTGTCACATGAATCCATGCGATTTCCGCATGAATATCAGGTAACCCTGCCGGCCGGGCCGGCTGAACGTCGTTGCCGCCCTTACAATACCCGCTCCGTCTCACGACACGACCATCGAGCCATGACCCGAGATCCCCGCCTCACCCTCAACGCGCGCCAGCAGGAATTGCTCGAATGGGTGCAGCGCGACGGCTTCGTGACCGTCGACGATCTCGCCGCGCACTTCGCGGTGACGCCGCAGACGATCCGCCGCGACGTGAACTGGCTGGCCGACCTGAACCTGCTGCGCCGCTACCACGGCGGCGCGAGCCTGCCGACCAGCTCGGAGAACGTGTCGTACACCGCACGCCAGCGGATGTTCCACGACGAGAAGCGGCGCATCGCGGCGCTCGCGGCGTCGCACATTCCCGACCAGGCGTCGCTGTTCATCAACCTCGGCACGACCACCGAGGAAGTCGCACGCGCGCTGAACCGCCACCACGGGCTGCACGTGATCACGAACAACCTGAACGTCGCGTCGATGATGAGCGGCTACCCCGACTGCGAGGTGCTGATCACGGGCGGCATCGTGCGGCCATGGGACAAGGGGATCGTCGGCGAACTCGCGATCGACTTCATCCGCCAGTTCAAGGTCGACTACGCGATCATCGGCACGTCGGCGATCGAGGCCGACGGCACGCTGCGCGACTTCGACACCCGCGAGGTACGCGTGGCCGAGGCGATCATGCAGCACGCGCGCACCGTCTATCTCGTGACCGACCATTCGAAGGTCGGCCGTCCCGCGCTGGTGCGCCAGGGTCACCTGAGCCAGGTGCACGCGCTCTTCACCGACAAGCCGCTGCCGCCCGAGATGGCCGATACCGTGGCGGCCGCCGGCACCCAGGTGTACGTCGCCGAGTGACGGTTCCGATGCTGCACCGCACCCAGAACTTCAAGTGAAATCAAGAAGTTGGCGTCGCGAGCAAACCGCTTGCGCGCGGTCCGGCTGTCAAAGGGAAAATTAACGGGGCACGATTTGTCGTTGCCTGCGCGCTCGACTAGACTCCAGTTCCCCGGCCTATTTCGACCGTTCCGCCTGTGCCAGGGCGCGGACGAATGGCATGGCCGGCGAATACAGCTTTCCCCCCAAGCCATACCCCGATGGGTATCGCGCGTCGGCCCGTGCGCCGGCTGCGCGGGCTGACTGGTCGCCATGGAGAGAACGATGCTGAGTCCGCATGAATTCGCCACGCTATTGCTTGTGAAGGACGCTCCCGATCAAACCCACATGGATCGGGACGAAATCGACGCACTGCTCGAACAGCAGCTCGTCCGTCTGGAAGGCCTCGGTTCGGGACGCAAATACTGCGTGACCGAAACCGGCGACGCCGCGCTGCGATCCATCAAGTACCGCTATTCGTAAAACCACACCATTCCTGACCTGACCGCGCCGCCCGGATGCCGGGCCGCGCGGTCACTCCCGCTTCTCTCCCACCGCCCCGCCGCAGCCTGCTTCAGCCGCCGCGCAGCGTCGGATCGACCGCCGCCCGCCAGCTGATGGCCTGCGCCCGCGCACCGTTGAAATACGCGATCCAGCCGGCACGCGCCGCCGCGTCCGGCGCCGCATAGTGCGTCGAAAGTTCGTTTACGAACGCACAATAGTTCGCCTCGGTCAGGCCGCGATACCGTTTCGCCACGTACGCGTCATACAGCGTCGAGTAGACCGGCTGCGCGTCCGGGCCCCAGTCCCGCGCCGTGCCGCCGCACGACGTCTGCAGGTCGGCGAACGACGGCGTGCGCCAGTTGCCGGCGAGCGGCGGCATCCCGGCAGAGCACCCCGCCAGAAGGACGGCGCACGCGCCGGCCCACATCCCAATACGCATGATTCACCTCGTGAAACGGTCGATTTCGCCAGTATCGTCCGGGATCGCGCCGCGCGCTACTGGCCCCGCTTTATCGAACTTTACTTTTTCGATTTCGTTCGTTAAATTTCGAATTCGAACATTTTCTGTTCAACCCTTTCCCTCAGACGATAAGGACAGCAGGTGACCCAACCGAATCGCTACGATCTGCTCGTCGTCGGCGGCGGCATCAACGGCGCGGGCATCGCGCGCGATGCGGCCGGCCGCGGCCTGTCGGTCATGCTCTGCGAGCAGGACGATCTCGCGTCGCACACGTCGTCGTCCAGCACGAAGCTGATTCACGGCGGCCTGCGCTACCTCGAGTACAACGAGTTCGGGCTCGTGCGCAAGGCGCTGCAGGAGCGCGAGACGCTGCTGCGTGCGGCGCCGCACATCATGTGGCCGCTGCGCTTCGTGATGCCGCACATGCCGAACCTGCGTCCGGCCTGGCTGATCCGCATCGGCCTGTTCCTTTACGATCACCTCGCGAAACGCGAACTGCTGCCCGGCTCGCGCGGCATCGACATGCGCCGCCATGCGGCCGGCGCGCCGCTGATCGATTCGATCAAGCGCGGCTTCGTCTATTCGGACGGCTGGGTCGACGACGCGCGCCTCGTCGTGCTGAACGCGATGGATGCGAAGGAGCGCGGCGCCCAGATCCTGACGCGCACGAAGCTGGTGTCCGCCGAACGCCGAGGCGACGAATGGGAAGCGCAACTGCAGCACGCCGACGGCTCGATCCGCGTCGTGCATGCGCGTGCGATCGCGAACGCGGCCGGCCCGTGGGTCGGCGACGTACTGAAAGGCGCGCTCGGCCGCGGCGCGCACCACAGCGTACGGCTCGTGAAAGGCAGCCACATCATCACGCGCCGCCTGTTCGATCACGACCACGCGTACATCTTCCAGAACCCGGACAAGCGGATCATCTTCGCGATTCCGTACGAACACGATTTCACGCTGATCGGCACGACCGACGTCGAATACACGAACGATCCCGCGAAGGTCGCGATCGATCGCGACGAGACGCAGTACCTGTGCGATTCGATCAACCGCTACTTCAAGCGCAAGATCTCGCCGGCCGACGTGCACTGGACCTACTCGGGCGTGCGCCCGCTGCTGGAAGACGAGAACGCCGCGAACGCATCGGCCGTCACGCGCGACTACCGGCTCGAGCTGGACGACGGCGCGGGCGCCCCGCTGCTGTCGGTGTTCGGCGGCAAGATCACGACGTTCCGCAAGCTCGCGGAAGAAGCCGGCGACATGCTGTGCCGCGCACTCGGCCGCGACGCGAAGACCTGGACGGCCGGCGTCGCGCTGCCGGGCGGCGACATCGCGAACGCGAAGTTCGACGCATTCGCCGATACGTTCGCCAAACGCCATGCGTGGCTGCCCGCCGCGCTCGCCCGCCGCTATGCGCGTGCCTACGGCACGCGCGCGGAGCGCGTGATCGACGGCGCGAAGTCACTCGCCGATCTCGGCACCGAAATCGCACCGGGCCTCTACGACGCCGAACTGCGCTACCTGCGCGACGCCGAATGGGCGACCTGCGCGCAGGACGTGCTGTGGCGCCGATCGAAGCTCGGCCTGCACGTCGCGCCCGGCACGCTCGACGCGGTGACCGCCGCGGTCGACGCGTGGTTCGCCGCCGCGCACGCGCCGCATGCCTGAGCGGAATGCAGTTGCAGTTGCTTGACCGACGTTGACTCACCGACGCGCCGCCCACATGCGGCGCGCATCACAACTAAGCCAAATCCACGGATGGAGATGAGAGACATGCAGGATCAGTACATCCTCGCGCTTGACCAGGGCACCACGAGTTCCCGCGCGATGCTGTTCGATCGCCAGGGCAATATCGTTTCGATCGCCCAGAAGGAATTCGAGCAGATCTACCCGCAACCCGGCTGGGTCGAGCACGACCCGCAGGAAATCTGGTCGACGCAAGCCGGCGTCGCCGCCGAAGCCGTCACGCGCACGGGCCTGAACGGCACGTCGATCGCCGCGATCGGCATCACCAACCAGCGTGAAACCACGATCGTGTGGGATCGCGAGACGGGCCAGCCCGTCTACAACGCGATCGTCTGGCAGGATCGCCGCACGGCCGACTTCTGCGATTCGCTGAAGGCGCAAGGCTTCGAGGCGAAGGTGCGCGCGAAGACCGGCCTGCCGATCGATTCGTACTTCTCGGGAACCAAGATCCGCTGGATTCTCGACAACGTGCCGGGCGCACGCGAGAAGGCGAAGCAGGGCAAGCTCGCGTTCGGCACCGTCGACAGCTGGCTCGTGTGGAACTTCACGAAGCACGAACTGCACGTGACCGACGTGACGAACGCGTCGCGCACGATGCTGTTCAACATCCACACGCGCGAGTGGGACAACGAACTGCTCGACATGCTCGACATCCCGCGCAGCATGCTGCCGGAGGTGAAGGCATCGTCGGAAATCTACGGCCACACGAAGACCACCGTGTTCGCGTCGAAGATCCCGCTCGCGGGTATCGCGGGCGACCAGCAAGCCGCGCTGTTCGGCCAGATGTGCACGCAGTCCGGCATGGTGAAGAACACCTACGGCACCGGCTGCTTCCTGATGATGAACACCGGCGACAAGCCGATCGAATCGAAGAACAACCTCGTCACGACGATCGCCTGGCAGATCGGCGACAACGTGCAGTACGCGCTGGAAGGCAGCATCTTCATCGCGGGCGCGGTGGTGCAGTGGCTGCGCGACGGCGTCGGTATCATCAAGTCGGCCGCTGAAATCGAAGCGCTCGCCGCGAGCGTGCCGCACACCGACGGCGTCTACCTGGTGCCCGCGTTCGCCGGCCTCGGCGCACCGCACTGGAACGCGCGGGCGCGCGGCTCGGTGTTCGGCGTCACGCGCGGCACGACCTCCGCGCACCTCGCACGTGCGGCGCTCGATTCGATCGCGTACCAGTCGCTCGACGTGCTGGCCGCGATGGAAGCCGATTCGGGCATCAGCATCGGCGAGCTGCGCGTGGACGGCGGCGCGAGCGCGAACGACCT
The DNA here is from genome assembly GCF_002223095.1 of Burkholderia sp. AU33803. NCBI lineage: Bacteria > Pseudomonadati > Pseudomonadota > Betaproteobacteria > Burkholderiales > Burkholderiaceae > Burkholderia > Burkholderia sp. AU33803. Next base: position 497,891 of record NZ_NKFJ01000005.1, read on the forward strand.
GCTGATGCAGTTCCAGGCGGACCTGCTCGGCGTCGACGCGGTGCGTCCGCAGATCACCGAGACGACCGCACTCGGCGCGGCCTATCTCGCGGGCCTCGCGATCGGCTACTGGAAGAACCTCGACGAAGTGCGCGACCAGTGGCAGCTCGATCGCCGCTTCTCGCCGTCGATGCCGAAGGAGCACGTCGAACGCTGCATGTCGGGCTGGCAGCGTGCGGTGCGTGCCGCGAAGGCATGGGCCGACGACGCCCAGTAATCCCAAGCAATCCAGACGAAATACAACAACACCGGCGGACCGCGCGATGCGCGAGTCCGCCGTGACTCAAGAGAGACAAACAATGTCACCTTATATTGCAGAGTTCATCGGCACAGCGATCCTCGTGCTGCTCGGCAACGGCGCGGTCGCAAACGTGCTGCTTGCAAAGACCAAGGGCAAAGGCGCGGACCTGATCGTGATCGTGATGGGCTGGGCGATGGCCGTGTTCGTCGCCGTCTACGTGACCGCGTCGTTCAGCGGCGCGCATCTGAACCCGATCGTCACCATCAGTCTCGCGCTCGCGGGCAAGTTCGCGTGGTCGAAAGTCGGCGGCTATGTCCTCGCGCAGATGCTCGGCGGGATGGCGGGCGCGCTGCTCGTGTGGCTCGCCTATCGCCAGCACTTCGCGAAGGAAGCCGATGCGGACCTGAAGCTCGCGGTGTTCTGCACGGCGCCGGCGATCCGCAGCGTCACGCACAACGTGCTGACCGAAGCAATCTGCACGTTCGTGCTGATCCTCGGCGTGCTGTACCTCGCGTCGCCGCAAGTCGGCCTCGGCGCGCTCGACGCACTGCCCGTCGGTCTGCTCGTGCTCGGCATCGGCATCTCGCTCGGCGGCCCGACCGGCTATGCAATGAGCCCCGCGCGCGACCTGTCGCCGCGCATCATGCACGCGCTGCTGCCGATCCCCGGCAAGCGCGACAGCGACTGGCGCTATGCATGGGTGCCCGTCGTCGGTCCGCTGCTCGGCGGCGCCGCGGCCGCCGGCCTGTACCTGCATCTGCACACGACGATCTGATCGTCGCTTGACCGAAACGCGCGGCGATTTTCGCCGCGCGTTTTGCTTTCCTTCCTTCGTTCGCCTTCCCTCGGGCTTCGCCGCTTCGCCGCTTCGTTTCCGCTGCCGGTCTCACTCGGCCGATATCAGCGACTTCAGCTTCACCCTCGCATCCGCGACAGCCCACGGGTTCACGTCGATCCCGCGCTCGACCCGCATTCTCGCCACCCGCATGTCCTTGACGAACCCCGACACGCGGCCGAAACCGCATGCGGCGACGAACCGCGCAAGCGGGCCGCCGCCGGACGATCGGCACCCCACCCGGACGAGACGCAGTCAGCGCGCGACCGCGTCGGGAAAATTTGCCGACGCGTCGCGCGGCGTGTGCGCGAATACACGTATGATGGCGAATTGATCTGTGTCGCCGACCTCCCGCTTTTTCACCACCATGCTCGATCACCTCATCTGCGACTGCGACGGCGTGCTCGTCGACAGCGAAATCATTGCCGACCGCGTCCTGCTCGACACGCTGTCCGCCACGTTTCCGAATCTCGATTTCGAAGCCGCCGCCAAGTCGGCGTTCGGCCAGCAGACGTCGCGCTTCCTGGCGGGAATCGAATCCCGCTTCGGGATCGAGATGCCGGCCAACTTCATCGAGACCATCGAGCACAACATCGAGCGCGCGCTGGCGCAATCGCTCGCGCCCATCTCCGGCGTGCGCGACGCACTGCTGAAGGTGAGCCTGCCGGCGGCCGTCGTGTCGAACAGCCGGCTCGCGCGCGTGCGCAGCTCGCTGAAGCGCGCGGCACTCACCGAGATCTTCGGCGATCGCGTGTTCAGCTCCGAACAGGTGGCGCGGCCGAAGCCCTACCCCGACGTCTACCTGCATGCGGCGCACACGCTCGGCGTCGCGCCGGAGCGCTGCATCGTCGTCGAGGACAGCGTGTCGGGGCTGAATGCCGCGCGGGCGGCAGGCATGAAGACGATCGCGTTCGTCGGCGCGAGCCACATCCCCGACAACTACGCGGACGCGCTGCGCGCGATGGGCATCACGCGGATCATGCGCAGGATGGACGAACTGCCGGCGTTCGTCGAAGCCGGCATGCGCGGCGAATTCGGGGACGTACAGTCCTGATGGTCGTTCCGTCCCGATCAGGCTGATCGGGACGATCCGGCGTGCGCCGGTTCACGCACGCCGTGCAACGGGCGCTCGAACGCGCCCGCCCTTCCTTTCCCTCAGGCCGGTTCGCAGCAGCGCTCGCGCGCGGCGGCCAGCGCCTCGCGAAACTCGACGAGTTCCGCGATCGTGAGCATCGGCAGCCCGTGCTGTTGCGCGAAACGCTCGACATCGTCGCCGCGCGTCATCGTGCCATCCGGATTCATCAGCTCGCACAGCACGCCGGCCGGCTTCAGGCCCGCGAGGATCGACAGGTCGACCGTGCCTTCGGTGTGACCGCGGCGCGCCAGCACGCCGCCCGGTTGCGCACGCAGCGGAAACACGTGGCCCGGGCGCACGATGTCGTGCGGCTTCGCCCCTTCCGCGATCGCCGCGCGGATCGTCGTCACGCGATCGGCCGCCGATACGCCCGTATGCACGCCTTCGCGTGCCTCAATCGACACGGTGAACGCGGTGCCGTTGCGGCTCTCGTTGGTCTGCACCATCGGCGGCAGCTCGAGCGCACGCACGGTCTCGTCGGTCAGGCACAGGCACACGATGCCGCTGCATTCGCGGATCAGCAGTGCCATCGTCTCGGGCGTGATGCGCTCGGCGGCAACGATCAGGTCGGCTTCGTTCTCGCGGTCGTGGTCGTCCTGCAGCACCACGGCACGGCCTGCGCGCATCGCTTCGAGCGCGGCGGCGATGCGCGGCGGCACCGGTTCGGAATCCAGCAACGGGAGATCGGCAAAGGCGTCGGCGGGGGCCGACGAAACGGACATGAAGGACATGTGAAACGCTCCTCGCAAATACGATTTGGGCGAAAAACGTTTCAGGGCATTGCAAACAGACAGAACGACAACCCGCTTCGCACACCTGGCGAAGCGGCCCTGACGGACATGACTATCTGCACATCTTCTCTCATCCGGACTATGACCGTCGGCTCTGGCATTCGACCAGATCTGCTGACCCCGCGCGGATGCGCGGGCGCTCGCGGGCTCGCCGGCTTACGCCAGCCTACCGCCGGTGGGGAATTGCACCCCGCCCTGAAGACGCACTGATTTGCCGGATGGGCCAACCCCATCGACGGCGGGCCAAGCATACAACAGCTGCGCGCTCGGCGCAGCGGACACGGCCTAAAACCTTACTGACGACCCCGTCTAACGGCATCGTCCAAACGGCCGACGGACGACCCGCGGTCTCGTCCGAACGACGAGCACGCGGCCCGCTTCCGTACGGCCTGCGTTGCGCGGTCAGCCGGCCGCGTGCGCGGCATGTGCCGCGTGCGCCGCATCGGGCACGAGCCAGCGCGGCGGCACCTCGGGGCTCACCGTCACGCGGAATGCGCGCGCCTCGCTGTCGCCCGGGTTGCGCAGGCTGTACGGCTGGTCGGCATCGAACACGATCGCGTCGCCGGTCGCGAGCAACTGGCGGCGGTCATGCACGCTGACTTCGAGCGTGCCCTCGCTGACGACGAGGTTGACCGTCGTGCCGGGCGCGCGGCGGGCGCCGGGCTCCGTATGCAGCGGCGCGATCCGCAGCTCGTGGAACTCGGCCGCGGCCGGCTCGCCTTCCGGGTACAGCGCCCGCGCCGAGAAGCGGCCGTTCGAGCTGACGACCCGCGACGCGCGCTCGGCTGCCAGGTGCTCGAAGCCGTTCACCGCATGGCGGCGCAGGAAGGCGGCGACCGATACCTTCAGCGCCGCGGCGATCTTGCAGAGCACCTTGATCGACGGCACGCTGCGCGCCGACTCGATCTGCGCGAGCATCGCGCGCGACACGCCGGACAGCCGCGCGAGCGCATCGAGCGACAATTGCCGCTCGGCGCGCAACCGCGCGAGGTTCACGCCGACGACCTGTTCGAGCACGTCGAGCGACGCGGACGCCCGCGCATCGGCGGCATTGCCGGATTCGAAGGAAGACACGTCGCGCACGAGCGCCAGGGATGAAGACATAGCATTGCCTCCGGGCCGCGGTGCAGCCCTGCGTATGGGGTAAGCCGGGATCGGAATCGGGTTGCGCCAGCAACGGCGCGTATCGAGACGCTATCACCCGGTCTTGCACCGGCAAACGAAGTTATCTTCACACCGTTATCAGCATCGCGGAGGAATGCGTTCCCCGCGAACCTTTTCCCGCCGCTATCGCGTCGTGCGGGCGCCGCGCGTTGCACCGCTCATTGCACCGCTCATTGCGCCGCCGGCGCCGTCCCGCGCGCCGGCCCGCGCGCGTCGAGCCGCATCGCGAACCCCGTGACGACGAGCGCCGCGAACGTCACCGCGACGGCCACCCACGGCAGCGCATCGAGCGCCAGGCCGTGTTCCAGCGCAAGGCCGCCGAGCCACGCGCCGAGCGCATTGCCGACGTTGAACGCGCCGATGTTCAGCGTCGATGCGAGATGCGGCGCGCTCGCGGCCTTCTCGACCACGTGGGCCTGGAGCGGCGGCACCGTCGCGAATGCGGCGATCCCCCATACGAACACGGTGACGGCCGCCGCGACCGGGTGGTGGCTCGTCTTGGCGAACACGACCATCACGGCCATCAGCGCGACGAGGATCGCGATCAGCGACGGCATCAGCGCGCGGTCGGCGAGCTTGCCGCCAAGCGTGTTGCCGATCGTCAGCCCCGCGCCGAACAGCACGAGGATCAGCGCGACCGCGTGCGGCGAATAGCCCGACACGGACTGGAGGATCGGCGCGATGTACGTGAACACGACGAACACGCCGCCGAAGCCGAGCACGGTCATCAGCAGCGCGAGCCACACCTGCGGCTCCTTCAGCACGCGCACTTCCTGGCCGAGGCCGACCGGCCCGCTGTCGTGGCGGTTCGGCACCAGCGCGGCGACGCCGCCGAGCGACAGCACGCCGAGCGCGGCGACGATCCAGAACGACGCGCGCCAGCCGAGCAACTGGCCGACGAAGGTACCGAACGGCACGCCGAGCACGTTCGACAGCGTGAGCCCTGTGAACATCAGCGCGATCGCGCTCGCGCGCTTGTCGGCCGGCACGAGCGACGCGGCGACCACCGCGCCGATCCCGAAGAACGACCCGTGCGCGAACGACGTGACGACCCGCGCGACCATCAGCATCGCGTAGCCGGACGCGGTCGCGCACAGCACGTTGCCGACGATGAAGATCGCCATCAGCCACTGCAGCGCGGCCTTGCGCGGCATGCGGCTCGTCAGGACCGCGAGCAGCGGCGCGCCGGCCGCGACACCGAGCGCGTAGCCCGTGACCAGCAGGCCGGCCGACGGCAGCGACACGGCCAGGTCGCGGGCGACCTCGGGCAGCAGGCCCATGATGATGAACTCGGTGGTACCGATGGCGAAGGCGCTGATCGCAAGCGCCAGTAACGGAATGGGCATGACGTTCTCCGGAAGGCGGCGGACGCGGCGCCAGTCCGATGCCGCACCGCACAAGAAAGCGGGATGTGCGCGCATTGTCCCGAAGACGCCTATATTTGATAATTGGCGTGGCATTTGAACCATTTTCAAATATTTTTGGAAAATTGCATGGACCGACTGGGCGATATCCGGCTGTTCGTCGAGGCGGCCGAACTGGGCAGCCTGTCCGCCGCCGGGCGCAAGCTGAACCTCACGCCGGCCGCCGCGAGCGCGCGGCTCGCGAAGCTCGAGGCGAAGACCGCGACGCGGCTGTTCGAACGCTCGACGCGGCAATTGCGGCTCACCGACGAGGGCAAGCTGTACCTGAACTGCTGCCGTCAGGCGCTGCAGGCGCTCGACGACGCGGACGCGATGCTGCAGGAAGGCCGCAACGTCGTGAGCGGCAAGGTGCGGCTGTCGTCGACATCCGATTTCGGCCGCCACCAGCTGCTCGACTGGCTCCACGAATTCACGACGCTGCATCCGGGCGTCACGTTCTCGCTGACGGCGTCCGATTCATCGTCGAACCTGTGGCAGGACGAAATCGATCTCGCGATCCGCTTCGCCGCGCCGCCCGACGGCGCGCTGATCGCCCGCCGGCTCGCGACCAACCGGCGCGTGCTGTGCGCGGCGCCGTCGTTCGTCGAACGCCATGGCGTGCCGGCCGACCCGCACGATCTGGCCCGCTTTCCCTGCAACGTGATCACGATCGCGTCCGGCCCGATGAACACCTGGCACTTCACGCGCGGCGACGAAGTGCAGATCCACACGGTGCCCGTGTCGACCGCGTTCGAGACCAACGACGGCGGCCTCACGCGCGAATGGACGCTGCGCGGCCACGGCATTGCGCTGAAGTCGCTGTGGGACATTGCCGACGACGTCCGCGCGGGCCGGCTGCGCGTGCTGCTGCCCGACTGGCGGCACCAGGACGCGCCGCTGCACGCGATCTATCACAGCAAGCGCTACATGGCGCCGCGCGTGCGCGTGCTGCTCGACTTTCTCGCCGAACGCTTCGCGCGCGAGGAAGCCGCGCTCGACGACCTGCTGAACGCGTGCCGCTGACGGCCGGCCCGCCATCATGCAGGGTCGGAACGTGAAAACCGGCGTCGCGTGCCCGCAACCCGCCGCCCGTCCGTCGGGGCCTGAAAAGCTATAATGAAAGGCTTTCCCGACGGCTTTTCATGCTGGCTGCGCGCCATCCGCGTGCAGCGCACGGCCGTCCCGATTCACCTTATAGACGACGCCCCCAGGTCAACCACTGCGAACGGCGAACCCCCATGACCAAGAAAGTTTACGTAAAGACCTTCGGCTGCCAGATGAACGAGTACGACTCGGACAAGATGGTGGACGTGCTGAATGCGGCCGAAGGCCTCGAAAAGACCGATACGCCGGAAGACGCGGACATCATCCTGTTCAACACCTGCTCGGTGCGTGAAAAGGCACAGGAGAAGGTGTTCTCCGATCTCGGCCGCGTGCGCGAGCTGAAGGAAGCGAAGCCCGGCCTGCTGATCGGCGTCGGCGGCTGCGTCGCGAGCCAGGAAGGCGCATCGATCGTGTCGCGCGCGCCGTACGTCGACCTCGTGTTCGGCCCGCAAACCCTGCACCGCCTGCCGCAGATGATCGACGCACGCCGCGAGAGCGGCCGTGCGCAGGTCGACATCTCGTTCCCCGAAATCGAGAAGTTCGACCACCTGCCGCCCGCGCGCGTCGAGGGGCCGAGCGCGTTCGTGTCGATCATGGAAGGCTGCTCGAAGTACTGCAGCTACTGCGTGGTGCCGTACACGCGCGGCGATGAAGTGTCGCGCCCGCTCGACGACGTGCTGACCGAAGTGGCCGGCCTCGCCGACCAGGGCGTGCGCGAAGTCACGCTGCTCGGCCAGAACGTGAACGCGTATCGCGGCGCGCTGGCCGCCGGCTCGTCGGAAATCGCCGATTTCGCGACGCTGATCGAATACGTCGCCGACATTCCCGGCATCGAGCGGATCCGCTACACGACGTCGCATCCGAAGGAATTCACGCAGCGCCTGATCGACACCTACGCGAAGGTGCCGAAGCTCGTGAGCCACCTGCACCTGCCCGTCCAGCACGGCTCCGACCGCATCCTGATGGCGATGAAGCGCGGCTACACGGTGCTCGAATACAAGTCGGTGATCCGCAAGCTGCGCGCGATCCGCCCGGACCTGTCGCTGTCGACCGACATGATCGTCGGCTTCCCCGGCGAGACCGAGGACGATTTCGACAAGATGATGGCGCTCGTGCACGAGATGCGCTACGACACCAGCTTCTCGTTCATCTACAGCCCGCGCCCCGGCACGCCGGCCGCGAACCTGCATGACGACACGCCGCGCGAAGTGAAGCTCAAACGCCTGCAACATCTGCAGGCGACCATCGAGGAGAACGTCGCGCGCATCAGCGAGTCGATGGTCGGGAAGGTCGAGCGGATCCTCGTCGAGGGCCCGTCGCGCAAGGACCCGAACGAACTCGCGGGCCGTACCGAGAACAACCGGGTCGTGAATTTCCCGGCGCCGCTCGCGTCGCACCCGCGCCTGATCGGCCAGATGATCGACGTGAAAATCAACCACGCGTACCCGCATTCGCTGCGCGGCGAGCTCGTGCTCGTCAGCGACGACGCGAGCGCGGCCACGCACTGATGCTCAACAGGAGCCCGACGCCACTTTGAAGCCGACCCAAGCACTGGAATTCGTCGCGCCGCGCGACGACAACGCGCGCCTCGCCAACCTCTGCGGCCCGCTCGACGAGAACCTGCGGCAGATCGAACAGGCGCTCGACGTCACGCTGTCGCGACGCGGCCACCGGATCGCGATCCGCGGGCGCGGCGCCAAGCTCGCGCTCGCCGCGCTCGAGAACTTCTACAACCGCGCGCGCGATGCGCTGTCGGTCGACGACATCCAGCTCGCGCTGGTCGAAGTGCGCCACACGTCCGGCAACGGCCGTCAGGACACGCTCGACGTGCGCTTTCGCGGCGACCCCGACCATCCGTTCGACGAGCCCGTCGTACAGCTCGACGCCAGCGAGCCGGACGAGGAGCCCGCGCCGAAGCTCTACACGCGGCGCGCCGACCTGCGCGGCCGCACGCCGGCGCAGCGCGAGTACCTGAAGCAGATCCTGTCGCACGACGTGACGTTCGGCATCGGGCCGGCCGGCACCGGCAAGACCTACCTCGCGGTCGCGTGCGCGGTCGACGCGCTCGAGCGCGACCAGGTCAAGCGGATCGTGCTGACGCGCCCGGCCGTCGAGGCCGGCGAGCGGCTCGGCTTCCTGCCGGGCGATCTTGCGCAGAAGGTCGACCCGTACCTGCGTCCGCTGTACGACGCGCTGTACGACCTGCTCGGCTTCGACAAGACGGCGAAGATGTTCGAGCGCCAGATGATCGAGATCGCGCCGCTCGCGTACATGCGCGGCCGCACGCTGAACCACGCGTTCATCATCCTCGACGAGGCGCAGAACACGACGCCCGAGCAGATGAAGATGTTCCTCACGCGGATCGGCTTCGGCTCGAAGGCGGTCGTGACCGGCGACACGAGCCAGGTCGACCTGCCGCGCGGCCACAAGAGCGGCCTCGTCGAGGCGCAGCAGGTGCTCGGCGGCGTGCGCGGCATCGCGCTCACGCGCTTCACCAGCGCGGACGTCGTGCGCCATCCGCTCGTCGCGCGCATCGTCGAGGCGTACGACGAATTCCACGCGCAGCACCAGGACGGCTGACCGGCCGGCGGCGCCCGTACGCCGCCCCGGCCCGACAGCCCGGCCCGGCCCGCCAGACGGCGCGCCGGGCTTTTTTTCGCCTGCGCGAATTCGGGTGCGATCGGCCGTTTGGTGTATCCTCAACGCGTCCTAATCGCCGTACGCGTCATGAAATCCTCCCGTTCCCGCAAGTCCGGGCGCGCCCAGTCGGCCGCGCCCGCCTCCCCCCGCCTTTCGCTGTTCGATGCGAAGGGCAAGGCCCGGACCGTCAACGCGCAAGGGCTGCGAATCGACTTCCCGGATGGCCGCAGCCTGATGTTCGACCTGTCGGGCAGTTCGGGAGAAGCCGCCGTCGCGATCGTCGCGCAGCACAACGATCCGGCCATGCGCGCGAAGCTCGCGCTGCAGCCCGAGCACTACGACAGCGTGACGCTGCACGTGGGTGCCGAGCCCGCCCCGCGCGAAGACGACGCCGAAGACGCACCGCGCGAGCCGGAACTCGACCTGTCCGTGCAATACGGTGACGAAATCACGAGCGACGTGCGCAAGACGCTGCCCAAGCGCAAGCTGATCGCCGAATGGATCGAGCCCGCGCTGTTCGCCAGTGCGCAGCTCACGGTGCGCTTCGTCGGCGAAGAAGAAGGCCGCACGCTGAACGCCGGCTACCGCCACAAGGACTACCCGACCAACGTGCTGACCTTCGCGTACGACGCGGCGCCCGACGGCACCGTGATCGGCGACCTCGTGCTGTGCTGCCCGGTCGTCGAGAAGGAAGCGCACGACCAGGGCAAGCCGCTCACGGCCCATTACGCGCACCTGCTGGTGCACGGCGCGCTGCACGCGCAGGGCTACGACCACGAGACGAGCGACGAGGACGCGGCCGAAATGGAAGCGCTCGAAGTCGACATCCTCGCGAAGCTGGGCTTTCCGAACCCATACCAGTAAGCCCTTCGCACGATGCGCAACGCCGCGATGCTCCCGCCCGCCTACCCGCCGTCGATCGGTGAAGGGCGCCTGCTGACGGAAGACGAGCTGGCGGCTTCGCTCGCGCACACGATGCGCGACTGGGACGGCCAGCAGGATCTCTGGCTGTTCGGCTATGGCTCGCTGATCTGGAACCCGGGGTTGCCGACCGTCGCCGCGGTGCGCGGCAAGGTGCACGGCTATCACCGCGGGCTCTACCTGTGGTCGCGCGTGAACCGCGGCACGCCCGAACGCCCGGGCCTCGTGCTCGCGCTCGATCGCGGCGGCTCCTGCTCGGGCATCGCGTTCCGGCTCGCCGGCCCGACTGCGCAACCGCACCTCGAAACGTTGTGGAAGCGCGAAATGCCGATGGGCTCATACCGGCCCGCGTGGTTGCCGTGCTCGCTGGAAAGCGGCGAACGCGTGAACGCGCTCGCGTTCGTGATGCGCCGCGACGCGCCGACCTACACGGGCAAGCTGACCGATCCCGTCGTGAAGGAAGTGTTCGGCTGCGCGGCCGGCCGCTACGGCACGACGCTCGACTACGTGAGCCGCACGGTCGACGCGCTGCGCGCGAGCGGCATCCCCGATCGCGCACTCGAAGGGCTGCTCGCGCGATGCCGGTGACGCGGCCCGGCGCCCGGCTTGCCGCCACGCGCTGCCGCGCCGCATGCGCATTCGTACGAGGGCACGCCCGATGATGAAACCGTCACGCTGGTCGCATTGCAGGATTGCCGCGCTGATCGTCGCCGCGAGCGTCGCGCTGTCCGGCTGCGGCATCCTGGGCTGCGGCGGTGCCGCGACCAACGGCGCGGCCGCCGGCGGCTGCTCGGCCGGCATGCGGTTCTGAACCGAGGCGCTGCGACCCAACCCGCGTGCGTCAGAATGCCGCTTCGGGCCGCCGCCGAGCATTTTCCCCGGTGGCGGCGCCCCACCCCTTCCCCACCCGTTTTTTGCCGCCGCTGCCCCGCCGCGCCGTTCTGAGATAGGATGGAACCGAGGACGATGCCGCGCCCGGCGCGGCCGTCCGCGAGCGGGGCCCGCGCGAGCTGCCCACCCTGGCCGGGCGGCCGGTGTGACACGGTCGCGTCGTGCCCTTGGTGTATCCTTGCCTACTCCGTGACCGCGCGCTCCGGCATGACCCGGGCGCACCACCATGAACGATTCGTATCCCAGTCGTAAGCTAACCGACAAACCGCAAGAAAAGCGCTCGCTGCTCGAGCGCCTGACCGACTTCATCTCGCCCGAGCCCGAATCCCGCGGCGAGCTGCTGGAAATCCTCCAGGACGCCCACGAGCGCAACCTGATCGACGCCGATTCGCTGTCGATGATCGAAGGCGTGTTCCAGGTATCCGACCTGTGCGCGCGCGACATCATGGTGCCGCGCGCCCAGATGGACGCGATCAACATCGCCGACAAACCCGAAGATTTCATCCCGTTCGTCCTCGAGAAGGCGCACTCGCGCTACCCCGTGTACGAGGAGAACCGCGACAACGTCATCGGCGTGCTGCTCGCGAAGGATCTGCTGCGTTTCTATGCCGAAGAGGAATTCGACGTGCGCGGGATGCTGCGCCCGGCCGTGTTCATTCCCGAATCGAAGCGCCTGAACGTGCTGCTGCACGACTTCCGCGTGAACCGCAACCACCTCGCGATCGTCGTCGACGAATACGGCGGCGTCGCGGGCCTGATCACGATCGAGGACGTGCTCGAGCAGATCGTCGGCGACATCGAGGACGAATACGACTTCGACGAGGAAGCCGGCAACATCATCTCGGGGCCCGACGGCCGCTACCGCGTACGCGCGCTCACCGAGATCGAGCAGTTCAACGAGACGTTCGGCACCGATTTCCCCGACGACGAAGTCGACACGATCGGCGGGCTGATCACGCATCATTTCGGCCGCGTCCCGCACCGCGGCGAAAAGCTGCAGCTCGGCAACCTCGTGTTCGAGATCCAGCGCGGCGATGCGCGCCAGGTCCACGTACTGCTGGTGCGCCGCAACCCACTCGCCAGCCGTCGCGCCGAAGCCTCGCACGAGGACTGACCGTCGCGCGCCAGCCGCGCGTTCCACAACCGCTCGCCCACTTCCGCTTCACATGGACGATCCGATCCTGTCCCGCCCGGCTGGCGGCCTGCTCGCGCCGACTCCCGGCCGCGCGCTGCCGCGCTGGCACTACCCGGCCGCGCTGCTCGCCGGCGCAGCCAATACGCTCAGCTTCGCACCGACGCCGCATGGCGGCTGGCTGCAACTCGTCGTATTCGTCTGGTTTTTCGCGCAGCTCACGCGCACCGCAAGCTGGCGCAGCGCCGCGCTCACCGGCGGCGCGTTCGGCTTCGGCAACTTCATCACCGGCATCTGGTGGCTCTACATCAGCATGCACGTGTACGGCGAGATGGCCGCGCCGCTCGCGGGCGGCGCGCTCGTGCTGTTCTCGCTGTACCTGTCGCTGTACCCGGCGTTCTCCGCCGGGCTGTGGTCGTTCTGCGCGGGCCATGCATGGCATCGCCGCACGCCCGACCCGCGGCCGTTCTCGCCGACCTGGCACGGCGCATTCGCGTTCGCGAGCGCCTGGGCGCTCGGCGAATGGCTGCGCGGCACCGTCCTCACCGGCTTCCCGTGGCTCGCCAGCGGCTATCCGCAGGTCGACGGCCCGTTCGCGGGCTTCGCACCGGTCGCCGGCGTGTACGGGATCGCGTGGGTGCTCGCGCTGTTCGCCGCGCTCGTCGTGCAGGCGCTCGCCGCCGCCCGGCCGTCGCCGCTCGCCGAGCCCCGCGCCGGCGATGCGCGCGTGCGCGTCGCCGTGCCGGCCGGCATCGCGCTCGCGCTGATCGCGGCCGGTATCGGCCTGTCGCAGGTCACGTGGACCGTGCCCGCGAACAAGCCGCTCACGGTGCGGCTGCTGCAGGGCAACGTGAAGCAGGACATCAAGTTCGAGGAAGCGGGCATCGACGCGGCGATCAAGATGTACACGCAGATGATCATCGAGAAGCCGGCCGACCTGATCGTCACGCCCGAAACCGCGATCGCGGTGATGATCCAGGAGCTGCCCGAGCCGTTCGCCGTCGCGATCCGCAAGTTCAGCGACACGACGGGCTCGGCCGTGCTGTTCGGCGCGGTCGGCGCATCGGTGACCGAGGACGGCCACTATGTCGACTACACGAACAGCCTGTACGGCGTGACGCCGAATTCGCGCGACATCTATCACTACGACAAGCACCACCTCGTGCCCTTCGGCGAATTCATCCCGTGGGGCTTCCGGTGGTTCGTCGACCTGATGAAGATGCCGCTCGGCGACTTCGCACGCGGCGCGCCCGTGCAGAAGCCGTTCCTCGTGCACAACCAGCCCGTGATGGCCGACATCTGCTACGAGGACTTGTTCGGCGAGGAAATCGCCGCGACGATCCGCGACAACCCGCAGCCGCCGGGCGTGCTCGTCAACGTGACGAACCTCGCGTGGTTCGGCGACACGATCGCGCTCGACCAGCACCTGCAGATCGCGCGGATGCGCTCGCTCGAGACGGGCCGGCCGATGCTGCGCTCGACCAACACGGGGATGACGGCCGCGATCGATGCGCGCGGCCGCGTGCTCGGGCAGTTGAAGCCGTTCACGATCGGCTCGCTCGACGTGCGGATCGAAGGCACGAGCGGCTTCACGCCCTACGTGACGAGCGGCAACAACATCGTGCTCGCGGTGTCGCTCGTGCTGCTCGCGTTCGGCTTCACGTTCGGCCCGGGGCTGCGCCGGCGCAACGGCAAGAAGAACGACGACGACCAGCCGGAATGACGCAACGGGCGGCCGCTGCGCAGTGCGTGGCGGCCGCCGCCGAATCCAACTTGCAGCATCGGCCCGCAGCCGCTCAGGCCTGCCGGGTCGACTCCTCCGATTGAACCGGCTGCGCGGCGAGACGCCGCAGGTCGCGGCTCACCTCCTCCATCACCGGCGCCCACGCGCCGAACACCGGTTGCCGGTACAACGTCGCGGTCGGGTACCACGGGCTGTCCTTGCGTTCGAGCAGCCACGGCCAGTGCGGATTCACGTCGAGCAGCACCCAGGTGCGCGCGCCGAGCGCACCCGCCAGATGCGCGACCGACGTGCACACGGTGATCACCAGATCCAGCGCACCGATGAACGCGGCCGTATCGTCGAAGCTCGTCAGTTCCGCCGTGACGTCCTCGATCGCGAAGCCCGCCGCGCGCGCCGCCTCGACATCCGCGTTCGCGCCCGGCTGCAGCGAATAAAACGCGACGCCGTCGATCCTGCGGAACGCGTCCGCATAGCGCTCGAGCCCGACCCGCCGGAACGGGTTGCGCTGGTGCCCCGCGCTGCCCGTCCACACGAGCCCGACCTTCAACCGGCGGTCGCCCGCGAGCCGCGCGCGCCACGCATCGCGCGCATGCGGATCGGCGCGCAGATACGGCACCGACGACGCGAGCGTCGATGCTTCCATGCCGAGCATCAGCGGCAGGCCGATCAGCGGTACTTCGTAATCGAAGGCCGGCAGCGATTCGATGCCGCCGCCCGCGCTGAACGCGTCCGCATGCGCGCCGAGGCTGCGCTGCATCAGCGTGCCGACCAGCGGGAACGTATTCCAGATGAGCCGGCCGCCCTCGCGATGCACGCGCTCGGCGAGCGGCGCGACGAAGCGGCAGAACTGCAGCACGTCGCCGAGCCCCTGCTCGCCCCACACGAGCAGTGTCTTGCCGGCGAGCGGCTCGCCCTGCCAGCGCGGGCCCGGCAGCGCCGGCCGGCGGCCGCGCAATTCGCCCGCGCCGTCCCAGCGCGCCTCGTGGCCGCGCCAGCCGGCCGCGCAGTTGCCGCGCACGAGCTGGATGATCGCCAGGTTGAAGCGGAACGACGCGTCGTCGGGCGCAAGCTCGCACGCGCGCGCCGCGTAGCGCTCGGCGTCGTCCCAGCGCTGCGCCTCCTTCATCGCCAGCGCGACGTTGTTCATCGCGAGCGCGTTGTCGGGCGCGAGCTCGACGAGCCGCGCCGCGCACGCGAGCGCGGCGTCCAGGTCGTGCGTCGCGAGACGCGCGACGACGAGATTGATCCACGCCTGCACGTCGCGCGGGTCGAAGCGCACCGCCGCTTCGAGCAGCGCGATCTCCTCCGCGCGGCCGCTACCCGACAGCCGCAGCGCGATCGCGAGGTTGTTGCGCAGCGATGGCCGGTCGGCATCGAGCGCCAGCGCCGCGCGATACGGCGCCACGGCGTCCGCGTGGCGGCCCGCCATCTGCAGTGCGTAGCCATGATTGAAGTACGCGGTCGCGCCCGGTTGCACGCGCGCCGCGCATTCGGCGAGCGCGAGCGCATCGGCCGTACGCTGCCGCGAGACGAGCGCGCCGGTGAGTTGCGCGAGCGCATCGGCGTCGACCGCATGCAGATGCGCGGCGGCGGCGAGCCACAGATCGTACGCGGCATGCTCGCCGCGCGCCTGCGCGTCGGCGGCCTGCCCGAGCAGCGCGAGGAAAGGCGGCAGCAGCGAAATGAGGATATCGGTCGGATCGTCCATGCAGTCGGAGTCGGCTAGCGGTGGCGCGGCACGCGTCGCGCGCACCGCAATACGCGCATCTTAACGCCCGCGCGAAGCCGCGCGGCACGCGCGTCACGACAGGCCGCACGCGGCCGTCCGGCGGCCATCGGTCACGCCCGCGCGGGCCGCCGGAACGGGGCCGACGGCGTGCCCGCCCGCGTTCCGGCCGCATCCGCTCGCCGATCCGGTAAAATTACGCGTTTCAGCACACTAACAAGCCGCGCCGCCGCGCGAGCCGACCCTCCGGGCCCCGCCCGGAGCGCCGCCCGCAACGGAGCGCCAGCGCCACGAAGGCTCTTCATGCTTACGTTTCAGCAAATCATCCTGACGCTGCAGTCCTACTGGGACAAGCAGGGTTGCGCCCTGCTCCAGCCCATCGACATGGAAGTCGGCGCGGGCACCTCGCACGTCCACACGTTCCTGCGCGCGGTCGGCCCCGAGCCGTGGCGCGCCGCGTACGTGCAGCCGTCGCGCCGCCCGAAGGACGGGCGTTACGGCGAGAACCCGAACCGCCTGCAGCACTACTACCAGTACCAGGTCGTGCTCAAGCCGGCGCCGGAAAACATCCTCGACCTGTACCTCGGCTCGCTCGAGGCGCTCGGCTTCGACCTGCAGCAGAACGACGTGCGTTTCGTCGAGGACGACTGGGAAAACCCGACGCTCGGCGCGTGGGGCCTCGGCTGGGAAGTGTGGCTGAACGGGATGGAAGTCACGCAGTTCACGTATTTCCAGCAGGTCGGCGGCCTCGACTGCAAGCCGGTGCTCGGCGAGATCACGTACGGCCTCGAGCGCCTCGCGATGTACCTGCAGAAGGTCGAGAACGTGTACGACCTCGTGTGGACCGAGTGGGAAGAGCAAGGCCCGAACGGCCCCGAGCTGCGCCGCCTGTCGTACGGCGACGTCTACCACCAGAACGAGGTCGAGCAATCGACCTACAACTTCGAGCACGCGAACGTCGACCTGCTGTTCACGTTCTTCAACAGCTACGAAGCGGAAGCGAAGAAGATGATCGACGCGCAGCTCGCGCTGCCCGCGTACGAGCTCGTGCTGAAGGCCGGCCACACGTTCAACCTGCTCGATGCGCGCGGCGCGATCTCGGTCACCGAGCGCGCGGCGTACATCGGCCGCATCCGCGCGCTGTCGCGTCTCGTCGCTCAGGCTTACTACGACTCGCGCGAGAAGCTCGGCTTCCCGATGCTCGGCAACCCGCCGGGCGTGCCGGGCCTCACCACCGACGCCCAGGACGCCGCACAGCCGGCGTGGGCGCCGCCGCTCAAGGTCGAACGCAAGATCGATCAGGACTGACGAGACGAGATTCATTCCAATCATGACGCACAATCATCCCGCCCCCCTGCTCGTCGAACTGCTGACCGAAGAGCTGCCGCCGAAGGCCCTCGCGCGCCTCGGCGACGCATTCGCCGAAGGTCTCGCGCAACGCCTCGCGGCGCGCGACCTCATCGAAGGCGAACTCGTGTTCGAACGCTACGCCACGCCGCGCCGCCTCGCCGTCGTCGTGCAGAACGTGCGCGCCGTCGCCCCTGAAAAGCAGGTCCGCGAAAAGGTCCTGCCCGTGTCGGTCGCGCTCGACGCCGAAGGCAAGCCGACCGCGCCGCTCGCGAAGAAGCTCGCGGCGCTCGGCCACCCGAACCTGTCGATCGCCGATCTCGAGCGCGCGCAGGACGGCAAGGCCGAAGCGTTCTTCATCAACTATTCGGCAGCCGGCGCGACGCTCGCCGACGGCCTGCAGGCCGCGCTCGACGAAACGCTCGAGAAGCTGCCGATCCCGAAGGTGATGACCTACCAGCGCCCGGACGGCTCCGACGTGAAGTTCGTGCGCCCGGTGCATCGCCTGACGGTGCTGCACGACGATCGCATCGTGCCCGTCACCGCATTCGGCGTCGACGCCGGCGACACCACGCTCGGCCACCGCTTCCTGTCCGACGGCCTCGTCGCGATCCAGCATGCGCGCAGCTACGCCGACACGCTGCGCGACAAGGGCCGCGTGATCGCGCACTTCGCCGATCGCCGCGAAACGATCCGCACGCAGCTGAACGAACACGCGAACGGCGATACCGTCGTGATGCCCGAGTCGCTGCTCGACGAAGTGACGTCGCTGGTCGAATGGCCGGTCGTCTATCCGTGCCGCTTCGAGGACGAATTCCTGCAGGTCCCGCAGGAATGCCTGATCCTCACGATGCAGACGAACCAGAAATATTTCGCGCTGACCGACGTCGCCGGCAAGCTGCGCTCGCGCTTCCTGATCGTGTCGAACATCGAGACGAAGACGCCGGGCGAGATCATCGAAGGCAACGAGCGCGTCGTGCGCCCGCGCCTCGCCGATGCGAAGTTCTTCTTCGAGCAGGACAAGAAGAAGCCGCTCGCCGACCGCGTGCCGCAGCTCGCCAACGTCGTGTATCACAACAAGCTCGGTTCGGCGCTCGCACGCGTCGAGCGCCTCGAGGCGCTGGCCGGCGAGATCGCCCCCGCGATCGGCGCCGACGCCACGCATGCGAAGCGCGCCGCGCGTCTCGCGAAGGCCGACCTGCTGACCGACATGGTCGGCGAGTTCCCGGAACTGCAGGGCACGATGGGCACGTACTACGCGCGCCACGACGGCGAAGCCGACGACGTCGCGCTCGCCTGCGCCGAGCACTACCAGCCGCGCTTCTCCGGCGACGCCCTGCCGACCACGCCGGTGTCGACCGCCGTCGCGCTGGCCGACAAGCTCGAGACGATCGTCGGCATCTGGGGCATCGGCCTCGCGCCGACCGGCGAGAAGGATCCGTTCGCGCTGCGCCGCCACGCGCTCGGCGTGCTGCGCCTGCTGCTCGAGAAGCAGCTGCCGCTCGATCTCGTGTCGCTGCTGCGCACGGCCCATGCACGCTTCGAAGGCGTGCCGGGCGTGGCCGAATCGACCGATGCGATCCTCGCGTTCTTCATGGACCGCCTGCGCGGCCTGCTGCGCGAGCGCGGCTATTCGGCCGGCGAAATCGACGCGGTGCTGAGCCTGAACCCGACGCGCGTCGACGATCTCGTCGCGCGCCTCGACGCGGTGCGCGAGTTCACGCGCCTCGCGGAAGCCGAAGCGCTCGCGGCCGCGAACAAGCGGATCTCGAACATCCTGAAGAAGTCGGAAGGCGGCGCGAACGGCACGGTGCAGCCGACGCTGCTCGTCGAGGCGGCCGAGAAGGCGCTGCACGAACAGCTCGCGGCCGTGACGCCGCACGTGCAGTCGCAACTCGAGGCGCGTGCGTACACGGGTGCGCTGTCGGCGCTCGCCGCGCTGCGCGTACCGGTCGACACGTTCTTCAACGACGTGATGGTCAACGCGGAAGATCCGGCCCTGCGCGCGAACCGTCTCGCGCTGCTGTCCGCGCTGCACCAGCAGATGAACTGCGTCGCCGACATCTCGAAGCTCGCTGCATAAGGGCCGCACGATGCCGACCAGCCCCAACCGAAAGCTCGTCGTCCTCGACCGGGACGGCGTGATCAACGTCGATTCGGATGCGTTCATCAAGACGCCCGACGAATGGATCGCGCTGCCCGGCGCCCTCGAGGCGATCGCCCGGCTCAACCACGCGGGTTATCGCGTGGTCGTCGCGACCAACCAGTCCGGCATCGGTCGCGGGCTGTTCGACATGGCCGCCCTCAACGAGATGCATCTGAAGATGCATCGCGCGGCGGCCGCGGTCGGCGCACGTATCGACGCGGTGTTCTTCTGCCCGCACACGGCCGAGGATCACTGCGACTGCCGCAAGCCGAAACCCGGCATGATGCAGATGATCGCCGAGCGCTTCGAGATCGATCCCGATCACACGCCGGTCGTCGGCGATTCGCTGCGCGACCTGCAGGCCGGCGTCGCGGTCGGCTTCCGGCCGCACCTCGTGCTCACCGGCAAGGGCAAGAAGACGCTCGCCGCCGGCAACCTGCCGCCCGGCACGAAGGTCCACGACGACCTGCGCGCGTTCGCGCTCGATTTCCTTTCACACGAACACGAGTGATGCAGCCGCCGCGCGCATCCTCCCTAACGCCAGACTTACGCCGATGCGCTTCGTCCGCTCCCTGCTGCTGCTGATCTACTTCGTCCTGTACACGGTGCCGTACGCCACCGCGTGCTTCATCGCCTTTCCGTTCATGCGTTCCGACGCGCGCTACTGGATGGCCGCCGGCTGGTGCAAGTCGACGCTATGGGTCGTGCGCTGGCTGAACGGCATCCGCTACCGGATCGAAGGGTACGAGAACCTGCCCGACGGCCCGGCGGTGCTGCTGTCGAAGCACCAGTCCGCGTGGGAAACGCTCGCGTTTCCGGCGCTGATGCCGCGGCCACTTTGCTACGTGTTCAAGCGCGAGCTGCTGTACGTGCCGTTCTTCGGCTGGGCGCTCGGGATGCTGCACATGGTCAACATCAACCGCAAGGAAGGCAAGAACGCGTTCACGTCGGTGATCCGCCAGGGCAAGAAGCGCCTGTCGGAAGGCGCATGGATGATCATGTTCCCGGAAGGCACGCGTACGCCGGTCGGCAAGCAGGGCAAGTACAAGACGGGCGGCGCGCGCTTCGCGATCGAAACCGGTGCACCCGTCGTGCCGATCGCGCACAATGCAGGTCGGGTGTGGCCGCGCAACTCGTTCACGAAATTCCCCGGTATCGTCACCGTGTCGATCGGCAAGCCGATTCCCAGTGAGGGGCTGACGCCCGATGCATTGAACTCGCAGGTCGAAGCATGGATCGAAGCGGAAATGCGCCGGATC
Organism: Burkholderia sp. AU33803; assembly: GCF_002223095.1. Classification (NCBI taxonomy): domain Bacteria; kingdom Pseudomonadati; phylum Pseudomonadota; class Betaproteobacteria; order Burkholderiales; family Burkholderiaceae; genus Burkholderia; species Burkholderia sp. AU33803. The sequence continues at coordinate 518,409 of NZ_NKFJ01000005.1, forward strand.
GATCCCGATTCGTATCGCCAGGCGGGCAATGCGGGCACGCGCGATGCCGCGCGTGTCTGACGCCCCCAGGTTGCAGCCGTTGCGTACGACAAAAAGAAGCGAACTGATGAAACAGCGTCCGCGGCCACGGCCTGCCGTCGTGGCTCTCGATCATCGCCAGATGGATCTGCCGCTCTTCGACGGGCCGGCCGCCGCACCGTCGGCGCCCGCCACGCCGCCAGCGCCGCCCGAAGCGCCACCCGCGGCGCCCCTCGATCCGGGCCGCGCGCCCGACCGCTCGCGCGTGCGCACGTTCGCGCTCGACAGCCGCGTGCTCGAATACCGCCTGAAGCGCTCCGCGCGCCGCACGATCGGCTTCACGATCGACGGCAGCGGGCTGTCGATCACCGCACCGCGCTGGGTCACGCTCGCCGACATCGAAGCCGCGATCGCCGAGAAACAGCGCTGGATCTTCGCGAAGCTCGCGGAGTGGAAGACGCGCACCGAACAGCGCGCGCTGCCGCAGATCGACTGGCGCGACGGCGCAGCGCTTCCCTATCTCGGCAAGACGGTGACGATCGCGCTCGGCGCGAGCGCCGTCGCGTTCGATGCCGATGCGCTGCGGCTCTCGCTGCCGCTGCCCGTGCAGGCCGACATGCAGCAGATCAAGGATCGCGTGCAGGGCTGGCTGCAGGGCGAAGCCAAGCGGATCTTCGGCGAACGCCTCGCCGTCTATGCGGAGAAACTCGGCGTCACGTATTCGATGTACGCGCTGTCGTCGGCCGCGACGCGCTGGGGCAGCTGCTCGAGCGACGGCAAGATCCGGCTGAACTGGCGGCTGATCCATTTCCCGATGTCGATCATCGACTACGTCGTCGCGCACGAGCTGTCGCACCTGCGCGAAATGAACCACAGCCCGGCCTTCTGGCAAACCGTCGAATCGATCTTCCCCGAGTTCCGCGAAGCGCGGCACACGCTCAAGCATCACCCGCCCGAGTTGCTGCCGTCGCTGTGACGCGCACGGCTTCGCCGCCAACGAAAAAGGGCGATGCGGATCACTCCGCATCGCCCTTTTTTGCTGCCGCGGTGCACATCGCACGCCGCAGCCTGGCTCATCCGGCGCTCAGTGCGCCTTTTTCTGGATGAACTCGATCTTGTAGCCGTCCGGATCCTCGACGAACGCGATCACGGTCGTGCCGTGCTTCATCGGGCCCGCTTCGCGCGTGACCTTGCCGCCTTGCGCCTTGATCTGCTCGCATGCCTTGTATGCATCGTCGACTTCCAGCGCGAGGTGGCCAAAGCCGTTGCCGAGATCGTAGGCCGGCGTATCCCAGTTATGGGTCAGCTCGATCACCGTGTTGTCGCTTTCATCGCCGTAGCCGACGAATGCGAGCGTGAACTTGCCTTCCGGATAGTCGTCGCGGCGCAGCACCTTCATGCCGAGCAATTCGGTGTAGAACTTGATCGAGCGGTCGAGATCGCCGACTCGCAGCATCGTATGCAGAAATCGCATGTGTTGTACTCCTGTGGGGACTTTCCAGAACGGGGAACTCTACCAGAGTCGGGTGAATTTCGCCGGGGGCGCCTAGCCGGGGGCGCCTAGCCGGGGGCGCTCAGCCGGGGCCGCCTGGCCGCGACTGTCCACGAGCGTCCAGCCGGATGCGTCTCGCCCGCGTGCGGCGATACGAACCGTCGACACTAACCGGCGCGAGCGCAACGGCGGAAAACGGCACGATCCGGCTCGCCCGGCGACTGCGCCGATCGGGTAACATCCTTCCACCTCGCACCAAAAACGGGCATGCGACCGACTGCCCGAACGCGACCACCCCTCCGCCGAGACAGCCACACTACCGTGCGAAACCGCCGATTCGAGCGCGCCGGATGCGCCGCCCTCCCGATCTTGCAGCCGCCGCGCCGAACCGGCGAGGTTCGCCGATGACCACGCTCGCCGCCGCCCCCGTGCGCCGCGCGCTCGACACGCGCGCCGTCGGCCTGATGCTGCTGCTATGCGCGATCTGGGGCTTCCAGCAAGTCGCGATCAAGAGCACGAACGCCGCGATCGCGCCGATGTTCCAGGCCGGGCTGCGCTCGGTGATCGCGGCGGTGCTGCTGTGGGGCTGGGCCCGCTCGCGCGGTACGCCGCTGTTCCAGGCGGACGGCACGTTCGGCGCGGGCCTCGCGGCCGGGGCGCTGTTCGCCGGCGAATTCATCTGCGTGTTCTTCGGGCTGACGCTGACGAGTGCGTCGCACATGGCGATCTTCCTGTACACGGCGCCCTGCTTCACCGCGCTCGGCCTGCATCTGTTCGCACCGGGCGAGCGGCTGCAGCGCACGCAGTGGGCGGGCGTCGGCCTGGCGTTCGCCGGCATCGCGCTCGCCTTCGCGGACGGCTTCCTGAAACCGCGCGCACCCGGCGCATCGGTACTGGCCGGACTCGCCGGCGACGCGCTCGGGATCCTGGGCGGCGCGATGTGGGCCGCGACGACGGTCGTCGTGCGCTCGACGGCGCTCGCGCGGGCGAGCGCAAGCAAGACGCTGTTCTACCAGCTCGCGGTGTCGGCGGTCGTGCTGGTCGCGCTCGCTGCCCTGTTCGGCCAGGTGTCGTTCGCGCACGTCACGCCGGTCGCGGTGGCGAGCCTCGCGTACCAGTCGGTGATCGTCGCGTTCGTCAGCTACCTGTCGTGGTTCTGGCTGCTGACACGCTACAGCGCGTCGCGGCTGTCGGTCTTCACGTTCCTGTCGCCGCTGTTCGGCGTCGCGTTCGGTGTGCTGCTGCTCGGCGAATCGGTCGGCTGGCGCTTCATGTCCGCGGCTGCACTCGTGCTGACCGGCATCGCGCTCGTCAACGCGCCGCCGCGCCGACGGGCATGACGACCCGACGCAGCACGCGCGCGCCCATGCAATAAAAAGGCTGCCTCGCAAGGCAGCCTCTTGTTCCCATCCGGTCCGGCTCGCGTAACCGGCCTCAACCGGCCTTGCGCACCGCCGCGAGCGCCTGCGCGACGCCGACGTATTCGGCCACGCTCACGTCCTCCGCACGACGTGCGAGATCGAAGCCGAGCGCGTCGAAGTCGATCGTCTCGCGATAGTCGCCGAGCGTATTGCGCAGCATCTTGCGGCGCTGCGAGAACGCGGCGGTGACGATTTCGCCGAGCAGCACGGGATCGACGTCCGGCAGTTCATGCGGTTCGTACGGAATCATCCGGACGATCGCGGAATCGACCTTCGGCGGCGGCTGGAACGATTCCGGCGGCACGTCGAGCATCTTCTCCATCACGTAGCGGTACTGCAGCATCACCGACAGACGCGAAAACGCCTTCGTGCCCGGCTCCGCGACCATCCGCTCGACGACTTCGTTCTGCAGCATGAAATGCTGGTCGATGACCGCATCGGCGAACGTCATCAGGTGAAACAGCAGCGGGCTGGAAATGTTGTACGGCAGGTTGCCGACGATCCGCAGCGACGGCTTGTCGCCGGGCGCCGCGAGCGACCGGAAGTCGAACGCGAGCGCGTCGCCGGCGTGCAGTTCGAGCATCGCGCCGAAACGTTGCTGCAGGCGCCCGATCAGGTCGCGGTCGAGCTCCACTGCATGCAGCGGCGACTCGGGCGTCGCGAGGCGCTCGATCAGCGGCTCGGTCAGCGCGCCGAGCCCGGGGCCGATCTCGACCATGCGCTGGCCGCGCGCGGGGCCGATCGTCGAGACGATCGAGTCGATCACGCCGTGATCGACGAGGAAGTTCTGCCCGAAGCGCTTGCGCGCGAAATGGCCTTGGTGCTGTCTGCTGTTCGACATCGACTGAGTAAAACGAAAAATACGACGAAAGAGGTGAAGCCGGGCCGCGTCAGGCCGTGCGGCGATGGCGCGCCATCGTGACGGCCGTGTCGAGCGCGGCGATCATGCTGCCCGGATCCGCGCGGCCGGTGCCGGCCAAATCGAGTGCCGTGCCGTGATCGACCGACGTCCGGATGATCGGCAGCCCGAGCGTCACGTTGATGCCCTCGCCGAACGTCGCATACTTCAGCACGGGCAGGCCCTGGTCATGGAACATCGCGAGCACGCAATCGGCGTCCGCGAGATGGCGCGGCTGGAACAGCGTGTCGGCCGGATACGGGCCGCGCGCGTCGATGCCCTGCGCGTTCGCGCGGGCCAGCGCCGGCGAGATCACGTCGATCTCCTCGCGGCCGAGATAACCGTTCTCGCCCGCGTGCGGGTTCAGGCCCGTCACGAGGATGCGCGGTGCGGCGAGACCGAAGTCACGCCGCAGGTCGCGATCGATGATCGCGAGTGTCTCGACGAGCCCGTCGACCGTGAGTGCGGCGGACACGTCCTTCAGCGGCAGGTGCGTGGTCGCGAGCGCGACGCGCAGCGGCTGGTGGCCGGTACCGGCCAGCATCATCACGACCCGCGGCGTATGCGTGCGCTCCGCCAGGTATTCGGTATGGCCGGTGAACGGCACGCCCGCATCGTTGATGGTGCTCTTCTGCAGCGGCGCGGTGACGATCGCATCGTACCGGCCTGCCAGCGCACCGTCGATCGCCGCGTCGAGCAACCCGAGCACGTACGGGCCGTTCGCGGCGTCCAGCTTGCCCGCCTGCACGGGCACGGCGAGCGCGTGATGCGCGACCGACACCGGCCCGCTGCCGGCCAGCGTGGCCCGGTCGGCGCCGACGGCCGCCGCACGCGCGTCGAGCAGCGCCGCATCGCCGAGCACGGTGAAATGTGCGTCGGGCCAGCGCTGCGCGGCATCACGCAGCGCCTGCACGGTCAGCTCCGGGCCGACCCCCGCGGGTTCGCCAGTCGTGATCGCGATCTGCAGCGCGGGTGTGGTCATCCGAAGCTCGCTCAGTTCGCCGGGCCGACGCCGCCGATCTTGTACTGCACGTACGACGAATCGCGCAGCTCGCGCAGCCAGTCGGCATAGGCCTGCTCGGCCTTGCGCTGGCCGATCGCCTGACGCGCGATATCCATCTGCTGCTGCACCGAGCCTTCCGCTTCGCGGCGGCTCAGCACCTGGATCAGGTGATAGCCGTACTCGGTACGGATCGGCTGGCTGACCTGGCCGTCCTGCAGGTTGTTCATCGCGCGTTCGAATTCCGGCACGGTCTCGCCCGGGCTGATCCAGCCAAGATCGCCGCCTTGCGACGCCGAACCGTCCTGCGAGTAGGTGCGCGCGAACTTCGCGAAATCGCCGCCGGCCTCGACCTGGTTGCGGATGTCGGCCAGTTGCTGGCGCGCCTGGCCTTCCGACTTGCCTTCGCCCACGCGCAGCAGGATGTGGCGCACGTGCGTCTGGACGATCTTCGGTGCGGCCGCGGACGCGCCCTGGCTCTGGCGGCGATCGACGAGGCGCACGATCTCGAAGCCGTCCGGCACGCGGATCAGCGTCGGGTTGACCTGACCCGGGCGCAGCTTCGATGCGGCGTCGACGACGTCGGCCGGCAGCGCGCTCGGTGCCTTGAAGCCGAGGTCGCCGCCCTTCTTCGCGTCGTTCGCTTCCGAATTGTTCTTCGCGAGCTTCTCGAAATCGGCGCCCGACTTCGCCTGCTGCAGCAACGCGTCGGCCTTCTTCTGCGCGGCTTCGATGTCGGCCTGCGGCGCGTTGGTCGGCGCCTTGATGAAGATGTGCTGGAAGCGCAGGTCCTGCTGCTGCGACGCGCTCGGGCCGCGCTGGCTCGCGATGTAGTTCGCGACCTCGGCGTCCGACACGGTGATCTTGCCGTCGACCTCACGCTCGCGCAGCTTCGACAGCATCAGTTCGGTACGCGCGTCGCTCGTGAAGATGCTCCAGGGCACGCCTTGCGCCTCGAGACGCGCGCGGTACTGCTCGAGCGTCATGCCGTTCGCCTGCGCGAGACGCTGCAGCGTGGCCTGCACGGTCGCGTCGTCGATGCGGATCCCGTCGTCCTTGGCCTTCTGCACCTGGATACGCTCGAGCACCATCTGGTTCAGCACCTGCGCGCGCAACTGGTCGGTCGGCGGCACGGGTGCGTTCTGCTGCTGCAGCCGGCGCGCGATCAGGGCGGCACGCTGGTCGAGTTCGCGGCCCGTGATCACGTCGTTGTTGACGACCGCGACGACTTCGTCGGCGAGCTGCGCACCTTGCGAACCGAGCGCCTGCGCCGCGGCCGGCGCGGCGGCGAGCAGCGCGGAGGCCGCAGCGAGGCTGGACACGACTGCCGCGAAACGAAGGGTTTTCTTCATTGCCACTGGAACTCCATTGAAATCGTGCTGACCGGTGCAGACAAGCCGGCGTTACTCGTAGTTGCTGAAGCGGGACATCGGCGGCGGCGGCGGCGGCAGCGGCGTGTAGCCCGGCACCCCGGCGCGGAACGCCGACACGAGGCCGTTGTCGACGGTCGACAGGCCCTTGAGCGTCAGCTGCATCATGACTCGCGTCGCCGAGTTCTGCTGTCCCGACGAATTGATACCGTTCGCAACCCGTTGCACCCCGACCCCGAGCGCCCAGCAGTCCGCGTCGTATTGTAAGCCGACCAGACCGTCGACCACGCGATCGCCGGCGAGGTCGTAGTTGAAGCGGCCGATCGCATACAGGCGGCGCGTGAGCGGCCATTGCGCGGACACCAGGAACTGGTTGATCGGCTGGTTGTCGAGCGTGGTGTTCGATCGCGTGTAGCGGTAGCCGACGTTGATCACGCGGCGCTCGCCCGGGCTGTAGCCGAAACCGACGCTCGATTTCACGAGCTGGTTGTTGTTCTGGTTGTACTGGAACGCCGTCTCCGACATGAAGCCCGAGCCGAGCTTCAGCGCGGCGCCGACGATCAGGTCAGAGTGGCGCGCCAGCACGGCGCTCTGCCCAGGCGTCAGCGTGACGCGCTGATCGGCGAAGTAGTACTGCTGCGCGATCACGAAACGCGCGCGCTCGTCGCCGGTGCGCGGGTCGATGAAGCGCGACGTGAGGCCGGCCGTGATCCGGTTCGCGTCGGCGATCCGGTCGTTGCCGACGAACGTGTTCGGCTGGTAGATCTCCGCGAGGCCGAAGTCCGACTCCGCGGTGTCGAACAGCGGCGCGTTCGACTGGTCGCGATACGGCGTGTACACATAGTACAGGCGCGGCTCGAGGGTCTGGATGAAGTCCTGGCCGAACAGGCGTACCGAGCGGTCGAAGATCAGGCCCGAATCGAAGCTCACGGTCGGGATCGACTCGGTGAAGCGCTTCGGATTGTTCGGCGTGCTCGACGACAGGTAGTTCAGGTCGTACGACGCAAGATGGTACTGGACCTTCGGCACGGCGAAGTAGCCGGGGCCGTATACGCCGTACGCGATGTACGGGTTGAAGACGATCCGGTCGCCCTGGGTCGCATCGGCCGTCGTGATGCGGAATCGCGAATAGTCGGCTTCCGCGCCGAAGTCGAAGCCGCCGACGTTGTACTTCGTGTACTTCACGTTCAACTGCGGCTCGCGGCTGTAAGGCGCGATCGACGGCGGCAGCGTCTGCCAGTGCTGGTAGCGCGCGAGCACCGACCACGGGCCGTTGTTGTACGTGAGACCGGCCTCCTGCTGGTACAACGTCTGGGTCCCGTTGATGAACTGGTTCATCGAACCCAGTTGCTCGGGATACAGGTTGTCCGAGACCTTGTTGTAATAGACGTAGCCGCCGAAGCCGCCGCCGAAGTTCTGCTGGTGCTGCCAGTAGATCGCGTAGCGGTTGCGGTGCTCGAGCCGGTCACTCGGCAGGTAATTCGCCGTAAACGTGCCCGAGTACGTCGGCGACAGGTAGCGGAACGTCCCCTCCATCATCACGCCGCGCCGCGAGATGATGCGCGGCGTGAGCGTCAGGTCGCGGTTCGGCGCGATGTTGAAGTAGTACGGCAGCGTCAGCTCGAAGCCGTTGTTCGAGTTCACCGCGAACGTCGGCGGCAGCAGGCCGCTGCGCCGCTCGCCCGAAAGCGGGAACGTCATCCACGGGCTCGCGAAGATCGGCACGCCCTGGAAGAACAGCACGCCGTTGCGCGCGGTGCCTTCGTCGGCACCCGTATCGAAGTCGAAGCGGCTGCCCTTGATGTACCACGCGGGGTTCGTCGAGCACTGGCACGCGGTGTAGGTGCCGTTGACGAACACCGAGCGCTCGTTGTCGACCATGTCGACGCGTTCCGCGCTGCCCGAGCCGCCCGTCACGTTGAAGTGATACTTCGGCGCCGTCATGAAGCCCTGGTTCGCCTCGATCTTCAGGTGCGCCTCGGGGCCCGCGAACGACGTGCCGGCATTGTTGATCCTGACCTGGCCGTACGCATCGGCCATGTCGGTATCCTGATCGTAGTGGATCGCGTTGGCCTTCACGACGGCGTCACCGCGCCGCAGCTCGGCCGAACCCTTCGCGGCGAGATCCTGCTCGGCCGTGCCGCTCGTGTGGTCGGCGATCACGAACGCGGCCGGCTTCGCGCCGTCCTTCAGCGGATGATCCTCGAGCTGGGGCGCGAGACGCAGATCCCACGGCGAGTCGAGCGGCTGCGGCTGCGCGGCCGCGCCCGACAGCTGCGCGTACGACACGGCCGGCACGAGGCCGGGCACGGCCAGGAGTGCGAGCGCGAGCCGCCGTTTGCGCGGCGCCCCGTCACCGGGGAAAACATTCGGGAATAGCGGTTTGGGCGGCATCTATCGTTTGGCGAATCGCCCCTTGTCAACCGCGCCGTCGCGGCACATGCGCGCGCGGCAGGCCGCACCGTCGCACCGCGACTGCGGCTGAGCGCAAACCGGGGAGGCGTTCGGGCGACCGCGCGACAGGCGGCGGGCCTGCACGGCGGAAAGCTGACGCGGGGCGCGTCAAAAAAGTCGTGGGGTATTATATGGCAATCAATGGCTAGTCAACACCCCACAAAAACCAAACCAAGCCATTGATTCTTAAAGCTTTTCATCTGCACCCCATTTTACACAGCCTCACTCAAAATCACTCCAAATCAGGCTTTTACACAGTTCATTTGTGTAAAAAGTGGGTAAAACACAGCAGCACAGAGCCAGCATTGTACACAACCTCAAACCCTTGCCCCACAAGGCAAAGCAGGACTTTCTAGCACGCCGTCCAGCTTTGGTCAGTGTCTCCCATAGGCAACCAGCCAAGAACCCCACCAGCAGCCATTTAACCAGTCTCAGCACCATCAAGAACAGCCAGCAAAGCCAGTCTGTATAAGCCTTTGCCTTTGTAGTGAGTAAACATCACTCACTACAAAAACAAAGGGTTTGACAAAACATGAAAATAATGCTCGACAAACACATATTACTTATGATAATATGCTCAACATCATAACAACAGGAGATATTATGACGAAAAGCTTATCACTAGCAGATGCAATCAAGAATCATCTAGCAAAAAGCACTAATGATAGAAATGTTGAGCAAGCTATAACTACTCTATCATCAATGCTTTTCAATCTTCTGAACTGTCAACCACTATCAAACCATACTTTATTTAAAGATGGTTACATGGTTAACTTCAAAGATGAAAAGAAATACTCAGCCACAGAACTAGAAACCATCAATCAAATGGTTTCATCATATCTTCAAACAGTAAAATCAAAAAAACCATTTGAAGATGTTCTAAGTGATGCACTAGCATCACATCTATCTGGCTCATGGGGACAATACCTAACCCCAACAGACTTAGCAAAAAGTCTGTCAGAGTTCCAAATCATTAGTTACTTAAATTCCATCAAAGAATCTCACAGCAAAAAGCAACCATACAGAATTGGTGATATTTGTGGTTGTGGTGCTGGCTCACTCTTAATGGCTACACTAGGCACTATCTATAATCACTCACCTGAACTTCTAAGCTGCATTAGTGTGACAGGTGTTGATTTAGATGAAACCATGTGTAAGCTCACAGCCTCACAACTAGCCTTTAACTGCATTATTCACAATATTGATATATTCAATATTGAAGTACATCACTGCCATGCAATCACCGAATATGGAGTTAAAGACAACACAAGTATTTTTGTTTTTGATAGAAAAATAGAAAAGCCAATCAATAACCTTTTCAAATTCCTAGATGCAATACATGAACGTTATTACAAAAAAGCAGCTTAAAAGGAGAGTTTATGAACTTTCATGAAAAATTATCAATTGAAACATCTTACTTAAATTCACTTCAAACGATTGGATTCATTGATAAGTGGACTTATGTTGATGAAAATGACCCACCAACTGATATTTGCATAGAATTTAACTTCCACAATGGAACTGAAGGATTTGACCATGAAGGATATGGAACTATCATATATTATTCATCTGCATCACTTTTGAATGATGAGTGCCTTTTTAAATATTTAGGAAAATCAACATTTATAAAGGCATTCCTACATCAATGTAGAGAAAAGCAATCCATTCTGGCTGAAAAGCAAGTGTTTGAAAAATTATTGAATGAGATACAAAACAAACCAAAGGCAAGAAAATATCTGTAACTCTTATCAAGGCTAGACTAAACATCTAGCCTTTTTCTATTCCAGTAGCATTTGATTTTGCTTTTGAAGTTGCTTTTGACTTCCACTTGAATAATTATGATTAACTAAAACCTTGACACCTTGAAGCACTCGCTTTTTCTTCTTTTCAATGAGTGCAATCAATTCTTCTTTGTTTTCATCTACATCTTTAATCATATCATTCTTAAACATCTTGAAAAATGATTTGATTAAAGTTGCAGAACTACATTTTATTCTAACACCAACAAATCTTTTGCTTTTTTCCTTCTTGTAGTTTTCCACTTCTGCATAGATGGCTTCAACTTCATCACACCAACCATCATCAATAAAAGCAAATAAATTATTTTCTTCTAAACACACTTGAAGCCAGATAGGTAAATCAAATTTACTGATGTTTCTAGCCAAGAACCTAAACTTAGTAAGACAGCTACTTATCCCACCAAATTGAATCCCTCTAATTGCATTGAAACTTCTCATTGCACAATTTTTTAGTGTATTCAATTCAGACTTGCCAAGATTTGAAAAATCAATATCTGGATTATAGTATGTTACAGCCTTTGTTATGTACTTAAAGATATAATTAGCCCCACTAGTAGCATTAGCCAACTCTTTATTTTGAGTGGTAAAAGCACCTTTTTTCATGTTGCCTTTATCATCTAATAAATTAGGAAAATGCAACACAAAGGCACTTTTTAATTTATCTAGATGATTTTGTTTGTGATACACCAAGATATGAAAATGAAAGCAGCCATCTTGATGCACTTCTGAAACTTTCACATACATAATATTAATTCCAGACTTACTCAATATCGCTCTTACATTGTTGAATCTTTTGTTGACATCTCTTGCACTCTCATCTATTGCAGTACCATCATAAGAGTTACTGCCTTTGATTGGATTTGGGTGATACTGAGGTAAAACAGTGAGAGTTACAAAACTCCACATCATGCCATTTTTCTGAGCTAATTTATCCATAGTTCTAGATAAGTTGACTTTTTCAGCTAAATCCATTTCATGAGTCTTAACACAATTTTTAAGCTCAATCATTTCACCACTTTGACCCAATACAAAATTAGACTCAATGAATTTAATCTGAGCTTTCATATTGTTGATGTATTCATGCAATACAGTATCACAACAATACATCCTTCCATTCTTTCCAGCCAATAGAAGAAGTGATTGAGCATGAGCCATGAGCTTTTTTCTTTTTTTGTTTAGCACTCTATAAGTAGTATGCCAATCAACCACATCACTATTATTGCTTTTGTTAGCTTGTAGCTCATAACCTTCTTTTTGAAAAGAATACTCTTTGAGTTGCTTTCTACTGCATTCCATCAGCCACAAGTCAAACTTAGTAATCTTTTCAAAATAAAGCTTTACAGCTACTCGATACCTAGAATAATCACCACCATAGTAGCGAGCCACAGTCCTATCAATCTCAGCATGAAATACTGATGGTGTGAACTGATGTAAGCCTTTTTTGCATAACTCAGCAAATATTGACTCATCATCATAGTTGATGCTGCTCTTTTTATGTTTGCCTAATCTATACTTCTTGTGAATATCATCTTTTATTTCATCAACACTTCTATAATATAGTGTTGACCTAAATATAGCTATCTTTTCATTGTATTCCCTCTCGATAGAAGCCACTTGAAAATCATAGCCACCTAAATAAAAGTGCTGGCTAGCAGCCATATACTCTTGATTGACTGAAATTTTTCTAAGCCACTTAATATCTTCAATCTTTTGTTTCTCAACAAGACTCACTTGATATTCAATTACATCATTTAATATAATATCACTATTGACTTTATCTAAGTCTTTGTTTAAACTTATATTCATACTAACCTCTTGTAAATTATTATTCCACATCTTTCAGATAATTTGCACATATATTCCTTATATGGTTATTATGTAGTTGAGCATTAAATCTGACCAATTTAGTGCTTGTTCTTTTGAAAACATTGTTTTACTCATATTTGAAGCCACCTTAAACAAGTGGCTTTTTTTTCGCCTACATTTTTATAATAGGTATTATTTATAAAAAGTCAACAGCAACCCACAGCAACATAAATATATTTGTACAAATGTATTGACATATCACTTTATTTTATTATATTTAATAGTGTATATATAGGATATATCAATGACAAATACAAAACACTTGCACACAACAATTGATTCAACATTAAAGATTGCACTTGATATTGAATCAGCTATGGCTCAAATGCCACTTAATAAATATCTAGAAATGATTCTCTATAAAAGAAAGGATATTCCAGAAGTAGCACAACTCATTTCAGATTCATCAGAACAATTAACATATAACATGGAGAAAACAAAAAATGACATTTAAGAAAAAATCATTTACTCAAAAGTTTGTCAAGTTTAACAATGCTTTTGACAAAGAAACCAATGCTAGTCATGGGATTATTTTTACATTCCCAAGTGATGATGGTGGTGATGAAAGTCTCTACCTTTTCATACCAAAGTCACTTGTGTTTGATGGTCAGTACATCAACAAGTGGTTCTTAGAGGAAAAGATTATTCCCACTTTCAAGCAAGAAAATGAAATCACAATTGATTTACCTTCTTTTTATAGTGATTGTGATAATGCCAAAAATACTGAGCTTACATTCAAAGCAGAACAAAGAAAGAATGCAAAAGCTAAACCAACTTCAACAACTGAATCAACCACTAGTGAGGCTTAATATGGATACAAAAATATTTATGTCAAACATCACAATGCTATCAAACATAGCAAAAGAAACAGGTGATGATGAAGCAGTAAAAGCCTTTTCTCGATTCCTTGCTAACCACATATTTGAATTATTAGACGATACTTATTTTGATTATGTCTCTCAGAAGCTAAACACAGAGGTCACTGAAAAGCAATTTATTGAAGCAACAATTGCTGCTTCCACCCATGCAGTTATTCAACTTCTATTGGACAAGAAGCTTGGATTTAGTTTCTCAAAAACTGAGGTATCACTAAAAGATATACTAAGAGGGAAAAAATGAACAATGACACCAAGCAATTTAAGCAAAAACAAATCAACACTGGTGAAATGCTAACCAGCTACATAAGAAACACTAGAATCTTACTAGCTAGCTTATTCATCGGTATAGTAGTAGCCCTGTTTTACATTCTAACCCATCATGTCTAAGAGGAATAAATGTTCAAAGATGAAAAAGATATGATTGAGTTTGCAAAGATTGATAAAAAAGAAATTTCTGGTTATCCAAAAAATCACTCTTTTATCAATCTTTGCAAATCATTCACACATACACACAATGCGTTCATTTTCAAAAGTGAGGAATTTTTGCTAAATGACTCTATGAAACAAACAATAGATAAAGGTATAAACCTATGGAAAAACTTGAAACACAAAATATTATCACAAACAAAGTAATCAGTAGATTTTCTAAACATCAAACTGAATTAGTTAAGTGTGGCATCAACAAAAATGAATTATCACTAAAAGACAAGTGGCAAGCACTTCATTATAAATATGTAGAGCTTAATCAAATGCTTCACTTCTACATAGCACTAGAAGTTGATTCATCAATGCCACTTCAAATGCTCTATAAAGAATTAAAATTAATCGAGCCAACAATCATCATTGAGCTTACCAAGTTTCAAGGTTATTACCTCTATGAGCTTGATACCCCTGTTAGCTCAAAAATTGAATCCAGACAATATAACTACTATCAGTCTATTAGAGACTCATTGATTGAAAAGATTAAATTAGAAGCAGATTACACAAGCACTGTTGCTAGCCCACTTTCAGGCTTAGTAACTGTTTGTATAAATGACACTAGATATGATTTATCAGACCTTAAATAACTAATGGAGACATACAAATGAATCACAGCGCAATGAAAATTTTAAATCAAATATACACAAAGCTAACTGGTGATGTTGATGATGAGCAATCAGTAATTAACTATTTTCTACAAGCAAATGAATTGATGTTAGTTGAAATTGGAACAACTACAAGTGAAGTCTATGTTTTGATGGACTGCCCAAAGTCAACCACTTCAAGAGAATATTCACAGCTTATAAAGAACATCAATACTAATAGTCAGCAAGTCTATAAAAGCCTAGATTCATTTGTTGAAACTCACTCAGTTTCACTTCAAACCTATGCCCAAAATTTATTATTTGAGCATGTTTGTGGTAATCCACATTACAGCAATAGAAGCAACAACAGATTTTAAATACAAATATAAGGATAGATATGGAAGGAAGATTACCAAGATTCAGAATTGCAAGCTATAAGCTATTGAATAGATTTTTTGAGTCAAATGATTACAAACAATACCATCTTTACAGACTTCAATTTGCAACTTATGTGTTGCATGTTTGCTCAAAATACAGACTCAAAATATTAGGTCAATCAACAACAACATATCTTGATTCCATCAATTTAATCTACTCTATGCTTGGCTATCAATTGGTACAGGGTGACTTTTATGTTGAGGATATTGATAAAGATGCAACATTCAAAATCATTAAGGTTGATGGAACAGAGGTACTTATTCCAAATTATGAGCTTCAAAATACACTACACAACATTATATTTTATAGCAAATCTGAAATAGAACCAGTTCTTGAAAAACTAAATCTTGAATTATCAATCAGCACATGCATTAAAGCAACAAGCACAATAAAAACAAAAATATGAGAATAAATATGAAAACAATAATAACAATACTTTTACTAGCAGTTAGTTCAACTGCATTTGCACAAGCAGATAGCACAAATCTACCTGGCTTGGGTGTATCAGTGGCATTACAAACAGGTGCAGAAGCTGGCCCACTTCCAGACATAGCAGCATTAGACCCAAACACTGTCTATACAGAAACCCAAGTTCAAGCTTGCCCTAGCACTGGTGGTAATGGCTATGGCTACTATCCAAATGGTTCAGTTCCTACTGATGGCAGTGATACCACTCAGCAAATCAATGGTGGTGTGGTGTATGACCAAACAGTCACAACAGATAGATTTGGCACTACTACTTATAGTGGCTGGACTGAGGTTAATTTTTTATGCACTGCTATACCAGTGCCCCCACATTGTCCAACTGGTCAAACTCAAATAGCCACCCCATCATGGGATTGGAATACTAACCAATGGACAGGTTTGCAATGTCAAGCACCTACAAGGGTTTGTCAGTATCAGCCAAACTATCAAACAGGTGTTAACAATGGAAATCAAAGCTATATCTCTTATGTCACTGATAACAATGACCCAAGAAAATATGTCTCTCTTATGTGGAATGGTACACAGTACCCACCAGTTGAAATGGGTTTAGTTCCCACTTCATCATTCCAAGGCTCACAAGGTATTGTGCAAGGTTTAGGTTTTGATTATGGAGCTACAACACCAAGTTTAACTTTTGTTGCCAGAGGTTCAAACCAGACAACTAATTACTATCCAGTATGCAAAATCAATTAATTAAAATAACAAAGGAGACTTTATGCAATTCAAACTTAAAAAGAACAAACTCAGCGAAGAAAGCTCATCAATGGAGCAATTATTCAAAACCACAACTCAACCATCAGTTGAAGTGAATCACAATATTTCACATCAAGGACTTATTGATGAAAATGATGATTATGATGAAGATGATGAGCTTGAATCTACATTTGGTCACTACTCTGAATCTGTTGAAACAAGTATTCTACATTGCATCAAAAGAGTTGATTCTGAAATTGCACTTTGCAATAAAAAATTAAATGACAATCCAGAATATAAATTAAACAATGATACATTCCATTTCCTTCTTAGAATGTTCATTGATTTTACTAGTGAATGCTTTGATAAATTAATGAGCTATCTCTATGTCGTATTTGTCACTTTGCTAACAGCACCATTTACCTTGGTTCTCATAATTGGTGAATTATTGTCAAGGAAAGCTCTAAGACTTCACTACAAAAACAAACTCCAAAAACTACAACAACAAAAGGAAAAATATGAAGAACAATTACAAAAGTGAATCCATTGAAATACAAGATATTTCACCTGAGCAAAGTCAACTAATAACCATCTACTTATCAGATAGACCAAGTAATGCAACCACATTCAAAGCAGTCAATGGGTTTGACTCTAAGTGGACTTACAGACTTTCACTCATTATGTTGCTTGCTGCTACCTGCACTTACACATTTAGCAACCACAAGTATTTAGGTGATTATGCATGGTTCTTCTCAACATTTTTCTATTTCACTTGTCTAACATATTCGCTTTTTGTAATCGCAAAACCTGAATATGTTAGAAAAGTTATGCAGTTAGAATGTCTAGCAATTCCAATCATTACAATTTCAACTATCTTTTTTCACAACCATGAAGTAATGCAATCAGCAGTTGCCATCATTTTAAGCATTGGATTATTTAACTGGTTGTACAGTAGAGCAGCAAAAGAACAAGAAAAGATTTATCAAGTAAAATAATAATATAGGTATAAATATGATAACAATAATAAAAAGGCAATTCCCAATACTCATCTTATTGCTAGTCTTTCTAGCCTCATTTAGTGCAAATGCACAATCAGCCCTACCAAATATCTTCACACCAGTTGATGGTGATAAGTTTATGGTGATTCTTAAATCATTATTCGGTGGCTTGATTAATGGTGATTCTTCTAGTGATGTTTTTTCAAGCATTATGGAAATGTGGAATGGTGCAGTAGCCACATTAGGAGGAATCTACCTCACATACACAATATTCACTAGTGTAACCATGACAGCACATGATGGTGAAGCACTAGGAAAAGAATTTCACTCTTTCTGGGTTCCAGTTAGAAGTGCATTAGGTGGTGCTTTGATACTTCCAGTTATCAATGGCTACTCACCAATTCAATATGTCATTATTTGGTGTGCAATGCAAGGTGTTGGTTTAGCTGATGCTGTTTGGAGTAAATTTGTATCAGTTCCAGCACTTTCACAAATTTCAACAGTTAGCTTTAATAATCCAGATGTGACTAAGCTAGCTAAGGACATATTAAAAGCACAAATGTGCAATGTTGCACTTAATACCATCTACTCAAAAAATCCCTCATTAGTTGGAGGAGATGGAGCAGTGAATTTTGGAGTATCCAAAGACACTAGCTATTTTAATATGTCAACAACAATAGGCTTAAATGGTGTGACACCTGTTACAACTTATAGATTTGGCAATGCCAATAATAGTAATGGTATTTCACCTGATTATTGTGGCTCAGTTGTAATAAAGCCTTATGACACTACAAACTCAGCCTCAGTGAGTCAAAGTCTAGGTGATAACTTAGGAATCACTGGACAATTTACAGCTAGTGCAGTTGATTCAATCAATCAAGCTCAACAACAAGCAGTTGACCAAATGATATCTACTTCTCAATCAATTGCTAGTAATGCAGTGCAAATGATTGATGGTAGTGGAGGATTGACACAAGCAAATAGAGACCAAATTCAGTCACAAGTTAATTCAATGATTAATAGCTACAATGACACAGTTAGAAAAGCAGCTTCATCTACCTATAACAATGCTCACCCATTTGCAGATGTTTCAAAATCAGCCTCACAAGATGGCTTTGCACTAGCTGGTGCATGGTTTCTTCAATTGTCTCTCATGCAAGATAGAGCACAAGCAGCTATATCATCAACACCTGAATCATCATCTATTGATAAATTACCTTCCAGTCTATCAGATGAACTATCTGATAAATACATGACTGCCTTTCAAGATTTAACAGGTGGTTCACTTGCAAATGGTGACTATGGAGTTGAAAAGCAAACTGAAATTGGTGGCTTTATGGGTTGGGTAAAAAGTGGCTTTGATTTACAAAAACCAATTCAAGCAATTGGAAGCTCACTCACTAATTTTGCTATTCAAGATAATGAGAATCCAATCATGCAAATGAGAAGATTAGGAGATTGGATTTTCACTACCATGATAGCTGTAACTGCTGGTGCTATATGGGTAGGCAAATTTGCAGCACTAAAAATGATACTTATGTCACCAATAGTAATAATGTTATTTATATTAGGATTTACATTATCTTATGTGTTGCCATACACACCATTTTTGATGTGGTTTGGTATGGATTTAGCTTTAATAGGAACAATTGTAGGTGCTGTAATTGTAGGCCCATTATGGATAGTTACACTCTTAATTCCTCATGGAAATGCACTTTTAGGAAGCACAAGCAATGGTGCAAAAATGCTACTCAGTCTTACATTAAGACCAGTTCTTATGATATTTGGCTTGGCTACATCAATTGTAATTTTAAATGTGATGAGTCAATTTTTAAATACTATTTACACTAATATTTTTTCAATGTCACAAGCAGGAGGAACATCAATAAGTGCAGTCATTGGAATATTAGCTGAACCACTTTTATACATGCTAACAATGTTTGTTCTTATTAAACATACATTGTCATACATGCATAAGTTTGCAGATGAATTACTCAGTTGGATTGGTGGTTCTAGTGGTGGCTATGGTGAATCAAGTGAAAAAATTGCTGCTGCTGGTGTGATTGCTACATCACAAACAACCAATGCAGCCAACACAGCAAGTAACATTGCTAATCGCTCAAAAACTGGTTCAAAAGGTGTAAATGATTTTGCTGATTCAATGGAAGATTCATTCACAACTTCAAGCGAAAAGAAAGGCTCAGGTGGTGAAAGTTCTGCAATGAGTGAAGCACAAAATAAATTTTCAGAGAGAAAAATTGATGATTCACTAGCCAATATTTCTGATGCTTCTAGTGAACTAGGTGAGGCATTTAAAGACTCATCGTTAGTTGCCAGTCAGCCAAATAATGAGGAGAAAAAAAATGATGTTCAAGGCTTTGAGGCACTTGTAAATGAATCACACAATGCACTAGGAGGCTCACATACAGAAGCAGGAAAAGAATACTCAACTACCCTAGCTTCTGCTATCAGAAATGACCCCTTCATGTCTAAATCTGACATGGTAAAAGCTTCAAACTCTGCAACAATTTCTTCATTTGATACAGCCTATTCTTCTGGTGCAAGTGCAATTGCTAAAAGCATAGCAACCAAAGAAAATGGCTCAATTTCAAGAACAAGTTTAGGCAAAACTGGTGAAATTTATCAATCAGTTTCTAGCCAACTTGGTAAGCAAAACATGAGTAAGAGTGAGATAAAAGACACTCTAAAACAAATTAATTCTAATGCACTACAAGCACATCAGATTGATTCATCAACACCCATGCAAACCCATCTAAATAATTCAATAGATGAAACACTTAGCCAATCAAAAGCAGAGTAAAAAATACAAGCCACTAGCAAAAAACTAGTGGCTCTTTTTATGTCCTTCACACCCAAATAAAAAGTGTACATCAACAAAGGCTATTTTTTAGCAGACAAGACGCTGATACTTTCAGTATCAGCAAAGTTGGGGAACCTTGCTAGGGCAAGGTTTTTATGTTTGTACATTGAGTGTACAAACTTATGTACAAAATAAATTTTTGTACATTGACAAACCAAACAAAATCAATATATTAGTTAATGTACAAGTACATTTATTACCAAGTCTTATTTTTATACAAGCAAATAGTAAATGTATTTGTACACAAATCTATCTCACAATAACAATAAAAACAAGAGGAGAAATTTATGAATACTCAAAGATTAAGTGTTGATGTTTTACCCTATATGATGAAAGCCATCGAGCAAAAAATGCTCAAAGATGGACAGTCAAAAAGAGCATTAGTTGAAGAAGCATTAGACCAATATTTAAACCTCAGTGGCAAAAAAGACCCAATAAAAAACATTGAGGAAAGTATCAATTTGCTATCACTTGGCAACCAAGATATTAATCAAATGAAAGATGATTTGGCAAAATATAAGGAAGCACTTTACACATTAAATTCAAACATGAGAGCAGTAATTGATGCAGTAAAGTCAATCTCACCACAACAAAAAAATTAATTTTTGTGAGGTGATTTTATGGAAAAAGAACGAGTTTATAAACTGAGGTCCAGAAAGACAGACAATCAACTTTCACCAGAACAATATAGAACTTATCTTGATGATTTTTTAATTTATTTTTCTGTTTCATCAATGATTTTACTATTAACTAGTGGCTATGTTTTGCAAGATATTATGCACTATCCACTACTAGAATCTGTCAAAACTTTACTCACAAAACCACAAATTTTAAAGGCTAGTGGTGAGTATAAATCTGTCACAACTGCGATTGGAACTTACATAAGTGCCATAGCTTCTTTGTCATGGTTTGTAGCTGATAAGATAAACAAACCAAGCAATCTTGTTGAAATAAAAAAAGATGGCTCAAATTATTATGTTAGAAATGATGGACTAGAAGAATATAAAAAGTATCAAGGTGACACTAGCAAAGGTATTGTCATTTTAGAAAAAGATACTGATGGAGTTGATTTAGTTCTTGATAACAAAACAGCAGAACTTGGCTTTTTTGTTGTTGGTGAAGCTGGCTCAGGTAAAACAGTCTTCATCAAAAGATTCTTAGAGCATTGGGTAAATATGTTAGAAAAATGTATCTTGCATGACCCAAAACTAGAATTTATTGAGGACTTGCTAAATGCAAATGTACCAGTTGTTTTGATTGCCCCTTGGATTGGTCAGTCAAAAGTTATTGACTATGCAAAATTAATCTGGACAGATAATGATGCAAAAAGAGATTTACTAATCAATCTTTTTGTGTATTCATTTGCTGGTTTTCCAAATCCAAAGAAACCTGACTTTTTCAAAGATGGTGCAGTGAATGTCTTAATTGCAATCACTAGAAAAGTAGTCGATAAATTTAAAGACAAATGGTCAATTTCAGATTGGATGGATACATTTTTAGAAAATCAACAAGTAGCAAAATTAAAGAAGTTAGTTGATGAGTTTTACCCTCAAATTTCTTACTTGATTGATGAGACAAACCCAAAAACAACAATGTCTATTTTAGCATCAACAGTTTCAACAGTTGTGAAACTTAAAATGCTAGCAGACTTATGGCAATACAATACTAAATATTTTGACATTAAAGAATGGATATATGCCAAGAAACCAAAGTATCAATTTGTAGCACTGGCTAATCATCAGACCTATGGTGATATTGCTAGTTCAGTTATTGCTAGTTTTGTGAACATCACTTCCAAACTAGTTCTAGACCCTGAATATAAGAAAGCCTATGAAACTGATAAATTATCAGGAATCCATTACACACTTGATGAGTTTAATTCATTTGGTAGATACATAGATGTAGTGAATTTTAAGAATCTTCCAGACTTAGGCAGAAGTGCAGGCATTAGAACTGAATTGTTTCAACAAAGATATGGTCAAATTGACCTGCCCCCCGCGTTTAGTACGGTGACGGTGTAGAGTCCGTTCCAGAGAGGAACGGCAATGAAAAAGCGATTCACTGAAGAACAAATCATCGGCATCTTGAAGGAAGCCGAAGCTGGCTTGAAGCCGGCGGAGTTGTGCCGCAAGTACGGCATCTCGGAAGCGACCTACTACAACTGGAAAGCGAAGTTCGGCGGGATGACGGTCTCCGATGCGCAGCGCCTGAAGGAACTGGAGCAGGAGAACAACAAGCTCAAGCGCCTGTTGGCCGAATCAATGCTCGACAACGCCGCGCTGAAGGACCTGCTGGCTCGAAAGTAGCAAGCCCGCAGGCCAAGCGCGAAGCGGTCCGGATATTGATGACCGAACGCGCCATGGGGGTTACCCGGGCCTGCGGGCTGGTAGGGATTTCGCGCTCGCTGTTCCACTACGAATCACGCCGCCGAGTTGACGACGAAGCGCTGACTGGCCGGATGATGGCCATCGCCGCGCAGAAGCGCCGCTACGGTTATCGCCGGATTCACGTGCTGTTGCAGCGGGATGGTTGCTTCGCCAACCACAAGCGCATCTGGCGCCTGTACAGCAAGGCGGGACTGAGCGTGCGCAAGCGGCGACGCAAGCGTATTGCGGCTGTCGAGCGCACGCCGCTGCCGTTACCAACAGGCCCGAATCAGAGCTGGTCGATGGACTTCGTTTCTGACGGGCTGGCCTATGGTCGGCGGTTTCGATGCCTGAACGTGGTCGACGACTACACGCGCGAGTGCTTGGCCATCGAGGTCGATACTTCGCTGCCGGGCTTACGAGTGCAGCAAGTGCTCGAGCGGCTCAAGGAGATGCGAGGCTTACCCGCATCCATCACGGTCGACAACGGGCCGGAGTTCGCTGGTAAGGTGCTGGATGCATGGGCCTACGAAGCCGGTGTCACGCTGTCGTTCATTCGGCCTGGCAAGCCGGTGGAAAATGCCTATATCGAGAGCTTCAACGGGCGGTTCCGAGATGAATGCCTGAACGAGCACTGGTTCGTGTCAATGCGCCACGCCAAGCGGCTGATTGAGGAATGGCGTATCGAGTACAACACCGAGCGGCCTCATAGTTCGCTCGGTTATCTGACACCCGTGCAGTTCGCCCGGGCGCACGATGCAAAGCAACAGTTTTTAACCTCGGACTCTAACTGCAGTCCGGACTAAAACCGGGGGCAGGTCAAAATGAGTGAATCAATACCAGGGGACACTGAGCTACAAAGAGACTTTGTAGGTGCATTTCAAAATAAGCCACTATGCAGACCATCAGACAAAGACTTTGATGTTATAAAGAATAATATTGGCCCACACAATGAAATACATAGTGAAGTATCTCGCTCAGATAATTCACAAGGTCATAACATTACTTACAAAAAAGTTCCTAAGTCTGTTCCCTTTGAGCCTCATGTTCTACAAAATGACCTTGGCCCAATTCCTGCAAATGGCAAAGGTGTATATATCATGTTAAAAACTGTATCCAATCCAGTTGCAGCAAGAGTGTTAATTCCATTCAAACAATTTTGCAAGAAAAGAATTGAAAGACTAAAAAATGAGAAGAAATATAAAACATGGAATGTGAAATTTAATGAAGTTGTTGTTAATACTAAATTCAATGATGCCTATAAAGCATTATCTAAACTTCAATTAGAACTTGAAGACATTTTCAAAAACGAAACTATGTCAAAAGAAGAACAAGCAAAACTGGCTGAAAAGAAATCTATTGAACTTGAAACTCAGTATTCAAACATGGCTCAATTGATTGGCATGAATCAACAGCCTGAATCACAAACAAAAGAGCAAACCACTACTCATGAAACGCCAAAAGAGAAAGATGAAATCAAAGAAGCAATAGTTAAAGATTTAGCCCTAGATGCCATCGACTCAACTCACACACTTTCAACCATCAATCAAGGTGTTGAAGTGGCTCAGGCAGTTTTAAAAGATGACAATAGAAATGTTGATTTTCATTCAATTGAAGAATCCAAATCAACCACTGAATCAGTTAATACAAAAACAGAGCAACAACTTTATCAGGATTTTGATGACTTAGACTTATGAACTCAACCAATATTAAAAGTGAAAACTACTTCAAAAACAACACACTTGAAGATGAAAAAACAAAAGACTACTATAAGTCTAGTGACTCAGATATTGAATCAATAGGTATCTTAAAAGGTGGAATCAATAAAAAATTAAAGCTTCAAGAAAAAGAAGTCACCATGAAACAGTACAATAGAATGATGAATGGCTTCAATCCTAATGATGGTTCAAAGATGCTTAAAAATGCTGGAAATTGTAGGCATGGAGTGGACTACACTTTTACAGCACCAAAAGATGTTTCAATCATTTTTGCCCTAGCTGATGAGCAACATCAAAAGGAAATCCTAGATGTGTTTCACAAGGCTACTGCATCAGGCATGGAAGTAGTAGCCTCTAAAATGCAGTATAGAAATCAAAAAGGAAAAAAGAAATCTTTTGAAAGAGCAAGAGCAATTTCATACATTGAATTTACTCATCATTCAAACAGAAACAATGAAATGAATCTTCATGCACATGAAGTCACTCAACAATATGTGCAAGGTAAAGATGGTAAATTTTATTCAATGGAAGATAGCCAAGTAAGACAGGACTACAATGCACCTGAATCAGCATTTTTGAAATCTCTTGCACAAGGCATGAAGTCATTAGGTTATGAGTTAGAGCATGGTAAAGGTTATGCCATTAATATTAAAGGAATTGATGAATCTGTTAGAAAAGATTTTTCAACTAGAAGTGCTCAGATTGAAAAGTATCTAGCTGATAACCCTAATGCCTCAATTGAAGATGCTAAGACAAAAACTAGAAATGCTAAAAGCGAAATTTCAGTTGAAGAAAATGTGAAAAATTGGAAAAAAGATTTACTTGATAAACATGGCTTGTCTCAATCTAGCATTAAGAAGATGAGAACTTACAAAGATAATTCTCAACAATATTCAATTGAAGATGTTCTAAGAATCACTGCTGATAGAAAGAAGAAGGATAAACATTTATTCACTTCAAAAGATATTGACAACACTCTTAATATATTAGAAGGTTTTGACTCTAAAATTGATAGAATCTCACTTAGAAAAGAATTATTTACTAGTGAAACTATTGAGAAAACCAATGGCAAAAAATATGGAAATCAAGTTTTTGAGAATAAGGCTTATGTGACACCACAGCTTAAACAAGAGCATAAACTCAATAAAAACATACTCAACAAAGCTAACTTAGCAGTAGCCTCATATAAGTTAGGTAGCTTTGATAAGTCTGCTAAATTTGATGATGCTTACAAGAACTTCAAGAAAAAGCAGTCTAGCAGTAAAAAACCATCAGCCAATGTGCCTAGTTCTAGTGGTGGTGGTGTTCAACAAATTAGGGTGTCTCTTGCTCAGATTAGAAATTCACTCACTGACTTACTAGCTCAACTTCACTCATTGGGTGAATCTGAAAAATTATCTGTTCTATGCCAAATAGCTGAACTCAATAGACAGCTTACTAGCCAGATGGAGCAACTAGCCAAAGAAGAAGCTAAGGAAATTGAACAAAATATGAAGCAAACTAAAAATGTAGATATGGAGATTGAACGATAAATCAATGATGTATTTTTCTATGATACGATCTTTCAATCACACACTTTTGTTGTTGTGCTATACTAGTCTTGTTGGTTGATGAACAACCACACTTATCAATCACTCTATGGGGTTAGAAATGGCTGAATTGACTGTTGAGCAAATCAATGACTTGAAAATGAAGTTCCTCAATGGAACTGCTACCAGTGAAGAACTGGCACAGCTTTCAGCCATTGCCCAAAAGCAAGCAGAAGAAACCAAGAAGGTTGAAAGCTCTGCTAAGTCCATTGTGGACACCATCAAAAAGGCAAAGATTGCCCCTCAAATTCTCACCAATCTTCTTGCTAGTGAAGGTTTGATTGTTCTTCCCAAGCTGGAAGAAAAAACCATTGTTCATGTGTCACCTTGCAAGACCAAGACTGGCAATGACTCTGAGTTTGAAATTTGGGCATTCAGGGACTTGGTTAAAGCACAAGGCCCCACCAAAGAATATTGGCTGAATGTGTGGAAGTTGGGTAAAGATGAGTTTATCAAAGCTTTGAATGAAGATGGTCAAAAGCTCTTGAAAGATGACCCCAAGTTTGTTCAATGGATTGATAACATTTTCCAGAACACCAAAGCACCCAAGGCAAAAGCAACTCCTGTTGCTGCCACTACTGCATAAGCAACACCACACATTCACATTAAGGGACTCTTGTAGTCCCTTTTTTCATTATGAAAGAAATAATTGAAATGATTGTGACCTCACTTGAAAGTGCAGGTGTCAATCTGAATGGAAGAATGATTCTTACACCAGATGAAGCAAAATTGATTACTGGTATAAGTGTAGGACAACAAGCTAACCTTAGAAGTCAAAATAGACTTCCTTTTAGTTACTTGAAAAGTGGTGGAAAAATTGGAATCAGCATTGTTGCACTAGCTAAATGGATAGCTGGTGAACAAGAAGAATATGTGAAAGAAGAATTGAAGCCTATTTTCAATCAACCCATGCCAATTGGAGTGAAGAAAAATCAACTGAATAGGCTAGCAAAGAAAAATGAAAAAGGCAAGTTAAAAAGAGGTTGGTCAAATATGTTCATGGCTCAATTACAAGAAAGATTGAGCATTCTTCATGAGCATGATTACATTGATTCCATCATCAGCACCAATGTTAAGACCTCACCAAAAAATAGATTTTAATTTTTTGCCAGTCATTTGACTGGCTTTTTTATTTGTGATGCTCTACTTTGTATGATGCAATAACAACCAAAAGAAAAAAATGCACTTTCAATTGTATTTATAACAAATGATATTGTGTCTCTCATATCATTTGGTGTTATGAAATAAAGCACAATCCACAACAAAGCAAAAGCCGATATTATTATAGTTTTCATATATTTCTCTCATATTATTGAGTGGAATATATGAATAATTAATTCATTGTCAATTGACAGTTTGTTACAAAAAGTAAAGGCTACTATTTACAGTAGCCTTTTTATTTACTTCACTTCTTCTTTTGATTCTTCTTTTACTTCATTTTTCCACAAATCTTCAACCAGTAGCTCACCTCTAAGATGAGCATATCTTTTGAGCATTTGTAGATTTTTATGACCTGTTACACTTGCTATTTGAATATCAGTCCAATTCAAATTTCTCTCATAGAGTTTTGATATTGCTTCATGTCTTAAATCATGATAGTGAAAATCTTCAAGCTTAATTGCATCAGTCAATACTCTAAATTTGTTACCTAGTATTTGACTGCTAGACCAATCTTTACCAAATGGCTTGATTTTTCTATCTTGCCCAACTTCTTCAAAAATATCTTTTAAAATTTTATAAGCTAGTGGTGTGAGTGGAATAGTTCTAGCAGAATTATTCTTTACAATACCAGCCCTCATGTGAACCATCTTTTTTTCAAAGTTCACATCAGCAAAATCAAACTTTAACATTTCACCTGCTCTCATACAGGTTTCAAGTGCAAAATCAATTGCTCTTTTTAGTTCAAGGTTTTTCTTTTTAGTTTTAAATGCTTTTGAAAAACCATTCATAAGTAGCTCATACTCACCTTCTTGCAATCTTCTAGTTCTTTCATTTGATGACCCACTCCACTTTACTTCTTCAAACAGATGTTGTGGATAGTCATTTTTTCTACTATGCCATAGCATTGCTTTTTTCAATGCAAGATATAACAAGTAAATTGTGTTACTAGCTAAATCAGCCTCTTGCTTTTGTTCAAGATAACTTCTTAGAAGTCTAGGATTCAAACTTTCAATAGTGACCCCTTCTTCTTCAAAGTCACCAACTAATTGATTGCACCTTTTAATATCTCTATCATTGATTTTTTCTTTTTCAGGTGCATTGTCATTATAGACAATGAAAGACTGCAAAACATCAATAATTAATGTGCCAGCTACTTTTTTTCTAAGAACTGGTTCATCATTTCTTATTCTTGCCTCATGGTCTTTAATCCATTGAGCAATATCACTTCTTTTTTCAAAATATGCTTTATTTTTATTGATTGCATATTTCATCTCTTTTTCATCAATCTTGAATGATTGATTAAGAGGTCTAGCACCTTTTATTCTGATTTGCACATAGATAAACTTTGTACCAACACTTGATGTTTTGATTGATATAGATGCCATGTGCTACCCCATAGGTGATAGACTGGGAGGATACAGCAGTGTGTAAAAAGTGGGTAAATGACCCTTTTTGAGCACTGAGGAAATCCACCTAAGTGATTGATTTTTAAGGACAACCTTGCCAGATTGTTTGTCCATATTATATGGCAAGACGTTCCCCCCTCCGCCGAGTTTCATGACGCCCCCATCCGCCGCATCCCAGCCCGACGCCCGCCTCGAAGCGCTCACCGCGTGGCTGCACCCGCTCGCCGAACGCTATGCGCTCGACCTGTCGACCCTCGCGCCCGCCTCGTCGGACGCCAGTTTCCGCCGCTATTTCCGTGTCGCGTCGGCCACGAGCGCCGGCGGCACGCTGATCGCCGTCGACGCGCCGCCGCCCGAGAAGTGCCGTGAATTCGTCCAGGTCGCGCAACTGCTCGCCGCGGCCGGCGACCACGTGCCGGACGTGCTGGCCCACGATTTCGACGCGGGCTTCATGCTCGTGACCGATCTCGGCCGCACGTCGTACATCTCGGTGCTCGATCCGGCCGACCCGGCCGCCGCGAAACCGCTGATGCGCGCGGCGCTCGACGCGCTGATCCGCTTCCAGCTCACGTCGAAGCCCGACGTGCTGCCGCCGTTCGACGAGGCATTCCTGCGCCGCGAGATGGAGCTGATGCCCGAATGGTTCGTCGGCCGCCACCTCGGCAAGCCGGTCACCGACGCGATGCGCGGCACGCTCGACCGCACCTTCGCGCTGCTGGTCGCCAGCGCGCACGCGCAGCCGCAGGGTTTCATGCTGCGCGATTTCATGCCGCGCAACCTGATGGTGTGCGAGCCCAACCCGGGCATCCTCGATTTCCAGGACGCCGTCTACGGGCCGCTGACGTACGACGTCGTGTCGCTGCTGCGCGACGCGTTCATCAGCTGGGACGAGGAGTTCGAGCTCGACTGCTTCGCGTACTACTGGGAAAAGGCGAAAAAGGCCGGCCTGCCGGTCGACCCCGATTTCGGCGAGTTCTACCGCCAGCTCGAATGGATGGGGCTACAGCGCCACATCAAGGTGCTCGGCCTGTTCGCGCGTATCAATTACCGTGACGGCAAGCCGCACTACCTGAACGACCTGCCGCGCTTCATCGCGTACGCGCGCAAGGTCGCGCTGCGCTATCGCCCGCTCGTGCCGTTCGCGAAGCTGCTCGACGAGCTCGAGGGCAACGCACCGGCCGACGTCGGCTATACGTTCTGATCCGTTCCGACTCTCCTGACACCCGGCCGAACATGAGCAACACCCTGACCACGGCGATGATCTTCGCCGCCGGGCGCGGCGAACGGATGCGCCCGCTCACCGACACCCGCCCGAAGCCGCTGCTCGAAGCGGGCGGCAAGCCGCTGATCGTGTGGCAGATCGAAGCGCTCGCCCGCGCAGGCATCGAGACGATCGTGATCAACCACGCGTGGCTCGGCGAGCAAATCGAGGCTGCGCTCGGCGACGGTTCGCGCTGGGGCGTGCGGCTCGTGTATTCGGCCGAACGCGAAGCGCTGGAAACCGCGGGCGGCATCGCGCAGGCGTTGCCGCTGCTCGAACGCGACGGGCAGCCGGCCGTGTTCGCGGCGGTCAGCGGCGATGTCTACTGCGCGTTCGACTACCGGTCGCTCGCGCCGCGCGCCGCCCGGATGGCCGCGCTCGACGCGCCGGCGATGCACCTCGTGATGGTGCCGAACCCGCCGTTCCACCCGGCCGGCGACTTCGCGCTCGGCGACGATGGCCGCCTTGCGCTCGACGGCGCCGCGCGCTTCACGTTCGGCAACATCGGCCTATACGACACGCGGATGTTCCGCGATCTCGCGCCCGGCACGCGGCGCGCGCTGACGCCGTACTATCGCGCGGCGATCGAGGCCGGCCGCGCGAGCGGCGAACTGTATGAAGGTATCTGGGAGAACGTCGGCACTCCCGCGCAGCTCGGCGAGCTGGATGCGCGGCTGCGCGCCGCGGAGTGACCGGCTGACGGGTCGTCGGGCTGATCGACGAACTGACCGGTCAGCTGACTGACTTGTTGGCTAGCTGGCTGACCGGCGAACTGGCGGCGTTGGCCTGGCCGATCAAAGGGTCCGCGCGTGTCGGACCGCCATGCCGGCCCGGCTCCCGCCCATCAAACGTGCCCCGTCCTGCTGCGCCCACCCCGCGCGCAGCCCCGCCGCTCACGCGGCTTCCGCCTCTTCCCCGCCCGCCGCCGCGCGCTGCTGCTGCAGCGCCCACATCTGCGCATACAACCCGTCGGCGCGCACGAGTTCGTCGTGCGTGCCGCGCTCGACGATCCGCCCGTGGTCCATCACGAGGATCTGTTGCGCGTGCACGACCGTCGACAGACGGTGCGCGATCACGAGCGTCGTGCGATGCCGCGCGATCTGGTCGAGTTCGTGCTGGATCGCGCGCTCCGAGCGCGAATCGAGCGCCGACGTCGCTTCGTCGAACAACAGCACCGGCGGGTTCTTCAACAGCGTGCGCGCGATCGCGACGCGCTGCTTCTCGCCGCCCGACAGCTTCAGCCCGCGCTCGCCGACCGGCGTGTCGTAACCCTTCGGCAGGCTTTCGATGAAATCGTGGATGTGCGCGGCACGCGCGGCCGCGATCACTTCGTCGCGGGTCGCGATGGGCCGGCCGTACGCGATGTTGTAGTAGATCGAGTCGTTGAACAGCACGGTGTCCTGCGGCACGATCCCGATCGACGCGCGCAGCGAGTCCTGCGTGACGTCGCGGATGTCCTGGCCGTCGATCCGGATCGCCCCGCCCGCCTGCCGGTCGAGATCGTAGAAGCGGAACAGCAGCCGCGACAGCGTCGACTTCCCGGAGCCGCTATGGCCGACCACCGCGGTCGTCGTCCCTGCTTCGATCGTGAACGACACGTCGTGCAGGATCTGCCGCGCCGGCTCGTACGCGAAATTCACGTGCTCGAAGCGCACCTGCGCGCCGGCGACCGCGAGCGGCCGAGCATCGGGCAAATCGGCCACTTCCTTCGCGGCCGACAGCAGCCCGAACATGCGATCCATGTCGGTGAGGCTCTGCTTCAGCTCGCGATAGACGACGCCGAGAAAATTCAGCGGGATGTACAGCTGCAGCATGAACGTGTTGATCAGGACCAGGTCGCCGAGTGTCAGCTTGCCCGCGAGCACGCCCTGCGTCGCGCGCCACAGGATGAACACGAGCCCCGTGCCGATGATCGCCTGCTGGCCGAAGTTCAGCACCGACAGCGAATTCTGCGAACGGATCGCGGCCTTCCGGTAGCGCTTCAGGTTCTCGTCGTAACGCTGCGCTTCCCACTCCTCGTTGCCGAAATACTTGACCGTCTCGTAGTTGATCAGCGAATCGATCGCCCGCGAGTTCGCACGCGAATCGAGTTCGTTCATCGTGCGGCGGAAATGCGTGCGCCAGTTGGTGACCTTCACCGTGAACACGATGTACGTGACCAGCGCCGCGAACGTCACGTACGCGTAATAGGCCTCGTACTTGACCACGAAGAAGCCGAGCACGAGCCCGACCTCGACGAGCGTCGGCAGGATGCTGTACAGCGAATACGAAATCAGCTGCTGGATGCCGCGCGTGCCGCGCTCGATGTCGCGCGACATGCCGCCGGTCTGGCGCTCCAGGTGAAACCGCAGCGACAGCCCGTGCAGGTGCCGGAACACCTGCAGCGCGACCTGGCGCACCGCGCTCTCGGTGACCTTCGAGAACAGGATCTCGCGCAGCTCGGTAAACAACGACGTGGACAGCCGCACGAGCGCATACGCGACGACCAGCAGCCCCACCCCGCCCGCGAGCACGATGCCGGCCGACTGTTCGGCGCGGCCGATCGCGGTGATCTGCTGGACGTAGGACAGGTGGTCGACGATGCGCTTCATCACGACCGGCACGCCGAGGTTCGCGACTTTCGCGCCGATCAGGCAGCCGAGCGCGAGCGCGACGCGCCATTTGTAGGTGGTCAGGTACGGCAGCAGCGACCGGATGGTTTGCCAGTCGTTGCGGGGCCCGGTCGAAGCCGGCGCGGGCTCGCCGGAAGCAGGAAATCGGCGCATGGGGGAAGGATCGGCGGCGGTGCCGGACGCGCGCATCGGCGGCCGGCTCGCTCACTTTCTCGTACAATTTGCGAACGTTGTATTGTCGCAGAAGCCGCTTCGCGCCGCTGCCGGCGCCCTCGCCGGCCGGCCTGCGCGTGGCGGCGTATTTATTACAGGATGAAAGCCCCCGCCATGACCGATTCGACCCTCGAACTCCCGCAAAAGCAGCCCGCGCTGCGCGTCGTCCCGCAACCGCACGACGCGAACGTCCACGGCGACGTATTCGGCGGCTGGATCATGTCGCAGGTCGACATCGCCGGCTCGATCCCCGCGAGCCAGCGCGCGAACGGTCGCGTCGCGACGGTCGCGGTCAATTCGTTCGTGTTCAAGCAGCCGGTGTTCGTCGGCGATCTGCTGAGCTTCTACGCGACCATCACGCGTACCGGCAACACGTCGATCACGGTCGACGTCGAGGTGTACGCACAGCGCATGCGCCTGATGGGCGAGGTCGTGAAGGTCACCGAAGCGACGCTCACCTACGTCGCGACCGGCTCCGACCGCAAGCCGCGGCAACTGCCGCCGCTCTGACGGACGAGCGCCGCGCGGCGGCGCTTCCCCTTGCCTTCGGCCGCCTCAGTGCGTGGCCGTCAGCCCGAACTCCCGCATCGCGGGCAGGAAATCGTGGTTCAGCTTCGGCTTGCGCGACAGCTTCACCAGCACGTAGCGCTGGAACGGCGCGAGCCGCTGCCACTGTGCAAGCTCGGGCGCCATCAGCCCGGCCAGCGCGCTCTGCTGCACAAGCGACTCCGGCACGCTGTCGGTGGCGCGCCAGGCCGGCTGCTCGTCCGGCTGGAACCACGAGGGCTCCAGATCCGCGTGCGTACGCAGCATTTCGAACAGCGCGTGATCGAAGTTGGGCTCGATCGCGGTGTCCTCGTCGGCCGGAAAGCGCGCGAGCAGTTTGCGATCCTCGAGCGGCAGCAACTGCCACTGCTCCAGTGAGATCCGCAGACCGAAACGGTCGAGATTGAAACGCACGATCATCGGGATGTACGTGAAGTTTTCCGACGAATCGTGTTCGAAGGCGAATAGCAGTGGAGCGTCGCTGAGTCCCATGATCGTGACCTGATATGGCGGATACCGGCGCGGCCGGCTTGCCTGGGGTATTTTAGAACCTCTGCGCGCGGGTGGCGGATACGATTGCCGCCGGCCGCGCGCCGAATCAACGGGAGTGCTCGTGAATCCGACCGAATCCGGCGACTTGCGCGACGAACCGCGCGGCGCGATCGAACTGTCCGTGCGCCGCACGCGCGGCGGTGCCGTCGAAACCGCACACGACTACGTGGGCCAGGAATGGCCCGTCGCGCTCGTCTTCAACGGCATCTCGCATGCGGTGATGATGTGTACGCCGTGCGACCTCGAAGCGTTCGCGGTCGGTTTCGCGATCTCGGAGGGGATCGTCGCGCGCGGCAGCGACATCAAGGACATCGAGGTGATCCTGCACGCCGACGCGCCGCTGCCGCATGCGGAAGTTCACCTGGAGGTCGTCCAGCAGGCGTTCGCCGCGCTGAAGGACCGGCGCCGCGCGCTCGCGGGGCGTACCGGCTGCGGCGTCTGCGGGATCGAAAGCATCGACCTGCTCGACCTCGCGCCCGAACGCGTGCCCGATACGGGCTTTCTCGCACGCCTCGCCCCCGACGCGCTGACGCGCGCGGCGCAGGCGCTGCCGGTTCACCAGGCGCTCACGCGGCTCACGGGCGGCCTGCACGCGGCCGCGTGGTGCGACGCAACAGGGGCGATCCGGATGGCATTCGAGGACGTCGGCCGCCACAACGCACTCGACAAGCTGATCGGCTCGCTCGTGCTGTCGCGCGCCGACGCGACCGACGGCTTCGTGTTCCTGTCGAGCCGCGCGAGCTACGAGCTCGTGCGCAAGGCCGCACGAGTCGGCATCCCGCTGGTGGCAACGATCTCCGCACCGTCGTCGCTCGCGATCGAGATCGCGAAAGCGGCCGGCTTGCGGCTCGTCAGCTTCTGCCGCGAAACCGGCCACGTCGACTACGGCACGGCCTGATCGCGATCGCGGGAGCGCGCCGGCAATCCGCCGCCGGCGCGCCCTGCTCCGTCAGACGGTCAGTCGAACTGACGGAAATCCGGCTTGCGCTTCTCGAAGAACGCCGTCATCGCCTCGCGCGCTTCCGGCGCGCGCAGCATCGCGGCGAAGTGGCCCGCTTCCTCGGCCATCCGCGCCTGCGTCGCCACGCCGCCCGTATCCTTCAGCAGCGCCTTCGTCACACGCAGCGATGCCGCCGGCAGCGCCGCGAGCTTTGCCGCCTGCTTCGCCGCGAACGCGTCGAGCTCGGCCGCCGGCAGCACGCGGTTGACGATGCCGATCCGGTGCGCTTCCAGCGCGTCGAACGCTTCGCCGAGCAGCAGCTTCTCGGCCGCGACCTGATGGCCGGCCAGACGCGGCAGCAGCACGCTCGACGCGGCTTCCGGGCACAGCCCGAGCTGCGTGAACGGCAGCGAGAACGTCGCGGTGTCGGCCGCGTAGACCAGATCGCAGTGCAGCAGCATCGTCACGCCGACGCCGATCGCCAGGCCCGGCACCGCGGCCACGATCGGCTTGCTCGCGCTGCTGATCCGCGCGAGAAACTGGAACACCGGCGCGGTGTCGTCCTTCGGCGGCGACTTCAGGAAATCCTCGAGATCGTTCCCTGAGGTGAAGTTGCCGTCGCCACCGCGCAGCAGGATCACGCGAACCGCCTTGTCTTCCTGCGCTTCGGCGAGTGCGTCGGCCATCGTCTGGTACATCGCCGCCGTCAGCGCATTCTTCTTCGCCGGGCGCGCGATCGTGATCGTCATCACGCCGTCGGCGCGTTCCACTTGAATTTCGGCCACAACCGTCTCCTTTGACTTTCCTCTATCGGAATGAAAAAACGGTGCGCGAGCTCGTGGCCCGCGCACCGTCGCAGCTTGTCGTCGTGCTCCGCTTACAGGCGTTCGATGATGCCCGCCGCACCCATGCCGGTGCCGACGCACATCGTGACCATCCCGTACTTCAGGTTACGGCGGCGCAGGCCGTGCACGACGGTCGCCGCGCGGATCGCGCCGGTCGCGCCGAGCGGGTGGCCGAGTGCGATCGCGCCGCCCATCGGGTTGACCTTCGACGGGTCGAGGCCGAGATCGCGCATCACCGCCAGCGACTGCGCGGCGAACGCTTCGTTCAGCTCGATCCAGTCGAGATCGTCCTGCTTCAGGCCGGCGGCCTTCAGCGCGGCCGGAATCGCTTCCTTCGGGCCGATACCCATGATTTCCGGCGGCACGCCACGCACCGCGAAACTCACGAAGCGCGCGAGCGGCGTCAGGTTGAATTCCTTGAGCACCTTCTCCGACACGACCAGAAGCGCGCCCGCGCCGTCCGACGTCTGCGAGCTGTTGCCGGCCGTGACCGAGCCCTTGTTCGCGAACACCGTGCGCAGCTTCGCGAGGCCTTCGATCGACGTATCGGCGCGCGGACCTTCGTCGAGCTTGATCTCGCGCGTCTTCACGTCGACTTCACCGGTCGCGAGGTTCGGGAAACGCTCGGTGATCGTGTACGCGGCGATCTCGTCGTTGAACTCGCCGGCCTGCTGGGCGGCAAGCGCCTTGCGGTGCGACTCGACCGAGAACGCGTCCTGGTCTTCGCGGCTCACCTTCCACTGCTCCGCGACGCGCTCGGCCGTCAGGCCCATCCCGTACGCGATGCCGAAGTCTTCATTGCGATCGAAGATGTGCGGCGACATCGACGGCTTGTTGCCCATCATCGGCACCATGCTCATCGATTCGCAGCCACCCGCGAAGATCGCGTCGGATTCGCCGACGCGGATGCGGTCGGCCGCCATCGCCAGCGCCGTGATGCCCGACGCGCAGAAGCGGTTGACCGTCACGCCGCCGACCGTCTGCGGCAGGCCCGCGAGCAGCGCGCCCATCCGCGCGACGTTCAGGCCCTGCTCGGCTTCCGGAATCGCGCAGCCGATGATCGCGTCTTCGATCAGCTTCGTGTCGAAGCCGGGCACCTGCGCCACCGCCGACTTGAGCGCGTGGACCAGCAGCTCGTCCGGGCGCGTGTTCTTGAAGACACCGCGCGGGGCCTTGCCGATCGGCGTGCGGCTGGCGGCGACGATGTATGCGTCTTGCAATTGTTTGCTCATTTGAGACTCCTTGCCTTATCCGCTCGCTCAGTTACGCACCGGCTTGCCGGTCTGCAACATGCCCATGATCCGTTCCTGCGTCTTCTGCGTGCCGAGCAGCTCGACGAACGCACGGCGCTCCAGCGCGAGCAGCCACTGCTCGTCGACCAGGCTGCCGGCTTCGACGTCGCCGCCGCACACGGCCTCGGCGATGCGGCTCGCGATCAGGTAGTCGTGGTCGCTGATGAAGCGGCCGTCACGCATGTTGACGAGCGATGCCTTGATCGTCGCGATCGCCGAACGGCCGGCGACCGGCACGTCCTTCGCGCGCAGCGGTGCGCGGTAGCCGGTTGCGGCCAGTGCACGCGCTTCCTTCTTCGCGGTGTCGAGCAGTTCGAACACGTTGAAGACGATCGTGTCGGACGGCTTCACGTAGCCCATCGCACGGGCATCGTGCGCGGACGCCGACACCTTCGCCATCGCCGCGTTCTCGAACGACTTCGTGACGAACTTCAGGATGTCGGTGGTCGCGTTCGCGGCCGTTGCGGCATCCGCTGCGCGCAGCGCGGCTTCCTTCAGGCCGCCGCCCGCCGGCACGAGGCCGACGCCCACTTCGACGAGACCGATGTAGCTCTCGACGTGCACGACGCGCTTCGCGCTGTGCAGCATCAGCTCGCACCCGCCGCCGAGCGCGATGCCCGACACGGCTGCGACGACCGGCACGTTCGCGTACTTCACGCGCAGCATGCCTTCCTGGAACTTCTTCACGAACGGCTCGATGCCCTTCGCGCCGCCCATCATGAACGCGGGCATCGCCTCTTCGAGGTTCGCACCGGCCGAGAACGGGCCGCCCGGCGTGCCGAGCTTCAGCGACGTCGGTTGCCAGATCACCACGCCCTTGTAGTCCTTCTCCGCGAGTTCGATGGCTTGCACGAGGCCGTCGATCACGCTCGGTCCGATCGTGTTCATCTTCGACTTGAACGACACGATCACGACGTCGTCTTCACCCGCGCGGTCGTCGACCCAGGCACGCACGGCATCGGTCTCGAACAGCGTCTTGCCGTACGTCTTCGGATCGGCACCGGCTTCGCCGAGCAGCGGCGCGCGGAATACCTGCTTGTCGTAGACGGCGAGGTCCGAACGCGGCACGAAGCGCTTCGCTGTCGGCGCCCACGAGCCTTCGGCCGTGTGCACGCCACCCTTTTCCGCAACCGCGCCTTCGAGCACCCACGACGGCAGCGGCACGTTCGCGAGCGCCTTGCCGGCCGCGATGTCTTCCTGCACCCACTCGGCGACCTGCTTCCAGCCGGCAGCCTGCCAGCCTTCGAACGGGCCTTCGTTCCAGCCGAAGCCCCAGCGGATCGCGAGGTCGACGTCGCGCGCGTTGTCGGCGATCGATTCGAGATGCACGCCGATGTAGTGGAACACGTCGCGGAAGATCGACCACAGGAACTGCGCGTGCGGATGGTCCGTTTCACGCAGCAGCTTCAGGCGTTCCGCCGGCGGGCGCTTCAGGATGCGGCCGACGGTTTCGTCCGCCTTCGCGCCCGAATCCACGTAGGTGCCCGTCTTTGCGTCGAGCACCTTGATCGCCTTGCCTTCCTTCTTGTAGAAACCGCCGCCCGTCTTCTGACCGAGCGCGCCCTGCTTCACCAGTTCGGCGAGCACGGCAGGCGTCTGGTAGACCGGGAAGAACGGATCGTCGGCGAGGTTGTCCTGCATCGTCTTGATCACGTGCGCCATCGTGTCGAGGCCGACCACGTCCGCGGTGCGGAACGTCGCCGACTTCGCGCGGCCGAGGCGGCTGCCCGTCAGGTCGTCGACTTCGTCGAAGCGCAGGCCGAACTTCGCGGCCTCGGTGATCACCGCGAGGATCGAAAAGATGCCGACGCGGTTCGCGATGAAGTTCGGCGTATCCTTCGCGCGCACGACACCCTTGCCGACGATGCTCGTCAGGAAGGTTTCGAGCTGGTCGAGGATCTCCGGGCGCGTGTGCGCGGTCGGGATCAGTTCGACCAGGTGCATGTAGCGCGGCGGGTTGAAGAAGTGCACGCCGCAGAAGCGCGACTTCAGCTCGTCCGAGAAACCTTCGGACAGCTTCGTGATCGACAGGCCCGACGTGTTGGTCGCGAAGATCGCGTTCGGCGCGATGTGCGGTGCGACCTTCTTGTACAGGTCGTGCTTCCAGTCCATCCGCTCGGCGATCGCCTCGATCACGACGTCGCACTCGGCGAGTTTCGCGATGTCGTCTTCGTAGTTCGCTGCCTCGAGGTACTTCGCGTCGTCCTTCACGCCGAACGGCGCGGGCGACAGCTTCTTCAGGTTCTCGATCGCCTTCAGCGCGATCGCGTTTTTCGGGCCTTCCTTGGCCGGCAGGTCGAACAGCAGCACCGGCACGCGCGCGTTGATGAGGTGCGCGGCGATCTGCGCGCCCATCACGCCGGCGCCCAGCACGGCGACCTTGCGAATCAGGAAATTGCTCACGGGATGTCTCCGGATAGTGTCGTGCAGCGCGGGAGGTGGGGGCTGCACGGCGAAGTGAGTACCAGGAACCGTTGCGTTCGGGCGGCACGGCACGCGGCGCGCACCGCCCGGACTCGCGTCAGAACAGCGATTCGTCGACTTCCATCAGCGTCTTCGAACCAGCGCGCGCCGCGCGGATCGTCGACGCCGTCTCGGGCAGCAGGCGCGCGAAGTAGAAGCGGGCGGTGGCGAGCTTCGACTTGTAGAACGGATCGCCCGACGCTTCCTTGTCGAGTGCGAGACGCGCCATGCGCGCCCAGAAGTACGAGAACACCAGATGGCCGACGGTGCGCAGGTACGGCACGGCGGCCGCGCCGACTTCGTCCGGGTTCTGCATCGCCTTCATGCCGATTTCCATCGTCAGCTTCTGGACCTTGTCGCCGATGTCGGCGAGCGGGTTGATGAACTCGGCCATTTCCGGCTTCACGCCTTCGGCTTCCGCGAATTCCGTGACGAGCTTGCCGAACTTCTTCAGCTTCGCGCCCATGTCGCCGAGCACCTTGCGGCCCAGCAGGTCGAGCGACTGGATCGAGTTCGTGCCTTCGTAGATCATGTTGATCCGCGCGTCACGCACGTACTGCTCCATGCCCCACTCGGAGATGAAGCCGTGGCCGCCGTAGATCTGCATCGCGTGGTTGGTCGACTCGAACGCGTTGTCGGTCAGGAACGCCTTGATGATCGGCGTGAGCAGCGCGACGAGGTCGGCCGCTTCCTTGCGCACCGCTTCGTCGGCGTGCGACAGCTCCTTGTCGATCTGCAGCGCGGACCAGTACGTGAATGCGCGCGCGCCTTCGGCGTAGGCCTTCTGCGTGAGCAGCATGCGGCGCACGTCCGGGTGCACGATGATCGGGTCGGCCGGCTTGTCCGGTGCCTTCGGGCCCGTCAGCGAGCGCATCTGCAGGCGCTCCTTCGCATACGTGAGCGAATTCTGGTACGCGACTTCCGTGAGGCCGAGGCCCTGCATGCCGACGCCGAGGCGCGCGGCATTCATCATCACGAACATCGCGTTCAAGCCCTTGTTCGGCTCGCCGACCATCCAGCCCGTCGCGCCGTCGAGGTTCATCACGCACGTCGAGTTGCCGTGGATGCCCATCTTGTGCTCGATCGAGCCGCACTTGATGCCGTTGCGCTCGCCCGGCTCGCCCGCTGCGTCGGGGATGAACTTCGGCACGATGAACAGCGAGATCCCCTTGGTGCCCTGCGGCGCGTCCGGCAGGCGCGCGAGCACGAGGTGGATGATGTTCTTCGACATGTCGTGCTCGCCGCTCGAGATGAAGATCTTCGTGCCGCTGATCGAGTACGAGCCGTCGGCGTTGGGTTCGGCCTTGGTGCGCAGGATGCCGAGGTCGGTGCCGCAGTGCGGCTCGGTCAGGCACATCGTGCCCGTCCATTCGCCCGTCACGAGCTTCGGCAGGTAGCGCTGCTGCAGTTCCGGTGCGCCGTGCGCGTGCAGGCACTCGTAGGCGCCGTGCGACAGGCCCGGATACATCGTCCAGGCCTGGTTCGCCGAGTTCAGCATTTCGTAGAGCGCGTTGTTCACGAACGCGGGTAGGCCCTGGCCGCCGTAGTCCGGATCGCAGCCGAGCGCCGGCCAGCCGGCCTCGACGTACTGCTGGTAGGCTTCCTTGAAGCCGGTCGGGGTCTTCACGACGCCGTCGCCTTCATACGTGCAGCCTTCGCGATCGCCGACCTGGTTCAGCGGGAACAGTACCTCGGAGCAGAACTTGCCCGCTTCCTCGAGGACCTGGTTGATCGTGTCGGCGTCGAGGTCCGCATGCTTGGGCATTTGCTTGACTTCGGCTTCGACGTTCAGAAGCTCGTGCAACACGAATTGCATGTCGCGCAGCGGCGCGGCGTACTGTCCCATGACTCTCTCCAAAGGTGGGCAAAACGGCTCGAGCTCCTGGCGGGCGGATCACGCGCCGCTAACGGCTCTCGCTCTGATACGAAACAATCGTCTTTTCCAGCGCGGCCCACGTGAGGCGCACGGCGTCCGGCGAATGCAGGAAGCGTGCGTCGTGATGCAGGCCGAGCGTGAAGCTGTACAACTCGAAGAGCATCAGGTCCGGATCCGTATCCGCACGCAGATGGCCTTCTTCCTTCGCCTGCGAAATGGCACGCAGCATCGCGGCACGCCAGGCCGTCACGCTTGCGATCAACTGCTCGCGCACGGGGCTGTCAGGCCGGTCGTCGTACTCGACCGCACCGCTGATGTAGATGCACCCGGTCGTCACCTCCTGGATGCGCTTCTCCGTCCAGCGGGCCAGCATCGCCCGAAGGCGCGGCAAGCCTCGCGGCTCGCGCAGGCTCGGAAAGAACACCTCGTTTTCGAAACGATGGTGATACTCGCGGACGACCTCGACCTGCAGGTCCTCACGCGATCCGAAGTGCGCGAACACACCGCTCTTGCTCATCTGCATGCGCTCGGCCAGCAGGCCGATCGTCAGCCCCTCCAGCCCGTCACGGCTGGCGAGGTCCAAAGCAGCTTCAAGTATCGCGGCACGCGTCTGTTCGCCTTTTCGCATAGCAATTTCTGTAACCGTTCGGGGGTTCGAATAAAATCGAACGGCCGTACTATTATTGAGTGCGGCCGCTCGCGAAACAAGGAAATTATTAGAAACCGGTGTCTAACCGAGCCGCTATTTTGCGCGATTCCGGCGGGACCGGAGCGGCTTTTCCGCACGAACGTGCGGACAGATTTTTTGAAGCGAACGCTTAGTCTTCGTCAGTCGTAACCACCGACCGTCAGCGCCTTCATCACGAGACGATACGCCGTATAGGCGAGCCAGTTCAGCATGCGCTCGAGGCGCGGGCGCGCGGCGAACCGGGCGGGGTCGATTTCCCGGCCGTCGGCAAACGCGGCCGCGATCGCGTCGCGCAGTTCGTTCGTGACAGCATCGTAGCGCACCAGCACGACATTCGCCTCATTGTTCAACATCAGGCTCAGCGCGTCCAGGTTCGACGAGCCGACCGTCGCCCAGTTGTCGTCGATCACGGCCACCTTGCCGTGCAGCATCGTCTTGTCGTATTCGGCCACGCGCACGCCGGCGCGCAGCAGCGCGTGATAGAGGAACGGCACGGCCGTATCGAGGGCCGCGAATTCCTTGCGGCCGATCAGGATCCGCACGTCGACACCGCGTCGCGCGGCGCCCGTCAGCGCACGGCGCAGCTTGCGCCCCGGCATGAAGTACGGATTGGCGAGCAGGATCCGCTGGCGGGCCTGGCCGATCGCAGCGAGATACGCCTTCTCGATCGCGCGGCGGTTCACGACGTTGTCGCGCGCGACGAACGCGACGCTCGGCTCCGTCACGACCCGCAGCGCGCCGGCCTTGATCCACCGGTGGCTGCGCATCCAGCGGCGGAACATGTCGGGAAATGCTTCGCCGCCATGCAGCCCGGTCGCGTATTGCGCATACGGCTTGTGGCCGAACAAGATCCGGTGCCACTGCAGTTCGAACGCGGCGCGCACGTCGGACACCGCGGGCCCCGCCATCTCGACCGCGAAATCCCAGCGCGGAAACGGCAGCGTCGTGCCGCCCTGCGCGTAGTCGTCGATGATGTTGATGCCGCCGCAGAACGCGACCGCGTGATCGATCACCGCGAGCTTGCGATGCGTGCGCGAAAAGCCGAAGCGGCCGAACAGGTAACGGTTGTAGATGCAGTGCTCGACGCCGGCTGCCGCCCACGTATCGAACAACGGCAGGCGTGCGGTGCCGATGCCGTCGGTGATCACGCGCACCCGCACGCCGCGCTGCGCCGCGCGGATCAATGCGTCCGACACCGGCCGGCCGGCCGCGTCGTCGCAGAAGATGTAGGTTTCGAGCATCACCTGCTCGCGGGCGGCATCGATCCGCTCGATCAGCGCCCGGAAGAACTCGCCGCCGGTCTCGCACAATCGCACGGTATTGCCCGACGTGAAGGCGAGCCGCGACGCGGAACCGCGTTCCTGCAGGAACATCTGCCGCAATTGCGCAAAGCGCTTGCGGGCTTCCGCCGTCATGCGGACGAGCCGTGCGGCGCGCGCGACAGTGCCACGCGCGCGGGCAGTTGCAGGATCGCCTCGGCGTTCGACGGCGAGAAACAGCGTGCGGCCGCCTCGCGGAACGGCAACCATGCATGGTCGACATGCTCGCGCGGCGACAGCGTCACGTCGACGCGATGCGGCACGCACAGGCCGAACCAGTGCTCGACATTGCGCGTGACGCCCGGGGCATAGCGGTGCAGGTATTGCGGATAGATCGTGTATTCGATCTTGTGGCGCCAGTCGACGAGCGCGCTGGCCGGCACGTCCGGCGTGCCGACTGCGATGCCGGTCTCCTCGGCCACTTCGCGCGCGGCGGTCAGCGCGAGCGGCTCGTCGAGCGTGTCCTTCGAGCCGGTCACCGATTGCCAGAAATCGGGCTGGTCGGCACGCTTGATCACGAGCACATCGAGGTCGGGCGTGTAGATCACGACAAGAACGGATTCGGGGATTTTCGGCGGCTTCGTCATCGTTGTTTCATGCAGCGCAGGGCCGCGCGCCGGGCAAAGGCTCCGAACGGGCGGCAAGTGCTGCGACTGTACCGCAAAAAACGAAACAGGCGCATCGCTGCGCCTGTTTCATGGGTGTCGTGTGCGCGTGACCGCACACACGACCGGGTGTGAAAGCGCGTTACGCCTTCGGTTGTTCCGGCTGACGCAGACGGATGTGCAGTTCGCGCAGCTGGCGCTCGTCGACCGGGCTCGGCGCTTGCGTGAGCAGATCCTGCGCACGCTGCGTCTTCGGGAACGCGATCACGTCGCGGATCGAATCGGCGCCGGCCATCATCGTGACGATGCGGTCGAGACCGAATGCGATACCGCCGTGCGGCGGCGCGCCGTACTGCAGCGCGTCCAGCAGGAAGCCGAACTTGAGCTGGGCTTCTTCCGCACCGATCTTCAGCGCG
This sequence comes from Burkholderia sp. AU33803, assembly GCF_002223095.1. Classification (NCBI taxonomy): domain Bacteria; kingdom Pseudomonadati; phylum Pseudomonadota; class Betaproteobacteria; order Burkholderiales; family Burkholderiaceae; genus Burkholderia; species Burkholderia sp. AU33803. The sequence continues at coordinate 562,033 of NZ_NKFJ01000005.1, forward strand.
CGGAACACCTTGCTCTGCACTTCCTCGCGGTGGATACGCACCGAGCCGCCGCCGATTTCCCAGCCGTTCAGCACCATGTCGTAGGCCTTCGCGAGGCAACGGCCCGGATCCGTCTCGAGGTACTCGAGATGCTCGTCCTTCGGGCTGGTGAACGGGTGGTGAGCCGCGACATAGCGCGCGTCTTCGTCGTCGTATTCGAACATCGGGAAGTCGACGACCCACAGCGGCTTCCAGCCGGCCTGGACGAGACCGTTCGCCTTGCCGAATTCGGAATGGCCGATCTTCAGGCGCAGCGCGCCGAGGCTGTCGTTGACGACCTTCGCGCGGTCGGCCGCGAAGAAGATGATGTCGCCGTCTTGCGCGCCGGTGCGCTCGAGGATCGCCGCGATCGATGCGTCGTGCAGGTTCTTGACGATCGGGCTCTGCAGGCCGTCACGGCCCTTCGCCTTCTCGTTGACCTTGATCCATGCAAGGCCCTTCGCGCCGTAGATGCGCACGAACTCGGTGTAGCCGTCGATGTCGCCACGCGACAGCTCGCCGCCCTTCGGCACGCGCAGTGCCGCGACACGGCCGTCCTTCGCGTTGGCCGGCGTGCTGAACACCTTGAAGTCGACGTCCTTCATCGCGTCGGTCAGCTCGGTGAATTCGAGCTGCACGCGCAGGTCCGGCTTGTCCGAACCGAAACGCGCCATCGCTTCCGAGTACGGCATCACCGGGAATTTCGCGTCGAGCTCGACGTCGATCGTCGTCTTGAAGATGTGACGGATCATGTCTTCGAACAGGTCACGGATTTCCTGCTCGCCGAGGAACGACGTTTCGCAGTCGATCTGCGTGAATTCCGGCTGACGGTCGGCACGGAGGTCTTCGTCGCGGAAGCACTTGGTGATCTGGTAGTAACGGTCGAAGTTCGCGACCATCAGCAGCTGCTTGAACAGCTGCGGCGACTGCGGCAGCGCGAAGAACTGGCCCGCGTTCACTCGCGACGGCACGAGGTAGTCGCGCGCGCCTTCCGGCGTGCTCTTCGTCAGCATCGGCGTTTCGATGTCGATGAAGCCCTGCTCGTCGAGGTACTTGCGCGCTTCGATCGCCACGCGGTAGCGCAGGCGCAGGTTGTGCTGCATCTGCGGGCGGCGCAGGTCGAGCACGCGGTGCGTGAGACGCGTCGTTTCCGACAGGTTGTCGTCGTCGAGCTGGAACGGCGGCGTGACCGACGCATTCAGCACGTTCAGTTCGTGGCACAGCACTTCGATCTTGCCGCTCTTCAGGCCGGCGTTGACCGTGCCTTCCGGACGGTTGCGCACGAGGCCCTTGATCTGCACGCAGAACTCGTTGCGCACGCCTTCGGCGGTCGCGAACATTTCCGCGCGATCCGGGTCGCACACCACCTGCACGAGGCCTTCACGATCGCGCAGGTCGATGAAGATCACACCGCCGTGATCGCGGCGGCGCTGCACCCAGCCGCACAGCGACACGGTTTGGCCCAGCAGGTGTTCGGTCACGAGACCGCAGTATTCAGTACGCATCGACATGATGTTTGCTTTCGTTCGGTTTGATCAACGGGCGCCGCAACGCGCGGCCCGGGCGATGATTCTTTACTTACAGCGGCGGCTCGACGGGGCGGCGTGCAGGCGCCGGAGCCGGCGCCGGGGGCGCCACCACGCCCATCGAGACGATGTACTTGAGCGCGGCATCGACCGACATGTCGAGTTCGATGACTTCGCTCTTCGGCAGCATCAGGAAGAAGCCCGACGTCGGGTTCGGCGTCGTCGGGATATAGACGCTCACGTATTCTTCCGTCAGATGATTGAGCACGTCGCCGCCCGGCGTGCCGGTCAGAAACGCGATCGTATACGAGCCGCGACGCGGGTATTCGATCAGCAGCGCCTTGCGGAAGGCGTTGCCACTGCTCGACAGCAGCGTGTCCGACACCTGCTTGACGCTCGTGTAGATCGGCCCGACGACCGGGATGTGACGCACCACGGCGTTCCACCACGTGACGAGCTTCTGGCCGATGAAGTTCTGCGTGGCCAGCCCGACGACGAAGATGAACGCGAGCGTCAGCACCGCGCCGATCCCCGGCAGATGGAAGCCGAGCATCCGCTCGGGCTGCCACGATTCGGGCAGCAGGAGTAGTGTCTGGTCCATCGTGCCGATGATGAGACCAAGCACCCACAGCGTGATCGCGAGCGGGACGAGAACCAGCAGGCCGGTCAGAAACACCGATTTCAGGGTCGTCTTTTTCATCATCTGCCGTCAATGAACCGCGCCGGCGGGCGCGGGTTGGTCGCAGCCCGGCCGGGCCGCGACGGTCAACTGCCGGCGGCGGGCGCTGCAGCCGGGGCGGGCGCGGCGCTCGTCGTCGTGCTTTCGGAACTGCTCGATGCAGCCGGCGCGGCCGCGGCGGGCGCGGCGTCCGTTGCCGCAGCCGGGGCTGCGTCGCCCGACGCCGTCGCCGGTGCGCTGGTGCCGCCCGAACCGCCACGGAAATCGGTGACATACCAACCCGAACCCTTCAGCTGGAAGCCCGCGGCAGTGACCTGCTTGCGAAATGCATCCTTCCCGCATTCCGGACACTGCGACAGCGGCGCGTCGCTCATCTTCTGGAGCACGTCCTTCGCGAAACCACACGCTTCGCATCGATAGGCGTAGATCGGCATGATATTTTTCCCGCGGAAACTGGAAACGGCTTGCAAAACCTTGAATTATAGCCGAAACCCTGCCGCGCTCCGGCAATGGCCGCGATACCGGCGCATCAGCGGCGGCGCCACGTGAGCCAGCGCTCGTTCCCTTCGAACACGGGCAGCGAATCGGTCACGGGCAAATCCTCGATCAGCTCGAAGTGCGGCGTGAGCAGCGCATCGAGTTCGGCACGCTCGATTCCGAACGGCGGCCCCTTCGGTTTCGCCATCAGGAAGAAATAGCCGGCCAGCAATCCATCCGCAGGCAGCAGCTCGGCCATGCGCGCCGCATAGCCGGCACGCATGGCCGGCGGCAGCGCGCACAGGAACGCACGCTCGTACACCCACTGCACGTCGAACGGCGGCCGGTACGTAAAGAAATCGGCCTGCTCGACGACGCCCGCGTGCGCGCCGAGCTGCGCCTTCGCGGCCGCCACCGCCTGCGCGGCGAAATCGATCGCCCGCACGGGCCAGCCGGCTTCGGCCAGCCACCCGGCTTCCTGCGCACTACCGCAGCCGGGAATCAGCACCGAGCACGGCTCGAGCCGATGCGCGAACACGCGGAACCCCTCGGGCACGCCGCCGAATTCCCACGGCGTCACGCCACGCTCGAAACGTTCGTCCCAGAACGATGCGTTGCCGGGATCGCGCGTCGCGAAATCGGCGGCTGACGGTGTAGCGGGTTGCTTCGGATCGGACATCGCCCTGCTCCTTTCGGTCATGTGCCGTACGTGAGCGCCAGCAGCACACGCGCGACGAGCGCCCCGACGCCGACCGCAAGGCCGAAGATCAGCAGTGCCTGCATCAGCCGGTTCGTCCGCTTCTGCTCGATGAGGATCTGGCGCATCAGGTCTTCGCTCGCGGCTCGCGGCGCGTCATGGCGCGCGGCCATCGCGTGATGGATCAGGCGCGGCAGTTGCGGCAGCGTCTTGCTCCACTGCGGCGCCTCGACCTTGAAGCGCTCGTACCAGCCGCGCAGGCCGATCTGCTCGGTCATCCAGCGCTCGAGGTAAGGCTTCGCGGTCTTCCACAGGTCGAGCTCGGGGTCGAGCGAACGGCCGAGGCCCTCGACGTTCAGCATCGTCTTCTGCAGCAGCACGAGCTGCGGCTGGATCTCGACGTTGAAGCGGCGCGACGTCGAGAACAGGCGCATCAGCACCTGGCCGAGCGAGATGTCCTTCAGCGCGCGGTCGAAATACGGCTCGCACACCGCGCGGATCGCGCTTTCGAGTTCCTCGACGCGCGTTTCGGGCGGCACCCAGCCCGACTCGAGGTGGAGCGTCGCGACGCGGTGGTAGTCACGCTTGAAGAACGCGAGGAAGTTCTGCGCGAGGTAGTTCTTGTCGAAATCGGACAGCGCGCCGACGATCCCGAAATCGAGCGCGACGTAGCGGCCGAACGTGTTCGGATCGAGGCTCACCTGGATGTTGCCGGGGTGCATGTCCGCATGGAAGAAGCCGTCGCGGAACACCTGCGTGAAGAAGATCTCGACGCCTTCGCGCGCGAGCTTCTTGATGTCGACGCCGGCCGAACGCAGCGTCTCGACCTGGCTGATCGGCACGCCGGTCATCCGCTCCATCACGAGCACCTGCGACGTCGAGAAATCCCAGAACATCTCGGGCACGAGCAGCAGGTCGAGGCCCGCGAAGTTGCGGCGCAGCTGGCTGCCGTTGGCGGCCTCGCGCATCAGGTCGAGCTCGTCGTGCAGGTACTTGTCGAATTCGGCGACGACCTCGCGCGGCTTCAGGCGCCGGCCGTCGGCCCACATGCGCTCGGTCCAGATCGCGATGTCGCGCATCAGCGCGAGGTCGGAGTCGATCACGGACAGCATGTTCGGGCGCAGCACCTTGACGGCGACAGCCTTGCCCGCGTGCTGGCCTTGCTTGAGCTTCGCGAAGTGCACCTGCGCGATCGACGCGCTCGCGACCGGCTCGCGCTCGAATTCGTCGAACAGCTCGTCGACCGGCGCACCGAGCGACTTCTCGATGATCCCGATCGCGACCGCCGAATCGAACGGCGGCACCTGGTCCTGCAGCTTCGCGAGTTCGTTCGCGAAATCGACCGACAGCAGGTCGCGGCGCGTCGACAGCACCTGGCCGAACTTCACGAAGATCGGGCCGAGGCTTTCGAGCGCGTGACGCAGCCGCACGGCAGGCGGATCGGAATAGCGGCGGCCGATCGTCGTGATCCGCAACAGCAGCTTCACGCGCCGGTCGTCGATCCGGGACAGCATCACTTCGTCGAGGCCAAAGCGGATGACGGTGTAGACAATCTTGATGAAACGGAAAATGCGCATGCCCTGCGGCCCCTCAGTGCGCGCCGCGCGGGCCGGAACCCGTGCGCGCGCCGATTTTTTGTTCGAGTCGCTCGACCCGTTTTTCGACCCGTGCGAGCGCATCGCGTGCGCGCGCCAGTTCGGCGTCGAAGCCGCCGAGCGACGCGCGCCGGACGACCTGCGGGTTCTCGTCGAGCCAGTATTCGGCGACGGAATCGAGCACGTTGCGGCCGGTGCGTCGCGCGCGCGCGCCGGCGTCGCGCACGACCGTCGCGATCCGGTAGGCCGCCGCGTCGCCGACCAGCTTCGCGAGATCTTCTTCAGGTTCCCAGCGCAGGTGCTCGGCCAGCTTCGCGATCTGCGTGGCGAACTCGGCGTCGCCCTCGATCTTCACGTGCTTCATCACGGCCGCCTGGCCGCCCTGCAGGAACGCGGCGACCGTGTCGCCGGCAAGCGCGATCGACACGTCGACCTGTTGCGCATCGTGCGCGTCGACGGCCGACAGATAGCCGTCGGGCTGCACCAGCAGCGTCAGCGTAACCGGGGGCACGTCGATCCGGGCAGTCTTGCCCGAATAGGGAATCAGGCGGTCACGCGCCCACGATTCGCGGGCGAGCAGGTGATTGACAGCGGCAGCAAAAGGCTTGGCGGCAAAGGTCATCGGGCTGGGAAAGAAAAAACCCGCGCAGGCCGGGCGCCCACGCGGGTTTCTATTGTAACGTCGGATCGTCGGCAGACCGTGCCTGACCGCACACCCGGGCGGCAAGCGGTCGCAGTGCGGCGGCCGTCGCCCGGGTGCCGGCGGCGCGGGCCGCCGGTCACGCTCAGTGCGTGTTGATCTGCTGGATGCCCGCGAGCAGCCAGCCCTGACTGCCCGACTTCGACAGGTTCCACACCTCGTCGAACGGCGCGGCCGACGCGTTCGCCGATTCGCGGATCAGGCCGTGGAAGCGCACGCTCGCCGACTGCTCGATGCCGCGATCCTCGATCGCGACCAGTTCCGCGTCGAGCTGCACGACGTCGGTCTGGTTCGACTCGTTGCCGCGCGAATCGAGGTCGATCTTGATCTCGGCGAACATTTCCGGCGTCGTGAACTCGCGGATGTCGGCCAGGTTGCCCTGGTCCCACGCGGCCTGCAGGCGCACGAAATAGACCTTCGAGCTGCGCAGGAACGCTTCGGTGTCGAAGCCGGCCGGCACCTGGAGCGGTGCGGCCGCAGCAGCCGCTGCCGCGCCGGCAGCCGCGGCGCCGCCGCCGAACACGCCTTGCGCTTCGTTCGCGTAGCTGCTGCCGCTACCCGCATAGTTGCTGCCGGTGCTGCCCTGCTGGAACGACGGGCTTTGCGAGTAGCCGCCAGACGACGACGCCGAGCCGCCAACCGAATACGCCGGCTCCTGCGGACGACGACGGTTCATGAACTTGCGGATCAGCCAGATGCCGACCGCCGCGAGCAGTGCGATCACGATGACGTTCGCCATCATGCTCGCGAATGCGCCGCCGAGACCGAAGTGCGACAGCAGCGCCGCGATGCCGAGACCGGCCGCAAGGCCGGCGATCGGCCCGAGCCAGCGCGAGCGGTTAGGCTGCGCAGCCGGTGCGGGTGCGGCCGGATTCGCCCGCTGGGCCTGCGACGGCGCGGCCTGCTGCATCGGCTGCTGCGCGGGCGGCGTGGCCTGGCGCTGCGTGACGGTGGAGTTCTGGCGGCCAATGCTGCGCCCGCCGCCCATGCGCTTGGCTTCGGCGTCGAGCGATGCGAACGTGCCGGCCGTGAGCAGGCCGACCATCAGCAGCGTGCCGACCCGTCGAGCCCACGGCTTCGACGGCTTGCTACGGTTGAACAACGAACGCGATTCGAACATCAGCTTCTCCGAATGTAAGACAAATGTATGGGAAGAGCCCCTTAGTACTTGGCTCCCATGTGTAAAGCTACCACGCCACCTGACAAATTGTAATATTTGACGGCATCGAGGCCCGCTTGTTCCATCATCGTCTTCAGCGTGTCCTGATCGGGGTGCATCCGGATAGATTCAGCAAGATACCGATAACTTTCAGCATCTTTCGCGAACTTGTCGCCAAGCCACGGTAATACTTTGAAAGAATACAGATCGTACGCTTTTTTCAGCGGATCCCAGACTTTCGAGAATTCCAGCACCATCACGCGGCCGCCGGGCTTCGTCACGCGGCGCATCTCGGCCAGCGCGGCATCCTTGTGCGTCATGTTGCGCAGCCCGAACGCGACCGTGACCACATCGAAGTAATTGTCCGGAAAGGGAATTTTCTCCGCGTCACACAGCAGCGACGGCGTCACGATGCCCTTGTCGAGCAGCCGGTCGCGGCCGACGCGCAGCATCGATTCGTTGATGTCCGTGTGCCAGACCTCGCCCGTCGGCCCGGCCGCCTTCGCGAACGACCGGGTCAGGTCGCCGGTGCCGGCCGCGAGATCGAGCACCTTGAAGCCGGGGCGCACGTTCGCCTGCGCGATCGTGAACGCCTTCCACGCGCGGTGCATGCCCGCCGACATCAGGTCGTTCATCAGATCGTAGTTGCTCGCGACCGAATGGAACACACCCGCCACTTTCTTCGCTTTTTCGTTTTCCTCGACGCTTTCGAAGCCGAAGTGGGTTTTGCTCATCGCGTTGATCCTCAGTTAATGGCAAGACGGCGCCGAGCGGGCGCCGTCGAATTCAGTGGCAGTGGCCGTGCGACGCGTTCGCCGCCGGCATCGGGGCATCGCGCTCGACGCCCGCCGCCTTCAGTTTGTCGAAATAGTCGCGCCACAGCGCGTCCTGCTGCGTGGCCAGCTCGTACAGCAGGTCCCACGAGTAGATGCCGGTCGAATGGCCGTCGGAAAACGTCGGCTGCAGCGCGTAGTGGCCGACGCCCTCGAGCGCGGTGATCGTCACTTCACGCTTGCCCGTCTGTAGCGTCTCCTGCCCGGGCCCGTGGCCGCGCACCTCGGCCGACGGCGAATACACGCGCATCAGCTCGAACGGAATCCGGAAACTGTCGCCGTTCGGGTACTGCAATTCGAGCACGCGCGATACCGCGTGCACGACGACGCCGGACGGAATCGGCGTCGTGGAAGTCAAACCGCTCATGGCTGCCTCGAATCGGTCATGCGTTGAATTTCCTCGCGCACCGCATTGTGCAGCAGCGAGGCCTGCGCTGCGCGCGAGCGCAGCAGCGCCTCGGACACGCTGCGCTGGCGCGGCGCCCATACGGGCTGCGGGAAGTGGGCGTCGTTGGAAAAGCGCGGGATCACGTGCCAGTGCACGTGCGGCACCATGTTGCCGAGGCTCGCGAGATTCACCTTGTTCGGCTGCATCACGCGGCGCACGGCCCGCTCGACCGCGTAGACCACGCGCATCAGATGTGCCCGCTCGGGCTCGCCGAGATCGGAGAATTCGGCGACGTGCGCGCCCCAGATCACCCGGCAGAAGCCCGGATACTCGTGCTCGCCCGTCGCGAGGACGACACGCAACGCATCGTCCTGCCAGAGCACTTCGCCGCCGTCTTCACGGCAAAACACGCATTCCATCGTCGCTCCCATGTGGACGGGCGCCGGCATTGCCGCGCCGGCGCCCGCTCATCCCTAGCCCGGTCGGGCGGTCGTCATGCCCGCATTAGACCAGCACGCGCTCGATCCCGCCATTGTTCGCACGTGCGACATAATCGGCCATCCAGTTCTCGCCGAGCACCTGGCGCGCGATTTCGACCACGATGTAGTCGGCTTCGAGGTTCGCGTCCTCGCTGTAGCGCGACAGGCCCTGCAAGCACGACGGGCAGCTCGTCAGGATCTTCACGTCCGGGCCGTTCGCGGCCGCGGCGGCCGGCGCCGGCGCGTTGCCGGCCACGACCGGGATGCTGCGCAGCTTCGCGGCCCCCTTGCGGATCTCCTCTTCCTTGCGGAAGCGGACCTGCGTCGACACGTCCGGGCGCGTGACCGCGAGCGTGCCCGATTCGCCGCAGCAGCGCTCGTTCTTCTCGATCTTGTAGCCGTCCTTTTCCGAGCCCATCAGCTCGTTGACGAGCTTCACCGGGTCCATCGTCTTGATCGGCGTGTGGCACGGGTCGTGATACATGTAGCGCGTGCCCGTCACGCCATCGAGCTTCATCCCCTTCTCGAGCAGGAACTCGTGGATGTCGATGATCCGGCAGCCCGGGAAGATCTTGTCGAATTCGTAGCCGGCGAGCTGGTCATAGCAGGTGCCGCACGACACGACCACCGTCTTGATGTCGAGGTAGTTCAGCGTGTTCGCGACCCGGTGGAACAGCACGCGGTTGTCGGTGACGATCTTCTCGGCCTTGTCGTACTGGCCCGAGCCGCGCTGCGGATAGCCGCAGCACAGGTAGCCCGGCGGCAACACCGTCTGCACGCCGGCTTCCCACAGCATCGCCTGCGTGGCCAGCCCGACCTGCGAGAACAGGCGCTCGGAGCCGCAGCCCGGGAAGTAGAACACCGCTTCCGAATCGACGGTGGTCGACTTCGGATTGCGGATGATCGGCACGATCTTGTTGTCCTCGATGTCGAGCAGCGCGCGCGCCGTCTTCTTCGGCAGGTTGCCCGGCATCTTCTTGTTGACGAAGTGGATCACCTGCTCGACCACGGGCGGCTTGCCGACCGTCGCGGGCGGGTGCTGCGTCTGCTTCGTCACGACCTTCTTCAGCATGTCGTTCGCGAAACGCTGCACCTTGTAGCCGGCGCCCATCATCACGCTGCGCGCGACGTTGATCGTCTGCGGGTTGGTCGCGTTCAGGAAGAACATGCCCGCCGCATTGCCGGCGTTGAACTTCTTCTTGCCCATCTTGCGCAACAGGTTGCGCATGTTCATCGTGACGTCGCCGAAGTCGATCTTCACCGGGCACGGCGTCGCGCACTTGTGGCACACCGTGCAGTGGTCGGCCACGTCGTTGAACTCGTCCCAGTGCTTGATCGACACGCCGCGGCGCGTCTGTTCCTCGTACAGGAACGCCTCGACCAGCAGCGAGGTTGCGAGGATCTTGTTGCGCGGGCTGTACAGCAGGTTCGCGCGCGGCACGTGCGTCGCGCACACCGGCTTGCACTTGCCGCAGCGCAGGCAGTCCTTCACCGAATCGGCAATCGCGCCGATATCGGACTGCTTCATGATCAGCGACTCGTACCCCATCAGCCCGAAGCTCGGCGTGTACGCGTTGCGCAGATCGGCGCCTTCGAGCAGCTTGCCCTTGTTGAAGCGGCCGTTCGGGTCGACGCGCTGCTTGTACGCGCGGAATTCGGCGATCTCGTCGTCGGTCAGGAACTCGAGCTTCGTGATGCCGATGCCGTGCTCGCCGGAAATCACGCCGTCGAGCGAACGCGCGAGCGTCATGATGCGTGCGACCGCCGCGTGGGCGTCCTGCAGCATCTCGTAGTTGTCGGAGTTGACCGGCAGGTTGGTGTGGACGTTGCCGTCGCCGGCGTGCATGTGCAGCGCGACGAACACGCGGCCGCGCAGCACCTGCTTGTGGATCGCCTGCGCCTCGTCGAGGATCTGCTTGAACGCGCCCCCGTTGAAGATCGCGCGCAGTTCGGCGCGGATCTCCTGCTTCCACGAGATGCGGACCGTGCGGTCCTGCGTGACGTGGAACACGGTCGCGCCCGGCTGCTCGTCCGCGCGATCGGCGAACTTCTCGGCAAGCGCCTCGTAGCCGAGCTGCACGAGGTAGTGCTGCGCCTCGCGCAGCGGCTGGTCGAGCCGGTCGCGCACGAATTCCCAGCGGGCACGCACGCGCTTGAGCAGCTCCAGCGCCTGCTGGACCCGGTCTTCGAGCAGTTCGGCGCTCGGGATCTCGTTCGCGTCGTCGGTCTTGCCGAGCGGCAGGTTGCCGGCACGGAAAAACGCTTCCAGCGCGTCGACGAGCTGCAGCTTGTTCTTCAGCGACAGCTCGATGTTGATCCGCTCGATGCCGTCGGTGTACTCGCCCATCCGGTTCAGCGGGATCACGACGTCTTCGTTGATCTTGAACGCGTTCGTGTGCTTCGCGATCGCGGCCGTGCGGCTGCGGTCGAGCCAGAAGCGCTTGCGCGCCTCCGCGCTGACCGCGACGAAGCCTTCGCCGCTCTTGCCGTTCGCCATCCGGATCACTTCGGACGTGGCGTGCGCGACCGCATCGGCATCGTCGCCGACGATGTCGCCGATCAGCACCATCTTGGGGAAGGCATTGCGCTTGCTCTTGGTCGCGTAGCCGACCGCGCGCAGGTAGCGCTCGTCGAGGTGCTCGAGGCCCGCGAGGATCGCGCCGCCCTGCTTCGACGTTTCGAACAGGTAATCCTTGATCTCGACGATGCTCGGGATCGCCTCGCGCGCCTGGCCGAAGAATTCGAGGCAGACGGTGCGCGTGTGCGCGGGCATCTTGTGCAGCACCCAGCGCGCGGACGTGATGAGCCCGTCGCAGCCTTCCTTCTGCACGCCCGGCAGGCCGGCGAGGAACTTGTCGGTCACGTCCTTGCCGAGCCCTTCCTTGCGGAACCGGCGGCCTTCGATCTCGAGCATTTCGGTGCGCAGCAGCTTCTCGCCCGGCGCATACGCGCCGTCGAACCACTTCAGCTCGAAACGCGCGACCGCGATGTCGTGGATCTTGCCCTGGTTGTGCTCGTGGCGCGTGACTTCGAGCCAGTTGCCGTCCGGGTCGACCATCCGCCACCACGCCAGGTTGTCGAGCGCGGTGCCCCACAGCACGGCCTTCTTGCCGCCCGCGTTCATCGCGACGTTGCCGCCGATGCAGGATGCGTCGAGCGAGGTCGGGTCGACCGCGAACACGTAGCCGGCCGCTTCCGCCGCCTCGGTCACGCGGCGCGTGACGACGCCCGCGCCGGAGAAGATCGTCGGCACCTTGTGCGCAACGCCCGGCAGTTCGGTCAGCTCGACCGCGCCGAGTTGCTCGAGCTTCTCGGTGTTGATGACGGCGGAGAACGGCGTGAGCGGCACCGCGCCGCCCGTGTAGCCGGTGCCGCCGCCACGCGGGATCACGGTCAGGCCGAGCTCGAAGCAGGCCTTGATGAGGCCGGCGATCTCGGCTTCGCTATCGGGGGTCAGCACGACGAACGGGTATTCGACACGCCAGTCGGTCGCGTCGGTCACGTGCGACACGCGCGACAGCCCGTCGAAACGGATGTTGTCCTTCTGCGTGCAGCGGCCGAGCGCCTTGGTCGCGCGGCGGCGCAGGTCGGCCATCTTCTCGAATTCGTCGGCGAACTCGTTGACCGCACGCTGCGCGGCGGTTTCGAGCATCTCGACGCGCGACGCGCGCTCGCGGCCCGCGTCGTCGCGGTGCTCGGTGAGATCCGCGCTGCGGCGCTTGCCGATTTCGGTGAGGCGGTGGTTCAGCGCCTCGATCAGCAGCGCGCGACGCTTCGGGTTGTCGAGCAGGTCGTCCTGCAGGTACGGGTTGCGGCGCACGACCCAGATGTCGCCGAGCACTTCATACAGCATCCGTGCCGAGCGGCCCGTACGGCGCTCGGCGCGCAATTCGTCGAGCACCGACCACGCCTCTTCGCCGAGCAGGCGGATCACGATCTCGCGATCCGAGAAGGACGTGTAGTTGTAGGGAATCTCGCGCAAGCGGGGCGCGGGGTCGGCGGCGACGGCGGCGGCCGCGCCATGCGGATCGAAAACTTGTGGTGCGTTCATGTTCGGACGACTCGGAGGGCCGATACACCGTGCACGGGCGTCGGCAAGCGCGTGGGCGCAATCTTGGGGAAATCTGTTCTGTTACCAGGCGCGCGGCTGTCCTTCATGGGGCCGGAGCGGGCGACTCGCCCCTCCTGGCCGGCGACAGGGCCTGGCGGCACTCGGAACGATCAGCACGATCGCGCGCGGCGCGCATGCCGTTCGGCCGCGGGGCTGGCTGCGCGCGGCGTCGGCTTCAACGGTGCGATCCGAGGGTGCCTCTGCATCTTCCGATCCTTGATTCAAAACGGAATTCTAACCCATGATCGGGCCACGCGTGACACGTCGGACAGGTCGTGGGGCTATCCCCGCGAGCCGCGCCAGGCCTGGCTCGGCGCGATTTCATGCGATCATTCGCCGTCCGTCCGGTCGGTAACCGTCCGGTTAAGCCGGTAAAAAGGCGGCGCGCGCTCGCCGACGCCCGCCCGCACGGCCCCGCGAGCCCCCGCTCGGCATGCCGCTTGCGTGCAGGCAGACCCTTGGCGCTATCATTGATCCTTTACCGTCTGCTTTCCGTACTGCACGCGAGCGCCCATGGCATCCCACGATTACCTGAAGAAAATCCTCACCGCGCGCGTCTACGACGTCGCGATCGAGACGGAACTCGAATCCGCCCGCAACCTGTCGGCCCGCCTGCGCAATGCCGTCTACCTGAAGCGCGAGGACAACCAGCCGGTGTTCTCGTTCAAGCTGCGCGGCGCGTACAACAAGATGGCGCACATTCCGGCGGAAGCACTCGCGCGCGGCGTGATTACGGCGTCGGCCGGCAACCACGCGCAGGGTGTCGCGTTCTCGGCGGCCCGGATGGGCGTCAAGGCCGTGATCGTCGTGCCCGTCACGACGCCGCAGGTGAAGGTCGATGCGGTGCGTGCGCACGGCGGCCCGAGCGTCGAGGTGATCCAGGCCGGCGAGTCGTACAGCGACGCGTATGCACACGCGGTCAAGGTGCAGGAAGAGCGCGGCCTCACGTTCGTCCACCCGTTCGACGATCCGTACGTGATCGCCGGCCAGGGCACGATCGCGATGGAAATCCTGCGCCAGCACCAGGGCCCGATCCACGCGATCTTCGTGCCGATCGGCGGCGGTGGGCTCGCGTCCGGCGTCGCGGCCTACGTGAAGGCGGTGCGCCCGGAGATCAAGGTGATCGGCGTGCAGGCCGAGGATTCGTGCGCGATGGCGCAGTCGCTGGAAGCCGGCAAGCGTGTCGAGCTGAGCGAGGTCGGCCTGTTCGCGGACGGCACCGCCGTGAAGCTGGTCGGCGAGGAAACCTTCCGGCTCTGCAGCGAATACCTCGACGGCGTCGTGACGGTGAACACCGACGCACTGTGCGCGGCGATCAAGGACGTCTTCCAGGATACGCGCAGCGTGCTGGAGCCGTCCGGCGCGCTCGCGGTCGCGGGCGCGAAGCTCTACGCGGAACGCGAAGGCATCGAGAACCAGACGCTCGTCGCGGTCACGTCCGGCGCGAACATGAACTTCGACCGGATGCGCTTCGTCGCCGAGCGTGCGGAAGTGGGTGAAGCGCGCGAAGCCGTGTTCGCCGTCACGATCCCCGAGGAGCGCGGCAGCTTCAAGCGCTTCTGCTCGCTCGTCGGCGACCGCAACGTCACCGAGTTCAACTACCGGATCGCCGATGCGCAGGCCGCGCACATCTTCGTCGGCGTGCAGATCAAGCGCCGCGGCGAATCGGCCGAGATCGCCGCGAACTTCGAATCGCACGGCTTCAAGAGCGTCGACCTGACGCACGACGAGCTGTCGAAGGAACACATCCGCTACATGGTGGGCGGCCGTTCGCCGCTCGCGCTCGACGAGCGCCTGTTCCGCTTCGAATTCCCGGAGCGCCCGGGCGCGCTGATGAAGTTCCTGTCGTCGATGGCGCCGGACTGGAACATCAGCCTGTTCCACTACCGTAACCAGGGCGCGGACTACAGCTCGATCCTCGTCGGGCTGCAGGTGCCGCAGGCGGATCGCGCCGAATTCGAACGCTTCCTCGCGGCACTCGGCTATCCGTATGTCGAGGAGAGCGCCAACCCGGCTTACCGCCTCTTCCTGTCGTAAAGGCGTCACGCATGAATCCCGAACATTCCCCGCTCGGCAAGGCCACCGTCTACGCCGCCCAGTACGACGCGTCGCTGCTGTTCCCGATCCCGCGCGCCGGCGCGCGCGAGCAGCTCGGCATCACGTCGGCGCTGCCGTTCTTCGGCACCGACATCTGGAACGCCTACGAGCTGTCGTGGCTCAACGCGCGCGGCAAGCCGCAGATCGCGGTGGCGACGTTCTATGTGCCGGCCGAATCGCCGAACATCGTCGAATCGAAGTCGTTCAAGCTGTATCTCGGCTCGTTCGCGCAGACGAAATTCGATTCGATCGACGCAGTGCGCGACGTGCTGAAGCGCGACGTATCGGCCGCGTGCGGCGCGACCGTGTCCGTGCAGCTCGTGTCGCCGCACGATTTCGGCAAGCTCGAGATGGACGAGCTCGACGGGCTGTCGCTCGACCGGCTCGACCTCGACACCGACGTGTACGAACCCGATCCGTCGCTGCTGTCGGCCGCTGAAGACGAAGCGCCGGTCGAGGAAACGCTCGTGTCCGACCTGCTGCGCTCGAACTGCCCGGTCACCGGCCAGCCCGACTGGGGCAGCGTGCAGATCCACTACGTCGGGCCGCAGATCGACCACGCGGGCCTGCTGCGCTACATCATCTCGTTCCGCAATCACACGGGCTTTCACGAGCAGTGCGTCGAGCGGATCTTCCTCGACATCCTGCACGCGTGCAAACCGGTGAAGCTCGCGGTGTATGCGCGTTATACGCGCCGCGGCGGGCTCGACATCAACCCGTTCCGCACCAACTACAACCAGCCGATGCCGGATAACGCGCGTAATGCGCGGCAGTGACGGCGGCGGGCGGCCGCCGCGGTTCGCAGTCGGCGACGCGCGGCGACCACCCCAGACAAGAGCAGCCCGGCCGGGATTAACCGGCCGGGCTGTTTTTCATTGTGCAGAGACGCGCGGACAGCCCTCACCCGCTCACCGGCCGCTCCGGAAGAATCTCCACCAGGCGCAACAAGTAGCCGTCGGGATCCTGCACCAGCATCTCGATCTGGCCATGCTCGATCTCGTCCTCCCGATACCAGGACGTGCGCGGCTCGACGAACAGCGTCACGCCCGCGGCGTGAATCCTGTCGAGGATGGGCTCGAGCGCATCGACCTCGATCTGAAAGTTGATCCCGCGCCCGAGCGGCGGCTCCAGCGGGCCGGTCAGCCAGCTCTCCGGGCTGTATTGCTCGAGCATCAGCTGAGCGCCCCCGCTCTCGAGATAGGCGAAACCGTCTTCCGGACGCTCGAAGCGGATCCGGAATCCGAGCACGTCACGATAGAACCGAACGCTTCCGGCAAGGTCCGAGCAGATCAGCTCCGGCACCAGCGCAGCCCATTTCATGCATGTCCTCCCCATAAGGTCATGCGGCACATTACATGAACGGACGGGATGCGTTGCGGCGGTTGTGGCCTCGGAAGCGCCATCGGCCAGTCGACCGGTGCCCTGCACATGAAAAACGGGCCCGGCGCACGTGAATGCGCCGGGCCCGTTGCGTAGCGGCTCCTCGTGGCGGCGTTACTTCGCCGGCGCCTTGTACGCGATGCAGTCGACCTCGACCTTGCAGTCGATGACCATGCTCGACTGCACGCACGCGCGTGCCGGCGGATGCTCGCCGAAGTACGAAATGAACACCTTGTTGAACGACGCGAAATCGCGCGCGTCGTCGAGCCACACGCCGCAGCGCACGACGTGCTCGAGGCCGTAACCGGCTTCCTTCAGGATCGCGATCACGTTCTCGATCGTCTGCTTCGACTGCGTGACGATGCCGCCTTCGACGACCTCGCCATTCACCATCGGCGTCTGGCCCGACACGTACAGCCAGCCGTCGGCCTCGACCGCGCGTGCGAACGGCATCACCTGGCCGCCCGTGCCCTTCGCTTCGCCTACGCCATATCGCTTCATCGTTTCTCTCCTTGTTTGTCGGCCGGAGCCGGCGCTTCAGCGCCTGCTCCGGCCCCATGCAACGCACGGTTACGGATGCGCGCACCGACGACGGCGCGCGCGGCAGATCGGAACAACCACCGCGTTCAGAACGCGGCGTCGGCACTCGCCGGCACGCGCTCGCCGCGCGCGACGAAGCCGCCGGCGCGCTCGCCGGTCGGCTGGCCGTTTTCATAAGTGAGCACGCCGTTCACCCACACGGCGTCGATCCCGTGCGCGGGCTGCTGCGGCTTCTCGAACGTCGCGGCATCGATCACGCTCGCCGGGTCGAACAGCACGAGATCCGCGTGGTAGCCCACGTGCACCTCGCCGCGCCGCGCGAGCCCGTAGCGGCGCGCGGACAGCGATGTCATCTTGCGGATCGCTTCCTCGAGCGGCAGCAGGTTCGTGTCGCGCACGTAGTGGCCGAGCACGCGCGGGAACGCGCCCCACAGCCGCGGGTGCGGCAGCGGATCGTTCGGCAGGCCGTCGGAGCCGACCATCGTCGCGGGATGCGACAGGATCCGGCGCACGTCGTCCTCGGACATGTTGTGGTACACCGCGCCCGCCGGGCGGATGCGCTGCGCGGCTTCCTGCTCGGTCACGCCCCACTCGGCCGCGATCGCCTTCAGCAGCTTGCCCGCCACTTCCGGGTGCGGCTCCGACCACGTGATCGTGATGTCGATGTCGCCCGTCACCTGCTTCAGGTCGAGCGTCGACGAGCTGCGGCTGTACGGATAGCAGTCGCAGCCGACCGGCTGGTAGCGGCGCGCGCCTTCGAGCGACGCGAGCACCTCGGTGCTGCGCCCCCAGTTCGACGGGCCTGCGCACTTCAGGTGCGAGATCACGACGGGCACGCGTGCATGGCGGCCGACCTGGTACGCCTCCTCCATCGCATCGAGGATCGCGTCGAACTCGGTGCGCATGTGCGTGGTGTACAGCGCGCCCGCATTCGCGAGCGGCTCGGCGAGCGCCATCACCTCTTCGGCCGGCGCCGCGAACGCGGAACCATATGCGAGGCCCGACGACAGGCCGAGCGCGCCGTTCGCGAGCGCCTCCTCGAGCTGCGCGCGCATGCCGGCGATCTCGCCGTCGGTCGCCGCGCGGTCGAGGCGGTCCATCTGGTTGTTGCGCAGCGCCGTGTGGCCGACGAGCGCCGCGACGTTCACCGCCGGACGCGCGCCGTTCACGGCAGCGACGTAGTCGGCGAAGGTCGGGTACTGGAACGCACCGCGCTCGCCGAGCAGGTTCATCGGATCGGGCGGATCGCCCGCGAGCGTCACCGGCGACGCGCTGATCCCGCAGTTGCCGACGATCACGGTCGTCACGCCCTGCGAGATCTTCGGGATCATCTCCGGTGCGCGGATCACGTGCGTGTCGTCATGCGTGTGCACGTCGACGAAGCCCGGCGCGAGCGCGCGGCCGTTCGCATCGACGACGTTCTCGGCCAGCCAGTTCGACAGGTTGCCGATCGCCGCGATCAGGCCGTTGCGGATCGCGACGTCGCGCGTGACGGGCGGCGCGCCGGTACCGTCGTAAAGCTGCGCACCGACGATCAGCGTGTCGGCGGCTTCGGGATGCGAATGCATGGTCAGTCTCCTACCGGTTGACGGTCTCCGCCGCCGCGATGCGCATCGAGCGCGTGCTTGATGCGGCGCAGCGATTCTCGGCCCGCATCGCCGAGCCGCAACGCGACTCCGGTGACGAGCACGTCGATCGCCATCATCATCGCGTAACGCGATGTCGACGGCTTGTAAATGAAATCGGTTTCGAACGCGACGACCGGAATCAGGTGGTCGGCCAGCTTCGCGAGCGGCGATGCCGGCGCGGTGATCGCGATCAGCTTCGCGCCGTAGCGCTTCGCGAGCCGGCAGCTTTCGAGCAGCTCGGGCACACGCCCGCTCACCGACAGCGCGACGACGACGGTGTCGCGCGACAGCGTCGCGGCCACCATCCGCTGCAGCAGGCTGTCCTGGTAGCTCGCGACCGGCCGGCCGAAGCGCACGAGCCGGAAGCGCAGCTCGTCGGCGAGCGCGGTCGAGCCGCCGCCCTGGCCGTACACGTAGGTCATCTTCGCGGCGGCGAGCAGGTCGGCGGCTGCGTCGAACGACGTGTTGCGCAGCAACTGATGGTTGTGCGCGAGCGCCACGCGAATTTCGTCGTAGACCATCGACGCGGGGCTCGCGTCGTCGGCCGGCAAGTCGTCGGACGGCACCAGAAAGCGCTGGCCGACGGCCGCCGCCTGCGCGACGAGCACCTTCAGTTCGCGCACGTCGCGGCAACCGACCGCTTTCGCGAAACGCGTGACCGTCGCGACGCTGACCTCCGCGTCGCGTGCCAGCGCGCCGATGCTGGCATGCGCGGCGCGCGCCAGGTCGGCGAGGATGAACGCCGCGACCTTGCGCTCGGCTTCGCGCAGCTCGGGCGCACATTCGGCGATCCGCGCAACGATGTCGAGCACCGGCGGAGCGGCCGGCGCCGGGTGAAGCTCGGCTGCGAGCGGGGCGGACGGAGTGGCGGGCGTATTCATCAGCGGAAAAGGGTGCGAAGCTCGATGTTACTAAATAACACCACCGCGCCGATGCTACTTTCTGTACCATCGGCGTGTCAACTTCAGTGCAATGCATAGTGATGATGGAGCGGGATGACATGAAAGTTACAAACTATCAGGAAGCGACGATCGATCCGTTCGGCAAGGGCCTCGGCAATCTGCCCAGCGCGAGCGTGCCGCTCGGCGACGCAGGCCGCCTCGAGTGGAACCTGCTTGCGGAAGACGTCAGCCTCCCGGCCGCCGTGCTTTACGAGGACCGCATCGAACACAACCTGAACTGGATGCAGGCCTTCGTCCAGAAGTACGGCGTCAAGTTCGCGCCGCACGGCAAGACGACGATGGCGCCGCAACTGTTCCGCCGCCAGCTGGATGCCGGCGCGTGGGGCATCACGCTCGCGACCGCGCACCAGACGCAGGCCGCGTATCACGGCGGCGTGCGCCGCGTGCTGCTCGCGAACCAGCTGGTCGGCCGCCAGAACATGACGATCATCGCCGGGCTGCTGTCCGATCCCGATTTCGAATTCTTCTGTCTCGTCGATTCGGCGGAGAGCGTCGACCAGCTCGGCCGCTTCTTCGGTGCGCTGAAGAAGCCGCTGAACGTGCTGCTCGAGCTCGGCGTGCCGGGCGGCCGCGCGGGCGTGCGCGATGCCGCGCAACGCGAGGCCGTGCTCGCCGCGATCGCGCGCTATCCGGACACGCTGAAGCTGGCCGGTATCGAACTCTACGAAGGCGTGCTGAAGGAAGAAGGCGAGATCCGCACGTTCCTGCAGGAAGCGGTCGCGCTCACGCGCGAGCTGGCCGAAGCCGGCCGCTTCGCGCGCACGCCGGCGATCCTGTCCGGCGCCGGTTCGGCGTGGTACGACGTGGTCGCGGAGGAATTCGCGAAGGCGTCGAACGCCGGCTTCGCGGAGGTCGTGCTGCGTCCGGGCTGCTACCTGACGCACGATGTCGGCATCTACAAGAAGGCGCAGACCGACGTGTTCGCGCGCAACCCGATCGCACGCACGATGGGCGAAGGGCTGCTGCCCGCGCTGCAGCTGTGGGCCTACGTGCAGTCGGTGCCGGAGGCGGATCGCGCGATCGTCGCGCTCGGCAAGCGCGATGCGGCGTTCGACGCGGGGCTGCCGGAGCCGGCGCGCCACTTCCGCCCGGGCCGCGACACAGCGCCGCGCGACGTCGCCGCCACCGAAGGATGGGCCGTGACCGGAATGATGGACCAGCACGCGTACCTGCAGATCCCGCCGGGCGCGGACGTGAAAGTGGGCGACATGGTCGCGTTCGACATCTCGCACCCGTGCCTGACGTTCGACAAGTGGCGCCAGGTGCTCGTGCTCGATCCGCAGTTCGGCGTGACGGAAGTCGTCGAAACCTTCTTCTGACGCCCGTCGCGCACGGCGCGCACCACCGCCCCGCCGCTCGCGCGGGGCGGCCGTCACGCGCGCTTCAAGCGGCCGGAGTACACTGCGCTTTCGTCCTCGGGGCCCCACGCGGGCGTGGCACTTGCCTGTCGCGCGGGCCCTCAACGCAGCTCCACTGGAGAAAGCCATGGCCGCGAAGAAGATCCTGTTCCTGACCGGCGATTTCGCCGAAGACTACGAAACGATGGTGCCGTTCCAGGCGCTGCAGGCCGTCGGCCACCACGTCGATGCAGTCTGCCCGGGCAAGCGCGCGGGCGACAAGATCAAGACCGCGATCCACGATTTCGAGGGCGACCAGACCTACACCGAGAAGCCCGGCCACCAGTTCACGCTGAACGCGGCGTTCGACGACGTCGACGCATCGCGCTACGACGCGCTCGCGATCGCGGGCGGTCGCGCGCCCGAATACCTGCGACTCGATCCGAAGGTGATCTCGCTCGTGCGCGAGTTCGCCGAAGCCGGCAAGCCGATCGCGGCGATCTGCCACGCGGCGCAACTGCTCGCGGCCGCCGACGTGATCCGCGGCAAGCGCATCTCGGCCTACCCGGCCTGCGCGCCCGAGGTGAAGCTCGCCGGCGGCGAATACGCGGACATCCCGGTCGATGCGGCCGTGACCGACGCGCCGTTCGTCACCGCGCCCGCGTGGCCCGCGCATCCGGCGTGGCTCGCGCAGTTCCTCGCGCTGCTGGGCACGCGCATCGAGCTTTGAACCCGCGTCTGACCGTAAGTGAATTGAGATGAGATGAAGGGCCGGGCCGGCGGTGGATGCGCGCCGCCCTGCCCGCGCTTCAGCGTGCGACCGGCGTCGAGCCGACGTCCGCGATCCGCGACTCCAGCATCGCCAGCGCACCCGACAGCGCAGTCAGCACGTCGTCCGGCAATTGCGCCATCGTCTGTTCGAGAAACGCCTTGCGGCGCGGCAGGCACGCGTCGAACGCGGCGCGGCCGTCGTCCGTCAGCGTCACGTTGGTCACGCGATTGTCGCGTGCGTCGGATTCGCGCTGGATCCAGCCGAGCGCGTCGAGCGACTTCAACTGGCGCGTGAGCGCGCCCGGATCGACGCGCAGCACTTCGACGAGCTTCTTCTGCGACGAATGCCCGCCCATCGTGTGCAACGCGACCATGATGCGCCAGCGCGGCATCGGTTGCCCGACGTGCGCCTCGAACGCGGTCATGAACGCGCGATACGTGCGTCCGAATTGCTGCAAGATCGCGACGCGGTCCTGTTCTTCCATGCGCTCAGTTCTACTCGTTCAATCGTTCAGTCGGCCGCGACATGCGGTTCGATCTTGTGCCGCAGCGCGATCGGCGGCACGCGGCGGCACTGCCACACCGACACCACGGCGACGACCGCCGCCATCGCGACGCCCAGGTGAATCGCACCGACGAGCGATTCGCGGGCCGCTTCCAGCAGCAGCGCGCCATTATGCCCGGCCCGCGTCAGCTCCGCGACGAGACCGCCCTGCGCGGCGCGATCGATCAGAATCTGCGGATCGGCGAGCTGCGCATGCCACTGCATCGCGTGGTCGGCCGACAGCGCATCGCGCACGCCGCTCGAATACATCTGGTTGACGAGCGTGCCGGTGAGCGCGGTACCGACCATCCCGCCGACCATCCGCAGCGACTGCAGCAACGCCGTGGCGATACCGAGATGCTCGCGGCCGGCCGTCTGCTGCGCGAAGACGGTGAGGTTCGGCAGCACGAAGCCGAGCCCGATGCCGCCCGCGACCATCAGCGCCATCAGCAGCCACTTCGGCGTCGTGTGGGTCGACACGACGATGCCCGCGCAGGTGATCGCGAACAGCACGAAGCCGACGTGCAGCATCGCATTCGGGTTGCGGATACGCGTGACGACACGGCCGTTCATGATGCTGCCGATCGTGATGAACACGACGAGCGGCGTGATCACGAGCCCCGCCTCCTTCGGCGACATTCCGAACCCGCCCTGGAACAGCAGCGGCGCGTAGAACAGCAGCGAGAACATCGCGAAGCCGGCGAGGATCGCCAGCACGAAGAGCGCCGACAGCGCACGGTTGCCGAACATGTCGAACGGCAAGATCGGCTGCGCGCAACGCTTCTCCCAGTGCCACAGGCCGAAACCGGCCGCGACCGCGACGACGAGCAGCAGCGACGCCCAGCTCGCGACGCCGTACTTCGGCAGCCATTCGACGAACAGCTGCAGCGCGCCGAGCGACAGCGCGATCAGCAGCGCGCCCGGCCAGTCGAGCCGCATCTTGCGATCGTGCTCGACGTGGCGCAGGTGCGGCAGGTAGCGCCACACGAACAGCAGCGACAGCAGGCCGACCGGCAGGTTCACGTAGAACACGGAGCGCCAGCCGAACGACTGGGTCAGCACGCCGCCGAGCGACGGCCCGACCGCGTTCGCGATGCCGAACGCGGAGCTCATCAGCACCTGCCAGCGCAGGCGCACGACGGAATCGGGGAACAGGTCGGGAATGCACGCGAACGCGGTGCCGACCAGCATCCCGCCGCCGATCCCCTGCAGCCCGCGGGCGAGCACGAGCATCAGCATGTCGTTCGCCATCCCGCACAGCACGGACGCGCCGGTGAACACGACGATCGACACGATGACGAACGGCTTGCGGCCGTAATAGTCGCCGAGCCGGCCGAAGATCGGCACCGTGATCACGGAACTGAGCAGGTACGAGGTCGCGACCCATGCGTACAGGTCGAAACCGCGAAGCTCGGCGACGATGGTCGGCAACGCGGTGCCGACGACGGTCTGGTCGAGTGCGACCAGCATGGTGACAAATGAGATCCCGATCATCGCCAGCAGCGATTCGCGGAACGGCAGGACTTGCCCGCTCGAATGGTGGGCGGCAGTATGGACGGCCATTTTTTGTTGGCGCAACTTTTGACGAGTCAAACAATCTCAAAATTCTAGCACGCCGGAGTAATCTAGGCTGGCGACGGTCAAACCGAACCAGACCGCCAAGGAGAAAGATGGAACCGATTTCAATCACCCCCGCGATCACGCTGTCCCAAGAGGATCGGGACGCGCTGTGGCGCGCGAAGCAGGTGCTGGAAAGCCCGTCGCTGACGATGAAGCTGACGGGCATGCTCGGCGCGCCGGTCGAGAAAATGATCGCCCGGCTGCCGGATTTCGCGACCGGCAAGATCAACGACGCGACGCAGCTCGCGCTGCGCAAGTGCCTGAACATCGCGCTGCGCACGCTCGGCAAGCCGCCCGGGCCGGACGCCGAACCCGACAAGCCGAGCAACCTGCTGCACAAGCTCGCGGTGGCGACGACCGGCGCGGCGGGCGGCGCGTTCGGCTTTCTCGCGCTGCCGGTCGAGCTGCCGGTGACGACGACGCTGATCTTCCGCTCGGTGTGCGACATCGCGCGCAGCGAGGGAGAAGACCTGGGCTCGGTCGATACGCAGTTGCAATGCCTGGCCGTGCTTGGCATGGGCGGCAACCCGGACAAGCAGGAAGAGGACGCCGATCTCGGCTATTTCGTGCTGCGCGGCGCGCTCGCGCAGGCGATCTCGAAGGCGTCGTCCGACATCACGACGAAGGGCATCGCCGCGCACAGCTCGGCGGCCGTATTCAAGCTCGTGCAGACGGTGGCGTCGCGCTTCTCGGTGCAGGTGACCGAGCAGATGGCCGCGAAGTCGATTCCGGCGATCGGCGCCGTGCTCGGCGCGACCGTCAATACGCTGTTCATCGACCACTTCCAGCAGATGGCGCACGGCCACTTCACCGTGCGCCGGCTCGAGCGCAAGTACGGCACGGTGGCCGTCAAGGCCGCCTATCAGGCGATCGACGCCTCGCCGGCGCGCTGAACCGCACGCTCGACCGCGACGCGGCGCAGGAACGCGGCCGCGCGGTCGAGCGCGTCACGTGCCTCCGGCACCATCGGCGCGTACAGCTGCCACACGTGCGGCATGTCGGGCCACACCTCGATCTCCACCGCGACCCCGGCCGCCTTCGCCTTCTCGGCGACGCGGCGCGAATCGTCGAGCAGCACCTCGGTGCTGCCGACCTGGATATACAGCGGCGGCAGCCCCGTGAAATCCGCATAGAGCGGCGATGCGTACGGATTCGTGCCCGGCTCGTCGCCCAGGTACAGCTTCGCGGCCTTCGCCAGCGCCGCGCCCGCGAACATCGGATCGGCGCCGTCGTTCGTGCGCAGCGTCGCGCCGGTGGCGGCGAGATCGGTCCACGGCGAGAACAGGATCGCGCCGGCCGGCAGCGGCTCGCCGCGGTCGCGCAGTGCGACGAGCGTCGCGAGCGCAAGGCCGCCGCCCGCCGAATCGCCGCCGAGCACGATCGACTCGGGCGGCGTGCCGAGCGCCAGCAATTGCCGGTACGCGGCGAGCGCATCGTCGAGCGCGGCCGGGAAGCGGTGCTCGGGCGCCAGCCGGTAGTCGAGCGAGAACGAGCGCACGCCCGCGCGCTTCGTCAGGCCGAACACGAGCGGACGGTGGGTCTTCGTCGAACAGAAGTAATAGCCGCCGCCGTGGAAGTACAGCAGCGTGCGGCCGGGGCCGCGACCCGCAACCGAGTCGGTGCGTTCGAGCCATTCGCCGCGCAGCGGCGCATCGGCCGGGCCATAGCACTGGCGCAGCCGGTAGCCCGACGGCGCACGGCGCGGCACAACCATCCGCAGGTCGGTAAAGCGCCGTGCGCGGGCGGGATCGAGCACCTCGCGCGTGGTCTCGGGACGGAACTGCCAGCGCAGCAGCCAGCAGGCGAACTTGCTTTGCCAACTCATCGGACGCACTCCGTAATCACAGTGTGACGATGGTACGTGCGATCGCTCCCGCACCGCTCGACAGGTGCCTCTACTTGACATCCTCCCGCGCCTGAAGGCTCGGGATTCCTACCGCGTTTGAAACGATGATGCTCGTCTCGGATCGCCTCGGCGGGTTCCTGCTTCACGGAGCGGCCCGACTGCACCGGCTCTCCACAGGCTGCAACGCGGTGCCCCCGCGCCAGTATGTTGATCGCATCGACCACATCGGCATGGCCCTCATGCCCGCACCCGACACAGCGGAATGCCGCCTGCGGCTGCCGGTTTCCGGCGCTCACGGATCAAACGCCGGCGCTCAGTTCGCCGGCATCACCTGGCCGCGAATCTCGCCGGCCGGGTGCTCCTTCGTATGGACGTTGAAATACCACTTGCCGCCCATCAGGTCGGTGACCTGCGCGTCGGTGAGCTCCTTCGAGCCCTTGATCGGGCTCGCCAGTTCCTCCTTCGGAATCGGCACCTGCACGCCCGCGTTCTGGCCGACCGGCGCCGGCCCGTGGAAGTGCGCGGCGGTGGCCGGCCCCGTGAGGTGCTCGTAGGTGACCTTCCACTGCAGCATGTGCGTGGCCGTGTCGTAGGTGGCTTCGACGTCGCCCGAGCCCTTGGTCGCCGTGGGCGGCACCTCACTCGACGGCTGGAGATTGGCGGACAGACGCACCGTTTCGGCGGCGGCGCTGCCGGCGGCCAGCACGCCCGCGAGTAACGCGACCTGGAGCAAACGCAGCTTGAGCATGGACTCTCCTTGTACGACGTTGTACGCCACCCGAACGGGGGCGCCAGATAGGATGGTAGTCGATCGCCGCCGGTCCGGGAGTCGACCGAACGGCCATGCAGCGAATCGCCGCACCGCGCCCGGCCGGCCCGCTCGCACGGCGCACGGCGCACGGCGCACGGCGCGTCAGTCTGCATCAACCTGGAATGGACCTTTGCAGCCGGATGACTGAATCGGCCCGCGGCCTTTCGCTACACTTCGTCTCACAGTTGCTTGTTTCCTTCGTCCGAAGGAGTCTGCGAGTATTCACGCGGCCGCCCGGCCGCGTTTTTTTTGCGCACGCCGCCGTCGGATCCGGTTCACCCCGTATCAGGCACGACGAAGCGAGCGCACCGCTTCACGTCACGCGCGATAGCCCGGATCGATGCGATCGACCATCCGCTGCAGCGCGTCGAACGCGTCCTGCCCCGCGCCATGCTTCGGATCGAAATTCAGCGAGTCGCGCACGCACCCCTCGAGCACCGGCGGCGCGATCGGCAGCGCGTCGCCGATCGCATGCGTGGCGACCTGCACCTCACATGCGCGATTGAGCAGCCACATCAGCGAGAAGGTCTGCGCGAGCGTCGCGCCGATCGTCACGGGCCCATGGTTGCGCAACAGCAGCACCGGCCGCCCGCCGGCGCTCTCGACGATGCGCCGCCCCTCTTCCAGATGCACGGTGATGCCCTCGAAGTCGTGATACGCGATCTTCCCGTACAGCTGCGCCGAATAGAAATTGGAGAACGACAGCCCGTCGCGCGAACAGCACACGGCCATCGTCGGCGTCGTGTGCACGTGCATCACGCAGTGCGCATCGGGCAGCGCCGCATGGATCGCGCTGTGGAACGTGAAGCCGGCCGGATTGATCGGCCAGTCGGAATGACCGATCACGTTGCCGTCGATGTCGATCTTCACGAGGTTCGACGCGCACACCTCGCGGTAATGGAGCCCGAACGGGTTGATCAGGAAATGACCGTCCTCGCCCGGCACGCGCAGCGAGATATGGTTGTAGATCAGCTCGGTCCAGCCGAGATGGTCGAAGATGCGGTAAGCCGCCGCAAGCTGCACGCGCGCCTGCCATTCGGCTTCGGAGAAACGGGCGGGGCGCGTGAACGGCTGGTTCGGGACACGTTGCATGGGGGAACTCCGGTTGCGGGTGTGCGCGGCACGCGTGGCGCGAGCCGCCCGGCGGCCCCGTCGCACACGCCACATTAGTTGCGCGCACAACCATATCACGCTTCCCCGCGCACCGGAAACGCGGGTTTAGCCGGAGCGCTTCCGTCCCCTTAAAGCTGGTCGTCCACCGGCAGCAGCATGAACATGCCGGTCATCACGTTGCGCAGCAGCCCCGCGTGCGGATCGACGTGATAGGTGGTCGGCTGGCCGTTGTCGATGCCCGTCCATTCGAGTTCGGGCGACCCGCCCCCCGCGGGCGTGACGAGGCTCACGCGGTAGCTTTCATCCGGCCGGGTCACGCGCGCGAAAATCGTCGCGACCTGCTGCGCGAGCGCCGGGCTGTGGATCACGAGCGCCAGTTCGGTGTTCAGGTGCGCGGAACGCGGATCGAGGTTCATCGAGCCGATCACGAGGATCTTCCGGTCGATCACGTACGCCTTCGCATGCAGGCTCGCCCGCGAGCGCGACCCGAACAGGCGCGCGCGCGGCTGGCCCGGCTGCGCCTTGAACTCGTACAGCTCGACGCCGTGCCGCAGCAACGGCACGCGATACGGACCGTAGCCGGCCTGCACGGCGACCGCATCGGTCGCGGCGAGCGAATTCGTCAGGATCGCGACGCGCACGCCGCGCGCGGTCGCGTCGCCGAGGATCTTCACGCCCGCGTCGTGCGGCACGAAATACGGCGAGAATGCGAGAAATTCCTGCTGCGCGCCGCGCGTGAGGTCCACCAGGCGCTGCATCGGCGGGCTCACGTACGCGTCGGTCGGCCGCGCGACCTTGTCGGGCGCGTCGACCTTGAACTCGGCCGGCGCCCACACGAGCGCGAGCTCGTCGCGTGAGATCTGCTGCGCGAGCGGCGTCGCGTTCAGCGGCTTCGCGTTGTATGGATCGGCGTTCGTGCGCCAGTGGGCGCGCAGCTCGTCGCGCGTCGCGTCGAGGTCCTTCGGATCGAACGACTGGTGATTCAGCACGCGCAGCGGATAGCTGCTCGCGCTCGACCAGTACGCGTCGAAGCTCGCCGAGACGTCGTTCGTCACGGGGCCGGCGGCCAGCACGTCGAGATCGCGGAACTGCAGCGTCGGGCTCGCGTTGAAGTATTCGTCGCCGAGATTGCGGCCGCCGACGATCGCGATCTGGTTGTCCGCGATCATCGCCTTGTTGTGCATCCGGCGCGTGAAGCTGTCGATGCGCGTGAAGAAATTGGCCGTACGTTCGACCATCCGCTGCTGCGACGCGCCGAACGGGTTGAACACACGGATCTCGATGTTCGGGTGCGTGTTCAGCGCGGCCATGATGCGATCGATGTCGCGGAAGTTCAGGTCGTCGACCAGCATCCGCACGCGCACGCCGCGATCGGCCGCGTAGAGCGCCGCGGCGAGCAGCAGCTTGCCGGTCGTGTCCTCGGTCGCGATGTAGTACTGCATGTCGAGCGTCTTCGTCGCGGCGCGCGCGAGCGCGATGCGCATCTGCAGCGCCTCGGCACCTTCCGGCAGCAGCCGGAACCCGGACTGGCCCGGATGCGCGGCCTCGGGCGCGGCCAGCGCGTCGCGCAGCGGCGTCGCGGTATCGGGCGGCAACGCGTGGGAGACCGGGCGCTCGAGCGTGGTGGCGGGCGGATGCGTCGCGCAGGCGGCGACGAGCGACAACAGCATACCGACGGCCAGTGCGCGGGCCGGGCGGCAGGCGGCGCGCCACGACAGCGCGGCCGGTGCGCGCCGGATCAAAGAGGTGAACACGGAAACTTCCTCGACTGGCGGAACAAAAGGCCCGCATGCGCCGCGGCGCGCGGCTGGCGCGCGGTTCCGGCCGATTCTAGTGGGCGCCCGATGAACCGGTCAATCGCGCGGGGCGCCGCCGGCAGCTTCAGGCCACGGACGACCGCCCGCCTGCCGGGCACCGATGCCCCGCCGCTCCGGAGTCGCCCGCCGGACGGGCCACGCGCCGAAGTGGCCCAACCAACTTCATGCGCCATCGCCGCTGCGCTCGAAATGGCTTCGCACATAGTCGATGTGCGTCTGCATCGCGGTGCGCGCCTCCTCGGGCCGTTGCGCACAGATCGCGTCGCACACGACGCGGTGCTGCAGCAACAGCAGCTCGGACGCCTGCTCGTCGTGCGTCGTCATGCCCGCCACGTTGATCGAGATGTGCTCGCGCAGCATCCCGATCACGCTCGTATGCAGGTGCAGGAACATCGTGTTGTGCGACGCAAGCGCGATCGCCTCGTGCAGCTTCGCGTCGGTCGCGGCTTCGACGGCCGCGGCGCCGTTCGCGTGCGCGGTTTCGAGCTCGCGCAGCAGCGCACGGATCCGGCGCCGGTCGTTCGCATCGGCGCGCAGCGCGGCGAAATAGGCGGTCGCGCCTTCGAGCACGCGGCGGAACTCGAGGATGTCGTCGCGCAGCGCCGGATGATCGGCGACCAGCTGGCCCCACGGCGACGCGATCCCGGCACGCAACTGGTCGGTCACGTAGACACCCGCGCCGCGCCGGCTCTGCAGCAGCCCGCGCGCGACGAGCCGCTGGGTCGCCTCGCGCACCGTATTGCGCGCCACGCCGTATTCCTGCGCGAGCACGCGCTCGGCCGGCAGGCGCGCGCCGGCCGGCCAGGTGCCGTCCAGCAACGCCGTCTCGATCTTGCGCATCACCACTTCGGTCCGGCCCCGGGCCGTCATCGCTGCCATCGTCGCGTCTCCCTGCGCAATGCCTTCCGTGCCGATTGGCCCAACCAATTTGAGCTGCGGCGCCGTCGCGGGAATTATGCAGCGAAATCGTCGTCCCGCATCCGCATGCCGGGCCGGCGCCTCTGGAGCGAGACATGAACCCAAGGCAGTACCCCGCCGCCCCCGCGCACGTCTATCTGTTCGCGACCTGCCTGGTCGACCTGTTCGTCCCCGAAGCCGGGCTCGACGCGGTCCGCCTGCTGGAACGCGAAGGCCTGACCGTCCACTATCCGCGCGGCCAGAGCTGCTGCGGGCAGCCGGCCTACAGCAGCGGCAATCCCGACGAGGCGCGCCGCGTCGCGGCCGCGCAGCTCGACCTGTTCGCCGAACCGTGGCCCGTGATCGTGCCGTCCGGCTCGTGCGGCGGCATGATCCGGCACCATTGGCCGGCGCTGTTCGCCGACGATCCCGTCCATGGCCCCCAGGCGCGGGCGATTGCGGAACGCACCTACGAACTCACCGAATTCCTCGTACACGTGCTCGACGTGCGGCTCGATGCACTCACCGCGCCGGCCGGCGCCGACGAGCGCGTGGTGCTGCACACGTCGTGCGCGGCCCGCCGCGAGATGGGCACGCGCGTGCACGGCGTCGCGCTCGTCGACGCGCTGCCGGGCGTGACGCGCATCGAACACGAACGCGAATCCGAATGCTGCGGCTTCGGCGGCACGTTCTCGCTGAAGCATCCCGACATCTCCGGCGCGATGGTGCGCGACAAGGTCGCATCGGCCTGCGCGACGGGCTGCGACCGGCTCGTGTCCGCCGACTGCGGCTGCCTGCTGAACATCGGCCACGCGGCCGACCAATCCGGCGCGCCGCTGCCGGTCGAGCACCTCGCCAGCTTCCTGTGGCGGCGCACGGCCGGCGCCGCATCGCTGCGCGGAGACAAGCGATGAGCGCGCGCGACGCCATCCTCCAGCGGCTGCGCGCCGCCGCCCCGGGTGTCGCCGCCGAGGACGCCCCCGCGCTCGACGCGCGCATCGACACGCATTACGACGCACGCCGCATGGAAGCCGAGGCGGCACACGATCCGCACACACTTGCCCTCACGATGCAGGCCGCGCTCGCCGCGTCGCACGCGGACGTCTGGTGCGCGACCGGCGACGAATGGCCCGCGCAGCTCGCCGCGCGGCTCACCGAGGCCGGCGTGCGCCGCCTGCTGCTCGACCCGGCCCGCGCCGAATCCGCGGCGCTCGCCCGCGCGCTGCCCGACACGGTCGCGCCGGTGCCGTTCGACCGGCCGATCGACGCATGGAAGGCCGAACTGTTCGACACGATCGACGCGGGCTTCACCGTCGCGCGCTCGGGCATCGCGGCCACCGGCACCGTCGTGCTCGCACCCGATGCCGGCACGCCGCGCACGGTGTCGCTGGTGCCGCCGCTGCACGTCGCGCTCGTTCATGCGAGCACGCTGCACCCCGACCTGCACGCGGCCGTGCACGCGGAGCGCTGGCACGCCGGCATGCCGACCAACCTCGTGCTGATCTCGGGCCCGTCGAAAACCTCCGATATCCAGCAGACGCTCGCCTATGGCGCACACGGTCCGCGCCGCCTGTGGGTCGTGATCGTCACCGAGACGGCCGCCGCCGGCCCGGCCGCCACCGCCAGCGAGGCTCTCCCGCAATGAACGACCACACGCTGCACTTCGTCGCCCCCGGCGACTTCAAGGCCCGCGCGCGCGCCGCGCTCGACGATCCCGCGCTGCGCAAGAGCTTTCGTGGCGCGATGGACTTCCTGCAAGGCAAGCGCGCGACGCAGTTCCCCGACGACACCGAGCTGCAGCAGTTGCGCGACCTCGGCGAAGCCGTGCGGCAGCACGCGCTCGCGCAATTGCCCGCCCTGCTCGAACGGCTCGAAACGAAGCTCACCGAAGCCGGCGTGCACGTGCACTGGGCCGAAACGGCCGCCGACGCGAACGCGATCGTGCTCGGCATCGCGCAGGCGAAGAAGGCCCGCCGCGTGATCAAGGGCAAGTCGATGGCGAGCGAGGAAATCGAGCTGAACCATTACCTCGCCGAGCACGGCGTCGACTGCATCGAATCCGACATGGGCGAATTCATCGTGCAGCTCGCGGGCGAGAAGCCGTCGCATATCGTGATGCCGGCGATCCACAAGACGCGCGGCGACATCGCCGAGCTGTTCGCGGCGCACATCCCCGGCACGCGCTACACGGAGGACGTCGACGCGCTGATCCAGACCGGCCGGCGCGCGCTGCGCCGCGCGTTCGCCGAGGCGGACATCGGCCTGTCCGGCGTGAACTTCGCGGCGGCCGACACGGGCACGCTGTGGCTGGTCGAGAACGAAGGCAACGGCCGCCTGTCGACGACCGCGCCCGATACGCACGTCGCGATCATGGGGATCGAGAAGGTCGTCGAGAAGCTGGAGCACATCGTGCCGCTGTCGAGCCTGCTCACGCGCTCGGCCACCGGCCAGGCAATCACGACCTACTTCAACCTGATCTCGGGCCCGCGCCGCGACGGCGAACGCGACGGCCCGCGCGAGCTGCATCTCGTGCTGCTCGACAACGGCCGCACCCAGGCTTACGCGGACGAGCAGCTGCGCGCGACGCTGCAGTGCATCCGCTGCGGCGCGTGCATGAACCACTGCCCCGTCTATACGCGCATCGGCGGCCACGCCTACGGCACGACCTACCCGGGGCCGATCGGCAAGATCATCTCGCCTCATCTGCTCGGCCTCGACGCGACGGCCGACCTGCCGACCGCATCGACGCTGTGCGGTGCCTGCGGCGAGGTATGCCCGGTGCGGATTCCGATCCCGCAACTCCTCGTGCGGCTGCGTACCGAGGCGAACCGCAAGCCCAACGAACCCGTCGCGCATCCGCTGCGCGGCCAGGGCGCGAACTACAACCGCGCGGAAAACCTCGTGTGGCGCTTCTGGTCGGGTGCGTTAGCGCATCCGCGTGCATACCGCGCGTTCCGCTGGACCGCAACGCGGCTGCGTGCGCTGACGCCGGCAAAACAGATGGGTTGGACGCAGCACCGCACGCCGCTCGAACCTGCGCCGCGCAGCCTGTCCGACCTGCTGCGCGCACGCGGCCAGCCCGAATAGCCGTTTCGTTTCTCAAGCCGTATCGACAAAAACCTATGGAGGAGACATCCATGCAGGCCTGGCATCAGATCTACACGCCGCTCGGCAGCCTCGGGCTGTCGGCGTTCGTCGCCGCAATCCCGATCATCTTCTTTTTCGTCGCGCTGGCCGCGCTGCGGCTCAAGGGCCACGTCGCCGCGGCGATCACGCTGCTGCTCTCGCTTGGCGTCGCGATCCTCGCGTACGGGATGCCCGTGCCGCAGGCGCTCGCAGCAGCCGGCTTCGGCTTCGCGTACGGCATCTGGCCGATCGCGTGGATCATCGTCGCGGCCGTGTTCCTGTACAAGATCGTCGTGAAGACCGGCCAGTTCGACATCATTCGCGCGTCCGTACTGTCGATCACCGACGACCAGCGCCTGCAGATGCTGCTGATCGGCTTCTCGTTCGGCGCGTTCCTCGAAGGCGCCGCCGGCTTCGGCGCGCCCGTCGCGATCACGGCGGCGCTGCTCGTCGGGCTCGGCTTCAAGCCGCTGCACGCGGCGGGACTGTGTCTGATTGCAAACACGGCGCCGGTCGCGTTCGGTGCGATGGGCATTCCGATCATCGTCGCCGGGCAGGTGACGGGCATCGACCCGTTCCATATCGGCGCGATGGCCGGCCGCCAGCTGCCGCTGCTGTCGCTCGCGGTGCCGTTCTGGCTCGTGTTCATGATGGACGGGCTGCGCGGCGTGCGGCAGACCTGGCCGGCCGCGCTCGTCGCGGGCGGCAGCTTTGCGGTGACGCAGTACTTCACGTCGAACCACATCGGGCCCGAGCTGCCGGACATCACGTCGTCGCTCGTCAGCCTCGTCGCGCTCGCCGCGTTCCTGAAGGTCTGGCAGCCGCGCACCGCGAAGCAGACGGCCGGCGGCCTCGTCGCATCCGGCGGCGGCGCCGCGCTCGCGGGCTTCGGCGGCGCGGGCGCAGGCTCGCGCAGCGGCTTCGGCACCGGCACGAGCCGGCAGGCGTCGCCGTACACGCTCGCGCAGACCGTGCACGCGTGGTCGCCGTTCCTGATCCTGACGGCCGTCGTCACGGTATGGAGCATCGCGCCGTTCAAGGCGCTGTTCGCCGCGCACGGCGCACTCGCGTCGACCGTGCTGAAGTTCCATGTGGCGGGGCTCGACCAGCTCGTCGTGAAGACCGCGCCGATCGCCGCGACGCCGAAGGCGCTCGACGCGGTGCTGAAGATCGATCTCGTGTCGGCGGTCGGCAGCGCGATCCTCGTGACCGCGCTGATCTCGATGGCGCTGCTGCGGATGAAGCCGCGCGACGCGCTCGTCACGTTCGGCGAGACGCTGAAGGAGCTGACGCGCCCGATCCTGTCGATCGGCCTCGTGCTTGCGTTCGCCTTCGTCGCGAATTACTCGGGGATGTCGTCGACGCTCGCGCTGATGCTGGCCGCGACCGGCGCCGCGTTCCCGTTCTTCTCGCCGTTCCTCGGCTGGCTCGGCGTGTTCCTGACGGGCTCGGACACGTCGTCGAACGCGCTGTTCTGCTCGCTGCAGCAGGCCACGGCCCATCAGCTTGGTGTGCCCGAGACGCTCGCGGTGGCCGCGAACACGACGGGCGGCGTGACCGCGAAGATGATCTCGCCGCAATCGATCGCGGTCGCCTGCGCGGCGACGGGCCTCGTCGGCAAGGAATCGGAGCTGTTCCGCTTCACGGTGCGGCACAGCCTGCTGTTCGCGGTGATCGTCGGATTGATCACGCTCGCGCAGGCCTACGTGCTGCCGGGGATGGTGCCGTAAGCAGCGCCCGCCCCAAAAACAAAACCCCACGCCCGGAAGAGCGTGGGGTTTTTCATGTCGCCGCTGGATCGCCCGCCGCGGCAGGCGACCGGTTGCGCGATCAGCTGCCCTTCGCGATGCGATCCTCGATGTGCTGCGCACGGCTCGCCGACGACGGGTGCGAATCCATCATCGAGCTCTTGCCGCCGTCGAGCTTCGCGAGCTTCTGGAATGCGGTGACGAGGCCCTTCTGGTTCATGCCCTTCTGCTTCATCAGGTCGAACGAGTAGTCGTCGGCCGCGCTTTCCTGCGTTTGCGAGAACTGCGCGTTGATGAACTTCTCGGTGATGTCGCCGAGCTGCGAGCTCGTCAGTGCCGCCACGCCCGGCGATGCCGCGCCGGCCGCGGTGCGCGCCGCGCTGACCGCGTAGGCCGTCTGCATCGCCTTCTTCGAGTGACCCAGGGCAACGTGGCCCATTTCATGGCCGATCACGCCGCGCAGCTCGTCGTCGTTCATCTGGTCCATCAGGCCGCTGTACACGCGCACGCAGCCGTTGCCCATCGCCCACGCGTTGACGTCCTTGGTCATGTAGACCTTGTAGTTGATCTTCTGGCCGTTCAGCGTCATGTCGCCGAAGCCCTTCATCACCTTCGTCAGGCGCTTCGCGTACGCGCTGTTCGCCGGCGCGATCTTCGATTCGGCATCGCTGGCCTTGCACGAGTCGTTCGACAGTGCGGCGATGTCGCTGTCCGACAGCGTCGCTGCCTTGAACAGGCTGGTCCCCGCCGACGTCAGGCTGTTCGCGTCAAGGTTCTGTACCCCACCGCACGCGCTCAACAGAAACGCCACGCCACACGCTGCCACCGCTTTCTTGAGTTGCATCCCGGAATCCCTCGATAGTTGTATTTGGGAGCGGCGATTTTGCATAATCCGGCAGAAAATTACCAGATGTTTACATCCGATGACATGCGGATTACTCGACGAACAGCAACGATGCGGCGCGTCGACACAGGATTGACGACGGAAAACGGAGCAATCGCCGCAACCGGGCGACGACCGGAACGGGAAACGGGCGGGCTCAGGCCGTCTGGTCGTGGCGTCGCGTCAGCCGCCGCGCAACCAGCATCGGCAGCCGCACGGCGAAGCCGGTGAACAGGCGCAGGTGCATCCACGCGAGCAGCGCGTTGTCGCGGCCGTAATGGAAGTGCGAGACGCCGCCCTCGTGGCGGCCGAAATAGCGCACCGGCGCGTCGATGCGGATCGGCCGCACGCCGGCCCAGCACAGCCGCACGGCCGCCTCGGGATCGAAGTCGAAGCCGCGCATCCAGGGCTGGCGGCGCATGATCGCGGCCAGCGGCGCGACCGGATACACGCGAAACCCGTACAGCGAATCGCCGATCCCGGCCCACAGCGTCTCGAGGTCGGCCCACGCGTTCGACAGCCGGCGCCCCTGCACGCGCAACTGCGGCGCGCTCGCGTCGAACTTCGGCACGCCCAGCACCATCGCGTCGGGCGCGGCCTGCGACGCGGCCATGAACGCGGGAATCAGGTCGGCCGGATGCTGGCCGTCGGAATCCATCGTCAATACATGCGTGAAGCCGCTCGCGGCCGCCGCGTCGAGCCCGGCGAGCACCGCGGCGCCCTTGCCGCGGTTCTCCGGCAGCACGATCACGCGCAAGCCCGGGTCGCGCTCGGCCATCGCCTGCAGCCGTTCTGCGCTGCCGTCGGTGCTGCCGTCGACGACGACCCACACCGGATTCCATTGCGCGCGGGCATTGCGCACGGTCGTGTCGACCTTGATGCCCGGGTTGTAGCTCGGAATCAGGACGAGATGGGTGGACGAGGCGTGCAGCTTGGACATGGAAACGGCCGATTGCGAAGACGGGGATCCTGACAAAAGTTTATGACTTGCCGGCGACCGTCGGCAGGCTTCGTCGACGTCGCCCGGGTGCGCAGCCGGTGGCTCGATCGTGAGGTTTTCTCGCTTCATGACAACCACGCCTCCTCATGACCCGCGCTGGCCTCGATCTCGACCAGCAGGTCGTCGCGGCACACGTCCGCATGGACGACGAGCGGCCGCACGCCGGGGCCGGCCGCCTCGCGCAGCACGCGCTCGATCGCGGCCAGCGCCGCCGCATCGCCGGCGTCGCGCACGTAGACGCGATAGCTCAGGTCGGCGAGCGAGAACGGGCCGTGCCCCTGGCGCGCGGCCTGCTCGAGCACGGCCGCGAGGTTCGCGACCGTCTCGCGCGTTTGCGCGAGAACGTCGCCGTGATGCACGGTGCGGTGCCCGACGATGCTCGCGGTGCCCGACACGAACAGCAGCGGCGCGGCATCGCGTTGCGGCCACGCGGCAGCGCGCGCGAACGTCGGCGCACGCGGGCCGTACTCCGCCGGATAGTGATACGCGCTGACCTGGCGCGGGTTCTCGACCGGATCGGCCGGCGTGCGGCTGGCGAGGAAATGAATCGCGAGCGGCGCGGCCGGCGACGCATCGCCCGCGACCGGCACGACCGAGCCGAGCGCGCATGCGGCCGGCACGCCGCCCGTCAGCGCGCGGCTGCACGCATCGAATGCATGCTGGCGGCCGATATTGAACTGACGATAGCGCTCGATCCCGAACTGCACCGCATTGATCGCCGGCACGGTATTCCAGATGCGCAGCGGATGCGGCATGCCGAGCGAATCGAGCACGCTGAACAGTGCGCGGTACGCGTCGTGGGTCGCGCGCTCGAGCGGGGTGCCGCTGTCGCGCGATTCGTTCGCCACGAGTGCTGCTTCATGCACGACGATGCTGCCGAACACGAGGCCCGCCGTTTCGCTGTACCGATAGTGCAGCGCGCCGCGCCGTTCGCTGCGCAGGTCGCGCGCACGGCATTGCCAGATTTCGCAGACGGCGTCGTCCGGCGCGATGCCGGCGCCGAGCAGCGTCATCGGCACCGGGGCGACCGGCAGGTCGGGCACGACTTCGGCCAGCATCCGTGCCGCCGCGTCCGCGCGTGATTCGGCATGCGATGCTGTGCCAGCGCCGATGCATACCGCACCCAATGCGCCGGGAAACGCGCGCTCGAATCCGTCGCCACGGCCACGCGCATCGTGCAGCAGCGCGGCGAGCCGCGCATGGCTCATCCGGACGAGCCGCAGCGCACCCTCGCCGTCGTGCGCGAGCGCTTCGCCCGATCGCGATGCGACCGGCCCGGCCGCCGTCTGCCCGCGCACGACGGGCGCGGCAGAGGACGACAGGGAACACGGGCGCCGTTCGGCGTCGACTGGATGCACGGACACTTCGATTTCCTCACTATGCGGCGCAGGCCGCGCAACCTCGCGGCCTGCGCCGCGTTGCGTTACGTCACGCCGACGCTGCGCGCTTGGTCACGCGAGCCCGCCGTTGACGGACAGCACCTGCCCCGTCACATAGGCCGCGGCGTCGGACACCAGATACGCGACCATCGCCGCGACTTCGTCGGGCCGGCCCGCGCGCTGCGCGGGCACGAGCTGCTTGATGCGTTCCGCGGGAAACGCGTGCTCGGCCATCGGCGATTCGATGATGCCGGGCGCGACCGCGTTCACGGTGATGCCGCGCGACGCGAGCTCCAGCGACAGCGACTTCGTCGCGCCGATCAGCCCCGCCTTCGCGGCCGCATAGTTGACCTGCCCGCGATTGCCGGTCACGCCGGCCACCGACGCGATGTTGACGATCCGGCCGCGTCGCGTGCGGATCATCGGCAACAGCAGCGGCTGCGTGACGTTGAAGAAGCCGTTGAGCGTCACGTCGAGCACGCTGTGCCACTGCCGGCGCGACATGCCGGCCATCGGCGCATCGTCGTGAATGCCGGCGTTATTGACGAGGATCTGCACCGGCGCCTCGTCGATGAACGGCTGCAGCGCGGCGAGCGTCGCATCGGCGTCGGTCACGTCGAACGCGATCGCGTGCGCGGTGCCGCCGGCCGCGACGATCTGCTGCGCGACCGCCTCCGCCTGCGCGAGATGGCGGTTCGCATGCACCCACACTTCATGGCCGGCCTGCGCGAGCGCCGTGCAGATCGCCTGCCCGAGTGCGCCGCTGCCGCCCGTCACGAGCGCGCGCATCGAATTGCTCCGTTCATCGCGTTCCACCTCGATCGACGCGGCCGCGTATCGTCTGCCGATCGCGGCCGCCTGCCGTCATCATCTGCACATCTGTACGTCGCGCCCGTGGCGCGACCCCGTCACTTCGTGCGGTGCGCGGCGACGTACGCCGCCAGTGCACCGAGCGTCGCAAAAATCTTCTGGTTGTCCGGATTGTCCGAACGCAGCTCGAAGCCGTATTTCTTCGAGATCAGCAGCGCGATTTCCAGGATGTCGATGGAGTCGAGCCCGAAACCCTCGCCATACAGCGGGGTCTCGGCCGTCACGGTGTCGAGCGTGACGTCTTCGAGATTCAGTTCGCCGATGATCAGCGTGGCGAGCTCTTGTTCCAGTGCGTTCATCATGCGTGCGGGCAGGCGGCCCGTGGCAGCGGAAGGTGCCCGGAAACGGCTGTCGCCATGCACGCCCGGCGCGTGCGAATCTCCGTCCCTCCGGCGTCTGCCGGCTTCCCCGCCTGCTTTATTGGGGGATTGTTTGTAAAAGTTACGCGGATTCTAGACGAACGGGTATCGGGCCGTATACCGCCAATGGTTACAGACTGGCGAGCCGGCTCCGCGGCCCGTTTCGGGACCCGAATGCACGAGACGCTTGAGCCGCTTTGGATGGAAATGGACCGACCCCGCCAAACCATTCGTCCCGCGCCATACAATCGGTTACAAAACCCGTTCGCGCCCGCCCCGAACACGCCATGCCGCGGCCCTAAAATGAGCGTGCCCGACCACCGGCCCGGATCTGCGTCCCGGCCGCCTTTCATATGATGTTTGACGGCCTGACCATCGCGTCCGGCCACGATCCGCCCGATGTCGCCAGTCATGCCGCGCCCGTCCTTCCGCTCCGTTCCGGTTCGCCCGTCCGTCCGCTGCCGCCCGGCCGCCGGGCACGCGTTCGCACGCCGCGCGCGCGGAGGCCGCCGATGAGCCGGCTGCTGCCCGTCGCGCGCGGCCTCGCCGCGGTCGGCGCCGTCGCGGCATACCAGGCCGGCGCACACTACGCGGCCGCCACACCCGGCGCGCACGGCTTCGGCCTCGCGATGGCGCTGGTGCCGCCGCTGCTGCTCGCGCTCGGCGCGGCGCTGCGCTCGCCGCATCGCGCATGGCTCGTGCCGGCGTGGCTGCTTGCCGCCGCCGTGCTGTGGGCCGCGCGCGTGCCGCTCGCCCGGCATTTCGAATGGGGCCTGTATCTGGAACACGCCAGTTTCAACCTCGCGATGGCGCTGCTGTTCGGCCGCACGCTCGCGGCCGGCCAGGTGCCGCTGTGCACCCGCTTCGCGACGATGATCCACGGCGCGATCACGCCGGCCGTCGCGCGCTATACCCGGCAGATCACGCTCGCGTGGACGCTGTTCTTCGTCGCGATCGCCGCCGTGTCGACGCTGCTGTTCGCGACCGCGCCGATCGTCACGTGGTCAACGTTCGCGAACTACCTGTCGCTGCCGCTCGTCGCCGTGATGTTCGCCGCCGAGCATGCGTGCCGGCGCTTCGCACTGCCGCACGAACCGCGGCCGCGCATGGTCGATGCGGTGCGCGCGTATCGCGCGACGACTCACGCATCGCAGCCGTCACGATGAATTCACGGCCGGCGCCGCGCGCCGGCCTTCGCTCCCGTTTTGACCGATTTATGCCGACTCACCCGCTGGTTTTCCATTCGTCGCCGGACCAGACGATCGCCTGGCGCGACGGCGCGCCCGTCACCGTGCGCGCGTTCGTCGCCGACGTCGCCCGCGTGGCCGCCGCGCTGCCCGCCGGCGGCCATGTGTTCAACGTGTGCCGCGACCGTTACCGCTTCGCGGTCAGCCTGTGCGCCGCGCTCGTTGCCGGCAAGATCAGCCTGCTGCCGTCGACGCACACGCCGGAAATGGTTCGCCAGCTCGCATCGTTCGCGCCCGACGCGTTCTGCCTGCACGACGCGCCCGACTGCGCGATCGACCTGCCGCGCTTCGCGTACCCCGATGCCGCCCCCGGCGAGCGCGCGAGCGATGCGCCGTTCGTCGTGCCGCAGATCGATGCGGCGCGCATCATGGCCTACGTGTTCACGTCCGGCTCGACCGGCGCACCGGTGCCGCACCGCAAGACCTGGGGCTTCCTGGTCGGCTGCGTGCGCGCGGCGGCCGACCGCCTCGGGCTGCTCGACGGCCGCGCGGCCACGCTGATCGGCACGGTGCCCGCGCAGCACATGTACGGCTTCGAGTCGACGGTGCTGCTCGCGCTGATCGGCGGCCTCGCGTTCAGCAATCGCCAGCCGTTCTACCCGGTCGACATTCGCGACGAACTCGACGCGATCCCGCAGCCGCGCGTGCTCGTCACGTCGCCGATCCACCTGCGGGCGCTGCTGGCGGCCGGCCAGGCGCTGCCGCCTGCCGCCCTCGTGCTGTCGGCCACCGCTCCGCTGTCCGAAAAGCTCGCGTG
This sequence comes from Burkholderia sp. AU33803, assembly GCF_002223095.1. NCBI lineage: Bacteria > Pseudomonadati > Pseudomonadota > Betaproteobacteria > Burkholderiales > Burkholderiaceae > Burkholderia > Burkholderia sp. AU33803. Next base: position 603,427 of record NZ_NKFJ01000005.1, read on the forward strand.
CGAAGCCGAAGCCGCGCTCGACGCGCCGCTCGTCGAGATCTACGGCAGCACCGAAACCGGCCAGATCGCGACCCGTCGCACGTCGCAAGGCGCGGCGTGGGCGTTGTTCCCGGGCATCCGGCTCGATGCGCGCGACGAACCGGAGAGCGACGACGGCGAGCCGACGATCTGGGTGTCGGGCGGGCACGTCGAAGCGCCCGTGCCGATGGGCGATGCGCTCGAACTGCTCGGCGACGGCCGGTTCCTGCTGCACGGCCGCAAGGCCGACCTCGTCAACATCGCCGGCAAGCGCACGTCGCTCGCGTACCTGAACCATCAGCTCAATGCGATTCCGGACGTGCTCGACGGCGTGTTCTTCATGCCCGACGAAGCCGCGCCGGCGCATGCCGACGCGGGCCTCGAGCCGGTCACGCGCCTCGTCGCGCTGGTCGTCGCGCCGACGCTCGCGGCCGCCGATCTGCAGCGCGCGCTGCGCGAGCGGATCGATCCCGCGTTCATGCCGCGCCCGCTCGTGTTCGTCGATGCGCTGCCGCGCAATGAAACCGGCAAGCTGCCGCGCGACGTGCTCGCCGCGCTCGTTGCTCAACACGCGCGCACTTCGGCCGCGCCGACGCCCGTACGCGACCCGGACGGCGCGCCCGCGCCCGCGCTCGGGTTCACGATCCCCGCCGATCACCCGGCGCTGCCCGGCCACTTCCCCGGCCATCCGGTCGTGCCGGGCGTCGTGCTGCTCGATCACGCGATCCATGCGATCGGCACGGCGCTGAACCGTCCGCTGCACACGTGGCGGCTCGGGTCCGCGAAATTCCTGAGCCCGGTCGCACCCGGCGAACCGCTCGATCTCGCGTACGACGCCGCGGCGAGCGGTGCGATCCGCTTCACGCTGCGCACCGGGGCGCGCGAAGTCGCGAGCGGCGTGCTGTCCGCGCCGCCGGCCGCACAGGATGGCGTGCAGCCATGAAGCGCACCGCGTGGGCCGAACGCCAGGAACGCAGCAATGCGGGCTTGCTGCGCGCGATGACGTGGATCTCGCTGCGCTTCGGCCGGCAGCGTGCGCGCGTCGTGCTGCACCTGATCGCGACGTATTTCGTGCTGTTCTCGCCGGTTGCGTGCGCGGCGTCGCGCGACTACCTGCGCCGCGTGCTCGGCCGCCCCGCGCGCTGGCGCGACGTGTACCGGCACGTGTTCACGTTCGCGGCGACGATCCACGACCGCATCTACCTGATGAACGGACGCTTCGACCTGTTCGACATCCGGCTGCACGGTGAAACGCTCGTCGACGACGCGCTCGCGGGCGGGCGCGGCGCGTTCCTGATGGGTGCGCATCTCGGCAGCTTCGAGGTCGTGCGCGCGATCGGCCGCACGCACCCGGACCTGCGCGTGGTCGTGACGATGTACGAGAAGAACGCGCGCAAGATCAACGCGACGCTCGCCGCGGTGAATCCCGCCGCACAGCCGGAAGTGATTCCGCTCGGGCAGGTCGACTCGATGCTGAAGGTGCGCGAGCGCCTCGACGCGAACTGCATGGTCGGCATGCTCGCCGACCGCACGCTGCTCGACGACGCGGCCGCGTCGCTGCGCCGGCTGCCGCTGCTCGGGGCGCCCGCCGCGTTCCCGCTCGGGCCGCTCTACATGGCCGCGATGCTGAAGCGCCCGGTGATCTTCATGACGGGCCTCTATCGCGACGGCAACCGCTACGATGTGCACTTCGAGACGCTCGCCGATTTCTCCGACGTGCGGCGCGACGCACGCGCGGCAGCCGTCGACGCGGCACTCGCGCGCTACGTCGCGCTGCTCGACAAATACTGCCGCGCGGCGCCGTACAACTGGTTCAACTATTTCGACTTCTGGCAAGGCGGCGATGCCGCGACCGCGACCGCGACCGTGACCGCTCGCAGCGACGCTGCATGCGCCGGTGCCGGCCTGGCCGCCACGAGGGATTCCGACGCATGACCGCCGTTCGCCGCTGCCTGCCCCCGCTCCCGTCCACGCTGCGTCGCGCCGTCCGCACGCTGGCCGTCGCCGTCGCGGCAAGCGCCGCCATGGCCGCGCTGGCTGCAACGCCCGCGCAACCGGCCGACACGGCGCCGGCGTGGAACCTCGACCGGTTGATGTCGACGCTTGCGCAACACAAGTCGGGGCGCGCGACGTTCACCGAGACGAAGACCCTGTCGATCGCGACGCAGCCGGTCGAATCGTCCGGCGAACTCGTGTTCGTCGCGCCCGATCATCTCGAGAAGCACACGCTGAGCCCGAAGCCCGAACACCTCGTCGTCGATGGCGACATGCTCACCGTCGAGCGCAACAACCGCAAGTTCACGCTCGCGCTCGCACGCTATCCGGAACTCGGCGCGTTCATCGACAGCATCCGCGCGACGCTCGCCGGCAACCGCTTCGCGCTCGAACAGGTGTACAAGGTCGCGCTCGCCGGTCGCGGCGACGACTGGACGCTGACGCTCACACCGCTCGACTCGCGGATGCTGAAGGTCGTCAGCACGATCACGCTCGACGGCACGCGCGACGTGTTGCGCAGCGTCGCGATCCGGCAGGCCGACGGCGACCGCTCGGTGATGCGGCTGCAACCCGTTCCGGCGAACCCGAACTGATGGACGAACGCACCCGGCCCCCCGCGTCACCGGTCGCGCGCCGCCTGCCTGCGCTGCGGCAGCGTGCCGTGCTCGCGTGGCTGCTCGCGCTCATCGCATGCGGCGTCGCGATCGGGCGCGCGCACTTCACGGCCGACCTGTCCGCGTTCCTGCCGAGCGCGCCGAGCGCCGGGCAGCGCGTGCTCGTCGACCAGTTGCGCGACGGCGTCGTGTCGCGGCTGATCCTGGTCGCGATCGACGGCGGCGATGCCACGACGCGCGCCGCGCTGTCGCGACGCGTCGCCGGCGCGCTGCGCACCGATCCGCAATTCGCGGCCGTTCACAACGGCGAAGCCGCGAACGACGCGCGCGATCGCCAGTTCATCTTCGATCACCGCTACCTGCTGAGCCCGGCCGTCACGCCGCAGCGCTTCAGCGCGGCGGGCCTGCATCAGGCGCTCGGCGACAGCCTCGACCTGCTGAGTTCGTCGGCCGGCCTCGTGGCCAAGGCGATGCTGCCGCGCGACCCGACCGGTGAAGTTGCCACGCTCGTCGACCAGTTCGACAGCGCGGCGGAACCGGCGAGCCGCGACGGCGTGTGGGCATCGCGCGACGGCACGCGCGCGGTGCTCGTCGTGCAGACGGCCGCCGCCGGGTCCGATACCGACGCGCAGGCCCGCGCGATCGACATGGTGCGCCGCGCGTTCGCCGCCGCGCAGCAGGCCGTGCCGAACGCCGCCGCGACCACGCTCGCGATGACCGGCCCCGGCGTGTTCTCGGTCGACACGCGCGACACGATCCGGCACGACGTCGAACGGCTATCGACGGCGAGCGTCGTGCTGATCGTCGCGCTGCTGCTGACGCTGTACCGTTCGCCGCGCACGCTCGCGCTTGGCTTGCTGCCGGTGCTGACCGGCATCGTGGCGGGCATCGCGGCGGTCAGCGTCGCGTTCGGCACGGTCCACGGGCTGACGCTCGGCTTCGGCACGACGCTGATCGGCGAAGCCGTCGACTATTCGATCTACCTGTTCGTGCAATCGGCGCAGGCCGGCACGCGCGGCACGGCGCGCCCGGCCGACGCGACGCGCGCATGGGTCGTCGCGTACTGGCCGACGATCCGGCTCGGCGTGCTGACGTCCGTGTGCGGGTTCGCGTCGATGCTGTTCTCCGGATTCCCGGGCCTCGTGCAGCTCGGGCTGTATTCGATCGTCGGGCTGACGGCCGCCGCGCTCGTCACGCGCTTCGTGCTACCGCACCTGCGCGGCGAGCATGTCGCGATCCGCGACGTGTCGCGTGTCGGCGCCGTGCTCGCGCGTGCGGCCGACGCCGCGCCGCGGCTGCGCGGGCCGCTCGCCGTGCTGGTGATCGCCGCCGTCGCGACACTCGTGCTGCATCGGGACGGCCTGTGGAGCCGCGAACTCGCCGCGCTCAGCCCGGTGCCGGCGCAAGCGCAGGCGCTCGATGCGCGGCTGCGCGCCGATGTCGGCGCACCCGACGTGCGCTATCTCGTCGTGATTTCCGCCTCGACCGAACAGGCCGCGCTCGAAGGCGCCGAAAAGGTCGCCGCGCAATTGCAGCCGCTGGTCGACCGGGGCGCACTCGCCGGCTTCGAAAGCCCCGCGCGCTACCTGCCGAGCGATGCCGCGCAGCGCGCGCGCCGGGCGAGCCTGCCGGATGCCGACGTGCTCGCCGCGCGGATGCGCGACGCCGTCGCGAACCAGCCGATCGCGGTCAAGCCCGACCTGTTCGCACCGTTCATCACCGACGTCGAGGCCGCGCGCCACGCGCCGCTGCTGACACGCGCGGACTTGCGCGGCACGTCGATGGCGCTCGCCGTCGATGCGCTGCTGACCGAACGCGACGGCCGCTGGAGCGCGATGCTGCCGCTGCGCGCGCCGGATGCCGCCCGCGCCGCGCAACCGGCATCGAGTCTCGATGCCACGCCGATTCGCGAAGCCGTCGCCCGCGCGGGTGTGCCCGATGCGCTGTTCGTCGACATGAAGGCCGAAGCCGATCGCCTGTACGTGAGCTACGTGCACGAGGACATCCGGCTGTCGCTCGCGGGCTTCGCCGCGATCGCCGTGCTGCTGCTGATCGCGCTGCGCTCGCCGCGCCGCGCCATGCGCGCGCTCGCGCCGCTCGTCGCGGCCGTGCTGGTCGTGACGGCCGGCTTCGCGCTCGCCGGTGTGCAGCTGACGATCCTGCATCTCGTCGGGATGCTGCTGATCGTCGCGGTCGGCTCGAACTACGCGCTGTTCTTCTGCAAGCGCGACGACGCGCAGCCCGTCACGCCGTACACGCTCGTGTCGCTGCTGATCGCGAATCTCGCAACGGTTGCCGGCTTCGGGCTGCTGGCGCTGTCGCGCGTGCCGTTGCTCGAAACCTTCGGGCTGACCGTCGGCCCGGGCGCGATGCTCGCGCTGGCGTTCGCGGCCATTCTCGCGCCGCGCGCGGCTGACGCTGTGGCCATCGACCGTCATCGAGGAAGCCGCGCATGAACGCGCCGTCGACCGTTCCGTCGCAACGCCCCGGCGATACGCGCCGCTGGAAGCCGACGCCGCTGATCGCGGGCACGGCCGCGCTGCATGCGGGCGCGGCGGCCGCCGTCGTCGCGCAGCCGGCCGCGTGGCCGTGGGCGGTCGGTAGCGTGGTCGCGTCGCATCTCGCGCTGACCGCCGCGGGCCTGTGGCCGCGCAGCACGCTGCTCGGCCCGAACTGGACGCGCCTGCCGGCCCACGCCGGCCGCCGCATCGCGCTGACGATCGACGACGGCCCGGACCCGGACGTCACGCCGCGCGTGCTCGACCTGCTCGACCGTTACGACGCGCGCGCGACGTTCTTCTGCATCGGCGATCTCGCGCGCCGTCATCCGCGCTGGATCGAGGCGATCGTCGCGCGCGGTCATGCAATCGAGAACCATAGCCAGCGGCACCGCCACACGTTCTCGCTGTCGGGGCCCGCCGCGCTGCGGCGCGAGATCGCGGCCGCGCAGCAGACGCTGACCGAGCTCACCGGCACGCGCCCGCTGTTCTTCCGCGCGCCGGCTGGCCTGCGCAACCCGTTTCTCGAGCCGGTGCTGTGCGAACTCGGCCTGCAACTGGCGAGCTGGACGCGACGTGGCTTCGACACGCGTGCGCGCGATGCCGCGACCGTCACGCGCCGCCTGCTGCACGGCCTCGCGGCACGCGACATCCTGCTCGTGCACGACGGCCACGCAGCGCGCGACACGCGCGGCGAACCGGTCGTGCTCGACGTGCTGCACGCGGTGCTGCGCGCGGCTGCCGATGCGCAATTGCACTGGACCACGCTGCGCGCGGCGCTCGCGCCGGAGCCGCCCGGCGGGCCGGGCGAGCCGGCCGGTTCGGCACCCCCGTTTGATAAAATCTGACCTCGAACGGCGCGCGTGCCAGCCCTGCTGCGGCACCCGTTCCGGCCACCGGATGCGACCCTCGTGAAACCTCTCCTGCTCTCGCACTTCACCACCACCAGCTGCATCGGTCGCGGCCTCGATGCGACCCTCGATGCGCTGCGCGACGCGCGCGGCGGGCTCCAGCCCTGCGACTTCGAACGGGCGGATCTCGACACGTGGATCGGCGCGGTGGGCGGCGTCGATGCGCAGCCCGTGCGGGCCGACCTCGCCGACTTCGCGTGCCGCAACAACCGCCTCGCGCAACTCGGCCTCACGCAGGACGGCTTCGACGCACGCGTCGCGGCGGCCGTGGCGCGCTACGGTGCGGCGCGCGTCGGCGTGTTCATCGGCACGAGCACGGCCGGCATCCTCGAGACCGAACACGCATACCAGCGCCGCGATCCGACGAGCGGCGCGCTGCCCGCCGGCTTCCGCTACGCGCAGACGCACAACCCGTATTCGCCGGCCGCGTTCGTGCGCGCGTTCTTCGCGCTGCGCGGGCCGGCGATGGCGATCTCGTCCGCGTGCTCGTCCGGCGCGAAAGTGTTCGGCTCCGCGCGCCGCATGATCGAGGCGGGCTTGATCGACGCGGCGGTCGTCGGCGGCGTCGATTCGTTGTGCCTGACGACGCTGTACGGCTTCAATTCGCTCGAGCTGCTGTCGCGCCAGCCGTGCCGGCCGTTCGACGTCGCGCGCGACGGCATCTCGATCGGCGAGGCCGCCGCGTTCGCGCTCGTCGAACGCATGCCCGACCCGCCCGCCGCACTCGACGCCGATGCGATCCTGCTGCTCGGCATCGGCGAATCGAGCGACGCGCATCACATGTCGTCGCCGCATCCGGACGGGCTCGGCGCGCGCGTCGCGATCGAGCAGGCGCTTGCATCCGCCGGCCTGGGCGCAACCGACATCGACTACGTGAACCTGCACGGCACCGCGACGCCGAGCAACGATGCGGCCGAAAGCCGTGCGATCGGCGCGCTGTTCGCCAGCACGCCGTGCAGCTCGACGAAGGGCGCGACCGGCCATACGCTCGGCGCGGCGGGTGCGCTCGAGGCCGTCGTCGCCGCGCTCGCGCTGCGCGAGCAGTTCGTGCCGGCCGGCGTCAACACGACACAGCCCGACCCGGCACTCGCCGCCGACTATGTGCTCGCGAGCCGCGCGACGCGCGTGCGCGCCGTCCTGTCCAATTCGTTCGGCTTCGGCGGCACGAATTGCAGCCTGATCCTCGGCCGCGCCGACCATGCCCGCCGTTGAGGCCCGCCATGACACTCACCGCCTTCATCGAGAGCATCGGCCTCATCGGGCCCGGACTGATCGACTGGCCGCACGCGGCCGACGTGCTCGCGGGCCGCGTGCCGTATGCGCCGGCCCGTACCGAGCTGCCGCCGCCGGCCGGCCTGCCGTCGGCCGAGCGGCGCCGAACCGGCCCCGTCGTGCGCGTGGCGCTCGCGGCCGGCCACGAAGCGGTGGCCGCGAGCGGACGCGACGCCGCGACGCTCGCAACCGTGTTCAGCGCGTCGGGCGGCGACGGCCAGAATTGCCACGCGATCTGCGAGACGCTGGCCGGCGACGATCGTCAGCTGTCGCCGACGCGCTTCCACAACTCCGTGCACAACGCACCGGCCGGCTACTGGAGCATCGCGACCCGCGCGATGGCGACGTCGAATGTGCTTTGTGCGCACGACGGCAGCTTGGCCGCGGGCCTGCTGGAAAGCCTGTGCCAGGTCGTCGTCGATCGCGTGCCGACGCTGCTGATCGCGTACGACACCGACTATCCGGAACCGCTGCGTGCGGTGCGCCCGATCGGCGACGCATTCGGCGTGGCACTCGTGCTTGCGCCGGAAGCAAGCGAGCGCGCGCTCGCCCGCATCGACGTCCAGCTCGCCGACGCACCCGCCACGCCGCTCGCGATCGCCGAACTCGACGCACTGCGCGCCGGCAATCCGGCCGCGCGCGTGCTGCCGCTGCTCGACGCCATCGCCGGGCGGCGTTCGACGCGTGTCGTGCTCGACTACCTGGCCGATACGCGCGTGCAGGTCGACGTCGCGATGCCGGATACGTTCGCGGAGCGCGCGTGATGACCGCGACCATCCCGCTCGCACCGCCGCTCGACCACACGTGGATCGCCGCGCACATTCCGCACGGCGGCGCGATGTGCGTGCTCGATACGGTCGATGCGTGGGATGCCGCTCGCATCCGCTGCACCGCGACGAGCCACTGCGATCCGCACAACCCGCTGCGCGCGCACGGCCGGCTTGCCGCCGTCTGCGGGATCGAATACGCGGCGCAGGCGATGGCCGTGCACGGCGCGCTGCTCGGTGCGCACGAAGCGCGCCCGCGCGTCGGCTATCTGGCGAGCGTGCGCAACATCGACGCGTTCGTCGACCGGCTCGACACGTTCGCGCAGCCGCTCGTCGTCGAAGCGGAACGCGTGAGCGGTAACGCCCGTTCGGTGCTGTACGGCTTCGCGCTGCGCTGCGGCGATCGCGTGCTGCTGTCCGGCCGCGCTGCGGTGATGCTCGACGCGTCGGCCGCCGGCGCGCTTCGCTCAGGCGCGGCGCCGGCCGGCGATGCGAATCCTCGATGAAGCCGCTTACCCAAGAGAAGGAAACCAGGTCGTGAAAGTTCGTCAGTTCATTGGCACCGCGCTCGTGCTGGCGCTGATCAGCCCGATCGCGCACGCGGACATGTCGGAAGTGAAGCAGGACATCAAGCGCGATTCGAAGGAAGCCGCGCACAAGACCGGCGAGGCGGCCCGCAGCTTCGGCCACGCGACCGCGAGCGCCGCGAAGGCGGTCGGGCACGGGGTCGCACACGCGTCGCGCGAAGGCTGGGATGCCACCAAGCGCACGACGAAGCGGATCTTCCACAAGAACGACTCGGGCGAGTCGGGCGGGAAGAGCGAAAAGAACGATTGATCAAGGGCATCGCGCGCATCCCCGCAGGCATGCGCGCGATGCACGACCGCTCGTCAAGCGTGACGCGTCACTGCCGCGATGCCGCCGTCAACGCGCGCCGCGCAGGCGGCGTGCCGGCCGGGTCCGCACGCGTGCGAAGCACCTGCCGTACGCGACGAGCGAACAATCGCGATGATCGAAGTTCCGCAGCAGCCGCGCACGGCGCCGCTCGAGCCAGTAGAGCGAGACTGCCATCGTCAGCGCGACGGCCAGTGCCGTGCCGCCGATTACGAGTCCCATCCAGGTATCGCCCATGCCTTCTCCGGAATGCGAAGCCGAAGCGGCGCGCCTGCCGCCGCCCCGGCACTGGATCGCGCGGAACGCGGCCCGGCAGGTGCGCGCACACCGCCGGGCCGCCCCGCGTCAATGCATGTGCTGGCCGCCGTTGATCGCGATGTTGGAGCCCGTCACGAAGCCGGCCTCCTCCGAGCACAGGTAAGCCACCAGCGCCGCGACTTCCTCGGGCTTGCCGAGCCGGCCCGCCGGAATCTGCGGGAGGATCTTCGAGTCGAGGATGTCCTGCGGGATCGCCGTGACCATCTTCGTCGCGAGGTAGCCCGGCGACACCGTGTTCACCGTCACGCCCTTGCGCGCGATCTCGAGCGCGAGCGACTTCGTGAAACCGTGCATGCCGGCCTTCGCGGCCGCATAGTTGGTCTGGCCGACCGAACCCTTCGAGCCGTTCACCGACGAGATGTTGACGACGCGGCCCCAGCCGCGCTCGACCATGCCTTCGCAGACCGGCTTCGTCATGTTGAACACGGAATCGAGGTTGGTGCGGATCACCGCGTCCCAGTTGACCTTGTCGAGCTTGCGCAGCGTCATGTCGCGCGTGATGCCCGCGTTGTTCACGAGAATGTCGACCGGGCCGACGTCCCGCGTGATCTTCTCGATGCATTGCTGGCACGAATCGTGGTCGGCCACGTCCACCGGATATGCGTGGAACTCGCGGCCGGCCGCGTGCATCTCGGTCAGCCAGCGGCCCGCGCCGGTGTTGTTCGGCGAATACGTGACGACTACCCGGTGGCCCGCGTCGTTCAACCTGATGCTGACCGCTTCGCCGAGGCCGCCCATGCCACCAGTCACTACTGCAATTCGCTTAGTCATCCTATTAATTACCGACAAAAAAGTAATCGATCAAGGCGGAGCGGCGGCGTCGCTCATGCTGCCGCCCCACCGCTTCGATGCGCAGCCGCCCGCGTCGCGGGCGCGGCACGCACCTGCACCTCGCGCGTGTTGTTGACTGCTTGTCGTGCGCGAGAACCGCTTCGCCCGCGTGCGACGCTGGCCGCTGCCGCACGCGGGACGAGTCGTCAGACTCTACTCAGGCGCGCTCGACCGCGAGCGCGACCCCCATCCCGCCACCGATGCACAGCGACGCCAGCCCGCGCTTCGCATCGCGCTTGGCCATCTCGTGCAGCAGCGTCACCAGGATCCGGCAGCCCGACGCGCCGATCGGGTGGCCGATCGCGATCGCCCCGCCGTTCACGTTCACCTTCGACGTGTCCCAGCCCATCTGCTTGTGCACCGCCAGCGCCTGCGCCGCGAACGCCTCGTTGATCTCCATCAGGTCCAGGTCGCCCGGCGTCCAGCCCGCGCGCTCCAGGCAGCGGCGCGATGCCGGCACCGGGCCCATCCCCATCACGCTCGGATCCACGCCCGCGTTCGCGTACGCCTTGATCCGCGCCAGCGGCGTCAGGCCGAGTGCCGCCGCCTTCTGCGCCGACATCACCAGCACCGCCGCCGCGCCGTCGTTCAGCCCCGACGCGTTCGCCGCCGTCACCGAGCCGTCCTTCGAGAACGCCGGCTTCAGCCCCGCCAGCGACTCCGCCGTCACGCCGTGACGCACGAATTCGTCGGTGGCGAACTGCAGCGGCTCGCCCTTGCGTTGCGGAATCGCCACCGGCACGATTTCATCGTCTAAGCGGCCGGCCTTCTGCGCGGCTTCCGCCTTGTTCTGCGACAACGCCGCGAACGCGTCCTGCTCCTCGCGCGTGATCCCGTACTCCTTCGCGACGTTCTCCGCCGTGATGCCCATGTGGTACTGGTTGTACACGTCCCACAGGCCGTCGACGATCATCGTGTCGACCAGCTTCGCGTCGCCCATCCGGAACCCGTCGCGCGAGCCCGGCAGCACGTGCGGCGACGCGCTCATGTTCTCCTGGCCGCCCGCGATCACGATCTCGGCATCACCCGCGACGATCGCGTTCGCCGCCAGCATCACGGCCTTCAGGCCGGAGCCGCACACCTTGTTGATCGTCATCCCCGGCACTGCCGTCGGCAGCCCGGCCTTGATCAGCGACTGCCGCGCCGGGTTCTGCCCGGAACCGGCCGTCAGCACCTGGCCCATGATCACTTCGCTGACCTGCTCGGGCTTCACGCCCGCACGCTCCAGCACCGCGCGGATCACCGTCGCGCCCAGCTCGGGCGCCGCAATCTTCGCAAGCGAACCGCCGAATTTGCCGACCGCGGTCCGCGCGGCCGATACGATCACTACATCCGTCATGTCCATTTCCTGCATCGAAATCAGTTCGTCGTTCTGACGCCGGCGCGTGCCGGCCTCGGCTGGCGATCGCGCCTCCCGGGCCATTCGGCCCGATAGCGATCGCACGCCGTCGTATGGCGCACGGCACCCGTTCGAACGGGCGGCACACCGGTACGGCTCGCCGGTTCACCGGCGTCTTGCGGCAAACCGGACATTCGCCGGATTCCACGCGGCACACGCGGCATCCGGCGCCATCCGGCGCCGCTCAATCGTGTCGCGCCCGTGCGCGACACGTGCTTGCGTGGCTGCGCGATTACGCAGCCGATTCGCGTGCGGCCGCGGCGTCCTTGCGAGCGGCGCCAGCCGTTTGCTTCGCGCCTCGCGCGGCCGTTTCGCTGACCGCATCGAAACCGCTCTGCGCGGCTTCGATCGCCTGGCCCGTCGCGGCACGAACCGAATCGGCCGCGGCGGTCGCCGCCGACAGCGCCGAGTTCAGCGCGGCCACCACCGGCGCCGAGCCGGCCGGCGCATGCTTCGACAGTTCGCCGAGCACCTCCTTCAGGCGCTTGTCGTTCTGTTCATATTGCGCTTGCGCGACCTTCGCCCATTCGGACTGCGTCGACACCGCGATGTCGAACAGATGGCGGCCGTACGACACGGCCTTGCCGGCCGCTTCCTGCGGGGCGGCGACCTGCTGCGCGAAACCCGCGGCCGGGTTGCTGCTGTTGAATGCGTTCTTCAGCTTGTCCTCGTACTCCTCGAGCGCCGTCCGGGCCGCTTGCAGGTTGAGTTCGACGACAGCCTCGAAACCTTGGATCGCCGGACGGGCAATCGCGAACCACGCTGCAATACCGGATTGATATTCGGCGTTGATTTTTTCGGGGGCAAATACGGACATCGGGCACGCTCCTGTTAGCAATGCGAGAGACGACGTAAAGAAATTGGAAGCCGGATCGACAGCGGGCTTCCTTATTGACAACCCGTCACTTATTTGAGTGCGGGAAGGTGAAGGAGCCCATTCTAGATCGATTAATTGTCAATTAAATGGCATTAATGCTAGGTATAAACCCTTATTCCTATCCGGGACGACTGCTGGAACCCGTAGCGCGCCGACATCGCAGACGGGGCCGCGCATCATTCTGTCCCGCAATGCATTTTTACCTTGTTACAGGATAACGGATCATGACGTCGCGCAACATTTACCAATCCATTATTCCGTTTATTAGAAAACCGGGGCACATTGAAAATGGAGCGGTCACCTATGTAATCGTTTTTTCTGGATTTATTATGAAATCGTTTTCGGGATTATTAATGACGAAATCAATGATCGGATGAATTGCCGTCGCAATAAAAAGCGGCCGCATGATGCGGCCGCGGTATCGTCAGGCAAATGCGGAATCAGCCGGCCAGTTCGCGATGCAGCGCGAGAAACTCCAGCGCGAGCTTGTGCCCGGGTTCCAAATGGATCACCGGCTTGGACTGCTGATGCGACTCGCGGATCTTCACCGACGCCGACAATCTCGACGCAAGCACCGGCAGCCCTTCTTCGACGAGTTCGTCGACCAGCCGCTGCGGCAGGCTCGCCCGCGGCTGGAACTGGTTGATGACGATCCCTTCCACCTCGAGCGCCGCGTTGTGGTCCTGCTGGATTTCCTTCACGTTCTCGAGCAGCGTATACAGCGCACGGCGCGAGAAATCGTCGCAGTCGAACGGGATCAGGCAACGCTCGACCGCGATCAGCGCCGAGCGTGTATAGAAATTCAGCGCGGGCGGCGTGTCGATGTACACGGCGTCGTAGGCGTCGAGCTCGTTCAGCGCATCGCGCAGCTTGTAGATCTTGTAGCGCGACTCGAGCTTGCCGTGCAGCGTGTCGAGCTCCGGATGCGCGGGCATCACGTCGAGCCCTTCGAACGGGGTCGGATGAATGAACGACGCGACGTCGACCGGGCGGAAGTTGAAGGTCAGCGCGGTTTCAAAGAAATCTGCGACACCTGGCTGCGCGTCGGCTGCGGCGTCGCCGAGCAGGTAGCGCGTGGAATTCGCCTGCGCATCGAGGTCGATGACGAGCGTGCGCAGCCCTTCGCTCGCGCTGATCGCTGCCAGGTTGCAGACGATCGTCGATTTGCCCACGCCGCCCTTCTGGTTGAATACGACCCGCCGCATGGTGTCTCCTCGCTCGAATACGCCGAAAAGACAAGCTTAGCCGGTCAATAATGGCGGTCGCGTGACGCAGGTCGAATTGTGCGCATTCCGGCACGGGGTGTCTCAGCGGCGCGTCACCGGCCCCGATACGTACAGGTTGCCCGGCACGCTCCAGCGCCACGGCAGATCCGTGCCGACACGAATGCCGATGCGCGGCCCGCTCGCCGGATCGGCGGGCGGCGCGATGCCATCGTCGACGATCGCGAACCCTTCGTGCGCACCGATCAGGTCGACACCGTCGTGCGCGCCGGTGATCCCCATCGCCTGGGTCAGCCGCGCCGGCCCCCGGCACAAATCGCGATCGCGCGTGTGCGGCGGCCGTGCCGCACGCATCTGCTCGAGCCCGTGCAGCGGCTCGAGCGCACGGATCAGCACGCCCGTTCCCGTGCCATCCGGGCCGCACACGCAGTTGCAGCACCAATGCATGCCATACGTGAAATAGACATACAGATGCCCAGGCGGCCCGAACATCGTCGCATTGCGCGGCGTCTTGCCGCGGTAGGTATGCGCAGCCGGATCGATCGCGCCGGCATAGGCTTCCACTTCGACGATCCGCCCGGCCCGGCCGTCGGCGGCCGCGAGGATCTTGTTCAGCAGTTGCGGGGCGACGTCGGTGGCGACTCGGTCGAAGAATGCGCGGGGCAGCACGGTGCCCGGCCACTGGGGCGCGGGTTCACCGCGCCGCATCCTGCCCCTCCAGTTGGAGACCGGAAACGGCCTTCGCCTGCAGCCGAAGCTGACGGTATGCGTCGACCAGATCGTCGAGGCCGAACGCGAGGTTTCTCCCGCTGGGATTGGGCAGCACCCAGACGCTCGCCCCCTGCATGAGGGCCGGTTGCAGCCCCCAGTCGATTGCTCGCTGCCCGGAAAGCGCGGAGTACGCCGCCTTGCCGAGAAAGGCGACGAAACGCGGCGCGTAGCGCGCCAGCTTTTGGTCGAACTCGGCAGCCGCCGCGATGAATTCCGCGCGCGAAAGCTGATCGGCGCTCGCTGTCGGCCGCTTCACCACTGCGGTCAGGCCGCAGCCATATTGAAGAATCGCGCGATCGTCCTGCGGCGAAATTTCCGCCGCCGTGAAGCCCGCGAGATGGATCACGCGCCAGAAGCGGTTGCTTCTCCCGGCGAAGTGATGCCCGATGGCGGCCGCGGTCAGGCCCGGGTTGATCCCGCAAAACAGCACGTCGAGATGCGGAGCGATGAGGTCGGGAAGTTCGTCAGCCACGGTTTGCCTCGCGCGCAAGGAACATCGACATAAACAAAACACGGCCCGAAGACCCGGGCCAAGCAACTGGCTTGACTCGGACGTTTGGGCCCATCGTGATGCGGGATGCGGACTTGCCGATCATACGACGCCAGCGCCTAGCCCCCCGCCGAGAAAGCCAGCAAAGATCACCGTAACCACCGAGGCGTTCGTGCGCGCCCCCGGTGTCGTCGCGGAAGCTCTGTATCGGGCAGATGGCAAATACGAAATCTGTCACGGAGACGCCCCCTTTCTACGCCGGAATGGTAGACCCTATCTGGAAGTCCACCATCTTGTTCAGCCAACAGCTGGGGGTGAAGGCACCATGGAGAACGCAGTCGCTGTCTGCCCGAACTGCCATCGTCAAGCACATTACGGCGCCCCAAGGCAGGAATAATCGTCCAGCCCCGCACACTAGCTTCCAAGTTGAATTGGTCGCTCTTCCCTGCCATTTCTGACAGATTTTACGCAACCATTGTCCCGTACAGCAGGACGTTCACGCAGCATTGAGAATCCAAATATACTTGCTTGCGCCGAGGCGCTGTCGGGACCGCGCGAGTATGAAACCCTGTCTTGAAGCCATATAAATTCCGGCTAGACCAGCCAACCTATGATTTTAAAAAATGCACGAAAAATCGATTGCCTTTGCGGCTTATTGGCGAAACTCACTCGCTGATGCCGAGTTGGGCCGAGGCACCCTCACAAAGGATGAAGTCAGCGCACATCGACCCGTGCTTCCCGACGAGGCGAAATCTGGAATCTTGCATGAGGAAACGGTCAAAGATTTTTTTTCAGGGGAGGACGAGAAAACCCAGTTCGTCGGGGTCGTCTATCGACCATTGCTATACACGGTAAGGAGCGAGCACGGGCAACGGGCAACTCAGCTACCGGAATTTGTCACCCCGCTCGTTACGCAGGCTTTACTGTCGCGGGATGGCTGTCTTTTGCCGAAGACCACTACCGTTGTGCCACGCGACATCTTGCAGCCACTCGAGGCCGGCTCGTTCTACATCGGGTCGATTGACGACCTCGACCGCTTTTTGACCGACGGCCAGGTTCCCGGCATTTCGACGGCCGACGTAATGGACGGCGATGAAACCCAACTCGAAAAATTTCGCGATAGCTGGAAGGCATACCGCGATGGTCTCGACGGCATGCTTGCAGCGGTCTGCGGCACCTTCGTTTCCCAAACACGCCAGTTTCTACCGGTCGAACATGGGCTCGTGCTAAAACAGGGCGTCATCGGCGGCGCGACCCAGCATGTCGTACGTCTGTATGACCATATACGAGACAAGCGGCCACAATCGCCGCTCTTCGAATCGTACGCGCGAGTCGACGCCACGCGCATTGAACCGTGCCTTCCGGCGAATGACCGATTCGCCTCGCGACTTGGACACTCCAGCGACCGGTTCGCGCTGGCAGGCGCGCAACGAGCAGCTCTGTGTCATGTCCTTGCCTCGAAGGACGGCGAAATTCTCGCCGTTAACGGCCCGCCCGGAACGGGAAAGACGACGCTGCTCCTTTCCGTAGTGGCATCGCTCTGGGCCCAGGCCGCGCTGGACGAATCTGAACCTCCAGTCATCTTCGCCGCATCAACGAACAATCAGGCTGTCACCAACATTATCGACGCCTTTGGAAAGGACTTTTCCCACGGGGATGAGCGTCTCGGCGGCCGTTGGTTGCCGGATGTCCGAAGCTTCGGTTCGTACTTTCCTTCGAAGAGCCGTGAAGCAGAAGCGTCCGAGAAGTACCAGACCAGCACCTTTTTCGACGATCTAGAAACGCAGGAGTACTTGGACCGCGCGAAATCCGAATTCCTGTCGCGTGCGAAGGCGGCTTTTCCCGATTCGGACGTTGCGGACGTAACACTCGTAATCGCTCGTCTACATGCCGAGCTTAAGGCCAAAGTCGACAGATTGAGTGCTGCTGAAGAAAGCTGGCACCGTCTGTGTGGGGCAAAAGCACAAACCGTCGCCGAGCTCGGTAATGACCCTCACAGTGCACTGGATAAACGGCGCCAGCATGCCAGCGCTCAAAATGCTGTCGTCCTGCAATGGAGAGCGGTGAAAGATGGATGGGAGAGCTACCGAGCTCAGGAGTCGCTGGTCTACGCATTCTTTTCATGGTTGCCCCCGGTTTCGGCAAAGCGCTTCCGGCAGGCACGCGAGCATTTGAAAACCTTAATAACGGACGAACCCTGCGAGTCCCTTGGAACGACACTGCCGGCCATTGAGCGCTCCATCGACGATCGTCTTGGGGCGAGCACCCGGGCTCGTGACGATGCAGTGCAGGCGGTTAAGCGAGGCGAAGATCTCATTTCTGCCCAAGACAATGCATCGATGGCTTTCGGCGAGGCTGCGCGCGGTGTGGGCGTC
Organism: Burkholderia sp. AU33803; assembly: GCF_002223095.1. NCBI lineage: Bacteria > Pseudomonadati > Pseudomonadota > Betaproteobacteria > Burkholderiales > Burkholderiaceae > Burkholderia > Burkholderia sp. AU33803. The sequence goes on from NZ_NKFJ01000005.1 coordinate 620,680, forward strand.
ACCCGTGACCTCGAAAACCTCTCGATTGAACAGTGCGACGCAGTTGCCGACACGGAGCTCCGTTTCCAGATTTTCATGTTGACTACCCACTACTGGGAAGGCCGATGGTTGCTCGAAACAGAAAGTCAGTTGCCAAAGATACTGGAAAAGAAAAAGAGTAGAAATCCTGGTCCGACGACCCTCATGCCCCGACTCCGCCGACGCATGATGATTACCCCCTGTGCGGTATCGACGTTCGCAATGCTGCCAGCTTATTTGCTGAGCTACGTTCGCGGGGACGGTAAATTCGACGCCGATTATTTGTATAACTTCATCGACCTTCTAATTGTCGATGAAGCAGGTCAGGTTCTTCCGGAAATCGGAGGTGCATCATTCGCCTTGGCACGCAAAGCCCTCGTCATCGGCGATACGCAGCAAATCGAGCCGATTTGGTCCGTTCCGCGTCGAGTTGATTTTGGTAATCTGATGAACCTGGGCTTGCTCACCGGAGCCGAGAATAGCGCGACGTACGAAGAGCTGGCCCGCACCGGAAAGGCAGCCGCAAGCGGCAGCGTGATGCTTGTCGCACAAAATGCGACCCGCTACCACGCAGACCCCGAACTTGACCGAGGCCTCTATCTATACGAGCACCGTCGTTGCTACAACGAAATCATCCAATTCAGTAACGAGCTTTGCTACCACGGCAAGTTGTTGCCTCGTCGTGGTTCGGCACCGACACCTTCTGAAGGGGTGACCGACCGTTTGCCGCCGATGGCGTACCTGCACGTCGATGGAATTTGCCAAACGTTGGCCGCTGGAAGTCGCCGCAATGTGCTCGAGGCGGAAACCATTGCCTCCTGGCTGTGCGCAAATCGCGACGCGCTGGAAACGAAGTACGGCGTGCCGCTGCACCAGATTGTGGGGATCGTCACACCATTTGCTGGGCAGGTCGCGGCTATCGAGGCGGCCTGTGCAAAAGTCGGCATCAAGGCCGGGCGTTCAGAGGGGATGCTGACAACAGGTACCGTCCACTCACTGCAAGGCGCCGAGCGGCACATCGTTATCTTCTCATCCGTGTACTCGAAGCACGAGGATGGTCGCTTCATCGACAAGAGTACGAGCATGCTCAACGTAGCCGTGTCTCGCGCGAAGGACAGCTTCATTGTCTTCGGGGATATGGACGTGTTTGATTCAGTAACGGGAGGAGAGCCCCGCGGTGTTCTCGCGAGCTTTCTGTTCAAGAGTCCGGCGAACGCGTTGCGATACGAACATCGACAACGCTCGGATCTTCAGACACGGACCACGATTTTGTCCCAGCTGCGAGATGCCTCGGACCATGACGCGTTCCTGTTGCAAACGTTGTCTGCGGTCAAGAGTAGTTTTCAGATCGTAACCCCTTGGATTATCCTCGCCCGGACAAAGGAAATCGGGGCGTTCGACGCGATGAAAAGGGCCGTTGATCGTGGCGTGAAGGTTGAGATTTTCACAGACCCTCAGCTCAATGTCGGAGACGTTCTCAAAGAGGACGGCGCCCGAAAAGAGGCTCGTCTGCTTGCGGACACTAAAGTCCTACGCGATGCCGGAATCACGGTCAATTTTGTGCGGCAAGTCCATAGCAAGCTCGTCATTGGAGACGATGATGTTTACTGCATTGGTTCGTTCAACTGGTTCAGTGCACAGCGCAGCGGGCCGTTCGTGCGCCACGAGACGTCAATGCTTTATCGAGGCCCGGATTTGCTGGCCGAAATTCTCGCCATGCGGAAAAGCTTGCTGCAGCGGAGAATTTCGAGGGCCCCGTATGCAGACAGTCGCACACACAAGGCGGCTATGACAACTTGAAGGATCGATATTGACCCAACCACTTCCGCCCATAAGTGACGACCTGAAGAGTCCGATCCTGTGGCTAGCGCAAGCTGAAGCGATGGCCCAAGCCGCGATAGGTCTCGTGAAGCAAGAAGCTGCATTCGAGAATATCCTTCGCCGCGCCGTCGAGCTAATGTAGCGTCCGAAACACCTGCAGCGCGTCGCCGGTGCGGCCTTCGTATTCGATCCTGGCGTTGGCACGCAGTCCCTGCAAGCAGTCCCGACTGTACTCCGCCAGGCGAACCATCGGCGCTTTGTTCACCGCTTGGCGCTCCGCCGTGCAGTTCTCTCAGATCCCCGATCGGATGTCCGCACTGCCAACACATTCCGTGGTGCCGCTGCCACCAGTCCAGTCGTCCATCCTAGTGAGCTTACGACAGCTTCAATTTCTGTTTTCCATCGATAATCAATCGAAGCTATTGCGCGTCAACAGACCTTCGACGGGACGCCGCATCGTTCGCAACAAGAAGCGCCACACCCAGCACCAGCGCCATGACGCCAATCGACATCCACGAAGCAGCGTAGCCCCCGTTGGCCTGCTCCACTGCGCCAAACAGCGCCGGCAAAGCGACAACTCCCGCAAAACTAAAAAACAGGCAGCCCGATGTTGCAATGCCGACCTCTGCCTGAGGAACGACCTGCGGAATCTCCGCAAGCAGGACGCCATTCCAGCCAATCGCGGCAGCCCCCAGAACCACGCACGTGCCGAATGCCGATAAGGTGCGCGACATCATTTCAGGGTCCGCCATCGAAAAGTTGGCGAGGCCGGTAAGTATCGCCAGAAACGCGAGGAGCTTGCTGGAGCCGATGCCACGATCGACTGCTGCGCCCCAGATCAGGCGAAACAAGACCCCGGCAACATTCGTGACGGAAAGCAGGAACCCGCCATGAATCAGCGACATGCCGTAGGACGCATGCAGGTAGGAAACGATGAATGTGCTTGCACACATTTGCGCGCCGCCCAGCACGAACGCCGTGATTCCCAGTCGTCGTAGATCCGCTCTTGCGAAGATCGCGGTCAACGCCGCGAGTACATGGAAACGTCGGTGGCCAGATAAGCCAATCTGGCCGTCCAACAATCGACGCGCGGGATCCATTGCAAGCGCTATGCACACGTAACATGCTGCGACGAGCCACACTGCCGCCCGCCAACCCATGAACAGCATAGCAACCGGCATGACTGCGCCTGCCAACGCTGCTCCCGCGGGAACGCCCGTTTGTTTGAGCGAGAAAACGAATCGTCTGTTTTTGGGTGATGTCGTTGCCGCGAGCAGGTACGAACTCGCGGGCGTGACTGGCCCATACCCAATGCCGACGCCGATCGCTCCCAGGACCAACCACACGGGCGTGCCTCCGCCAACCATGGCAAGCCCAGTTGCGCACGCCAGCAGCGAAATCTGGCAGAGCCGAATCGGCCCAAGCTGCGGAACCAGACCGCCTGCCGCAACCGATGCAACGGCTGCCGCGGCGTAAGTGATCGAGACAAACGTCCCTACACCGGGCGCACCGGGGCCGAATTGGTGAATCATGAGCGGTGCGGTGCTCGGTATCGCCAGTGCGGCAAATGCCGTACAAACCTGGACGATCGTGGTCACCACCACCGCCGTATATCTGGACATGTGCAATTGATTCTGTTCACACGTTAGATACACCGCAGGAACCGTTCGACCAGCCGCACGAAGTAACTCGACCCGACCGGAAGAAGATCGTCATTGAAGTCGTAGCTAGCGTTGTGCAGCAGGCAAGGTCCACCGCCATGCCCGATCACGCGATGGTCCCCCGCCCCGTTTCCGATAAACGCATAACAACCCGGCTTCGCACGCAACATGAACGAGAAATCTTCCGCGGCCATCGTCGGAGGAATTGACGCGTTCACTGCATCGTCGCCAACGAGTTCACGCATCACCTCGACGGCCATCGCTGTCTGCGCCGGATCGTTCACCGTCGGCGGATAGTTTCGATCGAACTCGATCTCGCCATGGCAATCGAAACCAACAGCAGTTGCGGCCACGATTGCGCGCATCCGCTTCTCGATGAGATCGAGCGTTTCGTCAGCAAACGTGCGAACCGTTCCTCCCAACCATGCGTCGGTCGGCACAACGTTCTGAGCTTCTCCTGCATGGATCTGCGTGACCGACAGTGCTGCCGCTTCGATCGGGTTTTTGTTTCGGGTCAGGATGCTCTGCAACGAGGTCAGGATCTGCGCAGCCGCGAACACCGGATCCGTGCCCAGGTGCGGCATGGCTCCATGACACCCAGCCCCAGTGAGCTTGATCTTGAAAAGACTGGTCGACGCCATGATCGGTCCGGGTCTTACACCGAAATGACCCGCCGGAATCCCGGGCCAGTTGTGTACGCCGAAAACGGCTTCGACCGGAAACCGATCGAACAGGCCGTCTTCGATCATCGCATTGGCGCCACCGCCCTCTTCCTCCGCCGGCTGGAAGATAAAATGCACCGTTCCATCGAAGTCGCCCGATCGAGCCAGGTGACGTGCTGCTCCGAGCAGCATCGCGGTATGTCCGTCGTGGCCGCAGGCGTGCATGGCCCCGGGTACCGTCGAGCGATGCGGGAACTCGTTCGCTTCCTGCATCGGGAGGGCGTCCATGTCGGCTCGCAATCCGATCGAGCGAGCGCTCGTGCCGCGCTTCAACGTACCAACGACCCCCGTCCGACCGACACCGCGCACGACACTCAGCCCCCATTGTTCGAGCCTGGATGCAACGAGCTCAGCGGTTCTATGTACGTCATAGCCCACCTCCGGATGCGCATGGATGTCGCGCCGGATCGCTTTCAGTGCGTCCGACTCCGCATTGATTTCTGCAATGACGTTCATGATCGTGGTTCTTCAAGTTCAGAAATGGCTTGCAGGGAATACGTCCCGGGCCTCGCGCGTCGATTGGGAATCCGATCTGATTTCGGATAGTCAGCATTCGATGATGTTGACTGCCAGACCGCCCCGAGATGTTTCCTTGTACTTTGTCTTCATGTCGGCGCCGGTCTGTCGCATGGTCTTGATGACCGAGTCCAACGACACGTAGTGTGTCCCGTCGCCATCCATGGCCATCCGGGCAGCATTGACCGCCTTGACGGCGCCCATTGCATTTCGCTCGATGCAGGGTATCTGCACCATGCCACCGAATGGATCGCAAGTCAGGCCGAGGTTGTGTTCCATCCCGATCTCCGCCGCGTGCTCGACCTGCTTCGGCGTTCCCCCGAGCAGCGCGCACAACCCGCCGGCAGCCATCGAACACGCCACCCCGACCTCGCCCTGGCAACCGACCTCCGCACCGGAGATGGACGCGTTGAGCTTGTACAACATGCCGATAGCAGCGCCGGTCAACAGAAAGTCGAATACGCCCTGCAGGTTCGCCCCTGGAACGAATTGCATGTAGTAGTGCAATACCGCTGGAATGATTCCCGCCGCGCCATTCGTCGGTGCCGTCACGACGCGACCGCCGCCGGCGTTCTCTTCGTTCACCGCCAGCGCATAGAGATTGAGCCAGTCCATTGCCGCCAGCGACACGTCACCGTCGCTCCTCGCACGCTCCGTAAGCTTGCGATGCAAGGACGCCGCGCGGCGCTTTACGCCGAGCGGACCGGGCAAACTTCCCTCCGTGCGGCACCCCCGTTCGACACAGGCCTGCATGACGAACCAGATGCGCCGCAGCTCGCGATGAATTTCGGCTTCCGAGCGCGACACACGTTCGTTCGCATACGTCAGTTCCGCAATGGATTTTCCATGCTGTTCACAGAGCTCGAGCAATTGCTTCGAGTTTGAAAACGGATACGGGACCTCACCCGGTACCGCGAACACCCCGTCGTTCTCCGATTCGGCTGTCACGACAAACCCGCCACCGACCGACAGGTAGACGCCCTGACGCACCACTGCACCGTCTCCATCGAACGCAAAAAGCTTCATGCCGTTCGGGTGCTCCGGCAGCGCTTGTCGATAGAACACGATGTCCCGCTTGGACGAGAACGGAATACGCTTGACCCCGGCCAGCCGCAGTTCCCCGGATGCGTATATCTCACCAAGCATGGAGTCGATTTCGTCTGCATCGATCGTGTCGGGCGCCTGCCCCATCAAGCCGAGCATCACGCCCTTATCGGTGCCGTGCCCCTTACCGGTCGCGCCCAACGAACCATACAACTCTGCCCGGATTCGGCTCACTGCCTCGAGCCGGCCGTCGCTCTCGATCGCACGCACGAACATCAATGCGGCGCGCATCGGACCGACCGTATGCGAACTCGACGGCCCGATACCGATCTTGAAGAGATCAAAGACGCTGACTGACATGTACTCTTGCTCGCGGGTAGTGGCCCGCCGGCCGCATCGAGCGAGCCGACAGGTGTCGTCGAAAGAATGGCCGCTTCAAATATGAAAGATCTGCGCCACCAGCGTCGCGCCCAGGAAGGTCCCGGCATTTGCGACGAACGAGACCAGCACGATCCGCCAGCCAAGGCGTCGGAACGCGGGAACGTCCTTGGCGATCGACAGTCCGGCAAAGGTCAGCATCGGAGTGGTCACGCCGAGGAAGTCGTTCTTCGCGCTCAACTCGGCGAAATGCGCTCCAAGCGGACACCATGGAGAGGTGAGGAACATCGCGATGAACGATACCCAGCAAACCGCCGGAATCTTGCGTCGAGTGAGGGTACACAGGGCATCGCCGGCAACCACCGCGACCACCATGAGCGCCATTCCAGGCAAACCCTCGAGCGGAGTGGTGCCATGCGCAATCCAGTCGCACACCAGCGACAACACCGCGGTAGCCCCCCATGCCAATGCCTTTCCGCCGTACTGCAGCGTCGGCGCTTCCGTTGCCACGTCGCCGAGCCTGGGGCGCGTATTGTCCGACGCGTCAGACGTGGTGGAAGCACGGGTCGTCCGACCGATCACCGGTTCGAAGAGACGATATCCCCAGATAGCCATCGGCAACGAAATGAACAACGTGAAGTAGGTCCCCACCGTCGTCGTGATGAGGTTGCTCGCGGCCGCGAACGTAAGGACCGATTTCGCGACTTCAGGCGACTGCTGAGCAGCGATCGCGCCCGACGCCGCAGCCATCATGCTGCCCGACCCGACACCGGATCCCATCGCAAGTGCGAGCGGATCGAAGATGTTCAGGCTCGCGACGAAGCCCGCAAAAATCGCAATGAATACCGCACCGAAAATCGTGCCGGTCAGATACTCGGCGAGCACCCCGCGTCCCTCGGCCGAATCCATCCCGTACTTCTCACCGATGATCGCGAGACTCGGTTCGCGCCCAACCGAGAATGTTGCACCGATGGCTTCGCGCTTGATGCCCAGCATGAGCGCCAGCGGCAGGCCGAGCAGGATCGTTCCCACAAAATGACCAAACTCCTGAAACACCAGCGCCCAACCTGCGGCAGCGAGCTTCGGAAGCGCACTTCCGATCATCAGGCCGAGTTTCGCAATGAAAAGCAGAAGAGCCGGTTGCAGGATCGCAGCTGCGTAAAACTGCGTCGGGACATCAAGACTCAAGCCGTTTTTCGACCGTTGGCTCAGCAGGCCAAGTGCCGCGCCCAACAATAGCGCCCAGATCATCGGTAGCAGGACCACCTTTCCGGGACCGATCTTGAACGTAAACGAACCGATCAATTCGGCGATGACCACAATCACCGCGGCGTAGACAAACAGTTTGACGGCTGTTTGTCCCGTGTCCCCATGCTCGCGCGTACTGACCACCGTTTCCATATCCCCTTCCTCCGTCTGGACTCCCGCCTGATTTGGCGGGAGCCCATTTCGCCTTACAGATAGCCGAATGCAGTCGCCGGTTCTTTCGCCGTTTCGACCCACACGCTCTTCGTCTGCGTGTACTCGTAAAGAGCCTCGACGCCGCTGGATCGGCCATAGCCGCTGAGACCATACCCGCCGAACGGAGACGCAACGTTGATCGTCTTGTATCCGTTCACCCAGAACGTGCCGGCATTCACCTGTGCGGCCACCCGGTGCGCACGGCCGACATCGGTCGTCCACACGGCCCCGGCGAGACCGAATTCAGTATCGTTGGCAATCGCGATGGCTTCGTCTTCCGTGTCGAACGGAATGGCAGCGACGACCGGACCGAAGATCTCGGTGCGCGCGACATCCATTTCATTGGTGACGTTTGCCAAGACGGTAGGGGTCACGAAGTAACCGCCGTCCGACACGTCAGTCGATCCCGATGCGAGCGTGGCGCCGGCTTCGACGCCACGCGCGATCATCGACATGACGTGGTCGTACTGCTTGCGATTGTTAATCGGGCCGACTTCGGTGCTGTCGTCGAGCGGGTCGCCGACTTTGATCTTCTTCGCGCCGGTCGCGACCATCGAGACGAACTCGTCATAGACGGAGCGCTGGACGAGCAATCGCGAGCCGGCAACGCAGCTTTGGCCAGCGCCCGCGAAGATCGCCGCCTGTGCCGTCAGCGCCGCGCGCTTCAGGTCCGCGTCACCGAAAATGATGTTCGCGGACTTTCCGCCCAGTTCGAGCACGCAAGGCAGCACACGCTTCGCGGCCGACTCCGCAATCCGTGCACCGGTTGCCGGCGAGCCGACGAACACCACTTTCTTGACGACCTTGTGTGCAATGGCAGCCTGACCAACGGTATGCCCATAACCCGAAAGCACGTTGATCACCCCCTTCGGCAGGCCCGCGCGCTCGGCGATGAGGCCGACCACCAGGGAAGTGAACGGTGTCAGCTCGGACGGCTTGAGCAGGACGGCGTTGCCCATCGCGATGGCCGGGGCAACCTGCCATCCGCAGGTGAACACCGGGGCATTCCACGGCGTGATCTGCAGGACCGTGCCCGCCGGCTCCCGACGGGTGTAGTTCAGATGCGAGGTCGGAACGGGAATGACGTCACCGTAGAACTTGTCTGTCCAGCCGCCGTAGTATTCGAACATCTCCGCGACCTTGGCCACTTCGCCGCGACAATCGCGAATGGGCTTGCCGGAACCGAGCGACTCGAGGCGTGCGATTTGCTCGACTTCCTTGCGCAGCTCGCGCGCGATCTCGAACATCACCCGTCCGCGCGCTGCATGTGTTAGCGACCACCACTGCTTCTGTGCAATCTCGGCCGCCTGAGCCGCCAGTTCGACGACGGCGGCGCCCCCATCCTGGTAGACGAGGCTCGGCTTGCCGGTCGCTGCGTCGTACAACTGGATCGATTCGCCGGCACCTTCGATCAGTTGACCACCGACGTACGATCCGATGGTCTGAGCATTCGGGAAGAAGTACGCGAATGCGGCCAGAAGGTTTTGTGCTGCCTGGTTTTCCATGTCCATGCTCCTGAATTCAGTCAGTTCTTTTCGGTAAATTCCACGATCCGGTTGAAGTCTTGCTGGTCGCCGATCGATTCAACGCTCGCGGCCCAAAGGCGGCCAGCTTCGATTGCGATCGGTGCCGTGACGTCGAGCTTGCGCAGCATGTCCATCGCAAGGCGCACGTCCTTGCGCATCAGCTTCATCGTGAATCCGGAATCGAATTTGCCGTTGAAGATCCAGGTCGGATAGTTCGTCAGCGTTGCGCTATTGCGCCCCGATCCGCCGTTCAATGCTTCGACAAGCTTCTCGGGGTTCACGCCCGCGGCCTCGGCGGCACGGACCGCCTCGCTCGTCGCGAGCAGATGCACGCCAGTCAGCATGTTGTTGATGATCTTCGTCACATGCCCCGCCCCGACGGGACCGACGTGGACGCGCTTCGCGCTCATGACGGCAAGGACCGGCTCGACAGCAGCAACGTCGGCATCCGAACCACCGAGCACCATCGTCATCGTCGCGGTCGCGGCGCCCTTCGGGCCGCCGCTGACGGGGCCATCGACCAGTCCGACCTTGACTTCGGCGAGCGCCGCCGCGACCTTCCGCGTGCTGGCCGGCTCGGCAGTCGTGGTGTCAACCACGATCAGGCCTGGTCGCGCATTCGCGGCAACACCGCCTTCTCCGAGGACCACCTTTTCGACGATGTCGGAAGTCGGCAGCGACAGAATGAGCACGTCCACATTTCGCGTGATTTCCGCAATCGACGCAGATGCGACCACGCCTTCGGCCTGCAAGGCCGCGGCAACGCCCGGCGTGGCATCGAACCCCAGGACGTCGTACCCGCCACGCTTCAGCGACAGAGCCATACCGCGACCCATATTGCCCAGACCAATCACACCAACCGTTTTCATATTTCGTGCTCCGTATTTGATTTCGCAGCCCGCCTTTGTGGAAGTTCCACATCGTTGTGACTGTTCGGGATTCCATAGTGGACTTCTGGAGACCTATAATCAATCAACGCCAATTTCAGAAATGTTCCAAAAATTAGAACGGTGATCCATGGTCGAAAATCTGACGGAAAGCAGGATCGTGTACTTTTTCGAGGCTGTCCGCTGCGGGACGATCCGCGCCGCGGCCGACTGGCTGAACGTCGCACCGTCTGCAGTCAGCAGACAAATCGGCCTGCTCGAAGGGGAGCTCGGCGCCGTCCTGATCGAGCGTCACGCCCGAGGGGTCAAGCCAACGGAAGCCGGCCAGCTCGTGATCGAATACTTCCGCGAGCAGGTGGCCCACAAGGACGATCTGCTTTCGAGGTTGCAGGAGTTGAGGGGGCTGCGAACCGGCCACGTCAATGTCGTGCTCGGCGAAGGGTTCGTGTCGGACATGCTCGCGGGCCCCATGCAGACGTTCTGCAAGCAATACCCTGGAATCCGCGTCAACCTGGATCTCGCGGGCACCAACGACGTCATGCGTAAAGTCACCGAGGACGAAGGCGAAATCGGGCTCGTCTACAACCCGCCTCTCGATCCCAAGATCGTGTCGAGGGCGTCGAAATTGCAACCGATGATGGCAATCGTCGGCCCAGATTTTCCACGCCGCGGTCGGGACGAAGCCATGACCGTCGAAGAACTGGCGTCCTATCCGCTCGCCGCGACTCACGCGTCGTACGGCACCCGTCAGATGCTCGAGGCGGTGGAATTTGCCGAAAAGATCCGATTCGATCCGGTCGTGACAACAAACTCCATCACGATACTCAAACAGTTCGTCAAGTCCGGGTTAGGGATTGTTTGCCTTCCCGCGTTCGCGGTGTCGACCGAGATTGATGCCGGCGAGCTGTTTGCTATCGCTATCGACCATCCGATCCTCGCCAAGGCGGAGGCGCACCTCGTTACCCGTGTCGGGCGGAAGCTATCGGTCGCTTCGAACAAGATGCTTCAGCTCATGCACTCGCAAATGCGCGCATTTCGGTGAAACGACAGTACGTTGGGCAGCTGTTCATCGGACGACTTCGCGAACTGCCATCTAATTTTTAGAACAAAAAGGTATATCCGCGGCATTTGCGGTCGGTTTTGGCGAGCCCACACTTGCGGTAAAGGAGAACGACTTTGGACACGCACATTCACGATACCGTCTGGCAAACAATCGAGCTTGAGGCCGAACGGGAAGCGACCGCCCGCCCAGCCATGCGCCCGTACTATCAAAAAGCCGTACTCGGGCACCCGTCGCTGGGACAGGCATTGGCCGCGCTGCTTGCAGCCAATCTCATGACGATGGATGGTTCACTGCCCGACTTTTCGGCTGAGTTCGAACGGACGATCGCGTCAGCTGCAATCGATGAAAGCGCAGCCGCAGACATTCACAAAATTGCCAGCGCGAATCCCGCGTGTCCGAATGCACTTTCCGCGTTTCTCAGCTTCCGGGGCATTCTCGCGATACAACTTCATCGCGTAGCCCACGCATACTGGGTTGAAGGCGAGCGGACGTTCGCCGTGCTTCTCCAGAACTGGTGCGCCAGGATCTATAACGTCGACATTCACCCTGCGGCACGGATCGGCAAGGGACTATTTGTCGATCACGCGATGGGAATCGTAATCGGCGAGACGGCCGTAGTCGAAGATGACGTCAGCATCTGGCATGGCGTCACGCTCGGGAGCACATTTGCCGAGGCGGGTGATCGTCATCCCAAGGTCAGGCGCGGCGCCACGCTTGCGGCCCATGCGCTCATCCTCGGCAACATCGAGATCGGCGAGAACGCGGTTGTCGCCGCAGGTAGCGTCGTGCGCCAGTCGATTCCGGCCAACATGGTCGCCGCCGGCGTTCCCGCCAAGGTTATCAAGCCGGTCTCGGCGTCCTACGCCGCGATCACCGCCCCTTCCGCCAAATAAAGGTCACCCCGGATGATTCCTCCGAACCAGCACCGTCTCGGTATCGATCACCCTGTCGTTTCGGTGAGAGACCACCCGAAAGCCGTGGAACAGTACAAGCGTCTCGGTTTTGCTCCGAGCCCGATCTCGTACCACCCGTGGGGTTCGGTTCTCACGCTGATGATGTTCGAGAACAATTTCATCGAGGTCATCGGGATCGACGATCCATCGAAATTCGGCACCGGCGAGGTCAACGGATTCTGCTATGGCCGCACACTGGGCGAATTTCTGGAGCGCTCCGAAGGACTCGGACTGCTTGCGCTGCACAGCAAGGACATCGATGCCGATTTCGCTGCAGTCAAGGCAACCGGCTTGCCGGTCCAACAACGGGTCGAGTTTCGACGAAAAATCACAACGCCGGACAGAAAACCGGATGAGGCCGTCGTATCGCTCGGCATGGTGATGGACACGGAGCTTGGCGACGCATCCAACTTCCTCTGCCAACAACATCGTCCGGAATTCATTTGGAGAAAGGATTGGCAAAACCATCCGAACGGCGCTATCGCTGTTGATGAAGTCGTTTACATCACGCCGGATCTCGATCTCCTGGAAGAGAGATGGTCGAGACTCTTTGGCGCGGATCAAACGTCGCGAGTCGACGGTCACGTCGAAGCCGATACCGGATGTGGGCGTGTGGTTGCCCTCACACCCACGCAGGCCGAAGAGCGTTTCGCGTCAGTCGGCCTCCCGACCCGCTACACCGACAAGCCGCACGGTATCGCGCTGCAACTCCGTGTCCGGGACCTCGGACAGACCGAGAAGATACTTGCCGAGAATGCGGTCAAGTATGGAAGAACATCGAAGGGTATCGCCGTGACGCCCGACTCTGCCGGCAATACGATCATCGAGTTCGTCCAGTAATACGCATCAATCCGCTCGGCGCATGTGAGGTTTGCTGGACGCTGTTGTAGCAAATGTTGTTCATGCTGAGAGACTTGGGCTTGAGTGCATCCCGGCCATTCGCCGGGCTGCACTTTTTTCTCCTCGTCCGCGCGTGCGCCAGGACTGGACGTCAGCGCGAGCCAGCGCCGGTACGCTACTCGCCCAGGTAAGCAGCCCGCACCTTCGGATCGTCGAGCAGCAGCAGCTTCGGCTTCGGCTTCGACAGGATCGCGCGCGATCTGCTGAATAGAGATATCCATCCGTCACTCCTGCGGCCAGTGTCTTCCCGGCCGCAGGTACCCAGGATCGCGAGCCCGGCGAAGCGGGCGAGACCCATTGCAGATTCAATCGGGAACATGCTCAAAAAAACGCGCCCTTGCCCTTGTCGATAACAAAGGCGAGGACGCAGAGCGCTGTTTGTTTTGAAAAAGTGGAAACACTGCGAGCGCAACGCGCATCGCGGCCAGGGTCTCAATGTTGAACGCCCAGGCTTTCGCGTTTGCCGTCCTTGAACGTATAGAGCGTCAGTGTTGCGTTTTGCAGATCGCCCTTCGAATCGAAGCGCGTTTCACCGATGACACCCTTGTAGTCCGTCTTCTTCAGATACGGAAGGTACTTCGCCGGATCGGACGAGCCGGCGTGCTTCATTGCATCAACCAGAATCATGATGGCGTCGTATGCATACGGCGCGTAGATCACCACATCCTGACCATATTTCTGCTTGAAGCGCTTCTTGAAGTTCTCCATCCCCGGCTCGTATTCCGACGTGATTCCGCCCGCCTCCGCGCAAATGACCTGTCGACCATTGAGCGCCGTTCCCGCGAGGTTAGGCAACTCTCCGGTGCAGATACCGTCGCCGCCCATGAACTTCGACACCATCCCGAGCTGTTGCATCTGCTTGATCATCGGGCCGCCTTGCGCATCCATTCCGCCGTAGAAGACGACGTCAGGACTTTCGCCTTTCACCGCAGTCAGGACACCGCGAAAGTCCGTTGCCTTGTCGGTCGTGTACTGCCGAGAAACCAGCTTCGCGCCGGAGGCCGTGGCGGATTTCAGAAATTCATCAGCAATGCCTTGTCCGTATGCGGTTCGATCGTCAATGACCGCGACGGATTTTGCGCCCCATTTCTGGACGGCATACTTGCCCAGAACCGAACCGAGTTGCCCATCGTTGGCAACCAGGCGGAAGGCCGTGTCGAAGCCCTGCTGGGTGTACTTCGGGTTGGTGGACGACTGCGAGATCTCGGGAATACGGGCGTCGTAATAGATCTTCGATGCCGGAATCGTCGCGCCCGAGTTGAAATGCCCGACAACCCCCCTGACCTTGGCGTCAACGAGACGCTGCGCGACTTGGGTGGCCTGACGCGGATCGCCTCCATCATCTTCGACCTGAAGCTCAACTTTCACCTTCTTGCCGCCGATCACCGGCGGATTGGCATTCAGGTCGTCGACGGCCATTCGAGCGCCCCGTTCGACGTCTTTGCCGAGGTTGGCATTCTGGCCCGTCAACGGTCCGGCGAACCCGAGTTTCACCACCGTGTCCTCCTGCGCGCTCGTGACGCCGGACGCGCACACAAGCATGGCACCGCTGACAAATGCAACTGATTTCGAAAGTTTCATTGCCTTTCTCCAACCGCAACGTGTAGTGCGAAGGTTTTGATAGTAAGGAATCCGTATAAAATTGATTCCGGACTGAACGCGTCCAACCAGAATTGATCTACTCCCCTGACGGATACGATCCCGGTAGATCTCGATCGCATGTCCCGGCGCGCAAATTCAGTGTCTGCGCGCCAAATTAGCTCGCCAATAGCATCGACTCGTCGAGATTGTTCTGTTTTTGAGAACACTCGTCGAGTGTTCAGACTCGGGACGGAGGCACCTTATCGGGCGGAGCCTGCCAAAAACGTAGGATGATTCGACGGCTTCGTAGCCAGGCGAGCGCTCGGGTAAACCTGATCGAACATCCGCGGGTTGCAGTCCTGTTGTGCAAGCGTCTGAGTCGATCATTTCGGACTCGTATCGCGTTTAACGACGCGGAACGAAAAAGGGTGACTTACGCCACCCCATAGGAATCGCGCCGCCCAATTTGCATCTACTTCGAGCGCTGCAATTGCGCGAGGATCGCGGGGTTCTCAAGTGTGGACGTGTCCTGCGTGATCGCCTCGCCCTTCGCGAGCGAGCGCGGCAGGCGGCGCATGATCTTGCCGGAGCGGGTCTTCGGCGGGTTGTCGCCGTGCGACATGCTTGCGTTCGAAGGTCGAAACAACCGATGCGGTTCATCAAAAATGCGGGGCGCCCGCCATGTACTCCTCCAATGGATTATCGACAATCGCATTGTTGCGGTGACGGCAACGCGCGAACAGCATCGCCGGCTCTCCCGAGAAATCTGATTCTCCGAACACACTCTCCAAGTGGCGTCCAAATAAGCGTTCTATTTTTCAGAACGAAAAAGGTCCATTGCTCGCGTTCCCGGTGCCTTTTTGGCTGGTAAGACTCATCACCCACGTAGACAGATCGAACGAAGCGTCGAACTTCATACCGATGTATCGCAATAGACATCGGCTGTGCAGCCGGCATCGACACTCTTACTGAGTCCAATCCCAACCCCCATCCAGGAGACACCCAATGCAGAACTCAGGTGATGATCTGCACCGCGGCCTAGAGGAGCGACACGTCAGCCTCATGGCACTCGGTGCCGCCATCGGCGTCGGGCTATTTCTCGGATCGGCGACCGCAATCAAGCTCGCTGGTCCTGCAATCCTGATTTCCTACGTTGTCTGCGGTCTCGCGATCTTCGTGATCATGCGTGCCCTCGGTGAGATGGCTGTACACAATCCCGTTTCCGGCTCATTCAGTCGATACGCTCGTGACTACATCGGCCCGCTAGCGGGATACCTGACTGGATGGACGTACTGGTTCATGTGGATCGTCACTTGCATGGCCGAGATTTCTGCTGTCGGCGTGTACATGCATGTCTGGTATCCCGACATACCGAACTGGATATGGGCTTTGGCCGCGCTCGTACTCATGGGCAGCATCAACTTCATCGCAGTGAAGATGTACGGCGAACTCGAATTCTGGTTTGCGCTGGTGAAGGTCGCGACGATCATTCTGATGATCGTTTCTGGCTTCGGCGCGATCTTCTTTGGCATCGGAAATGGCGGCGTCGCCACGGGTCTTCACAATCTCTGGACGAACGGCGGCTTTTTCCCCCATGGTCTCTCGGGATTGATGTTGGCGTTACCGATGGTCGCGTTCTCGTACGGTGGGATCGAAATGCTTGGCCTGACAGCAGGCGAGGCGAAAAATCCGAAGAAGTCGCTATCACGCGCAGTCAACTCGGTGTTCTGGCGGATTCTGATTTTCTACGTCGGCGCCCTGTTCGTCATCATGGCCATTTACCCGTGGAACGAAATCGGCAGCCAAGGAAGTCCCTTCGTCATGTTGTTTGACAGAATGGGCGTTCCCGCTGCAGCCGGCATCGTGAATTTTGTCGTTCTAACTGCTGCATTGTCGTCTTGCAACAGCGGCATTTTCAGCACCGGCCGTATGCTGTTCAATCTGGCGCAGCAAGGTCAGGCTCCCGCGTCGCTAGCCAACACGTCCGACAATGGGGTCCCACGTCGGGCGATTCTGATATCCGTGGCGCTTCTCTTCGTTGGCGTGGCGCTCAACTATTTGGCCCCGACCGAAGTGTTCACGTGGCTGAGTGCGATTTCCGCGTTCAGTTCGGTCTGGACATGGGGCGTCATTCTGCTTGCGCAGATCGGATTCCGAAAGTCCGTGTCGCGAAGCGAGGTGAACCGGATGACGTTGCGGGTACCCTTCTTCCCGTACACGTCCTATCTCGCAGGACTATTCCTGGTCGCGGTGCTGATCGTCATGGCATTTCACTCCGACACCAAGATTGCGCTCATCGTCGGTCCAGCGTGGATTGCCTTGCTCGTCGTGCTGTACTACGTGCGAGGCTATAGTCGCGCATCCGCCGATGTTCGCGCCAAAGAGGTAGCTTCCCGATAACGGAAGCCATGAACCGCTCAGCCACACCACGCAGGAAAATGTGTCGGCTGAGCGAATAAGAAATAGGGTCGGTTAAATCGCTTATTCCAATGGTATCGAATACTCGGGGAGCCGATCTCAGCAGAGTAGCTCGTCTCTCAACACACGCGCTAATCGATCTATCGCTTCGTAACCATCTTTGCTTCCACGCTACGTACTGAGCACGGCACGGCATTTCATTTGGGCACAATTGTTCGGACGATGTTCGCGTCGTTCTACCTCTTCGACGCCGGATTCGGCAAAGGCGAATTGTCCGTTTTTAGCACTGCCGACGTGATGCTCGGTGAACTCGCCTTACGCGCTCGCGCCAACACCGGATGGAGCATGAAAGCGGACTTGGTTCCGGTTACGGCCAGATTGCTCGAACGCCATGACAACCAGCTGCAGACTGCACCGCTTGACGAACTCGTTTCAGCACATCAAAGAGCCGAGGGAAATTTCAGTGCACCTCCGCATGAACGCTTGTCAATTGCCGCGCTCATACAACGCTCAAAGAGAAGCAGCCCGAACGCTTCGGCTCGATGGTGAATGCTCCTGCGTCGAAGCCCACACGCACGTAGCTTCGCGATGGCATATTCCACGATCTCTGGAACCGGCAAACCCAGTGGGTCCGCATGCACCCACAGAGGTAAGCGTTCGCCGTTCTCAAGACGAACTTCACGAATTGCGTATCGGGTCACGCCAGGCTCCATTCGACGAACGGAACCCATTTTTTGCCGATCAGGCACGTTCCGCCTGGATCGAAAAATGTGCAAACGAAAAAAGACCCGAAGCTCCAGGCTAAATCGTTGATTTAGCTCAGAAATTCGGGTCCATCCTTGCACTGGGGACTAACGTTCCTCTTAGAACGGTTAGCGGAACATGCCACTGTAAAAAATCTGCCAACCTCTTGAAGCGCCACAAATTCCAATGAACGATGATGGCCACTTGTAACGAACCGTCCAGCAAAGACTAGGCAAGCCCTTTGTACGATGACCGATGCGATCGAAATCGTGAACCCTCGCGTCTCGAACGGCGGGCTGCTCACCACCGAATCGACTACGTCGCTCAAGGTTCATATCCTATAGGCAACGGTATACGATAACAAGCGCATCATGCTCTCGGCGTAGCGATCGCTTTTTGGCAGGGTTCAGTCGAAGATCAAGCGCTCCTGCAGGATCCCCGTGTCGAACGCTACACTAGCGCCTCGTCATTGAGCACAGCTTGCAAATCTCCAGTCCCAATCGACGTGCCGGTATTGCAGGCATGCATTTGGTGACGGTAGCTCGGCTCCCCAGACAGCAAGAGCCTGTCAGATTCAACTACTCACGACAAACGTCTGTTGAGTCGCTATTAGCGCGGCGCCACACGCGGTCTTCATCCCATCCAGCGCTACCGGTCGACCATCTATCGCATACTGGTTCGAACCCTGGACAATGGGAAAGACACCACTGCATTTCGGGCACGCAACCATGTGTCCAATACCTGCCGGTGGGCGACCGTTTAGGTCAGCACGCTCGAAGCCTTCGAGCACCAAGCCGCCATGATCAGTTGAATCACCCTTGCGAATGATCGGCTTTGTCAATGCAGCCTCCGCGTCACGCTATCTATCCGAATAACTTACGTAGTCCTTCAAAAATCACGGACCTCTCAATGTAACCAAAAGCAGAAATCGCGCACACAACACCAATGGCCGAATACAGCAACAACATCTTGTTGATCGCCAACATGTCCGCCCACGATGCCTTCGTGAGCACTGCAAGAATAAGTGCAGCCGCAACTCCACCAGCGATGATAACCACAGGGAAAATCGCGCCTGATGGAATCACCGCCTTCACCCAAGCCATCGGGTAAGACAAAACCATTGCCGAAAAAAATGCAACCACAAACGCAACGACGGCGAACAAAAGCGAGACAATCCCAAAGTCCCGAATGGAAAGAAGCCCAATCAACACTCCGCCCACAATTGCGGCTGTCAAGCTCGCCCCAAGCAACTCAGAGAATCTCACTTTTTATCTCCTTGACACCCCATATATTTAAATATGTTCGCATCGACTTTACCCCACAACGAATCAGCAGCCCATTCATTAATCTTCGGGAGATATCCGGTTCCCTCGCCGTAAGTATGGATACTGATTGAATTACCGTCGTCCGATACCCATCGCCTGACAATCCCTGGTGAGAGCAAGTGGCGCCCTGGCTCGGTAACGTTGATTACCGTCGCACCACCATCCTTGACAACATGATGCACGTACCCTACCGGTAACGCAAAGCTTTCCTGTCCATTCTTGATGGGTTCCCCCGACGCACCGGGAGCAGGATATCGAAGCAATCCTTCAACTGCACTCTTGTAGTTGCACTTTGGATTCGTCTTTTGACAAGAATTAACCACATTGTATGAATGGAATCTCGGATTCGATTCATCAAACGTCGGAACTCCATCTGCGTCAACACCGGTAACTCCATCCTTACCTGGCGTATACAACCCAAGCGGATCATATTCAGACGCCGGATTCGATTCGGCATATGCAAATTTGTTTATACCACCAACAATCCCGATCGGGTCTTGATTAATGTACCGCCCTACTTGAGGATCGTAATACCGATATCGGTTGTAGTACAAGCCGGATTCCAGATCGCGATACTGCCCTGGGAATCGAATCGGATTATCAATTTCCTCTGCAATATGCATCCGCGCTTGACCATAGCCTTTGAGATCGACGGCCCATACCACCTTACGCTCGTCGTCTACGAGTTCTTGCGGCGTGCCCAAATGATCGCTTAGATAGTGATAGCGCTTACCACCCTCAAGCTTTGCCAGTGGCCCCCTGTGGTCTGGATGCGGAATATATGTAATCACCGAATCGTCTCGGGGCGACGCACCTGCCAACACTTCCTGCAGCATCCAATCGCCGTCCCAAGTGAACAACGTCGTTCGAGGTGCTTCGTTTGCAGGCGTGTGGATTTTCGCAATTCGTCGGCCAATTGCGTCGTATCTGTATTCGGTTCGGGTACCGTCAGCATGCTCAACGCCTGAGAGTTGATGCGCACCGTCGTACCAGTATCGCGTCGAGCGTGGCGCGGCCGTGATTTCCTGCCCGCCGGGAGAGTCCTGTCTCGACAATAGCCTACCAATCAGGCTCGACGCAGGTTGAGGAGGGGACGCTTCTCGCCCAGCTTGTACCGTCTGTCCGATCCGGTTGCCATGCCCGTCGTAAGTAAACTCGAATAGCGTGCGCGTCTCTCCGTTCGCATCGACAAAACGAGACAGCCGATCGCCGATCACGTTCGGCCCGATCAAAGCCGCGGACTCCAACACCGCGCCATTTGCACTTTGCGCCAATAGGTTCCCTGCCTGATCGTACTGGAACGCTTCGTTTGTCACCTCAGCACTTGCTTCCCCTCCTGTTCGGGCGATACCAATCAAGCGGGCGAGCGGATCATAGTGGTACCGCTTGTCACCACGCCAAGCGTCCGCCAATCGGGTCAATTGCCCGCTCGGGTCGTACTCCCATGAGCGCCACGGTCGCGGTTCTGCGCGTGGCTCGCCGCGCTCGTCGAGGTCCTGCAATCGTTGCGATGCCAACTGACCGGCATCGGTATATTGGAAAAGTTGTGCGATCGGTCCCTGTGTACTCTGAATCGTTCGATGCAATGCATCGCGCTCAAAGCTCGCTAGCACCCCGCCATCCAACAGCAATCCGTGGATATGTCCGCGGCCGTAGCGCTGCCAAGTCAGCACGCTCCCGTCCGGCAACATGGTCTGGCTGCGGTTGCCAATCGCGTCAAGTTGATGCTGGAGTCTCCAGACGCGGCCGTGGTGTGCTTGCAGCTCAGCGACTCGTCGCCCTGCGGCATCGTACTCGTAAGTGATTTGTGACTCGACGCCGATTGCCGGTCGATGGTGCAATTGCTTGAGCAAACCTCGTTCGTCATAGATGAACGCCGTGCTCGTGCCATCGCCAAGGCGCCGCTCGATCGGACGGCCGAGATTGTCGTACAGCAGCACTGTGCGCATTTGCCCGTCTTGGCCGTAATCGATTTGCTCGATCTGTTCGCCTGCAGCGTTATATGCGACCTGCTGTCGACGGCCGTCGAATCCAGTCTGCTCCACGATACGTCCCTGAGCGTCGTAACGGAACGTACAGTGCTCGCCTTTCGCGTTCGTCAAACGAACAAGCCGTCCAAGCTCATCGTATTGGAACGAGGTCCGACCACCCATTGGATCCGAGACGCCAACAGATTGGCCATACTCATCCCAGGTCACACGCGTCGTTCGTCCCAGTGGATCGACATGTGCAATTGCTCGTCCCGCTTGATCGTACTCGGTCTTCCAGACGCCGAGCCCTGCGGGTTCGACGGCAGCCGGCTTTCCCGAGACGTTGCCGTGGAATTTGCTCGTTTGACCCAACGCGTTCGTCTGGCTGGTTAGGCGACCAAACTCATCGTACGAATACTGCGTCGTGAATCCCGAACAGTCTGTACGGGCGATCAATTGGCCAGCCTCGTTCCACTGAGTACGAGTCACGTTACCAAGAGCATCCGTGTGCGTGACCGGGAGGGCATTCTCGAATACGGTGCTTGCAGAATTCCCCAGCGGATCGATTTCCTTCACAAGATGTCCGTCTGCGTCGTACTCGCGCTGCCAGATCTGGCCGGCAGGATCCGTGATGCGCACCGGCAGATTCAGATCGTTGTACTCGATTCGCGTCAAGTGACCCGCGGCATCCCGAATTGCGACCGGGCTACCCTGTGCATCGCATACCGCTTGCGTTGTTCGGCCCAGCGCGTCCGTCCGCCCGACAATGTTGCCGGTTTCGTCGAATTCGGTTGTTTCTGTGCTGCCGTTTGGGTAGGTGATCTGGTCGACCGCCCACAGCCCGTTGTACCGATACGTCGTTGCGTTCCCAAGCATGTCGGTGACACGCGTCATCCGAACCGACGTCTGGTAGTCGAAGCGTGTGTCGCGCGTGACTGTTGGCTTGCCGTCTTCGTTTCGGGTATATGCGTAGGTACGTACGCAGCGCGATTGCGGTGTATCGCCGTCCCATTCGGACACGAAGGTCGCGCCCGCCGGCATCTCGTAACGGGTCAGCAGGTGATGCTGATAAGCGTACCGCCAAGTTCGATTACCCTGATCGATCGCTTGGATCAGGTCACCATTTTCATCGTAGCGATATGCAGCAAGTTTCCGTTTTGAATCGCCGTGCTCGTCTACCCAATGGACTTCAGTGATGCGGCCGGATTCATCGTGTTGGCACGTCACCGTATGAACGTTATTTCGTACCTCCCGGAGGCTACCCGTCGACGTATAACCGAACGTCAGAGCTTGGCCATCCCGAGTTTCATACCGGGCAAGTTGCCAACACATCGCGTCAGCCGGATGCTGATCATATGTTTCGATGATTCCGCTTGGGAAGCGAATCGCGTAACGCTGCCCGCTTTCGTTATCGTCAAGGCGCGCGAGCGTGAATTTCTCGACTGGATGGAAATATTCCTCGCCGAGCTCAAGTAGCGGGAAATGCAACTGACGGCCGTCGAGGTCAAAATAGACCAACCTCGATATTCCAGCAGTCGTCTGCCGTTGAACTTCGGTCGAATACTGGAGCTTCCAAGCAACACCGAAACTGCCCGTCCGCTGGTCTGCACTACGGTAACGCCGATTCCAGCGGATTGGCACCCGGCCGGGTAGCGTGAAATCATCGTGAGTGAGCAGTTTCTGGCCGGTCGCTACATCGACAGGGTGCGCCGACTGGGTCTTTTTGGCACACTCCGCGCAATCAGCCTCGGTCACGGGCGCAAGACCCTTGGCGCTGCCGCCGCTTTGCGTTACCGGCCCTTCGAGATAAATACCCTTGCCCTTGAGATGGATGCCTGCTGCATCAATCGTAACCGTCCCCCCTGGGCCGATCAGTTGCGCAGTCGATGAACCCGACAGACTCGCCTGGCCCTGATCTGTAATCCTGATCTGGTTGCTATCGGCGCTTGTGACGTGATCCGGAAGTTGCGGACTGAAATCCGGCGAGACATCGAGCGGCGCCTCCTGATCCTTCTTGACTGCGTCCCCGACCGCCTTGCCGCGCACCGTTACCGTATAGGTGTGACCTACGTGCGCGGTCCAGTCCTCTACGACGCGATCCGTGCGGCTCATCCCGACCGTGCTCGCCATCTGCAACACGACATTGCGCAAGAACAGACCGCCGACGTTGACGTTGTAGGCAAGTCCAACGTTGAGCATCTTGCCGAGACCAACGCTTTGTACCGATGCCAGCCCAACCGTCTCAACCTTGACGCCTCCGGTCGAGAGCGTCCAGTTCCGGCCGATCTGCGCCTTCTCGTCCTGTCCAACGGATTTTTGTCGATCGACACCAACCGAATGCGACTCGTCGTTTTCGACCTCGATACGCTGATCCTTCTCCGCATGCAGCCAGACTTCTTCCTGTCCCTTCCTATCTTCGAAGCGAAGCGCATTGGCTGTATTGACGTCACCGCCCGTGCTCGAGCGCGTCAATATCCCGCTCTGCGTTGCGTTTGCTGGCAAACTCCACGGCGGCGTATTCCGGGCGTTGTAGACGGACGAGATAATCAGAGGGCGATCGGGATTTCCATCACCGAAAGCGATGACGACTTCGTCACCGATGCGGGGCAACTGAATCATCCCGAACCCTGCGCTCGCCCACGGCTGTGAGACGCGCACCCAACATGAACTACCCTGATCGCTTTTGCCCAATCGGTCCCATGGGAACTGCACTTTTACGCGACCGAGTTCGTCGGTGTAGATTTCCTGACCTTGAGGGCCAACCACGGTAGCGGTCTGGACACCGACAATAGCCGGCCGAGGAATCGTCAGAAGCGGACGATAAGGGATCTTCTTGCGAATGCAGCGGAACTCGTTGGCGTACGTCGCGACGCCGGGCTGCGCCTGATAGTTGTTCGTACCGTGATGTCGGACCCAGGTCACCAGAAACTGGCGATCCTCGGGCTGCGCGCGTTCATGGTCGTAGTGGGCCTCGATCTGTACGTAGCGATCGGGCTCGATCCGCCGGCAATGAGTGGCGCCGACGAAAAACTTGCTATGTGCAGCGAGTGCTTCAGTGCGGAACCTCGCCAACTGTTCGCCGCGGTCACTGTCAGGGAAGCCGTGGGCGCCCAGATAATCATAGACCTCGTAGTTGTCGACTTCGCCCTGGTTAATGCCAGTGTCGCGCTCGACCAAGCGTCTCGCAGCCGGTGCCTTGTAGTCACCGGTTTTGAGCGTCGTGCTGCCGGACGTCAATTGCCGGCGCGCAACGAACGACGTGACCACTTGTTCATCGTCCAGTATTTCGTCGGTCGAGTACCGCAGCATCGGACTACGCCCGGAGATCGGCTGGGCGTTCGTTGACGTATCGGTAATGATCAGCGTGTGGGCATCTTTCTTGTGTTCGAAATAGAAGAACAGCCCTTCTTCCTGAATGAGACGCAAAGCGAACGCCAGATCCGTTTCCTTGTACTGCGTACAGTAGCTGCGGTTCGCGGTCGGTTTCTGTAGTCGTATCTCTACATCGCCGAACTTTCGATAGCGTTGAAATACTGCAATCAGAATTTCTTCGACCGTTTGCTCTTGGAAGATTCTGATGTCCTGCCGCCGATCCATGAACGCGATCCATGGCCGAGCAGTCGCTTCGTAGATCGCGAGGCCACCGTCCATGCCCGTGTGCTCAAAATCCGTCACGTAGCCGTGGAAATAACGTTCCTCGGAGCTCGCGATCGCGTCGGTCAATTGCAGGGTTACTGTGACCGGTTTTCCGATCAGCTTCTTGAGCTCGATGTTCGGATCCTGCGAAGCCAGCTTGAGCTGAATTTCGAACAACTGGCCCAGCCCTTCCTCGCATCGAAATTCAGTCAATACGAGATCGGACCGTCCAGACAGAGGTGTCTTGATCGTGAAGAGTCGGTTATTTTGAAGCGCAAAGAATTGCTTCGCGATCTCGGCAAAGGAGAGCGGCGGCATACGTTATCGTCCTGTCTTGTTGGTCTAGCCGGACTTGGAGGCGGCCCGCCCCCTCACAAACGAAATGCCCCCTCCAAGTGGCGAGCATTCATATCATCATACGATGATACCGAATGCTGACTGTCAGGAAATGCAAACTTTTCGAGATAAACGGTGCCATATCATTTTTTGCATCGTCATGAGATGGAACTTGTTTACCAGTGCGCGTCAACTTAGTCACGCAAGCGGGCGTACGTCCAGTTCAGCGCGTCCGTCGTATGAAGCAACTCACCGCCACACGGAGCGTAGGAACAGATCAAAGTAGCCATTTGCTCGGTCTCCGCCTCACTTCAAGTTTGGCCCATCATGCGATTCGGCAATAATGCATTGAATTGACTCCAAAATCGTTCCAATGACTTCTGGCGATTCCATGGCTTCAAGTGACAGAGGTAGGTTCACGTGGACGCTCGATTGTCTCTCGTTGCGTCGGAGCAATCGGGCTCGCCCGCTGGGAATTCAGGTGACGATGGGCGACTACGACACACTGGATATTGCTCAACTCGATGCCACGGCAATTTCAGATTCTTTCTCCGCTCTTTTGCAAGGCGAGTAGTTTTGCGAGCCGAGCTCGATCGCTTTTAAGAACCTCCTCAATTATTCCTCGATCCCTCTGCGCGGCACGCAATTTGTGTGCGTCCTCTGTAAAGATGTGATGAATTCTGTCGAGCCGATTTGGACTCAAGTGCGTTTGCATCCAAGTTTCAATAGGGGAATCGTAAACCGGGACTACATGCGTCGTTTTTCGACTGATTCCTAGCGCACGCAATGCGGTGATTTTCAGAATGTCGGAAAGATCCTTGTCAAAGGTTATGATGTTTGCAACATAAAAACATCCAGCCGATGAATCAAGGTTGGTGTTCGACAAGTCGTCCATCGTTCTGGCAAAAAATATGTCTTGCGCACACCCCCTAACAACCGCAAAAGGATTCAGCGCGTAGTGTCTCCGGCGTGTACAATCCTTCTGTATCCACGCCCTTCCATGGCATCACCGTATCGATTCACGAAGACATAAGGGTTCCGGTGAGCTCGAGGCCACAGCATTCTGTTGCTTCTTTCTCCTAGCCAGCGTTCCAATACAATTGCAAGCTCCTCGTCGATATACAACAGCCGTCCCAATGTCTTCGCTGCGGCCGGATCTCTCCTTTTGTCATCAGGATCGTGGTAACGCGGCATGATCGTTAATTCGGCGGGCGCGCTATCGAGATTAAGATCTGCTTTTTTTAAACCGCGCACTTCCCCCGAACGGACACCTAGCTTGAACGCGATCAACAACAGAGCGTGATTTCGCGCTCTGGTCCTAGCATCGAACGGATTACCCTGATCATCAGGTTGAATTACTTTGAGAAACAGCGCCCGCTGGTCGTCGTGGAGGCCACGACGTTCACCGTCAGTTTGCGAATTCCGGCCACGCGCTCGCGGGGAAACTGAGCGAGAACGGACTACAAATCTTTGTAATGCGAGAAGTGCAACGTGCCGTGCAGCTACCTCAGACATTCGAGCGATGACCGGCTCGAAAACCCAAAGCATGTAATCGACCGCTGTTGCATAACGAACTGCTGCATAAGCGGAACCAACGACTAAGTTGGCTGCTCGGCTCCCGGTGGGTGTCCGGCACCGATCAGCCAGCGCAACTAGCTCATTCAGGGACAGGAAAATCTGATCGCTCGCTCTTAAGACAAGGTCAATGCGATGATCAGAGAGAAATTGAAGTGTCAGGCCGAGCGCTTCGACCCTGTGACGAATGCTCGCACGTCGGAGCCCACGAGCACGTAGCTTGGCTAGCGTGTATTCCAGAATCTCCGGTACCGGCAACCCAACCGGATCTCCGTACACCAAGAACGGAACGCGTTCGCCGCTTTCAAGACGAACTTCACGAATTGCGTATCGGGTCACGCTAGGCTCCACTCGACGAACGGAGCCCATTTTTTACCGATTAGGCATGTTCCGCCTAGATCGAAAAATGTGTAAACGAAAAAAGACCCGAAAATCCGGGCTAAATCATTGATTTAGCTCGAAAATTCAGGTCTATCCTTACACTAGGAACTAACGTTCCTCCTAGAACGGAATATCGTCGTCCATCTCGTCGAAGCCGCCGCCTGCCGGTGCGCTCGGACGGCTTTGCGCGCCGCCGCCTGCACCGCCACGCGCTGCGCCGCCGGCACGACCGCCGCCGCCACCGCCGCGCTCCATCTGCTCGCCACGGCCACCGCCGCCACCACCACCGTAGCCGCCGCCGTAACCGCCTTCGTCACCGCCGCCACCACCACCGCCGCCCGCACCGCGGCCGCCGAGCATCTGCATCTGGTCAGCGACGATTTCGGTCGAGTAACGATCCTGGCCGTCCTGACCCTGCCACTTGCGCGTGCGGATGCGGCCTTCGATATAGACCGACGACCCCTTCTTCAGGTACTCGCTGACGATTTCCGCCAGGCGGCCGAAGAACGCGACGCGATGCCACTCGGTCATTTCCTTGAAATCGCCGCTCGCCTTGTCCTTGTAGCGGTCGGTCGTCGCGAGACGGATGTTCGCAACCGCGTCGCCGCTCGGCAGGTAACGGACTTCAGGATCGGCGCCGAGATTGCCGACGAGGATGACCTTGTTGACGGATGCCATGTGTTTCTCCAGTAAATTCGATGCCGGGCCGCCCGCTCATGCTGTCGGTGCGGCCCGCCGGGGCAAGCCGGCGAAAGTCGCCGGTGCCTGCCCGAAATGAGTTCAGGCCTTGCGCGGCGGCGCTTTCATGCTGGCCGCGATTATAAGCCACGCGGCAACGAGCCCCGAACACGTGTAGAACACCGTATTGGCGCCACCGTGCTTCAGCAGCCAGCCGCCCACGATGCCGCCGAGCGCGAGCCCGACCGACTGCGTGGTGTTGTACACACCCGTGGCCGCGCCCTTGCGCGAACCGGGCGCGAGCTTCGACACGAGCGACGGCTGCGACGCTTCCAGGATGTTGAAGCCGAGGAAGTAGACGAAAAGAACCGCCGCCACAATCAGGATGGTATGCGGCGCGCTGCCCAGCAGCAATTGGCCAATCAGGATAGCCAGGATGCCGCCGAGCAGCACCGGCTTCATCTTGCCCCGTTTTTCCGCGACGATGATCGCCGGGACCATCATCACGAACGCGAGCCCCATCACCGGCAGGTAGACCTTCCAGTGCGAGGCGACCGGCAGGCCGCCGTCGACGAGCAGGCGCGGCACGACGAGAAACAGCGCCGTCTGCGTGGCATGCAGCACCAGCACGCCGAAGTTCAGGCGCAGCAGCTCGACGTTGTGCAGCACCTCGGCGAACGGCGCGGGCACGTGCACGGGCTTGGCCGCATCGGGCACGATCCACAGCACGACGCCGATCGCGAGGATCGACAGCACGCCGACGATCGCGAACAGCCCGCTCATCCCGACCCAGTGGAACACGATCGGCGCACCGACGATCGCGACCGCGAACGACACGCCAATCGAGCCGCCGACCATCGCCATCGCCTTCGTGCGGTTCTGCTCGGAGGTCAGGTCGGCGATGAACGCGAGCACCGCGGACGACACCGCGCCCATCCCCTGGATCACGCGGCCGACGATGATCCACGTGATGTCGTGCGCGGACGCGGCAACGAAGCTGCCGATCGCGAAGATCACGAGGCCGGTCGCGATCACCGGCTTGCGGCCGAACTTGTCGGACGCCCAGCCGTAGAAGATATAGAACAGCGACTGCGTGACGCCGTAGGCCCCGAGCGCGATGCCGACGAGCAGCACGTTGTCGCCGCCCGGGATGGTTTTCGCGTAGACCGAGAACACCGGCATGATCATGAACAGGCCGAGCATGCGCAGCGCGAAGATCGCCGCGAGCGACGTGGTCGCGCGCAATTCGGGCGCGGTCATGCGGGAAGACGTGGCAGACGGATTGGACATCGGGAATGAATTTCGAATGATCGGAATGCCCGCCCGACACCGGGCGGCGGAAGATCAGGACCAGCGGCCCGGGAGGCTTGGCCGGCAACACGTCGGGGCAGGATTCAGGCCGCCCGCAGGCTGCCCGGAACCGCGCGGCGCGGCCGCTGCGGCCACTTTTCCCGGCGCAGGCGCCATCTTGCTGCCACCTGCTGCTAAGGCTGGGGACCCCAAACGACGGCCTCGAAAAGCCGTTATAGTAGCAGGTTTGGTTCCCTCCATTTTCGCCAGGTTCATGGAACAGATCCGCATCCGTGGGGCTCGTACCCACAACCTGAAAAACGTCAATCTCGACCTGCCGCGCCACAAGCTGGTCGTGATTACCGGGTTGTCCGGGTCGGGCAAGTCGTCGCTCGCGTTCGATACCCTTTATGCCGAGGGTCAGCGCCGCTACGTCGAAAGCCTGTCCGCGTATGCCCGCCAGTTCCTGCAGCTGATGGAGAAACCCGACGTCGACCTGATCGAAGGCCTGTCGCCGGCGATCTCGATCGAGCAGAAGGCGACGTCCCACAACCCGCGTTCGACCGTCGGCACGGTCACGGAAATCCACGACTACCTGCGACTTTTGTTCGCACGTGTCGGCACGCCGTACTGCCCCGACCACGACATCCCGCTGGAAGCGCAAAGCGTGTCGCAGATGGTCGACGCCGCGCTCGCGCTGCCCGAGGAAACCAAGCTGATGATCCTCGCGCCCGTCGTCGCGGACCGCAAGGGCGAGCATGCCGAGCTGTTCGAGGACATGCAGGCGCAGGGTTTCGTGCGCTTTCGCGTGCGCTCGGGCGGCGGCGCCGCGAACGAAGGCGTCGCGAAGATCTACGAGGTCGAGTCGCTGCCGAAGCTGAAGAAGAACGACAAGCACACGATCGACGTCGTCGTCGATCGTCTCAAGGTGCGCCCGGACATGAAGCAGCGCCTCGCCGAGTCGTTCGAGACGGCGCTGCGCCTCGCCGACGGCCGCGCGATCGCGCTCGAGATGGACACCGACCGCGAGTACCTGTTCAGCTCGAAGTTCGCATGCCCGATCTGCTCGTACTCGCTGCAGGAGCTCGAGCCGCGCCTGTTCTCGTTCAACAACCCGATGGGCGCGTGCCCGGAATGCGACGGCCTCGGCCAGATCACGTTCTTCGACCCGAAGCGGGTCGTCGCGCACCCGTCGCTGTCGCTCGCCGCCGGCGCCGTGAAAGGCTGGGACCGCCGCAACCAGTTCTACTTCCAGATGCTGCAGAGTCTCGCGGCGTTCTACGAATTCGACATCGACGCCGCGTTCGAGGATCTGCCGGAAAAGATCCGGAAGGTGCTGCTGTTCGGCTCGGGCAAGCAGACGATCCCGTTTTCGTACATCAACGAACGCGGCCGCACGACGATCCGCGAGCACGTGTTCGAGGGGATCATCCCGAACCTCGAGCGCCGCTACCGCGAGACCGATTCGGTCGCGGTGCGCGAAGAGCTGTCGAAGTACCAGAACAACCAGCCGTGCCCGTCGTGCGACGGCACGCGCCTGCGCCGCGAAGCGCGCCACGTGCGGATCGGCACGGGCGACTACGCGCGCGGCATCTTCGAAATCAGCGGCTGGCCGCTGCGCGACGCGCTCGGCTATTTCGACGGGCTGTCGCTCGACGGCGCGAAACGCGAGATCGCCGACAAGGTCATCAAGGAAATCGTCGCGCGCCTCACCTTCCTGAACAACGTCGGCCTCGACTACCTGTCGCTCGAGCGCAGCGCGGAAACCCTGTCGGGCGGCGAGGCGCAGCGCATCCGGCTCGCGTCGCAGATCGGCTCGGGTCTCACGGGCGTGATGTACGTGCTCGACGAGCCGTCGATCGGCCTGCACCAGCGCGACAACGACCGCCTGATCGCGACCCTCAAGCACCTGCGCGACCTCGGCAACTCGGTGATCGTCGTCGAGCACGACGAGGACATGATCCGCACCGCCGACTACGTCGTCGACATGGGCCCGGGCGCCGGCGAGCACGGCGGCGTGATCGTGGCCGAGGGCACGCCGAAGCAGGTGCAGTCGAATCCGCAGTCGCTCACCGGCCAGTACCTGCTCGGCAAACGCGTGATCGAGTACCCGGACGAGCGGCTGGCCCCCGATCCCGAGCGTATGCTGCGCATCATCGACGCACACGGCAACAACCTGAAGCACGTCGATCTGGAGCTGCCGGTCGGCCTGCTGACCTGCATCACCGGCGTGTCGGGCTCCGGCAAGTCGACGCTGATCAACGACACGCTGTATCACGCGGTCGCGCGCCACCTGTACGGTTCGTCGGCCGAGCCGGCGCCGCACGAGGCGATCGAGGGCCTCGAGCACTTTGACAAGGTGATCAACGTCGACCAGTCGCCGATCGGCCGCACGCCGCGCTCGAACCCGGCCACGTATACGGGCCTGTTCACGCCGATCCGCGAGCTGTTCTCGGGCGTGCCGACCTCGAAGGAGCGCGGCTACGATCCGGGCCGTTTCTCGTTCAACGTGAAGGGCGGCCGTTGCGAATCGTGCCAGGGCGACGGCGTGCTGAAGGTGGAAATGCACTTCCTGCCGGACGTCTACGTGCCGTGCGACGTGTGCCACGGCAAGCGCTACAACCGCGAAACGCTCGAAGTGCAGTACAAGGGCAAGAACATCAGCGAAGTGCTCGACATGACGGTCGAGCACGCGTATGAGTTCTTCAGCGCGGTGCCGGTCATCGCGCGCAAGCTGAAGACGCTGCTCGACGTCGGCCTCGGCTACATCCGCCTCGGCCAGTCGGCCACGACGCTGTCGGGCGGCGAGGCGCAGCGCGTGAAGCTGTCGCTCGAGCTCTCCAAGCGCGACACCGGCCGCACGCTGTACATCCTCGACGAGCCGACCACCGGCCTGCACTTCCACGACATCGCCCTGCTGCTGGAAGTGATCCACCGGCTGCGCGACCAGGGCAACACGGTCGTGATCATCGAGCACAACCTCGACGTGATCAAGACGGCCGACTGGGTGATCGACCTCGGCCCCGAAGGCGGTGCCGGCGGCGGCCAGATCATCGCGCAGGGCACGCCCGAGCAGGTCGCGAAAACGAAGGCGAGCTTTACCGGCAAATATCTCGCGCCGCTGCTCAAGCGCACGGCCCGCAAAGTCGCGGCCGGCTGACGCGTCGCGCCTGCCTGCCCTCCCGCGCGCGGCCGCCCGGCCGCGCGCCCTTGCGCACCGCCGAACCGGCCCCTTCTCGTTTTCCCTCCTGCGTTTACACCACGCGCCAAACGGCCCCGTTGCGGACCATAATGGCAGCTATACTTTACGGTCGTAAGGTTCGCCGTACGCACCAATCCGGTGCGGCGCCGGGCGAACACGGCTCTGCCGCGCATTCCGCGGCATGACACACGAACGACAGGAATCCACGATGGAGAAGCAACCAGACTCGTCGCGCGATGCGCAGAATCGCGAACCGCACCTGCGCAGCGTGCGGCTGACGAGCGACTTCAGCCTGCCGAAGCTGTCGGCGCTCGAGATCGGCAGCTATGCGTTCGCGATCCTCGCGATGTGGCTCGTGATCGAACTCAAGCTGCTCGGCGGGCTGCTGGCCGGCCTGCTGGTCTACCAGCTGATCCACACGATCGCCCCCGTGATCGAACGCCATACCACGAGCATGCGCGCGCGCTGGGTCGCCGTCGTGCTGCTGTCGATCGCGATCGTCGGCGCGTTGACGGGCCTGACGATCGGCATCATCGAACACTTCGAGCGCACGGTGCCGAACCTGCAAAGCCTGCTCGACCAGCTGATGCAGATCGTCGAGCAGACCCGCGCCCGCACGCCGGCCTGGATCGCGAACCTGCTGCCCGTCGACGTCGAGCAGATGAAGACGAAGGCCGCCGTGCTGATGCACTCGCACATGGATCAGCTCCAGCAAAGCGGCAAGAGCGTCGCGCGCGGCTTCGGCCACGTGCTGTTCGGGATGATCATCGGCGCGATGATCGCGATCGGCGTCGAGCACGGCAAGGTGCGCCGGCCGCTGTCCACGGCGCTCGTCACGCGCGTGTCGCGCTTCGCCGACGCATTCCGCCGGATCGTGTTCGCGCAGATCAAGATCTCGGCGATCAACGCGGTGTTCACGGGCATCTACCTGCTCGTCGCGCTGCCGATCTTCCACCAGCGGCTGCCGCTGTCGAAAACGCTCGTGCTCGTCACGTTCATCGTCGGCCTGCTGCCCGTGATCGGCAACCTGATCTCGAACACGCTGATCGTCGCCGTGTCGCTGTCGGTCAGCATGGGCACCGCGATCGCGTCGCTGGCGTTCCTCGTGGTCATCCACAAGCTCGAATACTTCCTGAACGCGAAGATCATCGGCGGCCAGATCGAGTCGCGCGCATGGGAGCTGCTGCTCGCGATGCTGATCATGGAGGCCGCGTTCGGGCTGCCGGGCGTGATCGCCGCGCCGATCTTCTACGCGTACCTGAAGCGCGAGCTGTACCTGCTGCGGCTGATCTGAAGCAGCCCGCCCGCCAACAGCGATAAAAAAACGCCGCGCCCCGTGAAGGGCGCGGCGTTTTTGTTTGTGATTGCCCGCCAGCCGACGGCCGGCAATCGGCATTCAACACATCAGCGGAACACGACCGTCTTCGTCCCGTTCAGCACGATCCGGTGCTCGACGTGCCACTTCACCGCGCGCGCCAGCGTCACGCATTCGACGTCGCGGCCGATCGCGGTCAGCTGGTCGGGCGTCATGCTGTGGTCGACGCGCTCGACTTCCTGCTCGATGATCGGGCCTTCGTCGAGATCGGTCGTCACGTAGTGCGCGGTCGCGCCGATCAGCTTCACGCCGCGGTCGAACGCCTGGTAGTACGGCTTCGCGCCCTTGAAGCTCGGCAGGAACGAATGGTGGATGTTGATCGCGCGGCCGGCGAGCTGCTTGCACAGGTTCGGCGACAGGATCTGCATGTAGCGCGCGAGCACGACGAGATCGGCCTGGTGCTCGTCGATCACTTCCAGCACGCGCGCCTCCTGCGCGGCCTTCGCGGCATCGGACGAGCCGCCGACCAGCGGAAAGTGATGGAACGGGATGTTGTAGCTCGCGGCAAGCTGGTAGAACTCCTTGTGGTTCGACACGATCGCCGGGATCTCGATGGGCAGCTGGCCGGTGCGATAGCGGAACAGCAGGTCGTTCAGGCAGTGGCCGATCTTCGACACCATGATCACGACGCGCGGCTTCACGGCCGCGTCATGCAGCTCCCAGCGCATCGAGAACTGTTCGGCGAGCGGCGCGAATTCCTTGCGAAGCGTGTCGAGCGCCGTCGCGGCATCCGCGCCGCCGCCGTCCTGCACGAAGTGCACGCGCATGAAGAACTCGCTGGTGCGGCTGTCGCCGAACTGCGCCGAATCGAGGATGTTGTTGCTGCGCTCGAACAGGAAGCCCGTGACCGCATGGACGATGCCGTGCCGGTCGGGGCACGACAGTTTCAAGATAAAGCTGTGATCGGTCGGCATGACCGCTACTCCCTTCGTTTCCGTATTCGTCAAATTGCCCGTTCGCGCCGCCAGGCTGCGCGCGCGGCACGCGTCACGCGGCCGGTGCGAACAGGGCGTCGATGCCCGCCGCGTCGGCCGCCGGGATCCAGCGGTGGCGCAGCAGCGTATCGAGCGTCGCGAGGCTCGCATCCATCGTCGCGCGGCCGGCGCGCAGCCAGCCGATCACCTCGGGCACGCCGGCCAGCAGGTGCTCGGCCACTTCGCCGTCCTGGTTGCGCGGCGCGAAGTCGCGCGGCAGCGGCAGGTCGTACACGAAGATCAGTTCGGACTGCGTGCCTTCCGGCAGCGAGCACAGCACCTGCACCGCGCGGCCGGCGATCGCGCGCGCGGCCAGTTCGGCCGGAATGCCGGCTTCTTCCCAGCATTCCTTCGCGAGCGTCTCGTGAACGCCCAGCCCCCAGCCGATCCCGCCCGCGACGACGTTGTCGAGCATGCCGGGATCGGTTGCCTTGGTCTCGCTGCGGCGGCCGAGCCACATCTGCGGGACGGCCGCGGCGGACGGCTCGCCCGGCGCAACCTCATATTCTACGATGCCGTTCAGATGCACCGCGTAAGTCTGCGTACCGAAGAAGCGCGACGCGGCGCGCTCGATGTACGCGAGCGGCGGGTCGTCGAAGCGGTTGCGGATCGCGTAGATCTCGTCGCGCCAGCCGGGAATCGCGCCTTCGGCCGCGAGCGCACCGATCGCGCTCGCCAGCGCCATGCTGCGTGCGTCGACCGAATCGTAGCGCGCCGACAGCACGACGCGCTCATCCGTCAGCTCGAACACGTCGGGCCAGCGCGCCAGCATCGCGACGTCGTCGCGGCGCACCCAGCCGACCGCCTGGCCGGCAATCTCGAAACGCAGGTGCGCAGCGGGATCGAAGCGGCGCGCAGCCGCAATGCACGGAAACGTCATCGTCTGTCAGTCCTTCAGCGCCACGCGGATGCCGATCGCGATGAACGTCGCGCCGGCGATCCGGTCGAGCCACACGCCGGCCTTCGGGCGGCGCTTCAGCCATGCGCCGATCATGCCCGCGCCGACGCCGAACAGCGAGAAGACCGCGGCCGTCTGCAGCATGAACAGCGCGCCGAGTTCGAACATCTGCAGCGTGACGCTCTGCGCGCCGTGCGGATCGACGAACTGCGGCAGGAACACGACGAAGAACAGCGTGACCTTCGGGTTCATCAGGTTGCCGATCACGCTCTGCCGGAAGATCGTGCCGAGCGGCTGAGGCGGGCGCGCGTGCGCATTCGAGAGCCCCTGGCTGCGCAGCGCCTTGATGCCGATCCACACGAGGTAGGCGGCGCCGGCGAGCTTCAGGATCTGGAACGCGACCGGCGACGAACGCAGCACGGCCGCGACGCCGAGCGCCGCGAGCGTCGTATGGAACAGGATCCCGGCCGTGAAGCCGAGCGCGGCGACGAAGCCGGCCGCGCGGCCCTGCGAGATGCCGCGTGCGAGCACCTGCAGGTTGTCGGGCCCCGGCGCGAACGTGATCGCGATCGACGTGGCGAGAAACAGCATGAAGTTGGGCATCGTGACCTCGCTGCGTGACGTGGAAGCTCAGGCTGGCCGGCGTTCAGTGGCCGGCGAATTCGGTGACGGTATAAACCGGCAGTCCCGCATTGCGCAGCAGCGCCGAGCCGCCGAGATCGGGCAGGTCGATGATCGCCGCGCCCTCGACGACTTCCGCGCCGAGCCGCTGCAGCAGGTTGCGCCCTGCCATCATCGTGCCGCCGGTCGCGATCAGGTCGTCCATGATGATCACGCGGTCGCCGGGGCGACACGCATCTTCATGGATCTCGACCGTTGCGCTGCCGTATTCGAGGTCATACGATTCCGAGCGCGTCTTGTACGGCAGCTTGCCGACCTTGCGGATCGGCACGAAGCCGACGCTCAGCTCGTACGCGACGATCGGCGCGATGATGAAGCCGCGCGCATCGAGGCCCGCGACGTAGTCGAGCTTCGCATCGACATAGCGCTCGACGAACAGGTCGACGAGGATGCGCAGCGCCTTCGGGCTCTGCAGCAGCGTCGTAATGTCGCGGAACATCACGCCCGGCTGCGGCCAGTCGGGCACCGTGCGGATCTGGCTGTGGATGAAGGCGACCGGATCGAGCGGTGCGCCCGACGACGAATGCGGCATGAAACTCTCCGAAAAAAACGGTGCGCGAAGATCGGGCACCGTTTCGAATAAATACGGGTCAGGTTATCAAACCAAGCGCGGCTCAGGCGGCCGCGGCCGGCGGATCGCGCCGATGGCGCGACAGCCGCTCCTCCGCAAGCGCGAGCGCCTCGGGCAGCCCGCGCAGCACGACGATGTCGCTCGCGCGCAGCTTGGTTTGCGGATCGGGTTCGACGCCGCGGATACCGTGCCGGCGGATCGCCGTGACTTCGAGCCCGAGTGCATACAGCCCCAGTTCTTCCAGCGAACGCCCGACCGCGTCCGCACGCGCATCGACCGGCACCGATTGTAGCCGCACCTGCTCGTGGTCGTCGTCGTCCGCGTCGTCCGCGCCGCGGAAATAGCCGCGCAGCAGGCTGTAGCGTTCGTCGCGCATCTCCTCGACGCGCCGCACGACCTTGCGCATCGGCACGCCGACCAGCACCAGCGTGTGCGACGCGAGCATCAGGCTGCCCTCGACGATCTCCGGAATCACCTCGGTCGCGCCGGCTGCGAGCAGCTTCTCGAGATCGGCGTCGTCGACGGTGCGCACGATCGCGGGCAGCGTCGGCTCGAGTTCGTGCACGTGATGCAGCACGCGCAGCGCGGACGGCGTGTTCGCATAGGTGATCGCCACCGCCGCCGCGCGGTGGATACCGGCCGCGAGCAGCGACTCGCGGCGCGCCGCGTCGCCGAACACGACCGATTCGCCGGCAGCTGCGGCCGCGCTCACGCGATCGGGATCGAGGTCGAGCGCGACGTACGAAATGCCTTCCTGTTCGAGCATCCGCGCCAGGTTCTGGCCGGCGCGGCCGTAGCCGCAGATGATCACGTGGCCGCGCTGCTTGAGGCTTTGCGTCGCGATCCGCGTCATCTGCAGCGACTGCTGCATCCATTCGGTCGACGACAGCCGCATCACGATCCGGTCGGCGTTCTGGATCAGGAACGGCGCCGCGAGCATCGACAGCAGCATCGACGCGAGGATCGCCTGCAGCAGCGTCGAATCGACGAGATGCCGGTCGAGGATCAGGTTCAGCAGCACGAAGCCGAATTCGCCGGCCTGCGCGAGCCCGATGCCGGTACGCATCGCGACGCCCGGCGTCGCGCCGAACAGCCGCGCGAGCCCGGCGATCATCGTCGCCTTGAACAGGATCTGCCCGACGAAGAAACCGAGCACGAGGAACGGGTGCTCCCAGATCACGCGCGGGTCGAGCAGCATCCCGGTCGTCACGAAGAACAGGCCGAGCAGCACGTCGCGGAACGGCTTGATGTCCTCCTCCACCTGATGGCGGAACGGCGTCTCGGAGATCAGCATCCCCGCGATGAACGCGCCGAGCGCGAGCGACAGGCCGAAGCGGTCGGTGATGAATGCGGCGCCGAGCGTGACGAGCAGCAGGTTCAGCACGAACAGTTCCTGCGAGCGGCGCCGTGCGACGACGTTGAGCCAGCGCGTCATGAAACGCTGGCCGATGACCAGCAGCAGCGTGAGCGCGATCACGATCTTGACGGCCGCGAAGCCGAGCGTGATCGCGAGGTCCTTCGACGACTCGGCGCCGAACGCGGCGATCACGATCAGCAGCGGCACCACCGCGAGATCCTGGAACAGCAGCACGCCGAAGATGTTGCGGCCGTGCTCGGTCTCGATCTCGAGCCGCTCGGCGAGCATCTTCGACACGATCGCCGTCGACGACATCGCGAGCGCGCCGCCGAGCGCGATGCTGCCCTGCCACGTGATGTGCACCCAGTGCTCGAACAGCATGCCCAGCACGAGCGCGAGCACGAGCGTCGCGACGACCTGCAGCAGCCCGAGCCCGAACACGAGCCGCTGCATCGCCCTCAGCTTCGCCAGCGAGAATTCGAGGCCGATCGAAAACATCAGGAACACCACGCCGAATTCCGCGAGATGCTCGGCCCGTTCCAGATCCGCCGCGATGCCGAACGCATGCGGGCCGACCAGGATGCCGACGGTCAGGTAGCCGAGCATCGGCGGCAGGTTCAACGAGCGGAATACGACGACGCCCACCACTGAGGCCAGCAGCAGCAGCAGGGTCATTTCGAGCGGGGAAATCACGGGCGAAGCGTCCTCGTTCGTCGGGGCCACGGCAATGCGGGCGCGGGTGGTGGCGGTGGTCAGGCGACCTCGGACGAGTCCGAAGGCCCGGCGCGGCGAACAAACGCCTTTGCTATACTCCGCGCATGATAGCGAAAATCAATGATGACCGGGCGCTCGCGCTCGCCCGCGACGTGCTCGACATCGAGGCGGACGCCGTGCGCGCGCTGCGCGACCAGCTCGACGGCGGCTTCGTCCAGGCCGTCGCGCTGCTGCTCGGCTGCCGCGGCCGCGTGGTGGTGTCTGGTATCGGCAAATCGGGGCATATTGCCCGCAAGATCGCGGCCACGCTGGCCAGCACCGGTACGCCGGCCTTCTTCGTCCATCCTGCCGAGGCCAGCCACGGCGACCTCGGGATGGTCACCTCCGACGACGTCTTCATCGGCATCTCCTATTCCGGCGAATCGGAAGAACTCGTGGCGATCCTGCCGCTCGTGAAGCGGATCGGCGCGAAGCTGATCGCGATCACGGGCCGCGCGGAATCGAGCCTCGGCACGCTCGCCGACGTGAACCTGAACGCCGCGGTCTCGAAAGAGGCCTGCCCGATGAACCTCGCGCCCACCGCGAGCACGACCGCCGCGCTCGCGCTCGGCGACGCGCTCGCCGTGGCGGTGCTCGACGCGCGCGGCTTCGGCTCCGAGGATTTCGCGCGCTCGCACCCGGGCGGCGCACTCGGCCGACGCCTGCTCACCTACGTGCGCGACGTGATGCGCTCGGGCGACGACGTCCCGTCCGTCGGGCTCGACGCGACGCTGTCGGACGCCCTGTTCCAGATCACCGCGAAGCGCCTCGGCATGACCGCCGTGGTCGACGCCGGCGGCAAGGTCGCGGGCATCTTCACCGATGGCGACCTGCGCCGCGTGCTCGCGCGCGACGGCGACTTCCGCACGCTGCCGATCACCGACGTGATGACGCGCGACCCGCGCACGGTTGCGCCGGATCACCTGGCGGTCGAGGCCGTGGAACTGATGGAGCGCCACCGGATCAACCAGATGCTGGTGGTCGATGCCGACGGCGTGCTGATCGGCGCGCTGAACATGCACGACCTGTTTTCGAAGAAGGTGATCTGATGAGCGCAGCGCTGACTGCGGCCGAACGCGCGAGCCGCGTGAAGCTGATGATTTTCGACGTCGACGGTGTGCTGACCGACGGCGGCCTGCTGTTTACCGCGGCCGGCGACGCGATGAAGTCGTTCAATTCGCTCGACGGCCACGGCGTGAAGCTGCTCGGCGAAGCCGGCATCGCAACCGCGATCATCACGGGCCGCCGCTCGGAGATCGTCGCGGCGCGTGCGAAGGAAA
Source organism: Burkholderia sp. AU33803 (assembly GCF_002223095.1). Lineage (NCBI taxonomy): Bacteria > Pseudomonadati > Pseudomonadota > Betaproteobacteria > Burkholderiales > Burkholderiaceae > Burkholderia > Burkholderia sp. AU33803. The sequence continues at coordinate 660,655 of NZ_NKFJ01000005.1, forward strand.
TGAAGATCGCGCACCTGTTCCAGGGCGTCGAGAACAAGCTCGCCGTGTTCGCCGACCTGATCGCGTCGCTCGGCCTCACCGCCGACCAGTGCGGCTACATGGGCGACGACTGGCCCGACCTGCCCGTGATGCTGCGCTGCGGCTTCGCGACGGCCCCCGCGAACGCGCACCCCGAGGTGATCGCCCGCGCACACTGGGTGGCCGAGGCCCGCGGCGGCCACGGCGCCGTCCGCGAAGTCTGCGACGCGATCCTGCGCGCACAGCGCCGCTACGACGCGCTGCTCGCGGCCGCCTGCGGAGCCTGACGGATGAACACGCATTTCCGCTGGACCCAGTTGCTGCCGCTCGTCGCGGTCGCCGCGCTCGCGGGCATCACCTGGTGGCTGCTGCAGGCCACGCTGCCGCCGCCCGGCGAGGGCACCGTGCAGCCGAAGCGCCACACGCCCGACTATTTCGCCGACAACTTCTCGGTCACCGAGCTCGACCAGTCGGGCGCGACCCAGTACCGGCTGACGGCCGCGAAGCTGATCCATTACGAAGACACCGAAGACAGCGACCTGACCGATCCGGCCATGCGCGCGTTCCAGCCCGGCAAGCCGGTCGTGACGACCACCTCGAAGCGCGGCACCGTCAACGGCGACGTGTCGATCGTCGATTTGTACGACGACGCGCGTATCCTGCGCGCGGCCGGCGGCGGCGATCCGCAGATGCAGGCTGATTCCCAGCATTTCCGGATCTTCGTCAATGACGATGTGATCCAGACCGAAAAGCCGGTTAAACTTCAGCGCGGCCTGTCGCTCGTCAACGCGACCGACGGCATGAAGTACAACAACGTCACCCGGGTCATCGAGCTTTACGGCAACGTGCGCGGCACGATCGCCGCGCAGGACACGTCCGGCGGCTCGAAAGGTCAACCCAAGTGACGCATCCCTCACGTGACTGCATGAACGAATCGTTCCCTCGACAGATTTCCGGCGGCGCTGCGCGCGCCGTCCGCGCCGCGCTTGCCGCGACGCTCGTGGCGCTCCCGCTGGTCGGGCTGGCGCCGCTCGCCCATGCCGAGAAGGCCGACCAAGGCAAGCCGATCAACGTCGAGGCCGACAACCTGACCTATGACGACCTGAAGCAGGTCACGGTCGCGACCGGCAACGTCGTGATCACGAAGGGCACGATCATCATCAAGGGCGATCGCGTCGAAGTGCGCCAGGACCCGGAAGGCTATCAGTACGCCACTTCGTTCGGCAGCGGCAAGAAACACGCGACGTTCCGCCAGAAGCGCGAAGGCCTCGACGAGTACATCGACGGCGACGCCGAGCGCATCGACTACGACGGCAAGCAGGACCTGACCACGCTGACCACCGCCGCGACCGTGCGCCGCCTGCAGGGTACGTCGACCGTCGCCGATACCGTGCACGGCAGCGTGATCACGTACGACGGCCAGCGCGACTTCTACACCGCGAAGGGCGGCAAGGACGTCGCCGCGCCGGGCAACCCGAACGGCCGCGTGCGCGCGATGCTGTCGCCGAAGAACGGCGGCCCCGCGCCGCTGAACGGCGCGCCGGCAAAGCTGTCGCCGTCGACCACGATCCAGGGGGCGCCGGGCCAATGAACGCGCTACCGAACCGCCAGCCGGCCGGCACGACGAGCTCGCTCGTCGTCCGCAACCTGAAGAAGCGCTACGGCTCGCGCACGGTCGTCAAGGACGTGTCGCTCGACGTGAAAAGCGGCGAAGTCGTCGGCCTGCTCGGCCCGAACGGCGCCGGCAAGACCACGTCGTTCTACATGATCGTCGGCCTGGTGCCGCTCGACGCCGGCGAGATCTCGCTGAACGGCAGCTCGATCAGCCTGCTGCCGATCCACAAGCGCGCGTCGCTCGGCCTGTCGTACCTGCCGCAGGAAGCGTCCGTGTTCCGCAAGCTGACCGTCGAGGAGAACATCCGCGCGGTGCTCGAGCTGCAGCACGGCGAAGACGGCAAGCGGCTGTCGAAGGACGCGATCTCGTCGCGCGCCGAAGCGCTGCTCGACGAGCTGCAGATCGGCCACCTGCGCGAGAATCCCGCGCTGTCGCTGTCGGGCGGCGAGCGGCGCCGGGTCGAAATCGCGCGCGCGCTGGCCACCAACCCGAACTTCATCCTGCTCGACGAACCGTTCGCCGGCGTCGACCCGATCGCGGTGCTCGAGATCCAGAAGATCGTCAAGTTCCTGAAGCAGCGCAACATCGGCGTGCTGATTACCGATCACAACGTCCGCGAAACGCTCGGCATCTGCGACCACGCGTACATCATCAGCGACGGCTCGGTGCTCGCCGCCGGTGCGCCGAGCGAAATCATCGAAAACGAAAGCGTACGCCGCGTGTACCTCGGCGAACACTTCCGGATGTAACTCCTCCTCGTGGCTGGCTGCACCCCGCCCGGCGTCGCCGCGCGGTGCCGCGCCCCGCTTCGCGGCCATGCCCGCGGCCGGGCGGCGCGCCGCGCGTAATCGCGGATGGCTCAACGCGCCTGGGTCGTGGCAAACTGCCGGTATGACTCCCTCCTTGCCATGAAAGCCAGCCTTCAACTCCGCCTGTCGCAACATCTGGCGCTGACGCCCCAGCTACAGCAGTCGATCCGGCTCCTGCAGTTGTCGACGCTCGAATTGCAGCAGGAAGTCGCGATGGCCGTCGCGCAGAACCCGCTGCTCGAGAACGACGATGAATGGATCGCGAGCCCGCTGCGTGTTGCTGCGGACGGATCGCTGATCGCGCAGACGCCTCCCGCGCAGAACACCGAGCCCGTCGCGGCCAACGGCAGCAGTTCGTCGAGCGATCGTGCCGAGCGCGACGAGCCGGCCGGCGCGGACGAATACGACGGTTATGCATCCGGCGACGGCAACGACGGCCCGCAGTGGAACCTCGACGAATACGGCCGCTCGAGCGGCGCATCCGACGACGACGACCTCCCGCCGCTGCAGGTGCAGGAAGCGGCGACGTCGCTGCGCGACCACCTGTCCGCGCAATTGCGCGTCACGCAGGCCGGCCCGCGCGACCGCGCGCTCGTGATGTTCCTGATCGAATCGCTCGACGACGACGGCTACCTGACCGCCACGCTCGATGAAGTACTCGCCGACCTGCCGCCCGAGCTGGAAATCGACTGCGACGAACTGAACGCGGCGCTCGCGCTGCTGCACAGCTTCGATCCGGCCGGGGTCGGTGCGCGCTCGGCGTCCGAATGCCTGAAGCTCCAGCTGCTGCGCCTCGATCCGTCCCCGACACGCACGCTCGCGCTCGAGATCGTGTCGCAGCATCTCGAACTGCTCGCCGCCCGCGACTTCACGCGGCTGCGCAAGCACCTGAAGGCGAGCGACGACGCGCTGCGCGACGCGCACACGCTGATCCGCTCGCTGGAGCCGTTCCCCGGCGCCGCGTACGGCAAGGCCGAGGCCGACTACGTCGTGCCCGACATCATCGTGAAGAAGGCCGGCCAGGGATGGCTCGCGGAGCTCAACCCGGAGGTCGTGCCGCGCCTGCGGATCAACAACCTTTACGCGAACATCCTGCGCAACAGCCGCGGCGATCCGTCGGCCGGTTCGCTCAAGCAGCAGCTCCAGGAAGCACGCTGGCTAATCAAGAACATCCAGCAGCGTTTCGACACGATCCTGCGTGTCGCGCAGGCCATTGTCGAGCGTCAAAAGAACTTCTTTGCGCACGGTGAAATTGCCATGCGCCCCTTGGTTTTGCGGGAAATAGCTGATACGCTGGGCCTACACGAGTCGACTGTCAGCCGTGTGACAACCGGGAAGTACATGCTGACCCCGTTCGGGACGCTTGAATTTAAGTACTTCTTCGGATCTCACGTCTCGACCGACACCGGTGGCGCCGCTTCGTCGACAGCCATCCGAGCCCTCATCAAGCAACTGATAGGAGCTGAAGACCCTAAATCGCCACTTTCGGACAGCCGCATTGCCGAGCTGCTGGCAGAACAGGGATTCGTGGTCGCGCGCCGCACGGTTGCGAAGTATCGCGAAGCCCTCAAGATCCCGGCAGTGAATCTGCGCAAGTCTCTTTAAGCCTGCTGCCTGCCCGGCGGCAGGCGTGTCCCGACCACCGCGCACACGGGGAACAGGCCGGGCGACCTGTCCGCGATACGCCGCCTTCGTGCGGCACGGGCAAGTCGACCGGAGCGCCGCCTCGATGCGGCCGGGTGGTCACTCGCTTGGAGAAGCACTATGAACCTGAAGATCAGTGGACATCATCTCGAAGTCACGCCTGCAATTCGCGAATACGTGATCACCAAGCTGGACCGGGTGCTACGGCATAGCGATCAGGTGATCGATGGCACTGTGATCCTCTCGGTCGACAACCACAAGGAAAAGGACAAGCAGCAGCGCGCGGAAATCAACCTGCACCTGAAGGGCAAGGACATCTTCGTCGAAAGCGCGAACGGTAACCTGTATGCAGCGATCGACCTGCTGATCGACAAGCTGGACCGCCAGGTCGTCAAGCACATGGAGCGTCTGCAAACGCACGCGCACGACCCGATCAAGCTTCAACCGTCGATCGACCAGATCGAACTGCCGCCGCAGTAACCTTCCCTGCAACACACACGTCGCCCGGTTCGCCGGGCGTTTTTTTTGCGACTCCGCGCAGGGGTGCAACCGGTCCTTCCGCGCTGCGCCACGCACGCGGCTGTGCTCTATAATGTTCCGGTTATCGCCGGGGGGCGCTGGATGCGGTAGCTGCCTTGCAGGTTGCCGATGCCGAACGCCTTGATATCGCCGAACATGGATAATCAGTCTGCCGCCGCAAGGAGACCCCAGGCCGCCCAATCGCCTGCCAACATGAATCGCCTAGCCAAAATCCTGCCCATAGAGAACGTCGTCATCGACCTCTCAGTCACCAGCAAGAAACGCGTGTTCGAACAAGCCGGGCTGATGTTCGAGAATCAGAACGGCATCGCCCGCAGCACCGTCACGGACAACCTGTTCGCGCGCGAGCGCCTCGGCTCGACCGGGCTCGGCGAAGGCGTCGCGATTCCGCACGGGCGCATCAAGGGTCTCAAGCACCCGCTCGCCGCGTTCGTCCGGCTCGCCGATGCAATCCCGTTCGAAGCCCCCGACGGCCAGCCGGTCGGTCTCCTGATCTTCCTGCTCGTGCCCGAGCAAGCCACCCAGCAGCACCTCGAGATCCTGTCGGAAATCGCGCAACTGCTGTCCGATCGCGACGCGCGCGAGCGTCTGCACAACGAAACGGATATCGCCGAGTTGCATCGCCTGCTCACTCAGTGGCAACCTTGAGTTGATCCGGGCGGAATATTTTCCCGTACGCGGCGGCACACGCCGCCGTTCAGGGCCGCCCGGCGCCGGCCCGGCATGGCGACGTCCGTCGCCGCGCGCACGCACCGGCCCATTGGAGTGACGAGAGTCATGGATACGTCCAGCATCAACGCCCAGAGCATCTTCGACGACAACGCGGCCACGCTGAAACTGAGCTGGCTGACGGGGCATGAAGGCTGGGAGCGCGGTTTTTCGGCCGACACCGTCGGCAATGCAACCTCGAGCGCCGACCTCGTCGGCCACTTGAACCTGATCCACCCGAACCGGATCCAGGTGCTCGGCGAAGCCGAAATCGACTACTACCAGCGACAAACCGACGAAGACCGCTCGCGCCACATGGCCGAGCTGATCGCGCTCGAACCGCCGTTCCTCGTCGTCGCCGGCGGCGCCGCGGCGCCGCCCGAGCTCGTGCTGCGCTGCACGCGCTCGTCGACCCCGCTGTTCACCACGCCCATGTCGGCCGCCGCGGTGATCGACAGCCTGCGGCTCTACATGTCGCGCATCCTCGCGCCGCGCGCGACGCTGCACGGCGTGTTCATCGACATCCTCGGGATGGGCGTGCTGCTGACCGGCGATTCGGGCCTCGGCAAGAGCGAGCTCGGCCTCGAGCTGATCAGCCGCGGCCACGGCCTCGTCGCCGACGACGCGGTCGATTTCGTCCGACTTGGCCCCGATTTCGTCGAAGGGCGCTGCCCGCCGCTGCTGCAGAACCTGCTCGAAGTGCGTGGTCTGGGCCTGCTCGACATCAAGACGATCTTCGGCGAAACCGCCGTGCGGCGGAAAATGAAGCTGAAACTGATCGTCCAGTTGGTTCGGCGCCCTGACGGCGAATTCCAGCGCCTGCCGCTCGAAAGCCAGACGGTCGACGTGCTCGGCCTGCCGATCAGCAAGGTCACGATCCAGGTCGCGGCCGGCCGCAACCTCGCGGTGCTCGTCGAGGCGGCCGTCCGGAACACGATCCTGCAGTTGCGCGGAATCGACACATTGCGCGATTTCATGGATCGGCAACGACTCGCGATGCAAGATCCCGACAGTCAGTTCCCCGGCAAACTGGTGTAACCGCACGCGCCGGCCACGCCACGCCGACGCGTCGAGCCGGTGCTATGATGAAACGTCAGGATTCTCTGCTTCCCATGCGCATCGTCCTCATCACCGGCATCTCCGGCTCAGGCAAGTCCGTCGCGCTGAACGCGCTCGAAGACGCAGGCTATTACTGCGTCGACAACCTGCCGCCGCACGTGCTCCCCGAACTCGCCCGCTACCTCGGCGAGGATGGCCAGCGCCGGCTCGCGGTCGCGATCGACGCGCGCTCGAGCGCGTCGCTCGACGAAATGCCCGGCCTGATCCGCGAGCTGTCGCGCGAGCACGACGTGCGCGTGCTGTTCCTCAACGCGAGCACCCAGGCGCTGATCCAGCGCTTCTCCGAGACGCGCCGCCGCCATCCGCTGTCCGGCTCGCTGTCGCACGATGCGGACGTCGGCCTGCTGTCGTCGCTCGAGGAAGCGATCGAGCGCGAGCGCGAGCTCGTCGCGCCGCTCGCCGAATTCGGCCACCAGATCGACACCAGCACGCTGCGCGCGAACGCGCTGCGTACTTGGGTCAAGCGCTTCATCGAGCAGAAGAACAACGACCTGATGGTGATGTTCGAATCGTTCGGCTTCAAGCGCGGCGTGCCGCTCGACGCCGACCTGATGTTCGACGTGCGCGCGCTGCCGAATCCGTACTACGACCACGAGTTGCGCCCGCTCACCGGGCTCGACCAGCCGGTCATCGCCTTTCTCGACGCACTGCCGATCGTCCACCAGATGATCGACGACATCCATGCGTTCCTGATGAAATGGCTGCCGCACTTCCGCGATGACAACCGCAGCTACCTGACCGTCGCCATCGGCTGCACGGGCGGCCAGCATCGATCGGTGTTCATCGCGGAAACGCTCGCCGCGCGCCTTGCGCACGACGCGAACGTGATCGTGCGGCATCGTGACGCGCCACTGGATGTCGACGCGTCGTCGCGGCTCGTCTCCGAGGTCGACCGACCCTAGCGACGCCCGCCCCACCGCCCGCGCGCCATGTCCTCCCTATCGACCACCCTGATCGACCTGCCGCTGTTTCCGCTGCACACGGTGCTGTTCCCGGGGGGCCTGCTCCCGCTCAAGGTGTTCGAGGCGCGCTATCTCGACATGGCCCGCGCGTGCCTGCGCGACGATGCACCGTTCGGCGTGTGCCTGCTGAAGAGCGGGCCGGAAGTCGCGCAGGACGGCGCCGTGTCGGTGCCCGAGACCATCGGCTGCATGGCGCGCATCACCGAATGCGATACCGGTGAATTCGGCATGCTGTACCTGCAGGCGGTCGGTACGCAGCGTTTCGAGCTGTTGTCGTACCGCGTCGAAGGCAACGGGCTGCTGGTCGGCATCGCGGAGCCGCTGCCGGACGACATCCCGCTCGAAGGCGAGCAGGCGCTCGCGCAGTTCGGCTCGTGCGCCGAGGTGCTCGAGCGCATCATCGACGCGCTGAAGAAGTCCGATCCGCAGAAGATGCCGTTCGGCGAACCGTTCCGGCTCGACGATCCGAGCTGGGTATCGAACCGTCTCGCCGAACTGCTGCCGCTCGACCTGCGCGCGCGGCAGAAGCTGATGGAGTTTCCGGACGTCGGCGCGCGCATCGATGCCGTGCATCACGTGCTCGACCGGCACGGCTGGTTATAGCGAGCGCGGGACCTGTCGCTTTGCCTGAGTTATCCGGGAGAGGGCATCCAACGAGGGGCTTCCTTCCGGGCGAAAAGCCGGGCCGGCGAGTTCCGAATCGCCCCCGACGGCCCCTTCGCGCCAGCCAACCCAGGGCGACTTCCGTCCGCACGAAAAACCACGAGCGTCCGACGTTCCCCTGAAAGCGCGGCATGCGCCGCGCCCCTCCCCCTTCGTTACAGCAGCGGCCCGCTCAGCGCATCGAGCAGCTTGCGCACGGGCGCCGGCACGCCATACGCGTCGAGCCGGCTTAGCGGCACCCAGGCGGTGTCCGCGTCCCGCGCGCCGGAAGGCAGCCCGCCGCCGTCGGTCATGTCGCTCAGCCGCGGCTCGATCTCGAGCCGGAAATGCGTAAACGTGTGCGTGAGCGGCGCGAGCGGCACCGTGCCGCCGCCACCGAAGCCGCGTGCGAGTTCCGCGAGCGCGGCGTCGCCGTCCGCTTGCGGCAGGCTCCACAGGCCGCCCCAGATGCCGGTCGGCGGCCGCCGCTCGAGCAGCACCGCGTCACCGTCGCGCAGCACGAGCATCCAGGTCTTGCGGGTCGGCACGGCCTTCTTCGGCCGCGCGGCCGGCAGTTCGCGCTGGCGGCCCGTCGATTGCGCGACGCAGTCGCCCGCGAACGGGCAGCGCGCGCAATCGGGCTTGCCGCGCACGCACAGCGTCGCGCCGAGATCCATCAGGCCCTGCGTATACGCACTCACGTCGGCCGCGTTCGCGGCGTCGGGCAACAGCGATTCGGCGAGCGCCCACATGTCGTTCTCGACGCGCTTCTCGCCCGGAAAGCCTTCGACGCCGAACACCCGCGCCAGCACGCGCTTCACGTTGCCGTCGAGAATCGTCGCGCGCGCGCCGTACGCAAACGACGCGATCGCCGCGGCCGTCGAGCGGCCGATGCCCGGCAATTCGGCCAGCGCGTCAGGCGTCGCCGGAAACGCACCGCCGTGCTCGGCGACGACGACCTGCGCGCAGCGATGCAGGTTGCGCGCGCGCGAGTAGTAGCCGAGCCCCGCCCAGAGCGCCATCACGTCGTCGGTCGGTGCGGCCGCGAGCGCGGCGACGTCGGGGTAGCGTTCGAGAAAGCGCGTGTAATACGGGATGACGGTCGATACCTGCGTCTGCTGCAGCATGATTTCCGACAGCCAGATCCGGTACGGATCACGGGTGTTCTGCCACGGCAGGTCGTGGCGGCCATGCTCGCGCTGCCACGCGACCAGGCGCGTGGCGAACGTGCGATGCAGCGGCGTGACGGGGAACGGAGCGGGGGCGATGCGGGGCGGCTTCAAGTGATCTAATTGTGGAAAAAGGTTTCAACGCTGGCAGGTCGGGCAGAAATAGGTCGACCGCTGGCCCTGCACGATCTGGCGGATCGGCGTGTTGCATACGCGGCATGGCTGGCCCGCACGATCGTAGACGAAGCAGTCGAGCTGGAAATAGCCGCTTTCGCCGTTGCTGCCGACGAAATCGCGCAACGTGCTGCCGCCTCGCTCGATCGCGTCGGCAAGCGTCGCGCGCACCGCGTCGGCCAAACGCTCGTAGCGCGGCAGCGACACCTTGCCGGCGGCCGTCGTCGGCCGGATGCCGGCGCGAAACAGGCTCTCCGACGCATAGATGTTGCCGACGCCGACGACCATGTCGCCCGCGAGCAGCGCCTGCTTGACCGACACGGTCCGGCCGCGCGTGCGCGCATGCAGCAGCGCGCCGGTGAACGCCGGCGAGAACGGCTCGGCGCCGAGGCTCGCGAGGAGCGGATGCGCATGCACGTCGCCCGCTTCGCGCGGGTGCCACAGCACCGCGCCGAAGCGGCGCGGATCGCGGAACCGCAACACGAATTCGTCGAAGATCCAGTCGATGTGGTCATGCTTCGCGGCGACCGGCACGCCAGCCGCGGGCAGCACGCGCAGCGTGCCCGTCATGCCGAGGTGCACGATGAACCAGCCCGCGTCGACCTCGAACAGCAGATACTTGCCGCGACGCTCGACGGCGAGCACCTCGCGCGCACGCAACTGCTCGGCGAGCCCGGCCGGCACGGGCCAGCGCAGCATCTCGGTACGGACGTCGACACGCTCGACGCGGCGGCCCGCGACAAAGGGCGCGATGCCCCGGCGCGTGACTTCGACTTCTGGCAACTCTGGCATGTTTTGCGGGTCTGAGACTGGATTCACGATCGTGCGTGTATTGTAGCGAGCGCGTTACAATCGGTTGAAACATCGAACGGATTTCCATGACCTTGCCCTCGAAGCTGCTTCAGAAGCGTCCCGCCGCCGTGCGCGGCGCGCGCGCCTTCCCGGTCCGCCGTGCACTCGGCGCCGCGCTGTTTGCCGCCTGGACCCTCACCGCCTTCCCGGCCCACGCGCAGGATCCGGCATCGGACGACGCGGAGTCGCAGGGCGCGTTCGAGCATGTGATGCCGGACGAGAAAAAGGATCTCCCCGGCGTTCCGCTGACGAGCCAGATCGTCTACCAGGTGCTCGCCGCCGAGGTCGCGCTGCAGCGTAACCAGCCCGCGCCGGCCTACCAGACCTACCTCGCGCTCGCCCGCGACACGCGCGATCCGCGCATGGCGCAGCGTGCGACCGAGATCGCGCTCGGCGCGCAGAGCCCGGCCGACGCGCTGTCAGCGGCGAACCTGTGGCGCCAGTACGCACCCGATTCGAATCGCGCGTCGCAGGTCGACGCCGCGCTGCTGGTGCTCGCCGGCAAGCCGGCCGACGCACAGCCGATGCTCGCGCGCGAGCTGGCCCGGGCGACCGGCGAGACGCGCGGCCCGGCGATCCTCGCGCTGCAGGCGCTGCTCGTGCGCGGCTCCGACCGCGTCGGCGGCCTCGCGGTGCTGAAGGACATGCTGAAGAACGACCTGAACCGGCCCGAAGCGCAGCTCGCGATCGCACGCCAGCAGCTCGCGGTCGACGACAAGGACGGCGCCGCGCAGTCGCTGAAGCAGGCGCTGCAGCTCCGCCCCGACTACCTGCCGGCGGCTTTGATGCTGTCGCAGATGGGGCCGGCGGAACGCGCGGCGGGCATCACGTCGTTCGAGAAGTATGTTCAGCAGAATCCGAAGTCGCGCGATGCGCGGCTCGCGCTGTCGCAGCTCTATCTCGCCGACGATCGCCTCGACGACGCGCAGAAGCAGTTCGAGACGATGCGCAAGCTCGACGCGAAGGATCCGACGCCGCTGATGGCGCTCGCGCTGATCAAGATCCAGCAGAAGAAGCTCGACGAAGCGACCGGCTACCTGAAGCAGTATGTCCAGCTCGGCGACAAGCAGCCGAACCTCGACGTCGGCCAGGGCTACATCTACCTCGCGCAGATCGCGATCGACCAGAACAACGACGCGCAGGCGTCGCAGTGGCTCGACAAGGTCGACCAGACGAGCCAGCACTACCTGCCCGCGCAGATCACGCGCGCGCAGCTGCTGCAGAAACAGGGCAAGACCGACGAGGCGCGCAAGGTGCTCGACGACCTGCCGATCACGGATCCGCGCGATGCGGCAGTGGTCGCACGCACCGACGCGTCGATCCTGTTCACCGCGAAGCGTTACCCGGAAGCCGAGGCACGGCTCGGGCAGGCGGTCCAGGACTTCCCCGACGATCCCGACCTGCGCTACGACTACGCGATGGCGGCCGAAAAGACCGGCCACTACACGACGATGGAAAAGCAGCTGCGCGAGCTGATCCGCACGCAGCCCGACAATCCGCAGGCGTACAACGCACTCGGCTATTCGCTCGCCGATCGCAACCAGCGGCTCCCTGAAGCCAGCAAGCTGATCGACAAGGCGATGACGCTCGCACCGAACGACGCGTACATCATGGACAGCCTCGGCTGGGTGAAGTACCGGATGGGCGATACGGCCGGCGCGGCGAAGGTGCTGCGACGCGCGTACGAACTGCAGCCGAACGCCGAGATCGGCGCGCATCTCGGCGAAGTGCTGTGGAAGAGCGGCGCGCAGGACGATGCGCGTTCCGCATGGCGTGACGCACAGAAGCTCGAGCCGGACAACGACACGCTCGTGCAGACGCTGAAACGCCTCCAGATCAACGGTCTCTGATGCAGATGTTCCCGACGTTTTCCCTGTCCTTCCGCGCGCAGCGCACGCTGGCCGCAGCCGGCACGGCGCTCGTGCTCGCCGGCTGCGCGAGCACGCCGCCGTCGGCCAGCGCGCCAACCGGCGCGGCGCTGCAGACTACCGCCACGCACGCTTACCATGGCCGCTTCGCGGTGCGGTACGACGACCGTCTCGGCAATCCGCAGAACGTGTACGGCAACTTCGACTGGCAGGAGCACGGCGACGACGTGTCGCTCGAGCTGCGCAGCCCGCTCGGCCAGACGCTCGCGGTCGTGAAGTCGACGCCGCAGGCGGCATCGCTCGAATTGCCGAACCATCCGACGCAATATGCGCCGGACGTCGGCGACCTGATGCAGAAAACGCTCGGTTTCGAACTGCCGCTCGCGGGCCTGCGCTACTGGCTGCTGCCGACCGCCGCGCCCGCCACGCCCGCGCAGACGGTGCGCGATCCGGCCGACGGTACGCGCGTCAAGCAGATCCGCCAGGACGGCTGGACGATCGACTACCTTGCCTACGCGGATGCCCCGGCCACGGGCGTCAAACGCGTCAACCTCGTGCGCGCGACACCGCCGCTCGACATCAAGCTCGTGCTCGATCAGTGAGCACTGGCCCAGCCCAGACATACGCATGACCGATTCGACCCGCTCGCTGCGCAACTGCCTTGCGCCCGCGAAACTCAACCTGTTCCTGCACATCACCGGCCGCCGCCCGAACGGCTATCACGATCTGCAGAGCGTGTTCCAGTTGCTGAACTGGGGCGACACGCTGCACTTCACGCTGCGCGACGACGGTCGCGTCGCGCGCGTCACCGACGTGCCCGGCGTGCCCGAGGAAAGCGATCTGGTCGTGCGCGCGGCCAACCTGCTGAAAGCGCATACGGGCACCGCGCGCGGTGTCGACATCGAGATCGACAAGTGCCTGCCGATGGGGGCCGGCCTCGGCGGCGGCAGCTCCGACGCGGCGACGACGCTGCTCGCGCTGAACCGCCTGTGGCAACTCGACCTGCCGCGTGCCGAACTCCAGTCGCTTGCGGTAAAACTCGGCGCTGATGTCCCGTTTTTTATTTTTGGAAAAAATGCGTTCGCAGAGGGTATCGGAGAAGAATTAGCTGAGGTACAATTGCCGACTCGCTGGTTCTTGGTTGTAACGCCCCGCGTTCACGTCCCAACCGCTGAAATATTTTCAGATGAGTTGTTGACAAGAGATTCGAAGCGCGTCACAATTACGGACTTTCTTGCACAGCAAAGCAGCGACGCGGGATGGCCAGATAGTTTCGGTCGGAACGATATGCAGCAAGTTGTGACAAGTAAGTACGCGGAAGTTGCGCAGGTGGTCAAATGGTTGTATGATGTGACCCCCGCGAGGATGACCGGCTCCGGAGCAAGCGTGTTTGCAGCGTTTCGCAGCAAGCATGAGGCAGAAGCGGCGCAAGCCAAGCTGCCCACCGGCTGGAACGGTGCAGTTGCCGAGAGCCTGAACGAGCATCCGCTCTTCGCTTTCGCGTCATGAAGTTTTACTTTGCCGAACGGCCTACACAAGTTCGGTGAAGTTATCAGTTAAGTGTAGGGGAGTCGCCAAGTTGGTCAAGGCACCGGATTTTGATTCCGGCATGCGAGGGTTCGAGTCCTTCCTCCCCTGCCAAAAAATTTTCCCGCATTTCCCGCCTAAGCCCGAAGCAGGTGCACGATGAGCAGCCATGACGGCCTGATGGTTTTTACTGGCAACGCGAATCCCGCGCTCGCCCAGGAAGTCGTCAAGATCCTTGGAATTCCCCTCGGCAAAGCAATGGTCAGCCGTTTCTCCGACGGCGAGATCCAGGTCGAGATCCAGGAAAACGTGCGTGGCAAGGACGTCTTCGTCCTGCAATCCACGTGCGCACCGACGAACGACAACCTGATGGAACTGATGATCATGGTCGATGCGCTCAAGCGCGCATCCGCCGGCCGGATCACTGCAGCCATCCCCTACTTCGGTTACGCCCGTCAGGATCGCCGCCCGCGTTCGGCGCGTGTCGCGATCTCGGCGAAAGTCGTCGCGAACATGCTGGAAATCGCCGGCGTCGAGCGGATCATCACGATGGATCTGCACGCCGACCAGATTCAAGGCTTCTTCGACATCCCGGTCGACAACATCTACGCAACGCCGATCCTGCTGGGCGACCTGCGCAAGCAGAACTACCCGGATCTGCTCGTCGTGTCGCCGGACGTCGGCGGCGTGGTGCGTGCCCGGGCACTCGCGAAGCAGCTCAACTGCGATCTCGCGATCATCGACAAGCGTCGCCCGAAGGCGAACGTCTCCGAAGTGATGAACATCATCGGTGAAGTCGAAGGCCGCACCTGCGTGATCATGGACGACATGGTCGATACGGCAGGCACGCTCTGCAAGGCCGCACAAGTGCTGAAAGAGCGTGGCGCGAAGCAGGTCTTCGCCTACGCGACGCACCCGGTGCTGTCGGGTGGCGCAGGCGACCGCATCGCCGCCTCGGCACTCGACGAGCTGGTCGTCACCGACACGATCCCGCTGTCGGCCGAATCGCTCGGCTGCTCGAAGATCCGTGCACTGACGAGCGCGAGCCTGCTGGCCGAAACGTTCTCGCGGATCCGCCGCGGCGACTCGGTGATGTCGCTGTTCGCGGAATCCTGATCGCGAATCGACTGAACAAAGCATGCGCAGAAAGCGAAGCGGCAACGCTTCGCTTTTTGCACAATCGGACGGGATAGACGAAACCCCGTCCGTTTCATCGGGGGCCGCAATCTGACGGCCCCGTTTTACTGCCTGGTCGCGGGCAGCTATTGGAGAATCACATGAAAGTCGTCGCTTTCGAGCGCCAAGAGCAAGGTACGGGTGCGAGCCGCCGCCTGCGCAACGCTGGTAAGACCACGGGTATCGTTTACGGTGGCGAAGCAGCCCCGCAAAAGATCGAACTCGATCACAACGCCCTGTGGCACGCCCTGAAGAAGGAAGCTTTCCACTCGTCGATCCTCGACCTCGAAGTGGCTGGCCAGTCGCAACAGGTTCTGCTGCGCGACGTGCAATACCACCCGTTCAAGCAACTGGTGCTGCACGTGGACTTCCAACGCGTTGACGCGAAGAAGAAGCTGCACACGAAGGCTCCGCTGCACTTCCTGAACGCTGAAATCAGCCCGGCCGTGAAGCTGTCGAGCGCGATCGTTTCGCACGTCGCGACGGAAATCGAAATCGAGTGCCTGCCGGCTGACCTGCCGGAGTTCCTCGAAGTCGACCTGTCGAAGATCGAAGCCGGTCAATCGCTGCACGCGAAGGACATCACGCTGCCGAAGGGTGTCACGCTGGTCGCGCACATCGACGCGGAAAACCCGGTTGTCGCATCGGCGACGGTCCCGGCTGGTGCCGTGTCGGACGCAGCAGAAGGCGAAACGCCGGCTGCCTGAGCGGGCTGCCCACGCGCCCCATCGATCCGTTTCTCGAAACGGTCGACGCAACCCGCCGCGGCTTGCCCGGCGGGTTTTTCTTTTTCTGCGCCCAGGCGGCCGTTGCCGCCTTCGAAACGTCATGATCAAACTGATCGTCGGCCTCGGCAATCCCGGGGCGGAATACACCGCGACGCGCCACAACGCCGGCTTCTGGCTGATCGACCAGCTCGCCCGCGAAGCCGGCACGACGCTGCGCGACGAGCGCCGCTTCCACGGCTTCTACGCGAAAGCGCGCCTGCACGGCGAAGAAGTCCATCTGCTCGAGCCGCAAACCTACATGAACCGCTCCGGCCAGTCGGTCGTCGCGCTCGCGCAATTTTTCAAGATCCTGCCCGACCAGATCCTCGTCGCGCACGACGAGCTCGACCTGCCGCCCGGCACCGTGAAGCTGAAGCTCGGCGGCGGCAGCGGCGGCCACAACGGCCTGAAGGACATCACCGCCCACCTGTCGTCGCAGCAGTACTGGCGGCTGCGGATCGGCATCGGCCATCCGCGCGACCTGATTCCGGAAAGCGCGCGCGCCGGCGCGAAGCCCGACGTCGCGAACTTCGTGCTGAAGCCGCCGCGCCGCGAGGAACAGGACGTGATCGACGCGTCGATCGAACGCGCGCTCGCCGTGATGCCGATGGTCGTCAAGGGCGAACTCGACCGCGCGACGATGCAGCTGCATCGCAACTGACCGCATCGCACCGCTCCGGTGCATCGAGCCGTCCGGCGCCGCCGGGCGGCCCCGCCCGCCCCGCCCTGCGCGCACATGCGGTAATCTGGTCGCTTTGCCCCACAGGAGCCAAGCGGTGAGCCGTTACTGGAGCGACATCGTTCAGCAACTCGTGCCTTACGTGCCGGGCGAGCAGCCCGCGCTCGCACACCCCGTCAAGCTGAACACCAACGAGAATCCCTATCCGCCGTCGCCGCGCGTCGTCGCGGCAATCGCACGCGAACTCGGCGAGACCGGCGACACGCTGCGCCGCTATCCCGACCCGGTTGCGCGCGCGCTGCGCGAAACGGTCGCGGCCCATCACCGCATCAAGCCCGAGCAGGTGTTCGTCGGCAACGGCTCCGACGAGGTGCTCGCGCACACGTTCCAGGCGCTGCTCAAGCACGACCGGCCGCTGCGCTTTCCCGACATCACGTACAGCTTCTACCCGACCTATGCGCGCCTGTACGGCGTCCAGACGTCGATCGTGCCGCTCGCGGACGACTTTTCGATCCGTGTCGACGACTATCTCGACGACGCCGGCGGCGTGCTGTTTCCGAACCCGAACGCACCGACCGGGCGCGCGCTGCCGCTCGCTGACGTCGAGCGGATCGCCGCGGCGAATCCGTCGTCGGTCGTCGTGATCGACGAAGCGTATGTCGACTTCGGCGCGCAGTCCGCGATGACGCTGATCGACCGCTACCCGAACCTGCTCGTCGTCCACACGACGTCGAAGGCGCGCTCGCTCGCGGGCATGCGCGTCGGCTTCGCGTTCGGAGATGCCGCGCTGATCGACGCGCTGAACCGCGTGAAGGACAGCTTCAACTCGTACCCGCTCGACCGGCTCGCGCAAGTTGCCGCGCAGGCCGCCTATGAAGACACCGACTATTTCAATGCAACCTGCCGGCGCGTAATCGACAGCCGGACACGTCTGACGCATGCGCTCGACGCGCTCGGCTTCGACATCGTGCCGTCGGCCGCGAATTTCGTGTTCGCGCGCCATCCTGCGCACGACGCGGGTGCGATTGCGGCGAAACTGAAGGAACGGGAGATTTTCGTGCGGCACTTCCGGCTGCCGCGGATCGACCAGCACCTGCGCATCACCGTCGGCACCGACGCCGAATGCGACGCGCTCGTCGCGGCGTTGCGCGAGCTGCTGGCCTGAAACGGAAGAACCGGCGCCGGGCGGCGCCGATCCGGATGCGTGACGGGCGTGCCGAAGGACTCGAGCGCGCGCGTCACCGCGGGGTCACGACGCGTCGTCGCCCTTTTCGGCCGTCAACGCGTGATACTTCTCCATCAATTGCGCGTGCGATTCGTCATGCTGCGGATCGCGCGGAATGCATTCGACCGGACACACCTGCTGGCACTGCGGTTCGTCGAAATGGCCGACGCACTCGGTGCACTTGTTCGGGTCGATCACGTAGATGTCCGGGCCCATCGAAATCGCGCCGTTCGGGCACTCGGGCTCGCACACGTCGCAATTGATGCACTCGTCGGTAATCATCAAAGCCATACTGATCTCACTTCTTCAGGCCGACGGCCGGCTTCGCAACGAAACCGGCCGGCGCCGCATCACGCGGCAGGGCCTCCGATCGCAGCGACTTTCTCGGTCAGCCACTTCTCGACGGACGGGAACACGAACTTGCTGACATCGCCGCCCAACTGCGCGATTTCCCGCACGATCGTCCCCGAGATGAACTGGTACTGATCGGACGGCGTCATGAACATCGTCTCGACGTCGGGCAGCAGGTAGCGGTTCATCCCCGCCATCTGGAACTCATATTCGAAATCGGACACGGCGCGCAGGCCGCGCACGATCACGCGCGCATTGTTGGTGCGGACGAAATCCTTCAGGAGGCCGGTGAAACTCATCACCTTCACGTTCGGATAATGGCCGAGCACCTCGTTCGCAATCGTCAGACGTTCTTCGAGCGAGAAGAACGGCTTTTTCGCGCGGCTGTCGGCCACACCGACCACCAGCGTATCAAAAATGCTCGACGCACGCCGCACGAGGTCTTCGTGCCCGCGCGTCAGCGGATCGAACGTACCGGGATACACGGCGACTACCATGTCGCTCCTCCTGTCATCACGCAAACGGGATGGCAGCCGTGCGATGCACACGCCGCTGCCGAGATGGGCTTGCGTCGCCTTTGCGGCGCGCCGCCTCGTATGGAACGCGCATTATTCATCATTTTCGCGCCGCAGCAAATGATAGTGAACCGCACCGGCCTTGCCGTGCTTCACGACCTCCCAGCCGGCGAGTGCGTCGTGCGCGGCGGGATCGAGCTCGGCCCCCGTCTCGACGTACAGCGCACCGCCCGCCGCGACGAGCGGCGCCGCCAGCGCAATCGCGCGCTCGAGCACGGCCAGATCGTCGAACGGCGGATCGAGGAACACGACATCGAACGCGCCCGGCGTGAGCCCGGCCGCGAGCCGCAGCGCGTCCGCCTCCGCGACCTCGACCGCACGTGCACCGAGCTTGTCCTTGATCGCACGCAGTTGCTGCGCCGCGCGCGGATGGCGCTCGACCATCACGACGCTCGCCGCGCCGCGCGACGCCGCCTCGAAACCGAGCGCACCGGTGCCGGCGAACAGGTCGAGGCAACGCCGGCCTTCGAGATCCTGGCCAAGCCAGTTGAACAGCGTCTCGCGTACGCGATCGGGGGTCGGCCGCAGGCCGTCCAGATCGAGCACCGCGAGCGGCGTGCGTTTCCAGTCACCGCCGATGATGCGGATCGTGTGCGGCTTGCCGCGGCCAGAAGGGGCCGCCGGGCGGCCGGGAGAGGAACGGGACATACGGAATATCGACGACGGAGGGACCGGGCGCGCGCGGGGGCGCACCGCTAAACAGGCGCACGTTACCACAGCGGCGATGCGCGCTGGCGCGAGCGCCACGCCGCACTGATAAAATGCACGGTTTCGGCCGCCGTGCGCCGCGCCCGCGCGAACGCAGGACGGCCCGTCCGGTGCCCGCCCCTGGCGGCGGCCGCCCTCTTCCCGACGTCAGACCATGTTCAGCTTCTTCAAACGATTCAAGAAAACGCAGGAGCCCGATCCGGCGGAGTCGCAATCGGCCGACGCGCAGCAAACGGACGAACCGTCCGACGCGCCCGCGGTCGAGGCCCCGCCCGCGGCCGACGTGCCGCAAGCGCCCGCGCAACCGGCCGCGCCGGCCGTCGTGATGACGGTCACGCCGACCAACGACGGCCGCGACGAAGTCGTCGAGGCGGTCGAAATCGTCCCGCCGCCGCTGCAGGACGCCACCGCGAAGAAATCGTGGCTCGCGCGCCTGAAAACGGGGCTCGCCAAGACGGGCTCGAGCATCACCGGCGTGTTCGTCAACACGAAGATCGACGAGGATCTGTACGAGGAGCTCGAAACCGCGCTGCTGATGTCCGACGCGGGCGTCGACGCGACCGAGTACCTGCTCGGGGCGCTGCGCGAAAAGGTGCGCGCCGGCCGCCTGACCGACCCGCAGCAGGTGAAATCCGCGCTGCACGACCTGCTCGTCGAGCTGCTGACGCCGCTCGAGAAATCGCTGATGCTCGGCCGCGCGCAGCCGCTCGTGATGATGATCACCGGCGTGAACGGCGCCGGCAAGACGACCAGCATCGGCAAGCTAGCGAAGCATCTGCAGAGCTTCGACCAGTCGGTGCTGCTGGCCGCGGGCGACACGTTCCGCGCGGCCGCGCGCGAACAGCTGGCGGTCTGGGGCGAGCGCAACAACGTGACGGTCGTGCAGCAGGAAAGCGGCGATCCGGCGGCGGTGATCTTCGACGCGGTCAGCGCCGCGCGCGCGCGCAAGATCGACGTGATGATGGCCGACACGGCCGGCCGCCTGCCGACGCAGCTCCACCTGATGGAAGAGCTGAAGAAGGTGAAGCGCGTGATCTCGAAGGCGCACGACGGCGCGCCGCATGAAGTGCTGCTGGTGATCGACGCGAACACCGGCCAGAACGCGCTCACGCAGGTCAAGGCATTCGACGACGCGCTCGGCCTCACCGGCCTCATCGTCACGAAGCTCGACGGCACCGCGAAGGGCGGGATTCTCGCCGCGATCGCGCGGCAGCGCCCGGTGCCGGTCTACTTCATCGGCGTCGGCGAGAAGGTCGAGGACCTGCAGCCGTTCAGCGCGGTCGAATTCGCGGACGCGCTGCTCGGCTGAACACCGCGGGCACGCATCGCACAGGGCGCCTTCGGGCGCCCTTTTTTCATGCGCGCCCGGTCATGCACGGCCCGGGCGCGCCGCGCTCATTCGGCGTCGGGCTGCGCGCCGGGCTCTGCGGCCTTGAACGCATCGAGCGTCGACGCATGGTCGACGATCCGCTGGATCGTCGGATAGCGCGTCGTATCGATCGAGAAGCGGTTCGCATTGAACACCTGCGGCACGAGGCACACGTCGGCAAGCGTCGGCGTATCGCCGAAGCACAGCTTGCCGGTGCGCGGATCGCCCGCGAGACGCGTCTCGAGCGTCTCGAAGCCCGCCTCGATCCAGTGCCGGTACCACGCGTTCTTCGCCTCCTCGGGCACCTTCAGCGTGTGCTTCAGGTACTTCAGCACGCGCAGGTTGTTGAGCGGATGGATTTCGCACGCGATCTGCAGCGCGACCGCGCGCACATACGCGCGATCGACAGGCTGCTTCGGCAGCAGCGCCGGCTCCGGATGGGTTTCCTCGAGATACTCGATGATCGCGAGCGACTGCTGCAGCGTCGCGTCGCCGTCGGTCAGCGTCGGCACGACCGCATCCGGATTCAGCGCGCGGTATGCGTCCTTCAGTTGCTCGCCGCCGTCGCGCAGCATGTGCACGGGGACATAGTCGAACGGCAGCTGCTTCAGGTTCAGGGCGATCCGCACGCGGTACGACGCGGAACTGCGGAAATAGCTGTAAAGCTTCATGGGATGTCTCTCGTAGTCGTATTCGGCCGGCGACGGCACGGGCGCGGCGCAGCCGGCGCGCACCGCCGGGAATCAGAGTGTAGCGCGCCGCGTCGAGCGGCCTCGCCTGGCGGCAGCCGCACCCGTGCGATACTCGGGGCATTCCTCACCGCTCACAGCGCGGCCCGATGCCGGCCGCCCGCCCCACGCCCCGATGACCGCCTCCCACGATCCCGCCGCCGTTCCGTTCCCGTGCGCCCGCTTCATCAAGGAAATCGGCCGCGGCCCGCACGGCGCACGCGCGCTGTCCGCCGAGGACACGTTCGAGCTCTATCGCGCCATGCTCGACGCGCGCGTGTCGGATGTCGAACTGGGCGCGATCCTGATCGCCTATCGGCTGAAGGGCGAATCCGCCGACGAGCTGGCCGCGATGCTCGCGGCCGCGCAGGCGTCGTTCGAGCCGGTGCACGTGCAGGATGCCGCGTTCCGCCCCGTGTCGATCCCGAGCTACAACGGCGCGCGCAAGCAACCGAACCTCGTGCCGCTGCTCGCGCTGCTGCTCGCGCGCGAAGGCGTGCCGGTGCTCGTGCATGGCGTCGAGCGGGATCCGGGACGCGTGACGAGCGCGGAGATCTTCTCGGCGTTGTCGATCGCGCCGTCGACGTCGCACGATGCAATCGAGGACATGCTCGCCGAGCGCCGCGTCGCGTTCGCGTCGATCGAGGTGCTGGCGCCGCGCATCGCACGCCTGCTGTCGATGCGCAGCGTGCTCGGCGTGCGCAACTCGACGCACACGCTCGTGAAGATCCTGCAGCCGTTCGCGCCGGCCGGCCTGCGGCTCGTCAACTACACGCACCCGCCGTACCGCGACAGCCTGGCGCAATTGTTCCGCGACCATCCGGATGCCGCGCTCGGCGGCGCGCTGCTGGCACGTGGCACCGAGGGCGAAGCCGTTGCCGACACGCGGCGACAGGTGCAGGTCGACTGGCTGCACGACGGCGCGTGCGACACGCTGATCGAGGCCGAACGCTCGTCGACCGATGCGCCCCCGGTTCCCCTGCCCGAATCGCGCGATGCGGCCACGACGGCCGCATGGACCGACGCCGTATTGCGCGGCGAAGTGCCGGTGCCCGACACGGTCGCCCGGCAGGTCGCGACGATCGTGCAGATCGCCCGCATCGCACGCTGACGGCACGCTCGCGAACCGGCCCCGCTTGCGGGGCATTTGACACGCGAGCGCATCCTGGCATAGAGTTGCCGTCATGCGTTCCTTTCCGAACACCCTCCGAATTACCTCCGGCCGCCTAGCGCGGCCGCTATCGCTACGACTAGCCTAAGGCTTTCGTAGCGCCGTGTGCTGTCCGCACGGTCCCTCCCAGCAGTTCCTCGCCGTACCCCTCTCGTAGTTTTTACAACCCGAAGTCGTCAGCATTCGTCCGTCTATCCGTCGGCCGACTCGCGAAGATCATCCGCATCCGCAGCGCGTTCACGTGCCGCGGAGCGAGGCAGCGCCAACCGTCGCCCATGCCGCCCGTCTTCGCTCGCGACTTGAGACCCGAGGTCCAGAAGATGCAGCGCAATCCGCAAGACAAGTACCGTCCGTTCGAGCCCGTCCGCCTCAATGGCCGCAAATGGCCGTCGCGCACCATCGAGCGCGCGCCCGTCTGGATGAGCACCGACCTGCGCGACGGCAACCAGTCGCTGATCGAGCCGATGAGCATCGAGCAGAAGCTCGAGTTCTTCGAGATGCTGGTCGCGATCGGATTCAAGGAGATCGAAGTCGGTTTTCCGTCGGCGTCGCAAACCGACTTCGATTTCGTCCGCAAGCTGATCGACGACAAGCGGATTCCCGACGACGTGACGATCGAAGTGCTCGTGCAGGCGCGCGAGGACCTGATCGCCCGCACGTTCGACGCGCTCGAAGGCGTGCCGCGCGCGATCGTGCACCTGTACAACGCGGTGTGCCCGTCGTTCCGCCGCATCGTGTTCGGGATGTCGAAGGCCGACGTGAAGGCGCTCGCGATCGACGGCACGCGCATCATCAAGGAGCACGCCGCCGCGCGCCCCGACACGCAATGGACGTTCCAGTACTCGCCGGAAACCTTCAGCATGACCGAGCTGACGTTCGCGCGCGAAATCTGCGACGCGGTCGCGCAGACCTGGCGGCCGACCCGCGATCACAAGATGATCGTCAACCTGCCGGCCACCGTCGAAGCCGCGAGCCCGAACGTGTTCGCCGACCAGATCGAGTGGATGGACCGCAACCTCGCGTACCGCGACAGCATCGTGTTGTCCGTGCATCCGCACAACGATCGCGGCACCGCGGTCGCGGCGGCCGAACTCGCGCTGCTCGCGGGCGCCGACCGCATCGAGGGCTGCCTGTTCGGCAATGGCGAACGCACCGGCAACGTCGATCTCGTCACGCTCGCGCTGAATCTCTACACGCAGGGCATCGATCCGGGCCTCGATTTCTCCGACATCGACGCGGTGCGCCGCGTCGTCGAACGCTGCAACCAGATTCCCGTGCATCCGCGCCACCCGTACGCGGGCGACCTCGTGTTCACCGCGTTCTCGGGCTCGCACCAGGACGCGATCCGCAAGGGCTTCGCGCAGCAGCGCCCCGACGCGGCCTGGGAAGTGCCGTACCTGCCGATCGACCCGGCCGACCTCGGCCGCAGCTATGACGCGGTGATCCGCGTGAACAGCCAGTCCGGCAAGGGCGGCGCGACGTTCCTGCTCGAACGCGGGATGGGCTTCACGCCGACGCGCCGCGTGCAGATCGAATTCAGCCATGCGGTGCAGACGCTCGCCGACGCGTCCGGTGAGGAAGTGACGGGCGATGCGATCTGCGCGCTGTTCGCGCGCGAATTCTTCGACACCGACGGGCCGGCCGCGCGACACGGCAACGGCGCACGCTGGCAAAACCGCGAGATCGCGGCAGCGCCCGCGGCGGATACGACGCCCGACGAGGCCGTGCGACGTTTGGCCGCGGTATTCGCGGCGGCCGCCGGCGCGGCGATCGACGTCGCGTCGTGCGAACACGCCCGCACGACGGACGGACGAATCGCGGTATCGGTCGGCTGCCGGGTCGGCGATGCGCCGCTGCGGCACGGCGTCGGCCTGCACGCCGATGCGGCGAGCGCCGCGCTCGACGCGGTGGTCAGCGCGATCAACCGCTCGGCCTGGCACTGCGCGGATCGCCGCGCGGCGGCCTGAGCGGCGGGTTCCGTTTCAGGGTTCAAACGTCAGCGAGCGGGGCGTGACCGCCCGTGCGCCGCGCGATCCGCGCCGCACGAGGCAACAAAAAGCGGCTCAGAAGGCCGCTTCGGTCGGGACATGAAAAGGAGCGCCACGCGCGCTCATGTCTCGGTCGCGCACCGCGTCGCCTGCCACGCGAACAGGCTCCAGCGGCCCTGTTCGTGGGTGTGGACGGAGGTATAGGCAATCGGGAAGACCAGGCCGCCGTTGTTCGTTTCCATCTCGATCAACGCGCGCCCGGTGACGACGCAGGTTTCATCGCCGACGGGCAGCACGTCCTGCGACTGGATTTCGATCTGGCGATAGCGGCGGCGGCCGGCGACGATGGCGTCGATGAACTGCTGCTTGGTTTCGCGCTTGCCGTTGGTATGGACGAAGAACACCTTGTCCGACAAAAGCGTGTCGAGCGCCTCGCCGTCCCCGTCCACCATCGCCCGGAACCGATCGCGCTCGAGCGCGCGGATCGCATCGACCACCTTCGCCATCGCCTGACTCCTCGGCAACGCGCACGCCGTGCGCGGGCGTGCGGATCAGAAGTTGTACTGCAAGTAGAACTGGTGGAAATTTATACCAGGATTCGGCTCTTTGATACCCGCGTTAGACACATGTTCAAAACGGTAGCCGACCTGATACTGTTGCCGTTGGCCGAACTGCACGCCCACCCCCGCCGTCGGCGCGAACTGGAACGCGGTCCCCAACGAGAAGTGATCCGAGATCGTCGGGTGCGTCAGCAGCCTCACGCCGCCGCCGGCCTCGATGAACGGGCGGATCTCCCCGGCGCTCTTGATGAAGCGGAACATCGGCGTCACGCCGAATTCACCGATGCTGCTATGGACGTTGCCGCCCGTGTGCCAGTAGCCGGCATGCCCTTCGACGACGAACGCGAAGTGCCAGCCGCCGATTTCCCACCAGTTCCAGCCCGGATCCCACACCACGCCGAGATCGGCCTTGTCGACCCCGCGGCGATCCGAAAAACCGCCGCCCGCCTGAATCCCCCATCGATCCGCGCATGCGGCACCCGATCCGCCCAGAAGGGACGCCGCCAGCATCGCATGCAGCGCCAGCCGGCTGCGGGGCCGGCGATTCTTCTTATTGTTCATCTGTCACTCCAACTTTGTGGGTTGAATGGAGCCAGCCGCTTCGGCCGGCTCAAGCGAACTGAATGGTATGGTAAAGGACTTTTCGGATCGGCATCACAAAGCGAAATGGCTTGCTTCCGAAACGACAAAAATCGAAATCGTCTACCGTTTACCATCAGAAACAACGGCTTACGGAACTTCGCTTCGCGACCTGTGTCGCAGAATAGACTATCGACTCGACTTGCTCGATAGAAAAAGCGGGAACTCCGATGCCCACGCTTGCTCTAAGGAATTAGCACTCGGTTTCCGGGAGTGCTAAGATGGCTCCCGGAATCTCATCCGAGACCGGGGGTTTGTCCCTGATTCCAAAGGAGTTTTTTAGTGAGCAACGCCCTGACCCTCCCGAACACCCTGAGCCCCACGCCGGCCAAGGCCGCATCGGCAGGCTCGCTGGCGCTCGCAGCCCAATCGATGTTGCCGGGCCAGCTTGGCAACATCGACGCGTATATCCAGGCCGTCAATCGCATTCCGCTGCTGACGCCGGAAGAGGAACGCCAGTACGCGACCGAATTCCGCGAAGGCAACAACCTCGACTCGGCACGCCGCCTCGTGCTGTCGCACCTGCGGCTCGTCGTGTCGATCTCGCGCAACTATCTCGGCTACGGCCTCCCGCACGGCGACCTGATCCAGGAAGGCAACATCGGCCTGATGAAGGCGGTGAAGCGCTTTGACCCGGCGCAAAACGTGCGCCTGGTGTCGTACGCGATCCACTGGATCAAGGCCGAGATTCACGAGTACATCCTGCGCAACTGGCGCACGGTGAAGGTCGCGACGACGAAGGCGCAGCGCAAGCTGTTCTTCAACCTGCGCAGCCACAAGAAGGGCTTGCAGGCAATGACGCCCGAGGAAATCGACGGCCTCGCGAAGGAACTCAACGTCAAGCGCGAAGACGTGACCGAAATGGAAACGCGCCTGTCCGGTGGCGACATCGCGCTCGAAGGGCAGGTCGAGGACGGCGAGGAGTCGTACGCGCCGATCGCCTACCTGGCAGACTCGCACAACGAACCGACCGCCGTGCTGGCCGCGCGTCAGCGCGACACGCTGCAGACGGACGGCATCGCGCAGGCACTCGGCGCACTCGACGCGCGCAGCCGCCGCATCATCGAGGCGCGCTGGCTGCACGTCGACGACGACGGCTCGGGCGGCTCGACGCTGCACGATCTCGCTGCCGAGTTCGGTGTGTCGGCAGAGCGCATCCGCCAGATCGAGGCGAGCGCGATGAAAAAGATGCGCACCGCCCTCGCCGAATACGCGTAAATCGCTGCGATTTAGAGCGCTTCATCAAAAACCGCTGCCCGACCGGCAGCGGTTTTTTTTCGCCCTTTTCCCCCTGCTTTTCATTCGCCGCTTCGTTCGTTTCTCGGCGCGTTTCAGTGCGGATTAATTGACCTGATTCGTCAGGTAATAGGCCGTTTGGCGCCCCCTTCCGCATAACCTTGATCTGCCTCAAGTTTCGGCCCGGGTTTCGCGACGGTCTGCCGCAGCGCAGCACTCGGCATCGGAAAGCCGTGCTTTTAAAATTGGCATGTCAGGCGCAAAAGGATTAAAACAGCTTCACGGCCGTCATAAATCCGACGTAAAGTCGCCCCCAAATCAGACTTAAATCGATTCAGGATAATCACCTTGATCTCGATCAATAAAGAGCCTGCGCCACCTCCCGCGCGGCCGGCCGGTACGATCGGCTGGCGCGCGCGCATCGCCGCGTGGGCTCGCGGACCGACCCTCGCCCGCGACATCACCCTGGTGCTGATCGTCAAGCTGATCCTCCTGATGTCGCTCAAATACGCATTCTTCAATCATCCGCAGGCCAAGCACATGTCGTTGCCGCCTGCCGCTGTCGCCGAGAAGCTGCTCTCGGTACCGGCGCCTGCATCTACCGAGGGAGACCACCATGATAAGTAGTGAAGTCGTCGATCTGTCACGTCTGCAGTTCGGCATCACGGCGCTCTACCACTTCCTGTTCGTGCCGCTGACGCTCGGCCTGTCCTGGCTGCTCGTCATCATGGAAGCGGTGTACGTGATGACCGGCAAACAGGTCTACAAGGACATGACCCAGTTCTGGGGCAAGCTGTTCGGGATCAACTTCGCGATGGGCGTGACGACCGGCATCACGCTCGAATTCCAGTTCGGCACGAACTGGTCGTACTACTCGCACTATGTCGGCGACATCTTCGGCGTACCGCTCGCGGTAGAAGGCCTGATGGCGTTCTTCCTCGAATCGACGTTCGTCGGCCTGTTCTTCTTCGGCTGGAACCGCCTGTCGAAGGTCAAGCACCTGATGGTCACGTTCCTCGTCGCGCTCGGCTCGAACCTGTCCGCGCTGTGGATCCTGGTCGCGAACGGCTGGATGAACAACCCGGTCGGCGCCGAGTTCAACTACCAGACGATGCGCATGGAGATGACGAGCCTGTTCGACGTGCTGTTCAACCCGGTCGCGCAGGTGAAGTTCGTGCACACGGTGTCGGCCGGCTATGTGTCGGCGGCGATGTTCGTGCTCGGCGTGTCGTCGTGGTACCTGCTGAAGAAACGCGACATCGACTTCGCGCTGCGCTCGTTCGCGGTCGCGGCCGGCTTCGGCCTCGCGGCAACGCTCTGCGTGATCGTGCTCGGCGACGAATCGGGCTATACGACCGGCGAAGTGCAGAAGATGAAGCTCGCCGCGATCGAATCCGAATGGGAAACGCAGCCGGCACCCGCATCGTTCACGCTGATCGGCATCCCGAACCAGGAAGAACAGCGCACCGACTATGCGATCAAGATCCCGTACGCGCTCGGCCTGATCGCGACGCGCTCGATCGACGAACCGGTGATCGGCCTGCGCGAGCTCGCGAAGCACAGCGAGGAGCACATCCAGAGCGGGATGGTCGCGTACGGTGCGCTGCAGAAGATCAAGCAGGGCGATACGAGCGACGCGACCCGCGCGCTGTTCGACCAGCACAAGCAGTATCTCGGCTACGGGCTGATGCTCAAGCAGTTCACGCCGAACGTGGTCGACGCGACGCCCGAGCAGATCAAGGCCGCCGCGAAGAAGACGATCCCGCCGGTCGCGCCCGTGTTCTTCTCGTTCCGGATCATGGTGGCCCTCGGCTTCCTGTTCGTCGCGACGTTCGTCGCCGCGTTCTGGTTCTGCGCGCGCCGCGAACTGCTGCAGGACAACCGCCGCTGGTTCCTCCGCTATGCGGTGTGGGCGATCCCGCTGCCGTGGATCGCGATCGAATTCGGCTGGATCGTCGCCGAGCTCGGCCGCCAGCCGTGGACGATCGCCGGCGTGCTGCCGACGCACCTGTCCGCGTCGAGCCTGCAGCCGAGCGACCTGTACCTGAGTCTCGCGGGCTTCATCCTGTTCTATACCGCGCTGTTCGTCATCGAGATCAAGCTGATGTTCAAGTACGCGCGCCTCGGCCCGTCGTCGCTGCATACCGGCCGCTATCACCACGAAATCGCGGCCGCCAGCGAGCGCGCCCCGGCGTGAGCACGCACCTGAAACGGAACAAGGAATCGCTATGGACTATGCAACTCTCAAGCTGATCTGGTGGCTGCTCGTCGGCGTGCTGCTGATCGGCTTCGCCGTCACCGACGGCTTCGACATGGGCGCGACCGCGCTGCTGCCGTTCCTCGGCAAGACCGACGAGGAGCGCCGCATCATCGTCAACACCGTCGGCGCGACGTGGGAAGGCAACCAGGTGTGGCTGATCACGGCCGGCGGCGCGATGTTCGCGGCCTGGCCGCTCGTCTACGCGGCGTCGTTCTCCGGCTTCTACTTCGCGATGCTGCTCGTGCTGTTCGCGTTGTTCTTCCGGCCGGTGGGCTTCGACTACCGCAGCAAGCGGCCCGACCCGCGCTGGCGCGCAGGCTGGGACTGGGGCCTGTTCGCCGGCGGCTTCGTGCCGGCGCTCGTGTTCGGCGTCGCGTTCGGCAACCTGCTGCAAGGCGTGCCGTTCAAGTTCGACAGCGACCTGCGCGTGACCTACTACGGCGGCTTCTGGGCGCTGCTGAACCCGTTCGCGCTGCTGTGCGGGCTCGTCAGCCTGACGATGCTCGTCGCGCACGGTGCGGCCTTCATCAAGATGAAGACGGACGGCGTGATCGCGCGCCGTGCGTCGGTCGCGCTGCGCGTGGCGTCGTTCCTCGCGGTCGTGCTGTTCGTGCTGGCCGGCGTGCTGGTCGCGTCGACCATCGGCGGCTTCCACATCACGCACGCCGCACCGACCGACACCGTCGCGAACCCGCTGCTCAAGGACGTCGCCGCCGGCTCGGGCCTGTGGCTCGCGAACTACGGCGAATTCCCGTGGATGATCGCGGCGCCCGTCGTCGCGATCGCGGGTGGCCTGGTCGCGCTGCTGCTCGCCGGTTCGAAGCAGGAAAAGACGGTGTTCTTCTGCACCGGCCTGATGATCGCCGGCGTGATCCTGACCGCCGGCTTCTCGATGTTCCCGTTCATCATGCCGTCGTCGCTCGACCCGCGCAGCAGCCTGACCGTGTGGGATTCGACGTCGAGCCACATGACGCTGCAGGTGATGCTGTTCGCGGTGATCGTGTTCCTGCCGATCGTCCTGCTCTACACGGGCTGGGTGTATCGCGTGATGCGCGGCAAGGTCACGCGCGAGGTGC
The DNA here is from genome assembly GCF_002223095.1 of Burkholderia sp. AU33803. Lineage (NCBI taxonomy): Bacteria > Pseudomonadati > Pseudomonadota > Betaproteobacteria > Burkholderiales > Burkholderiaceae > Burkholderia > Burkholderia sp. AU33803. Next base: position 690,810 of record NZ_NKFJ01000005.1, read on the forward strand.
TCGAAGAGAACAAGCATTCGATGTATTGATGCTTTGAACCGGGCCGGGGCGCGCACGCGCCCTCGCCCACCGTTTCGCAAGGAGTCGGATCATGTGGTATTTCAGCTGGATTCTCGGTATCGGCGTCGCGCTGTCGTTCGGCATCGTCAATGCGATGTGGCTCGAAGCGCGGCAGAAGACGCAGGAAGCACGCGTTCGCCACGACTGACGCGCGCGGCCGGTCGCGCCGCCGCCGTCCCGAAGGAACCTCGCCTCGCGCGAGGTTTTTTTTCGTCCTGCCGGCTGGACATGCCCGCCCGAGCGATGCCAATTTAGCGCCAGATTGATACCACTTGAATACCAATAAAAGGTTTCATAAGATCTTTGGACACGGCCGCTGACAGGCCGAATCCTTCCGGGTGGGGGAGACATGCGAATCCCGTATGTGGCGCGCGCTGGCGCGCCGTCTCGTCGTCGGCGCGGGGCGGCCGGTCGTGCATCGTCGGCGAGTGCTGCCGTCATCGGCCGTGCAGGTCGCGCGCGCGCCTTTGCCGATGGGCACGTCGTCACGGCATCACCATCAGCAGCAGCCGCTGTCGTGCGCCGCCGATGAAGACGCGCACCCGCCCGCGCCGATCCGACCGGCACGCCTGCCCGCCACCCGTTCCGTAACGCACGCCCCGCGTGCCGACTGCGCGCGGGGCAGCCGCATCGCCCGCGCACCCTGTTGTCCCCGCAGCTCCGTTGAAAGACCCGTTCGCAGCGACGTCATCCCGTGACGCCGCTACGCCCCCTTTTGTCTCAGGAGTCCGCATGAACCGAACCTTGTCCACCCTGTTTGCCGGCCTGCTGATCGCGGCCCTGTCGCCGGTCGCGCTCGGCGCGCTGCCGGCGTCGAGCGCGGCGGTCGCGACGGCCGGCGCCGTCCGTCCCCCCGTGCCGCAGGCCGAGCTCGCGGCCCGGCTGTCGAACGGCCTCGCGTTGCGCGTCGCCGTCGACAACAATCACGCGGCCGCGGCCGGCGTGCCGTGCGCCGATCTCGGCGCCGACGGCGCGGCCTGCGCGACCGGCCGCCTGATCCTGCAGAACCGCGGCCACCAGGCGATCGCCGATGGCGGCTGGAAGCTCTACCTGCACAGCATCCGCCGCCTGCTGCGGATCGACCGCCCCGGCTTCGCGCTGCGGCGGCTCACCGGCGACCTGTACGAACTGACGCCGCAACCGGGCTCGGTGCGGCTGGCACCGGGCGAGCGCATCGAGCTGCCGTTCGTCGCCGAATACTGGCTGCTGCGCTACAGCGACGTGATCCCGCGCCCGTACGTGGTCGTCGACGGCGCACCGCCCGCCGTGCTTCGCTACAACGACACCGACGACGAACTGCGCTACGTCGAATCGCTGCCGGCCGATGCGCAGAACAACTCGACCGGCAACGCGCCGCCCGTGGCCGCGCGGCCCGACGCGAGCCGCGCGCTGCCGAGCGTGAAGCGCGAACAGCCGCTGCCCGGCACGCTCGACCTGCGCGGCGTCGAGCTCGCGCTGCCCGATCTGCCGGACACGCAAGTCGCAGCACTGCGCGAGCGCGCAACGACACTCGGTCTCGACGGCGCACGCGTGCCGGTGCGCGGTGCCGTCGCGCCGCGCCGGCTGCCGGCCGACATCGCGACGCCGGGCGGCTACCGGCTCGCGATCGGGCCGCGCGGCGTGCTGATCGAAGGCTACGATCGTGCCGGCCTCTACTACGGCGTGCAGACGCTCTACTCGCTCGCGCCCGCCGGCGGCGGCCCGATTCCGGCAATGCTCGTCGAGGATGCGCCGCGCTTCACGCATCGCGGAATGCACGTCGATCTCGCACGCAACTTCAAGCACCCGGCGACGCTGCGCCGGCTGATCGACCAGATGAGCGCGTACAAGCTCAACCGCCTGCACCTGCATCTGTCCGACGACGAGGGCTGGCGCATCGAGATTCCCGGCCTGCCCGAACTCACCGAGATCGGGGGGCGCCGCTGCCACGACCCGAGCGAGACGCGCTGCCTGCTGCCGCAACTCGGCTCCGGCCCGGACAACCGCTCCGGCGGCGGCTACCTGACGCGCGACGACTACGTGTCGCTGGTGCGCTACGCAGCCGCGCATTTCGTCGAGATCATCCCCGAGATCGACATGCCCGCGCATGCGCGGGCGGCCGTCGTGACGATGGAGGCACGCTACAAGCGGCTGCATGCGGCCGGTCGCGAGCAGGAAGCGAACGCATACCGGCTGATCGATCCGCAGGACACATCGAACCTGACGACGGTGCAGTTCTACGACCGGCGCAGCGACCTGAACCCGTGCGTGCCGGGCGCGCTCAATTTCGCGTCGAAGGTGATCCGCGAGATCGCGGCGATGCATGCCGACGCGCAGGCGCCGCTGCACACCTGGCACTACGGCGGCGACGAGGCGAAGAACATCTTCCTCGGCGGGGGCTTCCAGCCGCTGAACGGCACCGATCCGAACAAGGGGCGCATCGACCTCGCCGCGCAGGACAAGCCGTGGGCGCGTTCGCCCGCATGCACGGCACTGCTCCAGCGCGGCGAGATCAAGTCGATCGACGAGTTGCCGACACGTTTCGCGCAACAGGTGAGCGCGGCGGTCAGCGCGAACGGGATCGACACGATGGCCGCGTGGCAGGACGGCATCAAGCATGCGAACGGCCCGCAGGACTTCAGCACGCGCCACGTGATGGTGTCGCTGTGGGACACGATCTTCTGGGGCGCCTCGGACAGCGCGCGCGACCTGAGCGGCAAGGGCTACCTGACGGTGCTCGCGCTGCCCGACTACCTGTACTTCGACTTCCCGTACACGCTGAACCCGCGCGAGCGGGGCTACTACTGGGGCTCGCATGCGACGGACGAGTACAAGGTGTTCTCGCTCGCGCCGGAGAACCTGCCGCAGAACGCCGAAGTGATGGGCGACCGTGACGGCAACACGTTCGAGGTGACGGGCACGGGCCCCGCGCCGCGCATCGAAGGCATGCAGGGGCAGGCGTGGGGTGAGGTGATGCGCAACGACACCTTCCTCGAATACATGGCCTATCCGCGGCTGCTCGCACTGGCCGAACGCGCATGGCACCGGGCCGACTGGGAACTGCCGTACGCGGCCGGCGTGCGCTTCAGGCGCGGCGACACGCATCACGTCGACACGGCCGCGCTGCAGCGCGACTGGGCCGGCTTCGCGACGCTGCTCACGCAACGCGAATTGCCGAAGCTCGACCGCGCCGGCGTCGGTTACCGGAAGCCGACCTTCACGCTGACGAATCCGTGAACGGCTGAGCGGTTGCAGGGCTGAGCGACGGCGCGACGCAGGCGAACACATCGCGCCATCGCCCGCACCAAAGAAAAACGGCTTGCGACGCATCGCAAGCCGTTTTCGTTTTACCGACCGGCCCGAACCCGCAGCGCGGATCGGATCGGTTTCATCGCATCAGCATCAGGCCGGTTGTGCGGCCGCCCCGCTGCCCGACGGCGGCAGGCGCGCGCCGAGCTGTTCGGCATAGCGCGCCGCCGCGTTGCCGCAGACGATGTGGAACGTGTCGAGCGACACCCACGCGACGTCGAGCGCACCGAGACGCTCGCGATCGACCGCCGACGGATCGCGCACGACCACCCGCAGGCGCGTGGTCGCGACCGCGTCGAGCGACACGACGTTGGTCGCACCGCCGAACACCGCGAGCCAGCGCGTCGGCTCCGGATCGAGCGGGCCGGCGGCCGCGCCCGTGACGGGCTGTGCGGCGGCGGCCGTCGCCGTCGGTGCCGCTCCTGCCGCGCCGCTGCCGATGGCCGCACGCATCTCGTCGGCAATGATGTCGGCCTCCGGCCCGATGATCACCTGCACGCTGTTGCCGCCGCGCTTGAGCACGCCGCGCGCGCCGATCGACTTCAGTTCCGGCTCCGAGACCTTCTCCGGATCGACGACGGTCAGACGCAGGCGCGTCGTGCACGCGTCGACGACCGACAGGTTGCCTGCCCCGCCGAGCGCGGCGATGTAGCGTTGCGCACGCGGTGCGGCGGCAACCGCAGCGGCACCTGCAGCCGGCGCGACGAAGCCACCCGATGCATACGACTGCGCGGCCGCGTCGGCCGATGCCGGCTCACGGCCCGGCGTGGCCATGTTGAACTTGCGGATGAAGAAGCGGAACAGCCCGTAGTACGCGGCGCCGTACGCGATGCCGAGCGGGATCGCGATCCAGCCCTTCGTCGACAGCCCGTAGTTCAGCACGTAGTCGATCGCGCCGGCCGAGAACGTGAAGCCGAGCTTCACGCCGAGGATCTGGCAGATCGCGAGCGACAGGCCCGTCAGCACCGCGTGGATCACGTACAGCACCGGTGCGAGGAACATGAAGCTGAATTCGATCGGCTCGGTCACACCGGTCAGGAACGACGTGAGCGCCATCGAGAACAGCAGGCCGCCGACCATCGCGCGGCGTTCCTTCGGCGCTTCGTGCAGCATCGCCAGACACGCGGCCGGCAGGCCGAACATCATGATCGGGAAGAAGCCGGCCATGAAGGTGCCCGCGGTCGGGTCGCCCGCGAAGAAGCGGTGCAGGTCGCCGTGCACGATCTCGCCGCCGGCGGGCGGCGTGAAGTTGCCGAACACGAACCATGCGAGCGAGTTGATGATGTGGTGCAGGCCCGTGACGAGCAGCAGGCGGTTCAGGAAGCCGAACACGAACGCACCGATCGCGCCCGCCGTCGTCAGCCACTGGCCGGCCGCGTCGATCAGATGCTGGACCGGCTGCCACACGTACCCGAACGCGATGCCGAGTATCACGCACACCAGCCCCGTGATGATCGGCACGAACCGTTTGCCGCCGAAGAACGCGAGGTAGTCCGGCAGCTTGATGTCCTTGTAGCGGTTGTACAGCAGGCCCGCGACCACACCCGCGATGATCCCGGACAGCACGCCCATGTTCAGCTTGGGATCGATGTCCTTCATGATCGCGGTTTCGATCAGGTAGCCGATCGCGCCCGCGAGCGCCGCCACGCCGTTGTTGTCCTTCGCGAAACCGACCGCCACGCCGATCGCGAACAGCAGCGGCAGGTTGTCGAAGATCGCACCGCCGGCGTCGGCGATCATCTTGATGTTGAACACGTCCGGCTGGCCGAGTCGCAGCAGGATGCCGGCGACCGGCAATACCGCGATCGGCAGCATCAGCGCCCGGCCCAGGCCCTGTATTTTCAGAAACGGATTCCCGTTCATTCAGTCCTCCAATCCTTGTCTCGTCATTAATCGTCGTTGACCTAATTGCTTTCGTCTTGAAACCGGTCGCGAACCTGCCGTCGACGCTCAGTCGAGCGGCCAGACCTCGCGGCTTGCTGCCCTTACCGCCTGTGCCGAATCGAGCGCGAGCAGATCCTGCGCGCGCTGACGGCACAACTGGTAATCGAGACGGCGCACCCGCGCCTTGATGCCCGGCACCGATACGGGGTCGACCGACAGTTCGGTCACGCCGAGGCCCACCAGGATCGGCACCGCCAGCGGATCGCCGCCGAGTGCGCCGCACACGCCCACCCACTTGCCGTGCTTCGCGGCGCCGCGCACCGCGATGTCGATCAGGCGCAGCACCGCCGGATGCAGGCCGTCGGATTGCGCGGCCAGGTCGGCCTGGCAACGGTCCATCGCGAGCGTGTATTGCGTCAGGTCGTTGGTGCCGATCGACAGGAAATCCGCGTGCTGCGCGAGCTGGTCGGCCAGCAGCGCGGCGGACGGCACCTCGATCATCACGCCGACCTCGATCGGCTCGGTGCGGCCCTGGGCGCGCGCGAATTCGTCGATGCGCTTTTTCAGGCGCACGAGCTCGCCCGCGTCGGTCACCATCGGCAGCAGGATGCGCACCGCGCCGAACGGCTTCACCGCGAGCAGGCCCTGCAGCTGATCGTCGAGCAGATCGGGGCGCACCTGCGCGAGACGGATGCCGCGCAGGCCGAGCGCCGGGTTCGGTTCGGGCGGCAGCGTCAGGTAGTCGACCTCCTTGTCGGCGCCGACGTCGAGCGTGCGGATGATCGCCGTGCGGCCCTGCAGCGCGTCGACGATCGACTGGTAGCTCTGCTGGTGCTCGACGACCGTCGGCGCGGCCTGGCGATGGATGAACATCAGTTCGGTACGCAACAGGCCGACCGCGTCGGCGCCGTTGTCGACCGCGGTGTTCGCGTCGTCGAGCGTCGCGATGTTCGCGGCGACCTCGATCGCGCGGCCATCGACGGTCGCGGCCGCTTCACCTGCCAGTTGCCGGTTCGCCTCGCGCACGCCGTCCAGGCGCTGGCGTTCGTGCCGCGCGCGTTCGACGTCGAGCGCGGTCGGTGCGTGTTCGAGCCGGCCCGCACTTGCATCGACGACGACCTGCGTGCCGTCCGGAATCGCGTACAGCGCATCGCCGACCGCAACCAGCGCCGGAATGCCGAGCTGCCGCGCGATGATCGCCGCGTGCGACGTCGCGCCGCCGCGCGCCATCACGAGCGCGGTCACGCGCTGGCGATCGAGCGACGACAGGTCGGACGGCGTGAACTCCTCGGCCGCGAGCACCGCTTCGTCGGGCAGCGCACGTGCAGCGCCATTCGTATGACCGAGCGCGCGCAGCACGCGCTTCTCGATGTCGCGCAGGTCGGCCGCGCGTTCGGCGAGCAGCGCATCGTCGAGCTTCGACAGCGTGTCGATCTGCGTGCGGATCGTCGCGCGCCACGCGAAGCCCGCGCTCTTGCCGAGGCTGATCAGGTCGCGCGCCGCGTCGATCAGCGTTGGGTCTTCCAGCAGCACGCGGTGCACCGCGAAGATGCCCGCTTCGCCGACCGCGCCGCGCGCCGACGCGTTGCGCACCGTTTCGTCGAGTTCGGCGTCGACGGCCTTCAGCGCCTGGTCGAGCTGGCGGCTTTCCGTGGCCGGCGTGCCGGCAGCCTGCTCGGGCGGCACGATTTCCGCATCGTCGAGGCGCACCAGCGTGCCGACCGCGATGCCGGGCGCCGCGCACACGCCTGCGAGCGTGTTCGGGTCGATCGGTGCGCCGTCGCGCGGAGCACCGACGTTGCGTGTGAGCGTCTGCGGCGCGGGCGACTTCAGCCGCGCCGGCTTTTCCTCGACTTCGCCGTGCGCTTCGCGCAGCAGCTCGTGCTCGACCGCATCGACAGCCTGCTGCGCATGCGCGCCACGGCCGACCAGTTCGACCGTCGCGCCTTCGCCGGCGCCGAGGCCGAGCAGGCCGACGACGCTCGCGATCGACGCCTTGCGGCCGTCGAACAGCACGTCCACGGTCGCGTCGAACCCGCGCACGGCTTCACGCGCCCGCGCGGCCGGCCGCGCATGCAGGCCGCCCGGTTGCGCCAGCACGATTTCACGGCGCACTTCGTTCTGCGCGGCGGCGCCGGCTTGCGCCGCCTGCACGGCCGCTTCGCCCTTGCCACGCAGCACGAGCAGCGGCGTCTCGCCGGCGGTCGCGAAGCCGCTGGCACGATCGACGACCTCGAACGCATCCGAGTTGGCGATCGCGATCACCGATACGAGCGAATGCGCGCTGCGCGCCACCGCGTCCTGGTCGAACTCGATCAGCAGCGTGCCGGCCTCGACACGCGCGCCGGCCTCGACGTGCGCGATGAAACCCTGTCCGTTCAGCTCGACCGTGTCGATGCCGATGTGCAGCAGCACTTCCGCGCCTTGCGGCGTCGTGATCGTCACCGCGTGGCCCGTGCGCGCGAGATGCGACACGACGCCCGCGCACGGTGCGACGAGCTGGCCCGCGAGCGGGTCGATACCGATGCCGTCGCCGAACATCCCGCCGGAGAACACTGGATCGGGCACGTCGGCCAGCGCGACGATCGGCCCCGTCAGGGGGCTAAGCAGGACGATCTGATCGTGGGTGGGGCTCTTCAACTGGGACTCCTCGGCGCGTCTCATCGGCGGTCTCGGCTATCAGTGCGTTTCGGTGACTTTGTTCAGGTGGCGCGGCGTGTCGGGATTGCGGCCGCGCGCAACGGCGAGATCCGCCGCCATCACGTAGAACGAAAGAATGGCGGCGATCGGGTCGAGCGCCGAATGGGCGGACTGCGCGAGCGGCAGCGTCGCGCCGGGTATGCCGGCGGGCGCGGCGAGCAGCACCGCGGCGCCGCGGGCGCGCATGTCCGCGGCAAGCTGCAGCAGGCCGGCCTGTTCAGGCCCCGGCGGAGCGAACACGAGCAGCGGATAGTCGCGGTCGATCAGCTCCATCGGGCCGTGACGGACTTCGGCGCTCGAGAACGCCTCGGCCTGGATGCCGGACGTCTCCTTCAGCTTCAGCGCGGCTTCCTGCGCGATCGCGAGGCCCAGGCCGCGGCCGATCACGATCATCCGCTCGACACCCGCCAGCGCGGCCACCGCCTGCGACCAGTCGAGCTGACCGGCCTGCGCGAGCACATCGGGCAGGCCGCGCAGTGCGGTCATCAGCGCGGCGTCGCGCTGCCAGTACGCGACGATCTGCGCGGACAGCGACAGCATCGCGATATAGCTCTTCGTCGCGGCCACCGACAGTTCGGGGCCGGCGAGCAGCGGCAGCTGGTGCTCGCACGCGTCGGCGAGCGGCGACGGCAGCACGTTCACGGCCGCGACGGTGCGCGCGCCGGCTTCGCGCAGCGCGGCCATCGTATTGACGAGATCGGGGCTCTTGCCCGACTGGGAGAAGGCGATCGCGAGCTGGTCCTGCACCTTCAGCGGCGCCTGCTGCAGCGTCGCGACCGACATCGGCAGCGACGCGACCGGCACGCCGAGGCGGCTCATCGTCAGGCTCGCGAAATAGCTCGCGGCGTGATCCGAGCTGCCGCGTGCGACCGTCAGCGCGACGGCCGGCGGGTGATCGAGCAATTGGCCGGCGAGCGCTTCGACGCGCGTCGTGTCGGCGATCTGCGCGGCGACGACCTGGGCGGACTCGCGCGCTTCCTTAAGCATATTCGACAATCGATTCTCCTTCGACGTAGGTCGCGGTGAGGTTCAGGTCGCGGTCGAACACCGCGAGGTCGGCCCATGCGCCGCGCTCGAGGCGGCCGCGATCGGCGACGCCGAGGTAGTCGGCCGCATAGCGCGACATCCGGTTCGACACGTCGGCGATCGGCAGGCCGAGCGACACGAGGTTGCGCAGCGCCTGGTCCATCGTCAGCGTGCTGCCGGCGAGCGTGCCGTCGGCGAGGCGCACGCCGCCGAGGCACTTCGTCACGTGCTGGCTGCCGAGTCGGTATTCGCCGTCGGGCATGCCGGTTGCGGACGTGCTGTCGGTCACGACGTACAGGCGCGGGATCGCGCGCAGCGCAGCACGAATCGCGCCCGGGTGGACGTGCAGCAGGTCGGGGATGATTTCCGCGTATTCGGCGTGGGCAAGCGCCGCCCCCACCAGGCCCGGGTTGCGGTGATGCAGCGGCGACATCGCGTTGAACAGGTGCGTGAAACCGCACGCGCCGTGCTTGAGCGCGGCCACCGCGTCGTCGTAGGTCGCGAGCGAATGGCCGAGCTGCACGCGCACGCCGCGCGCGGCCATCTCGCCGATGATCTCGATGTGGCCGGCGATTTCCGGCGCGAGCGTGACGACGCGGATCGGCGCGATCGACAGGTACTTCAGCACTTCGTCGAGCACGGCCGACACGGCCGCGTCGGGTTGCGCGCCGAGCTTGCCGGGGTTGATGTACGGGCCTTCGAGGTGCACGCCGAGCACGCGCGCGCCGCCCGGCGTGCGGGTGCGCGCGACGGTGCCGAGGTTCGCGACGACCTGCATCAGTTCGTCGCGCGGCGCGGTCATCGTCGTCGCGAGCAGGCTCGTCGTGCCGAATTGCGCGTGCGTGCGGGCGATCGTCTCGATCGCGTCGCCGCCTTCCATCACGTCGGCGCCGCCGCCGCCATGCACGTGCAGGTCGATGAAGCCGGGCAGGATGTAAGGCGCGTCGTTCTTCGCGGGATCGACGGGCGTGCCGTCGAGGGTCGTGATGCGGCCATTCTCGCTATCGAGCGAACCGTGAATCCAGCCGTCGGGGGTAAGGATGTTTCCAGTCAGCATGACGTTCTCTTGATGATCTGGTGACGCGGGCATCCGCGTCGTGATTTGCCAATCCGTGTCGTTGCTTCACGCGTGTCGCGCGCGGGCAGTCTCGCGCGTCAGCGTTTCAGTTCGGCGACGAAGTCGTAGTAATCGTCGCGGCAATACGTTTCACTCACTTCGATCGCGCGCTGGTCGGCGCCGTAGCCGATCCGCGTGATCACCAGCAGGGCCGAGCCCGGCTTCACCGCCATCCATTTCGCGATCGCGTGCGTCGCGTTCGCCGCGCGAAAGTGCTGCAGCGCGCGCACGACGGTCATGCCGCGCGCTTCGAGGTATTCGTACAGCGACGCGCCGAGCACCTGCGGATCGGGCACCACCGCGGCCGGCAGCGTCGAGTGCTCGACGGCCATCACGATGCCGTCCGCGCGGCGCAGCCGTTCGAGCCGCGCCACCGTCGCGCCGGGCGCGAGGCCGAGCCGCGTGATCTCGTCGCGGTTTGCGGCACGCAGCGTGCGCGACAGCCACACCGAATCGGGCACGAAGCCGCGCTGCTGCATCTTCGCGGTGAAGCCGACGAGACGCGACAGCGGATCGGCGACGCGCGGCGTGATGAAGCTGCCCGCGCCGCGCGCCCGCTTGATCAGCCCCTGTTCGACCAGCAACGCGAGGGCGCGACGGGCCGTGATCCGCGACACGCCGACCGACACCGACAGCAGCCGTTCCGACGGCAGCGCCTCGCCGGCCCGCCACGCGCCGGCGTGGATCGCGCTCGCCAGGTTGCGGGCGAGCTGCAGATAGAGCGGCGTGTCGCTGAGGGGATCGGGCGCCAGTTCGGACCAGCCGGTTTCCATGTGCCTCCGGGTGTCGGACGACGACCGCAGGCCGTCGAAAGTGAGGGCATTATATAACCACAATAATACCAGTCAACGAACTGGTATTAGTGGCGCCGAAATCGCCGGAAGCCTTGTCCGGCAAGCGTTTTAGTTCCCACAAACCCTTTGTTTACAACGAAGTACGAGGTAGGGATTTACCCGGATTGGTATGCAAGGGGACAGTTCCAGTATGTGGTTCGGCCTGGTTTGGGGCGCTAATATGAGACCTGGATAGAACCAGTTTGGCCAACTGGTATGCACGGGTGGCGAGGCAACGCGCGTTCGGCGGCGCGCCGGTTGCGTCAGTGGAATCAGTGGAATTCGCGGCTCGACGTGCGCAGGCCGCCGAGCAGCGGCGTCAGATCCTCGAAATGCTGCACGACGAGGTGCCTCACGTCGCTCGCGACCTGCCACACGCCGGATGCGGCAAGCAGCCGCGAATCGAGGGTTTCGCGGCGCTGCCGCGCGAGCAGCTCGGGCCGGACGATCAGGTTCACGCAGCCCGTTTCGTCCTCGAGCGTCATGAACATCACGCCTTTCGCGGTGCCCGGCATCTGCCGCGCGGTCACGAGCCCGCACGCACGCGCGAGCCGGCCGTCGGGGCGGTCGTGCAATTCGGCCGCGGACGACAGCCGCCGCGCGCGCAGTTCGGGCCGCAGCAGCGCGACGGGGTGGCGGTTCAGCGTGAGGCCGGTGGTGTGATAGTCGGCGAGGATGTCGTCGGCTTCCGACGGCGCGCCGAGCGCGGGCTTCTCCGCTTCGTCGATCGGCGCGGTCGCGAGCAGGTCGCGTTCGGGGGCGGCTGCAACCGCTTGCCAGAGCGCATCGCGGCGATGGCCGGCGAGCGTCGCAAGCGCGTTCGCGGCGGCGAGCGCTTCGAGATCGCGGCGTTCGAGCTGCGCGCGGCGTGCGAGGGTGTCGACGTTGTCGAACCGGCCGGCCGTGCGCGCGGCTTCGATGCGGCGTGCGGCGGCTTCGCCGAGCCCGCGCACGAGCGACAGGCCGAGCCGCACGGCCGGCTGACCGTGCGGCGGCGGCTGGTCGGGCAGCGCTTCCAGCGATGCTTCCCAGTTGCTTTGCGTCACGTCGATCGGCAGCACCCGCACGCCGTGCCGCTTCGCGTCCTGCACGAGTTGCGACGGCGGGTAGAAACCCATCGGCTGGCTGTTCAGCAGCGCGGCGAGGAAGATCGCCGGTTCGTGGCATTTGAGCCAGCTGCTGGCGTACGCGAGTTTCGCGAAGCTGGCTGCGTGGCTTTCGGGAAAGCCGTATTCACCAAAGCCTTTGATCTGTTCGAAGATCTGTTCGGCGAATTCACGTGTGTAGCCTCGTTCGAGCATGCCGTGGACGATCTTGTCGTGGTACTTCTCGAGATTGCCCTTGCGCTTCCATGCAGCCATTGCGCGGCGCAGATCGTCCGCTTCGCCGGGCGTGAAACCGGCCGCGACGATCGCAATCTGCATCACCTGTTCCTGGAAGATCGGCACGCCAAGCGTACGCTTGAGCACTTCCTTGAGCGCGTCGCTCGGGTAAGTCACCTCGCCCTCCTCTTCGCCCGCCATGATCCTGCGCCGCTTCAGATACGGATGCACCGCGCCGCCCTGAATCGGGCCGGGCCGCACGATGGACACCTGGATCACGAGATCGTAGTAGTTGCGTGGCCGCAGTCGCGGCAGCATCGACATTTGCGCGCGCGATTCGATCTGGAACACGCCGACCGTATCGGCGCGACAGATCATGTCGTAGGTCTTTTTGTCATCCTGAGGAATATGCTCCAGTGTGAATGGCTTCCCATCAGGCAGCGGTGGCCCGCGCCACGCAGTGCGCAGGTCGAATGCGCGATGCAGGGCGGACAGCATGCCGAGCGCGAGCACGTCGACCTTCATCAGCCTGAGCGATTCGAGATCATCCTTGTCCCACTGGATCACGCGTCGCCCATCCATCGCGGCGTTCTCGACCGGTACGAGCCGCGTAAGCTTGCCGCGGCTGATCACGAAACCGCCCGAGTGCTGTGACAGATGACGCGGAAAATTGAGGAGCCGCGCGGCAAGTTTGGCCCATGACTGGATGAGCGGCGTCTCGGGATCGAGCCCGATCGTCGAGAATTGCTGCAGCAGGTCGCGGCTACCATCGAACCAGCGATGCCCCTTCGCGACACGATCGACCAGCATCGGATCGACGCCAAGTGCCTTGCCGGTTTCGCGCAGCACGCCGCGCGGACGGTAAGTCGATACGGCCGCCGCGAGTGCGGCACGATTCTTTCCGTATTTTTTGTAGATGTGTTGAATCACCTCTTCCCGACGCTGATGCTCGAAGTCGACGTCGATATCGGGCGGCTCACCCCGTTTCTCGCTGATGAAACGCTCGAACAGCATCGTGCTCTGATCGGGATTGACTTCGGTAATGCCAAGGCAATAGCAAACCACCGAATTAGCCGCCGAACCTCGCCCTTGACACAGGATGTTCTGACTACGTGCGTACTTGACGATGTCATAGACAGTCAGGAAGAACGGCTCATAGCTGAGCTTTGCGATCAACGTCAATTCATAGTCGATTCGTTCCCAGACATGCTCTGGCACATCTCCGGAATAGCGACGACGCGCGCCCGCCCTGGTTTCCTGTGCCAGATAACTCGTTGGCGTATGACCTTCGGGCACGATCTCGTCGGGATACTCGTAGCGCAGCGTGTCGAGTTCGAAGTGACACGCATCGAGAATCGCGCACGTCTGCGCAATCTCCTCCGGCGAGAACAGATTCCCGATCCGGTTCCGCCCGCGCAAATGCTGTTCCGCATTCGGCGCAAGCGCATACCCGCACTCGGAAACCGGCATGCCGACGCGAATCGCCGTCATCACGTCCTGCAGTTCCTTGCACGAGCGCCGGTGCATCGTCACGTCGCCCAGCGCGACGACACGCACGCCACGCCGCTCGCCGGCCGCACGAATCTCCTCGCGCTGCGCACCGTCCAGCGCGCGCTGCAGTTGCACGAGCCCGAGCCGCGCCCGCTCGCCGAACGTCGCGCGAAACCACGCGACCTGCGCATCGAGCACATCGGCACGTACCGGATACGTCGGCACGAGGATCGCGAAGCAGTCAGGCATGCCGCGCAAATGCGCAAACTCCGCAGGCGGCGCCGACAGCATCCGCGACGTCAGCTTGTAAGTCCCCTTCGGCGACGCCATCCTCCGCCACGAAATCAGCTCGGACAGGTTGCCGTAGCCCTCGCGGTTCTGCGCCAGCAACACGAGCCCGAACGCGCCGGGGCCCGGATCGTGGCCGGGCGCGACTTCATCCGGCGTGACATCGAAATACGACCCGATGACGAGCGGCAGCCCCTTCGCCTTCGCCGCGACGTGCATGCGCGGCGCGCCTGCAAGCGAGCATTCGTCGGTGATCGCGATCCCGCGATAGCCGAGCTCGGACGCGCGCTCGACCAGTTCCTCCGCATGCGACGCGCCATGCAGGAACGAAAAGTTCGAACGGCAGAACAACTCCGCGTAATCGGGCAGCCAGCTGAATTCCGCAACCATGACCGCTCACCCGAACAGGCCGTGCAGGAACCAGCGCGGCTCGGCCTCGCTCCCCGCCCGCTCCTTGAACACCCAGTAGCACGCCCCGGCCTCGTCCTGCGCGACGCAGTAATCGCGCGCAGCGAGCTGACCGTCGAACCACCCGGCCTCGATCCGCTCCACCGACGACATCATCCTCAGCGGCGTATGAAATACCGGCCGCTCCCCGCGCATCAACAGCGGCAGCGGCTCCGCCAGCAACCACGCAGGCCTCGGCGGCACGGCGGGCGGCCCGGGAGCCGGCTTGCCGGCCTGCGCATCGAGCGGCAGCCAGCGGTTCGCGGCCTCGGGCCGGTGATCGGCGACGGGCGCTGCGCGCAGCACGTTGTCCGCGCCGAGCCGCGCGACCAGCAGCTCGAACAGCCGCGCACGCGTCTCGCGCGTGCCGCCCGGCTCGGGGAAAAGATCGTCGGCCGGCGGCGCGACCGATTCGACGCGCGTGGCCTTCAGCCGCACCGCAATCACCGCGGCCGGCAACTCGACGCGCGCGAGCCGCTCGCCGAGCAGCCGCATGAAGTGCGCCTCGTCGCGTACAGGCGACGCGAACGCGAGTTCGAGCGGCGTCGGCGGCACGGCCTGGCGGCCGCGCTCGTGCTCGAGATCGAACGTCATCGCGGCCAGCGACAGGTGCCGCGCGGCCAGCCAGCCACACAGCTGCACGACGAGCCGCCGCGCCACGAACAACACGGCTTCCGCGTATTCGACCCGCTCCTGCAATTCGAGCCGCACGTCGAACACGGGCGGCACCGCCATCCACGCAAGCGGCTCGACCGCGTCGCCATACGCACGATCGAGCGCGGCCAGCAACGCGGGACCGCAACGGCGTTGCAGCCCCGCGCGCGGCAGGCCGCGCAGATCGGCGAGCGTGCGGCAACCGAGGCCGTCGAACCAGCCTGCATACGGACGCGCATCGGGCAATAGCACACAGGGCAGCCGGTCGAGCACACGGACAAGCGAGGCCGGGCTCGCGACGCGGCGCCGGATGCGTGCACGGGCCGACACACGCGCGAGCAGCCACGCGCCGCCCCCGGTCGGCGCGGCGGACAGGCGCGCCGCATAGCCGAGCGCCGCGAGCGTCGCGCGCACCTGGCGGCACAGCGACGGCAGCCCGCCGAACAGGCGCAGGCTCGGGCCGACGTCGACGAGCAGCGTGGCTTCGTCGCCGAGCGCGACGCACGGCGAGAAGCGCAGCAACGCGAGCGCGACCGCGCGCAGCGCATCGGCCTCGCGCGCGGGATCGCGTTCGACGAGCTGCGTGTGCGGCGCGAGCGTGAGCACGCCGCCGCGCTTCATGCCCGCGCGCACGCCCTGCCGGCGCGCGGCAGCGTCGGCGATCAGCACGACACCCTGCTCGAGCACCGCACAGCCTGCACCGCCGGCCTCGCCCGCCTCGCCGTCAGACGGAAGCGCGACGCACACGTCGAGCGGCAGGCGCGGCAGATGGATGCCGAGCAAGACGCGCATAGCGGCTCTCCACGATGGGCGACGGCAGGTCGAGCACGAGCGGCTCGCTGCGGGCGGGGCCGCGCCGCTTGACGATGTCGAGCGACACGCCGCCCGGCACCGGGTACAGCGCGACGCGCAGCACGGCCGGCGACGGTTGCCGCTCGGCCGACAGCGGACGCAGCATCACGAACAGCGTGTCGCCCGTGCGCGCGGCCGCGAGATGCAGGCGCCGCAGCGCATCGGGCCGCGCGTCCTGCCACAGCAGCAGCGCGCCGCAACAACCGGTCTTGAGTGCCTGCTCGGCGGCCCACAACGCATCCGTGCGGCTGCTGGCGCGCAGCCACAGCAGCGCGTCGGCCGGCACGCCGAGACTGGCGAGCGCGGTCGCATGCGGCGACTGCGGCGGCGCGACGAGCGCGAGCGGGCGCCGGGCGCTGACGGTGCGCGCGAGCGCAGGCGCGAGCAGCCGCATCTCGCCGCAGCCCGGCTGCGCGGCCAGCAGTTCGACGAGCCCGCCGACCGGCCAGCCACCGCCCGGCAATTCGGCCGACAGCGGCGCGAAGCCGGTCTCGATCGTGCGCGGGCCGCCGCGCGCGAGCTGCGAGCCGCGCCACAGCGATGGATGAAGGGATTCGGGAGAAATGGAGGATGCGAGCATGATGCCACCCACAACTGTATGGATATACAGTATATGGCAATGCGTCCACGCCGCACAGTACTGGTACGAAACCGGTATTTCGTCAGATGAAAGACGGGTGAAAAGCCGGCAGGCCCACGCTATGACGACGGGTCACCCCCGGCATCACCGGCTCGCACCGCCCGGACGCCCGCCACACCCCTCGGGCGCCGATGCGGCGCATGCGAACCGAATCGCGCAGCAGGGCCGAACCGAGCAGAGCCCGGCCCGGCCGACCAACCGGCACGATGCACACCCCGCACACCGTGCCGGTCCATCAGCCGCCCGTCAGCCGAGCAGCAACGCGTCGTCGTCGAGCTGCTCGTGCCGCACCTTCTCGAACATCTGCAGCAGGTCCGGCACGTCGAGCCCCTTGCGCGCGTCGCCCGACACGTCGAGCACGACCTGCCCCTGGTGCAGCATCACCGTGCGGTCGCCGTAGTCGAGCGCCTGCCGCATGCTGTGCGTGACCATCATCGTCGTCAGCTTGCTCTCGGCGACGATGCGCGCGGTCAGCTCCAGCACGAACGCGGCCGTCTTCGGGTCGAGCGCGGCCGTGTGCTCGTCGAGCAGCAGGATCCGCGACGGCCGCAGCGACGCCATCAACAGGCTCACCGCCTGCCGCTGGCCGCCCGACAGCAGCCCGATCCGGTCGGTCAGCCGGTTCTCGAGGCCCAGGTTCAGCAGCCGCAGCTTGTCGCGGAACAGCTCGCGCGACGGCCGGTCGAGCGCGGCCCGGAAGCCGCGCCGCGCACCGCGCGCCATCGCGAGCGCCATGTTCTCCTCGATCGTCAGCGCCTCGCAGGTACCGGCCATCGGATCCTGGAACACGCGCGCGACGAGGTGCGCACGATCCCACGCGGCCTTGCGCGTCACATCGGTGCCGTCGATCGAGATGCGTCCCGCATCGACGGCCTGGTCGCCGCTGACCGCATTGAGGAAGGTCGACTTGCCGGCGCCGTTCGAGCCGATCACCGCGACGAACTGGCCGTCGGGAATCTCGAGCGACAGCCCGCGCAGCGCGCGCGTCTCGATCGGCGTGCCGGGATTGAACGTGAGTTTCAGGTCTTGTGCGGACAGCATGTCAGGCGCCTCCGTTCTTGCGCGCGAACAGCTTCTTGCGCGTCGCCGGCAGCACCAGCGCGATCGTGACGAGCGCGGCCGTCACGAGGTTCAGATCCTGCGCCTTCAGCCCGATGAATTCGCTGTTGAGCGCAAGTGCGATGAAGAAGCGGTAGACGATCGCGCCGAGCACGACGGCGAGCGTCGTCAGCACGAGCCGGCGCGCCGGCAGCAGCGTCTCGCCGATGATCACCGCGGCCAGCCCGATCACGATCGTGCCGATCCCCATCGAGATATCCGCGCCGCCCTGCGTCTGCGCGAACAGCGCGCCGGCAAGCGCGACGAGCGCGTTCGACAGCGCCATCCCGGCGAGCGTCGCGCGACCGGTCGCGATGCCTTGCGCACGCGCCATCCGCGGGTTCGCGCCGGTCGCGCGCATCGCGAGGCCGAGCTGCGACGAGAAGAACCAGTCGAGGCCGAGCTTCGCGACCACGACGACGATCGCAAGCAGCGCCGGGCGCAGCACGTAGTCGGGCATCCAGTCCGGCTGCAGCACGGTGAAAATGGTCGGCTCGGTGATGAGCGGCACGTTCGGCCGGCCCATGATCCGCAGGTTCACCGAATAGAGCGCGATCATCATCAGGATACTGGCGAGCAGATCCATGATCTTCAGGCGCACGTTGAGCCAGCCGGTGACGAAGCCGGCCACCGCGCCCGCGACGATCGCGATGCAGGTCGCGCTGAACGGGTCGTAGCCGGCCGAGATCAGCGTCGCGGCAACGGCGCCGCCGAGCGGAAAGCTGCCGTCGACGGTGAGGTCGGGGAAGTTGAGGATGCGAAACGAGATCAGCACCCCGAGGGCGACGAGGCTGAAGATCAGGCCGATCTCCAGCGCGCCCAGAAACGAGAACAGAGACATGATGGGGAAATCCTGTTGCTTCCCGGCCGGACGTGTACGGCCGGGCGAAGCGAACGGGCGGCCCCGGGTGGGAGCCGCCCGTCCGGCGGTGTCGTTCAGGCCCGGATCGGGCCCGCAAGCGCGGCGGTCGAACCGCGGCTTACTTGATGACCGTC
This sequence comes from Burkholderia sp. AU33803, assembly GCF_002223095.1. Lineage (NCBI taxonomy): Bacteria > Pseudomonadati > Pseudomonadota > Betaproteobacteria > Burkholderiales > Burkholderiaceae > Burkholderia > Burkholderia sp. AU33803. The sequence goes on from NZ_NKFJ01000005.1 coordinate 709,506, forward strand.
TTCGCGTCCTTGAGCAGATCCGGCGACAGCGTCACACCCTGCTTCGCGGCCGCGCCCGTGTTCGCGAACAACTCGAGGTTGCTGCTCGTTTCCGACGCGATCGCGCCCGGCTTCTCGCCCTTCAGGATGCGCGCGACGACCTTGCCCGTCTGGCGGCCGAGGTCGCCGTAGTTGATGCCGAGCGCCGCGATGCCGCCGCGCTTCACGCTGTCGGTGTCGCCGGCGACGAGCGGGATCTTCGCTTCGTTCGCGACCTTTACGAGCGCTTCGTACGCTGACACGACGTTGTTGTCGGTATTCGTGTAGATCACGTCGACCTTGCCGATCAGGCTCTTCGCGGCCGGGCCGATGTCGACGGTACGCGGCGCGGCCGCTTCCTTCAGCGTCATCCCCTGCTTCGCGAGGATCTCCTTGAGTTCCTTCACGACGACGACCGAGTTCGCCTCGCCCGGGTTGTAGACCATGCCGACCGTCTTCGCATTCGGCACGACGCGCTTGATCAGCGCGACCTGGCGATCGAGCGGCAGCTTGTCGGATACGCCCGTCACGTTGGTGCCCGACGGGCCCCAGCCCTTCACGAGCTGCGCGGCGACCGGATCGGTCACGCCCGAATAGACGACCGGCACGCTCTTCGTCGAGGCGACCACCGCCTGCGCGGCCGGCGTCGCGATCGCGACGATCACGTCGGGCTGGTCGCCGACGAACTTGCGCGCGATCTGCGCGGCCGTACCCGTATTGCCCTGCGCGCTCTGGTATTCCCACTTGAGCTTGTCGTCGCCGTAACCTTCCGCCTTCAGCTCGGCGCGCACGCCGTCGCGGATCGCGTCGAGCGCCGGGTGGTCGACGATCGACAGCACCTTGACGGTCTGGGCGTGCGCGGCACCGGCCAGCGCGAGCGCGGCCACGCCGGCCGTGATCGAACGGATCGCGAAAGTCTTGAAACGCTTCATGGGTGTGTCTCCCCCGTATTGTGTCGGTTCTGGATGATGGATTCCCGCCGCCGTCAGGCGGGCGCCGCCATGCGTACGACGCGCTGGCGAGCGGCCCGCGCACGCTCCGGGAAAGCGTGCGGCGGCGAACGCACGAGGATACCATTTCCGCAGACCACCGCCTGACTCCAGGCTTTCGCATCGCCCCCCGGATTGCAGCGCGCGCCGACCGTGCGCGAGCGCGCGTGAAGCCCGTCCGGCAGGGGTTCCGGCTGGCCCCGGCACAACGCGTCAGCCGCGCGCGCGGCTTTACGTTATGCTGTCGGCCGACCCAGTCCACGCCATCGGAGGGCACATGAAACGGGGGAGCCGAGTCATCGCATGCGCGGCCGTCGCGCTGGCGCTGCCGGGTGCGGCATTCGCACTGACCGACGGCAGTGCGCAATACGACGACTGCATGCTCAATGCGCTGCGCGAAAGCCGCAACGGCGCGGCGGCGCAACTGATCCAGCGCTCGTGCGACGCGCTGTATCGCAACAACGCGATGCTGCTGCCGCGCGAGCGGCGTTTTCACGAGTGCGTCGTGCAGTCGCTGCCGGGCGTGCGCGACAACTATGCGATCCAGCAGATCATGTCGATCTGCTCGCGGCGCGGCGAGATGTGAACCGGCGTTGCACGCGCCACACCGCGCGGCCGTCGTCGAGCGGCCGCGCCAATGAAAAAGGCCTGCGCGATGCAGGCCTTTTCGTTCAGCGGTGAGGCGGGGGGCGGCGTTCAGAACGACGCGACCATCGAGCCCTTGAACTGCTTCTTGATGAATTCCCGCACTTCCGGCGACTGGTATGCCTTGACCAGCTTCTTCACCCACGGCTGGTCCTTGTCCTTCGCGCGCACGGCGATCAGGTTCGCATACGGGCTCGTCAGCGATTCGAGCGCGATCGCGTCCTTGGTCGGCTGCAGGTTCGCGGCGAGCGCGTAGTTCGTGTTGATCACGGCCGCGTCGACGTCCGACAGCACGCGCGGCAGTTGCGCGGCGTCGAGTTCGGAGATCTTCAGCTTCTTCGGATTCTCGGCGATGTCGAGCACCGTCGCGTTGTTGCCGCCCGTGCCGGCGCCCGCCTTCAGCTTGATCACGCCTTGCGTCTGCAGCAGCAGCAGCGCGCGGTTCTCGTTCGACGGATCGTTCGGCACCGCGACCTTCGCGCCTTGCGGCAGATCCTTCAGCGCCTTGAACTTCTTCGAGTACACGCCCATCGGCGAGATGTAGGTCAGGCCCGCGCTGACGATCTTGTAGCCGCGCTGCTTCACCTGGCTGTCGAGGTAGGGCTGGTGCTGGAAGCTGTTGGCGTCGAGGTCGCCCGAGTCGAGCGCCGCGTTCGGCTGCACGTAGTCGTTGAACTCGATGACCTTCACGTTCAGGCCTTCCTTCTCCTTCGCGACCTTCTGCACGAGCTGCCACACTTCCGAATCCGGGCCGGCGACCGTGCCGACCTTGATCACCTTGTCTTCGGCGTGCGCGCCTGCCGACAGCGTCAGTGCTGCACCGGTGGCCAGCACGGAAAATACCTTCAGGAGACTGCGACGCTTCATCTGTTTCTCGCTTTCTTGCTTACGGGATGACTAAAAATGGGGCGCGATGCGGGTATGCCCCGACTCGCACGAAGGGGCAAATGGTGTCACAGGATCCGCGGGAAGTGAAATACATCCCGCTCATATGGGTATGCACCGCTGCGGTGCTGGCGGAGGTGGCACGACTCGGCCGTTAGTTGCGTTTATGCGCGTCGCGCATCGGCCCGAGCGCGTTACGCCACCGCGGCCCAGTCGGCCGACTTCGTCTCGAATGCCGGCTCGCCCATCTGCCCGCCGACCCGGAACGCGCCGACCGTATCGCGCAGTCGCGCGGCCTGTTCCTGCAGCGACGCGGCGGCCGCGGCGGCCTCCTCGACGAGCGCCGCGTTCTGCTGCGTCACCTGGTCCATCTGCGTGACCGCGCGCCCGACCTGCGTGATGCCGCTCGCCTGCTCCTCGGACGCCGCCGCGATCTCGCCCATGATGTCGGTCACGCGTGCGACGGCCTGCAGGATCTCGCCCATCGTCGTGCCGGCCTGGCCGACCAGCGTCGATCCGTTGCGCACACGCTCGACCGAATCGACGATCAGCTCGCGGATCTCCTTCGACGCCGTCGCGCTGCGCTGCGCGAGCGAACGCACTTCGCCCGCGACCACCGCGAAGCCGCGGCCCTGCTCGCCGGCGCGCGCGGCTTCGACCGCCGCGTTCAGCGCGAGGATGTTGGTCTGGAATGCGATGCCCTCGATCACACCGATGATGTCGGCGATCTTGCGCGAGCTGTCGTCGATCTGGCCCATCGTGCCGATCACGCGGTTCACGACGTCGCTCCCGGTGCGCGCGATTTCCGATGCGCTGTTCGCGAGCCCGCTTGCCTGCCGCGCGTTGTCGGCGTTCTGCTTCACCGTTGCAGTCAGCTGCTCCATGCTCGCGGCGGTTTCTTCCAGCGAGGCGGCCTGCTCCTCGGTGCGCTGCGACAGGTCGTCGTTGCCGGCCGAGATCTGGCGGCTCGCCGACGCGATCGAGCCGGCCGACTGGCGAATCCCGCCGATCGTCGCCTGCAGCCGTGCCTGCATGTCGTGCATCGCGGCCATCATGCTCGTGCGGTCGCCCGCGCGAACCGGCACCGGCTGCGTCAGGTCGCCCTGCGCGATACGCGTCGCGAGCGCGGCCGCTTCGTCGGGTTCGCCGCCGAGGCTGCTGCGCACGTTGCGGATGATCACGAGCATCGCCGCGCTGATCACGAAGCCGATCACGAACACGACCGCGAGGTGGCCGAGCAGCGTCCGGTAATAGACGGTGTCGATGTCCTTCAGGAACACGCCGCTCGAGATGTTCCAGTCCCACGGCGCGAAGCGCGTGACGTAGCTGATCTTCGGCACGGCGGTCTCGCTGTGCGGCAGCCGCCCACGATACTCGGCGAAGCCGCTGCCGGTTTCCTTCGCGGCGTTCAGGATCGTGACGAACAGCGGCTTGCCGTCCGGGTCGAGATAGTCGCCGACTTGCGTGTTGACGAGCTTCGGCAGCGTCGGATGCATCAGCACGACCGGCTTCGAGTCCATCACGAACACATAGCCCGAATCGCCGTAGCGCATCGCGGCGAGGCTCGCGAGCGCGTCGCGCTTCGCATCGGCCTCCGGCAGCGTGCCGCTCTGCGCGAGTGCGTGATAGGCCTTCACGATGCCGGCCGCCGAATCGACGAGATTCGCGATGCCTGCCTTGCGTTCGGCGAGCATCGTCGCGCGCGTCTCGTACGCGCTCCATGCGCCGACGCCCAGGAGACCGATCCATACCAGCGCAAGCGCGAGCCACAGCTTGCGGTTCAAACTCATTCTGCTCATCTGCGTGCCTTTGTCGATGTCGATGCGCACGCTGCGCGCGAACGGCCTGCCGCGCGCAAACGCTTGCCCATTCATTTACGGCACCGAGGCTTACAACTTGAATACGGCCGGCGCCGCGAACCGGCGATCGACAGGCCGCCCGTGCCCGCGCCGCACCGGGGCCGCCAGCGCGACAGTCCGCATCCGCTGTGCTAAAAAGACCGGCCAGCCGGCACACGAAGAGCCGGCGCCATTCCGAGGGCCACCCATGTACGTCATCGACATTCACTACACCGCATCGCTCGAGCGCATCGACGACGCACTCGAACGCCATCGCGCGTTCCTTCAGCCGCAGTTCGACAAGGGCATCTTCATCGCAGCGGGGCCGAAGGTGCCGCGCGAAGGCGGCGTGATCCTCGCGGCCCGCATCGATCGCGACGAACTGGACGCGATCCTGAATACCGATCCGTTCGTCATCGAGGGGCTCGCCACGTATCGCGTGACGGAATTCCGGATCACGCGTGCCGCAACCGGCTTCAACGTGCCCGCGCTGCCGTAACGCGACGCCTGCGCGACCTCTGCACGATACGCGCGCAGGCCGACACGCCGCCCGCCGGGCGGCGCATGCAAACAACGAAGAGAGCGGGAAAACGTGACGGCGCGAGGCGGCCGTCACGTGATCGCCGGGCCGGGCGCCCGGCGGCTGCCGGTCAGTCGACCAGCAGCTTCAGGTCGTGAACCCACGGGCCCGGGCCCTGGCCGTCGCGCACGAACAGGCGCAGCTTGCCGTCGCGGTCGAACACGTAGCTCGCGGCCGTGTGATCCATCGTGTAGCTGCCGGGCGTCTTGCCGGGCACCTTCGCGTAGTACACGCGGAAATCCTTCGTGACCTTCTTCAGTGCCGCTTCGTCGGCGGGCCGCAGGCCGATGAACGACGGATCGAACGCGGGCACGTACTGGCCGAGCAGCGCCGGCGTGTCGCGCTCCGGATCGACGGTGACGAACAGCACCTGCACGCGCTTCGCGGCATCGGGCCCGAGCTGCTTCAGCGCTTCGGACAGCTCGGCCATCGTCGTCGGGCACACGTCCGGGCAGTGCGTATAGCCGAAGAACATCACGACGGCCTTACCCTTGAAATCGGCGAGCGTGCGTACCTTGCCGGCCGTATCGGGCAGCGAGAAGTCGCTGCCGAACTGCGTGTTGCCGGTGATGTCGAGATTCTGGAATTTCGGCGCGTTGTCGCATCCGGCGAGCAGCAGCGCTGCCGTGAATGCGCACGCGAGCATCCAGCCTTGGCGCGCGCGGCGCCCGAACCGTGATTGGAGCATTGCGTTCAAACCGTGCGGTTACACGCCGAGCAGCGGGCGTGCATAGTGATCGACGAGCAGCGCGGCGAACAGCAGCGACAGGTAGACGATCGAGTAGCGGAAGGCCTTGCGGGCGAGTTCGTCCGAGTAGTCGCGATGAATCTTCCACGCATACGCGAGGAACACCGCGCCGAGCAGCACCGCGCTCGTCAGGTACACGGCCCCGCTCATCCCGGAGATGAACGGCATCAGCGTGACCGCGAACAGGATCACCGTGTACAGCAGGATGTGCAACCGCGTGAACTTCTCGCCATGCGTGACGGGCAGCATCGGCAGCCCCGCGTTCTCGTAATCCTTGCGGCGATAGAGCGCGAGCACCCAGAAATGCGGCGGCGTCCACACGAAGATGATCAGCACGAGGATCCACGCGTCGCCCGGCACCGCGCCGGTGACCGCGGCCCAGCCGAGCGCCGGCGGCATCGCGCCCGATGCGCCGCCGATCACGATGTTCTGCGGCGTCATCGGCTTGAGCAGCAGCGTGTAGATCACCGCGTAGCCGACGAAGGTGGCGATCGTCAGCCACATCGTCAGCGGGTTCGTGAACGTATAGAGCGTCCATGCGCCGACACTGCCGAGCACGGCCGAAAAGAGCAGGATCTGCGGGGTCGTGATCTCGCCGCGCGCGGACGGGCGCCACGCGGTGCGGCGCATCATCGCGTCGATCTTCTGTTCGACGAGGCAGTTGATCGCGAACGCGGCGCCGGCCAGCAGCCAGATGCCGACCGTACCGCCGATCAGCACGTGCCACGGCACCATGCCCGGCGTCGCGAGGAACATGCCGATCACCGCGCAGAACACCGCGAGCTGCGTGACACGCGGCTTCGTCAATGCCATGTACTGCGAAAACCGGCTACCGGGCGATTGGGAGAGGGTGCTTTGCATGGGGGCGGTCACGCCGGGGCGGCGTCGCGCGCAGGCTGCGCGACACGGCCGGGGCGGCTTGAAAGGATGCGAAAGTTTAACATGACGACGAGCAGCAGCAGGATCGCGGCCCCGCCGTTGTGCGCGACGGCGACCGGCAGCGGCCACTGCAGCACGATGTTGGTCAGGCCCGTCACGAACTGCAGCAGGACGACCAGCAGCACGCCGTTCGCGGGCCGCCGCAGCGATTCGAAGCGGCGCATCTTGAGCGCGAACGCGACCAGGTAGGCGACCACCACGAACGCGAACGTGCGGTGCGTCCAGTGGATCGCGACCAGCGCGTCCTGCGTGATCGCCTCGCCGTCCTTCGTCATCCCGAGCGCGCGCCACAGGTGGAAGCCGTGCTGGAAGTCCATCGGCGGGATCCACTGGCCGTTGCAGGTCGGGAAGTCGGTGCATGCGAGCACCGCGTAGTTGGTGCTCACCCAGCCGCCGAGCGCGATCTGCACGACCAGCAGCACGAGCGCCGCGAGCGCGGCCGCGCGATAGCGGCCGGCTTCGGGGTCATGCGACGGCAGCGGCGTCTGCCGCGCCGCGAGCCAGCCGAGCGTGCCGAGCAGCGTGAGGCCGAGCAGCAGGTGGATCGTAACGATTACCGGCTGCAGCTTCATCGTGACCGTCCACGCGCCGAACGCGCCCTGCACGAGGATCAGCAGCAGCAGGCTCGTCGGCCACCACGGCGACACGTGCAGCGGGCGGCGGCGCAGCCGCGCGGACCACGCGATCACGACCTGCGCGATGATCAGCACGCCGATCGCCATCGCGAAATAGCGGTGGATCATCTCGATCCACGCCTTCGACATGCTGACGGGGCCCGTCGGCATCGCCTGGTGCGCGGCCGTGATCGCGGCGTGCGCGATGAACGGCGACGACGTGCCGTAGCAGCCGGGCCAGTCCGGGCAGCCGAGCCCCGAATCGGTCAGCCGCGTGAAGCCGCCGAACATCACCAGATCGAGCGTCAGGAAGGTGGTGATCCACACCAGCTTGCGAAACTTGTTGTCGTCGGCCTTCACCCACACGTACGACAGCGGCAGCAGCGCGATGCAGAAGCCGATCAGGCCGAGTTGCAGTAGATACGCCATCGGTTCAATGCCTCTCGTGTTGCCTTAGCCGATGCTCGACCACTTCAGCAGCTTCGTCACGTCCGACTTGATCTTGCCGGGGTTCGGATCCTTCGGGAAACGCATCATCAGGTTGCCGTTCGGGTCGACCATGTAGATGTGGTCGCTGTCCTTCGTGCCGGCGTCGGCCGGCAGCCACGCGGCCACCGCGGCCGGATCGGCGACGAGCCGGCGCGTGTCGGGGTACGCGTCCAGCACCTTCTGCGGCATCGCGCCCGCATCGCTGCGCAGCCACACCATCGTGAGCCGGTGCCGCTCGCCCGCCTGCGTGACGCGGATCTGGCGCATGAAATAGAGCTTTTTCGCGCAGGCCTCGTCGCACGCGCTGCTGTCGGTCATCACGAACAGCCACACGCCGCGCAGCGACGACAGCGGCACGGTCTTGCCGGTTTCGTCGGTCACCTGCAGATCCGCGGGGATCGGGCGCTGCGGCTCGATCAGCGTGCCGTAGTTGGTCGAGCCGCCCTTCGGCTTGATCACGTAATAGGTGAAATACGACGCGATCATCGGCGCGGCGCACACGAGACCCAGCAGCACGAGCATCCAGCGGCCGCGCTTGCGGGCCGCCGGCGACATCGGCGCAGCGGCCGAACCCTGACGGGGAGATTGCATGGACAAATCAGACCTCTCGAAACGAACCCGCGGCGCGAGCGCCGCGTCCTGGCATGGCGCTCACGCGCCGGCCGACTTCTTCGCCGCACGCCGCGCGGCGTACAGACCGAAGCCGAGCGCGGCCGCCGCCATCGCCCACCACTGAAACATGTAACCGTAATTGCGCTCGACGCCGGTCGTCGCCGCCGGCCAGTCGCGCACGAGCTTGTCGCCGTCGTCGCTCGTCTGCTGGATCACGAACGGCTGCAGCGGCAGCCCCGTTTCCTTCGCATACGCGGCGACGTCCAGGTTCTGCCGGATCTTCTGGTGCGCGGCCGACCCGCCTTCGCCGAGCTCGAACGCGCGCGACGCGTCGGCGCGCGCGATGCCCACGATCTCGACGACGCCCGCGGGCGTCGCGAACGGCTCGATCGCCGTGCGATCGGAAATATTGCGCGGCAGCCAGCCGCGGTTCACGAGCACGACGCCGCCGCCCGTGAGTTTAAACGGCATCACGACGTAAAAACCCGGCTGGTCGTTATACGGCCGATTGTCGAGGAACACGGCCTGCTCGGGCAGGAAGCGGCCCGTCGCACGCACGCGATGGAACTCGATCGACGCGAGCGGCATCGGCTGCGCGCCGACGTCGACGGGCGCCGCCTGCTCGTAGCGCGCGATGCTCGCCTGCAGCGCTTCCTTCTGGTGCGCGCGGTCGCGCTGCCAGAAACCGAGACGGATCGTGACCGCGACGACGACGAGGATCAGCAACGCGGGCAGCCAGCGGATCTTCATCATGCGGCCCGCCCGGCACCTGCCGACAAGCGAAGTGCGATAATTATCCTCTTCCTTTCGAATTGCCGTCGTCCGGTTCGTGTCATGCACATACTCGTTCCCATCGCCTTCGTCCTCATCATTGCCAGCATGGGCTCGGCGCTCTACTTCATGATGCACGACCGCGGCCACACGAAACGCATGGTCTGGTCGCTCGCCACCCGCGTCGGGCTGTCGGTGTCGCTGTTCCTGCTCATCCTGATCGCGAACGGGATGGGCTGGATCCATTCGACCGGCCTGCCGATCGGGCGTTGATCGATTCGCCGCCGCGGCCGCTGTGGCATTTCGCCGCACGGCCACGGCACCAAGCAAAAGCGCCGCCTGACTGAGTCGCGGCGGCGCCCGGGTGGTGAAGGCCGGCAGTCATGCTGCCCGGCCGACCCAATGAAAACGGCCCGCGCATTGCTGCGCGGGCCGTTGTTCCATTTACAGCCAGTAGACGACGACGTACAGGCCGAGCCAGACGACGTCGACGAAGTGCCAGTACCACGCGGCGCCTTCGAATGCGAAGTGGTGATCGGGCTTGAAGTGGCCGCGGATCATCCGCACCAGCACCACCGCGAGCATCGTGCCGCCGAGGAACACGTGGAAGCCGTGGAAGCCGGTCAGCAGGAAGAACGTCGAACCGTACACGCCCGAGTTCAGCGTCAGGTTCAGTTCGTTGTACGCGTGGTAGTACTCGAAGCCCTGCAGGAACAGGAAGCAGATACCGAACACGAGCGTCGCGGCCAGCCAGGCGATCGCCTTCTTGCGATGATCGTCACGCAGCGCGTGGTGCGAGATCGTCAGCGTCACGCCCGACGACAGCAGGAACGCGGTGTTCAGCGTCGGGATCGGCCACGGGCCCATCGTCTTGAAGTGACCGGCGAGCGCGGCGGGGCCTTCGTTCGGCCACACGGCGGAGAAATCCGGCCAGATCAGCTTGTAGTCGAGGCTGCCGAGCTGGTGCAGCGCGATTTCACGTGCATAGAACAGCGCACCGAAGAACGCGCCGAAGAACATGACCTCCGAGAAGATGAACCAGCTCATGCTCCAGCGGTACGACTTGTCGACGTTCTTGCCGTAGTGACCGCCTTCCGATTCGGCGATCGCGTCGCCGAACCAGTGATACAGCGTGAAGAGCAACCAAAGCAGGCCGAGCAGCGCCGTAAACGGCGCCCAGTCGTGACCGTTGATCCACAGCGCTGTCGATCCGAGCATGACCAGCAGGCCGATGGCCGCGCTGATCGGATGCTGCGACGGATGCGGCACGAAATAGTACGGGGTCTGGTTTTGACCGCTCATGCTTGATTCTCCACTTCAGTCCAATTTGTGTACCGGAACCGCTCCGGCTTTATTTCTTGCGCGGCGTGACCACCACCGCGCCTTCCTGCACGCGACGCCGTGGCGCCGCGCACCGCATCCTTCTTTCGTGGCCGCGGGCCTCAGCCCACGACGGCACGCACGACCAGGATCAGCACGCCGATGAACACAGCGGCTGCCAGCAGCGCGACAATCAGCACGTGCAGCGGATTCAGCTGCGTCGCGTCGGCCTCCAGGTCGCGCCGCTTGCGCACCCCGAAGAACGACCACAGCACGGCTTTCAGCGCCTGGCCGAACGACCCGCCCCGCTTGACCTCCGTCATCGCCCCGCCTCCGTCGTCATGCGTCCGGCTTCGCCGCGCCCTGCGCCGCGGTCTTGCCCGGCGCCGGCGCCGGCGTGGCCGGCGTATTCAGCTCGAAGAACGTGTACGACAGCGTGATCGTCTTCACGTCCTTCGGCAGTTTCGGATCGATCACGAACACCACCGGCATCTTGCGCGACTCGTTCGCGGCCAGCGTCTGCTGCGTAAAGCAAAAGCACTCGATCTTCTTGAAGAACTCCGTCGCCTGCTTCGGCGCGTAGCTCGGAATCGCCTGCGCAACGACCGGCCGGCCCTGCCCGTTCGTCACGTCGTACACGATCGTCGTCAGCTCGCCAGGATGCACGTCGAGACTGTTGTGCTCCGGCTTGAAACCGAGCGGGCCGCGCGCGTTCGCATCGAACTCGACCGACACCGTGCGGCTGAAGTCGACCTGCGAGTTCTTCACCTCGCGCTCGCTGACATCGCGCTGCACCAGGTTGTTGATGCCGGTGATCTGGCAGATCGCCCGATACATCGGGATCAGCGCGAAGCCGAAACCGAACATCAGCCCGGCCACGACGAAGAGCTTCACCAGCATCGAACGATTGAACGCGCGATCGACGGCGCCCTCTTCCGGCTTCGACATACGACAACTTCCTCGCTACTGCGTCTGTTGCTGCATCAGTGAGTGGACAGCCACCACTGCTTGATCACGACACCCACAAAAAAAACGGCGGCGATGACGAGCAGGATGAGGCCGAGCCGCTTGTTGCCCGCGCGGATCTGCTCGGGCGTTCGTCTTTCTTGTGGATTCCGGTTCATCTGACACTTCGGTTCGGCGCCCGCCGCGCCGGCCTGCGCGGCAGGCAGCGGCGGGGCGCACTGTGACACTTACTCGACGTGCGGCGGTTGCTCGAACGTATGGAAGGGAGCCGGGCTCGGCACCGTCCACTCGAGGCCTTCCGCGCCATCCCACGGCTTGTCCGACGCCTTTTCCAGCTCGCCGCCGCCACGGTAGGCCGGCAGCGCGACGGCGAACAGGAAGTACACCTGCGCGAGGCCGAAGCCGAATGCGCCGATCGTCGCGACCTGGTTGAAGTCCGTGAACTGCGCCGGGTAGTCCGCGTAGCGACGCGGCATGCCTGCGAGACCGACGAAGTGCATCGGGAAGAACGTCAGGTTGAAGAAGATCATCGACGCCCAGAAGTGGATCTTGCCGCGCGTCTCGTTGTACATCCAGCCCGTCCACTTCGGCGCCCAGTAGTACCAGCCCGAGAACAGCGCGAACAACGAGCCGGCCACCAGCACGTAGTGGAAGTGCGCCACCACGAAGTAGGTCCCGTGATACTGGATGTCGAGCGGCGCCATCGCGAGCATCAGGCCCGTGAGACCGCCGAACGTGAACACGAACAGGAAGCCGATCGCGAACAGCATCGGGGTTTCGAACGTCATCGAGCCGCGCCACATCGTCGCGAGCCAGTTGAACACCTTCACGCCCGTCGGCACCGCGATCAGCATCGTCGCGTACATGAAGAACAGCTGGCCGGTGACCGGCATGCCCGTGGCGAACATGTGGTGCGCCCAGACCATGAACGACAGGATCGCGATCGAAGCCGTCGCGTACACCATCGAGCTATAGCCGAACAGCGTCTTGCGTGCGAACGCCGGGATCACCTGCGACACGATCCCGAACGCCGGCAGAATCATGATGTACACCTCGGGGTGGCCGAAGAACCAGAAGATGTGCTGGTACATCACCGGGTCGCCGCCGCCTGCCGCGTTGAAGAACGACGTGCCGAAGTGGCGGTCGAACAGCACCATCGTGATCGCGCCTGCCAGAACCGGCATCACGGCGATCAGCAGGTAAGCCGTGATCAGCCACGTCCACGCGAACATCGGCATCTTCATCAGCGTCATGCCCGGTGCGCGCATGTTCAGGATCGTCACGACGATGTTGATCCCGCCCATGATCGACGATGCACCCATGATGTGGACCGCGAAGATCGCGAAGTCCATGCCCGGGCCCATCTGCGTCGACAGCGGCGCGTACAGCGTCCAGCCGGCGGCCGTCGCGCCGCCCGGCGCGAAGAACGACCCGACCAGCAGCACGGCCGCGACCGGCAGCAGCCAGAAGCTGAAGTTGTTCATCCGCGCGAACGCCATGTCGGACGCGCCGATCTGCAGCGGAATCATCCAGTTCGCGAAGCCGACGAACGCCGGCATGATCGCGCCGAACACCATGATCAGGCCGTGCATCGTCGTGAGTTCGTTGAAGAACTCCGGACGCATGATCTGCAGGCCCGGTTCGAACAGCTCGGCCCGGATGGCGAGCGCCATCACGCCGCCCGACAGGAACATGATGAACGAGAACAACAGGTACAGCGTACCGATGTCCTTGTGGTTGGTGGCGAACAGCCAGCGGCGCCAGCCGTGCGGCATTTCGTGCGCGTGGTCGTCGTGCGCGTGGTCCGCGGCTACGTCGTGCCCGATGCTAGACATGAGAATCTCCTAATGCGAATACGTCGACTAACTCAGCGACACGTCAAGCCGCCGGGCCGATCTCGACACGCCGGGCTTCCTTCGCGTCAGCCCCGCCCGTGATCGTTTCCGGCTTTTTGAGAATAATGTGGTCTTCCGCCACGCCTGCTGCCTTCAGCGCGTCGCGCACGGCTTGTGCGCGATGCTTCGCCAGTTCGGCGTTCGCGTCGGCCGAGCCCGTCTTGTCGGTAAAGCCCGACAGCGCGAGCTTCGCGTCCGGATGTGCCTTCGCATAGTCGGCCGCGGCGGCGATCGCCGCCTTCGCGTCGGCCGGCAGCACGCTCTTGCCCGTCTCGAAGTAGATCGTCGACAGTGCGGCCGATGCCGACGCTGCCGCCGGCTGCTCGGCTGCGCCCGACGCAGCCTGCGCCGGTGCCGAAGCGGCTTCCGCCGGTGCCGCTGCCGCTGCGCCCGCCGCGTCTTCCGGCATCTTGCCGTTACGCGCGTCGGCCACTTGCTTCGGCTGCAGCAGGTCGTTCTTGTGGTTGCCCCACGAATTGCGTTCGTACGTGATGACCGACGCGATGTCGAGATCCGACAGCGACGCCCACGACGGCATCGCGCCCTTGCCGTGCAGCACGCGCTCGACGTGGCCGGCGATCGGGCCGTTCACGATCGGGCTGCCGTCCATGGCCGGGAAGGCGCCGAGGCCCTTGCCGCTCACCTGGTGGCAGGCCGCGCAGTTCGCCTTGTAGACTTCCTCGCCGTGCGCGACGAGTTCAGCCATCGTGTAGACCTTGTTCGGATCGACTGCGGCGCTGGCCAGCTTGGCCTTCTGCGCGGTGACCCACTTCGCGTAGTCGTCATCCGACAGGACTTCGACGACGACCGGCATGTACGCGTGTTCCTTGCCGCACAGCTCGGTACAGAAACCGCGGAACGTACCGACCTTGTCGGCCTTGAACCACGTGTCGCGCACGAAGCCGGGGATCGCATCCTGCTTCACGCCGAACGCGGGCACGTACCACGAGTGGACGACGTCGTTCGCGGTGGTGATGATGCGGATCTTCTTGTTGACCGGCACGACGAGCGGGTTGTCGACTTCCTGCAGATAGGTGTCGGTGATCGGCTTCTTGCCCATCACTTCGTCACGCGGGGTGCTGAGCGTCGACAGGAAGCCGATGCCCTCGCCCGGGCCCTTCACGTAGTCGTAGCCCCACTTCCACTGGTAGCCGGTGACCTTGATCGTGAGATCGGCGTTGGTCGTGTCCTTCATCGCGACGACGGCCTTCGTCGCCGGCAGCGCCATCAGCACGACGATGACGAACGGCACGATCGTCCAGATGATCTCGACGGTCGTGCTTTCATGGAAATTGGCGGCCTTGTGGCCCTTGGATTTGCGGTGCGCGAAGATCGAATAGAACATCACGCCGAACACGCCGACGAAGATCACCGTACACAGGATGAGCATCATCGTGTGGAGATCGTAGAGCTCCTCGGCGATCTTCGTGACAGGCGGCTGAAAGTTGATCTCGTTGACACGGGGGCCGCCCGGGCTATCACCGACCGCCAGGGCGGCACCGGCAAAGAGCAAACCGCTGCATGCCAGCACGCCCGCGAGGGCTCGCTTGATTGTTTTCATAGCATCCTTACCCAAAATTTCCATTCAAACCCTCCCCCGTCGCAAGCGACCGGCCCTATCCGCCGGTGCCCGCGCCTCGTCAGCCGCAGCGCCTGAGCGATATACGCAGTTCGTCGGCGAACTGCGCACGCTTGTACTGCGCGAGATGCTGCCCGATTACGACGGTCTGCCCGCGCGATACCAGCCGAATCGGATCGCGTGGCGTCGCACCCGGCTCGACCCGCACCCAGCGCGGGTTGAATTCGATCTGCGTGAGCCGCTCCGCATCCATCCGCTCGATCACGAGCCGGTGCGGATACAGCCTGATGCGTTCGTAATCGACCGCATGGCGAGCATAGATCGCAAATGCGACACCCACAGCCAGCAACTCGATTCCGGTGAAGGGCATGACGAGCCAAGCCCCCCGCCACATCAGCAATGTCGCGATCACCAGCGAGAAGCTCGCGAGCGACGCATAAAACAGCACGAACTGGCGCGGCGACGCCGAACAGTTGCGTTTCATCAGCCAGTCTTCGAGGACCGGCTCGCCGTTCGTCGTCTCCGCCAACACCCTCGCTGCTTCCATCGCCGCCTCACGCGAATGGCATGCGATGCATGCCTGCATCGGACTCGTCGGCCCGTATTGCGGGGACCCCGGGACGACAAGCTGACGCATTATAGGCGGGTTCAATGGCATCCACAAGCAAGCGACTATCGGCCCGCGAGCCAAGCGCGACAAGCTTTCCGGCCATTTTAGGCGCCAATTCGACCCCGCTTTGCGCCGCTAATTTCAGACATAACAAAACCCCTCTTTACCGCTTTACCGATTCTTCGGACGCCCCTTTCCGATGTCCTCGATGCGCACGATCCCGTGCCCTTCGGCGGTCGTGCGCGGCACGGCCTTCCACGCGTGGCCGTAGATCACTTCGAACGTCAGTGGAATCGTGCCGTCCTCGCGCCGGCGGGCCTCCAGCGCGTCGCCGAGCGCCGCGCGAAAGCGCCGCGTCGCGCGTTGCGGCGCCTCGCGATCGAACGGATAGGCGCCCCAGCGGCGCACGTCGGCCAGCAGCGAATCGGGGGATTTGTAGGTGACGGTCAGCACTTCCTGATCCATCACGGGAATCTCGAAGCCGCTCTCGACGAGCATGTCGCCGAGGTCGTGCATGTCGACGAAATCGATCACGCGCGCGGCGGGCGGCGCCATGCCGAGCGCCGCTTCGGCGTCCGCGCAGGCCGCGCGCAGTTCGCGCAGCGTATCGGGGCCGAGCGTGCTGAACATCAGCAGCCCGTTCACGCGCAGCACGCGCTGCCACTCGGGCAGCACCGCGTCCGGGCGCGAATGCCAGTGGAGGGCGAGATTCGACCAGATCAGGTCGAACGCGCCGCCGGGGAACGGCAGCGCGGCGAAATCGGCCTGCGCGACGCGCGGGCCGCGCGGGCCCAGTGCGCGGCCGAGCGAGGCCGGCAGCCAGCGGCGCCAGCTCGTCTGCTCGACCTCGCGCTGCCCTGCTCGCGCGAGCATCGCGCCGGACAGGTCGACGCCGAAGACGGGCGCCTCGGGAAAGCGCGCGCGCAGCGCCGGCAGGTCGTCGCCCGGGCCGCAGCCCGCGTCCAGCACGGCTGCGGGGCTCACCTTGATGTATTCGAGGCGCTCGTTCATGCGCTGCGCGATCTCGCGCGGCAGGAACGCGACCGCATCGAACGTGGCGGCACGGCGGTCGAAGATCCGCCGCAGGCGCCTTGCGTCATTGGCCGGACGGCCGGTTGAAGTCGAAGCTGGGGACATGTCGGGCACACTGGCGAAGAGCCCGAAGTATACTCGCTCGCCCCGCAGGCTTCATTGAGGCGGGGTGTCAGGAGTGTTGCAATGATCCGCAGTTCCACCCCGCGCACGATGCGCGTCGCTTTGTCGCAGGTTCGCGCGCTGGCAGCGCGCGTCGCCGCGGTCGCGCTGCCGAATCGCTGCGCGCTGTGCGGCAATTTGTCACACGCCGTGATTTGCGGTGCTTGCGACGCCGCGTACTGGAACGAAGCGCGGCTGCGCTGCGACGTCTGCGCGCTGCCGCTGGGCATCGGGCCATCGCGTTCGCCCCCGCTGCGCGGCGCTCGCGTTACCGCATACCGTTGCGATGCCTGCCGCACGGCGCCGCCGCCGTTCGATGCAACGCTCGCGCTGGCGGATTACCGCGCACCGCTCGACGGGCTCGCGCGCGGCCTGAAGTTTCACCGGCAACTCGCGCTCGGCACCGAATTCGCGGCGCGGCTCGCCCGGTTGATCGACGATACGCCCGGCGCCGGCGGCTTCGACCTGGTGGCGCCGGTGCCGCTGTCGCACCGGCGGCTCGTCGCGCGCGGCTACAACCAGGCGTGGGCGATCGCACGCCCGCTCGCGCGGCGGCTCGGCGTGCGCGCGGATGCGGTGCTGCTCGCGCGCGTCGCCGACACCGCGCCGCAGTCGCGGCTCGACCGGCACGCACGGCGCGACAACGTGATGGCGGCATTCGCGGTGGCGGGTGGCGTCGCGGGCCGCCACGTCGCGCTCGTCGACGACGTGATGACGTCCGGCGCGACGCTTGCGGCTGCCGCGCATGCATTGAAGGCGGCGGGTGCCGCGTGCGTGACGAATCTGGTTGCGCTGCGCACCGCCAGGGATTAATTAGATAGAGAGGCCGGCCGCCGGACACGGTGGCGGCCGCCACGAACCGGCCGGCCGGGAACGCGCACATGGCGCCGCCCCGGCCGGCCCAGCCAGACCGAAACATGTTCAACGTCGTCCTCGTCGCCCCCGAAATTCCGCCGAACACCGGCAACGTGATCCGCCTGTGCGCCAACACGGGCGCGCGCCTGCACCTGATCGAGCCGCTCGGCTTCCCGCTCGACGACGCGCGGATGCGCCGCGCGGGCCTCGACTATCACGAGTATGCGCAGATGCGCGTGCACCGCGACTGGAATGCGTTCGTCGCGGCGGAAACGCCCGACCCCGCGCGGATGTTCGCGTTCACGACGCGCGGCTCGGGCCGCTTCCACGATCACGCGTTCCTGCCCGGCGACTGGTTCGTGTTCGGCTCGGAAACGCGCGGCCTGCCCGCCGAGCTGCTCGAGCGCTTCCCGAACGCACAGCGCGTACGCCTGCCGATGCGGCCGGACAACCGCAGCCTGAACCTGTCGAACACGGTCGCGGTGGTCGTGTTCGAGGCGTGGCGCCAGGCCGGCTTCGAAGGCGGCGCATGACGCCTGCACGGCGCGGCGCGCGCCGCGGCGCGCGTCACGTCCGTGCGAGCCGCGCGCGATACAGGTCGTAGATGTCGGGAGAAAAGCACGCGAACACCACGCGTGCGAGGTTCGGCGCCTGCGGCAGCATTTCGGCGACGGTGCCGACCGCGATCTCGACGGCTTCCTCGGCCGGATAGCGATAGATGCCGCAACTGATCGCCGGGAACGCGATCGACGTCGCCGCGACCTCCTCGGCCAGCTCGATCGCGCGCCGGTAGCACGACGCGAGCAGGTGGGCCTCGTCGCGGCCGCCGCCGTGCCACACGGGCCCGACCGCATGGATCACGTAGCGCGCCGGCAGCCCGTGGCCGCGCGTGAGCTTGGCGTCGCCCGTCTCGCAGCCGCCGAGCGTGCGGCACTCGGCAAGCAGGCCGGGGCCGGCCGCACGATGGATCGCGCCATCGACGCCGCCCCCGCCGAGCAGCGAACCGTTCGCGGCGTTGACGATCGCGTCGACCTCGAGCGTCGTGATGTCGACGACCTGCGCATCGAGCGTGGTGGAATGGATCTGCAGCATGACAACCTCCCGGAATGCCGGAGACTGCTCAAGCGTAGCGCGCTTTGACGCCGCGCGCCCGCAGCGAACACGGCGCCAGGCGGCGCCGGGCCGCGTTACTCGGCGCGCGCGTCGCGCCGCAGCAGGCCGCTGACGGCGTCGCGCGGCGCGATGCCGTCGAACAGCACGCCGCACACGGCTTCGGTGATCGGCATTTCGATCGACTGCGCGCGTGCGATGGCCAGCACGGCCTGCGCGCAGCGCACGCCTTCGGCCACGTGGCCGAGCGCGCCGAGGATGTCGTTCAGCGTGCGGCCGGCCGCCAGCTGCAGGCCGACCGTGCGGTTGCGCGACAGGTCGCCCGTGGCGGTGAGGATCAGGTCGCCGAGGCCCGTGAGACCCGTGAAGGTTTCCGCCCGGCCGCCGAGCGCGACACCGAGCCGCGACATTTCGGCAAGGCCACGGGTAATCAGCGCGGCGCGCGCGTTCAGCCCGAGGCCGAGACCGTCGGCGATGCCGGTCGCGATCGCGAGCACGTTCTTCACCGCGCCGCCGACCTCGACGCCGACCACGTCGTCGCCCGTATAGATCCGCATCGCGCCGTGATGGAACGCGGCGAGCGTGCGCTCGCGGCATTCGGCGGACGTGCTCGCCACCGTCAGCGCGACGGGCAGCGACTGCCCGACTTCGCGGGCGAAGCTCGGCCCCGACAGCACGCCGTTGCTGAGCTGCTCGGGCAGCTCGGCCGCGATCACCTGATGCGGCAGCAGATGCGTGTCGGCCTCGAAGCCCTTGCAGACCCAGACGACATGCGCGGGCACGCAGCCTGCGTCGCGCATCGCGTGACACAGCGTGCGCAACCCGGCCACCGGCGCGGCGATCACGCACAGTGCGTCGTCCGCGGCGCCATGCGCGAGCGCGGCGCCGAGATCGGCGTCGTAGCGCAACGCGTCAGGCAGCGCGATGCCGTCCAGATAGCGGGAATTTTCGTGCCGGGCCTGCAGCCCGGCGATGAGCGCGGCATCGCGCGCCCACAAAAGCGTATCGTGCCGCGCGGCCAGATGGCCCGCGAGCGCGGTGCCCCACGCACCGGCGCCGAGAACGGCTACTTTCATACCCAGCACCGGTCCGAGTGAAACGTCAGTTCAGCGTCGTGCCGTTCGGTGCGCCTGCTGCGGCACCGGCCTGCTGCTGAAGCTGCGCGAGGCGTTGTTCGTACAGCGCCTGGAAGTTGATTTCCGCCAGGTGGATCGGCGGGAAGCCCGCACGCGTGATCGCGTCGGCGATGTTCGAACGCAGGTACGGGAACAGGATCGTCGGGCAGGCGATGCCGACCAGCGGGTCGAGCTGTTCGTCCGGAATGTTGCGGATGTCGAAAATGCCGGCCTGCTTCGCTTCGATCAGGAACGCGATCTTGTCCTTCACCTTCGCGGTGACGGTGCCCGACACGACGACTTCGAACACGCTTTCCGCGAGGCGGTCGGCCTTGACGTCGACTTCGACTTCAACCGACGGCATGTCCTGCTCGAGGAAGATCGCCGGCGAATTCGGCTGCTCGAGCGACATATCCTTCAGGTAGACGCGCTGGATGTTGAAGAACGGTTGGTTTTCGACGTCGGACATGGTGTTTCCCTAAAAGTGGTGACGGGGCGGCCCGGCTTCTCGCCGGCCGCCACGGATGAATCCTGCGCGCCCAAGCCGCGGCGCGGCCGGCGGCCATTCTGCCCTAATCAGGCCGCTTGCAGAAGCGGGACGAGCCCGCCTTCGCGGTCGAGCTTCGACAGATCGTCGTAACCGCCGACGTGCGTGTCGCCGATATAGATCTGCGGCACCGTGCGGCGCCCCGTGCGCGTCATCATTTCGTCGCGACGGGCCGGATCGCGGTCGATCAGCACCTTCTCGATCTGCTCGACACCGCGCAGCTTCAGCAGGCGCTCGGCCTGGATGCAATACGGACACACCTGCGTGCTGTACATCAAAACCTTGTTCACTTCGCCACTCCTTGTTTGACGACCGGCATCCCGGCCTGCTGCCAGGCGGCCACGCCGCCCTCGAGCACGTGCACCTCGGC
Source organism: Burkholderia sp. AU33803 (assembly GCF_002223095.1). Taxonomy (NCBI): domain Bacteria; kingdom Pseudomonadati; phylum Pseudomonadota; class Betaproteobacteria; order Burkholderiales; family Burkholderiaceae; genus Burkholderia; species Burkholderia sp. AU33803. The sequence continues at coordinate 730,195 of NZ_NKFJ01000005.1, forward strand.
GTAACCCGCCGCCTCGACCTCGCGCGCCGCCTTCTGCGACTGCTGGCCGTTCTGGCAGACGAGCAGCACCGGCGTGCTCTTGTTCTTCGCGACCTGCGCGATCTTCGTGCCGATCTCGCCCGCCGCGACCTGGCGCGCCGACGGCAGGTGGCCGGCAGCGAAGTCGGACGCGGCGCGCACGTCGATCACGACCGCGTTGCGGCGGTTGATGAGTTGCGTCGCCTCCGCGGCCGACAGGCCGCCGCGGCCGCGGCGCAGCGCGGGCCAGGCCAGCAGGCCGCCGGATACCACCAGGATCGCGATAAGGGCCAGGTTGGTGTAATTGGTAAAGAACGTCACGGAATTCCGCCGGAAAAAGAGAAATCGGATGAGGACAATCCCGCCATTATAAAATAACCGTCTTGCGCGATGGCGGGCCCGGGTCGGGTCCTGCACGACGCGCCACCGCTTCCTTCACTACCGACCGCAAGATCCATGTACAAACTCGTTCTCATCCGCCACGGCGAATCGACGTGGAACAAGGAAAACCGCTTCACCGGCTGGGTCGACGTCGACCTGACCGAACAGGGTCGCAACGAGGCCTACCAGGCCGGCGAATTGCTCAAGGAGGCCGGCTACACGTTCGACATCGCCTACACGTCGGTGCTCAAGCGCGCGATCCGCACGCTGTGGCACGTGCAGGACAAGATGGATCTCATGTACCTGCCGGTCGTCCACTCGTGGCGCCTGAACGAGCGCCACTACGGCGCGCTGTCGGGCCTGAACAAGGCGGAAACGGCCGCGAAGTTCGGCGACGACCAGGTGCTCGTGTGGCGCCGCAGCTACGACACGCCGCCGCCCGCGCTCGAGCCGACCGACGAGCGCGCGCCGTTCAACGACCCGCGCTATGCGAAGGTGCCGCGCGAGCAGCTGCCGCTCACCGAGTGCCTGAAGGACACGGTCGCGCGCGTGCTGCCGCTGTGGAACGAGTCGATCGCCCCGGCGGTCCGCGCCGGCAAGCAGGTGCTGATCGCCGCGCACGGCAACTCGCTGCGCGCGCTGATCAAGTACCTCGACGGCATCTCGGACAGCGACATCGTCGGCCTGAACATCCCGAACGGCGTGCCGCTCGTGTATGAACTCGACGAGAACCTGAAGCCGATCAAGCACTATTACCTCGGCGACCAGGACGCGATCGCGCAGGCGCAGGCCGCCGTCGCGAAGCAGGGCAAGGCGGGCTGACGCTCGTCGGCCGGGTGAGCCGGGCGGGCCGCGTCCGGTGCGGCCCGCCCGGCCCGGCCCCTGGCAATGAACGGCGCACCGCGCGAACCTTCGCGACTCCGGCGCTGTCGAATCCGCTTTCGAACCCGCAGCGCATCCGGCGGCGCCCCGCCTGAGCGGCTCCGGGCCCTTTTCGACGCTTTTCGCGCCGTTCCACTGAGTTATCGGACGAACAGTTATACTTGTCCGCTACATCATCCCCGCTACCGCCACGCGCTTCCCGACCGCACCAGATCTCTATGCGAATGAAATTGAAGAACATCGGCCTGATTGCCGCGGGCCTCGCCACGGGCGTGTTCGCCACGCTGCAGGTTTCCGCATCGGCCGAGCAGACCGCCACGGCGCCGCTCCCCCTCGACCAGCTCCGCCTGTTCGCGGAAGTCTTCGGACAGATCAAGCGCGAGTACGTCGAACCGGTCGACGACAAGAAGCTGCTGACGGCCGCGATCAAGGGCATGGTGTCGAGCCTCGACCCGCACTCGTCGTTCCTCGACAAGACCGACTATGACGAGCTGCAGGAGCAGACGAAGGGCCGCTTCGCGGGTCTCGGCATCGAGATCTCGCAGGAAGACGGCCTCGTCAAGGTGATCTCGCCGATCGAGGATACCCCCGCGTTCCGCGCCGGCATCCGTCCGGGCGACCTGATCACCCGCATCAACGACAAGCCGGTGCGCGGCATGACGCTCGACAAGGCCGTGAAGCAGATGCGCGGCGAGCCGGGCACCAAGGTCACGCTGACGATCTTCCGCAAGAGCGACGACCGCACGTTCCCGGTCACGGTCACGCGCGCGATCATCAAGGTCCAGAGCGTGAAGATGAAGATCCTCGATCCGGGCTATGCGTATGTCCGCATCACGAGCTTCCAGGAGCGCACGACGCCCGATCTCGCGCAGAAGCTGCAAGATATCGCACGCCAGCAGCCGAACCTGAAGGGCCTCGTCCTCGACCTGCGCAACAACGGCGGCGGCCTGCTGCAAAGCGCGGTCGGCGTGGCCGGCGCGTTCCTGCCGCCCGACTCCGTCGTCGTGTCGACCAACGGCCAGATCGCCGATTCGAAGCAGGTCTACCGCGATACGTACGACAACTATCGCCTGCCGTCCTTCGACGGCGATCCGCTGAAGAACCTGCCGCCGGTCTTCAAGACCGTGCCGATGATCGTGCTGACGAACGCCTATTCGGCGTCCGCGTCGGAAATCGTCGCCGGTGCGCTGCAGGATTCGAAGCGCGCGCAGATCATGGGCAAGACGACGTTCGGCAAGGGTTCGGTCCAGACGGTGCGCCCGATGACGGCCGACACCGCGCTGCGCCTGACCACCGCGTACTACTACACGCCGAGCGGCCGTTCGATCCAGAACAAGGGCATCACGCCGGACGTGCCGGTCGATCAGTACGCGGACGGCGATCCGGACGACGTGCTCGTGACGCGCGAGGTCGACTACACGAACCACCTCGCGAACACGCAGGATCCGAACGAGAAGAAGGAACAGGAAGACCGCGAGCAGCGCCGGATGGATCAGCTGCGCGTGCTTGAAGAGCAGAACGACAAGAAGACGCCGGAGCAGCGCCAGAAAGATCGCGATCGCAAGCCGATCGAGTTCGGCAGCGCCGACGATTTCATGATGCAGCAGGCGCTCAACAAGCTCGAAGGCAAGCCGGTCCAGGAATCGAAGTCGCTGCTCGCCGAAAGCACGAAGGGCCCGGCCGGCAAGGCTGCCACGGCCTCGAAGGCATCGGGCGCCAGCGCGAAGCCGGCTTCCGCACCGAAGCCCGCGTCGGCGCCGAAGTAAGCGCCGGCCGGCATCCGACGGGCCATCGCGGGAAGACCGCGATGGCCCGTTTTTCATGCGCGCCTAAAATAACGACACATACGCCGCCTCGCCACGACTCCCCATGAACGACGATCAACTCCTTCGCTACTCCCGTCACATCCTCGTCGACGAAATCGGCATCGAGGCGCAGCAGCGCTTTCTCGACGCGCATGCGATCGTCGTCGGCGCGGGGGGGCTCGGCTCGCCCGCCGCGATGTACCTCGCGGCATCGGGCGTCGGCACGATCACGCTCGTCGACGCCGATACGGTCGATCTCACGAACCTGCAGCGGCAGATCCTGCACGTGACGGCGTCGGTCGGCCGCCACAAGGTCGAATCGGGGCGCGACACGCTCGCGCAGCTGAACCCCGAGGTGACGGTGCACGCGGTCGCGGAGCGTGTCGACGATGCATGGCTCGACGCGCACGTGCCGCACGCGAGCGTCGTGCTTGACTGCACCGACAACTTCGCGACGCGGCATGCGATCAACCGCGCGTGCGTCGCGCATGGCGTGCCGCTCGTATCGGGCGCCGCGCTGCGCTTCGACGGGCAGATCAGCACGTTCGATTTCCGCGACCCGGCCGCGCCCTGCTATGCGTGCGTGTTTCCGGAAGACCAGCCGTTCGAGGAAGTCGCGTGCGCGACGATGGGCGTGTTCGCGCCGACGGTCGGGATCATCGGCGCGATGCAGGCCGCCGAGGCGCTGCGCGTGATCGGCGACATCGGCAAGACGCTCAACGGGCGGCTGATGATGCTCGATTCGCTGCGGATGGAATGGACGACGATGAAAATCGCGCGTCAGGCCGACTGCCCCGTGTGCGGGGGCCGGCACTGACGCGCGACGGGCATGCACCGGGCGGCGCATGCGTGGTGACACTTCGCTACGATTAACGGGGACGCCAGCGCCTCAGGCAGCCGCATCCGCGCGCGGCTCCGCGACCGACAGACGCTGCAGCGCGGCCTGCACTTCCTCCGGCTCGAACGCGGCGAGCACGTCGGCCGTCGGCTTTTCGAGCGCCTTCAGGTGCGCGCGCAGGATCTCCTGCTTCACGACCAGCAACTGGCTTGGGTGCATCGAGAACTCGGTGAGCCCCATCCCGAGCAACAGGCGCGTGAGCGCCGGGTCCCCCGCCATTTCCCCGCACACCGACACGGACACGCCCGCGCGCTTCGCTTCGCGCAACGTATAGGCGATCAGGTGCAGCACGGCCGGATGCAATGGGTCGTACAGGTGCGCGACCGCGTTGTCCGCGCGGTCGATCGCGAGCGTGTACTGGATCAGGTCGTTCGTGCCGATCGACAGGAAATCGAACCGCTTCAGGAACAGCGGCAGCGCGATCGCCGCGGCCGGAATCTCGATCATCGCGCCGATGCGCACGTTCGGGTCGTACGCGAGCCCCGCGTCGTCGAGCTGGCGCTTCGCCTCGCGGATCAGGTCGAGCGTCTGGTCGATCTCCTGCGCGTGCGCGAGCATCGGGATCAGGATCTTCACCTGGCCGAACGCGGACGCGCGCAGGATCGCGCGCAACTGCGTGAGGAACATCTGCGGCTCGGACAGGCTCCAGCGGATCGCGCGCAGGCCGAGCGCGGGGTTCGGCGCCGTCTCGTAGCCTTCGTCGAGCGCCTCGAGCGGCTTGTCCGCGCCGACGTCGATCGTGCGGATCGTCACCGGCCTGCCCTTCATCCACTCGACGGCCCGCTTGTACGCGGCGAACTGCTCCTCCTCTTCCGGCATCTCCTTCTGATGCATGAACAGGAACTCGGAACGGAACAGCCCGACGCCGACCGCGCCGGCCTCGACGGCCGCCTTCGCGTCGTCGGGCAGCTCGATGTTCGCGTACAGATCGATCTTGGTGCCGCACAACGTTTGCGTCGGCGAGAACTTCAGGCGCTGCAGCTTGCGTTGCTCCAGCAGCTTCTCGGACTGCCGGTACGAATACTCCTCGAGGACGATCGGCGCGGGATCGACGATCACGATGCCCTGGTCGCCGTCGACGATGATCAGGTCGTCCTGGCGGATCAGCGCGCTCGCGTGCTGCACGCCGACCGCGGCCGGAATGCCGAGGCTGCGCGCGACGATCGCCGTGTGCGACGTGCGCCCGCCGAGATCGGTGACGAACGCCTGGAACGACTGCGACTTGAACTGCATCATGTCGGCCGGCGCGATGTCGTGCGCGACGACAATCATCTCGTTCGTGCCGTTCTTGGCCGCGCGGTCGAGCGCCTGCGACGCGGACGGCGCGCCGGCGAGCGCCTTCAGCACGCGCTCGACCACCTGCTCGATGTCGGCCTTGCGTTCGCGCAGGTATTCGTCCTCGATATCGTCGAAGTGGCGCGTGAGCAGCTCGAGCTGCTCGGTCAGCGCCCACTCGACGTTGTAGCGGCGCGTGCGGATCAGGTCGATGGTTTCCTGCACGAGCATCTCGTCGCTCAGGATCATCGCGTGGACGTCGATGAATGCGCCGACTTCGCTCGGCGTGTCGTCGGTCAGGTCGGCGCGCAGCGCTTCGAGTTCGTGATGCACGACCTCGAGCGCGGTGCGGAAGCGCTCGACCTCCGCATCGATCTGGTTTGCCTCGACCAGGTAATGGGCGACGTCGAGCGCCGCCGGCGCGATCAGATACGCTCGCCCGATCGCGATACCACGTGAGACGGGAATGCCATGCAGCGTGAAGGACACGCGCACCTCCTCTGTACAAGTAAAGCCGCGGCACACTGCTGCGATGCGCTTATGACCCCGGTTAGCGATTATAAATTCCGCGACTCCCCGCTGACTGCATGCACCGCAGCATTGCGCATTCCGCATCAATGCTTCCGGCGAAAAAAATGCCGCGGAATCCGCGGCATTCTGGCTGGAAACGGCAACGATCCCGCTTGAGGATTATTGGCCTTCGCCGAACTTGTCGGCGATCAGCTTCAGCAGCGCGTCCATCGCTTCCTGCTCGTCGGCCCCGTCGGTCTCGATCGTCACGGTGCTGCCGATGCCGGCCGCCAGCATCATCACGCCCATGATGCTCTTCGCATTGATCTTGCGCCCGTTGCGCGTCATCCAGACTTCCGACTGGAAGTTGCCGGCCAGTTGCGTAAGCTTGGCCGATGCGCGCGCATGGAGCCCCAATTTGTTGACGATGGTGGTTTCTTGTTGAAGCATGATTCTCGGTCGGGTCGGTCGGGGCCGCCGGCGGCGCGCGTCGGCGGTGCGGTCTAAAACGGAAAACGGGAAATCAGTGCGACTCGGTGCGCGGCTGCGGCTCGGGCGGAATCGGCGCGCACTGGCCGCAGCCGGTTTCCGTCGGCGGCGGCGGCGTACCGGACGACACCTCGTGGACGCCCTTCGCGCCGCCGGACAGCGCCTTGTCGACCAGCTTGTCGAGCGGCACGGTGCGGTAGCAGACGGCCCGCACGAGCATCGGCAGGTTCACGCCCGCGAGCACGCGCACGTTGTCGATCTTGGCCAGCTGGCCGGCGATGTTCGCGGGCGTCGCGCCGTACATGTCGGTCAGGACGACCACGCCGTTCTCTTCCTTGAGCCGCGCGAGCTCCGCGTGCGCGAACGCCATCACCTGGGTCGGATCGCTGTCCGCCATCACGTCGATACAGCCGATGCGGGCGGGCACGCCGCCATAGATGTGCGCGATGCAGTCCCGCAGCGCGGTGGCGAGCGGGGCGTGCGCGATGATCAGGATCCCGGCCATGTCAGATCGCTCCCGGCCGCCCCTGGCGGGCCAACACCCCGCGGCGGGGCAATGAGCGTAGCGAGTGAGGGAAACGTTCCATGTTCAGCCTTGCAACAGTTTCGGCCCGACCGCCGGGCCTTGGGTGCGCGAGCGCGGCACCAGACAAGCGGGCATTGTAGCAGGCCGGTCGAACTGCTCCGGCGACGGGGGACCTGCGCGGCCGCCGCCGGGGTTGCGCGGGAAAGCGGCCTACGCGGCCGCACGCTCCAGCGCGTCGATGAACATCGCGGCGACGTCGAAGCCCGTCTGCTCCATGATCTCGCGGAAGCACGTCGGGCTCGTGACGTTCACCTCGGTCAGCCAGTCGCCGATCGCGTCGAGGCCGACCAGCAGCAACCCGCGTGCCGCGAGCACGGGCCCGAGTGTGTCGGCGATCTCGCGATCGCGCGCGGTCAGCGGCTGCGCAACGCCGAGGCCGCCCGCCGCGAGATTGCCGCGCACCTCGCTGCCCTGCGGAATCCGGGCGAGCGAAAACGGCACCGGCTCGCCACCGATCAGCAGGATGCGCTTGTCGCCCGCCTTGATCTCGGGGATGAATTTCTGCGCCATCACCGAGCGCGTGCCGTCGTGGCTCAGCATCTCGATGATCGAACCGAGGTTCATGCCATCCGGCTTCACGCGGAACACGCCCATCCCGCCCATCCCGTCGAGCGGTTTCAGGATCACGTCGCCGTGCTCGGCGTGGAATGCGCGCAGCCGTTTCGCGTCGCGCGTGACGAGCGTCGGCGCGACGAACTGCGGAAACTCGCCGATCGCGAGCTTCTCCGAATGGTCGCGGATCGACTGCGCCTTGTTGAACACGCGTGCGCCGGCGCGCTCGGCCAGCTCCAGCAGCCAGGTCGACGTCACGTATTCCATGTCGAACGGCGGATCCTTGCGCATCAGCACCGCGCCGAACGATTCGAGGCGGCGCGCGTCGACCGGCCCGGCCTCGTACCACGTCTCGCGATGCAGGTCGTCCGGGTCGCCGACGAACGTGATGCGGCGCACGTCGGCCTCGACGGCCGAGCCCGTCCACGCGAGCTGGTTCGGCTCGCACGCGTACACCGCATGCCCGCGCCGCGCCGCCTCGGCCATCATCGCGTAGGTCGAATCCTTGTAGATCTTGAAGCGCTCGAGCGGGTCGGCGATAAAGAGAATGTCCATGAGGTCCTGTACGTGGCGAAGGTCCGTTACACCTGGATGGCTTCGGGATCGGTCTTTTCCAGTTCGATCGACGACGCGATCAGCGACAGCCGCGCGACGACGCCGTACATGTAGAAACGGTTCGGCGGCGCGGCACCCGGCTTCGCGCCCGCATCCGGCAACGCGGTGTGCTCGAAGCCGAGCGGCACGTAGTGCATGCCGGGCGCGTTCAGGTTCTGGTCGCGCTCGCGGCCGGCGTGCGTGCGGTAGAAGCCGCCGACCACGTAGCGGTCGATCATGTACACGACGGGCTCCGCGACTTCGTCGCCGACGCGCTCGAACGTATAGACGCCTTCCTGCACGATCACGTCGCGCACCGCGAGGCCGGCCTTCGACTCGGCCATCTGCGCGCGCTCGGCCTTCGACATCCGGCCGATCTCGGCCGCGTCGTGCACGGTCATCACGCCGCGCCCCGCCGTGCCCGCGTCCGCCTTCACGACGACGTACGGCTTCTCGCTGATCCCGTATTCGCGGTACTTGCGCGCGATCTTCTTCAGCACGCCGTCGATCGCGTCGGCGAGCGCCTGCTCGCCTTCATGCGCCTGCCAGTCGACGCCTTCCACGTGCGCGAAATACGGATTCACCATCCACGGATCGACGCCGACCATCTTCGCGAACTTCTTCGCGACGTCGTCGTAGCACGAGAAGTGCGTCGACTTGCGGCGCACGGCCCAGCCCGCGTGCAGCGGCGGCAGCAGGTACTGCTCGTGCAGGTTTTCCAGCACGGCCGGAATGCCGGCCGACAGGTCGTTGTTCAGCAGGATCGAGCACGGATCGAAATTCTTCAGGCCGAGGCGGCGCTGCGAACGCTCGAGCGGTTCGAGCACGATCTTCTGGCCGTCGGCCAGCGTGATCGGCGTCATGTCGGTGATGCTCGGGTCGAGCGAACCGAAGCGCACGTTCAGGCCGGCCTGGCGCATGATCGTCGCGAGCCGTGCGACGTTTTCGAGGTAGAACGCGTTGCGGGTCGGCAGCTCGGGAATCACGAGCAGGTTCTTCGCGTCCGGGCAGATCTTCTCGATCGCGGCCATTGCGGCCTGCACGGCGAGCGGCAGCACTTCGGACGGCAGATTGTTGAACGCGCCGGGAAACAGGTTCGCGTCGACGGGCGCCAGCTTGAAGCCGGCATTGCGCAGGTCCACCGAACAATAGAACGGCGGGGTATGTTCCTGCCATTCGAGCCTGAACCAGCGTTCGATCGCAGGCGTCGCGTCGAGGATCTTCTGCTCGAGTTCGAGCAGCGGACCGTTCAACGCCGTAACGAGGTGGGGAACCATGAATCACTCGCGAGCGGGAGAATGAAGATTGTAGAGCAATTGCCCTGCCCATTTGGGGATTGTTCCCGGCTTCGCAAGGGTTTGGAGGAAGTTTTCGGCTATTGACCCGATAGTGCAAAGGGTTATGCGCTACGGCAGTGGGTGGCAGGAGAAAAAAAGCCCGCCGGGTGAGGCGGGCCCAAGTCGCTGCGCTCATTCATGACGGGCGCCGTCGTCGCGGCGGCCCGCCGGTCATTCCTGTGACTTATTCGACGTGCTCGCCGTGCAGGACCACGTCGAGGCCTTCGCGCTCTTCTTCTTCCGACACGCGCAGGCCGATCGTCAGGTCGATCAGCTTCAGCAGCACGAAGCTCAACACGCCGCTGTAGACCAGCGTGATCAGCACGCCCTTGGCCTGCAGCAGCAGGCTGCCGTCGGCGCCGCCGATGTCCTTGATCGCGAACACGCCCGTCAGCAACGCGCCGAGAATCCCGCCAATGCCGTGCACGCCGAATGCGTCGAGCGAATCGTCGTAGCCGAGCTTCGACTTGAGCCACGTCGCCGACCAGAAGCACACGACACCTGCGGCGATACCGATCACGAGGGCACCCGTCACGCCGACGAAGCCGGCCGCCGGCGTGATCGCGACGAGACCCGCGACCGCACCCGACACGATGCCGAGCACCGACGGCTTGCCGTGCGAGATCCACTCGGCGAACATCCAGCCGAGCGCCGCGCAGGCCGTCGCGACTTGCGTCGTCAGCATCGCGAAGCCGGCACGGCCGTCGGCCGCCACCGCCGAACCCGCGTTGAAGCCGAACCAGCCGACCCACAGCATCGAGCCGCCGATCATCGTCAGCACGAGGTTGTGCGGCGCCATCGATTCACGGCCGAAGCCGATCCGCTTGCCGAGCATCAGGCACGACACGAGGCCCGCGATACCGGCGTTGATGTGCACGACGGTGCCGCCCGCGAAGTCGAGCACGCCGTCCGACGACAGCCAGCCGGTCGGCTCCCACACCATGTGCGCGATCGGCACATAGACGATCAGCGACCAGAGCGTCATGAACACGAGCATCGCCGAGAACTTCATCCGGTCGGCGAATGCGCCGCAGATCAGCGCCGGCGTGATGATCGCGAACGTCATCTGGTAGACGAAGTAGACCGATTCCGGAATCGTCGGGGCCAGGTGACTGACGGTCAGCGTCGTCGCCTTGTCGCCGTGGATGTAGTTCATCCCGTGCAGGAACGCACGCGACAGGCCGCCGATGAAGCCGTTGCCCGGCGTGAACGCGAGGCTATAGCCGACCACCGTCCACAGCACCGTGATCACCGCGGTGATCGCGAAGCTCTGCATCACGGTCGCGAGCACGTTCTTCTTGCGGACCATGCCGGCGTAGAACAGCGCGAGGCCGGGAATCGTCATGAACAGCACGAGCGCGGTGGACGTCAGCATCCATGCGGTGTCGCCCGCATTGATCTTCGACGAATCAACCGAGAACGGGGCGGTCGGCGCGGCGGGAGCGGCCGGTGCCGAAGCGGCGGCAGCAGCCGACGCGTCGGTGGCGCCCGAGGCCGGCGCAGCAGCGGCGGCCGTGGCGGATGCGTCGGTGGCAGCCGGCGCCGAGGCGGCCGGAGCGGCGGCAGCCGACGCGTCGGAAGCCGTGGCGGCGGGCGCGGACGCAGCCGCGGCGGACGCCGCGTCGTCGGCGAGCGCGGGGCCGACGCCGGCCGCGATCAGCGAGCCGGCCATCAGCAGGGACATCAGAAGTTTGCGCATCTTGGGTTTCCTCTTGTCGCTTGTCTTGTCTGTTCTGTTACAGCGCGTCAGCGCCCGTCTCCCCGGTGCGAATCCGGATCACCTGTTCGATCGCCGTGACGAAGATCTTGCCGTCGCCGATCTTGCCGGTGCGCGCGGCCCGCTCGATCGCCTCGACCGCCTGGTCGACGAGATCGTCGGACACGGCTGCCTCGATCTTCATCTTCGGCAGGAAATCGACCACGTATTCGGCACCGCGGTACAGCTCGGTGTGCCCCTTCTGCCGCCCGAACCCTTTCACCTCCGTCACCGTGATGCCCGAGACGCCGAGCGCCGACAGCGCTTCGCGCGTCTCATCGAGCTTGAACGGCTTGATGATTGCGGTAATGAGTTTCATGAAGTCCTCTCGCTGGGTTGTCCCGTCGAATTGGTTGGAATGTTGTTACGGACTCTTCTCAGCAACTCGCATGCCAAGTCGGTTCGAGCACCGTTTCAAAGGGCTTCATCAAGGGGTCGCATCGCGTGATGTAAGGTGCGGAGGCCCGGCCGAATGGCCAACGTGGCCCGGTTTGCTGGCGCGGCGAAAGGATCGTTGCTAGAGTGCACGCACGTCCCGGATCGCCGGGCCATTCACCCATGCGGGCGCCATGCCCGGAATTCGCGCTCCGGGCGCACCATTTCCGGTCATGCGTGCATCATGGGCACGTACGCAACTGAAGATGCACATTTTTTGTGCAAGGAAGGGGAATCACATGAAGCAACCCAGCGACGTTTTCAACGATCTGCAGTCGCGCGTCAGCGATCTGCTGAAAAACTCGCCGGCCAAGGACGTCGAGCGCAACGTGAAGGCCATGCTGTCGCAAGGCTTCTCGAAACTCGATCTCGTCACGCGCGAGGAATTCGACACGCAGGCGCAAGTGCTCGCCCGCACCCGCGTGCGCCTCGAGGAACTCGAGAAACGCGTCGCGGAACTCGAGCAGAAGCTCGCCGCGCCGCAAGCCTGACGCCCTGCCCGGCCGCAAGGCCCGGGCGCGGGCCGCCTCGTGCGGCCCGCGCCCGCCGCCTCAAGCACTGAAGCACTGAAGCACTGAAGCACTGAAGCACTGAAGTCACCGTACCGCTCTTCGTCGTCCGTCGTTCCCCGCAGCACCCCCGCTCTTCGCTGTTCATCGCTCTTCGCATTCCGTCGTTCCGCTGTGCCTCGTTCTTTCCCGCGCCACGCCGGCAAGCGCGCACCGATTCCTCCGATTCCCGCGGCATGCGGCCTCGAACGGCCGTCGTCCGTCTTGCTTACAGGAGCCTCGCCATGTCGCTCGCCGTGGTGCGCAGTCGCGCGCCCGCCTCCGGCCGTGCGCCGGACGTCACCGTCGAAGTCCATCTCGCCAACGGGTTGCCGTCGTTCTCGATCGTCGGCCTGCCCGATCTCGAAGTCCGCGAAAGCCGCGAGCGGGTGCGCGCCGCGCTGCAGAACTGCGGCTTCGAGTTCCCCGTGCGCCGCATCACCGTCAACCTCGCGCCGGCCGACCTGCCGAAGGAGTCGGGACGGTTCGACCTGCCGATCGCGCTCGGCATCCTCGCCGCGAACGGCCAGATCCCGGCCGACGCGCTGGCAGGCCGCGAATTCGCGGGTGAACTGTCGCTGACGGGCGCGCTGCGGCCGATGCGCGGCGCGTTCGCGATGGCGTGTGGCGTGGCGCGGGATGCGCAGTCAGCGGAAAGTGGCGCGGCTTCCGGCCTGGGTTCCGGCACGCTGTCCGGTTCGGGCATCGGTGGCCAAGGGGCCGGCCCGGAGCCGCGCTCCGCCGCCGCGTCGAACGCCCCCGAGCTGTACCTGCCGCTCGCCAGCGCCGCCGAGGCCGCGCTCGTGCCGGGCGTCACCGTGTTCGGCGCGCCGGACCTGCCCGCGCTGTGCGCGCACCTCACCGGCGCACCCGACGGGCGGCTCGCGCCGGTCGCCGCGCCATGCCTCGACGGCCTGCCGACGCCGGCCGCCCCCGATCTCGCCGACGTGGTCGGCCAGCGCGGCGCCCGCCGCGCGCTGGAAGTCGCGGCCGCGGGCGGCCATCACATGCTGATGGTCGGGCCGCCGGGGGCCGGCAAGTCGATGCTGGCCGCACGACTCCCGGGCCTCCTGCCGCCGCTGACCGATGACGAGGCGCTGACGTCGGCGGCGCTCCTTTCCGCGAGCCGCCTCGGCTTCTCGCCCGCGCAGTGGCGCCGGCGGCCGTTCCGTGCACCGCATCACTCGTCGAGCGCCGCCGCGCTGGTCGGCGGCCGCAACCCGCCGCAACCGGGCGAGATCACGCTCGCGCACCTCGGCGTGCTGTTCCTCGACGAACTCCCGGAATTCGACCGGCACGTGCTCGAGATGCTGCGTGAACCGCTGGAGGCTGGCCGCATCACGATCTCGCGCGCGGCCCAGCAAGCCGACTTCCCGGCCGCTTGCCAGCTGATTGCCGCGATGAATCCGTGCCCGTGCGGCTGGCACGGCGATCCGTCGGGGCGCTGCCGCTGCTCGCCGGACGTCGCCGCGCGCTACCTGCGCAAGCTGTCGGGGCCGCTCGTCGACCGCATCGACATCCAGATCGACCTGCCCGCGCTGTCGCCGGCCGAGCTGGCGACGCGCGCGTCGGCGCCCGGCGAGCCGAGTGCGGCGGTCGCTGCGCGGGTTGCGCACGCGCGTGCGCTGCAGCTCGATCGGCAGGGCAAGACGAACCACATGCTGAGCGGCCGCGAGACCGACGACCTGTGCCGGCCGACCGACGAAGGCGAACGGCTGCTGCGTGAGGCCGGCGAGCGCTTCGGCTGGTCGGCGCGCGCGTATTTCCGCGTGCTGAAGGTTGCGCGCACGATCGCCGACCTGGCCGGCGACCCGCTGCCGACGGCCGCGCAGATCGCCGAAGCGATCCGCTACCGGCGCGCACTGACGGCGCTCTGAACGCCCTCAGAGGACAAAATCCGCCTGTCAAGACTTGACTTATGCACAATTCCGCGAATCCGGCCCCGGATCGGGGCTCGTCGAGACCTTTGCAGCACGGGATCCGTATCCCGTTGTTTTGATTGACTTTTATCAAAACGCGAGCGAGCGACCAAACGGGCCGGAAGGCCGTCCCGCGCGGCTTGGCGGGAATTCCGGGCGACTTTTCAACAAAGTTATCCACATGCGTTGTGGATAGCCGAAAAAACCTCGCAAAATCCGGCGACTAGCGTCGAAAGCTGCGAATGAACTTTCAGTTGTCACAGCGTGTCTGAGCGCCCTCTCCGGCCACCGTCAGTCGAGTTTGAACGACCCGAAAAACTGGTCGAGCTGCTCCTGTGTGAGCTTGCCGTCGGCAATCACGACGGCCTGGTACGCGTGCCGGCCGCGCGCGACGAGTCGCGCAATGATCGTCTTGTGCGCGCGATCGCCGGCGGCGGCCGCGCCGGCGATGCGCAGCTCGAGCCCGTTCACCGCGCCGCCGGCCGCGAGCGGCACGGGCACCGAAGCCGTCTGCGGCGCGCCTTCGAGATTGCGGGACAACCCGGCACGCAGGAACTCGAGCGCCGCGCGGCGCGTGTCGTCGCGGTCGTCCGGCAGCGTCAGCGTGCCGACCGCGAACACCGCGCCGTCGACGTGCGCGGCCTGCATCCGCATCGGCATCGACGCGGCGCCGATCGCCACCGGTTGCTCCTCCATGGTCGGCTTCGCCGGCAGGTCGATCGTGTAGCCGGCGTCGTTGTGCAGCGTGCGCCAGTCGTACGACGGCGAGCACGCGGCCAGCGCCGCGCTCACGCACGCGAGCGCGGCGAAGTGTCGCAGCGGACGAAAAAGGGGGCGCAACGAAACGGTGACTTCCTTCGGCATGGCGTGGATCGGGCAGGCAAAACGCGCATTATCCGCCGAACGTGAATTCCGGGATGTGCGGCCGCCGCCGGTGCGCAAGCCGCATTCGCGCTAAAATGAGCGTCGAATTTCGATGTCCTTTGCATTGATCCGCGTCATCGACCGACTCCGAGAGCACCAGATGAACACCACGCCTCCCGTCCGGCGCAGCGCCGGCCCCGTCCGCTACATCGTCGCCGCCGCCGTCGTCGCGGCGATCGCCGTCGCCGGCTTCTTCGCGTTCAACGGCAAGTCCAGCGTGCCGGACGCCACGTTCACGCTGCTGTCGGGCCAGAAAGTCTCGACGGCAGGCGACCTGAAAGGCAAGGTCTATCTCGTGAACTTCTGGGCGACGAGCTGCGCCACCTGCATGCAGGAAATGCCGCAGATGGTCGATACCTACAATCGCTTCAAGGGTCAGGGTCTGGAATTCGTCGCGGTCGCGATGAACTACGATCCTCCGATGTACGTCGCGAACTACGCGCAGACGCGCCAGCTGCCGTTCAAGGTCGCGCTCGACGACGGCAGTGTCGCGAAGCAGTTCGGCAACGTGCAGCTCACGCCGACGACCTTCGTCGTCGACAAGGACGGCAAGATCCTGAAGCGCTACGTCGGCGCGCCGCAGTTCGCGGAACTCGACGCGCTGCTCAAGAAGGCACTCGACGGCAACGCGGCCTGAGCGCCGCCCGATCCGGCTGCAAGGGCCGCGCACCGCGCCCTTCCCCGCACCACGGACCGCACGACCGGGCAACCCGGTTCCGCGGTCCGTTTGCTTTTCAGCGCTCGGTTTCGCCTTTCGCCGACAGCCCGTAGCGCTTCATCTTCTCGTACAGCGTCGCCTTGCCGACGTGCAGCCGGTCGGCCGTCGCGGCGACCGCGCCGCCCGTCTGGTTCAGCGCCTCGGCGATTACCGCGCGCTCGAATTGCTCGATGCGCTCCTTCAGCGTCTGCTCGCTGTCGGCGTCGCCGCCGCTCGCGCCCGTCTCCTGCGGCATGTCGGCCACGCCGAGCACGAAGCGGTCGGCCGCGTTGCGCAGCTCGCGCACGTTGCCGGGCCAGTCGCGCTGCATCAGGCTCGCGCGCTGCCGGTCGGTCAGCACCGGCGCGGGCCGCGCGTAGCGCACGGCCGCGTCGAGCATGAAGTGCTCGAACAGCGGCACGATGTCCTCGCGGCGCTCGGCCAGCGGCGGCAGCGCGATCGTCACGACGTTGAGGCGGTACAGCAGGTCGCGCCGGAACGTGCCGGCCGCGACGAGCTCGCTCATGTCGCCCTTCGCGGCCGCCACCACGCGGCAGTTCACGCGGATCGGCTGGTTCGAGCCGAGCCGCTCCAGCACGCCGTCCTGCAGCACGCGCAGCAGCTTCACCTGCAGCGCGAGCGGCATGCTTTCGATTTCGTCGAGGAACAGCGTGCCGCCCGACGCATATTCGAGCTTGCCGACGCGGCGCTTCGCGGCGCCGGTGAACGCGCCGGGCTCGTAGCCGAACATCTCCGATTCGAACATCGGCTCGGGCAGCGCGCCGCAATTTACCGCGATGAACGGCTTGTCGCGGCGCGGCGACAGCTCGTGCAGGCTGCGCGCGATCAACTCCTTGCCGGCGCCGGTGTCGCCGTTGATCAGCACCGACGCGTCGGTAGGCGCGACGTTCGCGATCAGCTTGCGCACCTGCTCGATTGCCGGGCTGCGGCCGATGATGCGCGGCGCGACGACGTTCTGCCCGGCCAGCTCGCGCCGCAGCGCGTGGTTCTCGAGCACGAGCTCGCGGCGCTCGAGCGCGCGGCGCACCGTCTCGATCAGGCGCTCGGCCGCGAACGGTTTTTCGATGAAGTCGTATGCGCCGTCGCGCATCGCCTGCACGGCCATCGAGATGTCGCCGTGCCCCGTGACGAGGATCACGGGCACGTCGGGCACGCGCTCGCGGCACTGCGCGAGCACGTCGAGCCCGCTCGCGCCGGGCAGCCGGATGTCGCTGACGATCGCGCCGGCGTTGTCCGCGACGATCGCCTTCTCGGCCGCTTCGGCCGACTCGAAGCCGGCGACGTCGAACCCCGCCAGCTGAAGGCTCTGCACGCTGGCCCGGCGAACGAGCGCATCGTCTTCGATATAGATCACTTGCAGCCGGTTGGCCATCGTACTCACTTGCTCCTGACGGGCCGCGCGGCGGCAGCGCGCGCGGCGTCGTTGATACCGATCGTGCGCCGATCGGGCGGGCGGCGTGGCGCGCCTAGCGCGAGCCCGCCGGCTCGGACACGGAGTCCGGATGATGCGTGCGGGCGCGCCGCAGCGTCAAGACGAACAGCGCTCCGCCCGACGGCGCGTTGCGCGCTGTGAGCGCACCGCCCGCATCGCTCGCGATCGACGACGAGATCGCGAGGCCGAGGCCGAGCCCGCGCCCCATTTCCTTGGTCGTGAAGAACGGCTCGAACAGGCGCGGCAGCAGGTCGGGGGCAATACCGCTTCCGTTGTCGCGCACCTCGACGGCGAGCGTGGCCGCCGACACCGCGATCGTCACCTCGATCGCCGGCGCCGCGACGCCGGCCACCGCGTCGAGCGCGTTGCCGAGCAGGTTGATCAGTACCTGTTCGAGGCGCAGATCCTCGCAACGGGCGACGAGCTCGGGATAGTCGCGCGCCAGGTCGAGCGGCGCATCCTGCGCGGGCGACACGGTCGCGTCCTGCAGCGTCAGCGTGAGCGCGACGCCGCTCAGGCGCTCGCCAAGCAGCGACAGCACGCTGCGCAGCGCACGCACGACGAGCGCCTGCTCGTTGCGCGGCTTCGCGCGGCCGACGAACAGCTTCAGCTGGTTCGTGATCTTGCCCATCCGCTCGGTGAGCGCGGCGATCGCCTCGAGGTTCTCGCGCGCGGCCGCCTGCTCGCCGCGATCGAGCAGCACGCGCGTGTTGTCCGAGAAACTGCGCAGCGCCGCGAGCGGCTGGTTCAGTTCGTGCGTGATGCCGGCCGCCATCTGGCCGAGCGCGGCGAGCTTGCTCGCCTGGATCAGTTCGTCGTGCGCGGCGCGCAGCTCCTGCTCCGCGCGGATCCGGTCGCCGACTTCCTTCTGCAACTGCTCGTTCGCTTCCGACAGGTCGGCCGTGCGCTCCTCGACGCGCCGGTTCAGCTCCGCATACGCCTGCTGCAGCAGCGCGCGGCCGCGGATCATTTCACGCACGCGCGCGCGGCGCATCCGCCAGTAGAACGCGAGCAGCGCGACCGACACGAAGCCGAAACCGGTGACGATCGTCGCGTTGCGCGCATCGGCATCGACGGGCGCGATCGGCGCGAGCGTGACGAGCAGCCAGTCGGGCTCGCCGATCCGGCGCTTGCTCGCGAGGAATCGCGGCGCGCGCAAGCCCGGGCCTACGCCGGCCGCACCGAGGCGCACGATCTCCGCATCGGGGCCGAGCACCTGCTCGATGCGCAGCGGCAGCGGCGTGACGGGCTGCTGCGCGTACTGGCGCGTCTCGTAGATCGACGCGGCGACGGAGCCCGTCAGCGGCCGCAGCGTGTGGTACTTCCACGCGGGCACCGACGACAGGAACACGACGCCGTGGTCGTCCACGACGACGAGCGGCTCGGATGCATCGGCGCCCTGGAACCATTCGAGGTTGAGCTTCACGACGACCACGCCCGCGATCTTGCCGTCGCGCCACACGGGCTGCGAGATGTAGTAGCCGGGATCGCGCGAGATCGTGCCGATCCCGAAGAAGCGGCCGACCTGGCCGTTCATCGCATCGAGGAAATACGGGCGGAAGCGGTATTCGATCCCGACGAAGCTGTCGGGCGCGCGCCAGTTGCTGGCGGCGACACACAGGCCGTCCGCGCCGATCACGTAGGTGACGGTCGCGTGCGCGTGTTCGTTGAGGTCTTCGAGATAGCGATTGACGCGCCCTGTGTAGTCGGCGCGCGTCGGCTCGGCGAGCAGGTCCTGCACGTACGGATGGCTGCCGAGCAGATAGGGCAGCGACTCGTAGCGGTCGAGCGTGCTCTTGAGCGCGTTGGTGGTGCGGTCGACGCGCACCGCGGCGTTGCGCTGCAGCTCCGCGACGCCGCGCCGCCAGGTGATCGTCCACGTCAGCGTGCACGCCGCGGCGAGCGCGGCGGCAAGCACGACGAGAATGAGCAGACGACGCGTCACGGTCGAGGCTTCCTGGCGATGCGGATCGCCTATTGTGTCATAGGCCTCCGCCCTTCCGCCTCGAGCGCCGCGGCTCGCGCCGCCGGCGGGCGGTGCCGCCGCCTGCTCCTTCATGACGTCAGACGCCGGCGGTCTCGGTCGGCGTCACTTCGCCGCCGCCCGTCAGCGCCTGGCGCAGCTTGTTGCGGTCGAGCTCCTTCTCCCAGGCCGACACGACGACCGTCGCGACGCCGTTGCCGACGATGTTGGTCAGCGCACGGCATTCGCTCATGAAGCGGTCGATGCCGAGGATCAGCACCATGCCCGACAGCGGGATCGTCGGCACGACGGCCAGCGTCGCGGCGAGCGTGATGAAGCCCGCGCCCGTGACGCCGCTCGCGCCCTTCGACGTCAGCATCGCGACGGCCAGCAGCGTGAGCTGCTGCATCCACGTCAGTTCGATGTTGGTCGCCTGCGCGATGAACAGCACGGCCATCGTCATGTAGATGTTGGTGCCGTCGAGGTTGAACGAATAGCCGGTCGGCACGACGAGGCCGACGACCGAACGCGAGCAGCCGGCCTTCTCGAGCTTTTCCATCAGCTGCGGCAGCGCGGCTTCCGACGAGCTCGTGCCGAGCACGATCAGCAGCTCTTCCTTGATGTAGGACACGAAGCGGATGATCGAGAAGCCGGTGAAGCGCGCGATCGTGCCGAGCACGACGAGCACGAACACCACCGACGTCAGGTAGAAGGTGCCGATCAGCTTGAGCAGCGGCACCAGCGAGCCGACGCCGTACTTGCCGATCGTGAACGCCATCGCGCCGAACGCGCCGATCGGCGCCAGCTTCGTGACGATGTGCACGATGCCGAACAGCACGCGCGTGAGCCCGTCGATGAAGTCGGTGACGACCTTGCCGCGCTCGCCGAGGTGCGCGAGCACGCTGCCGAACAGCAACGCGATCAACAGGATCTGCAGGATCTCGCCTTGCGCGAACGCATCGACCATCGTGTTCGGGATGATGTGCATCAGGAAGTCGACCGTCGACTGCCCGTGCGCCTTCGCCGCGTACGACGCCACGGCCTTGCCGTCGAGCGTCGCCGGATCGATGTTGAAGCCGACGCCCGGACGCAGGATGTGCGTGGCCGCCAGGCCGAGCACCAGCGCGAAGGTCGACACGATCTCGAAGTACAGCAGCGCCTTGCCGCCGACGCGGCCGACCTTCTTCATGTCCTCCATGCCGGCGATGCCGGTGACGACCGTACAGAAGATGATCGGGCCGATCACCATCTTGATCAGCTTGATGAAGCCGTCGCCGAGCGGCTTCATGTCGGTGGCGATCGACGGATAGAAGTGGCCGAGGATCACGCCGACGATGATGGCGAAGATCACCTGCACATAGAGCACTTTGTAGAAGGGTTTCTTCTTCACGATGGTTCCTGCAGAAGTAGATGAGCCGATGGAAACGGCGTCACGCGCGCGGACGAATGTCACAGGGGAGATTCACTCGCCCGCGCGGCTGCCGTGCCGCAACAAGCGATGCCTCAGGACATCCGGAGGGGGAGGAAGGCAGTGGTCATCGATTGTCTCCTTGCTTGCTGTAGTAGTTCGGCCGGGGGGATGGCCGTGCGCTTTATATTGCAAGGTCGATGCCAGGTTCCTGAAACCCGTCAAGCCTTTGTATTCATTGTATTTCTCATAATGCGGCAGGCAAGGAAATCCGGGATTCCGGATTTCCGGAAAATATCCGTCCGGCGATCCGGACGGATGCATTCATTCATCAGATGAATCAGTGCTGCACGGCGCGGCCGGCCAGCACGCCCGTCTGCGCGTAGAACTCCTGCTGCGCGAACGCGTCGCGCTCGCGCCGCGCGCGCTCGCCGCGATCCGCGAGCGAGCCCGCAACGATCCCGATGAACGCGAGCGGCACCGACACGAGCGCCGGGTTGTCGAGGAACACCGGCGCGTGCGCATGGTGCAGCACGTCGACCCACACCGACTTCGACAGCACCGTGAGCGCGACCGCCGACACGAGGCCGAGGCCGCCGCCGAGCACCGCGCCGCGCGTCGTCATCCCGCGCCAGAAGATCGACATCGCGAGCACCGGGAAATTGGCGCTCGCGGCGACCGCCGCGACGAGGCCGACCATGAACGCGACGTTCACGTGCTCGAACAGGATCGACAGCCCGATCGCGACCGCCGACAGCGCGATCGTCGCCGCGCGCGAGATGCGCATCTCGACGCGCTCGTCGGGCTTGCCGCGCGCCCACATCTGCGCATACAGGTCGTGCGAGATCGTCGTTGCGCCGGCGAGCGTGAGGCCCGCGACCACCGCGAGGATCGTCGCGAACGTGACGGCCGCGATGAAGCCGTAGAACCAGTTCCCGCCGACCGCCTGCGCCAGCTTCACCGCGACCATGTTCGAGCCGCCGAGCAGATCGTGCGTCAGGTTGAACGTGCCGTTCGCGCCGAGCTTGAAGAACTCCGGATGCTGCGCGAGCAGCACGATCGCCGAGAAGCCGATCACGAAGGTCAGCAAATAGAAATAGCCGATGAAGCCGGTCGCATAGAGCACCGACTTGCGCGCCTCCTTCGCGTTCGGCACCGTGAAGAAGCGCATCAGGATGTGCGGGAAGCCGGCCGTGCCGAACATCAGCGCGATGCCGAGCGACAGCGCGTTGGCCGGATCGCGGATCAGCTTGCCGGGGCCCATGATCGACAGCGCGCCCGGATGCACGGCCACCGCGCGGCGGAACATCTCGTCGATGCTGAAGCCGAATTCGCTGAGCGCGAGCACGACGAGCAGCGTCGCGCCGCACAGCAGCAGCACGGCCTTGATCACCTGCACCCAGGTGGTGGCCGTCATCCCGCCGAAGAACACGTAGACCACCATCAGCACGCCGACGATCAGCTCGGCCGTGCCGTACGACAACCCGAACAGCAGCTGGATCAGCTTGCCCGCGCCGACCATCTGCACGACGAGGTACAGCACGACGATGGTCAGCGAATTCGCGGACGTCAGCAGCCGGATCTGCCGCTGCGCGAAGCGGTACGCGACGACGTCGACGAACGTGAACTTGCCGAGGTTGCGCAAGGGTTCCGCGATCAGGAACATCACGAACGGCCAGCCGACCAGAAAGCCGATCGAGTAGATGAGCCCGTCGAAGCCGAACATGAACACCATCCCCGACAGCCCGAGGAACGACGCGGCCGACATGTAGTCGCCCGCGATCGCGAGCCCGTTCTGCAGCCCGGTGATGCCGCCGCCGGCCGTGTAGAAGTCGCGTGTCGAGCGCGTGCGGCGCGCGGCCCAGCGCGTGAGCGCGAGCGTCGCGAACACGAACGCGAAGAACATCCCGATCGCGACCGGGTTCAGTTCGACCTTGTCGGGCATCGGGCCCGCGACCGATACCGCGTGCGCGGCGGAGGAAACGAGAACGGCAGGAACAGCGAGCGCGCCGAGCGCCATCGAGAGTCGTCGCATGTCGGCCTCCGTCACGAACGCTGCAGGATCGCGTCGACGCGGCGGTCGAACGCACGGTTCGCGCGCAGCACGTAGCACGCCGTCAGGCTGATCGCGACCAGGATGATCGCGACGCCCGTGGCGATCCCGACCGTCGTCGTCGCGCCGCGGTACAGCGGCGCGGCGAGCACGTGCGGCGCGAGCGCGACGAGCAGGATGAAGCCGTAGTACGTGGCGATCATCAGCGCCGTCAGCGTGAAGCTGAAGCGGCGCCGCGCCCGCACGAGCTGCTGGTAGTCACGGCGCGCCGTGACCGATTCGATGACGGAAAGCTCCATGGTGTCTCCATTTCCGCCTCGTCATTGCGAGGGGTGTCTTGTGGAATGGCCGGCGCGCGTCCACTGCTCCGCCCGCGCCGCGGCGGCAACCGATGAAACGCGTTACACGACGCGATCCGCCCGCAACCGCGCGACGTCCTCCGCCGACATCCCGAGCCAGCCGCCGAGCACCGCCTCCGTATCGGCACCGAGCACCGGCGGCGCACCGCGCACCGGCAACCGCGCGCCATCGAACCGGTACGGCGGCGCCAGCACGTCGACGCCGCCCGCGACCGGGTGCGGCTGCCGCGTGACGAGCCCCGCGCGCGTCGCGCGTTCCGACTTCAGCGCCTCGTGCAGCCCGAGCACTTCGCCGCACGGAATGCCCGCCTCGGCGAGCGCCGCGAGCAACGTCGCGCGCGACCGGCGGGCGAGTTCACGACCAATCTCCGGCAGCAGCTCAGCGCGGTTTTCCGAGCGGCCGAGGTTGGTCTTGTAACGCGTGTCGGCTGCGAGGTCAGGCCGTTCGATCACCGCGCAGAAGCGCGCGAACTGCGCGTTGTTGCCGACCGTGATCACGAACGGGCCATCGGCCGCGTCGAACACGCCGTACGGCACGACCGACGGATGCGCGTTGCCGTAGCGCGGCGGGTCCTCGCCCATCAGCAGCGCGTCGAGCCCGTAGTACGCGGTGATCATCAGCCCGCAGTCGAACAGCGCCATTTCGATGCGCCGCCCGCGCCCCGTCGCATGGCGCTCGTACAGCGCGGCGAGGATCGCCTGCGCCGAATACATGCCGGTGAACAGGTCGACCGCCGCGACGCCGAACTTCAGCGGCGGCTGGCCGGCCTCGCCGTTCAGCGCCATCAGCCCGGCCTCGCCCTGCACGACGAGGTCGTAGCCGGGCCGCGCGGCCTCGGCGCCCGAGCGGTCGTAGCCGGAGATCGCGCAGTGCACGACGCGCGGATTCAGTTCGGCCAGCGCGTCGTAGCCGAGTCCGAGCTTTTCCGCGCCGCCGAACTTGAAGTTGTGGAGCACCACGTCGGCCTGCGCGGCCAGCTCGCGCGCGAGCCGCCGCCCGTCTTCAGTCTGCAGGTCGAGACAGATCGAGCGCTTGCTGCGGTTCACGCTGTTGAAGTAGGTCGTCTCGGTGGCGCCGATCCTCAAGCCCCAGTCGCGCGTATCGTCGCCGCGCGCCGGATGCTCGACCTTGATCACTTCCGCGCCGAAATCGGCGAGCACCATCGCGCACCACGGGCCCGCGAGCACGCGCGAGAAATCGAGCACCTTCACGCCGGCCAGCGGCAATGCGCGCGATTCGTTCGTCATCCTTGTCTCCTCCGTTCGCGTCGTTCGTCTTTACTGTTTCGACAGTGCGATGTAGCGCGCGAGGTGATGATCCTCGTCGCCGAGCTGGTGATCGATCATCACGAGGCGCTTCGCGTAGTGCGACAGCGGCAGCTCCCACGTCATCCCGATCCCACCGTGCAGCTGGATGCTCTCCTCGGCGACGAGCGTGCCGATCCGGCCGATCGTGTACTTCGCCGCCGCGAGCGCACGTTCGCGCACCCCGCGCGGCGCATCGAGCTGCGCGGCCGCGTTGATCACGGCCGAGCGCGCCTGCTCGACTTCGAGCAGCAGGTCGGCCATCCGGTGCTGCAGTGCCTGGAAGCTGCCGATCGGCAAGCCGAACTGCTTGCGCGTGCGCAGGTAGTCGAGCGTGTGTTCCTTCGCGACGTCCATCGCGCCGAGCGCCTCCGCCGACAGCGCGAGCAATCCGTAGCCGAGCACGCGTTCGAGCAGTTCGACGCCCGCTTCACCTTCGTGCGCGCCGAGCGCGGCATCGGCCGGCAGCACGACGCGTTCGAAGCGCACCTCGGCCGCGCGGCCGCCGTCGATCTTCCGGTAGTCGCGCAGCGATACGCCCGGCGCATCGGCCGGCACGACGAACAGGCCGATGCCGGCCGCATCGTCGTCGTGACCCGACACGCGCGCGCTGACGACGAAGAATGCCGCTTGCGCGGCCTGGTCGACGACGCCCTTCGCGCCCGTCAGCACCCAGCCGGCGCCCGAGCGGTCGGCGCGCGTGCGCACGGTCGTCAGTTCGTAGTGCGAGCCCGGCTCGTCGTGCGCGAACGCGGCGCTCGCGCTGCCGTCGATCAGCGCCGCGAGCCGGTCGCGATGCGCGGCGCCGCCGGCGAGCGACAGCGCACGTCCCGCGAGCAGCGCGCCGAGGAACGGCTCGACGACGAGCCCGCGCCCGAGGCATTCGAACACCACGGCGATGTCGAAGCCCGCGCCGCCGAACCCGCCGTCGGCTTCGGCAAACAGCGCGCCGACCGTGCCGAGTTCGGCAAAGCGCTGCCACATCGCACGATCGAACCCCTCGGCCGACTGCGCGATGCGATCGCGCACCGGGAACGCGTACTGTTCGGCGATGAAGCGGTTCAACGTATCCGCCAGCATCCGGCGGTCTTCTGTGTGCTGGAAATCCATCGTCGCGTCCCTCGTTACAGCCCGAGCATCATCTTCGCGATGATGTTCTTCTGGATTTCGTTCGAGCCGCCGAAGATCGACAGCTTCCGGTTGTTGAAGTACTGCTGTGCGGCGCTCGCGGCGTCGTCCGGGCCAACCGGCTCGCCGTCGTAATCGGCATCGAGCGCTTCCTCGACGAACGGCTGCGCGTACGGCCCCATCGCGCGCCGCATCAGCGCGGTGATCTCCTGGCGGATCTGCGTGCCGCGGATTTTCAGCATCGAGCTTTCCGCGCCCGGCGCGCCGCCGCCCGCGACCGCGGCCAGCACGCGCAGGTTAGTCGTGCGCATGTTCTCGAGTTCGATCTCGACCCGCGCGACGCGCGCCGCGAAGAACGGATCGTCCGCGAGCGGCCGGCCGTTCTTCGTGACCTTCGCGGCCACCGCGCGCAACCGGTCGAGCGCGGCCGTCGAGAAGCCGATTCCCGCGATGTTGGTGCGCTCGTACGTGAGCAGGTATTTCGCGTAGGTCCAGCCGCGGTTCTCCTCGCCGACGAGGTTGGCCGCCGGCACGCGCACGTCGGTGAAGAACACCTCGTTCACTTCGTGCTCGCCGTCGAGCGTGACGATCGGGCGCACCTCGACGCCCGGCGTGTTCATGTCGATCAGCAGGAAGCTGATGCCTTCCTGCTTGCGCACGTCGATCGCGGTGCGCACGAGGCAGAAGATCATGTTCGCGTAGTGGCCGAGCGTGGTCCACGTCTTCTGGCCGTTCACGAGATAGTGCTCGCCCTGCGCGTCGATCCCGCGCACCGCGCTCGTCTTCACCGCCGCGAGATCGGAACCGGCGCCCGGCTCCGAGTAGCCCTGGCACCACCAGTCGGTGCCGTCGAGGATGCGCGGCAGCCAGTGGCGCTGCTGCGCGTCGTTGCCGTACTTGATCAGCACGGGGCCGAGCATGTTCACGCCGAACGGCACGATGCGCGGCGCACCCGCGAGCGCGCATTCGTTGTCGAACAGGAACTTCTGCGCGACGCTCCAGCCGGGGCCGCCGAATTCGCGCGGCCAGTGGCTCGCGAGCCAGCCGCGCGCGTTGAGGATCGCGTGCCATTCGCGCATGTCGTCGCGCGTGAGATGCAGGCCGCCCTTCACCTTGCGCGCGATGCGCGCGGGCAGTTCGGCTCGCAGGAAGCGCTGCACTTCCGTGCGGAAGGCTTCCTCTTCGGGAGTGAAATTGAGGTCCATCTTCGGTCCGTGGCGAATGCGGTGGGCGTTCAGTCGATGCGGTTCAAGCTCGCGAAATCCGCGCCGCGCGCGACGAGATCGACGAGCAGCGGCGACGGCTTCCAGAACAGCGGATCTTCCTTCGCGAACGCGCGGATATCGGCGAGCACGTTCGCGAGGCCGACCGTGTCCGCGTAATGCATCGGGCCGCCGCGATAGCGCGGGAAGCCGTAGCCGTGCAGGAACACCGCATCGACATCGAGCGGGCGCAGCGCGATCTTCTCGTGCACGACGTTCGCGCCTTCGTTGATCATCGCGGCGAGGTAGCGGCGCAGGATCTCGTCGTCGGTGAACGTGCGCGGCGTGACGCCCTTCTTCGCGCGTTCTTCCGCGACGATCGCCTCGACTTCCGGGTCCGGCGTGCCGACACGCGCGCCGTCCGGATACAGGTAGTAGCCGCGCGCGGTCTTCTGGCCGAACCAGCCGCGCTCGCACAGCCGGTCGGAAATTTCCACGTAGCGCGCACGCGGGTCGCGTGTCGCCGCGCGGCGCTTGCGGGTCGCCCAGCCGATGTCGCCGCCCGCGAGGTCGACGACCTGGAACGGCCCCATCGGGAAGCCGAATTCGCGCACCGCGCGATCGATCTGGTAAGGCGACGCACCGTCTTCCATCAGGGTGTCGGCCGCCGTGCGATAGACCGCGAGGATCCGGTTGCCGATGAAGCCGTCGCACACGCCGGCGCGCACCGGCGTCTTCTTCAGCTGCTTCGCCAGCGCGAACGCGGTCGCGACGACGTCCGCGCTCACGCGCGCCGGCACGACGATCTCGAGCAGCTTCATCACGTTGGCCGGCGAGAAGAAATGCAGGCCGATCACGTCGGCCGGCCGGTCGATGCTGGCGGCCAGCGCGTCGATGTCGAGATACGACGTGTTGGTCGCGAGCACCGCGCCCGGCTTGCACACGCGCGCGAGTTCGGCGAACACGGCCTGCTTGACGGCCATGTCCTCGAATACGGCCTCGATCACGACGTCGGCCTGCGCGAGCGCGTCGTACGACGTGCTGCCCTTGAAGCGTGCGAGCCGCGCCGCGTGTGCGGCCGGCGTCATCCGCCCTTTCGCGACGAGGCCGTCATATACCTTCTCGACGTGCGCGCGGCCACGTGCGAGCGATGCTTCGTCGCGTTCGATCATCGTCACCGGCAGCCCGGCGTCGAGCGCCGCGACCGCGATGCCCGCGCCCATCGTGCCGCCGCCGACCACGCCGATCCGCTCGACCGGCCGCGCGCTCGCGCGCCGCGCCTCGGGCGCCTTCGCCGCTTCGCGCTCCGCGAAGAACGCATGCACGAGGCCCGCGCGCTGCGGGCTGTCGATGCACTGCAGGAACAGGCTGCGCTCGAGCTTCATCCCCGCGTCGAACGACTGCGTGAGCGCGGCCTCGACCGCGTCGACGATCTTCGCCGGCGAGAACAGGCCACGCGATTTCTTCGGCAGTTCCGCGTGCGCCGCATCGATCGCGGCCTGCGCGGCCACGCGATCGGCGAGCCCCCGCGCATCGCGCGTGCGGCGCACCGGCGCGCCGAGCGACACGAGTTCCTGCGCGTACGCGAGGCCTTCGGCGAGCGTGTCGTCGCTATGCGCGACGCGGTCGACGAGGCCCAGCACGAGCGCTTCGTCCGCGCTCACATGACGCCCGGTCAGCATCAGGTCGAGCGCGGCCTTCGCACCGATCAGGCGCGGCGCGCGCTGCGTGCCGCCTGCGCCCGGCAGCAGGCCGAGCGTGACTTCGGGCAGCCCGAGCTTCGTGCCGGGTACCGCGAGCCGGTAATGCGCGGCGAGCGCGACTTCGAGGCCGCCGCCGAGCGTCGCGCCGTGCAGCGCGACCACGACCGGCTTCGTGCCCGATTCGATCCGCTCGCATACATCCGGCAGCGACGGCGGCACGATCGGCTTGCCGAATTCGCGGATGTCGGCGCCCGCGATGAAGTTGCGGCCGGCGCCGACGATCAGCACCGCGCGGATCGCGTCGTCGGCCTGCGCGGCGTCGAGCGCGTCGGCGAGGCCGCGCCGCACCACGGCGGACAGCGCGTTGACGGGCGGATGGTCGATCGTGACGACGAGCACCTTGTCGCGCCGTTCGCGCGTGACGGTGCCGGCCGGGCTGGCGGGGGAAGCGGGTGAATTCATCGTGTCTCCTTGACGCGGCGGCGGGTGCGTCGACGCCGGTTCGTGGCTCACGGCCACGCGAGCGGCGCCGGGGCACAGGCCCCGGTCCCGCACGAAGCGGGACAAGATCCGGCCGTATGCCGGGCATGACCTGATTCTCGATTGATCGAGATTCATTGACAATTCCCTCCCGCTTTTACAAGCTGTCAAGTCTGACTTGACACTGAATGCTTCCGACCATTAAAGGGGCGAACCAGGAGACGCGACGCATGGACCTGAACGCGCTGACGCTGCTCGTCGAGATCCTCGATGCCGGCAATCTCAGCAAGGCCGCGCAGCGGCTCAAGATGAGCCGCGCAAACGTCAGCTACCGGCTGAACCAGCTCGAGCGCTCGATCGGCCAGCAGCTCGTGCGGCGCACGACGCGGCGCATCGAGCCGACCGAGATCGGGTTGAAGCTGTACGAGCACGGCCGGCGCATCCGCAACGAACTGCTCGCCGCGCAGGAATCGGTGACGACGCTCGGCCAGGACCTGCAGGGCCGCGTGCGGCTGTCGGTGCCGAGCGGCTACGGGCAGATGGTGATGTCCGACTGGCTGCTCGCGTTCAAGCGGCTGCATCCGGGCATCGTGCTCGACGTCGTGTTCGAGAACCGCGTGGAAGACCTGATGCGCGACGAGATCGACATCGCGGTGCGCGTGATGCCGGAGCCGCCGCAGAACCTCGTCGCGCGCGACATGGGCGCGGTGCGCTACGTCGCGTGCGCATCCGCCGCATTCGCGGCCGAGCACGGGATGCCGGCGAGCCTCGACGCGCTGTCGGCCGCCCCCGTCGTCACCGCGACGGTAATGGGCCGGCAGCTCAGGATCGCCGCGTATCTCGGCGACGAGCGCCACGAGGTGCTGCTCGAGCCCACGCTGGTTTCGGAGAACTTCCTGTTCCTGCGGCAGGCGATCCTCGGCGGGATCGGCGTCGGCATCGTGCCCGACTACGTGATGCAGGACGACATCCGGCGCGGCACGGTCGTCACGTCGCTCGACGCGTACCGGCTCAGCATCTTCGGCACGCACATGTACATGCTCTACATGCCGAACCGGCACCACACGCGCGCGACGTCGACGTTCATAGAGTTCATCCTCGAACAGGCCGGAAAGACCGGCCGGGGCGGGCCCGGCGCGCTGCGTCAGGGTTTCCTGTCGGGTGACAAGCCGCCGGGCGCGCGGCGACAATAGCGCGCCGGGGCGGGCAGCCGCGTTGCGCCGGCACCGTCGCCTCCTTCGAATTCACTGCTGCCGAGGGTTCAATGTTCGACCGGATTCGTCCGCATTCGCGCCCCTGGACGCTGCTCGCCGCCGTCGCGCTCGTCGCGTTCAACGCCGGCTGCACGTCCCCGTCCACGCCGCCGTCGGGTGCGGTGGTGCCCGTCGCCGCCGCCTCGGGCGCCGCCGTGCCGCTGCCCGGCTTCCACGCGCCCGAGTTGTCGTCCGGCTGGACCGACAAGCCGGGCTGGACCTCGCAGCACGTCATGATCGCCGCCGCGAACCCGCTCGCGACGCAGGCCGGCTTCGACATGCTGAAGGCCGGCGGCACCGCGATCGACGCGGCGATCGCCACGCAGATGGTGCTCGCGCTCGTCGAGCCGCAATCGTCGGGGATCGGCGGCGGCGCGTTCATGCTGTACTTCGACGGCAAGGCAACGCAGGCCTACGACGGCCGCGAAACCGCGCCGGCCGCTGCCACCGACCGCCTGTTCTACGGGCCGACCGGCCAGCCGATGAGCTTCTACGAAGGTGTCGTCGGCGGGCGCTCGGTCGGCACGCCGGGCGTGCTGCGCATGCTCGACGCCGCGCATCGCGCGCACGGCAAGCTGCCGTGGCGCCGGCTGTTCCAGCCGGCGATCCGGCTCGCCGAGCACGGCTTCACGATCAGCCCGCGGCTCGCGGCACTGATCGCCAATGACAAGTACCTGAAGAACGACCCGGCCGCCCGTGCGTACTTCTACAACCCGGACGGCACGCCGAAGGCCGCCGGCACGGTGCTGAAGAACCCCGCGCTCGCGACCGTGCTGCGCCAGGTCGCCGACCGTGGTGCGAACGCGTTCTACAGCGGCGCGATCGCGCGCGACATCGTCACGAAGGTGCGCAAGCACCCGACCAACCCGGGCCTGCTGTCGCTGCAGGATCTCGCGCGCTACAAGGCGAAGGTGCGTGCGCCGCTGTGCGCCGACTACCGACGCTCGGTCGTGTGCGGGATGCCGCCGCCGTCGTCGGGCGGCCTCGCGATCGCGCAGATGCTCGGCATCCTCGAAGCGATGCCCGACTGGCAGCAGATCGGCGCGCAGAAGCCGGTGCGCAACGACGTCGGCTACGAGCCGACCCCGTTCGCCGCGCACCTGTTCAGCGAAGCCGGGCGCCTCGCGTATGCGGACCGCGCGCGCTATGTCGCCGATCCCGATTTCGTGCCGCTGCCGGGCGGCAGCTGGGCGAGCCTCATCGACAAGACCTATCTCGCGCAGCGCGCGCACCTGATCGGCGACAGCAGCATGGGCGTCGCGCAGGCCGGCACGCCGCAGGGCGCGACGCTCGCGATGGCCGACGACCGCAGCCCCGAGCTGCCGTCGACGTCCGACATCGCGATCGTCGACCGCTACGGCCAGGCGCTGTCGATGACGACCAGCATCGAGGACGCGTTCGGTTCGCGGCTGATGGTGCGCGGCTTCATGCTGAACAACCAGCTCACCGATTTCTCGTTCGTGTCTAACGACAACGGCCGGCCGGTCGCGAACCGCGTGCAGGCCGGCAAGCGGCCGCGCTCGGCGATGTCGCCGGAGCTGGTGTTCGACAAGAAGACGAAGCAGGTGACGATGATCGTCGGCTCGGCCGGCGGCCCCGCGATCATCAATCACGTCACGAAGACGCTGGTCGGCGTGCTCGACTGGGGGATGACGATGCAGCAGGCGATCGCGCTGCCGAACTTCGGGTCGATGAACGGGCCGACGCAGCTCGAACGCGGCCGCGTGTCGGAAGCACTCGCCGACGGGCTCAAGGGCCGCGGGCACGACGTGCAGGTCGTCGAGATGAATTCGGGGCTGCAGGGGATCCAGCGGCTGAACGTGCAGGGGCAGACGGTGTGGTTCGGCGGCGCGGATCCGCGGCGCGAAGGCATGGCGATGGGGGAATGAGGGTCCCCGGGCGTGGCGGCGCGGCCCGCCACGCGATGTCGTCCGGCCGCCTGGCCGTGACGACGCGTTGGCGTGCCCGACGCGCGCGGACCGCTCCCTGTCCGCTCGCTCGGTTCATCCTGCGCATCGTGCTCGACGCACGCATGTGTCCCGCACCATCCGCATCAATTTCGTATTCGTCTCATCGACGGCCCTTGCGTCAATCCGTATAGTCGGCCGCTCGTATCGGCGTAGTCCTATCCAGGCAGGTCGTCGGCAGCGACGGCATGTTGCCGCCATCCTCGACGACACCATCACGCAGCCAACGCGCCGCCAGGAAAAGGACACGTCGGTATCGTGACGGCGCCTCGTCAGCCTGCGTCGACCAACACCCCACATTAATAAGGACTACGACCAATAAAATGGCCAGCATTCCCCTCCGCACTTCCGGTCGCTCGCACCGCGCCGCTTGCGCCACCCGCCTCTCGAAACTCGCCATCGCCATTGCCGTGCTTGCACCGGGCTACGGTCAGGCTGCCGATCTGGTGCTGGAGAATCTCATCGTCAATGGTGGTACGGGCGGCACGCCGACTGCCTCGGGAGCCGGCTCGATTGCCATCGGGCCCGGTGCGAAGGCAAACGGCGAGACCGGCGGCGATTACTCGGCCATCGCGATCGGCGCGGTGGCCAGCGCCAATGGCCAAGCCACGATTGCGATCGGTGAAAGGGCCAGCGTTCACGGCGACCGGTCGAGCGCGTTCGGCGTATCGTCGAGCGTCACTGCGAACCGCGCGCTCGCGCTCGGCGCGGACACGAAAGTGACCGCGCACGATTCGGTGGCACTGGGCCAGGGCAGCGTCGCCGACCGCGCGAAGACCGTCTCGATCGGCCAGGCCGGCAACGAGCGCCAGCTCGTCAATCTCCGCGCCGGCACGAAGGATACCGACGCGGTCAACCTGTCGCAGCTCAAACCGGTCGTCGAGGCGCTCGGCGGCGATGCCGCGATCAACGCGGACGGGAGTGTGCGCGGCCCGAACTACAAGATCGACGGCCAGTCGTTCAACGACGTCGGCAGTGCGCTGACGAATCTCGACGAACGCGCCAGGACCAACACGCAATCGATCACGACGCTCGACGGCCGTGTCACGAACATCGAAGGCGACGTCAAATCCATTCGCGTCGACGTCGACGATCTCGGCACGCGCCTCGACAACGGCGCCACCGGCCTCGTCCGGCAGGACCCCGCGAGCCTCGCGATCTCGATCGGCGCGAACAAGGGCGGCACGTCGGTAAGCCTCGCCGGTACGGACGGCACGCGCGTACTGACCGGACTGTCGAACGGTGTCGACGACACCGACGCCGTGACCATCGCGCAGTTGAAGGCGACCGGCCTGATCGACCCGAACGGCAAGCAGCTCGGTGCGCTCGTGTACGACGATCTGACACTCGCCCGCGCGACGCTCGGCGGTGTCGGCGGCACGCTGCTTGCCAACGTCGCGCCCGGCCTGATCGCAGCGGGCAGCCTGGAAGCCGTCAACGGCGGGCAACTCTTCACGATGCAGCAGAAGATCGACTTGCTCGATACGCGCCTGACGAACTTCGAGAACGACAAACCCACGAGCCCGCCGCCCGGCGGCAACCACGGCAACGACTTCGCGCAGCTCGGCGACGGCTCCGGCGCAACGGGATCGAACTCGCTTGCACTCGGGCAGAACTCGAAGGCATCCGGTGACGACAGTCTCGCGCTCGGCAACAACTCGACGGCATCGGGCAACAACTCGGTCGCGCTCGGCAACAACTCCGTCGCCGATCGCGACGACACGGTCTCCGTCGGCGCACCGGGCCAGGAGCGGCAGATCACCAACGTCAAGGCAGGTACCGCGCCGACCGATGCCGTGAACGTGCAGCAGTTGCACGACCAGATCGGCAGCGTGCGTAACGACATCGACCACTATCGTCGCGACGCCAGCGGCGGCATCGCGTCCGCCGTCGCCATCGCGAACCTGCCGCAGGCGTCGCTGGCTGGCGAAAGCATGGTCTCGATCGCCGGCGGCACGTACAGCGGGCAGTCGGCCGTCGCGTTCGGCCTGTCCACCGCCACGCGCAACGGGCGCTGGGTGGTCAAGGCATCCGGTTCCACCAATACGCGCGGCACGGTTGCGGTCGGCGCCGGCGCCGGGTATCGCTGGTAAGTCGTCCTCTCGCAGTCGCCGGCATCATGCGACAGGGGCCGGGCTTCGCTCGACGCGAAGCCCGGCCCCTCTTTCCTTCGCGGTGCGGAGCAATCGACCTGCGTCGCGCCCCGGTTCGACTCGCCGCCTATCCGCGCCCCTTCCACGGCACGATCCGCCGCTCGACCCATCGCATCGCGAGATCGAACAGCCACGCGATCGCGCCGATGATCAGGATCCCCATCACGACGATGTCGGTGCGCAGGAAGCTCGACGCGTTGAGCACCATCTGCCCGAGCCCGGCGGTCGCAGCGACCATCTCGGCCGCGACGAGCGTCGTCCAGCCGAAGCCGATCGCGATCCGCAGCCCGGTGAGAATCTCCGGCAACGCGGCCGGCAGCACGACGTGGCGCACGATCTGCGCGAAACTGCCGCCGAGCGAATACGCGGCGTTGATCTGTTCGACCGTCGCCGCGCGCACGCCGGCGCGCGCAGCCATCGCAATCGGCGCGAAACATGCGAGGAAGATCACGACGAGCTTCGCCGTTTCGTCGATGCCGAACCAGATCACGACGAGCGGCAGGTACGCGAGCGGCGGCAGCGGCCGGTAGAACTCCAGCAGCGGATCGAGCACGCCGCGCGCGACGCGGCTCACGCCCATCAGGATGCCGGCCGGCACGCCGATCACGGTCGCGAACAGGAACGCACCGAACACGCGCGCCGCACTCCACAGCAGGTGCTCGGACAACGGCAGCCCACCCTGAATGCGACCATGCCACGCATCGACGAATGCCGTCCAAACGGCTTCCGGCGAGGGCAGGAACAGCGGCGGCAGCCACTGACGATGCGTGGCAACCCACCACAGCACGGCCAGCACCGCGACCGTCGCCGTGCTCAAGGCCGCCGTCTTCCCCTCCCCCGGCAACCGGTAGCGGCGCGACGACGGCGCACGACGCTCCGTCGCTCGAGCCTGCGTGCGATCACCCTGCTCGACACCTGCGGCCGTTCCGTCGGCCGCCCACGAATCCTGCGTGCTCATGCTGTCCTGCCTGTGCAAAGTGCTGATCCGACCGCGTCCGACCGACGCGCCGTGTCGCGCGAGTTCATGCATCACGCGGCCGCCTCGGCCGCTTCGTCGCGATGCAGGTACGCGATCAGCCGCTCGCGCCACGCGATGAAATCCGGTGACGACTTCACCGCGCGCGCATCGCGCGATTCGACGTAGCGGCGCGCGAACGGCAGTTCGAAGGTTTCCGCGATCCGTCCGGGGCCGGGCGTCATCACGACGAGACGCGTCGCGAGGAACAGCGCCTCCTCGACATCGTGCGTGATAAAGAACACCGTCTTGCCGGTACGCGCCCATACGTCGAGCACGAGCGCCTGCATCGTGCCGCGCGTCATCGCGTCGAGCGCGCCCATCGGCTCGTCCATCAGCAGCACGCGCGGGTCGCTTGCGAGCGCGCGCGCGATGCCGACACGCTGCTGCATCCCGCCCGACAGCTCGTACACGCGCGCATGCGCATGACCGTCGAGCCCGACGAGCGCGAGCATCTCCCGCGCCCGCGCTTCGCGCTCGGCCTTCGACACGCGTGCGAAGCGCAGCCCGAGCGCGACGTTGTCGAGCACGTCGAGCCACGGCAGCAGCGCGTACTTCTGGAACACGACGCCGCGATCGGCGCCGGGGCCCGTGACCGGCACATCGTCGACCCGCACCTCGCCGGTCGTCGGCGCGACGAAGCCGGCCATGCAGTTCAGCAATGTCGTCTTGCCGCACCCGGACGCGCCGAGCGCGACGACGAATTCACCGGCATCGATGCGCAGGTCGACGCGCGCGAGCGCCTGCGTCGTCGGCCTGCCGCGCTCGCCCGGATAGGCGACCGATACCTGACGGACTTCCAGCGTGCTCATGATCGAAGGGCTCCGCGACGAGTGGGCTGAGTGGCCGCGCTCAGCGCGCGGCCTTCTGCACGAACTGCGGATCGACGCCGGCCGAATAGTCGGCGAGCACCGTCTGGATCGTGCCCTGCGATTTGAGGAAGGTGGCCGTCGCTGCCAGCGACTTCGCGGCGCCCGATTGCGCACCGCCGCCGAGCCACGTCGGCGATGCCTGCTCGGCCGCCGTCGGGAACGCATAGAGCGCGAGGCTGGCCGGCACGTCCTGTGCGTTCGCGCCCGAGACCTTCGCGACCGCCGCGACCTGCGGCGAGCCGACCTTCCAAGCCGCCGCATGCGCGCGGTAGTCGGCATCGGCCGCCGCGAGCACCTTCACGAAGCGCGTGACGAACTCGGGGTTCTCGCGCGCGAACTTGCGGCTCACGACGAAGCCGTCGAAGGTCGCCTTGCCACTTTCTTTCGCAACCTGGCCCGATGTCGTCAGCACGGTGCCCGACTGCTTGACCTTCGCGAGCACCGGATCCCAGATGTAGGTCGCGTCGATGTCGCCGCGCGCCCACGCCGCCGCGACTTCGGGCGGACGCAGGTTGACGATCTTCACGTCGTTCGGATTGACGCCCGCGGCCTGCAGCGCGACGAGCGTGTGGAAATGCGACGTCGACACGAACGGCACGCCGATCTTCTTGCCCTTCAGCGCGGCGATGTTGGTGACGCCCGAGCCGTTGCGCGCGACGAGCGCCTCGGCGTCGTTGATGTTGTCGAGCACCCAGAACAGCGAGATGTCGAGCCCCTGCGACAGCCCGGCCGCGATCGGGCTCGAGCCGGCTTCGCCGAGCTGCACGGAGCCCGACGCGAGCGCGCGGATCACGTCGGCGCCGCTGTCGAGCTTGCGGAACGTGACCTTGTAGCCGGTCGCCTTTTCGACTTCACCGCTCGCCTGCGCGTAGCGCCACGGCACCACCATGTCCTGGTACGCGATCACGACTTCGCGCGTTTCGGCGTGCGCCGCGCCGAACGCGGCAAAGGCGGTCAGCGCGACGACGGCGCGGCGGATGAAGCTGAAACGGGACATGCGGCTCTCCTTCGGAATGCGGGCATTGCTGCGGGAGAGCCGACTATAGGAGCTTTGCGCGCGGCAGGAGCGAACTTATCCTGCGAAGCTATCGATGCCGTTTCAGCTTTGCTTTCCATGCTTTACCGGATTGCGCGTCCGGTCCGGTGGCGATTGTCGTGCGGGGACGCGGAACGCGTGTGTCAGCGTTCGCGGGTCGCGGGTCGCACCGGCCGGCCGAGATACCTGCGCGCCAGCTCGGTCTGCGGGTGCTCGAACGCGTCCTCTAGATCGTCGAGTTCCCGTACCGTCAAACCGATATCCGCCAATTGACCGACGCGCCGCCAACTCTGAACGGCATCGAACACGCCGCCCAGCACGTCAAGCGCCTGTTCGCGCGTCAACGAAAAATGACTGCATGCATCGAGCAGTACGCCAATCGAATCGATCGGACCCGTATCCTCGGTGAGCCACGTCTTCGATTCGCGCAGCTTGCCGGGCATCGGATTGACGTCGAAAGCCGGTGCCAACCGCCATCGTCGATTGCCGTCGTAAAGGAAGCCGAGATTCTGCAGATGGTCGTCAGTGTTCGTGATAAGGAGGTTGAACACGAGACGCCGCCAGAGCTCGCGCGCATCATCGAGCGGCCGGGCGCCATGCTGGCGCATCGCATCGACGATCTCCGTATAGGCGTGCTCATCGTCACGGGACGCCTGCAGCATCGACGCGGCTGACAGATACGGAATACGAAGATCGTCGCCGGTGCGGTCGAACCGTTCGATGAGCGCGACGGGCGTCTCGCCCACCGTCACGCATCGCGCGCCCGCCGCATCGATACCGGCCATGCGAGCGAGACGCAGTGCCAGCACCTCGGCTCGCGTGACGTTGATCGTATCCCCGATGCTGGGAAACTTGCCGATGGCGAGCCTGCCGTTCTCGTCCAGCACCGTGCATTTCGGGCGCATACCACCCAGCGACGTACCCTTGCCCTGCAGATAGCTCAGATCGGCGGCCGTGTCGGTGCCCGCCTCGAGCGCGCGCGTGGCATCGGCGATCCGCTCGAGTTCGATGAAAGGTGGCGTGGTCCGCCGCCCGCCCTCCTCGGTCCGCAAATACCGGCCCGAACGACACAGCCTCAGTGCACCAACCCGGCTGAAGTCATCGACCGCACACAAATAATCCAGCTCGTTGAGTGGCCTGAGGTCGGGCTGGGTTCGACGCAGCTTGGCGTGCGCTCGATCGATGACGCGTCTCCCCCATGCATCGGGCTCCGTATCGGCGAGCGCGAAGTGAAAGACCGAATCCACCGCGCGCGGTGCGCGGCGGGTCTGATAGCCAGCGTGCAGCGGCAGATCCGGCGATATCTCGAAGCGATCGGGATGCGTCAACCAGCGCTCGTCATAGACGAACTGGGACAATTCGCGCCGCCCTTGACTCACATAGAGCAAGCGCCCGACCGGCAACCCGGCCGTGCCGATGTGCAAGTCCAGTGCGTCGCTGACATCCGGTTTGATCGCTTTACCGTTCATTCGCTGCTCAAAATGCGTGGGGGCTCTTCTTGGGCGTGCGAACCCGTTGGGGCAGTTGCTCGTCCATCAGCGCGAGCCCGACGTCGTCCTGTGCACTGTCGAGCAGATCGCTCAGCCGGTCGAGCTCACCGAACACCTGAAGCACGCGCGCAAGCACATGCAGTTGCATGCGCGGATCACCGGCCTCCAGTCGCTTGATCGTGCTGAGTCCTGCTCCGACACGCTCGGCCAACGCCTGCTGCGTCAACCCTCGCCGACGCCGGGCACGATTGATGTCACCACCCAGTTTCTTGAGCGTACGCTGCGCGATGACGGGCAAAGGTCGCTCAATCTTACGGTTCTCAACCGAGCCTTTATCTGACTTAATGGTTTCCATGAGACCCATTATAAGTCGACACAGCAGAATCTCAAGGCGAGCACACATTAAGAGCCCCAACGAGAACCATTAACCCTTATAACAGCTCTCATCGGATACCTTAAATGGCATTCATTGATGGGCAATACGCTACCGCACCCAACGCGGGCACCGTCAACAGCGGGACTCTGACGTGTCGCGTAGTCCAACACTTCGTCGTCGCATACATCATCGACGGCACCCATCCGGCACACAATTCGGCCGTTTGGCCACGCTCCGCGTCCGCGCCAACAAAAAGCCCGCATCGCTGCGGGCTTCTTTTGGTTTCGCCGGAAGACGACGAAGCAACGGTGCTCAGACCACCCCGGCCCCGTGCGCCTGCAGATCGGCGTGATAGCTCGAGCGCACCATCGCGCCGACGGCCGCGTGCGTGAAGCCCATCTTGTACGCCTCTTCCTCGTACATCTTGAAGGTATCGGGATGCACGTACGCCCGCACCGGCAGGTGGTGCTCGGACGGCTGCAGGTACTGGCCGATCGTCAGCATGTCGACGTCATGCGCGCGCAGGTCGCGCATCACCTGCAGGATTTCCTCTTCGGTTTCGCCGAGGCCGACCATCAGGCCCGATTTCGTCGCGACGTCCGGATGCAGCGCCTTGAAATCCTTCAGGAGCTTCAGCGAGTGCGCGTAGTCCGAACCCGGGCGCGCTTCCTTGTACAGGCGCGGCACCGTTTCGAGGTTGTGGTTCATCACGTCCGGCGGTGCGGCGTTCAGGATCGAGATCGCGCGGTCGAGACGGCCGCGGAAGTCCGGCGTCAGGATTTCGATGCGCGTTTCCGGCGACTGTTCGCGCACTTCGCGGATGCACTCGACGAAGTGGCCGGCGCCGCCGTCGCGCAGGTCGTCGCGGTCGACGCTCGTGATCACCACGTACTTGAGCTTCAGCGCGCCGATCGTGCGCGCGAGGTTCTTCGGCTCGTCCGGATCCAGCGGATCGGGGCGGCCGTGGCCGACGTCGCAGAACGGGCAGCGGCGCGTGCACTTGTCGCCCATGATCATGAACGTCGCGGTGCCCTTGCCGAAGCACTCGCCGATGTTCGGGCAGCTCGCTTCCTCGCACACCGTATGCAGGTTGTGCTCGCGCAGGATCGTCTTGATCTCGTTGAAGCG
Source organism: Burkholderia sp. AU33803 (assembly GCF_002223095.1). NCBI lineage: Bacteria > Pseudomonadati > Pseudomonadota > Betaproteobacteria > Burkholderiales > Burkholderiaceae > Burkholderia > Burkholderia sp. AU33803. The sequence goes on from NZ_NKFJ01000005.1 coordinate 770,145, forward strand.
CGAGCTGCCGGTGGCCGCCTTCACGCGGATCCACTCGGGCTTCTTCAGCTTCTCGATCGGAATGACCTTGATCGGGATGCGCGCCGTCTTCGCCTGCGCCTTCTGCTTGGCGGTCGGATCGTAGGCAGGGGTCGCGGCCGAATCGGCCGGTGCGGGGGAAGCGGTAACGTCAGTCATTCGAATGTTGTTCCAGTGCCTGCGGCTTGTCGGCGGCCGCGGATGCGCCGTCGAGGTTGGCGATCAGACGGCGCACCAGCGTGTGGGCGACGTCGTTCCAGTCGGCGGCAACCTCGAGGCTCGCCATGTCGACAGTTTCCAGTCCGGCATAGCCGCACGGGTTGATCGCAAGAAACGGGCGCAGATCCATCTTCACGTTCAGGCTCAGCCCGTGATAGCTGCAGCCGTTGCGGATCTTCAGGCCGAGGGCCGCGATTTTCGCGCCTTCGTGCACGCCGGACGCCACGTAGATCCCGGGCGCGCCCGCCTTGCGGACCGAAGCGAGATTATACGCCGCGAGGGTTTCGATCACGGCCTCCTCGATCTTCGTCACCAGCGTGCGCACCATCAGCTTGCGCCGGCGCAGGTCCAGCAGCAGGTACGCGACGATCTGGCCGGGGCCGTGGTAAGTGATTTGCCCGCCGCGGTCGACCTTCACGAGCGGCACGCCGCTGTCGGCCACCAGCAGGTGGGCCGGGTCGCCGGCCTGGCCGAGCGTGTAGACGGGCGGGTGCTCGACCAGCCAGATCTCGTCGCCGGTGTCGGCCGTGCGCGTGTCGGTGAACGCGCGCATCGCGTCGAAGCTCGCCTCGTAGGTCTCGACGCCCCGCCACCGCACGGTGACCGGCGGGGCCGGCTGAGCCGGGGACCCGGCGGGCGGTGCGGAAACGGCAACAGGCGTGGACACGATGGAAACCGGCGAAACGGACATGGGCGGTAGTTTACCGAAAACCCGTGGGTCTCGCCGGCCTGGGGAGGGGGACGGATCGCCGGTATCCGTCGGAGGAAATGATCGTCAGACGGTGCGCCAGCCGTTGTGAAGCAGCGCGGACAGGCGTTCGCGCAGCCGTGCCAGCCCGCCGAGCGCGACTTCCCGGGGCGGCCGCGATACCGAGAACGCCACGCACGTGCCCTCCCGGCCTTCCGCGCTGAGCCACAGCCGCTCGCCGCGGCGCAGCTTCAGCGACTCGCCGTCGACCAGGAAGTAGTCGTCGACGTCGTTGCTGCGCGTCGCCCACACCGGCCCGCGCTGGACGATCAGCCGCGTGCTGCGTTGTACCTTCATCGGCACGGTTTCGCCCGCGGGGATTTCGAACGTGATGCTTGAAGAAATTTCTTGCATGATCGACTCCGCCAAAAAGTGCTTCGATGGCTACAATCGTAGTCACTTCAAGTCGTCGGACAAAACGACCAATTTTCACGTCGATGTGAGGAAAATTAGCAAATGGACCTCCGCCAGCTACCTGCGCTGAACGCGATTCGCGCGTTCGAAGCCGCCGCCCGTCACGAGAATTTCTCGCGCGCCGCCGACGAGCTGTTCGTCACGCACGGCGCGGTCAGCCACCAGGTACGCGCACTCGAGGAGGAGCTCGGCGTGCAGCTGTTCACGCGCAACGGCAAGCGGCTGTGCCTGACCGACGCCGGCATGCGCTACGCGCAGCAGATCCGCACCGCACTGATGGTGATCGCCGACGCGACCCGCGACGTGCGCGCGAGCGACCGCGACCGGCGGCTCGTGGTGTCGATGCTGTCGTCGTTCGCCGCGCGCTTCATCACGCCGCGCATCGGCACGTTCATCGAGCGGCACCCGGAAATCGACGTCGAGCTGCAGTCGACCAACTCGCTCACCGATTTCGCGCGCGACGACGTCGACATCGCGATCCGCTTCGGTCAAGGCAACTATCCGGGGCTGCACGTCGAGCCGCTGTTCGACGAGGTGTTCTTTCCGGCGTGCGCGCCGACGCTGAACGGCGGCAAGCTGCCGCAAACGCCCGCGGATCTCGTGCACTACAACCTGCTGCGCTCGGACGACGAGCTGTGGCGGCCGTGGTTCGACGCGGCCGGGCTCAAGACGCTGACCGAGCCGAAACGGGGGATTCTGTACCAGGATTCGTCGAACCTGCTGCTGGCCGCGATCGACGGCCAGGGCATCGCGCTGGTGCGCCGCTCGCTCGCGGTGCACGACCTGCTCGACGGGCGCATCGTGCGCCTGTTCGACATCGACGGGCCGAGCCCGTGGCACTATTTTTTCGTGTGTCCGCCGCCGCTCGTGAACACGCCGCGCGTGCAGGCGTTCAGGAACTGGCTGCTTCAGGAGGTCGCCGAATACAAGCGGCTGTGCGACGAGCTGGACGCGCGGCGCGCGGCGGGGAAGACCCCCGCCGAGTGCGCGCAGGAAGGAGGATGGAAGGCGCTTAGAGTACGACCTTGACCATCGGGTGGCCGGTCAGTGCGCGGTAGATGTTGTCGAGCTGTTCCTGGCTCGTCGCCCGCACGGTGATCGTGAGGCCCGTGTAATTACCGCCGCTCGACGCGCGCTCCTCGATCTTCTCGACGTCGATCTCGTTGTCGTGAACGGCGACGACCTTGAAGATCGTGTCCTTGAACTCGGGGTGCGCCTTGCCCATGATCTTGATCGGGAAATCGCACGGGAACTCCAGCAGCGACTCCTTCCGGGTATCGATTGCGCCTGTCACCTCGATGGTTTTGGTCGGTTCGCTCATCATTTGCTCCGGGTTAGGTCAAACTGTTCAAACTCGCGCGCTTTCGCGCGCTGGTACGCCTCGTACAACGCCGCGAATACGGGGCCCGGCTTGCCGCCATGCACGGGCAGATCGTCGAGCGACGTGACGGGCAGCACTTCCTTCGTGGCCGACGTGATCATGATTTCGTCGGCTGCGCGCAACTCCACTTCGCTGATCTCGCGGGCGACGAACGGGATCTCGCATTCGTCCGCCAGTTCCTCGATCAGCGCGTAGCGGATCCCCTCGAGGATCTTGTTGCTGCGCGGCGGCGCGAGCAGCTCGCCGTTCTTCACGATCCACACGTTCGACGACGAGCCTTCCGTCAGGTTGCCGTCGCGCAGCTGCAGCGTCTCGAACGCATCGCGCTCGGCCGCATGCTGCGCCATCAGCACGTTGCCGAGCAGCGAGATCGACTTGATGTCGCAATGCAGCCAGCGACGATCCTCGGCCGTCACGCAGCGCACGCCCTTCGCGCGCTCCTCTTCCGACGGCAGGCGCAGCGGGCTCGTCATCGCGAACACCGTCGGCACCGCGTTCGCCGGGAACGCGTGGCCGCGCTTCGCGACACCGCGCGTCACCTGCAGGTAGACGAGCGCGTTGCCCTCGCCGAGCGCTTCGGCATTCGCCGCGACCACCCGCTCGATCAACGCCCGCCAGCCCGCGTCGTCGTGCGGGCTCGTGATGCCGATCTTCTTCAGGCTGCGCTCGAGCCGTGCCAGATGCTGCTCGATCCGGAACGGCACGTGCGCGCCGTCGTGCGCATAAACGGGGACAACTTCATACACGCCGTCGCCGAAGATGAACCCGCGGTCGAGCACCGGTACACGGGCTTCCGACAGCGGCACCATTTCCTCCTGCGACGAGACGCTGAGGTAGACGATCGGTTCGAATTCGGCTTGGCTCATAGCTATGTCAGATGGGGATGAAGTCGCGAAAACAAAGGCCCGTCGTGCTTACTTCTTCTTGCTGAACATCAGCAGGATCGAGTCCCAGATACGCCCGAAGATACCCGCTTCCGGCACGGCCTGCAGTGCGACGACCGGGAATTCCGACAGCGTCTTGCCGTCGGCGACGATCTTCACGGTGCCGACCTGCTGGCCTTCCGCGAGCGGCGCGATCAGCGGCGCGTTGACGTCGACTTCCGTCTTGATCTTGTCGCCGAGGCCGCGCGGCACGGTCGCCCACTGGTCGGCCTTCACGCCGACCTGCACGGTGTTGTCCTTGCCCTTGTAGATGCGCGGCGTCGACATCGCCTGGCCGCCCTTGAACAAGCGCACCGAATCGAACGCGCTGTAGCCGTAGTTCAGCATCTTCATGCTGTCCTGCGTGCGCTCGCTTTCCTTCTGCTCGCCCATCATCACCGACACCAGGCGGCGCTGGCCGTCCACGCCCGGGATCGCGCGCTTCGCCGACGCGATCAGGCAGTAGCCGGCCGCTTGCGTATGGCCCGTCTTCAGGCCGTCGACCGTCGGGTCGAGCCACAGCAGGCGGTTGCGGTTGCCCTGGCGGATGTTGTTGTACTTGAATTCCTTCTCCGAGAAGATGCTGTAGTACTGCGGAAAATCGCGGATCAGGTGGGCGGACAGCTTCGCGAGGTCGCCGGCCGTGGTGTAGTGGTTCGGGTCGGGCATGCCGTTCACGTCGGCGAAGTGCGTGCCCTTCATGCCGAGGCGCTGCGCCTCGTCGTTCATCAGCGTGACGAACTGCCCTTCGCTGCCGCCGACGAGTTCGGCCAGCGCGATCGCGGCGTCGTTGCCCGACTGGATGATCATCCCGTACACGAGGTCATGCACCGACACCGGCTTGTTCGCCTCGATGAACATGCGCGACTCGTCGCGGCCGACGCGGCGCACGGCTTCGCTCGGCGTGATGATCTGCTCCATCGAGATCTTCTTCTTGTCGAGCGCCTCGAACACGAGGTAGGCGGTCATCAGCTTCGTCAGCGACGCGGGCTCGACGCGCTCATCGGCATTGCCCGACGCGAGCACCGTGTTGCTGGTCGCATCGACGAGCACCCACGAACGCGCATTCACGCCCGGCGGCGGCACCGCGCCCGGCATGTAGGTCGCGGGCGCGCCGGTGAACTGCTCGGTGGCGGCCGGCGCCGCATGCGCGGCCTTGGCCTTGGCGGCCGGCTTCGCCTCGGCGACGACGATCGTCGAGGCGAGCGCGACGGGCAGCATCACGCCGAGCGCGACGTTGCGCGCGGCGGTGCCGAAGGCGATGGAGGAAGCGAGAGACTTGAGGCCTTGGGGAGACAGACGCATGATCGATTCAGGCTGATGGCAGAAAGTGCGGTGCGAAACGCGCAGGGTTGAACGGCAAGGCGGCGGGCGTTTCGGGCACTCGCCCGAGATCGTCGGGCGACGCGAAACGCGCCGGTTGGACTCGTGCGGACGCGTTCGGTTCGCGGCCGTCGCGAGCGGGCGGACAGGCGGCGAAACGAGCGCCGCAATGCGCCCAGCCGGGCCGCGGGCGACGCGGAATCCGGCCATTATACGTGGGCGCGCAGCGCGTTTTCGCGAACCTGGCGCCGGACAGTTGCGCATCCGCATCGGGCGCGGGGTGACGACAAGCTGCCCGTCATCGCACACGAAGGGGTGCGAAAGGCATGCGCAGGCGAGGCGGAAGTGAGGCGGCGCCGCACGGCGCGGCGCGATGTCGCGTGGGGGAACGCGCGTCCGGCGCGTGCCAGGAGATCCTGGGTGAGACGCGACGCGGGTGCCGGCGTTACGCCCGCACCCGCGCACTGGCTAGCGCCACGCGTCGACGATGATGCGCTTCAGCACGTGCAGCTTGCGATGCAGGAAATGCTCGGCGCCGGGGATCACGACGACCGGCAGTTCCTGCGGCCGCGCCCAGTCGTACACGGAAGCGATCGGCACCGTGTCGTCGGTTTCGCCGTGGATCACGAGCGTGTTCTCCGGCACGTCGGCCACCTGCCAGCGGCTCGCGGCCGTGCCGACGAACACCATCCGCTCGATCGTCTCGCCCGCGTCGCGCAGCCGCTTCGCGACGTGCGACAGCACGAAGGTGCCGAACGAGAAGCCGGCGAGCACGAGCGGCAGGTCCGCATACGCGGGCTGCGCGCGCATGTGCGCGAGCACCGCGAGCAGGTCGTCGGCTTCGCCGGTGCCGTTGTCGTGCACGCCTTCGGTCGCACCGACGCCGCGGAAGTTCGACCGGAACACGACGTAGTTCAGCTGCACGAGCGTGCGCGCGAGGGTTTGCGCGACCTTGTTGTCCATCGTGCCGCCGAACAGCGGATGCGGATGCGCGACGAGCGCGATGCCGCGCGGGGCGGCGCCGTTTTCGCGCACGGCGTCGGGGAGGTCGACGGCGATTTCGATCTGCCCGACCGGGCCCGCGATCAGCGACTTCTGCGTATGAACGTTCATTGCGCCGGCCCGCTCAGATCTTCAGGCGGTCGACGACCTTGCCGTCGCGCAGGTGCGATTCGACGATCTCGTCGATGTCGGCCTGGTCGACGTACGTGTACCACGTGCCTTCCGGATACACGACCATCACAGGCCCTTCCTCGCAGCGGTCGAGGCAGCCGGCCTTGTTGATGCGGACCTTGCCGGGCCCCGCGAGACCGAGTTCCTTCACGCGCTTTTTCGCGTATTCCTGCATGGTCTGCGCGTCGCATTGCGCGCAGCTCGGGCGTTCGGCGCCCGGTTCGCGCTGGTTCAGGCAGAAGAAGACGTGGTGCTGGTAGTAGGAATCCATGATGGTGACGAGCGGCGCGGCGCGAGGCCGTGCGGAAAGAGGAGCGGTTGCCGCCGCGCGGGGCAGCGGCGGGTTCGGACGATTATAGCGACCGGCGCACGCCGCTGCCTGCGATACCGCCGCCGCGCCACATCAGCCCCCGCGTCAGCGGCGCAGCACGGCCGGCAGCCACGCATGCTCGACGCGCTGGCCGAGCCAGATCAGCGCCGCGTAGGGCCAGATCCATGCGAGCCAGCGCGCGAGGCTGTTGAAGTGCACGTAGCGGCCCTGCCGCCAGCCCGACAGCGTGAAGTCGAAGAACGGATTGACCGGCAGCAGGTTCACGAGCGCCACGCCGGCCAGCAGCGCGAGCACCGCAAGCGTCGCGCGCCAGGTCGCCGGCACATGCAGCGCAACGAGCGCGGCCGCGAACCCGAGCTCGATCCCGAGCCGCGCGCCGGGCGTCGCCCACACGACGACGAGGCCGGTGGCCGACTGCATGAAGGTCGCGGCCGCCTTCAGTACGAGCGTCGCGACGACGAGCGCGATCAGGAGCCGGATGCGCGGCGCGCGCGGCCGCATCGCGAGCGACGCGATCGTCAGCGCGGCGAACAGCATCAACCCGCCGAGCGCGGCCTCCCAACCGGAATCGGACAGCCAGCCGTCGACGCGCTCCGGCCATTCGCCCACGCGCCACGCGGCCGGCAGCCACGCGAGCAGCGCGTCCTGCATCGACACGTCGGCGCGCTCCCACAGCGCGGCCGGCCAGTCGCCAATGCCGAACAGGAACGGCGACGGAAACAGGATCGCGAACGGCCACAGCCCGGCGAGCAGCAGCGGCGTCGCGCCGTCGTCCTCGAACCACGCGAAGCGCAGCCGGCGCAGCGCGCCGCGATCAAGCAGCGCACCGGTGGCCGGCGCGACGAGCGCCGCGCCCAGCAGCGCGCCGAGCGCGTTGGCCGCGAGATCGAGATTCGACGCGACGCGCGTCGGCAGGTAGGTTTGCAGCGCTTCCATCGTGCCCGACAGCAGCACGCCGAGCCCGGCCGCGATCAGCGTCGCAGCCACGCCGCGCCAGCGCGGGTGCAGCGCGAGCACGGCAAGCGCGCCGAACGGCATGTAGCCGAGCACGTTCGTGACCACGTCGAATGCGGTCACGTAGCGCTGCATCGGCGCGAACAGATAGTCGAACGGCCCGATGCCGAGCGACATCCAGCCTGAAAACGGATACAGCGATGCGTAGACGACGAGGGCCGCGTAAGCGGCGAAGGCCTGCCGCGCGAGCGGCGATGCGCGAGGGGTGCCGGTCGCGCTCATCGCGGCTGCACGGCACGCGTCACGGCGTGCCCGCGTACGCCTGCATGCCGACCCACGCGGCGATCTGCGACACGAGCTGGTCGCTCGCCGTCGCGAGCGCGCGGGCGCCGCCCGCCGCGTCCGGCGTGCTGGACGGTGCGCGTGCCACGAACGTGCGCTGGCCGAGCACCTTGCCGTCCAGCATCAGCGTCGCGCGCGCGGTGACGGCGCCGTGGCTCTGCGACTGGCCGTCGAACACCTGTTCGAATTCGTTCAGGTCGACCTTGAGCGTCGGCGCGCGCACGCCGTCGGAGCCTTCGAGCACCGTGCCGCGCGACGACAGCGCGCCGCGCAGCCGCTGCGTGAGCAGTTGCGCGGGCGGCGCGGTCCAGCGGCTGTCGCGATAGACGGCCACGTGCTGCGCGTCCACGTACGCGAGGCGGTACGCGAATTTGTCGGAGTCGAGCGCGTCGGGCGCGGCGACGTCGAGCACCTTCAGCGCGGGGCCCGGGCCTGCGGTCACGGCCGGCGTGGCCGGCCCGAGGTCGTAGCGGACATTCGACAGCACCGCGTTGTTGCCGGCGCAGCCGGCCGCGAGCGACAGCGTCAGCACGGCGAGCGCGGCCGCGGCGGGACGCAGCGCGCGGTCAAGGATTCGTGGCATGGCGTGTTCCTGCATGATGTTTCCGGTTTCGATGGGTATTACTGCCCGGCCGTCGCACCCGGCCAGACGAAGCCGGGCTCGCCGGGCCCCGGCGCCGCGCCGGGCGAACCGAACAACAGACTGCGCGGATTGCGGCCAAGTTCACCGGCCACGTCCTTCAATTGCCGCGAGGCGTCGCCGACGTTGCCGGCGAGCGCGTTGAAACGCGGCAGCGTGTCGTACTGCACGCGCGTGTTGAGACCGTTCAGCGCGACGCTGATCTGCTCGGCGGCCGTGCCGGCCTTGTTCAGGTTCGACACGAGCGGCCCGTTCGGCTGCAGCAGCGTGTTCGCCGACGCCATCGCGCGGTTCACCTCGTGCATCGTTTCCGGCAGCGCGGTGACCGCCGGGCCGAGCTGCTTCGTCAGCGTGGCGGCGCCATCGGCCGCGCGCTGCAGGCTTTCGGCGGTCGCACGCAGTTGCTCGCGCATCTCGGGCGACATCAGCGCATTCGCGCTCTTCGCGGCCAGTTCGAGCTGCCGCAGCAGCACGTCGCCGCGCTCCTGGATCTGGTCGAACAGGCTCGGCCGCATCGGGATCTGCGCGATCGCCTTCGTCGACGACGGCAGCGGCGCCAGATCGCGACCCGTGTCCTCGAGCTGCACGAACGCGATGCCCGTCACGCCCTGGAAGCCGAGGCTGCCGTAGGTCGACTGCGTGATCGGCGCGTCGTGGTCGACGAGGATGCGGATCCGGATCTGGCCCGGGTGCGCGCGATCGAAGCCGATCGACTGCACCTTGCCGACGTCAAGGCCGCGAAAGCGCACGGCCGCGTCCGGGAACAGCCCCGTCACGTTGGTGCGCGCGAGCAGGTCGTACGGCACGCGCACGGTGCGGTCGACGTTGAACCAGAACACGGTGCCCGCGATCGCGAGCGTCAGCGCGATCGTGAACAGGCCGGCCCAGAACGCATGTGATTTGTTTTCCATTCGCGGATTCCTTCGTGCCTACAGCTCGACGCTCGACAGCGCCGGTTCGAGGGCCGCCTTCGGCAGCTTCGCGCGCCGCTCGGGCGGCAGCGCCTGCAATGCGCGGCGCCCGCGCAGCCCCAGGAAATATTCGTGGATGAACGGATGGTCGACGTTCGCGGCCTCCTCGACCGGCGCGGCGACCAGCACCTTGCGATCGGCCAGCACCGCAACGCGCGTCGACAGCGCGACCATCGTGTCGAGATCGTGCGTCACCATCACGACGGTCAGTCCGAGCGTGCGGTGCAGCGTCGCGATCAGCTCGACGAATTCGTCGGACGCCTGCGGGTCGAGGCCGGCCGTCGGCTCATCCAGGAACAGCAGCTCGGGCTCGAGCGCGATCGCGCGCGCGATGCCCACCCGCTTGACCATCCCGCCCGACAGCGCGGCCGGCATCTTCGATGCGTGCTTGCACGGCAGCCCGACCATCTCGAGCTTCAGCATCACGATGTCGTGCAGCAGGTCCGGCGGCACGCGGCCGAGCTCGCGCAGCGGCTGCGCGACGTTGTCGAACACCGTCATCGACGAGAACAGCGCGCCCTGCTGGAACAGCATCCCGGAGCGCGTGCGCATCATCCGCGCGCTCGCGTCGTCGATCGTCGCCGTGTCCTCGCCGAATACCTTGATCGTGCCCGACGTCGGCCGCTCGAGGCCGAGGATCTGCCGCACGAGCGTGGTCTTGCCCGAGCCCGAGCCGCCGACGATCGACACGATCTCGCCGCGCCGCACGTCGAAGTCGAGCTTCTGGTGAACGATGTTGCGCCCGTAGCGCTTGGTCAGGTTGCGCACCTCGATCACGAGGTCGCCGCCGTCGGTCGCCGCGGCCGGCCCGTTGCCCACCGACCCGGCGCCGATGGCCGCGGCGTGCACGGTCGTTTCGTTCGATGCGTTCATCCGAGCCCCACGTTCTGGAACAGGATCGCGAACACCGCGTCGGCGAGGATCACGACCGTGATCGACGTCACGACCGACGTGGTCGTGCCTTCGCCAAGGCTCTGCGAGTTCGCCTTGATCCGGAAGCCGAAATGGCAGGCGACCAGCGCGATCAGCATGCCGAACACGACGCCCTTGCCGACCCCGATGTACAGGTTCGCGATCGGCACGACGCCCGGCAGCGAGCGCACGAAATAGTTGACGTCGATGCCGAGCACGAGCTTCGCGGCAAGCGCGCCGCCCGTCAGCGCGATGATGTTGGTCCACATCACGAGCAGCGGCATCGCTATACCGAGCGCGAGCACGCGCGGCAGGATCAGCCGCAGCCCGTGCGGGATGCCCATCACGCGCATCGCGTCGAGCTCCTCGGTCACGCGCATCACGCCGATCTGCGCGGTGATCGCTGAGCCCGAGCGGCCGGCAACGAGAATCGCCGACAGCACCGGGCCGAGCTCGCGGATCACCGACAGCCCGAGGATGTTCACGATGTAGCGGTTCGCGCCGAACATCTGCAGCTGCTGCGCGGACAGGTAGCTGAGCACGATGCCGATCAGGAACGCGACGAGCGCGGTGATCGGCAGCGCCTGCGCGCCGGCGCTGTAGATGTTCGCCGAGGTTTCCTTCCACGGCATCGTCTTCGGGCGGCGCAGCACCGACAGCGCATCGAGGATCACGAGGCCGAACATCGCGATACCGCCCTTCAGGTGTTCGCCGAACGCGAACAGCATGAAGCCGAGGCGCGTGATCGGGCCGAAGCGCACCACCCGCTCGGGCGCCTCGCGCGCGCTGTCGAGCCGCTCGATGCGCTCGAAGATCGTGCGCTGCGTGGTGCTCAGCGCGACGCCGGCCGGCAGCTTGCGGCCCCACACGCGCCACAGCGCCTGGCCGCCGACGTGGTCGAGCCGCTCGATGCCGGACAGATCCCATTCGCTCACGCGCCCGGATGCGATGCTCGCGATACGGCGCGCCACCGCGCCGCGATTGCGTGCAAGCGCGAGCGCGGTCCACTGGCCGGTCAGGCGCACCGTCTGGCCCTGGCCGCCGGCGTCGACCGACAGGCCGGGAGGAGTCTCGAAGTCCAAGGGCAGGTTGTTTGCAAAAAGGTGACAGCGGCCATTGTAGCGAACCGCCCGGCGACGCGACGTGAGGATTTCCGTGCGGCGCCCAGCCGCGGGCGACGGGCGGCGGGCGGCGCGACTGGCCGGGAACGCCCGCCCGGGGGCCGCGTGGAAGCCGCCACCCCCGGGCCCGTTGCCGGCTTCGTCACCTTTCATTCTTCCGTCACGAATCCTTTCGATACTCTCACGCGCCGCACATCAGGCCGTCGGCGCCCCGCGCCGCCAATCGTTGCGACTCTCGCCTTTCATAAAACAGAACACCGAACAGGACAACCGATGCGTCTCCCCCTGCTTTCCCGCCGTCGCGTGCCGGCCATCGCCGCGCTCGCCAGCCTCGCCTTCATCCTCGCCGCCTGCGGCGGCGACGACGTCACCTCGCCGCCCGCGACGCCGCCGGCGGCGCAGGCGCCCGTCGGCACGACGGCCACGCTCGCCCTGCTCGAGACGACCGACCTGCACACCAACGTGCTGTCGTATGACTATTTCAAGCTCGCCGCCGACAACTCGCTCGGCTTCGAGCGCGTGTCGACGCTGATCGCGCAAGCGCGTGCGCAGTATCCGAACACGCTGCTGCTCGACAACGGCGACACGATCCAGGGCACCGCGCTGTCGGATTACCAGGCGCTCGTGAAGCCGGTCGGCTGCGACCAGACGCTCGCGATCTACAAGGTGATGAACGCGGCGAAATTCGACGGCGGCGGGATCGGCAACCACGAATTCAACTACGGGCTGCCGTACCTGTCGCAGGTGACCGGCAACACGTTCGAGGTCGACGGCCTGCCGGCGCCGGCCCAGCAGAAGAAGTGCGCGGGCCCGAACTTCCCGCAGGTGCTCGCGAACGTGATCAGCGCGAAGACCAACGCGCCGCTGTTCACGCCGTACACGATCCTGACCCGCACCGTGACCGCGACGACGCCGGACGGCAAGACGGTCAGCGCGCCCGTGAAGATCGGCATCATCGGCTTCACGCCGCCCGCGATCATGAACTGGGACAAGCGCTGGCTCGACGGCAAGGTCTACACGACCGGCCTGAAGGAAACCGCCGAGAAGTACATTCCGGAGATGCGCGCGAAGGGCGCCGATCTCGTCGTCGCGATCTCGCACGGCGGCCTCGACAACTCCGCGTATTCGCCGACGATGGAGAACGGCAGCTGGTGGCTGTCGAAGGTGACCGGCATCGACGCGATGCTGATCGGCCACTCGCACCAGGTGTTCCCGGACGCGAACAGCACCGTGTCGCAGTTCAACCTGCCGGGCGTCGACAAGGTCAAGGGCACCGTCAACGGCGTGCCGACCGTGATGGCCAACTACTGGGGCAAACACCTCGGCGTGATCAAGCTCGGCCTGAAGTTCGACGGCAAGACGTGGAGTGTCGACAAGTCGCAGACCACCGTCGAAGCGCGGCCGATCCAGAACGCCGACAAGAGCTACGTCGCGGCCGATCCGTCCGTGTCCGCCGCGATCGCCGCCGAGCACCAGGCGACGATCGACTACGTGAAGACGCCGATCGGCTCGACCGACTACCGGATGAACTCGTACTTCGCCGATGTCGGCGATCCGGGCGCGATCCAGATCGTCAACGAGGCGCAGGCCGACTACGTGAAGACCTACGTGCAGGCGAACCTGCCGCAATACGCGTCGCTGCCGGTGCTGTCGGTCAGCGCGCCGTTCAAGAGCGGCTTCGGCGGCGGCACCGACTACACGGATGTCGCGCCGGGCGCGCTCGCGATCAACAACGCGGCCGACCTGTACCTGTACCCGAACACCGTCTACGCGGTGAAGGTGAGCGGCGCCGACGTGAAGAACTGGCTCGAAACGGCCGCGAAGCGCTTCAACCGGATCGACCCGACCAAGGCGACCGTGCAACCGCTCGTCAGCACGTTCCCCGGCTACAACTTCGACATGTTCACGTCGGCCGATCTCGCGTATGAAATCGACGTCACGCAGCCGGTCGGCAGCCGGATCAAGAACCTGACGTACAAGGGTGCGGCGATCGACCCGAACGCGCAGTTCATCGTCGCGACCAATAACTACCGCGCGAGCGGCGGCGGCAATTTCCCGGGCCTGGACGGCAGCAAGACGATCTTCGCGTCGCCCGACGCGAACCGCGACGTGCTGATCGCGTTCGTCAAGAAGCGCGGCGCGATCACACGCGCGGCCGACGGTGCACAGCGCAGCTGGCGCTTCACGAAGCTCGCGAGCTCGGTCGCGCACGTGCAGTTCGCGTCCGCGCCGAACCGCCTCGGCGACGCGGCGGCGGCCGGCCTGACCGGCATCACGCAGGTCGCGGCCGACGACGGCTCGGGCAAGAACCTCGCCACCTACGAAATCGACCTCACGCAATGAGACCCGCGATGCAACCGATCCGGACGATGCGGCCGGCCGAAACCGGCCTCGCCGCCGCCGCGCGGCGCCTGCTGCGCGCGAAACTCCCGCCGGCCGCGCTGCTCGCGGCGGCGGCCGTGACCGTCGCGGCCGTCGTCGCGGCAGCCGGCCTACGCGGCGCCGGCCCCGCGCCGAGCGCCGCGCAGCTCGACGAGTGGCAGGCGATGGTCACCCAGGCCACCGAGCCGCATGCGCTCGCGCAGTTGCGCACGCTGGCGCGCCGCGGCTCGGGCGACGCGCAGGCGGCGCTCGGCATCGCGCTCGTCGACGCGCGCGAACCGGGCTTGCGCAACGAGGGGCGCGGCTGGCTGGAAACGGCCGCGGCGGCAGACAGCAAGGCCGACGCGCCGGCCGCCCGGCGTGCGCAGCTCGCGCTCGGCAAGGCGTTGCTGCTCGGCAGCAGCGACATGCCGAAGGACTACGCACGCGCCCGCACGCTGCTCGGTGAAGCGGCCGCGCAGGGCGATCCGGCCGCCGCGTATTACCTCGGGCTGATCTATCGCAGCGGCTACGGCGTCGCCGCCGATCCCGTGCAGGCCGCGCACTGGTTCGACGTCGCGTCGCGCGCGGACATCCCGGCCGCGGACTTCATGCTCGCGAACGCGTACCGTGAAGGCACCGGCGTGCCGCGCGACGAGGCGCGCGCGCTGGCGCTGTATCGCCGCGCCGCCGAGCACGAGCTGCCGGAAGCCGTGCAGACGCTCGCGATGGCCTATCGCAACGGCGAGCTCGGGCTCAAGCCCGACGCGGACGAATTCCACGCGCAGTGGATCGAGACCGCGCACGCGCTGAAGCACCCGGTCGTCGCGCCGTAACGGTTCGTCCGCACGCACCGGCATCTCACCGGCTGCATGACGCGCATGCCCCGACGCCCCGCGCATCGATCACCCGGCAACGGAATCGATCGCGGCGCGTCGGGCTCGCGCGCCGGTTGCATTGCCGCCATCCGGCTGCGCTACGTCGACCGTTCGACACGCGGCAATGCATTAACATGCAGCCTCACAATAAAACCTGAGAGAACTGCATCCATGTCCCATCGCCTTTTCAGGCGTGGTGCCGCTGCCGTCGGCGCCGTCGCCCTCGTCATTGCCGGCGCACCGCTCACCACCCTCGCCGCGCCGCCCGCCCAGCCCGACATCTTCAACGCCGCGCTTTGCAAGCCGCCGTTCACGTCGGACCTGATGGACTCGATCTACAACATCGCCAAGGCGGCCGATCCGAAGCCGGACGAATCGATGCTGGGCGCCGCGGTCTATCGCCTGCCGGAGCCGATCCACCGCGACGGCTTCACGACGCAGCAGGTCGTGTTCGTCAGTACCGGGATCGGCGTGCTCGTGGACGGCGAAGTCGCCGACCAGCTCGCGAAACGCTACCAGCTCACCCTCGAGAAGGGCCACCTGCTGGGCGCGTCGTCCGTCGGCTATTCGCGCCGGCTGACGGTCCGCGGCCCGGGCGGCGCGCTGATCCTCGTGTCGGCCCGCCAGGGCCCAGCGCTGAAGGGCAAGACGCTGCTGGCCTGCGAAATGACGTCCGAAGAGGACATCAAGGCGCTGGAGCGGATGGAAAGGCATTGAGCCAGGCGGCGCTGCGGCGCCGTTCGCATGCGGGCGGCCGCGCACCGCCCTGCCCGGCCGCGTGCGTCGCCCGACGCGCGCCACCGCCCCCTGTCGCTACAATAGGCGCCATGAACGCCCCCACCTCCTCCGACACGCCCGATTCCGGCGACGCGCACATCGCGCGCAACCGGCTCGAGGCGCACCTGGACGCCGCGCCGCGTGCGTGGCCGCTCGACATCGTCGCCGCCACCGGCTCGACCAACGCCGACGTCGCCGCCCGGCTCAAGGCGCTGCCGCGCACCGCGAACGCATTACCCGCGCCGCTCGTGCGCGTCGCGTTCGAGCAGACGGCCGGCCGCGGCCGGCAGGGCCGACCGTGGTTCGCGCAGCCCGGCAATGCGCTGCTGTGCTCGGTCGGCTGCATCGTGCCGCGCCCCGTCGAAGCACTCGGCGGCCTCAGCATCGCGATCGGCGTTGCGCTCGCCGAAGGGCTGGCCGCGCTGCCGCTCGACGCCCGTACGCGCGTCGCGCTCAAATGGCCGAACGACCTGCTGCTGACCGCCACCGACGACGGCACGCCGCGCATCGTCGGCAAGCTCGCCGGGATCCTGATCGAAACCGCGTGGACCAGCGCCGACGCCACCGCCGTCGTGATCGGCTTCGGCATCAACGTGCGCGGCGCGGAAGCCGTCGCCGCGCAGGTCGACGCGCTGCGCGCGCGCGAAGCGACGCTCGCGAGCGGGCTGCCGCCCGCCGCGCTGTCGATCGCGTGCGCGTCGGCCAACCTCACCGATACGCTCGCCGCGTCGCTGAACGCACTCACGCCCGCGCTCGCGCAGTTCGGCGCCGAAGGGCTCGCGCCGTTCCTGCCGCGCTGGCACGCGCTGCACGCGTACGCGGGGCGCGAAGTCGTGCTGCTCGAACAGGGCGTCGAACGCGTGCGCGGCATCGCGACCGGCATCGACGCGACCGGCCAGTTGCTGCTCGACACGCCGGACGGCATGCAGGCGATCGCCGCCGGCGACGTGTCGCTGCGCGAAGCGCAATGAACGAGCCGCACCTGCTGATCGACGCCGGCAACAGCCGGATCAAGTGGGCGCTCGCCGATGCGCAGCGCACGCTCGTCGAGACGGGCGCGTTCGGCCACACCCGCGACGGCGGCGCCGATCCCGACTGGTCGGCCCTGCCGCGTCCGCGCGGCGCGTGGATCTCGAACGTCGCGGGCGCCGACGTGGCCGCCCGGCTCGACGCGCTGCTCGACGCACGCTGGCCGGGCCTGCCGCGCACGACGATACGCGCGCGTCAGACGCAATGCGGCGTGACGAACGGCTATACGACGCCCGACCAGCTCGGCAGCGACCGCTGGGCCGGCCTGATCGGCGCGCACGCGGCGTTTCCGGGCGAGCACCTGCTGATCGCGACGTTCGGCACCGCGACGACGCTCGAGGCGCTGCGCGCGGACGGCCGCTTCACGGGCGGGCTGATCGCACCGGGCTGGGCGCTGATGATGCGCGCGCTCGGCACGCACACCGCGCAGTTGCCGACGCTGACCACCGATATCGCGAGCGGCCTGCTCGCGGGTGCCCAGGCCGAACCGTTCCAGGTCGATACGCCGCGCTCGCTGTCGGCCGGCTGCCTGTATGCGCAGGCCGGGCTGATCGAACGCGCGTGGCGCGATCTCGCGGATGCGTGGCAGGCGCCCGTGCGGCTGGTGCTGGCCGGCGGCGCGGCGGACGACGTCGCACGTGCGCTGACGCTCCCGCATACGCGGCACGATGCCCTGATCCTGTCCGGGCTGGCGCTGATCGCCGCAGAAGCGGCAACCGCCACGCCGCCCCAGGCGTGACGGAAAAACGCCGGCAGCGCGCCGGCGCACGGCAACGCGAGCCCGTGCGGGCCTGCGTCACGATGACGGTGAAGAACGGGGGCGCCATGCCGGCCCCGCGCGCACGGTCAACGGCAGGAACGAGAAGGAATGAAATCGCCGGCGATGCAGCCGGCCCGATTGAATGACGTGAACCACGTCAATGACGACGAGGAGTGTCGACGATGCTGCGCTGGCTGATCGCTGTTCTCTTTCTCGCCAACATGCTCGCGTTCGTGGTGGCGCGCGGCGTGTTCGGGCCGCTGCCGGCGGCCGGCCCGCGCGAACCCGGCGTGCTGGCGCGACAGGTGCGGCCCGATGCGCTGCGCGTGACGCCGCTCGCACGGGCCACCGACCAGCCCGTCATCGGCGGCCCGATCGCGCCGCCGTCCGTCACGGCCGAGCCGCTCGCCGCGTCCGCGCCCTGACGGCGCCCGGCTGCGCTCAGGACTGCTGCGCGCGCACCTTCTTCAGCAATGCGGTGGTCGAGCGATCGTGCTCGAACGGAATCGCCAGTGCCCGGCCACCCCAGCCACGCACCAGCGCCGATTCCGGCAACGCATCCATGTCGTAGTCGCCGCCCTTCACGAGGATGTCCGGCCGGACCGCCTCGATCAGCGACACCGGCGTCTTTTCCTCGAACGTCACGACCCAGTCGACGCTTTCCAGCGCCGCGAGCAGCGCCGCGCGGTCTTCCTGGCGATTGATCGGCCGGTCGTCGCCCTTGCCGAGCATGCGTACCGATGCGTCGCTGTTCACGCCGACGATCAGGCATGCGCCGAGCGCCTTCGCGTCGGCGAGATAGGTGACGTGGCCGCGATGCAGGATGTCGAACACGCCGTTGGTGAACACGACGGGCGACGGCAGCGACGCGCGCAGGGCGACGAGGGCATCACGGGTGATCAGCTTGCGTTCGAAGGTGGCGGACATGATGGAGGTCGGACGAAGTGGGCAACGGCGCGCGCGGCGGCGGCGCCAGATAAAAAGCCCGCCGGACTGACCGGGCGGGCTTCATGCAACGGGTACGACATCGCGCAACGCGGCCGGCGCGATTCACGCCGGCTGCGGCGCCAACCGGCCTCAGGCCGGCTGCGCGGCCGACGACGAGCCGCTTTCGGCCTGCAGGCGGCCGGTGACTTCCTTGCGGTAGCGGTTCAGCTCCTGCGCGGTCGCGAACGTGCGCTCGAACAGGATCGACAGGTTGTGCAGGATCCGTTCGACGACCTTCTTTTCCCATTCGCCGTCGAAGCGGATCTGCTCGTCGAGCCAGCGCTCGAGCCATTCCGGATCCGGCAGGCGCGACTGCACGGTGTCGCGCGGGAACAGCGCCTGGTTCACGTGCAGGTTGGTCGGGTGCAGCGGCTTCTCGGTGCGTCGCGCCGACGCCATCAGCACGCCGATCTTCGCGAATGCCGCACGCGCGACGTCGCCGCAGTTGTTCAGCGCCTTCTTCATGTAGCGCAGGTACGCGCCACCGTGGCGTGCTTCATCGCGCGAGATCGTTTCGTAGATCTGCTTGATGACCGGCTCGGTGTGCCAGTCGGCCGCGCAACGGTACCAGTGATTCAGGCGGATCTCGCCGCAGAAGTGCAGCATCAGCGTCTCGAGCGGCGGCGCCGGGTCGAACTGGAAGCGCACCGCGTGCAGTTCCTCTTCGGTCGGCACCATTTCCGGCTTGAAGCGGCGCAGGTATTCCATCAGCACGAGCGAATGCTTCTGCTCTTCGAAGAACCACACGCTCATGAACGCGGAAAAGTCGCTGTCGTGCTGGTTGTCGCGCAGGAACATTTCCGTCGCGGGCAGCGCCGACCATTCGGTGATCGCGTTCATCTTGATCGTCTTCGCCTGCTCGTCGGTGAGCAGCGAAGCGTCGAACTTGTCCCACGGAATGTCCTTCTCCATGTCCCAGCGGACGGCTTCGAGCGATCGGTAAAGTTCCGGATAAAGCATCGTGTTCATGATGGTCCCACCCCTGTTCTGCGCAATGCGACTTCTCTAAACGTGACTGTTGCCGCGCAAGCGCGCCCGAGCGCGCCTTTTGCAGCCAAGACTCTAATTTTACGCGGGAAACCGGCCAGCCGGACGGTGATTCCTCGTCCGGCAGCCGGGCGGCCGCGCCGCCGCCGTTGCGGCATGCCGCAGCCACGCTCCGCGAACGGAACCGGCTGCACGCTTGCCTGAGTGGGGGCCGGCGCTGGCCGGCTCGTTGGCGCGCCCGTCCCCTGCCCCAGGCGGGTTCCCCGAAAGGTCCCGTGCGGATGCCGGATCGGCGGGCTGCTCGATATGGTGTATACGGCGGCGGCCATGATATCACGCGTGCATGACGGTTCCGAGACGCCTGCCCGGTCGTGCGCCGCCCATCGCGCTGCGGCGATCGGTCGCGGCCGACCGTCGCGAAAACGCAACCTTACATTCTCCTGCAAGCATCAGACCCGTATTTCGCCGGTCGCGAGGCCGTCGTCCGGCGGCATGCCGGCGGCCGGCGCGCTGCCGCCGTCCGCGCGCGCGATCCAGCCGCACAGCGTGTCACGCTGCGCGCGCCCGTCGCGGTAGCCGAGCTCGATCAGCTCGCGTGTAAACGCCTCCTCGAACAGCAAGTAGCTCGCGAACGACGCACCGGCCGGCTGGCTGCCGCCGATCGCGCCGAGCAGCCCGCGCATCGTCGCCGGCATCTGCTTCAGGTGCTTCGCGGCGATCAGCTCGATGCGCTCGGACGGCGCGATCGCGAGTACGTCGACGTGCCGCCAGCCGCTGTCCAACTCGACCTGGTGCGGCAGGTGCTCGATCATCCGGTTGATGTGCTCGATGCGCTCGATGTCCGAGCCGATCGAGTCGAGGAACACGCTCGCGAGCACCTGCTGGCCGATCTGCGCGAGCGTCGGGTAGCCGCGCACCAACCCGTGGCCGTTCGCGGCCGGAATCTCGGGCCGCGGGTCGGCCGCGCCGACCACGACGATCCGGTCCGCGCCGAAGTGGATCGCCGGCGACAGCGGCGCGATCTGCCGGATCGAGCCGTCGCCGAAGTATTCGATCTGCCCGTCGAGCACGAGCGGCACGGCCGGGAACACGAACGGAATCGCCGACGACGCGAGCAGGTGCGACGCCGACAGGTCGACCAGCCGCGCGGTGCGCTGCGCGCGCCGCCACGCCTGGATCGGCTGGGCCGCCTGGTAGAACGTGAGGTGCCGCCCGCTCGAATAGCTGAGCGCCGTCACCGCGAGCGCATGCAGCAGGCGCGCCTCGAGCATCTGCTCGATCCGGTGGAAACTCAGCTCGCGCTGCAGCAGGTGCGCGAGCGGCGCGTTGTCGAGCAACCCGCGCGGCGCACGGCGGGCCGCCCAGCCGAAGGTCATCGTCGCCAGCCAGCGTGCGCCGGCGCCCGCGATGCCGAGCCAGTCGGTGCGATACACGTAGTCGGCGCGCAACGGCTCCCAGAATTCGAGCAGGCGCCGCACGCCATGGGAAAAGTCGTCCGCGTGGCTCGCGATCGACGTCGCGTTGATCGCGCCGGCCGACGAGCCGCACACGACCGCGAACGGCAGCGTGTGCCGCAGCGGATCGGCCTCGCGCGCGATCTCGGCCAGCGCCTTCAGCACGCCGACCTGATAGGCGGCACGTGCGCCGCCTCCCATCAGCACGAGCGCGAGCCGCATGATCGACCTGCTACCTGCGCCGCGTCACGTCGAACGCTTCGGCGGACGGGTTTCGGGCGACGATGCGGCGGCCGCGCGCGCCGCGGCCGAACCGGCCGCACCGGCCGACTTCGCGCGCTTCGCGGCAGGCTTGCGCGGCGCGGCGGCGGCCGGTGCCGGCTTCGCGGCCGGCTCCGGCGCAGCGGCCGCGTCCGGCGGCGCATCGCCCGGCGCGGCGGGCTGCATGCCCGGCTGCGCCATCGCAAGGCTCGCGAGCTGATTGAACTGCGACTGCAGCAGGTTCCACCAGCCCGACGGGTCGAACGCCTGCTGCGCGGCGTCGCCGGCCGCTGCCGCCGACGCGTCGGCATCCGGTGCCGGCGGCGCATCGCTCGACGCCGCCGACGCGTGTTTCGCCGCATGCGCGGCCGCTTCCTCGGCCGCCGACATCGAGCTCTGCGCGAACGCGCCGAACGCACGCAGCGTCGCGAGCGTCGCGCGCTGCACCTCGAGCGCCTGGATCGCGGACTGCAGCATCCCGAGGTTGAGCTTCAGCCACTGCTCGACCGCGCGCAGATCGGTGATCCGCTTGTCGAGCTCCTCGACGCTCGTGAGCGGCGCCATCATGTCGGACATGCTCGACAGCGACGGCGGCAGCCCTTGCGTGGCGCCCGGGAACGACGTCATCCCGCCGAACGGCGACATCCGCATCATGTCCCACATCCGGTCCATCATGTCGGCGGGCTTGAAGCCGGCAAAGCCGGCGAAAGGGTTGGAGCCGGAGGCATCGGTCGTCATACGGGCATCCTGGTTGACTGGGTGAGAGCGAGGCGGCCGCCATGCGTCGCGCGAGCCGCGCCTGGGTCGATCATAGCGCCGGCGCGTGTCAGAACGGCGCGTCGCCGGGAAACTCGGGCGGCCGCCGCTCGCGCAGCGAGCGAATGCCTTCCTGCACGTCGGGCCCCGAAAAACCCATGAATTCGAGCGCCAGCGACGTATCGAAGGTCGGCCCGGCCGTGCGCAGCCAGTTGTTCAATGCGTACTTGGTCCAGCGGATCGCCGACTGCGAACCGTGCGCGAGCCGCTCGGCCACTTCGTAGGCCTTCGGCAGCAGGTCGGCCGGCTCGACCGCGAGCGAGACCAGTCCGATCCGCTCGGCCTCCTCGCCGCTCACCGGCTCGCACAGCATCAGGTAGTACTTCGCCTTCGCCATCCCGCACAGCAGCGGCCACACGATCGCCGCATGGTCGCCGGCCGCGACGCCGAGCCGCGTGTGGCCGTCGATGATGCGCGCATCCTTCGCGGCGATCGAGATGTCGGCGAGCAACCCGGCGACGAGCCCCGCGCCGACGGCCGGGCCATGCATCGCCGAGACGATCGGCTTGCTGCAGTTGATCACGTTGTAGACGAGGTCGCGCGCCTCGCGCCACACGCGGGCGCGCACGTCGAAGTCGTTCGCCATGTCCTCGACGAGCGCGAGGTCGCCGCCCGCCGAGAAGCCCTTGCCTTCGCCGCGGATCACCGCGACGCGCGTGTCGGGATCGCGGTCGACGTCGCGCCAGATGTCGGCGAGCTCGCGATGCATGCGTGCGTTCGCGGTCGCGAGGCCGCTGCGGTTCGCGCCCTCGCCGCTCATCACGATGTCGAGCACGCCATGGTCGCGGCGCGTCACCTTCAGTGCTTCGTAACCGCCGTACGCGGCGAGATCGGCCATGCGCTGCTCCTTGCTCGAGGCTCTCGCGCCCCTGAATCGAGTGTAGCCAAGCCCGCGCGGGCAAACATCAGGCGAAACCCGGCGCGCGGGCCGGGCCCGGGTTTCGCGCAAGCGCAGCGCTGCGGGCGCCGCGCGACTTACGCCGCGCCGTCGGGCGGCGCGACCGACTGCTCGATCGCGCCGAAGATCGACTTGCCGGCCGTGTCGAACATCTCGATGCGCACGGTGTCGCCGTAGCGCATGAATTCCGTCTGCGGCGCGCCGTGCTCGATCGTCTCGAGGCAGCGCTTCTCGGCGATGCAGCAGTAGCCGCGCTTCGCGTCCTTGTTCGACACCGTGCCCGAGCCGACGATCGAGCCGGCGCGCAGGTTGCGCGTCTTCGCCGCGTGCGCGATCAGCTGGCCGAAGTGGAACACCATGTCGGTGCCGGCATCGGGCTGGCCGACCTTCTTGCCGTTCCAGTGGACGATCATCGGCCGGTGCACGCGGCCTTCGCGCCATTCGTCGCCGAGCTCGTCGGGCGTCACGGCGACCGGCGCGAACGCGGTGGCCGGCTTGCTCTGGAAGAAGCCGAAGCCCTTCGCGAGCTCGGCCGGAATCAGGTTGCGCAGCGACACGTCGTTCACCAGCGTGACGAGCCGCACGGCCTTCAGCGCTTCGTCGGGCGTCGCGCTCATCCGCACGTCGCCGGTGATCACCGCGACTTCCGCCTCGAAATCGATGCCCCATTCCTCGGACGGGCACACGACGTCGTCGCGGGCCCCGAGAAAATCGTCGCTGCCGCCCTGGTACATCAGCGGATCGGTCCAGAATTCGGGCGGCATCTCCGCGCCGCGCGCGCGGCGCACGAGTTCGACGTGGTTCACGTACGCGGAGCCGTCGGCCCACTGGAACGCGCGCGGCAGCGGCGCCATGCAGTTGGCCGGATCGAACGCGAACGCATTGCGCGCGCGGCCGTGGTTCAGTGCGTCGTACAGGTCGCGCAGCTGCGGCGCGTAGAACGCCCAGTCGTCGAGGACGCGCTGCAGCGTCGGCGCGATCGCGTCGGCGATCGCCGCGGTGTGCAGGTCGCGCGACACGACGATCAGCTGGCCGTCGCGCGTGCCGTCCTTCAGCGAAGCAAGTTTCATAGGAGACTCTGGCGTTGTAGTGACGATGGAGGGAATCTATTTTACGATGGTGAATCCCTGCGGCGCGCGGCGATCGTGCGTGCCGTTTTCGCCCCGATTCTTCGGCCCGGTTTTTCAGTCCGGTTTTTCAGCCTGCTTCCTGCCGCCTTTTCGCGCCCCTGCCGCCCATGCCCGCCAGCCCGCTTCCCGACGACGATCTCGCCGACTCCGACACCGACGACGCCGCTTCCGGCGAGCACGGCGAGAAGGTCCGTTCCGGCATCCAGTCGATCGAGGTCGGCTTCCGCCTGCTCGACGTGCTGACGAGCGAGCCGCGCGCGATGATGCTGCGCGACCTCGCGCAGCGCGCGGGCATGAGTCCTGCGAAGGCACACCGTTACCTGGTCAGCTTCTCGCGGCTCGGCGTGGTGTCGCAGGACCCCGTCTCGGGCCGCTACGAACTCGGCGGCTTCGCGCTGCAGATGGGGCTCGCGCGGCTCGCGCGCGTCGACGGCGTGAAGCTCGCGCGGATCGCGCTGACCGAATTCCGCGACCGCCTCGACCAGACGGTCGGCATCGCCGTGTGGGGTAACCAGGGGCCGACGATCGTGCACTGGATGGAGTCGAGCCACCCGGCGAAGGCGTCGCTGAAACTCGGCGACGTGATGCCGCTGCTCGGCTCCGCGACGGGGCTGCTGTTCGCCGCGTACCTGCCGCGCAGCAAGACCGCCGCGATGCTCGAGCGCGAACTCGCCGATACGCGCCGCTCGCCGCACCACGGCGGCCCGCGCACGCTCGACGAGGTCGACGCGGTGCTCGCCGACGTGCGCCGGCACGAGGCCGCACGCGTCGAGGGGATGCTGCTGCCGACGATCCACGCGTTCTGCATGCCCGTGTTCGATGCGGTCGGCGAACTCGCGCTCGCGATCGTCGCGCTCGGCCAGGAAGGCTCGTTCGACATCGCATGGGGCGGCGAGATCGACACCGCGCTGCGCGCCTGCGCGCAGAAACTGTCTTACGAACTCGGCTATAGTCCCGACGCGCGCGACGCCTGACGCCTCCGGTAACCGCCCCCCGGAACCTGCCCGTCACGCAGCGCGAACGTGCGGCGCATTCGACAGTCCGATTCCTGTGGCGCGCGCCGCGCGCCCGAGCTCACGCGAACGCCCCGATCCTGTCCCGATGCCCATGCAGCCTGCCGATACCCGCCCGAGTCACGCGTTGCCCCGCCACTGGCTGCGCGTGGGCATTGCGCTCGTCATCGTGCTGGTGCTGCATGCGCTCGCCGCGTTCTGGCTGATGCGCAACCGCGATTCGTTCACGCCGCCGCCACCCGCCGAAGTCCCCGTGCAGATCGAGCTGCTGAAACCGCAACCGATCGAACGCCAGCCTGCACCGCCCGCGCCGAAGCCGGTCGAGCAGCCGGCCGCGCCCGCGCCGGCGGCCCCGAAGGCCGCCGCACCGAAACCCGCGCCTGAGCCGGTCCTCACGTCGACGCAAACGGCCGAGCACGGCGAGCCGCCGGCCGCCGCGTCCGCAGCGAGTGGTGTGCCTGCCGCATCGGGCGCGCATGCCGCGTCGGCTGCCGGCGCCGCCAGCGCCGCCACCACCGTGACTCCGGGCCCCGCGACGAACGGCGTGAAGTTCAACGCGCCGCCGTCCGGCGACCTGCAATACGACACGTTCTACAACGGCATGCAGAACATGATCGGCACGATCCACTGGCGCACCGACGGGCACACCTACGACCTGTCGGTGTCGATGCCCGTGCCGTTCGTCGGCCCGTTCACCTACCGCAGCGAAGGCCGCATCGACGCGTTCGGCGTCGCGCCCGAGCGCTACGTCGAGAAGCGCGGCAAGCGGCCGGAGGACATCGCGATCTTCAACCGCGAGATCCGGCAGGTCGTGTTCACGCGCACGCCGAACAACGCGCCGCTGCCCGACGGCGTGCAGGATCGCTTCAGCATGCTGATGCAGCTGTCGGGGCTCGTGCGCGGCAATCCGTCCGCGTACAAGCCGGGCGTCACGCAGCAGTTCTTCGTGATCGACAACAACAGCGGCGAAACCTGGCCGATCACCGTGATCGGCGACGAGCAGGTGCAGACGCAGGCCGGCATCATCGGCGCGCGGCATTTCATGCGCCTGCCGCGACGCGACGGCGACACGCGCCGCATCGACATGTGGCTCGCGCCGTCGCTCGGCTGGCTGCCCGCGCGGCTCGTGCAGACCGAACCGAACGGCGCGCAGATCGAGCTGTTGTGGCATGGCCGGCTCGCGGCGCCCAGCGCGCCGGCCGACGAAGCACCCGCAGGCGGCGCAACGCATGCGCCCGCCGGTACGCCAACGCCCGACGCATCGACCGCTCCCGCTGCGGAACCGGCCCAACCCGCGCCGCCGGCTCCCGTGCAACCACCGGCACAACAAGCTGCACCGCCCGCGCCCTCGCCTGTCACATCGCCTGTCACACAGTGAACTCGCGCGCGAATGCACGCGATTCGGCAATTTCGACCGATTACAGATTTCCGTGAAATGGCCGATGACACTCTTTAACAACTATTTCAGTCCACCGGCAGACAATGGGAAACGTTTCATAGACATCGGCTTCTAACCGATACACCCCACGCAAACGGGAACGGGGTGTGCAGCGCAAGCCCCTTGAAACCGGCAAGGCTCGCCCCACCTAGGGGACAACAAGGCCAGATGCCACTGCGAAGAGGAGTGCCGCCATGCAAATGATCTACAACAGCCCCAACTACTGCGTCGTCGAATTCGCGCCGCAGGCCGGCCACCACCTGATGAATGCCGGCGGATATGAAATCGTCGACAAGAACGCGCAGCGCGAAATCTTCATCGACGGCGAACTTGCCGAACGATTCCGCGCGCACGTGAAGCAGTTGATCGAGGATGAACCGTCGCTCGATGAAGTCGACGAATTCCTCGGACAATTCGACAGCCTGATGATGATGCCCGTCGTGCTGCACTGACGACCCGCGGCCCGGCGCCTCGTGCGGCCGGGCCATTTGCCGCGCATCGACGCGGCGCCGCGAGCACTCCGATCCTGCCCCCGCCCGGTTCGCCGGCGGGGGTTTTCATTTGGCGGCCCGGCCGGCGCGGCGCAAGGCCGGGCGGCGCCCATGCGCACCGGCTACAATGGCGGTTTTCCCGTCTTCGCCGGTCTTTCGCCCATGTCTGCGACTCCTCTCGCCGCTTCCGTCCCGCTCGACGCCTCCTACACGCGCGGCGCCGCTCTGCCTGCGCTGCTCAAATCGCGCATCCTGATCCTCGACGGCGCGATGGGCACGATGATCCAGCGCTACAAGCTCGACGAAGCCGCGTATCGCGGCGAGCGCTTCAAGGATTTCCCGCGCGACATCAAGGGCAACAACGAGCTGCTGTCGATCACGCAGCCGCAGATCATCCGCGAGATCCACGACCAGTACTTCGCGGCCGGCGCGGACATCGTCGAGACCAACACGTTCGGCGCGACGACCGTCGCGCAGGCCGACTACGAGATGGAAGATCTCGTCGTCGAGATGAACATCGAATCGGCGAAGCTCGCGCGCCAAGCGGCCGAGCAATACGCGACGCCCGACAAACCGCGCTTCGTCGCGGGCGCGATCGGGCCGACGCCGAAGACGGCCAGCATCTCGCCAGACGTCAACGATCCGGGCGCACGCAACGTCACGTTCGACGAGCTGCGCGCGTCGTACTACCAGCAGGCGAAGGCGCTGCTCGACGGCGGCGTCGACCTGTTCCTCGTCGAGACGATCTTCGACACGCTGAACGCGAAGGCCGCGCTGTTCGCGCTCGACGAACTGTTCGAGGACACCGGCGAGCGTCTGCCGATCATGATCTCGGGCACCGTCACCGATGCGTCGGGCCGGATCCTGTCGGGCCAGACGGTCGAGGCGTTCTGGAATTCGCTGCGCCACGCGAAGCCGCTCACGTTCGGCCTGAACTGCGCGCTCGGCGCGGCGCTGATGCGCCCGTACATCGCCGAGCTCGCGAAGCTGTGCGATACCTACGTGTCGTGCTATCCGAACGCGGGCCTGCCGAACCCGATGGCCGAGACGGGCTTCGACGAAACGCCGGACGTCACGTCGGGCCTGCTGAAGGAATTCGCGCAAGCCGGGCTCGTGAACCTCGCGGGCGGCTGCTGCGGCACGACGCCCGAACACATCGCCGAGATCGCGAAGGCGCTCGCCGACGTGAAGCCGCGCCGCTGGCCGAACCAGTACAGCGACAACGCCTGACCCGACCGTCCCCCGTCCTTCATCACCAGAATTCGCACCGCCATGACCGATCACATGATGCGCCTCGCCGGCCTCGAGCCGTTCAACGTCACGTCCGGAACGCTCTTCATCAACGTCGGTGAACGCACCAACGTCACCGGCTCGAAGGCGTTCGCACGCATGATCCTCAACGGCCAGTTCGACGAGGCGCTCGCGGTCGCGCGCCAGCAGGTCGAGAACGGCGCGCAGGTGATCGACATCAACATGGACGAGGCGATGCTCGATTCGAAGGCGGCGATGGTGCGCTTCCTGAACCTGATCGCATCGGAGCCGGACATCGCGCGCGTGCCGATCATGATCGACTCGTCGAAATGGGAAGTGATCGAGGCGGGCCTGAAGTGCGTGCAGGGCAAGGCGATCGTGAACTCGATCTCGCTGAAGGAAGGCGAGGATGCGTTCCGCCACCACGCGCACCTGATCCGCCGCTACGGCGCGGCGGCCGTCGTGATGGCGTTCGACGAAACCGGCCAGGCCGATACGTTCGCGCGCAAGACCGAGATCTGCAAGCGCTCGTACGACTTCCTCGTGAACGAAGTCGGCTTCCCGCCGGAAGACATCATCTTCGACCCGAACATCTTCGCGGTCGCGACCGGTATCGAGGAGCACAACAACTACGCGGTCGACTTCATCGAGGCGACCCGCTGGATCAAGCAGAACCTGCCGTACGCGAAGGTGAGCGGCGGCGTGTCGAACGTGTCGTTCTCGTTCCGCGGCAACGACCCGGTGCGCGAGGCGATCCACACCGTGTTCCTGTACCACGCGATCCAGGCGGGGATGGACATGGGCATCGTCAACGCGGGCCAGCTCGGCGTGTATGCCGACCTCGACCCGGAGCTGCGCGAGCGCGTCGAGGACGTGATCCTGAATCGCCGCGACGATTCGACCGACCGCTTGCTCGAGATCGCCGACAAGTTCAAGGCAGGGGGCGCGAAGAAGGAAGAGAACCTCGAGTGGCGCAACCAGCCGGTCGAGAAGCGGCTCTCGCATGCGCTGGTGCACGGCATCACGAACTTCATCGTCGAGGATACCGAAGAAGTGCGCGCGAAGATCGCCGCGGCCGGCGGCCGCCCGATCAACGTGATCGAAGGGCCGCTGATGGACGGGATGAACATCGTCGGCGACCTGTTCGGCCAGGGCAAGATGTTCCTGCCGCAGGTCGTGAAATCGGCGCGCGTGATGAAACAGGCGGTCGCGCACCTGATCCCGTTCATCGAGGAAGAAAAGCGCCTGCTCGCGGAAGCGGGCGGCGACGTGCGCGCGAAGGGCAAGATCGTCATCGCGACCGTGAAGGGCGACGTGCACGACATCGGCAAGAACATCGTGTCGGTCGTGCTCCAGTGCAACAACTTCGAAGTCGTCAACATGGGCGTGATGGTCCCATGCAACGAGATCCTCGCGAAGGCGAAGGTCGAGGGCGCGGACATCATCGGGCTGTCGGGCCTCATCACGCCGAGCCTCGAGGAAATGGCCTACGTCGCGTCCGAAATGCAGCGCGACGACTACTTCCGCGTGAAGAAGATTCCGCTGCTGATCGGCGGTGCGACGACCTCGCGCGTGCACACGGCCGTGAAGATCGCGCCGCACTACGAAGGCCCGGTGGTGTACGTGCCGGACGCGTCGCGCTCGGTGTCGGTCGCCTCCAGCCTGCTGTCCGACGAAGGCGCGACGAAGTACCTCGACGAGCTGAAGTCCGACTACGAACGCATCCGCGACCAGCACGCGAACCGCAAGGCGCAGCCGATGGTCACGCTCGCCGAAGCGCGCGCGAACAAGACCAAGGTCGACTGGGCGGGCTACCAGCCGGTGAAGCCGAAGTTCATCGGCCGCCGCGTATTCAAGAACTACGACCTGAACGAGCTCGCGCAGTACATCGACTGGGGCCCTTTCTTCCAGACCTGGGATCTCGCGGGCCCGTACCCGGGGATCCTGAACGACGAGATCGTCGGCGAATCGGCGCGGCGCGTGTTCTCCGACGCGAAATCGATGCTCGCGCGCCTGATCCAGGGCCGCTGGCTGACCGCGAGCGGCGTGATCTCGCTGCTGCCGGCGAATAGCGTCAACGACGACGACATCGAGATCTACAGCGACGAGTCGCGCTCGGAAGTGCTGCTTACCTGGCGCAACCTGCGCCAGCAGAGCGTGCGCCCGGTGGTCGACGGCGTGATGCGGCCGAACCGCTCGCTCGCTGACTTCATCGCGCCGAAGGAATCGGGCGTCGCCGACTACATCGGGATGTTCGCGGTGACGGCCGGCCTCGGCGTCGACGCGAAGGAAAAGCAGTTCGAAGCCGACCACGACGACTACAGTGCGATCATGCTGAAGGCGCTCGCCGACCGCTTCGCGGAAGCCTTCGCGGAAGCGATGCACGCGCGCGTGCGGCGCGAGCTGTGGGGCTATGCGAGCGGCGAGACGCTCGACAACGATGCGCTGATCGCGGAAAAGTACGCGGGCATCCGCCCGGCGCCCGGCTACCCGGCCTGCCCCGACCACCTCGTGAAGCGCGACATGTTCGATGTGCTGCGCGCGGACGAGATCGGCATGAGCGTGACCGACTCGCTGGCGATGCTGCCGGCCGCGAGCGTGTCGGGCTTCTATCTCGCGCATCCGGACAGCACGTATTTCTCGGTCGGCAAAATCGGCCAGGATCAGCTCGAGGACTACGCGCAGCGCATGGCGCTGTCGCTCGACGACGCGCGCCGCGCGCTCGCGCCGCAGCTCTGATCGGCCCTTCGACGGGCGCGCCACCGCCCGTTATCGTCAGACAAAAGAAAAAGCCCGCTCGAACGCGGGCTTTTTCTGCCTTTCGATCCTTTCGGAGCGGCCGGGCAAGCAGGCTCAGAAGCCCCAGTGCACGTCGGCTTCGCCGGCTTTCGCTTCGCGCAGCATCGTGAGGAAGGGCGCAACGCGCTGGGCCAGGCTCGCCGGCACTTCGTGGTGCGCGTGGTCGGCTTCGTCCTCGTGGAAATGGCCGGCGTGCTCGGCGCGTTCCTGCTTCGCCTGCGCAACCGCGCCTTCCAGCTTGGCGATCGCGTGGTCCAGCTCATCGTGCGTAATCACCCCGCGCTCGCCCAGCTGCTTGCCGACGAGACCCAGCACATACACGGCGAAATCCTTCAGCACGTCGAGATCCTGTGCCGCCTTGCTCTTGAACGTAATCATGACAATTCCCTTTTCATCTTGTTGTGCCTGCGCGGCGCGGTTGGGGAACGCCGGCAGACCGGCGTCCGGCCTCGCGGACGCGGGCCGCCTGAGCGGCATATTAGCACCTGTTAAAATTCTGCGATCCCTGAAACGCGCGCTTAAAAAGCGCGCCGGCGGGCCGGCGTTTCCGGCCGCCACCAACGAAGCCTTCTACCAGCATGCTGCCAGCACACAAACAGACCCTCGAAGCCCTGCTCGCGGATAGCGTCAAGCAGGTCGCACACGCGCTGAAAGGCGCCGACGCGGCATCCGTCGCCCCCGTCATCACGCTGGAGCGCCCGAAGGTCGCCGCGCACGGCGACGTTGCGTGCAACGTCGCGATGCAGCTCGCGAAGCCGCTCGGCACGAACCCGCGCCAGCTCGCCGAGCAGATCGTCGCCGCCCTCACCGCCCAGCCGGGCGCGCAAGGCCTCGTCGAAGCCGCCGAGATCGCCGGCCCCGGCTTCATCAACCTGCGCCTGTCGGCCGCCGCGAAGCAGGCGGTGATCGCCGCCGTGTTCGACCAGGGCCGAGCGTTCGGCACGTCGGATCGCGAGAAAGGCAAGCAGGTGCTGCTCGAATTCGTGTCGGCGAACCCGACCGGCCCGCTGCACGTCGGCCACGGCCGCCAGGCCGCGCTCGGCGACGTGCTCGCGAACGTGATCGCGAGCCAGGGCTACGCGGTGCACCGCGAGTTCTACTACAACGACGCAGGCGTGCAGATCGGCAACCTCGCGATCTCGACGCAGGCACGCGCACGCGGCCTGAAGCCGGGCGACGCGGGCTGGCCGGAAGCCGCGTACAACGGCGAATACATCGCCGACATCGCACGCGACTTCCTGAACGGCGAAACGGTCGCCGCGTCGGACGGCGAGCCGGTCAAGGGCACGGGCGACGTCGAGGATCTCGACGCGATCCGCAAGTTCGCGGTCACGTACCTGCGTCGCGAGCAGGACATGGATCTGCAGGCATTCGGCGTGAAGTTCGACCAGTACTACCTCGAGTCGTCGCTGTACAGCGAAGGCCGTGTCGAGAAGACGGTCGACGCGCTGATCAAGGCCGGCATGACCTACGAGCAGGACGGCGCGCTGTGGCTGCGCACGACCGACGAAGGCGACGACAAGGATCGCGTGATGCGCAAGTCGGACGGCACGTACACGTACTTCGTGCCGGACGTCGCGTACCACGTGACGAAGTGGGAGCGTGGCTTCACGAAGGTGATCAACATCCAGGGTTCGGACCACCACGGCACCATCGCGCGCGTGCGCGCCGGCCTGCAGGGCCTGCACATCGGGATCCCGAAGGGCTACCCCGACTACGTGCTGCACAAGATGGTCACCGTGATGCGCGACGGCCAGGAAGTGAAGATCTCGAAGCGCGCGGGCAGCTACGTGACGGTGCGCGACCTGATCGAATGGTCGGGCGGCGCGGCGGCGGGCCAGGAAGCGGCGCCCGACCTGATCGACGAAGCGACCATCACGCGCGGCCGTGACGCGGTGCGGTTCTTCCTGATCTCGCGCAAGGCCGATACCGAGTTCGTGTTCGACATCGACCTCGCGCTGAAACAGAACGACGAAAACCCGGTCTACTACGTCCAGTACGCGCATGCGCGGATCTGCTCGGTGCTCAACGAGCTGAAGTCGCGCTACAACGTCGACGTCGCGCAGCTGCCGGGCGCCGACCTGTCGCAACTGACGAGCACGCAAGCGGCGTCGCTGATGCAGAAGCTGGCCGAGTACCCGGACATGCTCACGCACGCGGCCAACGAACTGGCGCCGCACGCCGTTGCGTTCTACCTGCGCGACCTCGCTGGCGAATTCCACTCGTTCTACAATGCGGAGCGCGTGCTGGTCGACGACGAAGCGCCGCGCAATGCGCGCGCCGCACTCCTCGCTGCAACCCGGCAGGTGCTCGAGAACGGCCTGGCGGTGCTCGGCGTGTCCGCGCCCGCCAAGATGTAAGGCAGTAAGCGGCCCGAACCGGGCAGCGAATGGCTGCGGCTGGAGCGCCCGTCGCAGCCTTTTCACGATTCTTTTTGCAGGTGACTCAAGCAATGGCACAACCACGCCGAACTTCGAAGCAATCGAAACAAGCCGGAGGGACATTTCTTGGAATCGTGCTGGGCCTGATCGTCGGCCTCGCGATCGCCGTGGTGGTGGCGCTCTACATCACGCGTTCCCCGTCGCCGTTCGTATCGAAGGTCGCGCCGCCGCCGGCCGACAACGGCGCGAGCCAGCCGCAGCAGTTCGATCCGAACCGCGCGCTGCAGGGCAAGACGCCGGGCCAGCCGGTGCCGCAGGCCGCGCAGCCCGCGCCGCCGAACACCGCGCCCGGCCAGGCCGCGAACCAGACCCAGGGCGGCCTGCTGCCCGAGCCGCAAATCGTCGAAGTGCCGCCGCAGGCCAACGGGTCGAGCGGCTCGAACAACACCGGCAGCTCGAACAATTCGACCGCGTCGAACAACACGTCGTCGAGCAACGGCGTGGCCGTCGCGCCGAAGCCGGCCGACACCACGCCGCCGCCGAAGAAGACCCAGCAGGCGCAGCAGCAACAGCAGCAAGGCGGCGAGGACGACCTCGCCCGCTTCGCCGCGCAGAAGCAGGCGCAGCAAGCGGCCGCGCAAAAGCAGCAGCAACAGCAACTGGCCGCGAACACGCCGAAGCCGACCTCGTCGGCCGCGGCCGCCGCGACGGCAAAGCCGCCGACCGCGAACGACGCGAATACCGGCTACTTCCTGCAGGTGGGCGCGTACAAGACGGAAGGCGACGCCGAGCAGCAGCGCGCGCGCCTCGGCTTCCAGGGCTTCGAGTCGAAGGTGTCGAAGCGCGATGTCAGCGGCGTGACGTATTTCCGCGTGCGTGTCGGCCCATTCTCGAAATTCGAGGATATGAACTCGGCTCGCCAGCGCCTGTCCGATGCAGGTGTCGACACGGCGGTGATTCGTTTCACGAAGCAGTAAGCAACCGGCCGAGCCCACGCAGAACCCGTTACGTTTCGTAACCCGAGCAACTGATTCGACGTTCACAACATGAAAAAACTGCTTAGCACGCTCCTTCTGTCCCTGGGCCTGGCCGCCGGCCTCGCGCAGGCTTCGCCCGCCGCACCGGTCTCCGGCAAGGACTTCGAGGTGATGAAGTCGCCGCAGCCGGTGTCCGCGCCGGCCGGCAAGGTCGAGGTGATCGAATTCTTCTGGTACGGCTGCCCGCACTGCTACGAATTCGAGCCGACGATCGAAGCCTGGGTGAAGAAGCAAGGCAACAACATCGACTTCAAGCGCGTCCCCGTCGCATTCCGTGACGACTTCGTCCCGCACTCGAAGCTGTTCTATGCGGTGTCCGCGCTCGGCATCTCCGAGAAGGTCACGCCGGCGATCTTCAACGCGATCCACAAGCAGAAGAACTACCTGCTGACGCCGCAGGCGCAGGCCGACTTCCTGGCCACGCAGGGCGTCGACAAGAAGCAGTTCACGGACGCGTACAACTCGTTCAGCGTGCAGGGCGAAGTGAACCAGTCGGCCAAGCTGCTGAAGGACTACGCGATCGACGGCGTGCCGACGGTCGTCGTCCAGGGCAAGTACAAGACGGGCCCCGCTTACACGAACAGCATCCCGGGTACCGCCCAGGTGCTCGACTTCCTCGTGAAGCAGGTTCAGGACAAGAAGCTCTGATCCCCGCCCGCGCGCCGGCATGACTACTCCGCTGAAGGTCTTCATCACCGGCGCATCGAGCGGCCTCGGCCTCGCGATGGCCGAGGAATACGCCCGCCAGGGCGCCACGCTCGCACTCGTCGCGCGCCGCACCGATGCCCTCGAGACGTTCGCGCGGCGCTTCCCGAAGCTGTCCATCTCCGTCTATTCCGCCGACGTGCGCGACGCCGACGCGCTCGCGACGGCCGCCGCGTCGTTCATCGCGACGCACGGCTGCCCCGACGTCGTGATCGCGAACGCCGGCATCAGCCAGGGCGCCGTCACGGGCCAGGGCGATCTCGCGGCGTTCCGCGACGTGATGGACATCAATTACTACGGGATGGTCGCGACGTTCGAGCCGTTCGTCGGCCCGATGACGGCCACGCGCCACGGCACGCTGGTCGGTGTCGCGAGCGTTGCCGGCGTGCGCGGGCTGCCCGGTTCCGGCGCGTACAGCGCGTCGAAATCGGCCGCGATCAAGTATCTCGAAGCGCTGCGCGTCGAGTTGCGGCCGGCCGGCGTCGGCGTCGTGACGATCGCGCCCGGCTACATCCGCACGCCGATGACCGCGCACAACCCGTACCGGATGCCGTTCCTGATGGACGCCGATCGCTTCGCCGCGCGTGCGGCCCAGGCGATCGCGCGGCAACACGCGTTCCGCGTGATTCCGTGGCAGATGGGCGTCGTCGCGAAAGTGCTGCATGTGTTGCCGCGCTGGCTGTACGACCGCCTGTTCGAGAAGGCGCCGCGCAAGCCGAAGGCGGGCGCGCACTGACGCTCCGGTGAGCGCTCGGCCCGCGTGAAGCTGCGCGGGCCGCTTCTCCGCTTCTCCGCTTCGCCGCTTCTCCGCTTCTCCGCTTCTCCGCTTCTCCACTTCTCCACTTCTCCACTTCTCCGCACCGCCGCCTGGCCGTTTCGACGATTCGATCCGCGACACGCCCGCACCGCGCCCGCGCCGTCCCCGACGCGCCGCTGCCCTGCATCCCCGGTGCCAGCGTTCCGCCGCCCGCCGCCTCCTCCGCCCCACTGCCGCCCCAACACCCGTTCCGTCGCGAACGCAGCCGTTTTTCGGCCAATTCGCCGCGTTCAGGCGCCTTTTTTCACGCGCCGCGCGCTTTGACGGTATGCTATTCGCCAGCCGCGCCGGCCCTGTCCGCTTCCGGGCCGCGCCCGCATCCCGTCACCCAGCAAAAAACACAAGCCACGTGGGAGATCCTATGCAGGTCAAGCTGTTCGCCGCGGCCACGCTCGCCGCCGCCCTCGCCGCCCCCGGCCTCGCCGCCGCCAAGCCGCTCACCGTCTGTACGGAATCGAGCCCGGACGGCTTCGACGTCGTGCAGTACAACTCGCTCGTCACGACCAACGCGTCGGCCGACGTGATCTTCAATACGCTCGTGTCGTACGACGAAGCCGCGAAGAAAGTCGTGCCCGCGCTCGCCGACAAATGGGACGCGAGCGCCGACGGCCTCACGTACACGTTCCATCTGCGCCCGAACGTCGCGTTCCAGACCACCGAGTATTTCAAGCCGACCCACGCGCTCGACGCGGACGACGTCGTGTTCACGTTCTCGCGGATGCTCGACGACGCGAATCCGTGGCACAAGGTGGCCGGCGCGAGCGGCTTCCCGCACGCGCAGTCGATGGGCCTCGTGAAGCTCGTGAAGTCGGTCACGAAGGTCGACGACAGCACCGTGAAGTTCGTGCTGAACGAGCCGAACGCGACGTTCGTGCCGATCCTGACGATGGGCTTCGCGTCGATCTACTCGGCCGAATACGCGGACCAGCTGCTGAAGGCCGGCAAGCAGGCCGACCTGAACGCGAAGCCGGTCGGCACCGGCCCGTTCGTGCTGAAGAGCTACACGAAGGACGCGCTGATCCGCTACGACGTGAACCCGACCTACTGGGGCACGAAGCCGAAGGTCGACCGGCTGATCTATGCGATCACGCCCGATCCGTCGGTGCGGCTGCAGAAGGTGAAGGCCGGCGAATGCCAGATCGCGCTGTCGCCGAAGCCGCAGGACGTGCTCGCCGCGAAGGGCGAAAGCGCGCTGAAGGTCGTGCAGACGCCTGCGTTCATGACCGCGTTCGTCGCGCTGAACACGCAGAAGAAGCCGCTCGACAACGACAAGGTGCGCGAAGCGCTGAACCTCGCGTTCGACCGCGCGACCTACCTGAAGGTCGTGTTCGACAACACCGCGACGGCCGCGAACAATCCGTATCCGCCGAACACGTGGAGCTACGCAAAGGACGTCGCGCCGTATGCGTACGATCCGGCGAAGGCAAAGCAGCTGCTCGCGCAGGCCGGCTTCCCGAACGGCTTCTCGACGACGATCTGGACGCGTCCGACCGGCAGCGTGCTGAACCCGAATCCGAAGGTCGGTGCGGAGCTGCTGCAGGCCGACCTCGCGAAGATCGGCGTGAAGGCCGAGGTCAAGGTGATCGAATGGGGCGAGCTGATCAAGCAGGCGAAGCTCGGCCAGCATGACATGCTGTTCATGGGCTGGGCCGGCGACAACGGCGATCCGGACAACTACCTGTCGCCGCTGTTCAGCTGCAATGCGGTGAAGTCGGGCATCAACTTCGCGCGCTTCTGCGACTCGCAGCTCGACAAGCTGATCGCCGACGGCAAGTCGACCGCCGACCAGGCCAAGCGCGCGAAACTGTATGAAGCCGCGCAGAAGATCATCCACGACCAGGCGCTGTGGATTCCGCTCGGCTACCCGACCGCGGCCGCGCTCACGCGCACGAACGTGAGCGGCTATCACGTGAGTCCGTTCGGGCGGCAGAACTTCACGACCGTCGCCGTGCAGTAACGCGATCCTCGCGCGTGGCGCGCAAGCGACGGTGCGTCCGACCGTCGCTTGCGGCCCGCGCGCCGCGCTTGCTACACTGCGCGCCTATTCCTCATACCGGACGCCAGCCAAAGTGAACAACTAAGCCTTCCCAAAATGTTTTCGCCGCCGTGCCACGCACGCCGCGCGCGAAGGTCTTCACGCATTTTCGGAGGTGCTTATGGCTGCAGCCACGCCCACCGGCGCGCTCGTCGCGCTTCATCACGTTTCCTTCCGCTTCGACGACGGCTTCACGCTGTTCGATTCGCTCGACCTTTGCATCGATCGCACGCCGACCGGCATCGTCGGCCGCAACGGCATCGGCAAGAGCCAGCTCGCGCAATTGATCGCGGGCCGCTGCACGCCGAGCGCGGGGACGATCGAGCGGCACACGCACGTCGTCTACGTCGCGCAGCAGCATGACGACGGGGACGTATCGGCCGGCCCGCGAACCGTCGCGCAGATCGCCGCGCTCGATGCACCGCTCGGCGCGCTCGCGCGTCTCGCCAACGGCCGCGCGGAACCGCATGACTTCGACCTGATCGGCGATCGTTGGGATCTCGCGGAGCGGCTGCGCACCGCGCTCGACGCAGCCGGCCTGCACGACGTGGAACCCGACACGCCCGCGCGGGCACTGAGCGGCGGGCAGCTCGCGCGCGTTGCGCTGATCGGCGCGCTGCTGTCCGGCGCGGGCCTGCTCGTGCTCGACGAGCCGACCAACCATCTCGACGCGCCCGGCCGCGCGTGGCTGCGCGCGGCGCTCGACGGCTGGCGCGGCGGCCTCGTCATCGTGAGCCACGACCGTGCGCTGCTTGCCGACGTGCAACGCATCGTCGAGCTGACACCGCAAGGCGTGCGCACGTACGGCGGCAACTACGCGCTCTACCGTGCGCAGCGCGACGCGGAACAGGATGCCGCGCAGTCCGCGCTCGACAACGCGCGTGCCGAACGCGGACGCGTCAGGCGCAGGCTCGAACAGGAACACGACACGATCCAGCGTCACGCGGCCGCGTCGCTGCGCGGCGCGAAGACGGCCAACCTGTCGTCGATGGCGAAACAGAGTCGCAAAGGTGCGGCGCGCAGCATCATGGGCACGGTGCGGCGCCACCAGAACGAATTCAAGGCGACACTCGACGAACGCGTGCAGGAAGCAGCCGCTCGCGTCGAAGCCGATGCACCCGTGCTCGTGTCGCTGCCGGGCACCGAGGTCAGCGCGCGCCGCCAGTTGTTCACGCTCGAACGCGCGCACCTGCCGTGGCGCATCGCCGGCGCGGCCGATGCGATCACGTGGTCGGCGAGCGGCCCCGTGCGCATCGCATTGACGGGCCCGAACGGCTGCGGCAAATCGACGTTGCTGCGAATGCTCGCGGGCGAGCTTTCGCCGCGTTCAGGCGCGTGCACGACGCACGTGAGCGCCGCGTATCTCGACCAGCGGCTCGCGCTGCTCGATCCCGATCGTTCGATCGTCGCGCAGCTGGAGCTGCTCGATACGCCGCTCGCCGAAGGCGACCTGCGCAGCCGGCTCGCGCTGTTGCAGCTCGATGCGGTGCGCGCAACGCAGCCGGCGCGGCAGCTGAGCGGCGGCGAACGGCTGAAAGCCGCGCTCGCGTGCGCGTTGTGGCGCGGCACGCCCGCGCAACTGTTGCTGCTCGACGAGCCGACCAATCACCTCGATCTCGAATCGGTGCGGGCGATCGAAGCCGCACTGGCGGGCTTCCCCGGCGCGATCGTGGTCGCGTCGCACGACTCCGCGTTTCTTGCGGCGCTCGACCCGACGCACACGATGCAATGGCATCGCGACGGGTGGCGCTACGAACCCGTCGCTTGAGGAGAACGAAACGGTGTCAGCCGGCGGTGCGGAACCGCAGTACGCCGTCGTCGCCCTGCTCGCGCACGAGCTCGCCCGCAAGCCACAGCAGGTTCAGGTGCGCGAGCGCCTCGCCGAGCGCGAACGTCATCTGGTGGATGTCGAGCTCGCGGCGGCGGAACATGATCGGCACGATGTCGGCCGCGCTCATCGGCTGTTCCGCGCAGGCGACGCGCACCTCGGCCAGGCGCGCGTCGTGGTGTTCGCGCAGTTGCGCGATGCGCGTGCGCACGCCGCGGAACGGCTTGCCGTGCGACGGCAGCACCAGCGTATCGGGCGCCATCGTCTCGTAGCGGCCGAGCGACTGCAGGTACAGCGCGAGCGGGTTCGCTTCCGGTTCGAGGTCGAACACGGACACGTTCGTCGAGATGCGCGGCAGCACCATGTCGCCGGAAATCAACACGCCGTCCGCTTCGCTGTGCAGCGCGCAATGTTCAGGCGAATGGCCGAAGCCGGTCACGACGCGCCACGTGCGCGCGCCGATCGTCACCGCGTCGCCCTCACGCAGGCGCCGGTAGCGCGGCGGCACGGCCGGCACGAGATCCGAGTAGTAGTTGCGGCGGTTGCGCAGCTTGTCGAGCGCGGCCGGATCGGTCAGCCCGTGGCGCGCGAAGTGATCGGCCGCCGCCGCGCCGCCCGCGTTCGAGCCGTTGCCGGCCGCCATCAGGCAGCCGAACATATACTCGCCGAGCGTCATCCACAGCCGCACGTTCCAGCGGCCCTTGTCGCCGCCTTCGCACAGCCAGTTCGCGAGGCCAAAGTGATCGGGATGGCAGTGCGTGACGAGCACGCGCAGCACGGGCAGGCCGTCGAGATGCGTGTCGAAGATCTGTTCCCAGTGCGCGCGGATCGCGTCCGATGCGATCCCGCAATCGACGATCGTCCAGCCGGCCTGCCCGTCGATCTCGTCGCGCAGCAGCCAGAGGTTGATGTGATCGAGCGAGAACGGCAGCGGCATGCGCAGCCAGCGCACGCCGGGCGCGACCTCGAACGTGTCGCCCGCGGCGGGCAGCGTGTCGGCGAAGGGATAGTCGAGTTGGTGTTCCAGTGCGTTCATCGATGGGGCATCTCGTCGTTATCGGTGCGATTGCGCGCCGGCGGCAGGCCGCGGCGGGCGGTGCGTCGATTCTATCGCCGTCCCGAGGAACGCGTGCCCGGCGGCTGGCTGCCGGTCAAAAAAAGTTCGTGCCAGAATCGGTTCCGTACCCGTATCTTTACGCGAAGATGCACCGAACGGCTCCCAACGGCGGACAACCCGCCGCCTGCCTGCCGGCCGCGCGTCGCCGCAACGCCCTTGAACCGCCCGCTTGGGCGCTAAAATGGCGAGTGCTTACAGCCCCTCCCGAACGAGCCTGCACGCGATGAATCACTTCCCCAAACTGCTGTCCTCGCAGATCGGTTTCGACGTCGCGCAGACGATGCTCGAGAACTTCGACCGCCACTACCGGATCTTCCGCGACGCGGCCGTCGAGGCGAAGACGCTGTACGAGCAGGGCGACTGGCACGGGCTGCAGCGGCTCGCGCGCGAGCGGATCACGTCGTACGACGATCGCGTGAAGGAATGCGTCGAGGTGCTGGAAGACGAATACGACGCGGAGAACATCGACGACGAAGTGTGGCAGCAGATCAAGCTGCACTACATCGGCCTGCTCACGTCGCACCGCCAGCCCGAGTGCGCGGAGACCTTCTTCAATTCGGTGTGCTGCAAGATCCTGCACCGCTCGTACTTCAGCAACGATTTCATCTTCGTGCGCCCGGCGATCTCGACCGAGTATCTGGAGAACGACGAGCCGGCCGCGAAGCCGACCTACCGCGCGTACTATCCGGGCACCGACGGGCTCGCGGCCACGCTCGAGCGGATCGTCACGAACTTCCAGCTCGAGCCGGCGTTCGACGACCTCCCGCGCGACATCGCCTGTGTGATGCAGGCGATCCACGACGAATTCGGCCACTTCGACGAAGCGCCGAATTTCCAGATCCACGTGCTGTCGTCGCTGTTCTTCCGCAACAAGAGCGCGTACATCGTCGGCCGCATCATCAACGCCGACCGCGTGCTGCCGTTCGCGGTGCCGATCCGCCACGTGCGCCCGGGCGTGCTCGCGCTCGACACCGTGCTGCTGCGCCGCGACCAGCTGATGATCATCTTCGGCTTCTCGCACTCGTATTTCCTCGTCGACATGGGCGTGCCGTCCGCGTACGTCGACTTCCTGTGCACGATCATGCCCGGCAAGCCGAAGGCGGAGATCTACACGTCGGTCGGGCTGCAGAAGCAGGGCAAGAACCTGTTCTATCGCGACCTGCTGCACCATCTGTCGCATTCGAGCGACCGCTTCATCATCGCGCC
Organism: Burkholderia sp. AU33803; assembly: GCF_002223095.1. NCBI lineage: Bacteria > Pseudomonadati > Pseudomonadota > Betaproteobacteria > Burkholderiales > Burkholderiaceae > Burkholderia > Burkholderia sp. AU33803. Next base: position 812,071 of record NZ_NKFJ01000005.1, read on the forward strand.
CGGGATCAAGGGCCTCGTGATGCTCGTGTTCACGCTGCCGTCGTTCCCGTACGTGTTCAAGATCATCAAGGATCACTTCCCGCCGCCGAAGGAAACGACGCGCGCGCAGATCATGGAGAAGTACCAGCTCGTGAAGCGCCACGACCGCCTCGGGCGGATGGCCGACACGCTCGAGTATTCGAGCGTCGCGCTGCCGCTCGCGCGGCTCGACCACGCGCTCGTGCGCGAGCTGGAGAAGGAAGTGCCGTCGCTGCTCGAATACGAGGACGGCAATCTCGTGATCGAGCACCTGTACATCGAGCGCCGGATGACGCCGCTCAACCTGTACCTGCAGAACGGCTCCGATGCCGACGTCGAGCACGGCGTGAAGGAATACGGCAACGCGGTGAAGGAGCTGATGAAGGCGAACATCTTCCCCGGCGACATGCTGTACAAGAACTTCGGCGTCACGCGCCACGGCCGCGTGGTGTTCTACGACTACGACGAGATCGAGTACCTGACCGACTGCAACGTGCGCCGCGTGCCGCCGCCGCGCAACGAGGAAGACGAGCTGTCCGGCGAACCGTGGTATACCGTCGGCCCGCACGACATCTTTCCGGAGACCTACGGGCCGTTCCTGCTCGGCGACCCGCGCGTGCGCGAGGTCTTCATGAAGCATCACGCGGACTTTTTCGATCCCGCGCTGTGGCAGGCCAGCAAGGACAAGCTGATCCAGGGCGAATTGCCCGACTTTTATCCGTACGACACCGCGCTGCGCTTTTGCGTGCGCTACCCCGCGCGCTTCGGCGCGACGGACCAGAACGAGGGCGCAGGCGACGCGCAGCGCGCCGCCTGACGCCCGCTAGACCGCACCGATTGCGACCCGATTTCCGTCAACGGAATCCACACCGATGAACCCCCAAGACAATCCGCTTTCACACCTGTTCGACAACAACGACGCCTGGGTCAAGCACAAGCTCGAGGACGACCCGCAGTTCTTCGCGCGTCTCGCCCACCAGCAGGCGCCGGAATATCTGTGGATCGGCTGCTCGGATTCGCGCGTGCCCGCGAACGAGATCATCGGCCTGCCGCCGGGCGAAGTGTTCGTCCACCGCAATATCGCGAACGTGGTCGTGCACAGCGACCTGAACTGCCTGTCGGTGATCCAGTTCGCGGTCGACATCCTGCGCGTGAAGCACATCATGGTGGTCGGCCACTACGGCTGCTCGGGCGTGAACGCCGCCCTGCTCAACCGCCGCGTCGGCCTCGCCGACAACTGGCTGCATCACGTGCAGGACGTGCGCGAACGCCACTCGGCGCTGCTCGACGCATGGCCGGTGGGCGAAGCGCGCTATCGCCGCCTGATCGAGCTGAATGCGATCGAGCAGGTCGTCAACGTGTGCCGCACGACGATCGTCAACGACGCGTGGGCGCGCGGCCAGTCGCTCACCGTGCACGGGCTCGTGTACGGCGTGCATGACGGCCGGATGCGCAACCTCGGGATGGCCGTGTCGAGCTTCGACGCGCTCGACGAGACCTACAAGCGCTGCGTGGCCGCACTCGTCGCCGGCGGCGAGCATGCGCCGGACAACGACATGATCGCGGCGGACGCCGCACGGCTCGAAGGCGTCGCGCAGGCAGTCGCCGCCACGCTGAAGCCGTGCGACGACGCGAAGTGACGCCACGGCCTGCGTAGCGGATCGCTACACAGGCGTGCCGCTGCGCACTCATCGAACGGATCTGACACCGGCGCTGCCGCCACGGCGGCGCCAAGCAAAGGAGCGACGGGCATGAAAACCGCATTGATCGTCGGCGCATCGCGCGGCCTCGGCCGCGAATTCGTCCGCCAATACCGGCGCGACGGCTGGAACGTGATCGCCACCGCGCGCGACGACGCGTCGCTCGACGCGCTGCGCGCGCTCGGCGCGCAGGCGCATGCGCTCGACATCACGCAGCCCGAGCAGATCGCGGCGCTCGGCTGGAAGCTCGACGGCGAGCGGCTCGATGCGGCCGTGCTGGTGTCGGGGGTGTACGGGCCGCGCACCGAAGGGGTCGAGACGGTCACCGCCGAGGATTTCGACGCGGTGATGCATACGAACGTGCGCGGGCCGATGCAGTTGCTGCCGATCGTGCTGCCGCTCGTCGAGGACGCGCGCGGCGTGCTGGCCGTCGTGTCGAGCCGGATGGGCAGCATCGCCGAGGCGACCGGCACGACCGGCTGGCTGTACCGCGCGAGCAAGGCCGCGCTGAACGATGCGCTGCGCATCGCGTCGCTGCAGACGCGCCACGCCGCATGCATTTCGCTCCATCCCGGCTGGGTGCGCACCGACATGGGCGGCGCGCAGGCCGCGATCGACCCCGAAACCAGCGTGACCGGCATGCGCCGCGTGATCGCCGAATCCGGCGCGGACGTGTCGCAGGCAAACGGCCGTTTCTTCCAGTACGACGGTATCGAGCTGAGCTGGTGAACCGGTAGTCAGCCGACAACCCTACGTCGTTAATTCCTGTTTCGCATGATTTTGAACCGACCTGACGCGTGCCCGTGCGGCGGCGCGTCCCCCGCTCCCGCCGGCAAAGCGCCGGCGCCCCGCTATGCGGCCTGCTGCGGCCGCTTCATCGACGGCGGCGAGGCCGCGCCCACCGCGCTCGAGTTGATGCGCTCGCGGTACAGCGCGTACGTGCTCGGCGCGACCGACTACCTGCGCGCGACCTGGGCCGCGCGCACCTGCCCGCCCGATCTCGATACCGACCCCGAAGCGCCCGACGCGCCGCGCTGGCTCGGCCTCGCGGTCAAACGCCACGCGCCGCTCGACGAGCGGCACGCGGAGGTCGAATTCGTGGCCCGGTACAAGGTCGGCGGCCGCGCTTACCGGCTCCACGAGACGAGCCGTTTCGAGCGCGACGAACAGGGTTTCTGGCGCTACGTCGACGGCGAAGTCAGTGAACGTTGACAAATAGTTGCTGTGTCAGACGCCGGGTAATTCCCGCATTGCACAACCCCATTTTGTCCGGCTACGATGACCTCGAATTGGTCATGTTGCATGGCAGGGCTTACGAATGGCGTTCAGCAAGGTATTGGTGGGATGGATGGCGGCGTGTGCGCTGTCGGCCGCTCAGGCCGGTACGCTGCCGGGCGCCAATACGGGGACGGATGCCGGCGCCAGCGGGTCGCTCGCCCACGCCGAACGCTTCGACTACGCCGATTCGAACCTGCCGCAGGTCGCCGCCGACCTGAACGAACAGATCCTCCGCATTCCGGCCGACGCATCGGGCACCGTCACGCTCGAGGCCACGCTCTTCAAGCCGAACGGGCCCGGCCCGTTCCCGCTCGTCGTCTTCAACCACGGCAAGAACACCGGCGATCTCCATCAGCAGCCGCGCAGCCGGCCGCTCGCGTTCGCGCGCGAATTCGTGCGCCGCGGCTATGCGGTGATCGCGCCGAACCGCCAGGGTTTCGCCGGCTCGGACGGCACGTACCAGCAGGAAGGCTGCAACGTCGGCAAGAACGGCCTCGCGCAGGCGGCCGACGTCGACGCGACCGTGCGCTACATGTCGCATCAGTCGTACGTCGATGCGTCGCGCATCGTCGTCGCCGGCACGTCGCACGGCGGCCTCGTGTCGGTCGCGTACGGCACCGAAGCCGCACCGGGCGTGCGCGGCATCATCAACTTCTCCGGCGGGCTGCGCCAGGACCTCTGCGACGGCTGGCAGAAAAACCTCGTCGACGCGTTCGACCAGTACGGCGCACATACGGCCGTGCGGTCGCTGTGGCTGTACGGCGACAACGACTCGGTGTGGACGCCCGGGCTCGTCGCACAGATGCACGACGCGTACGTTTCGCACGGCACGCAGGCCCAGTTCATCGATTTCGGCCGTTACAAGGACGACGCGCACCGGCTGATCGTCGATCGCGACGGCGTGCCCGTGTGGTGGCCGGCCGTCAACGCGTTCCTCGCGCAGCTGAACCTGCCGACGTCGGTGCGCTACGCGGTCGCGAGCCCGCACGAACCGAAGGCGAGCGGCTATGCGTCGATCGACTCGGTCAACGCGGTGCCGTATGTCGACGAAGCCGGCCGTGAAGGCTATCGCCGCTTCCTGAACCAGCATCCGAGCCGCGCATTCGCGGTGTCGTCGGAAGGCGCGTGGTCGTGGGCCGAAGGCGGCGACGATCCGATGGCGCTCGCACTCGACAACTGCTCGAAGCAGGGCGCAGGTTCGTGCCGGCTGTATGCGGTCAACGACCGGGTCGTGTGGAACGACGCGACGCAGACGGCCGGCAACGACGACGGCAACGCACGCGACACCGGCACGCCGGCGTTGGCTTCGCGCTGATCCAAGCGCGTCATTTCCTCCCCTCGCCCATCACACCGAGGCCATTGCAGCGCCTCACTTCACGCCTCGCTCGTGCTCGTAAAATCGAGCGCAATCCGTGGAACGCTCGTTTTTACGAGCATCCAGCTTGAATTCGGGTAGTCATGATCTATCATGATCGTTATTTCGATCCCTATCGACATAACGATCGATTTTACGAACATGAAGGTCAATCAAGCCGCTGCCGCCAGCCCAACCGTTCTCGCGGAAGCCGCCCGCGTTGGCGAAGCGCTCGCCCGTCTGCGCGTTGCGCGACGCATTCAGCAAAACGAGGCGGCCACCCGCGCCGGGCTCTCGCGCAATACCGCCTATCGTATCGAGAAAGGCGATCCTGGCGTCGCCCTCGGGCAGTGGCTTCGGTATCTCGACGCGATTGCGCCAGGAACGACCCTGCTGGAACTGCTCTCCGGAACGGACCCGTCGCTCAAGGCTCAAGCGGCCCGCGAACGCGGCCGGCGGGTGCGCTCGCTCACCGACAACGAACTCAAGGATCTGGACTTCTGATGGCTGCCGTCGTCAAAAGACTCGCGGTGTTTGCCTATCTCGACGATGACTGGGCACCCGCCGGCCTGCTCGAAATGACCGAAGAGGGCGTGAGCCTGCAGGCGTCGAGCTTCGCATACGGCTTGCGCTATCTCGGCCGGCCCAACGCCATCGAAGTCGACCCGGTCAGCCTGAGCCTCGCAAGAAAGGACGAGATACGCGGCAAGATGAACTTTCCGGCGGGCGGATTGACGCAGTTCGGCGGTATTCGCGATGCCGCGCCCGATGCATGGGGGCGACGCGTCATCGAAGCCAAGCTCAGGGCCAAAGCCAACGCGCTGCCCGAGTCCACCTATCTCCTGCACGCCGGCAGTCAGCGGATCGGCGCACTCGATGTTCGGGAAAGCCTGGACACGCCCCCCGGCCCGCAGGCGGGCAATGGCCTGCTCAACCTCGAATACCTGGTCGATTCGGCGGCGCGCATCGAGGAAGGCGAGACCGTGCCCGCCGAACTCGAGGCCATCTTCGTACAAGGGAGCGGCCTCGGCGGTGCTCGCCCGAAGGCGACGGTGCGAGATGAAGACGGCGTGTTGTGGCTGGCCAAATTCCCGAGTCTCAGCGATCGGTTGAACCTGACGGTCATCGAAGAAGCCACGCTTCGTCTGGCGGCACGGTGCGGCATTCGGGTGCCGCCCACCCGCATCGTCGACGTGGGAACCCGTCAGGTCATGTTGATCCGCCGATTCGATCGGTACTGGACCCACCCCGAGTTCGACACCCTTCGCGGCGACGACGCGTTATACCTGCCCCCTCGCGCCGGAACGACCGAGCGAAGACTCCCCTTCGCGAGTGCGTTGACCCTGGTCGGCTGTGCCGAGATGGAATCGATGGCGAAAAGTTACCAGGACGTCGCGCACGCGATCCGGCAGCATGGACACATCGATACCATTCGCGCCGACAACCGGGAACTGTTCAAGCGGATGGTCTTCAACATCCTCGTGAGCAACGACGACGACCACCTGCGCAACCACGGATTCATCCACGACCCCCGCCTGCCCGGCTGGCGCCTCAGCCCGCTGTACGATGTCCTGCCCCGGCCGAGCAGCGCGCACGAGCGCTATCTGCACCTTGGCATCGGTCCGCAAGGCCGGCTCGCGACGCTCGACAACGCGTTCGACGCCCGGGATGCGTTCGGTCTTTCGAAAACGGATGCCGGACTCGCGATTGCGGAAGTCTGGCAACCGACCCGCGAGTGGAAGACGTGTTTCGAGGAGCGCGGCGTGCCCGGCAAGGAAATCGACAAGATCGCGCCGGCGTTCCGCCACATCGATGACGTATCCCACCCGACATTGCGTAAAGCGTTGCCCTGATCTCACCTTCCATCGGCGTCCGTCCCGGCGCCTTGCCACGCATGGCCCCCGTCGATCGGGCAACGCGAGACGCTGAATCGTTCGATCTCCCAGTGTCGCCACAAACCACTCACCTCATCATTCCCCATATTTCTGCGCCGTCACGCCCCACCCGCCCCACGATTTTTTTCGGTTGGGGGGTCTCGCTCGAACGTCGTCATCTGCGGTCATTTCGGGATATCTGAACCGTACCGTCCCGAGCCGCTCCGATCTGCGCCGAACTCCCGCCCGGCAAGGCTTTGCGGTGTTTGTAACCGGTAGTGCAACGGGTCGCGGAACACGCTAATCTCAGCGCGTTTCGTATCTCGCCGCGCGGCATCCCGTCGATGCCGCGCAGCCGTTTTATCCCCCGGAGTCGCCTTGAGTACGCCAGCCACCGACGACTGGGTCGCGCGCAGCCTGCGCGCGGTCTGGCATCCCTGCACCCAGATGAAGCATCACGAGCGCCTGCCGCTGATCCCCGTCGCGCGCGGCGCGGGCCTGTGGCTGTACGACCGTGACGGCCGCCGCTACTTCGACGCGATCAGCTCGTGGTGGGTCAACCTGTTCGGCCATGCGAACCCGGACATCAACGCGGCGCTGAAGGACCAGCTCGACACGCTCGAGCACGCGATGCTCGCCGGCTGCACGCACGAGCCCGCGATCGAGCTCGCGGAGCGGCTGCACGCGCTCACCCAGCGCACGCTCGGCCATGCGTTCTTCGCGTCGGACGGCGCGTCGGCGGTCGAGATCGCGCTGAAGATGAGCTTCCACGCGTGGCGCAACCGCGGCCGCGCGAACAAGCAGGAATTCGTCTGCGTCGCCAACAGCTATCACGGCGAGACGATCGGCGCGCTCGGCGTGACCGACGTCGCGCTGTTCAAGGACGCGTACGACCCGCTGATCCGCCATGCGCACGTCGTCGCATCACCCGACGCACGCGGCGCGCTGCCGGGCGAAACGGCCGCCGACGTCGCGGGCCGTGCGCTCGCGGACGTGCGACGCCTGTTCGTCGAACGCGGCGACCGGATCGCCGCGCTGATCGTCGAGCCGCTCGTGCAGTGCGCGGCCGGCATGGCGATGCACGATCCGTCGTACGTCCGCGGGCTGCGCGCGCTGTGCGACGAATTCGGCGTACACCTGATCGCCGACGAGATCGCGGTCGGCTGCGGCCGCACCGGCACCTTCTTCGCGTGCGAGCAGGCCGGCGTGTGGCCCGATTTCCTGTGCCTGTCGAAAGGCATCAGCGGCGGCTACCTGCCGCTGTCGCTCGTGCTCACGCGCGACGACGTGTTCGCCGCGTTCTACGACGACGACACGACGCGCGGCTTTCTCCACTCGCATTCGTACACGGGCAACCCGCTCGCGTGCCGCGCGGCGGTCGCGACGCTCGACCTGTTCGAGCGCGACGACGTGCTCGCGGCCAATGCCCGCAAATCGGCGACGATGCGCGCGGCGCTCGCGCCGCTCGATGCGCACCCGCAGGTGCGCCACCTGCGCGAGCGCGGCACGCTGTTCGCGTTCGACGTCGCGCTCGACGGCGACGCGGCGCGCGGCTTCTCGCGTCGCTTCTTCGAACGCGCGCTGGAACGCGAGCTGCTGCTGCGCCCGATCGGCACGACCGTGTACCTGATGCCGCCATACGTGATGAGCGACGACGACATCGCGTGGCTCGCGCAAAGCACGCGCGACACGCTCGATGCAACGCTCGCGGAGATCGCCGGATGACACAACAGCCCCCACGCTCACTTCGTTCACTGCCCCCCGAGGGGGCGGCTGCCTCCCTTGGGGCGGCCCGGCGGGAGGCAGCGACGAACCCTCTGCTCGATACCCTGCAACGCGGCCTCGCCGAGCTCGACGCGCAAGGGCTGCGCCGCGTGCGCCGCACCGCCGACACCGCTTGCGATGCGCGCATGACCGTCGACGGCCGCGAAATCATCGGCTTCGCGAGCAACGACTATCTCGGCCTCGCCGCGCATCCGGCGCTCGTCGCCGCGTTCGCCGAAGGTGCGCAGCGCTACGGCTCCGGCAGCGGCGGCTCGCACCTGCTCGGCGGCCATTCGCGTGCGCACGCGACGCTCGAAGAAGAACTCGCGGCCTTCTCCGGCGGCTTCTCCGACGCGCCGCGCGCGCTGTACTTCAGCACCGGCTACATGGCGAACCTCGCCGCGATGACGGCGCTCACCGGCCGGGGCGCGACGATCTTCTCCGACGCGCTGAATCACGCGTCGCTGATCGACGGCATGCGGCTGTCGCGCGCGAACGTGCAGGTCTATCCGCATGCGGACACGGCCGCGCTCGCCGCGCTGCTCGACGCATCGGATGCCGAAACGAAGCTGATCGTCAGCGACACGGTGTTCAGCATGGATGGCGATATCGCGCCGCTCGCCGAACTCGTCGCGCTGGCCGAACGCCACGGCGCGTGGCTCGTCGTCGACGATGCGCACGGCTTCGGCGTGCTCGGCCCGCAAGGCCGCGGCGCGCTCGCGGCCGCCGCGCTGCGCTCGCCGCATCTTGTGTACGTCGGCACGCTCGGCAAGGCCGCCGGCGTCGCGGGCGCGTTCGTGATCGCGCATGAGACCGTGATCGAATGGATGATCCAGCGCGCGCGCAGCTACATCTTCACGACGGCCGCGCCGCCGGCCGTCGCGCACGCGGTATCGGCCAGCCTGAAGGTGATCGCGGGCGACGAAGGCGACGCGCGACGCGCGCATCTCGCCGCGCTGATTGACCGCACACGCGCGCTGCTGCGCAACACGCGCTGGCAGCCGGTCGATTCGCACACGGCCGTGCAGCCGCTCGTGATCGGCAGCAACGACGCGACGCTCACCGCGATGCGCGCGCTCGACGCGCATGGCCTGTGGGTGCCCGCGATCCGGCCGCCGACGGTGCCCGTCGGCACGTCGCGGCTGCGCGTGTCGCTGTCGGCCGCGCATTCGTTCGACGATCTCGCGCGGCTCGAAGCCGCGCTGGTCGAAGCCAGCGAGGCGCAGGCCGTGCAGGAGACGGAACCGCCCCCACGCGCACTTCGTTCATTGCCCCCCGAGGGGGCTGCAGCCTCCCTTGGGGCGGCCCGGCGGGAGACTGCGGCATGACCGCCCCGCTCTCGCTGTTCGTTACCGGCACCGACACCGAAATCGGCAAGACCTTCGTCTCGGCCGCGATGCTGCACGGCTTCGCACGGCATGGCCTGCGCGCGGCCGCGCTGAAACCCGTCGCGGCCGGCGCGTATGAGCGCGACGGCGTGTGGCGCAACGAAGACGCCGACCAGCTCGACGCGGCCGCGAACGTCGTGTTGCCGCCCGAGCTGCGCACGCCGTTCCTGCTGAAGGCACCGGCCGCGCCGCATATCGTCGCCGCGCAGGAAGGCGTGACGCTCGACATCGACACGATCGTCGCGTGCCATCGCGAAGCGCTGACGCGCGCGGAGATCGTCGTCGTCGAAGGCGCCGGCGGCTTCCGCGTGCCGATGAACGACACGCAGGACATGGCCGATCTCGCGGTCGCGCTCGGCGTGCCGGTCGTGCTCGTGGTCGGCGTGCGCCTCGGCTGCATCAACCACGCGCTGCTGACCGCCGACGCGATCGCCGCGCGCGGCCTCAAACTCGCCGGCTGGGTCGCGAACCACGTCGACCCGGCGATGTCGTTCCCCGATGAAAACATCGCGACGATGCGCGACTGGCTCGCGCGCGAGCATGGCGCGCCGCTGCTCGGCCGCATTCCGCACCTGAGCCCGGCCGCCCCCGAATCCGCCGCGGCGATGCTCGACATCGCCACGCTCGTCGAGACGCTGCGCACCGCGCAGCATTGACCAACCGAAACAGATCCCCCGATCCCTCATCCCCGACCAGGACAGGAAAACGATATGACCCAAGCCCAGACCGCCGCCACCGTGCAACCCGACGCGATTCCCGTGGCCGCTCCGGTCTCGCAGCGCTGGCGCGTCGCCGACGTCGTCGCGCTGTTCGAGCTGCCGTTCAACGACCTGCTCTTCCGCGCGCAACAGGTGCACCGCGAGCACTTCGACGCGAACGCGGTGCAGCTGTCGACGCTGCTGTCGATCAAGACGGGCGGCTGCGAGGAAGATTGCGGCTACTGCTCGCAGTCGTCGCACCACGACACGGGCCTGAAGGCCGAGAAGCTGATGGACGTCGACGCGGTGCTCGACGCCGCGCGCGCGGCGAAGGCGAACGGCGCGAGCCGCTTCTGCATGGGCGCCGCGTGGCGCAACCCGAAGGAGCGTCACATGCCGGCGCTGACCGAGATGGTGCGCGGCGTGAAGGAGCTCGGCCTCGAGACCTGCATGACGCTCGGCATGCTGGAAGACGAGCAGGCGCAGGAACTCGCGAGCGCGGGCCTCGACTACTACAACCACAACCTCGACACGTCGCCGGAGTTCTACGGCCAGGTGATCTCGACGCGCACCTACCAGGATCGCCTCGACACGCTCGACCGCGTGCGTGACGCGGGCATCAACGTGTGCTGCGGCGGCATCATCGGCATGGGCGAATCGCGCCGCGAACGCGCGGGCCTGATCTCGCAGCTCGCGAACCTGAACCCGTATCCGGATTCGGTGCCGATCAACAACCTCGTCGCGATCGAAGGCACGCCGCTCGAAGGCACCGCGCCGCTCGACCCGTTCGAATTCGTGCGCACGATCGCGGTGGCGCGGATCACGATGCCGAAGGCGGTGGTGCGCCTGTCGGCCGGCCGCGAGCAGCTCGACGACGGGCTGCAGGCGCTGTGCTTCCTCGCCGGCGCGAACTCGATGTTCTACGGCGACCAGCTGCTGACGACGAGCAACCCGCAGTCGCAGAAGGACCGCGCGCTGTTCGAACGCCTCGGCATCCGCTCGAGCGATGCGGACGCGATGACGGCGAACGCGTAAGCGGCACGCACGGCGCGTTCGTTCGCCACATGAAAAAGCCGGGATACGTCCCGGCTTTTTTTCGCGTGCGTCGCGCCCTCAACCTGCTCCACCCAGCGCGCGCGGCTCCATGAACGTGTGCCGGAAATAGTCGCGCACGGCATGCATCGCGGGGCTCAACTCGATGTCCTTGCGCCAGGCGAGACCGACGCTCATCGGCGGCACCGGATCGCGCAGCACGATCGTCTCGATCCGCCGCCCTTCGAGCGACCACGGCCGATACACCATGTCGGACAGGATCGCGACGCCGCTGCCGTTCGCGACCATGCTGCGCACCGCCTCGACCGACGACGTGCGCAGGATCACATTCGGCCGGTACGGCGTCTCGTTCCAGTAGCGCAGAGCCGTCTGCCCCGCCTCGTCGACCGTCAGCATCACGAACGGCTCGCGCGCGACTTCCGCGAACGTGACGCTCTCGTGCCTGAGCAGCGGGTGATGCGCACCAACCCACAGCCGTCGCACCGAGTGGATCACCGGCTCCAGCACGAGCGCCGGATTCGACACGTTCGACGTGAGCAACACGGCCATGTCGTAGCGGCCCGCGATCAGCCCTTCCTCGATCGACTCGCGGTTCAGCTCGTGCAGGTGGATCGTCAGCCGCGGATACAGCGTGTTCAGCCTCAGCACGTGATGCGGCAGGAAGTAGCCGAGCACCGTGTAGCTCGCGGCGATCGCGAGCGTGCCGGTCAGCGTGCTTTCGAGGTTCGGAATCCGCATCGCCTCGTCGACCGACGACAGGATCGTGTACGCATGATTCAGGAAGCGCCGCCCCGTGTCGGTGAGCGTCACGCCCGACGGCGTGCGCAGAAAGAGCTGCGTGCCAAGGCTGTCCTCCAGCTCCTTGATCGCGCTCGTCACGGCCGACTGCGAAATGGTGAGCTGGATCGCGGCCTGCGAGATCTGGCCGAGCTCGGCGGTCGCGACGAAATACTTGAGCTGTCTGAGGGTCAGGGCCATGGTCGATGGGAAAGCAGATGGGCACGCGATAAACATCATAACAACCGTGCCGCGCCCTTGAACCGAGCCTCGTGGAAACCCTGCCATCCCAACTGCGACGGCCATCTGCGGCCGCTCTCCGGGGTATCGAAAAAATCGATACTGCTGCATACAAAAATAGAACTTTTTTGACGCAACCCGCGCGGCTAACCTGCGTTCAACACGGTTTCGGCATGCGCGACGACGCACGCGAACCGGAGAACCTGGAGGAGCACACCGTATGAGGAAGCACAGCGTCGACCTGAACTCCGACATGGGAGAGGGCTTCGGCCCGTGGACGATCGGCGACGGCGTCGACGAGCAGATCATGCCGCTCATCAGCTCGGCGAACATCGCCACCGGTTTTCACGCCGGCGACCCGAACATCATGGCGCGCACGGTGCAGCTCGCGCGCGACGCCGGCGTCGGCATCGGCGCGCATCCGGGCTTTCGCGATCTCGTCGGCTTCGGCCGCCGCACGATCGCCGAAACGCCGCAGGCGCTCGTCAACGACATCCTGTACCAGCTCGGCGCGCTGCGCGAGTTCGCGCGCCTGAACGGCGTCAGCCTGCAGCACGTGAAGCCGCACGGCGCGCTCTACATGCACGCAGCGGCCAACGAGGCGTTCTCGCGGCTGCTGATCGAAACGCTGCAACGTGTCGACCCGGGCCTGTGGCTGTACTGCATGGAAGCGTCGGTCACCTACCGCGTCGCCGTCGAATACGGGCAGCCGGTGATCCGCGAGTTCTATGCGGATCGCGACTACGACCGCAGCGGCTCGATCGTGTTTACGCGCCGCGTCGGCCGCCTCGACCCGCGCCAGGTCGCCGACAAGGTGCTGCGCGCGTGCATCGACGGCAAGGTGCGCACGATCGACGGCGACGACATCGACATCGATTTCGACTCGGTCTGCATCCACAGCGACACACCGGGCGCGCTCGACCTCGTGCGCGACACGCGTCACGCGCTGATCCGCGAAGGCATCCGGACCGCCGGGCCGCAACCGCTCGCCGCCCATCACTGACTCAAGGAGACACACGATGGCATTGCACGAAATCGTCAGCCCGCTGCCGGGCACCTTCTACCGGCGTCCGTCGCCCGATGCGGACTATTACGTCGCGGTCGACGCGACGGTCGCCGCCGGCGCGGTGGTCGGCCTCGTCGAGGTGATGAAGCAATTCACCGAGATCGAAGCCGATGCGGCAGGGCGCGTGGTCGAGCTGCTCGTCGAGGACGGCGAGCCGGTCGACGCGGGCCAGGTGCTGATGCGGATCGAGGGGTGACGCGATGAAACCGGAAACTTCCCCCGACGCGTTCTATCGCCCGTCGCGAATCCGGACCGTGCTGGTCGCGAACCGCGGCGAGATCGCGGTGCGCGTGATCCGCGCCGCGCGCGAACTGGGCATGCGCGCGGTCGCCGTGGTCAGCGACGCGGACCGCGACAGCCTCGCCGCGCGCATGGCCGATGAAGCCATCCACATCGGCTCGTCGCACGCGGCGAAAAGCTACCTGAATCCCGCCGCGATCCTCGGCGCCGCGCAGCAGTGCGGCGCGGACGCGATCCATCCCGGCTACGGCTTCCTGTCGGAAAACGCCGCATTCGCCGCGCAGGTCGAGGCGGCCGGCCTGATCTTCGTCGGCCCGGACTCGCAGGTGATCGCCACGATGGGCGACAAGGCCCGCGCCCGCGAAACCGCGCGGCGCGCCAACGTGCCGACCGTGCCCGGCAGCGACGGTGTCGTGCAGTCGCTCGACGAGGCGCGGGACGTCGCCGCGCGCATCGGCTATCCGATCATGATCAAGGCGGCCGCCGGCGGCGGCGGGCGCGGCATCCGCGTCGCGCACGACGCCGCGCAGCTCGACGCCGAGCTGCCGCTCGCGCAGCGCGAGGCGCAGGCGGCGTTCGGCGACGGCGGCGTGTACCTCGAACGCTTCATCGCGCGGGCACGCCACATCGAGGTGCAGGTGCTCGGCGACGGCCGCCACGTCGTCCACCTGTTCGAACGCGAATGCTCGCTGCAGCGGCGCCGCCAGAAAATCCTCGAGGAAGCGCCGTCGCCTTCGCTCACGCCCGCGCAGCGCGACGCGCTGTGCGCGTCGGCCACGCGACTCGCGCAAGCGGTCGGCTATCGCAGCGCGGGCACGCTCGAATACCTGTTCGACGACGCGCGCGGCGAGTTCTACTTCATCGAGATGAACACGCGCATCCAGGTCGAGCATCCGGTGACCGAGGCGATCACCGGTATCGATCTCGTGCGCGAGACGCTGCGCATCGCCGACGGCGAGCCGCTGCGCTTCGCGCAGCACGACATCACGATGCGCGGCGCGGCGCTCGAATGCCGGATCAACGCGGAAGATCCATTGCAGGATTTCCGCCCGAACCCCGGCCGGATCGACGAACTGGTGTGGCCGACCGGCCCCGGCGTGCGCGTCGATTCGTTGCTCTATCCGGGCTACGTCGTGCCGCCGTTCTACGATTCGCTGCTCGCGAAGCTGATCGTGCACGACGAGAGCCGCGCGGCCGCGCTGCGGCGCCTGGCTCGCGCGCTCGGCGAGCTGCACGTCGGCGGCCTGAAGACGACCGCGCCGCTGCACGTCGCGCTGCTCGCAGACGACGACGTGCGCGCCGGGCGCTATCACACGAATTTCCTCGAGGCGTGGATGCCGCGATGGCGCGAAGCCGCCACCGCCGCCGCTCAGCAACACGCAGCCGACAATGCAGACGCCGTGCGCGTCGGGGAGGCGATGTGACGACCCGTTATACGTTCGGCGGCGACGAGTTCGTGTTCGTCGAAATCAGCGAATCGATGTCGCTCGACGCGTTCTTCAAGGGCACGGCGATCACGCGCGAACTGCAGCGCCGCGCGGTGCCCGGCATCACCGAGATCTGCCCGGCGAATGCGTCCTACCAGGTGCGCTACGACCCGGACGTGATCGAGCCCGATGCGCTCGTCGCGCTGTTGAAGACGATCGAGGCCGAAGTCGGCGACGCGCCGCTCGAACTCGACACGCGCATCGTCGAGGTGCCGGTGCTCTACAACGATCCGTGGACGCACGAGACGCTGATGCGGTTTCGCGAGCGTCACCAGGACCCGTCATCGACCGATCTCGAATACGCGGCACGCATCAACGGCAAGCGCGACGTCGACGCATTCATCGCTGCGCACTCGGGCTCGCCGTGGTTCGTGTCGATGGTCGGCTTCGTCGCCGGCCTGCCGTTCATGTACCAGATGGTCGAGCGCGAACGCCAGCTCGAAGTGCCGAAGTACCTGCGGCCGCGCACCGACACGCCGAAGCTGACGGTCGGTCACGGCGGCTGTTTCGGCTGCATCTACTCGGTGCGCGGCGCGGGCGGCTACCAGATGTTCGGCGTGACGCCGGCGCCGATCTTCGACCCCGAGCAGCGGCTCGACTACCTGCGCGAGTTCATGGTGTTCTTCCGGCCCGGCGACATCGTGAAATTCCAGCCGATCGATCGCGACGCGTACGACGCGGCAGTGGCGGCCGTCGAGGCCGGCACCTTCTCGCTGCGCGTGCGCCCGGTGAAATTCTCGCTCGACGCATTCCTGCGCGATCCCGATGCGTATAACCGCTCTCTCGTCGAGGTGCTGCATGCAAACTGACGCGCACAACCTGATCGAAGTCGTGAAACCCGGCCTCGCGACGTCGGTCCAGGACATGGGCCGGCAAGGCTACTACCACGTCGGCATTCCGCCGTCGGGCTCGCTCGACCAGTACGCATCGCGTGCGGCGAACCTGCTGGTCGGCAACCCCGAGGAAGCCGCCGTGCTCGAATGCACGCTGCTCGGCCCCGAGCTGATGTTCCATACGGATGCGCTGATCGCCGTCACCGGCGCCGAGATGACGCCGAAGATCGACGGCATCGGGCAGCGCTGCAACGTCGCGCTGCGAATCCGCGCGGGCAGCGTGCTGTCGTTCCATTACGTGAAGGCCGGGGCGCGCGCGTATCTCGCCGTCGCGGGCGGCATCGACGTGCCGGTCGTGCTCGGCAGCCGCTCGACCTATACGCTCGGCGCGATCGGCGGCCACGCGGGCCGGCGCCTGCAGAAAGGCGACCGGCTGCCGATCGGTGCCCCCGCCGGCACGCACCGCGAAGGACGCGAGCTGCCGGCGGCCGTGAGCCGGCCGCTCGACAACCCGGTCGAGCTGCGCGTGCTGACGGGCCTGTACCACCACCGGCTCACCGACGAATCGGCGCGCACCTTCTTCGACGACGAATGGACGGTCGCGCCCGAAGCCGACCGCATCGGCTACCGCTACAAGAACGGCCGCGCGCTGCAGTTCCGGCCGCGCGAGCAGCCATTCGGCGCAGGCGCCGATCCGTCCAACATCGTCGATGCGTGCTACCCGATCGGCTCGATCCAGGTGCCGGCCGGGCTCGAACCGATCATCCTGCACCGCGACGCGGTGTCGGGCGGCGGCTACGCGACGATCGGCACGGTCATCAGCGCCGACATGGACCTGATCGGCCAGATGCAGCCCAACCACCGCGCGCGCTTCGTGCGCGTGACGATGGCCGACGCGCTCGCCGCGCGCCGCGAGTACCAGCGGCGCCTCGCGCTGCTGCGCGCCGTGCTGCGGGACTGAGCTCCGGGCGCCCGGCGCGCGTGCCGGGCGCCTGACGCCGTCTCGTTCCTGTTCCGCTGTCGTTTCCCGACCGCGCGGCCGTGCGCCGCGCGGCGGGGACGCTTGCGCGCTGTTTCCGTTCCTGCCGAACCGGTTGCCCGCCCGACGTCGGGGCAACCCTGCGGATCGCATGTGCCGCGGCCGAGACGTCGTTCGCAGTTTCCGCTCATCAAGGAGCACGATCATGGCCAACCTGGCTCAGGCTCGCCCCGACGAGGATCTCGACCTGTCGACGCTCGCCGTTCCCGACCACGCGCGCATGCCGCCCTTTTCGCTGACGATGGCGTGGTGGGCCGTGTGCAGCGCGGTGTTCTACATCGTCGTGGGCGCCACGCTCGCGCTCACCTATGGCGCGCGCAACGCGCTGATCGGAATGGCGCTGTCGGTCGTGTCGTACGGCCTCGTCAACACGATCATCAGCCGCTATGCGATCCGCACGGGACTCTCGGTCGCGCTGTTCTCGCGCGTGCTGTTCGGCAGCGCGGGTGCGGCGCTCGCGACGCTGATCTTCTTCGCGACGGCGATCTACTACGCGGTGTTCGAGGGTTCGGTGATCGCGGTCGCCGCGCATCACCAGTTTCCCGGGCTCGATTACAAATGGGCCGCGCTGATCGTCGTCTGCTACAGCGTGCCGCTCGTGTTCGGCAGCGTGCAGCACTGGCTCGACAAGTTCAACGGCGTGCTGCTGCCGTTCTACCTGCTCGGGCTGCTCGCGGCGGTCGGGCTCGCGACGGCCGAATACGGCTACCACGCGGCCTGGCTCGATTTCGGGCCGACGGGCGCCGTGCCGGCCGGCGGCTGGTGGCACTGCTTCGTCTACTACATGGGCGTGTGGGTGCTGATGATGTTCACGTTCGACTACGCGCGCTTCGGCCGCAAGGAAGACGCGGGTTATCACGGCCGCTTCAACTTCGGGATGCCGTTCTACCTCGTCACGTTTCTCGTCAACGGCGCGGCCGGCATCTATCTCGTCAGCACGATTCCGGGACTCGGTACGCTCTCCGAAGTATCCGTGGTGCTCGCGCTGCTGAAGCTGATGGGCGTATGGGGATTGCTGTTCGTGTGGGTCACGCAATCGCGGATCAACACCGCGAACTACTACCTCGCTACCGTCAACATGCAGGCGTTCTTCCTGAAGGTGGCCGGCCTGCGCGCGCCGAAATTCGTGTGGGCGCTCGTGGTGGGCGCGGTCGTCTATGCGCTGATGATGGCGGACATCTTCTCGCGGATCCTGCAGGCGCTCGCGTACCAGGGGATCTTCGTCGTCGCATGGGTCGGCGTCGCGCTCGCGCACATCCTGTCGGATCGCTACGGGAAACTGGTCGGCGACGACGTCGAATGCCGCGACGCGCATGTGCCGACCTTCAACCCGGGCGGACTGACCGCCTGGTTCGCCGGCGCATTCGTCGGGCTCGCGCTGAACCAGGCGACGGGGTTCGCCGCATCGCTGTCGGCGCCCGCGACGTTCGTCGTGTCGTGGGTGGTCTATCGCGCGCTGCTGGGCACGGCCAAGCGGACCTGGTTCGTACGCAATACGTGACGGGACGCCTGCGCGCCGCCGTGCGTCGCCAGATCGTCTGTACCGCGTTGCCCTGCGCGTAGCGGATCACGGTCTTCCCGCCCCGGCCGGCGCAGGCCGTCGAGGCCGTCGACCGCATACTCGCTGGCGCGCGGCTGCAGCATGCGCGCCAGCGCCTGCACCGGATAGACGCGTGCGCTGTCATCTGCGCCGTCCTGCGTGGCGGGTGACACGCCCGTCATGTGGCCCGCCCTTCCGGATGACGCACCGGTGTGTCGTATCGGCGCACACGGCCGCTGCCCGCGACCGTACACCGTGTGCATCACACGTGTGCCGCCGCGCCGTCGATCGCCGCGCGCACGCGCTCGACGAGTGATTGATCGACCGGCGCCAGCACCTCGCCGCGCGGCCGCACGCCCGAGCCGAAATGCACCGCGCGCACGCCGGTCGCGCGGACGAAATC
Organism: Burkholderia sp. AU33803; assembly: GCF_002223095.1. Classification (NCBI taxonomy): domain Bacteria; kingdom Pseudomonadati; phylum Pseudomonadota; class Betaproteobacteria; order Burkholderiales; family Burkholderiaceae; genus Burkholderia; species Burkholderia sp. AU33803. Next base: position 830,823 of record NZ_NKFJ01000005.1, read on the forward strand.
GCCGACCGCGTCGACCGTGAGCCCCGAGCCGGCCAGCACCGTGCAGGTCGAGCCTGCCGCCTGCCGCGCGAGCCGCGTGATCGTCGCGACCGCGTCGAGCACCGATGGATGGCCGCCCGACGTCAGCACCGACGTGACGGCCGGCACGCGCAGCAGCGCGTCGAACGCGGCATTGAGGTCGCGCGACACGTCGAACGCGCGGTGGAAAGTCAGTGCGCGGCCGTCCGCCGCGGCCGCGATGCGGGCCAGTGCGCCGAGATCGACGTCGCCGCGTGCGTCGAGCGCGCCGAACACGACGCCGTTCGCACCGGCCGCGACGGCTGCACGCACGTCGCGTTCGATCACGCGGAGATCGTCGGCGTCATAGACGAACGACCGGCTGTGCGGTCGCACGATCACGTTGACCGGAATCGGCACGGCGGCCACGACGGCTTCGATCAGGCCGACGCTCGGCGTCAGCCCGCCCTCGGTGATCGCGGTCACGAGTTCGAGGCGGTCGGCGCCCGCGCGGGCGGCGGCCTTCGCATCGCCGACGGTCGTGGCGATCACTTCGAGAAGAACGGAGGAGGCGGCGTTTCGGTTCATGGGCGGCCCGCGAATCGTCAGGACAATTCGCGCATCCTAGCCGAGCCGCGTGACGGACGCCAGCGTGCCGGCCACCACGTACTTCAGCGGCGTATTTCAGCCGGGTACGTCAGCCGCGCCGCATGAGCCAGACGCCGACGAGCGCGGACAACGCCGTCACGCCGGTGCCGGGCACGAAGCGGAACATGCGCGCGTTGAAGTACGCGCCCTGCTGCTGCATCACGTCGACGATCGCCGGTGTGAGCACGAGCGTCCCCCAGCCCACCATCCCGAGCGCGGTGGTCGCGGCCGCGACGAGCAGCACGATGCCCGCGCCGCGCGCACGCGGCCGGAATGCGCCGGCAAACGCGCCCGCAGCGAGCAGCACGGCCGATACCGCGAACAGCACGGCGACGAATAGGACGGTCGCGCCCGCGTGGCCGACTTTCATGAACGCCGCCATCTGGGCGGCGATCACGCAGAAGCCGGCGATCGAGAACGGCACGATCGCCAGCGCGTTACGCACGACGCTCACGCGACGGCCTGTCGGAAATACGCGGTCGCGGGGCGCCGGAACAGCAGGTAGACGAACAGCGCGAACAGCAGGACGCCAGGAATCAGCACCGCATACATCGACGCCGGCATGTTGACGAACGAGAACGCAATGCCGATCACGAACGTCACGATGTAGGCCTTGCGCGACCACTCGCGGCCTTTCAGGATCGCGATGCCGATCACGACGTTCACGGCTTCCAGGATCACGCTGATGCCGAGCGTCGCCCAGACGGGCAGCAGGTAGTGCGACAGCAGCGCCTGGGCGGTCGGCATGCCGATCGAGAACGGCGTATAGACGCACGTGATCGCGTTGGTCACGATGATGATCCACGCGAGAATGGTCAGCGAAATCGGTCTTTTCATTGTGTTTTCCTTGTTATTCGCCGCCATGGTGGCCCCCGGGACGGCGCGCGCGGTCACGATCGCCGCGGTCGAGCCATTGTCGGGGAAGCGCGGGGCGAACGCAACGGCGGGCCCGCTCCGCTCGCCTCGCCCGCCACCGCCGCCCGCGATGCGCGCGGCGCTAGCCGCCGTCCGCTTCGTCGTCGCGCCAGTCGATATCGCCGCACAGCACGCGCTGCGCGTCGCCGATGCGCACGGCCACCGACAGCGTCACGCACGGCTGCGCCTCGTTGATCGACAGGTACGGCCGCGTGACCTGCACGCGCCCCGGCTCGGCGATCGCCGAGCGGAAATACGGCCGACGCAGCCAGTTCGCGCCCTGCGCGTCCGCCAGCGGCGAGAAGCGCGCCTCGGCGAGCGCGCGGTCGGCGCGCAGCACGACGTTGCGGCCCGACTGTCGGCCGTGCGCGTCGAGCAGGAAGCAGCGCGCGGCCGCGTCGAGCGCGAGGAAGTTCCAGCACACCTCGTCGAGCGGCTCGCCGGCCGCGAGACGCTCGGCCGCACGTTCGAACGCGCGCAGGTACGGCGCGAGCCGCTGCGCATCGCGCCGTTCGCGCGCGTCGGTCTGCTGCCGGAAGCGCTCGGTCAGCTCGCCGATGCAGCCCGTCGCGGCCGCGCTGTCCGGCAGCCCCGGCGCCGGCCGGCCGAAGTAGTAGCCCTGCACGAAATCGGCCTCGCACGACAGCGCGATCTGCGCCTCGTGCTCGGTCTCGATGCCCTCGACGAGCACCAGCTTGCCGGCCTCGTGCAGCAGCGTCACGAGCCCGTGCAGGATCGCGGTGAGCCCCGTGCGATGCGCCGCGTGCGACAGCATGATCCGGTCGAGCTTCACGATGTCCGGGTTCAGTTGCCAGATCCGCTCGAGGTTCGAGTGGCCCGCGCCGAAATCGTCGAGCGCGATCAGGAAGCCGTGCGTGCGGAATTCGCGCACGGCTTCGGCAAGCCGCTCGACGTCTTCCGCGCGCTGCTCGAGCACTTCGAGCACGACGCGGCGCGGCGGCATGCCGAGCCGCTTCAGGTTCGCGAGCAGCGCGGCCGCCTGGAACGGGTCGGTGAGCACGCCCGGATGCACGTTGAGGAACAGCCACTCGCGCTCGGCGCCGAGCAGCGCGAAGTTCTCGAGATGCAGCGCCTGCGCGAGCCGGTCGAGCTGCAGCAGCTCGCCCCGGCGCGCGGCTTCGCCGAACACGTCGAGCGGCGACACGGCGCGATCGAGCGCATCGTGCGCGCGCAGCAGCGCCTCGTAGCCCACCGCCCGCTGGTGCGACAGGCTGAAAATCGGCTGGAATACGGTCGTGAGCGTCATGTCGCGGTGCTGCGTCGCCAGACGTTCGAAGCCGGAACTCACCTCCCGCTCGAACCGGTACGGCGACGCGGCGGCCGGACGCTCCTGTTGCACGATCGTCATGCCTTCCTCCTGGTATTGCCTTCGAACGCGGCGCCCGACGAAGCGAGCGGCGCGTGCAATGTCATTGGTTGGACCCTCGGTTGCCCGGTCGACGCCGGACGGCTGCCGAACCTCAAGCAAGCTCCGTGCAAGGCGCCGACCGCCCGTGCGCCGCATGGCTCGCGCCGGGTTGCCGCACCATCCCGGCGCAGGTCACGCGCACCGTTTTCGTGCACGCGCACCGGCCGCTCGAGCGCAGCCGTCACGCCAGCACGCTACACTCCGTACGATCGTTTCATTCCCCGTATTCGCCGTATCGATGGAAATCGTCTTCACCGTCCTGATCCTGCTGCTGACCGTCGCGCTATCCGGCGCCGTCACACGCCTCCTGCCGTTCCAACTGCCGTTGCCGCTGATGCAGATCGCGTTCGGCGCAATGCTCGCGTGGCCGAAGCTGAACCTGCACGTCACGTTCGATCCCGAAATCTTCATGCTGCTGTTCATTCCGCCGCTGCTGTTCGCGGACGGCTGGCGGATTCCGAAGCGCGAGCTGTACCTGCAGCGCCGCGCGATCCTGATGCTCGCATTCGGGCTCGTGTTCATGACGGTACTCGCAGTGGGCTACTTCGCGCACTGGCTGATACCCGAGTTGCCGCTGCCGATCGCGTTCGCGCTCGCGGCCGTGCTGTCGCCGACCGACGCGGTCGCGCTGTCCGGCATCGCCGGAAAGGGCCGGATCCCGCCGCAACTGATGCACATCCTCGAAGGCGAAGCGCTGATGAACGACGCGTCGGGCCTCGTCGCACTGAAATTCGCGATCGCGGCCGCGCTGACGGGCATGTTCTCGCTGCGCGACGCATCGGTCACGTTCGTGATCGTCGCGGCCGGCGGCCTTGCGACGGGCGCGATCGTGTCGTGGGCGTTCAGCGCGCTGTCGACGCGCTTCCTGAACGCCGAGCAGGAAGGCGATCCGGCCCCCGGCATCGTGATGACGCTGCTCGTACCGTTCGCGGCCTACCTGTTCGCCGAGCACCTCGACCTGTCGGGCGTGCTGGCGGCCGTGTCGGCCGGGATGATGATGAACTACACGAGCTTCTCACGTAAAAGCACCGTCGCGTCGCGCGTGCGTGCCGAAAGCACGTGGGCGATGATCGAGTTCGTGTTCAACGGCATGGTGTTCATCATGCTCGGGCTGCAGCTGCCGCACATCATCGGCCGCACGCTCGTCGACGCGCACCACACGAGCGACGCGCTCGTCGGCCGGATGATCTTCAACGTCTGCGCGATGATGCTCGCGCTGTATGCGATCCGCTTCCTGTGGGTCTGGCTGCTGCGCTGGTTCGCGAGCCGTCGCGCCGCCCGCCACGGCCTCGCGGGCACGATGGCCGGCGTGCGCACGATCGCGGTGATGACGGTCGGCGGCGTGCGCGGCGCGGTCACGCTCGCCGGCGTGCTGTCGATTCCGGTCGCGCTGTCCGACGGCGTGCCGCTGCCGGGCCGCGACACGGCGATCTTCGTCGCGTCGGCCGTGATCCTCGGCTCGCTCGTCGTCGCGGTGGTCGGCCTGCCGCTGCTGCTGCGCGGCGTGCGTTCGTCGCGCAGCCCGCTCGGCGACGAGGAACGCGCCGCGCGCGCGGCCGCCGCGCAGGCGGCGATCCGCGCGATCGACTCGTCGCACGACGCGATCTCAGTCGATCTCGACGAATCGGGCGCCGCACGCTGCGCGGATATCTCCGCACGCGTGATGGACCAGTACCGCCGCCGCCTCGCGACGCTCGCCGAGGACGGCCCCACGCCGCGCGCGGAAGCGAAGCAGGCCGAAACGATGGAACTGCAGATGCGGATCGCGGCCGTGCGCGCGGAACGCTCCGCGCTGTACCGGCTGCGCAGCGAGAGCAAGATTTCCGACGAGACGCTGACGAAGCTGCTCCGCGAGATCGACCTGTCGGAAACCGCGCTGTCGACGCGCAAGAAAGGCATTCTCTAAAGGGCCGGCCGCTGCCGGTACGCAGCCGCCGCGGCCCAAGAAAAAACGGCGACGCACATGCGTCGCCGTTTTCACATCCGCCCGCGTTCGCGCTACTTCGCGACGACGACCGGAATCCCCTTCAGCATCCCCGCGCCCTTCATCTCGTCGAGCGCGTGCTGCACGGCCGCGCTCGTCGCCGCTTCGATGCCGAGCTGCAATGCGAGCTCGCGCTCCGCGCGCTTCACGCCGGCAAGATTGCGCACCTTCACGTGACCGAAGCCGCGCACGCGGGCGTGGAGGTCGGCCAGCTGCGTGACCTGCGCCGTATTGCCGGCCGTCATCGCGGCGAGCGCACGCGTGAGCGTCGTCTCGTAGTCGTCGGCGAGCGCACGCTCCATCTTGCGCTCGACCGTGCGGCCGAACGGATCGAGCCACGTGCCGCGCAGGCTGCGCACGCGCGCCAGCATGCCGAACACCGGCCACATCCACTGGCCGAACACGCGCTTCTTCGGTGCGCTGCCGTCGCGGCCGGCCTTCGCGACCGTCGGCGGCGCCAGGTTGAACTTCACGCGATAGGCCTGCCCCGGCACGCCTTCGAACTGCGCTTCGAGCGCCGTGCGGAACGCGTCGTCCGTGTACAGCCGCGCGACCTCGTATTCGTCCTTCACCGCGAGCAGCCGGTGGAACGTCGTCGCGACCGCGCGCGTCAGCGCGTCGTCGCCCTTCGCACGCGCCGCACTCACGAGCGCACGGTAGCGCTCGACATAGCGTGCGCCGCCGTAAGCATCGAGACGCGCTTCGCGATCGGCGATCAGCTCGGCGAGCGTCTCCGGCGCGGCGTGCGCGGCCACCGTGTGACGCGCATTCCACAACGCATCGAGGCTCGCCGCGTCGCCGGCCGCCATCCGGCCGATCGAGAATGCGAGCTTGTTCATCGGCACCGCGACGTTGTTCAGCTCGATCGCGCGCATCAGCGCCGCGAGCGACACCGGCACGAGGCCGAGCTGCCATGCATAGCCGAGCATCAGGATGTTCGCGCCGATCGAGTCGCCGAGGAACTTCGCGGCGAGCGCCTGCGCGTCGCAGCTCGACAGGTAGCCGTCGCCGGCCGCGTGGCGCATTTTCTCGAGCAGCGCATCCGCATGCAGGTTCGCGTCGGGGTTCTGCACGAACGACGCGTTCGGGATTTTGTGCGTGTTGACGACGATCCGCGTACGCTCGTGGCGCACCGTCTGCAGCGCCTCGGCGCTCGCGCCGACGACCATGTCGCACGCGAGCAGCACGTCCGCCTGCTGCGTGTCGATGCGCACCTGGTTCAGCCACCGGTCGCTCGATGCGATCCGCACGAACGACAGCACCGAGCCGCCCTTCTGCGCGAAGCCCATGAAGTCGAGCACCGACGCGCTCTTGCCTTCGAGATGCGCGGCCATGCTGATCAGCGCGCCGACCGTCACGACGCCCGTGCCGCCGACGCCCGTCACGAGCATGTCGAACGGTGCCGCGTCGAGATGGGTCGCCGGCACCGGCAGCGCGTCGACCCGCACGGCGAGCGCGGCTTCGTCGAATGCGGCACCCGCGGCCTTCTTCAGCGCGGCGCCTTCGACCGTCACGAAGCTCGGGCAGAAGCCGTTCACGCACGAGTAGTCCTTGTTGCACGACGACTGGTCGATGCGACGCTTGCGGCCGAGCGGCGTCTCCAGCGGCTCGACCGACAGGCAGTTCGACTGCACGCCGCAATCGCCGCAGCCTTCGCACACCGCGTCGTTGATGAACAGGCGCTTGTCCGGGTCGGGGAATTCGCCCTTCTTGCGGCGGCGCCGCTTCTCGGCCGCGCAGGTCTGGTCGTAGATCAGCACGGTGACGCCCGGCGTCTCGCGCAGCTCGCGCTGCACGGAGTCGAGTTCGCTTCGGTGATGGAACGTCGTGCCCGTCGGGAACTGGCCGTGATGACCGTCGTACTTCTCCGGCTCGTCGGACACGACGACGAAGCGCGACACGCCTTCCGCCTCGACCTGCCGCGCGATCTGCGGCACCGAGATGCTGCCGTCGACCGGCTGGCCGCCCGTCATCGCGACCGCGTCGTTGTAGAGGATCTTGTACGTGATGTTCGCTTTCGCGGCCACGGCCTGGCGGATCGCGAGGATGCCCGAGTGGAAGTAGGTGCCGTCGCCGAGGTTCTGGAACACGTGCTTCGTGTTGGTGAACATCGCGTGCGCGGCCCAGTCGACGCCCTCGCCGCCCATCTGGATCAGCCCCGTCGTGTCGCGCTCCATCCACGACGCCATGAAGTGGCAGCCGATGCCGGCCTGCGCGATCGAGCCTTCCGGCACCTTCGTCGACGTGTTGTGCGGGCAGCCCGAGCAGAAATACGGCGTGCGCTTCACCGCGTCCGCCTCGTTCGACAGGATCTGCGGCGCGACGAGATCGACCACGCGTTCGCGACGGTCGAGCGCCGGCTTGTGGCGCGCGAGCCAGTCGGCGAACACCGGCAGGATGCGCGACGGGCGCAGCTCGCCAAGCTCGGACAGCAGACAGGCGCCGGCGGCGTCGTGCTTGCCGAGCACGCGCGGGCGCGCGCCTTCCGTGCGGTTGTACAGGTAGTCCTTGATCTGCTGCTCGATGACGGGGCCCTTCTCCTCGATCACGAGCACTTCGGCCAGGCCGTCGACGAAGGTTTCGACGCGCGTCATCTCGAGCGGATACGACAGGCCGACCTTGTAGATCCGCACGCCGGCCGCGTCGAGATCGGCCACCGTCAGGTCGAGGCGGCGCAGCGCTTCCATCAGGTCGAGGTGCGCCTTGCCGCAGGTCACGATGCCGACGTTCGCCTGCGCGCTCGGCGCGATCCACTTGTCGATGCTGTTGGTGCGCGCGAAATGGCGCACCGCGTCGAGCTTCGCCGCGAGGCGCGCCTCGATCGTGAGGCTCGGCAGGTCGGGCCAGCGGTTGTGCAGGCCGCCCGCCGGCGGCGTGAAGCCTTCCGGCGCGGGCCACTGCGTCTGCAGCGCGTCGAGGTCGACGGTCGAGCCGGATTCGACCGTTTCCGAGATCGCCTTGAAACCGACCCACGCGCCCGAGTAGCGCGACAGCGCCCAGCCGTACAGGCCGAATTCGAGCATGTCGGCGATGTTCGCCGGGTTCACGACCGGCATGTGCCACGCGATCATCGCGAAGTCGCTCTGGTGCGGCATCGACGACGACACGCAGCCGTGGTCGTCGCCCGCGACGACGAGCACGCCGCCATGCGGCGACGAGCCGTACGCGTTGCCGTGCTTCAGCGCGTCGCCGGCGCGATCGACGCCCGGGCCCTTGCCGTACCACATCGCATACACGCCCTCGACCGTGCGCTCGGGATCGGCCTCGACCCGCTGCGTGCCGAGCACGGCCGTGCCGCCGAGTTCCTCGTTGATCGCGGGCAGGAAGCGCACGCCGCCGGCGTCGAGCAGCTTCTTCGCCTTCCACAGCTGCTGGTCGACCATGCCGAGCGGCGAGCCGCGATAGCCGCTGACGAAGCCGGCCGTGTTGAGCCCCTGTTCGGCGTCGACCGTGCGCTGCATCAGCAGCAGGCGAACCAGCGCCTGCGTGCCGGTCAGGAAGATCCGGCCGCGCGTCGCGGTCAGGTTGTCGGTCAGGCGGTAGTCGGACAGGGCAGGCGTGCCGTCGACGGGCAGGCGGGCAGTCATGGGGGGATGTCTCCGGATTGTGCTGTTCTGGGCTGCTCGGCAGGGCGTCGGGCGACGCGGGACTGGCGGCAGCGAATAGCTCTATTTTTTCGTGCGCAGCCGAGAATGTTTTTTCTCATCTTGCTCGAGTGGACCCTTCGTGAGAAAAACTGCGCAGCTTTTTGCCGGGATTTGAGAGAGTTTTCGCGCACGGCGGTCGGCGGGATGGGCGACGCGTCGGGGCGGGCGGGTTGTTTGCCGGGAAACGCGTGGCTGCCCGACGGCGGCTCCGGGTAGGGGGCGGGTGGCGCTCGCGCCCCGTCTGACAAGGGTTTCGGCACCTCTCGGCGGTGACCCTCACCATTGAAATGCACAGGGTTGCGATTGGTTGGCGACGCTGGATGTCCACAACGCCGCGTCCCTCGGCCGGCCGGGCTCGCGCGCTCACCGTTCGATTGCACAGCGTTTCGAGTGGCTTGGTGGCCGGGATGTCCACATCGTTGGCGGCATGAATTCGGCGCTTGCCTCGAGGCTCACCATTGAAATTCACAGCGCGGCGAGTGGGTTTCGGCTGCGGATATCCACATCGGCGAAGGTATGTTGCGTCGATCGGCGGCTCGCCTTCAACGTTCGAATGCTCAGGGTCGTGAGTGAGTTTGTGGACTGGAATGGCGTGCAGAAACACGCATGCCGGGCAATTGCAGACTCGCGCTCATGATGGGAGTACGTTGGGTCGCGAGCGGGTTTATCAGCCGGAAAGGCATGCCGGAACCCGCATGCCGCACAATCGCGGTCGGGCACTCATCGTGGAAATACACTGGATCGCGAGCCGGCTTATTGGCCGGACAGGCGTGCCGAATCCCGCATGCTGCACAATCGCGAACGCGCACTCAACGTGGAAGTACTTTGGGTCGCGAGCGGGTTTATCAGCCGGAAAGGCACGCTGAAACACGCATGCTGCGCAATCACGGGCCTGTGCTCACCGTGGAAACGCCCTGGGTCGCGAGCCGGACGATCCGCCGGACGGGCGCCCAGGTACACGCATGCCGCACAATCGCGGACTCACACTCGCCGTGGAAATACACCGGATCGCGCGTGGGTTTGTCGGCCGGAAAGGCACGCTGGAACCCGCATGCTGCGCAATCGCGGATTCACACACTCCGCAGAAGTACACACTGCGGCACGAGCAGGTTTATCGGCCGGACATGTACGCCACAACGCGCATGCGGCACAATCGCGGGCTCGCGCTCACCGTTGAAATACACAGGGCTTCGAGTGTCTGCAACAGCGGTTATCCCCGCCCGATCCGGCATTACCGACCATCCTCGCGGGCACCCTCACCGTTGAAAACCACAGCGCGTCGAGTGGTCCGCGACGCAGGATATCCACATGCATGCGCATCCGCCGATGCGATGACGGATGCACGCGGCGAAAGGTTCGACCGGCCGGAAATCCCTGCGGGACAAGGCTCGCCGGCCGATCGAGTACTGCCACTCACCGTTGAAATGCACAGTGTCGCGAGTCGTTTCGGTGATCGGATATCCACACGGGGGCTCGCGTTGGCCCCGCTCGCACGCTCGCGTCCGAACCGGACATGCACGCCACTTCGGACGGAACCGCTGGCGGAACGATCGCATCTTGCCGCGCCGACCACCGCTCGCGTATTCGCGCTCGCCGCTGCATTGCGCAGTGCTTCGAGTCGTTTGCGAACGCGGCAAGGCGCAGCGAAATCTGCACGTTGCAGACCACGCACCCGCACTCGCCGTTAAAATGCACGGCCTTCCGGGTGACAGCCGGAACCGGATCTCCACGTCGCGGCACGCACGCGGTTCCGCCAAGCATGCGCGCGTTCGGCTAGAATGCGCGACGCCTCGCACCGCGCAAAGACCGGTAAACCGCGCCAGGAAAGGCGCATCGCCCGATCGGACGCCGCCCCTCACCGTTGAATTCCACAGCATTTCGCGTCGTTTCGCGGACGAGTTGTCCACACCCCGCTTCATTCATTCCGTATCATCCGGTGACCCTCACCTGTGAAATGCACAGGGCGCCGAGTCGTTTCGGTGTGAGGATATCCACAACCGATCTCGCGGTGCGACTTTCGTCCGACCGTCGACCGGAACGGCCCGCGCATCCGCCGACGGCTATCGGGCATTTACCGGAAAGCTCCATCCAGACTGCCTCGGCGGCGCGCTCACCGTTCAAATACACAGTGTTTCGAGTCGCCTCGGGAGTGGGTTATCCACATCCGCCCATCCCGGCTGCCTCGAACGGGCACGCGCCCTCAAGCCGCATTACTCGGCAATCGACCGGATGACCGCTGCCGGATTACCGCCGACCAGCACATTCGGCGGAACATCCCGTGTGACGACGGCCCCGGCAGCCACCACCGAGTTCTCCCCGACCGTCACACCGCCGATGATCGTCGCGCCGGCGCCGATCCAGACGTTCCGTTCGATCACGATCGGCTTCGCGACGACGAAGTCGCGCCGCCGCGAAGGTTCGACGGGATGGCCGGACGTGATGAGGCTGACGTTCGGCCCGATCATCACGTCATCGCCGATCTCGAGCCCGCCGAGATCGTAGAACGTGCAGTTCTGGTTGATGAACACATTGCGCCCGAGCTTCATGCCGGTGCCGCCTGTCGCATGGAACGGCGGGATCAACACGAAGCCGTCGTCCACCTGCGTGCCGATCAGTTCTCCGAATAATGTACGAACTTCGGCAACATCGTCGAACGTCAGGCGATTGATCCGCGCGGCGATCGACATCGCCCGCTTGACCTCGGCCACCATCGCCGCCGATTCCGGCGTTCTTCTCGCAATGATCGTGGTGCGATCGTCGTTTGCCATGCGTGAGTTGTCTCCCATGATTTCCCTGTTTCGCAATGCATCGGCGCTTGCGGAGCAATGCCCGTGTTGGCGTGTGCACGGACGCTGCGGGCTCCGTGATGCCGTGTGCAGGATGCCGGCCTGCACCGGGCTCTTCCGTAAAATTTATAACTAGTTTAAAAATAACTAGTTATTTAAATACCTCCTTGCACCATAAGGCTTTGCCCGGTCTTTTGCCTGATTCACGCTCGACACACAACGCATCTGGCCATCACACGCAGCTAGCGCCCCTAGTCGGGCGCCCCTGTCCGAACCGCCGCTGCTCGGGTACGCTGGAGCATCCACCGGACCGACAGCTGCACCCCAACGCGGAGGCACGATGAAGCTCTACTACTGGCCGAAGACCCGGGCATTCCGGGCATTGTGGATGCTTGAAGAACTCGGCGTGGTGTACGAACTCGTGCCGATCGACCTGCGTTCGCACGAACAGGGCAGCGACGCGTTCGTGCAGGTCAACCCGATGGCCAAGCTGCCCGCGCTCGACGACGGCAGCATGCCGTTCGCCGAATCGGGCGCCGTGCTGCTCTATCTTGCCGACCGCTGCCCGGGCGCCGGGCTCGGCGTCGCGCCCGACGATCCGCTGCGCGGCCGTTTCCTCCAATGGATGTTCTTCACGCCGACCTGCCTCGAACCGGCGATGGCCGAAAAATTCACCGGCGCGTCGGGCAATCCGGTCGCGTTCGGCTGGGGCAACATCACGCGCGTGCAGCGCGCACTCGCGCAAGCGCTCGCCCATGCTCCGTGGCTCGTCGGCGACCGCTTCACCGCAGCCGACCTGCTGCTCGCCAGCACGCTGAAGATCGCGTTCGACGCGCATCTGCTGCCGCACGAAGGCGTGCTCGGCGACTACGTCGCGCGCGCCGAGGATCGCGACGCATTCCGCCGCGCGGTCGCGATCGAACAGCGCGAAGCGGCGCGCCTGCTGCATGCGTGACGTGTCGATGTGCAGCGCGTGGGCGGCGCTACCCGCCGCCCGCGAGCATGCCTACGTGGCAGGGCCCGACGTCGCGGCACCGGCATTGACCACCGCGCCCGGCGAGCCGCGCTCGTCGGTATCGGCGTCGACCGGCACCACCTCATGAAAATGCGTGTAGTCGATGTGCGTGATGCCGTCTTCGTCGTGCATCAGGTCGACATAGCGGTGACGCCAGCGGATCTCGTCATGCTCCCAGGAATGACGCGCCTGCATCACCTGTGCGGTCGTCTCGTCCGAGCCTTCGATCGTGATCAGCAACGACGCGTCGCGCGCGGCGAGCGACTCGGGTGTCTCGCCGAACAGCGCGCTCGATTCGTCGATCACGTGCATCAGGTTCCAGCCGAGCAGGAAGATCGGATGCTCGCTGCGCACAAGCGCCAGGTCGTGGATCTTGCGCAGCGTATAGCCCTCGTGCGTGCCTTCGACGCGCATCAGCCTCAGTTTCGCCTGCGCCTCGGCAATCACGTTCTGGCGCGCATTCGCGGCGCGCACCATCAGCGTCATCCTGCCGTTCAACGGCCGGACGATCGCGTAGCGTGCGAACAGGATCTTCGCCTGCGGCCGCGAAAACCGCGCGAACACGAGCCCGGTGGCCATCGCAATGCCCGACATCCCGACGAAGATCTCGAACGTCGCGACCAGGTGCGCATAGACGGTCCGCGGATGCATGTCGCCGTAGCCGACGGTCGCAAGGGTCTCGACGCTGAAGAAGAACGCGCCACCGAAGCCGGCCGGCGACTGGTTCGCGATCGGCGCATGGCCAAGCAGGTAGAGCGTCGCAAAGGCGCCGTTGAGCAGCAGGAACAGCACGGCGAGCGACAGAAAGAATACGGGCCAGCTCACCGTCAGCGCGCGGTGATAGAGGTCGCGCCAGCCGAGCGGCGGCATCCCGTACGCGATCACCGGGCGAGTGCCCGACCAGAGCTTGCGGCCACGGCCGCGGGAGGCTGGGGAGGACGAATCGACGTTCATCGCGCGGTGCCGAAAGCTGGGAGGCGATGAGCGTAGCACGCGCGGCGGCGGTCGGGTATGCGTGCCGGTTCGGAATGGAAATCCGTCGCGCTACCGGCCGCGCGGCGCAAAAAAAGCCGGCCGCGGAAGCGGCCGGCTGCGTCGTCGGCGTGTGGGCGAGCGCGCGGCGCTCACCTGCGGTCGACGCTCACTTGCGGTCGACGATCACCTGGTCGAACGTTCCGCCGTCCGCGAAGTGCGTCTTCTGCGCGTTCGCCCAGCTGCCGAAGACCTGCTCGACGCTGAACGTCTTCAACGACTTGAATTCGGCCGCATGCTTCTTCAGCACGTTCGCGTCGCGCGGGCGCAGATGGTGTTGCGCGATGATTTCCTGCGCTTCCGGCGTGTACAGGTAGTCGAGATACGCCTGCGCGACCTTGCGCGTGCCCTTCTTGTCGACGACCTTGTCGACGACGGCGACGGGCGGCTCCGCGAGAATGCTCGCCGACGGATACACCGCGTCGAACTGCGCGCCCGATGCGCCGGTGTCCATCAGCGCGACTTCGTTCTCGAACGTGACCAGCACGTCGCCGATGCCGCGCTGCGTGAACGTGGTCGTCGCGCCGCGGCCGCCGGAGTCGAGCACCGGCACGTTGCGGAAGATCGCCTTCTCGAAGTCGATCGCCTGCTGGTCGGTCGCGCCCTTCTGCTTCTGGAAGCCCCACGCGGCAAGATACGCATAGCGGCCGTTGCCCGACGTCTTCGGGTTCGCGATGATCACCTGGACACCCGGCTTCGCGAGATCGCTCCAGTCCTTGATCGCCTTCGGGTTGCCCTTGCGCACCAGGAACACCATCGTGGTCGAGTACGGCGAGCTGTTGTCCGGGAAACGCGCGCGCCAATCCTTCGGCAGCAGCTGGCCGCGCTCGGCGAGCAGGTCGATGTCGTTCGGCTGGTTCATCGTCACGACGTCGGCCTGCAGCCCTTGCAGCACCGACAGCGCCTGCGCGCTCGACGCGCCGTGCGACTGCTTGATCGCGACCGTCTCGCCGGTCTTCTGCTTGTAGGCAGCGGCGAAACCCGCGTTGATGTCCTTGTACAGTTCGCGCGTCACGTCGTACGACACGTTCAGGATCGACGTATCCGCGTGCGCGGCCGTTGCCGCCACGACCAGCGCCGCCGCCGCGCCCGTGTGCAGCCAGCGGCCGATCCCCTTCATGCTTGCCATCGTGATATGCCCCGTTTCCAGTGGTGGTGAATGTGCGTGACGGCACGCGTACGCGCTGTCATCGAAACGTAAGCGGGCATTCTAGCGGCCGGGCGCGGCGCCCTTTCCAATCAGTCGTGGAAAGCAAATCTCGAATCCTGCTAAACGATGGCGTGCCCTCGCGCGCGGATCGGATCCGATGTTAAGATCGCCGCTCAGCCCATTTTCCCGGTTCCTCCATGTCCGCTGCCCTGCGCTCGCTTCCGATCCTTGCCGCCGTCGCGGCAGGTGCGCGCGCAGCCGGGCTGAAACTGAAAAAACGACTCCTCGACTGACGGGGACGTCGCGTCCCGTCAGGCGAATGCCGGACGGGATGCCCGCAGGTCGTTTCTTTCTCCTTGCTCGCACGCCTCGCTCCGGCTCTTCGCTGGCGGAACGGTTCCTTCCCACTCCGTTTCCATCCTGAGGCTTTGCATGAACACACGTTTCGAAGGTATCTGGCTGCCGATCATCACGCCGTTCCACCACGGCGAAGTCGACCATGCCGCGCTCGCGCGACTCGCGCGCCACTATGCAGCCGCGGGCCTCGCGGGCTTCGTCGCGGGCGCGACGACCGGTGAAGGCGTGCTGCTCGACGCACGCGAACAGGACGCCGTATTCGCGACGCTGCGCGACTCGGCGCCGGGGCTGCCGATCGTCGTCGGGCTGACCGCGAGCGCGACGCATTTCGCGGCGGCCCGTGCGCGCGAACTCGCGGCGCTGCAACCCGACGGGCTGCTCGTCACGCCGCCCGTCTACGTGCGGCCGACGCAGGACGGCATCCGACGCCACGTCGAAGCGATCGTCGACGCGGCCGACCTGCCGGTGCTCGTCTACAACATCCCGTACCGCACCGGCGTGAACGTCGAACTGGACACGCTGCAGGCGCTCGCGCGCGACCCGCGCGTCGCCGGCATCAAGGAATGCGGCGGCACGCTTGACCGGATGAGCCGGCTCGTGCACGACACGCCGCTCGCGATCCTGTCCGGCGACGACAACCAGAACTTCGCGGCGATGTGCACCGGTGCGCACGGCGCGATCGCGAGCAGCGCGCACGTGCTGCCCGAATGGCATGTGCGCATCCATACGCTGCTGCGCGACGGCCGGCTCGCCGATGCGCGGCGCCTGGCGGTCGCGCTGCAGCCGCTCGTCGCGGCGCTGTTCGCGGAGCCGAACCCGGCGCCGGTGAAGGCCGTGCTGGCCGCGCAAGGCTGGTGCGAGGACGGGTTGCGGCTGCCGTTCGTGCCGGCGAGTGAAGGGTTGAAGGAGCGGCTGGCGGCCATTTGTGCGGAACTGGACGAAATCGAGCCGGACGTCGCGGCAGCATGAACCGCGACGCCACATGACGTGCAGGCGACCGATGGATTTCGCCCCGACAGATTGCTTCAAACTGTCAGAACGAGAGACAGGTCGTACCGCGCGAGACAGGCATCGGCCGTCACGAGCTGAAGCGGCTCGTGACGGGCCTGCGCGACCAGCAAGCGATCGAATGGATCACGATGGTGGTGCGGCAGATCCCGGACCGCGGCACCATGCACGGCCCGAACGGGTAGCTCGCGAATCCCGCTCGCGCCGATCGCACGAATCAGCTTGTCGACGTCGATGTCGAGCTTCCCCAGGCCGGCCTTGATGGCGGCCTCCCAGATACTCGCGCTGCTGACGAAACGTACGTCGGCGGCCGAGATCAGTCGGCGCGCCCTTGCGCTCAGCCTGGGGTCATTGGTCACGATCCACAAAAAGATGTGCGTATCGAGCAACAGCCGCATCAGCGCCCTTCGAAGGCATCCAGCAGGTAATCAGGCAGCGGGGCATCGAAATCGTCCGCGATCCACGCCTGCCCTTGCAGGACACCGAACCGAACAGGCGGATCGCCGGGCACGAGTCGATCAGTTGACGTTCCGTCACCGCGGATCGTGGCATCTGCCCTTTGGGCCGGATCGACCGCATTGGTACCGGGCGTATTCGCGTTTTGCATGATGACCTCCGTTTCAAGTGATCATCACTGTAGTCAGGTTCACCTGATCGATCCATTCGACCGATCGGCAGAGGGACAGCCGAATCGCAACCCGCAGCGGCAATCGAGCATTTCGTCACGCCGCCAGCGCCACCCCCGTCCCCTCCGTCGCATCCCGCACCGCCTGCTTCACGATCCGCGCGAGCCGATCGACGGTCGGCGTCGCCGACGACGTGCGCCGCAGCAAGATCAGCGGCAAACTCGGCAGGGCCGGCAGCCCGCACGAAGCCGCATCGAGCACGCGCACCGACGCGGGCAGCCCGTACTGCGAGCGCACCGTCAGCCCGAGGCCGGCCGCCGCCGCGGCCCATAGCCCGGCGAGACTCGGTGTCGTGAACGCAACGCGCCACGGCACGCCCGCGCGATCGAGCGCGCCGGTCGCCGCGCTGAAGAACCGGCACGGCCGGTCGAACACGACGAGCGGCAGCGGCTCGCCGGACTCTCGCACCGCTCGGTCACCCGTTTCGTCCGCGCCGCCGTCCATACCCTCTTCCGCGCCACCGCCCGGCATGCCGAAGCCGCCCGCGACCGAGCCCGCCGCCCCAACCCACTGCATCGGCACCTGCGCGATCGCTTCGCTATCGATCCCCGCGCGCGCCACCAGCACCGCCGACGCCGGGTCTCCCCACACCAGCGCGAGATCGAGCTGGTTCGCGTCGAGCCGGTCGAGCAAGTCGGCATTGCGCGCCACGCGCGCCTCGATCCGCACCTTCGGATGCGCACGCGCGAACCGCCCGAGCACGTCGGGCAGAATCGCCTCGCCGAAATCCTCCTGCAGCCCGACCCGCACCCAGCCGTCGAGATTCATGCCGCGCACGGCCGCGGCCGCCTCGTCGTTCAGCTCGATCATCCGCCGCGCATAGCGCAGCATCGCGTCGCCGGCATCGGTCAGCGCCAGCCCGCGCCCGGCCTTCACGAACAGCGGCGTGCCGGCCTGCTCCTCGAGCTTGCGGATCTGCGCACTCACCGCCGACGACGAGCGCGCGACGCGGTCGGCCGCCTTCGCAAAACTGCCGAGATCCACCCCGGCGACGAGGCTGCGCAGCGCCGCCACGTCGAAGTTGGGCCGGGCCAGCGTGGCATCGGCCAGCGCGAGCGACTCGCCGTCGTCGTGTGGAATGTCATGTCCGGACATCTCAACCATCCTGCTTTATCGAACGATTCATCAAGAACTTTCCGATTTTCAGGATGAATGTAGGTCGCCAGACTGTGGATGTCAATTTCCACCCGGGCCTGCCGTCATGGATACCTCGTGCATCGCTTCCCCCTCCTCGCCCGCCCGCGACGTGCGCGGCGCGGCTCATCGCTGGCGCGTGCTGGCGGCCGGCGTCGCCGCGAACATGAGCTTTTCGGCCGCGGCGGCCGGCATTCCGACCACGGCCGTGTGGATGCGCTCCGCCTATCACCTCGACAACGGCGCGCTCGGCCTCGTGCTCGGCGCGCTCGGCTTCGGCGTCGCACTGTCCGAGCTGCCGTGGGGAATGGCCGCCGACCGCTTCGGCGACCGCCGCGTGCTGCTCGCCGGGCTCGTCGCGACGGCCGCGATGTTCGCGCTGATGGTGGGCACGATCGTCCCGACCGCGCACGGCGTGCCGCCGCTGATGCGCGTCGTCGCGGCGATGTGCTGCGTCGGCCTGCTCGGCGGCAGCGTGAACGGGTCGAGCGGGCGCGCGGTGATGCGCTGGTTCGGGGAGCGCGAACGCGGGCTCGCGATGAGCATCCGCCAGACGGCCGTGCCGCTCGGCGGCGGCATCGGCGCGGCGCTGCTGCCGTCGCTCGCGTCGCATATCGGCTTTGCCGCGGTATTCGGCGCGCTGATGCTGCTGTGCGCGGGATCGGCCGCGCTCACCTGGCGCTGGCTGCACGAGCCGCCGGCCGAACCGGCCGTGACGCACCCCGCCGCGCATCGCCCCGTCGAGCGGCAGCCATCCGCGCGGCAAGGGCGCAACCCGCTCGCGAGCGGCCCCGTGTGGCGCATCGTGCTCGGCATCGGCCTGCTGTGCGCGCCGCAGTTCGCGGTGCTCACGTTCGCGACGGTGTTCCTGCACGACTTCGGCCGGCTCGGCCTCGCCGGCATCAGCGCGGCGATGGTCACGCTGCAGCTCGGCGCGATGGTGATGCGCGTGTGGAGAGGCCGTCATACCGACCGGCACGGCAACCGGCGCGCGTATCTGCGCGGATCGGTATTCGTCGCGGCCGGCTCGTTCGCGCTGCTCGCAGCCGCAACGGCTGGCCATGCGCACGTGCCGCTCGCCGCGATCGTCGCGATTCTCGTGTTCGCCGGCATCTGCGTGTCCGCGTGGCACGGCGTCGCGTACACGGAGCTCGCGACGCTCGCAGGCGCGAATCAGGCGGGCACCGCACTCGGGATGGCCAATACGATCGTCTACCTCGGGCTGTTCGCGACGCCGCTCGCGATTCCACCGCTGCTCGCGGTCAGTTCGTGGAGCGTGGTGTGGCTCGCGGCCGCGCTGGTCGCCGGCGCAACCTATCCGCTGTTCGCCGTGAAATAGCAGCCGCCCGTCTCACGCGGGCGTCGCCGCGCACGCCACGACGCCCGCGCAATCCATCAGGCCGCCTCGCGCGCCAGCGCACGCCGCGACGCCGGCCGCTCGGCCTCGCGCTGCGCGTGGGCAGTCCAAGCCGCATGCCGCGTCATGTCGAGCCCGATCGCGACGCCCCAGCGATACAGCACGAACAGGAACGGATCGACGATCGAATGCGCGCCCGGCTCCGCCCACGTGCGGCCGTCGGCGAGCGCGGCTTCGATCGTTTCGTTCGCGGCTTCGATCGTGCGTCGGCCATGCGCACGGACCTCGCCATGCAGGGCCGGATCGCCGATGAAGCGGCCCGGCCGCCACAGCGCGCCATAGCCGACGCCATGCACCCAGCCGACCAGCCACGCGAGCCATTCGTGGCACCGTGCCTCGCGCAGCGGGTCCCCAAACGGCAGCAATTGCGCCTCGGGATAACGGCGCGCGAGATACGTGAGGATCGCCGGCGTTTCGGTCAGCACGTGCGGCTCGCCCGGAATCGCGAGCACCGGCACGCGCGCCTTCGCGTTGATCGCGAGATAGCGCGCCTCGAGGTTTTGCTGCTTCTGCACGGAGACGATCTCGACGTCGAACGGCGCGCCGGTTTCCTCCAGGGCGATGTGGACGGCAAGCGAGCAGGCGCCCGGCGAAAGATAGAGACGATAGGCGTTCATGGTGGTGGGGCCCGACGGGGAGGTGGAAGACGGAACCGAGTGTAGGAACGCGTGCCCGCCCGCCGCAAACGATGAATTGTCGTGCTCGGACATTAGTGTTACTAATACCCGCATGCGACGCATCCACCTTCCTCCGCTGCAGACGCTGCGCGCGTTCGAGACCGCCGTGCGGCTGCAGAGCTTCACGCGTGCGGCCGATGAACTGGCGCTCACGCAAGGCGCTGTCAGCCAGCACATCCGCGCGCTCGAGGCGCAGCTCGGCTATCCGCTCTTCACGCGCGAACGTAACGGCGCGACGCCGACGCACGCCGCGCACGCGCTCGCACTGCAGGTGCGCCAGGGCCTCAGCGTGCTCGAGCGCGCGTTCGAGCCGGCGCTCACCGTGCGCAGTCGCCCGCGCACCTGCGACGTCACGCTGAACGTCAGCGTGCTGCCGAGCGTCGCCGAGCGCTGGCTCGCGCCGCGCCTGCCGCGCTTCGCGGCGGCGCATCCGCGCATCGCGATCGTGCTGCACCCGGACGTGGCGCTCGCACCGCTGCGCAAGCGCGACCGCATCGACGTCGCGCTGCGCTACGGGCCCGGCACGTGGCCGGGCGTCGTCGCCGAGAAGCTGATGAACGAGACGATCTTTCCGGTCGCGAGCCCCGCGTACCGCAATCGCGACGGCGTCGCGCCGCGCGTGCCGGCCGATCTCGTGCGCGCGACGCTGCTGCGTCATCCCGCCCAACCGTGGGAACCGTGGCTCCAGGCCGCGCGGCTCGACCTCACCGAATCCGCACGCGCGCCGCGTTTCACCGATCCGAACGCGCTGATCGACGCGACGCTGAAGGGGCGCGGCGTCGCCCTCGCGCGCCGCTCGCTGATCGAGCCCGAGCTCGCGAATGGCACGCTCGTGCGCGTGTCGACGGTGCGCATCACCGACGTGTATGCGCACTACGTCGTGTGGCGCCCCGGCCATCCGCACGAAGCGGCGATCCGCACGTGGCTCGACTGGCTGCGCAGCGAGGTGCGGCGCAGGACGCCGCGGCGCTGACGCCGGCGCTCACGCCCGCATCGGCATCGCCACCTTGTCGAGCGTGATCGGCAGATCCCGCACCCGCACGCCGGTCGCGTGATAGACCGCATTGGCGATCGCGGCCGGCACACCGGTGATGCCGATCTCGCCGATGCCGCGAATGCCGAGCGGATTGAAATGCGTGTCGCGCTCGTCGACGAAACTTACATCCAGCTCGCCGATGTCCGCGTTCACGGGCACGTGATATTCAGCGAGATTCGCATTCGTGAAGCGGCCGTGCCGCACGTCGAGATGCGAGCCTTCCTCGAGCGCGGTGCCGAACCCCCACACCATCCCGCCGATCAACTGGCTGCGTGCCGTTTTCGCGTTGAGCAGGCTGCCGACGCTGTACACGCCGACGATGCGCGGTACGCGAATCGTGCCGAGCTCGGCATCGACGTGCACTTCGGCAAACACCGCGCCGAACGAATGAGACGCATAGCGCGACTTCTCGTCGCCCGGCTTCGTCGTCGCCTGCGCGTCGATCGGCTGACCGCCCGCGCGCGCGATCACCGCCGCGGCCGGATCGCGCCGCGAAGGGTCGCCGCGATGCACGACCCAGCCGTTGTCGACCGTCACGTCGTCGGCCGCGGCGCCGTGCAGCGGCGATCCGGGGGCGGCGACCGCCAGCGCGACCAGCTTCGCGCGCGCCTGCAGCGCGGCCTCGCGCACGGCCGGCGCCACGCTCGCCGCCGACTGCGAGCCGCCTGATACGGGCGCACGCGGCAGGCTGGAATCGCCGAGCACGAAGCGCACGTTCTGCGGCGAGAAACCGAGCGCATCGGCCGCGACTTGCGTCATCACCGTGTAGGTGCCGGTGCCGATGTCCTGCGTGCCCGACGCGACTTCGGCCGTGCCGTCCGGCAAGATGCGCGCCCGCGCCGACGCTTCGCTGCGGTTCGCCGGATACGTGGCGGCCGCCATCCCGAGGCCGATCAGCGTGTCGCCGTCGCGCATCGTGCGCGGCGCGCCGGTGCGGCGCGACCAGCCGAAGCGCCGCGCGCCGACCTCGTAGCATTCGCGCAGCTTGTTGCTCGACCACGGCTTGCCGTCCTGCGGATCGACCGCCGCGTAATTCGCGAGCCGCAGCGCGACCGGGTCCATGCCGAGCCGCCACGCGAGTTCGTCCATCGCCGATTCCAGCGCGAACGAGCCCGACGCCTCGCCGGGCGCGCGCATGAACGTCGGCGTGCCGACGTTCAGCGACACGATCCGGTGCGTGGTCGCGTGGTTGGGCACCGCGTACATGATCCGCGACGGCATCCCGCACATCTCCATCCAGTCCTCGAACGTCGACGTGGTGGCGATCGTGTCGTGGCGCATCGCCGTCAACGTGCCGTCCTGGCGGGCGGCCAGCACGACGCGCTGTTCGGTGAACGGCCGACCGCCGACCGGGCCGAACATCTGCGGCCGCGTCAGCGCGAGACGAACCGGGCGCCCGACCTGCTTCGCGGCCATCGCGCACAACGACACGTGCGACCACGACGAACCCTTGCAGCCGAAGCCGCCGCCGAGGAACGGTGAAATCACGCGCACGTGGTCCGGCGCGATGCCGAAGACCGCGGCCACCGCCGTGCTCGCGCCCGACACGCCCTGTGTCGCATCGTGCAGCGTGAGCGTCGGGCCGTCCCAGCGCGCCAGCGTCGCATGCGGCTCGATCGGGTTGTGATGCTGCATCGGCGTCGTATAGGTCGCGTCGATGCGCACCGCGCCTTCGCGCAGACCCGCATCGACGTCGCCGCGCTGCGTATCCATCGGGCGGCCCTGCTGCTTCGGCGGCACGCGCGCGTCGCGCAACGCCTGCGCGAAATCCGCCACGGCCTCGCTCGCGCGATAGCGCACGTGTACGGCATGCGCGGCGTCGGTCGCCTGCTCGAGCGTTTCGGCGACGACGACCGCGACGGGTTCGTTGCTGTAGCGCACCGTGTCGTCCTGCAGCAACGTGAGCCGGCGCCCGGCGGGCGGCGACAGCGGCGGCCGGCCGCCGTCGGGCAGCCGCATCGCGTTCTCGTGCGTGATCACGATCAACACGCCCGGCATCGCGCGGGCGCGCGCCGCATCGATCGACTCGATCCGCCCGGATGCGATCGTGCTCGTCACGAGCACCGCGTGCGCGAGCCGCGCATCGGAGAATTCGGCCGCGTAGTGTGCGCCGCCCGTCACCTTGAGCACGCCGTCGACACGGTCCAGCGGTTGTCCCGTCATCGTGTTCATGCTGCACCTCCCGGCATGGCGGCTGCCGTTTCGAGCGCACGGACGATCGCCCGCTGCGCGAGCGCGACCTTGAAGCCGTTACCGTCGAGCGGACGCGCGTCGCGCAACGCCAGCGCGGCCGCCTCGCGCAACGTCGCGTCGGTCGGTGTGCGGCCCGCGAGATGCGCTTCCGCCTCCATCGCCCGCCACGGCTTGTGCGCGACGCCGCCGAGCGCGATCCGTGCGTCGGCGACACGCGGGCCGTTCATCCGCAGCGCAGCCGCGACCGACACCAGCGCGAACGCGTAGCTCGCGCGATCGCGCACTTTCAGATAGTGCGCATGGTCGGCGAAGCGCGGCGGCGGCAAGTCCACCGCGGTGATCAGCTCGCCCGGCTCGAGCGTCGTGTCGAGGTCGGGACGATCTCCCGGCAAGCGGTGAAACGATGCGATCGGAATCTGCCGCGCGCCGCGCGGGCCGCTCACCTGCACGACGGCGTCGAGCGCGGCGAGCGCGACGCTCATGTCCGACGGGTTCACCGCCACGCACTGGGGGCTGGCGCCGAGGATCGCGTGCATCCGGTTGTGGCCGCCGATCGCCGCACAGCCGCTGCCCGGCTCGCGCTTGTTGCACTGCGCGAACGCGGGATCGTAGAAATACGGGCAGCGCGTGCGCTGCATCAGGTTGCCGCCGACGGTCGCCATGTTGCGCAATTGCGCGGACGCGCCGGCGAGCAGCGCCTGCGACAGCAGCGGATAGTCGGCGCGCAGGCGCGGATGATCGGCCGCATCGCTGTTGCGCACGAGCGCGCCGATGCGCACGCCGCCGCCGGGCAGCGCATCGACCGTATCCAGGCCCGCGATCCGCGTGATGTCGATGAGCGTGACGGGCCGCGCGACGCTGCCCTTCATCAGGTCCAGCAGGTTCGTGCCGCCGCCGATGAAGGCGGCGCCGGGCCGCTGCGCCGCGCGCACGGCGCCGGCGACGTCGGTCGCGCGTTCGTAGGAGATCGCTTCCATTGCGGTGCCCTCCGTCGGCTAGCCGCGCGCCGCGTGCGCGGCGCGCACGGCGGCGACGATGTTCGGGTACGCGCCGCAGCGGCACAGGTTGCCGCTCATGCGCTCGCGGATCTCGTCGTCCGACAGCTGCGGGGGACGGCGCCGCACGTCGTCGGTGGCGGCGCTCCCGGCCCCCGCCGCGAACTCGTCGAGCAGCGCGGTCGCCGAGCAGAGCTGGCCGGACGTGCAGTAGCCGCACTGGAACGCATCGCATTCGACGAACGCGCGCTGCACCGGGCTCAGCACGCCGCCGCGCGCGAGCCCTTCGACGGTCGTGATCCGCGCGCCTTCGTGCATCACCGCGAGCGTCAGGCATGCGTTGATGCGCCGCCCGTCGACGAGCACCGTGCATGCGCCGCACTGCCCGCGATCGCAGCCCTACTTCGTGCCCGTGAGCCCGGCGTATTCGCGCAGTGCGTCGAGCAGCGTGACGCGCGGTTCGAGCTGCAGCGTGTACGCGCGCCCGTTGATGTCGAAACGCACGGGCTGCGCCGGCACCGTATCGCGGCGGGGCGCGGCCGGCGTGGATGCCGCGTGCGACGGCTGCGGATGAACGTGCGATGCGGCGCTGACGGTCGCGGCAGCCGCCGCGGATTGCAGGAAGTGGCGCCGCGCGGCACTGGACGGCGTATCGTGCGGCAACCGCGGCGCCGCTGAATGGCCGGGCCCGCGCGGCGACGGGGCGGCATCGCGCGCCGGTTCGGCAGACGGAGATTCGGATCGATCGCTGGACATGACTTCTGCTCGCTCCATGGTTGACGGACGCGGATGTGCCGCCCGCGCCCGGATGGCGGCGCGGTCGGCACGCGCATCTACATTGAGCAATTCCGGTGCCGCGAAACGGCGGGGCAACGCCGCTGTGCCGCGCCGGTCATCCGTGCGCGACGCGCGCCGGGTGGCAGACGGAACACGTTGCCGCTGACCCTGCCTTCATGACAGCACGCTGGCGCGCGGCTGGCCGTTCGCTGGCGAAGCGGCAATAACGCCCGGTTTTCCGGTGCATCCGGCCACACATCGGTCGCAAGTTGCCGGGTGCATGTACCACGGCGCGCATGGCGCTCGCGTCGCCGGGGCCGGGTCGCGTCATTGCGCGCCGTGTAAATGCGCGCAGCGTCCGTCTCTGCTGGAAAATTCCGCCACGCATGCCGGTGGATCACCGCGAAGGCGTTCCGTCAGCCTGACGAAAACAGGTCGCGATTGCACTCGCATCGCAAACGATTCACCGAAACGTCGCATCGCGGCGGCATACTCGAAAACGTTTCCCGATCAGCCTGCCAGGAGAGAAGTCATGCGTCGCGTTTTCGTCGCCGTCGTTCTGTGTGCCGCCGTTTTCGTCGCCGCCTGCAGCGACGACGCGCCGCACGACGCCAACGCGACCGACGCCGCGCAGCAGGCCGGCGGCGCATCGAGCGGCGCCGCCAGTGCGTTCAACAGCGACGCGCGCGCGAATACCGCCGCGTCGGATGCCGCGCCGCTCGCGCCGCCCGTCGTGCATTACCCGCCCGATGACGACGACGATGCGAAGCCCGCCGCGAACGCAGCCGCCTCCAGTGCGGCCGCGTCGTCACCGGGCTGATCCCGTCACCACGTGATGTGAGTCGGACCCGCTCGGGGCGAGCGGTGGGATTTCGTTGGGAGGCGTCGCTGACATGACGTCACGGTCGGCGGTGGCGCAAACGGCATGACGTCGCGCCACCTCGCGGGCCACGCCGAGCCCGGCCGGCCGAGCGATTCGGATCCGCGCGGCGTCAGGCCCGTGCGCGCGCCGCGAGCGCAACGGCGCGCGATACCGCGGCAGCCGCCGCGCGGCACGCGCCGCCCGCCCGGCGCGTCAGACCGCGTGCGCGAGCGCGCGGTCGACGAGCGCGGTTTCGAAGCCGTCGTCCGCGTCGCGAAAGCGCAGCGGTGCCGCGCAGTGGACGAGCGTGTCGATGAAGTACTTCGCGCGCGGCCACGGCCCGAAGCCGGCCGCGGTATTGATGTGCCCCGCGTCGCCGAGGTTCACGAACGCGCTGCCCAGATGCTGCGCGAGCGTGCGCGCGTCGGCGAGCGGCATCCACGGATCGGTTTCGCTGCCGATCACGATCGACGGCACGGCGAGCCGGCGCGCGTCGAACGGCCCGGCAAACGTGAATTTCTTCGGACTGGCCGGCGCGACGAGCAGCACGCCCGCGACATCGCCCGTATGCGGCCACTGAGCAAGCGCATGCGCGGCCGCGAGGCAGCCGAAGCTGTGTGCGGCCAGCACGAACGGGCCGCGTTCGCGGTCGAGCAACGCGCGCACCGATTGCGCCCAGCGCGCGAGATCGGGCGCATCCCAGTCGTCCTGTTCGACGCGCAGCGAGCGCGGGAACTGCCGTTCGAGCCAGGTCTGCCAGTGAGCGCCTTCGCTGCCGTGCAGGCCCGGAACGGTGACGAGCCGCGGCGGCCACGCCGATTTGCTGCATGCGCGCATGATTGCCCTCGCTTGCTTGAAGACGGGATTCGATTGTGGCGCGGCGTCCGCGGCGGCCGAACCAATATTTTGTGCTTTGCTTTTAAGTGGGCCGGCCATCCGGGGGCGGGCCATCGGGGGCGTCCGCCCGCCCCGTGCACCGGCGCGCGATGCGCCGCGAGACCGTAGAATGTGGGCTTCCCGTCAGCTTCACACCGAACCGGGGCCGGCGCCGACGCGCCGGGCGCCCGGTCGTCAGGAGACGCCCGATGTCCGCTACGCCCGCCGGCGCGCCGCGCCCGGCCCCGCTCGCCGTTCCCGTGACGCGCCTCGCCGGCGCGCGCGCCGTCATCCAATGAAGATCCTGTTCCATTCTCCGCACCAGGAAGCCGCCGCGTGGCGCGACGCGATCGCGCATGCGCTGCCGGAAGCCGAACTGCGCGCGTGGCAGCCGGACGACACGGCCGCCGCCGACTACGCGCTCGTCTGGCGCGCGCCGCGCGAATTCTTCGCCCCGCGCGACGGCCTGCGCGCGATTTTCAACCTCGGCGCCGGCGTCGACGCGCTGCTCGCGCTCGAGCACGCGCATCCGGGCACGCTGCCGCGGCACGTGCCGCTCGTGCGGCTCGAGGATTCGGGCATGGCGCAGCAGATGGTCGAATACGTGACGCACGCGGTGCTGCGCTACCTGCGCCGCTTCGACGAATACGAAGTGCTGCAGCGCGAGCGCCGCTGGCAACCACTCGAACCGCATGCGCGCGCCAGCTTCACCGTCGCCATGCTCGGCCTCGGCGTGCTAGGCGCGCAAGTCGCGCGCGCGCTCGCCGCGCTCGGCCTGCCCGTGCGCGGCTACAGCCGCAGCGCGAAGCAGCTCGACGGCGTGACGACTTTCGCCGGCGACGGCGCATTCGATGCGTGCATCGACGGCGCGAAGGTGCTCGTCAACCTGTTGCCGAGCACGCCCGACACCGACGGCATCCTCGCGGCGCGCACGTTCGCACGGCTCGCGCCCGGCGCGTATGTCGTCAACGTCGCACGCGGCGCGCATCTCGTCGAAGCCGACCTGCTCGACGCGCTCGCGAGCGGCCAGATCGCCGCCGCGACGCTCGACGTGTTCCATCGCGAGCCGCTGCCGGAGGACCACCCGTTCTGGCACGCACCGCGCATCACGATCACGCCGCACAGCTCGGCCGAGACGCTGCGCGACGAGGCCGTCGCCCAGATCGCCGGCAAGATCCGCGCGCTCGAGCGCGGCGAGCGTGTCGGCGGCATCGTCGACTACGCACGCGGCTACTGAACCTACAAGCACACCAGGAGACAACCATGACCTTCCCCACCGCCGTCAAGATCGTCGAAGTCGGCCCGCGCGACGGGCTGCAGAACGAGAAGACCTTCGTGCCGACCGACGTGAAGATCGCGCTCGTCGACCGCCTGTCGCACGCCGGCTTCCGCAACGTCGAGGCCGCGTCGTTCGTGTCGCCGAAATGGGTGCCGCAGATGGCCGACGGCGCCGACGTGATGGCCGGCATCGAGCGCCGCGCGGGCACCGTGTACTCGGTGCTCACGCCGAACCTGAAGGGCTTCGAGAACGCGGTCGCGGCGCGCGCGGACGAAGTCGTGATCTTCGGCGCGGCGAGCGAGGCGTTCTCGCAGCGGAACATCAACTGCAGCATCGCCGAGAGCATCGCGCGCTTCGAGCCCGTCGCGAAGGCGGCGAAGGATGCGGGCCTGCGGCTGCGCGGCAGCGTGTCGTGCACGCTCGGCTGCCCGTACCAGGGCGACGTGCCGGTCGCATCGGTCGTCGACGTCGTCGAACGCTTCGCGGCGCTCGGCTGCGACGAGATCGACATCGCCGACACGATCGGCGTCGGCACGCCGAAGCGCACGCGCGAAGTGCTCGCGGCCGTCACGCGCGTGTTCCCGCGCGAACGCCTGTCGGGCCACTTCCACGACACCTACGGCCAGGCGCTCGCGAACATCTACGCGGCGCTGTTCGAAGGGATCGAGATCTTCCACGCGTCGGTCGCGGGCCTGGGCGGCTGCCCGTACGCGAAGGGCGCGACCGGCAACGTCGCGACCGAGGACGTGCTGTACCTGATGCAGGGCCTCGGCATCGACACCGGCATCGACCTCGCGCAGGTCGTCGCCGCCGGCGACTTCATCTCGAACGCGATCGGCCGCGCGAACGTGTCGCGCGCCGGTCGCGCCCTGCTCGCCAAGGCGCAGAGCGCGGCCGACGCCGCGAACTGCGTATGACCCCGGTATTCGATGGATTCCTCAACATGACGACACCTGCTTCATTCGATTCCCTCCCCGACTCCGCGCGACGCGTCGCGCTGCTGCTGCGCGAGCGCGGCCATGCGAAAGGCATCGTGATGCTCGCCGAAACCGGCAAGACCTCGGCCGAGGCCGCGGCCGGGCTCGGCTGCTCGGTCGCGCAGATCGCGAAGTCGATCCTGTTTCGCCGCCAGTCGGACGGCGCGCCGGTGCTCGTGGTCGCGAGCGGCGTGAATCGCGTCGACGAGAAGAAGGTCGCCGCGCAAGTCGGCGCGGTCGGCCGCGCGGACGCGAAGTT
The DNA here is from genome assembly GCF_002223095.1 of Burkholderia sp. AU33803. Classification (NCBI taxonomy): domain Bacteria; kingdom Pseudomonadati; phylum Pseudomonadota; class Betaproteobacteria; order Burkholderiales; family Burkholderiaceae; genus Burkholderia; species Burkholderia sp. AU33803. The sequence continues at coordinate 859,959 of NZ_NKFJ01000005.1, forward strand.
CGTGCGCGACAACACCGGCTATGCGATCGGCGGCGTCTGCCCGATCGGCCATCTCGTCGAACCCGTCACGCTGATCGACGCCGACCTGCTCGCGCTCGACAGCCTGTGGGCGGCCGCCGGCCATCCGCACGCGGTGTTCAACCTGTCGCCGAACGAACTCGTGTCGCTGACGGGCGCGCCCGTCGCGGACGTCGCGTTGCGGGAGCCCGCATGAGCGACGTGCCGGTGACGGTGCCGGTCGCCACGGTCGCGTCGCCGTGCACCGACGTATGCCGGATCGATCCGCGCACCGACTGGTGCGCGGGCTGCCTGCGCACGCGCGACGAGATCAAGGGATGGCGTGCGTCGGACGACGACGCGCGGCGCGCGTTGCTCGCGCGGCTCGATGCGCGGCGGCGTCTGCTGGCGAGAAGCGGCGCATAAAAAAAAGCCGTTCAGCCTGACAGGCGAACGGCATGAGATCGGAATCCTGTGAACGTGATCAACGTCACAGCCCGCATCATACGAGCGACGCGGCCGCATCGCATCGGGTGTTTCCCTACAACTTCTTACAGCGTCCCGGACCCGTGCGCGCGCACGGCTTTTGCTCGGCACGCACACGCCCTCTCCGCGCAATACGCGCCCCTGAAATACGCATTCGACGCGCTGCTGCGCTGCTCCACGGCGGCTCACCGAATCGCACGACCGTTTCAGTGACCGACGGCCGCACGACGGGCCGGCACGATGCGCCAGCCGAGATTCACGCCGGCCGCCGCGAGCAGGATCAGCAGCGCGCCGACCACCTGCGTCCACGCGAGCGTCTGCCCGAACGCGACGCGATCGACGACGATCGCGACGACCGGATAAACGAACGACAGCGCGCCGGTCATCGCGGTCGGCAGCTTCTGGATCGCGCCGTACAGCAGCACATACATCAGGCCGGTGTTCACGACGCCGAGCACGACGAGGTCGAGCCACTGCCCGGCGGTCGCCGGCAACGTGCCGAAGTGCGCGAACGGCGCGAGCAGCACGACGCCGAGGCCGGCCTGCAGCAACGCGAGCAGGTGCGGCGGCGTGCCCTTCAGGTGCTTCGTGACGATCGACGAGATCGCATACAGGAACGCCGCGCCGAGCGACAGCGCGACGCCTTCCAGATATTCGCCCGGCACCGCGAGCACGGCCGGCTCGACGCGCACCACGGCGACGAGCCCGACGAAGGCGAGCGCGAGCCACGCGACGGTGGACGCGGTGATCCGCTCGCGGAACACGATCGCGCCGAGCGCGACGAGCATGAACGGCTGCGTGTTGTAGACGGCGGTCGCCATCGAGATCGACGCGCGCGAATAGGCGGCGAACAGCAGCAGCCAGTTCGCGACGATCGCGACGCTGCCGAGGGTCGCCAGCGCGAGCATCCGCGGCGAGAACAGCGCGCGGCGCAGGAACCCGAACGCCGCGCAGACGATCGCGAGCGTCGCGGCGCCGAACAGGCAGCGGAAGAACACGACGTTCGTCAGCGGCTGCTGCGACGACATCACGAGCCAGCCGATCGTACCGGACATCATCATCGCGACGACCATCTCGGCGGCGCCGCGGCGAATTTCATTCGAAGCCATCGTGAACTCCGTTCAGAAGAGTGGATGACTTCGATTCTAGAAACTTGCTTTCGCGGCAGCCACGGCTAAACTGAAGTGAATCGACCGATTCACCTTCGAAAGCAAAGCGATCATGCCGAAACGCCTTTCCCCGCCCGCCGTCGCGTCGCTCGACGCGACCGACCGCGCGATCCTCGCGGCGCTGGCCGACGACGCGCGCATCGCCACCAGCGAACTCGCCCGGCAGATCGGGCTGTCGGCACCCGCGACGGCCGACCGCGTGCGGCGGCTCGAGGCGCAAGGCGTGATCGCCGCGTTCACCGTCGAGCTCGATCCGCGCGCGCTCGGCTACACGCTGCAGGCGATCGTCCGCGTGAAGCCGCTGCCCGGCCAGTTGCATCTCGTCGAAGAGATGCTGCGGCGGATTCCCGAATTCGTGGAGTGCGACAAGGTGACCGGCGACGACTGCTTCATCTGCCGGCTCTACCTGCGCACGATCGCGCACCTCGACGACATCCTGTCGAAAGTGACGGAGCGCGCCGAGACGAGCACCGCGATCGTGAAGTCGACACCGGTGCCACGCCGGCTGCCGCCGCTCGTCGAGGACGACGGCGCGCACCGCTGAACGAGCCGGTACGCGGTGCGCGCCGCCTACGTGCTCACGCGAGCCCGCGCGTGCCCGCTCGTACCGTCATGCAGCCGCGTCGCGCGCCTCGAAGAACGCCAGCAGTTCGTCGATCAGCGCGACGGGCGCCTCTTCCGGAATGTAGTGCCCGCACTCGAGCGCGCGGCCGCTGACGTCGCGCGCGACACGGCGCCATTCGTCGAGCGGATCGAAGCAGCGGCCGACGATCCCGTTCTCGCCCCACAGCACGCGCAGCGGGCACGCGACCTTGTTGCCGCGCTCGAGATCCGCACGGTCGTGCTCGAGATCGATCGTCGCGGACGCGCGGTAGTCCTCGCACATTGCATGCACGGCGCCCGGCTGCGCGAGCGCGGCGCGGTACGCGGCGAGCGCCTCGGGCGCGAACGGCGCGAGCCCGGCGGACCGGTTGCCCATCACGCGCTCGATGTACGCATCGGTATGCGCGCCGACCAGCGTCTCGGGCAGCGGCGCCGGCTGGATCAGGAAGAACCAGTGAAAATACGCGGTCGCGAACGTGCGATCGGTTTTCTCGTACATTGCGAGCGTCGGTGCGATGTCGAGCAGCATCATCCGTTCGACCGCGTCCGGATGATCGAGCGCGAGCCGGTGCGCGACCCGCGCGCCGCGATCGTGCGCGCACACATGGAAGTGCTCGAAGCCGAAATGCCGCATCACGGCGACCTGGTCGGCCGCCATCGCCCGTTTCGAATACGGCACGTGCTGCGCGTCGCTCGGCGGCTTGCCCGACGCGCCGTAGCCGCGCAGGTCGGTGGCGATCACCGTGAAATGATTCGCGAGCGTCGCGGCCACGCGATGCCAGATCATGTGGGTTTGCGGATGTCCGTGCAGCAACAGGAGCGGCGGACCCGCGCCGCCTTTGACACCGAAGATGTCGGTGTCCTGCACCGTCACGCGAAACGGTGCAAACGCCTCAAACGACATGGTTTATTTCTCGTTGGTTTGTTATGGCGGCTATTTTATGAGCGCTTGTGCCTCTGCACAGCGGGGCAACAGCCAGAATCCGTAGAAAGAGAACACTCACTCGATTGCCGGCACACCGCGCATTTTGTTAAGCTCGCGTAGAATCGCACGATCGTTCGTATTAATAAGGACGACATCGTTTCGCAGCTACACTCGAATCACCGTTCGACCGCAAAGCATGGCGCCGGCGCAACCGCGCGGGCGCCCCTGGAGACTGGAGACATCACATGGCATTGCCCACCGTCCTGCAGAACCTGACGCTGCCCGTCATCGCGTCGCCGATGTTCATCGTCAGCTACCCCGAACTCGTGCTCGCGCAATGCAAGGCGGGCATCGTCGGTTCGTTCCCCGCGCTCAACGCCCGTCCGGCCGAACTGCTCGACGAATGGCTCACGCAGATCCAGTCCGAGCTCGCCGACCACCAGGCGAAGCATCCCGGCGCGGTGATCGGCCCGATCGCGGTCAACCAGATCGTCCATCAGTCGAATGCGCGGCTCGAGCACGACGTGCGCGTGTGCGTCGAGCACAAGGTGCCGATCTTCATCACGAGCCTGCGCGCCCCGGCGCGCGAGATCGTCGACGCGGTGCACAGCTACGGCGGCATCGTGCTGCACGACGTGATCAACCTGCGCCACGCGCAGAAGGCGCTCGAAGCCGGTGTCGACGGGCTGATCCTCGTCGCGGCCGGCGCAGGCGGCCATGCGGGCACGACGTCGCCGTTCGCGCTCGTCGGCGAAGTCCGCAAGATCTTCGACGGCCCGATCGTGCTGTCCGGCGCGATCGCGAACGGCGGCTCGATCCTCGCGGCGCAGGCGATGGGCGCGGACTTCGCGTACATGGGCACGCGCTTCATCGCGACGCAGGAAGCGCACGCGATCGACGACTACAAGCACGCGATCGTGAACGCGAAATCGTCGGACATCATCTACACGAACCACTTCACCGGCGTGCACGGCAACTACATTCGCGAGAGCATCGAGAAGGCCGGCCTCGATCCGGACGCACTGCCGGAATCCGACAAGACCAAGATGAATTTCGGCAGCGACAAGACGAAGGCGTGGAAGGACATCTGGGGCGCCGGCCAGGGCGTCGGCCTGATGGACGACCTGCCGAGCGTGGGCGCGCTCGTCGAGCGCCTGAAGCGCGAATACGACGACGCGAAGGCGCGACTCGGCATTCCGCGCTGACGGATGCGGCGGCCCTCGCGGCCGCCACCGGCGCGCATGCCGTCGGACAAAACAAAAAAGCGCGAACCGCAGCGGTTCGCGCTTTTTTCATCGCCCCGCTGTAACGGGGCACGCGGCGGCTCAGACCGCGCGCTTCATCCGCGTGATCGGCAGCACGCGCAGGCGCGATTCGATCGACGGGCACAGCGACTGCCCTTCGAAACGCGCCGCCAGGAAGTCGACGAACGAACGCACCTTCGCGGATACGTGACGGCGGCTCGCGTAGACCGCGTAGATCGGCGCCTCGTGCGGCGGCACCGCATCGAGCAGCACCGGCACGAGCCGGCCGGACTCGATGTCGTCGCCGACCACCTCGGTGCCGAGCAGCGCGATGCCCGCGCCCGCGAGCACGGCCGCACGCAGCCCTTCGAGATGGTTCACGATCAGGTTGCCGTTGAGGTTCACGCGCGACGCGGCGGCCGCGTCGATCACCAGCGAGTCGAGCATCGTCGAATTCGAGTCGCGCCGCAGGTAGTTGTGGTGCGCGAGATCGCCGATCGTCGCGGGCGTGCCGTGCTTCTCGAGATACTCGGGCGACGCGACCAGCAGGATGTGCGCGGTCGCGATCTGCCGCGCGACCAGCGACGACGATTTCAATCCGTTCGGCGCCGCGCGCACCGCGACGTCGTAGCCTTCCTCGATCAGGTCGACCACGCGATCGGACAGCGTCATGTCGACGGTCACGTCCGGGAACCGGCCCGCGTAATCGGTGACGGCCTGCATCACGTGCCGCAGCCCGAACGCCGATAGCGACGTCACGCGCAGCCGGCCTTGCGGCACCACGCTCGCGGCGCCGACGGCCTGCCCGGCTTCGTCGAGTTCGGATAGCGCCTGCACGAGGCGCTCATAGTATTCGCGTCCCGCCTCGGTAGGGGCGACGCGTCGTGTCGTGCGATGCAGCAGCCGTGCGCCGAGCTGCTGCTCGAGATGCATCACGTGCTTGCTCGCCATCGCAGCCGACATCTGCATGCGCTCGGCCGCGCCGACGAAGCTGCCCACTTCGACGACGTAGCGAAACACATTCATGCTGACGAGGGTATCCATCGAACTAGCTCGTAATGACGGGGAATGGTCCAATTACGAGATAGGGTAACAAAGGCGGAGAAACAGAAAGGTCAAGAAAGGCAAAACGGCGCCGCGGGGTCGCAGCGCCGTTTTGGCGGGAAAACATGCAGTCCGGACGCGCTTTTCGCGCGCGTCCGGCGCACCGGTCGCGCGTGCGCGTCAGAACTTCGCGCGGATGCCGGCGCCGAACGTGTTGCCGGTCGACAGGCCGCTGATGTGGTCGTTCATGTACGCGGCGTAGACGTCCGTGCGCTTGGACAGCGGATAGTCGTAGCCGACGGCCCAGGTCTGGCGCGTCTGGTCGAGGCCGCCCGAATCGCGCGAGTACGCATACGACGCCATCGCGTTGCCCACGCCGAGCGGCACCGACACGCCGCCCTGCGCGGTGTTCACGTGCCAGCTGCCCGCGACCTGGTCGTTCTTCGTGTACATGTACTGGCCGAACAGCTTCACGAACTTCAGGTCGTAGGTCGCGCCGACTTGCGCGATGCCCTGGCTCTTCATGCCGGCCACCAGCGCGCTCAGGTCGCGCGGGCCGTTGTTGAAGTTCACGTACTGGTAGACCGCGGTCGCCGCGAACGGGCCGTTCGCGTAGTTGAACTGCGCGCTCCACTTCTTCGAGCCGTTGTCGCCGGCCTGGTTGCCGAGTGCGTACATCGCGCCGAAATTCAGGCCACCGAACGAAGGCGACGTGTACGACAGCGCGTTGTTCCAGCCCGAATCACCGACGGCACCCTGGTCGCTCGGGTAGGTCGGGAACGTGCCGAGGCCGAGGAACACGTGGTACACCATCGGCGAGAAGGTGTACGAGTCGTAGAACGGGTTGAACAGGATCGTCGACAGGAACAGGTGCGTCGTCAGGCGGCCGGCCGTCACCGTGCCGTACGGCGAATCGATGCCGACGTACGCGTTGCGGGCGAAGAACGTGTCGCCCTGGAAGCGGCCGAACTGGCCGTTCTGTGCGCGGAAGAAGCTTTCCAGCGTGAAGATTGCCTTGTAGCCGTTACCGAGATCCTCGGCGCCGTGCAGGCCCCAGTACGACGTCGACATCCCGCCGCCGCTCACGTTCCATGCGCGGTTGCCGCCCGGGAACTTGGTTGCGCCGACCCATTCGTCGACCTGACCGTAGAGCGACACGCTCGACTGCGCATGGACGGGAGCGGCAGCCGCCACGCAGGCGGCCGCGGCGATCAGCTTGACGGACGTGCGCGACGCACGGCGAGCAAATGCTTTCATTGGATCTCCAGATTTTGTCGAATGGTCGATAAGTGGCGCGAGCGTTGTTTTTTGGAGCCGAGTGCTTGCGTCGTATGGGGCGCAGCCATCTTTACGGATCATTCGTCCGGCCAAAATTGCGCACACTTATTGCTGGTATAGCGCCAGCATTAACTTCGCGGAATCGATACATGGCCGGGCACCTGCCGGCGGCCCCGCACGAACGCGGTCGCGCGGCGGGACGGCAGCGGGGCACACGCGAGCCGGGCGCGAAAGATAGCGCAATGCGACGGGAAAATCAGCGGAAATCTGTGCGCGACTGTGGCGAATTCGCATCAGCCGGCGGAGGGACGCGCGCGGGGGCGCTCAGTTTCGGTAGAACGGGGAGAAATACGGCGAGTGCGCAGGCTCTTCCTGCGAGCGGGGCGGCGGCATCGGACGTCCGCCGCGCTCCTCGTTGTAGCGCGCGACGTCGGCGCGGATCGAACCGGCGCGCAGCGGCACGTTGCCGCCGCCCGGCGGGCGCGGCACCTGGCGCACGTCGGCGCTGATCGGACGATACGGGCTTTGCGCGGCGTAGTGGCCATACGACGGCGTCGGCCGCAGCCCCCAGCGGGAGCCGGAGCCGTTCACGCCGCCGGCGCGTGCGCCGGCCAGGGGTGCCACGCGGCGCCAGACCGGCCCGTTACCAGCCGGCTGACCGTACGCGCGCATGTCGCCGCCACCGAAGCCGTGGCCGCCGAACGCATGACCGCCGCCGTGGGGCGGTTGCGCGAGCGCGAGCGGCAACAGCAGCGCGCCGAGCACGCCTGCCACCCATCGTCCGATCTTCCGTTTCACCCGTTCCGTCATCGTTCAGTGCCTGTCCACGCCCGCCGCCGGCTCCTTTCGGCCGACCCAAGGCTTTCAGCAGTAATTTATGAGCGGGCCGAAAGCGTGTCGAGCCAAAAAGTGTTATGTCGCCGGCATCGGTGTAACACCATGTTACTGCTAGGTTTTTTCACTTCCGGGTGCGACCGCGACAGAACATTCTTCTGCCGTTTTGCGCACGGCCGGGCCGGTGCTGCGGGCGCTGTTGCATGAGACTGGCTCATCAATCGATTCCCACAATGCATTTGTGTAGTGAATCGCGGACCGGGACAATGGCGCCATCCGCGCGCGCGACGCGCGCCTTCGTCGTTTCCGAATCGAGTTCCCGATGGCCCGTCCCCGTTTTCTTCCCGACAACTTCACGCTCGCGCTCGTCGGCACCGTCGTGCTCGCGAGCTTCCTGCCGTGCCGCGGCCCGGCCGCCCATGCGTTCAACTGGGCGACCAACATCGCCGTCGGCCTGCTGTTCTTCCTGCACGGCGCGAAGCTGTCGCGCGAAGCCGTGGTCGCGGGCGCGACTCACTGGCGACTGCACGCGGTCGTGCTGCTCAGCACGTTCGCGCTGTTCCCGCTGCTCGGCCTCGCGCTGAAGCCCGTGCTGCAGCCGCTCGTCACGCCGACGCTGTACGCGGGCGTGCTGTTCCTGTGCACGCTGCCGTCGACGGTCCAGTCGTCGATCGCGTTCACGTCGATCGCGAAGGGCAACGTGCCGGCCGCCGTGTGCGCGGCATCCGCGTCGAGCCTGCTCGGGATCTTCGTCACGCCGGCGCTCGTCGGGCTGATGATCACGTCGCAGTCGGCAGCCGCCGCGTCGCCGTGGAGCACCGTCGGCAGCATCGTGATGCAGCTGCTCGTGCCGTTCCTCGCCGGCCAGTTGCTGCGGCCCGTGATCGGCGGCTGGATCGACCGCAACCGCGGCGTGTTGCGCTTCGTCGACCAGGGCTCGATCCTGCTGGTCGTCTACGTCGCCTTCAGCGAGGCCGTCAACGAAGGCCTGTGGCACCAGATCCCGCCGCGCGCGCTTGGCGGCCTGCTCGTCGTCAACCTCGTGCTGCTCGCGATCGCGCTGCTGCTGACCGCGTTCGTCAGCAAGCGGCTCGGCTTCAACCGCGCCGACCAGATCACGATCATCTTCTGCGGGTCGAAGAAGAGCCTCGCGGCCGGCGTGCCGATGGCGAAGGTGATCTTCTCGGCGAACGCGGTCGGCGCGATCGTGCTGCCGTTGATGCTGTTCCACCAGATCCAGCTGATGGCGTGCGCGGCGCTCGCGCAGCGCTGGGGCGCGCGCGACATGAGCGGCGAGCACGACGAGGGCGACGCGGCATCGGCGTCCGGCGCGCTGAGCCCGGGCAAGCGCTGACGGGCAGGCGGGACGGCCCTCGAGTGGTGCCGTCCCGACGTTCCCGCTTCCCGCTTCCCGCCTTCCCGCCTTCCCGCCTTCCCGCCTTCCCGCCTTCCCGCCTTCCCGCCTTCCCGCCTTCCCGCCTTCCCGCCTTCCCGCCTTCCCGCCGCACCGCCCTTCCCGATGCACCCCAGGCGCGATGCACCACCAGCGCCCATCGCGTCACGAAATCTTCATTCAATTCTCCGCGAGCGATGCCGTTAAGTCGGGCGTCCTGTCGATTCGGCTGCCCTCGCCCATGCCCGCGCCCCACCCCGACTCCGCTGCCGTCAGCATCACGCGCCTGATCGCGGATCGCGCGCTCGCCGCCGTCTTCCAGCCGATCGTCGATCTCGGGTCGGGGACGGTCGTCGGCTACGAGGGCCTGATACGCGGCCCGCGCGGCACCGACCTCGAACCGCCCGCCGCGCTGTTCGCGCAGGCCGCGCGCGAAGGCGAAACGATCGCGCTCGAACAGGCCGCCGCGCGCACCTGCCTCGACGCATTCGCGGCACTCGGCTGCGACGGCAAGCTGTTCCTCAACTTCAGCGCCGGGACGATCCTGAAGCTCGCCAGCGAACGCGAGCGGGCACGCCAGCTCCTCGTCCGCGCGCGAATCGGCGCCGAGCGCATCGTGATCGAGCTGACCGAGCAGAATGCGATTCCCGATGTCGCCCAGATCGGCCCGGCGGTCGCGTCGCTGCGCGACGCCGGCATCCAGTTCGCGCTGGACGACTACGGCACCGCGAACGCGAGCATGAACCTGTGGCTGCGCCTGCATCCCGACGTCGTGAAGATCGACCGCTTCTTCATCCACGACATCGCCCGCGACCCGCTGAAGTTCGAGGCCGTGAAGGCGATGCAGCACTTCGCGCAGGCGAGCGGCGCGAAACTGATCGCGGAAGGCATCGAGAACGAGTGCGACCTGATCGTCGTGCGCGACATGGGCATCTGCTGCGTACAGGGCTTCCTGCTCGGCCGGCCGAACGCGCAGCCGTCGCGGGTCGTCGCGCCGGCCGCGCGCGATGCGATCCGCGCGCCGCACATCGCGGTGTTTCCCGGCGCGACGCGCTCGGTGCGGCCGGCCGGCACGATCGCCGGGAAGATGCTGGTGCCGGCGCCGGCGCTGCCGCGCGACGCGACCAGCAACGACGTGCTCGACCTGTTCAACCGGATGCCCGACCTGCATGCGGTCGCGCTCGTCGAACGCGGGCGGCCCGTCGCGCTCGTGAATCGCCGCGGCTTCATCGACCGCTTCGCGCTGCCGTATCACCGCGAGGTGTTCGGGAAGAAGCCGTGCCTGCAGTTCGCGAACGACGCGCCGCTGATGATCGACAACGCGACGACCTTCGAGCAGCTCGCGATGCTGCTCGCGAGCCACGACCAGCGCTATCTCGCGGACGGCTTCGTGATCACCGAACACGGCCGCTACGTCGGGCTCGGCACCGGCGAGAGCCTGGTGCGCGCGGTGACCGAGATGCGCATCGAGGCCGCGCGCTACGCGAACCCGCTGACGTTCCTGCCCGGCAACATCCCGATCAGCGCGCACATCGACCGCCTGCTGCAGCGCGACGCGGGCTTTCATGCGTGCTACGTCGACCTGAACCAGTTCAAGCCGTTCAACGACCAGTACGGCTACTGGCAGGGCGACGAGGTGCTGAAGTTCGCGGCGACGGTGCTGGCCGGCGTGTGCGACCCGCAGCGCGACTTTCTCGGGCACGTCGGCGGCGACGATTTCCTCGTGCTGTTCCAGCGCGACGACTGGCGCGAACGCGCCGCCGACGCGATCGCCCGCTTCAACGAAGGCGCGCAGCTCTTCTACACGCAGGCCGACCGTCAGGCGGGCGGGCTGCACGGCGAGGACCGCCACGGCAACCCGGCATTCTTCGGCTTCGTGACGATGGCGATCGGCGCGGTCGGTGTGGCGGCCGGCGCGCACGGCGCGAAACGCTACGGCAGCGACGAGATCGCGTCGGTCGCCGCGCTCGCGAAACGGCGCGCGAAACAGCAGCCGGATGGGCTCGCGGTCGTCGACCTCGATGCGGGCCGCGCCGCGCTGCGCCATCGCGGCGAGCCGCCGGCCGTGGCAATCCGCTGAACGGCGGGCGACCGTCGTTTGCAGACACGGCGGCGCCTGGTGCGGCGACGGCGGACACTCATCCGCCAGGCAGCCAGACCGTGAGTTGCACACTGACTTCGCGGTGGCCCGCGGCGGCGATCGGGCACCGCTGCCGTGAACGGATGAAGCCAGCCAGCTTGCCGCCCGTTTCCCGCTCGCGACGCGCCCGCCTCTCTACCTTGCCTTTTTCGCGTTTTGTTTAGTATTTTTAGTAACGGTGTTTTCGCAGATTAGCGCTTAAAACCCGGGAATTTTCGGGTATTCCCCGGCTATCCGGCCCGAATTCCGCAATACGTTTTACTATACAATCGCCTCCACCCTAAACAAACCGGACCCCGAACGATGGGTACGACCATTCGCGATGTGGCGCGGGCGGCAGAGGTTTCGATCGGCACCGTCTCCCGCGCGCTGAAAAACCAGCCGGGCCTGTCCGAAGCGACGCGTGCGCGCATCGTCGAGATCGCGCAGCGGCTCGGCTACGATCCCGCGCAACTGCGGCCGCGCATCCGCCGGCTCACTTTCCTGCTGCATCGCCAGCACAACCGCTTTCCGGCCAGCCCGTTCTTCTCGCACGTGCTGCACGGCGTCGAGGACGCATGCCGCGAGCGCGGCATCGTGCCGACGCTGCTCACGGTCGGGCCGAACGACGACGTGCTGCGCCAGATGCGCCCGCACGCGCCCGACGCGATCGCGGTGGCCGGCTTCATCGAGCCGGAGACGATCGAGGCGCTCGCCGCGACCGGCCGCCCGCTCGTGCTGATCGACCTGTGGGCGCCCGGGCTGCGCTCGGTGAACATCGACAACGCGACGGGCGCGGCGCTCGCGATGCGCCACCTGCTCGCCACCGGCCGCACGCGGATCGCGTTCATCGGCGGCTCGCCCGCGCACTACAGCATCGCGCAGCGCGCAATCGGCTACCGGCGTGCGTTCTTCGAGGCCGGGCGGCTGTTCGATCCCGCGTACGAAGTGACGATCGATGCGGGGCTCGATCCCGACACCGGCGCCGCGCGGGCGATGGAGCAGCTGCTCGACGCGCCGGGCCCGCGCCCGGAAGCCGTGTTCGCGTACAACGACGCGGCCGCGCTCGCCGCGCAGCGCGTCTGCACCGCGCGCGGGCTGCGCATTCCCGACGACATCGCGATCGTCGGCTTCGACAACATCCCGGCCGCCGCGCACGCGAGCCCGCCGCTCACGACGCTCGCGGTCGACAAGGAGGCGCTCGGCCGCCGCGGCGTCGAGCTGCTGCTCGCGGAAGCGCCCGAGCGCACCGAGATTTCCCTGCCCGTCGAGCTGATCGTGCGGGCCAGCAGCCAGCCCGCCGGCTCCCCGGCACTCGATACCGCCACGGCCACCGAATCATCATGAACATGCCCCCGGTCCAACCCTGCTCGGCCGCGCCGGCCGCCCACACGCAAGCAGCGCCGTTCGTCGCGAGTTTCCGCGATCCGTCGTTCCTGCTGTCGCACGTCGAGGACACGCTGCGCTTCTACGCGACGAACGCGTTCGACCCGACGGGCGGCTTCTACCACTACTTCCGCGACGACGGCAGCATCTACAACCGCACGTCGCGCCACCTCGTCAGCAGTTGCCGGTTCGTCTTCAACTATGCAATGGCGTACCGGCATTTCGGCGATCCGCGCCACCTGGAATATGCGCGCCACGGGCTGCGCTTCCTGCGCGACGCGCACTGGGACGACGCACTGCAGGGCTACGACTGGGAGCTCGACTGGCGCGACGGCGCGAAGCGCGCGACGCTCGACGGCACGCGCCACTGCTACGGGCTCGCGTTCGTGCTGCTCGCGGCCGCGCACGCGACGATGGCCGGCCTCGACGAGGCCCGCCCGCTGATCGCGGCGACCTTCGAGCTCGCCGAGCACCGTTTCTGGGATGCGGCCGCGGGCCTCTATGCGGACGACGCGACGCCGAACTGGATCGTGTCGTCGTACCGCGGCCAGAACGCGAACATGCACATGACGGAGGCGCTGCTCGCGGCGTACGAGGCGACCGGCCACCTCACGTACCTCGATCGCGCGGAAAAGCTCGCGTCCCACATCACGCAGCGCCAGGCCGCGCTGTCGGGCGGGCTTGTGTGGGAGCACTACCATGCGGACTGGTCGGTCGACTGGGATTACAACAAGGAAGACAGCTCGAACATCTTCCGCCCGTGGGGCTTCCAGCCCGGGCACCAGACCGAATGGGCGAAGCTGCTGCTGATCCTCGAGCGGCACCGCCCGCTCGACTGGCTCGTGCCGCGCGCGGCCGAGCTGTTCGACGCGGCGCTCACGCACGCGTGGGACGCCGATCACGGCGGCCTGTGCTACGGCTTCGGCCCCGACTTCACGATCTGCGACCACAACAAGTATTTCTGGGTGCAGGCAGAAACCTTCGCCGCCGCCGCGATGCTCGGCGCGCGCACCGGCAGCGAGCGCTTCTGGGACTGGTACGACGAGATCTGGCGCTACAGCTGGGCGCACTTCGTCGATCACCGCTACGGCGCGTGGTACCGCATCCTCACCTGCGACAACCGCAAGTACAGCGACGAGAAGAGCCCGGCCGGCAAGACCGACTATCACACGATGGGCGCGTGCTACGACGTGCTCGCGACCCTCGCGCGCGCGCAACGCAGCGAGCCGACACAATGAGCGGCGGCACGTTTCCGGCTTTCGTGTCGGCGGGCGACATCCTGACCGACATGGTGCGCGCGGGCGACGCGCAATGGACCTCGGTGCCGGGCGGCGCCGGCTGGAACGTCGCGCGCGCGGTTGCGCGGCTCGGCGTGCCGAGCGCGCTCGCGGGCTCGATCGGCGAAGACTGCTTCTCCGACGTGCTGTGGCGCACGAGCGAAGCGGCCGGGCTCGACCTGCGCTTCCTGCAGCGCGTCGCGCGGCCGCCGCTGCTCGCGATCGTCCACGAGACCCGCCCGCCCGCGTACTTCTTCATCGGCGAAGCGAGTGCCGACCTCGCGTTCGATCCGGCGCGGCTGCCGGCGGGCTGGACCGATCACGTGAAATGGGCGCACTTCGGCTGCATCAGCCTCGTGCGCGAACCGCTCGCCGGCACGCTGGCCGCGCTCGCGGCCGACCTGCACGCGCGCGGCGTGAAGATCAGCTTCGACCCGAACGTCCGCAACCTGATGACGGCCGCATTCCGGCCGACGCTCGAGAAGATGGCCGCGCTCGCCGACCTGATCAAGGTGTCCGACGAGGACCTGCGGCACCTGTTCGGCGGCGACGGCCCCGACGCGATCGGCGCGGTGCGCGCGCTGAACCCGCGCGCGGCCGTGCTCGTCACGCGCGGCGCGCAGGCAGCGACGCTCTACGCGGACGGCGACGTGCATGAAGCGAGCCCGCCGCGCGTCGAGGTGGCCGACACCGTCGGCGCGGGCGACGCGTCGATCGGCGGCATGCTGTTCAGCCTGATGGCCGCGCCGCAGCGAACCTGGCGCGAGCACCTCGTGTTCGCGCTGGCGGCGGGCGCCGCGGCCTGCCGGCATACGGGCGCGCACGCGCCGACGCTCGACGAGGTCGTCGCACTGATCGAACGATGACGGGAGGATGGCGACCGGACCCCGTTCGGTCACCGATAAGCCGCGCTGTACATGCTGCGCCGCAGTGCTACGATGAAGTGTCCTTTTGCGGGAGAGCACCATGGACACCAACACGTTCACGAAGGGCATCTACACGGCCAAGGCGCATACCCAGCATGCGGGCAACGGGCAGTTCCAGGGTTACGTGATCCTCGCGCGGGACGACGGGGACGACACCGAGAACACGCGCTACGACGTCCACTCGACGAGCCCCAGCGAGGAGGAAGCCTTCGAAGAGGCAAAGGCGCTCGCGCACCGGATCCTCGGCGAAATCGAGCTGTAGCGCGCCGCCGCTCTTTGCGGCGCGGCTCAGAGCAGCCGCGCCACCATCGACAGCAGCATCGTCAGCACCAGCGTCGACATGAACGGGAACGGGTAGCGCCGCCCGCCGAGCGTCAGCGTGACGTCGCCCGGCATCCGTCCGATGCCGAGCTTGCCGAGCCACGGCCAGCAGCGCGTCAGGATCATCACCGCGACGAACGACGTCATCAGCCAGCGCAGCATGTCGGCTCCGGTCAGAGTGCGTGCGAGCGGTCGCCGCGCGCGAACGCGTCGAGCGTGCCGTCGATGCCGCGCGAGAATGCGATCACCTTGAACAGCTCGCCCATCTCGGCTTCGGAAATCAGCTTCTGCACCGCGTTCGCGGCCGGCAGGAACGCGTGGATGTCCGACGGATCGATCGCCGACAACGCGTCGGTGATGCCCGCGTTCAGCAGGAAGCGCGCCTGCGACGTGTAGCCGAGCAAATCGGCGCCGGTCGCGACGGCCGCGTCGTAGATGCCGGTGAATTCGACGTGCGCGGTGATGTCCTGCAGCCCCGGGTACAGGAACGGATCGTCGTGCGCATGGTGACGGTAGTGGCACATCAGCGTGCCGCGGTCGCGCTGCGGGTGGTAGTACTCGTGCGCGGGAAAGCCGTAGTCGACCAGCAGCACCGCGCCGCGCCCGAGCATCGTGCAGACGGTGCGCGTGAACGCCAGCGCGGCCTCGTGCGTCTCGGTCACGTAACCGTCCGCCGCATCGTCAAGGCCCGCGAGCACCGGCGGCAGGCCGGCCGGTGCGGCCGGACGGTCCTCGAACACGAACGCCTGCCGCGCGTCGAGCGCAACGCCGCGCTCGTGCCATGCGCCGCCCGCCTTCGCGAACAGGCGCACCGGCATCGCATCGAGCACCTCGTTGCCGACCACGACGCCGTCGAACCGCTCGGGCAGCGCGTCGAGCCAGCGCACCTTGGCGGCGAGCGCCGGGGCGGCGGCCGTGATCGTGTCGCGCTGCCGCTCGCGCAGCTCACCCGAGAGATCGACGATCAGGTAGGCGTCGAGTTCGACGCCCAACGCGTCGAGCGCCGCGAGCAGCCCGGCCGCGAGCTTGCCCGTGCCGGCGCCGAATTCCATCACGCTGCGCGTGCCGCTCGCCGCGAGCGCTTCCGCGACCGGCTGCGCGAGCGTCTGCGCGAACAGCGGCGACAGCTCGGGCGCGGTGACGAAGTCGCTGCCGTCGTCGGCGCGGCGCCCGAACTTGCGCGCGCCGCCGCTGTAATAACCGAGGCCGGGCGCATACAGCGCACGCTCCATGAAGCGGTCGAACGGCAGCCAGCCGCCGGCCGCCGCGATCTCGTCGCGCAGTTGCGCGGCGAGGGTTTCGGACTGCGCGAGCGCGTCAGGGCCGGGAGCAGGTAAACTAGCGGGTTCGTGAGCTTTCGGGTTCATCCCGGCATTGTAAATGACCGTTTCAGCCGATACGTCGACCCAGCGCGTGGCGCTCATCACGGGTGCCCTGGGCAGCGCAGCCGACGCCGCGTCGATCGGTCGTGCGCTCGCGACCGGATTCGCCCGGCGCGGCTGGGACGTCGCGCTGCAGCGCAGCCACGGCGCGCCGCATGCGGCAACCGACGCACTCGTCGCCGAAGTCGCGGCGCTCGGCCGCCGCGCGGTCGTGCTCGACGCCGATCTGGCCCTGGAAGCCGACGCCGCCGGACTCGTCGCCGCGTGCGGCGCGGCGCTCGGCCGGCCCGCGTGCGCGGTGTTCGTGAGCGCCAGCGCCGGCGCCGACGACGCGCACACGGTCGACGGCGCGTCGCTCGCCGGCGCCCTCGCGCGCAACGTGACGGCGCCGCTCGCACTGGCCCGCGCGCTCGCCGATGCGACGCCCGACGCCGCGCGCGAGCACGAGGCGCTGCGCGCCTGCGCGATCCACGTGCTGGATCAGGCCCTGTTTCACCCGGCACCGGCGCAGCTGTCGCACGCGCTGATGCAGGCCGCGCTGAACCGCGCGACGTCGGCGCTCGCACTGGCGCTCGCGCCGAAGGTGCGGGTCGCGGCGCTCGTGCGCGGCCACGCGCCGCACGCGGACGACATCGCGGCGGCCGCCTGCTATCTCGCGAGCGCGCCGGGCGTCACCGGCGCGACGCTGACCGTCGACGGCGGCGAGCACCTCGTGCCGCCCGCCGCCGGCCCGAATGAATGAACTGCGCGGAAACGCGCGGCCTGAGCGCCGCCGCCCGCGCCGCTTTGCGTGCGCGCACGCCAATTTGACTGGGACGACCATGTTTTCCGCTCTCCTGCACCCCCGCCTCGCGGACTGCCGCAGGCTCTACCTGCGCGACTACGAAGTGCACATCAACATCGGTGCCTTCGAACACGAGAAGCGCGGCGAGCAGCGCGTCGTCATCAATGTCGACCTGTTCGTGCCGCTCGCGCTGTCCACCCCCGTCGACGACCGGCTGCATGAAATCGTCGACTACGATCTGATGAAGCAGAGCGTCACGCAATGCCTGGCGCGCGGCCACATCCACCTGCAGGAAACGCTGTGCGACGCGATCGCCGCGCGCCTGCTGGCGCACGATGCCGTGCGCGCGGTACGCGTCCGTACCGAGAAACCGGACGCTTATCCGGACTGCGACGCCGTCGGCGTCGAAGTCTTTCGCATCAAGGACGAGGAGCGCGCATGAACGCCCCCCACATGAATGACACGGCGGCCGATGCCGCCACCCTCGACACGCCCGCCGCCTCGGCCGGCCGCCCGGCGCTGACGCGCCGCGAACAGAAGGACGCGTACGAGAACAACAAGCTGTTCAAGCGGATCGTGCGCCAGGTAGGCCAGGCGATCGGCGACTTCAACATGATCGAGCAAGGCGACAAGGTGATGGTGTGCCTGTCGGGCGGCAAGGACAGCTATGCGATGCTCGACGTGCTGCTGCGCCTGCGCGAGCGCGCGCCGATCGATTTCGACATCGTCGCGGTGAACCTCGACCAGAAGCAGCCGGGCTTCCCGGAGCACGTGCTGCCGGAATACCTGAAACAGGTCGGCGTGCCGTTCCACATCGAGAACCAGGACACCTACAGCATCGTCAAGCGCCTCGTGCCCGAAGGCAAGACGACCTGCTCGCTGTGCTCGCGGCTGCGCCGCGGGATCCTGTACCGCGTGGCCGGCGAGCTCGGCGCGACCAAGATCGCGCTCGGCCACCACCGCGACGACATCGTGCAGACGCTGCTGCTCAACATGTTCTACGGCGGCAAGCTGAAGGGGATGCCGCCGAAGCTTCAGTCGGACGACGGCAAGAACATCGTGATCCGCCCGCTCGCGTACGTGAAGGAAACCGATCTGGAGAAGTATGCGGAACTGCGCGAATTCCCGATCATCCCGTGCAACCTGTGCGGCAGCCAGCCGAACCTGAAGCGCGCGGAAATGAAGGCGCTGATCCGCGAATGGGACAAGCGCTTCCCGGGCCGCGTCGAGAACATGTTCAACGCGCTCGCGAAGGTCGTGCCGTCGCACCTGATGGACACGACGCTGTACCCGTTCCAGTCGCTGCGCGCGACGGGCGAGGCCGATCCGCAGGGCGACATCGCGTTCGACGAGGAACCGTGCGCGTCGGGCGACGACAGCGCGGCGCCGGGCGGCGCCCAACCGATCTCGATCGTCCAGTTCGACGACCTGTAAGCAGGGCCGGAACACCCGCCGGAACGGGGCCGCAAGGCCGCTTTCCGGCGCTGTCGCCCCGCCGCGACAGGCCCGGAGCGACAGGGGCCGCATGCTAAAATGGACGGCTTCGAACTCTGACCCAAGCGCGCGCCATGAATATCGTGATTTTGGCGGCAGGCACCGGCAAGCGCATGCGTTCCGCGCTGCCGAAAGTGCTTCACCCCCTGGCCGGCAGGCCGCTCCTCTCCCACGTCATCGACACCGCGCGCACGCTGCAGCCGTCCCGGCTCGTCGTCGTCGTCGGTCATGGCGCCGAGCAGGTCCAGGCCGCCGTCGCCGCGCCCGACGTCCAGTTCGCGGTGCAGGCCGAACAGCTCGGCACCGGCCACGCGGTGCGCCAGGCGCTGCCGCTCCTCGATCCCGCGCAACCGACGCTCGTGCTGTACGGCGACGTGCCGCTCACGCGCGCGTCGACCCTGCAGCGCCTCGTCGACGCCGCGCGCGAAGGCCGCTACGGGATTCTGACGGTCACGCTCGACAATCCGACCGGCTACGGCCGCATCGTGCGCGACGCGGCCGGCTTCGTCACGCGCATCGTCGAACAGAAGGACGCGTCGCCCGAACAGCTGAAGATCGCCGAGATCAACACCGGCATCATCGTCACGCCCACGGCCCAGCTGTCGATGTGGCTCGGCGCGCTGAAGAACGAGAACGCGCAGGGCGAGTACTACCTGACGGACGTCGTCGAACTCGCGATCGAGGCCGGTTTCGAGGTCGTCACCGCGCAGCCCGACGAGGAATGGGAAACGCTCGGCGTGAACAGCAAGGCGCAACTCGCCGAGCTCGAACGCATCCACCAGCGCACCATCGCCGATGCGCTGCTCGTCGCGGGCGTCACGCTCGCCGATCCGGCGCGTATCGACGTGCGCGGCACGCTGCGCTGCGGCCGCGACGTGTCGATCGACGTGAACTGCGTGTTCGAAGGCAACGTGACGCTCGCGGACAACGTGACGATCGGCGCGAACTGCGTGATCCGCAATGCGTCGGTCGGCGCGGGCACGCGCATCGACGCATTCACGCACATCGACGGCGCCGAGCTCGGCGCGCACACCGTGATCGGCCCGTACGCGCGGCTGCGCCCCGGCGCGCAACTCGCGGACGAGGCGCACGTCGGCAACTTCGTCGAGGTGAAGAACGCGGTGATCGGCCACGGCTCGAAGGCGAACCACCTCACGTACATCGGCGACGCCGACATCGGCGCGCGCGTGAACATCGGCGCGGGCACGATCACCTGCAACTACGACGGCGCGAACAAGTTCCGCACCGTGATCGAGGACGACGTGTTCGTCGGCTCCGATACGCAGCTCGTCGCACCCGTGCGTGTCGGCCGCGGCGTGACGATCGCCGCCGGCACGACGATCTGGAAGGACGTGGCCGACGGCCTGCTCGCGTTGAACGAGAAGACCCAGACCGCGAAGAGCGGCTACGTCCGCCCGGTCAAGAAGAAAAGTTAACATCACGCGGGTGCCGTACGGCGCCCGCTTCCCTATGGAAGGTAGATTTCATGTGCGGCATTGTCGGCGCAGTTGCGCAGCGTAATATCGTTCCGGTGCTGATCGAAGGTTTGCGGCGCCTCGAATACCGTGGCTACGACTCGTGCGGCGTCGCCGTGCTCGAGCCGGACGCACCGAAGCGCGCGCGCAGCGTCGCACGCGTCGCCGATCTCGACGCGCAGGTGCGCGAGTCAAACCTCGAAGGCACCACCGGCGTCGCGCACACCCGCTGGGCGACGCATGGCGCGCCCGTCACGCACAACGCGCACCCGATCTTCTCGTCGAACGCGCTCGCGCTCGTCCACAACGGCATCATCGAGAACTTCGAATCGCTGCGCGAAGCGCTGCGCGCGAAGGGCTACGAATTCGTGTCGCAGACCGACACCGAAGTCATCGCCCACCTCGTGCACAGCCTGTATCGCGGCAACCTGTTCGACGCGGTGCGTGAAGCGGTGGGCCAGCTGCACGGCGCGTATGCGATCGCCGTGATCCACAAGGACCAGCCGCACACCGTCGTCGGCGCACGCCAGGGTTCGCCGCTCGTGGTCGGCCACGGCGACGGCGAGAACTTCCTCGCGTCCGACGCGCTCGCGCTCGCGGGCAGCACCGACCACTTCACGTTCCTCGAGGAAGGCGACGTGTGTGAGCTGTCGCTCGACGGCGTGAAGATCGTCGACCGCAACGGCGCCACCGCGCAGCGCGAGATCCGCGTGGTCAGCGCGTACGGCGGCGCGGTCGAACTCGGGCCGTATCGCCACTTCATGCAGAAGGAAATCTTCGAGCAGCCGCGCGCGATCAGCGATACCGTGCCGCAGGCGGACGCGTTCGACGCGACGCTGTTCGGCGACGCCGCGCCCGCCGCGTTCGCTGGCATCGACAGCCTGCTGATCCTCGCGTGCGGCACGAGCTACTACTCGGGCCTCACCGCGAAGTACTGGCTCGAATCGATTGCGAAGATTCCGACCCAGGTCGAGATCGCGAGCGAATACCGCTACCGCGAATCGGTGCCGAACCCGCGCCAGCTCGTGCTGGTGATCTCGCAATCGGGCGAGACGGCCGACACGCTCGCCGCGCTCAAGCACGCGCAGTCGCTCGGCCATACGCATACGCTCGCCGTCTGCAACGTCGCGACGAGCGCGATGGTGCGCCTCACCGAAATGCAGTTCCTGACGCACGCGGGCACCGAGATCGGCGTCGCGTCGACGAAGGCGTTCACGACGCAGCTCGTCGCGCTGTTCGTGCTGGCGGCCACGCTCGGCAAGCTGCGCGGGCACGTCGATGCCGCGCAGGAAGCCGAATTCCTGAAGCAGCTGCGCCACCTGCCGGCCGCGCTGAACAGCGTGCTCGCGCTGGAGCCGCAGATCATCGCGTGGTCGGAGGAATTCGCGCGCAAGGAAAACGCGCTGTTCCTCGGCCGCGGGCTGCACTACCCGATCGCGCTCGAAGGCGCGTTGAAGCTGAAGGAAATCTCGTACATCCACGCCGAGGCCTATCCGGCCGGCGAACTGAAGCACGGGCCGCTCGCGCTCGTCACGGAAGCGATGCCGGTCGTCACGGTCGCGCCCAACGACACGCTGCTCGAGAAGCTGAAGTCGAACATGCAGGAAGTGCGTGCGCGCGGCGGCGAGCTGTACGTGTTCGCCGATGCCGATACGCAGATCGTCAACGACGACGGCCTGCACGTGATCCGGATGCCGGAGCACTACGGGCAACTGTCGCCGATCCTGCACGTCGTGCCGCTGCAATTGCTCGCGTATCACACCGCGTGCGCGCGCGGCACCGACGTCGACAAGCCGCGGAACCTCGCGAAGTCGGTGACGGTGGAGTAAGGCAGGGCACCGGTCGGCGCACCAGCAACGTGTGCGCCGCCGAGACAGACGGAGAGACAATGGTAAGACTGATTGGATGCGGTGTACTGGCGCTGACGTTCGCGTCGACGGGCTGGGCCGCCGAGCATTACGTCGAGGTCTGGAACCCGCCCGAAGCACGGAAGCCGGCAGCCCACGCGCCGGAAGTCCGTACCCCGGATGCCCGTACCGCGGCCACGCACACGGGCGCCGACGCACGCGCCGGCAAGAGCGCGGAGAAGCACGCGAACGCCACCCCGAAAGCCGCGGCGAAACCGCACAAGCGCCGCGTCGCGCAGGCCGTGAAAACCGATTCGCACCGTCCGCCCGCGGCCGGGACGCCGGCCGCTCCGCGCCCCGTTGCGCAGCCCGCACCGGGACGCCTGACAGTGATGCAGCCGGCTGCGCCCGATGCGCCGCACGCACTGAATTACTCCAACATCCCGCGTCAATACACGCCGGACGGCAACGTGCTGCAGGTCGGCACGCACGGCCGCTCCGCGGAGGTAGCTCGATAATGGAAGCGCAAACCTATCACGGCTACCAGATCTGGGGGCACGCGATCCTGCAGCAGGACGAGATCCTGCAACCCGAGCGCTTCGCGGCGAGCGGCACGATCACGCAGAACAACAAGCTGGTCGAGGCATCCGGCGTGCTCGGCGTGTTCGACACCGAGGACGACGCGCGGGACGCGGGGCTCGAATGGGCTCGCGCCTGGATCGACAGCCACCGCTGAGCAAGGGCGGCGTGCGCCACCCGCACGCGGCTGTGGAGGCCGCGCACGGGCCGGCCGCGAACCGCACATGAAAAAAGGGGCGTCCGTGATGAACGCCCCTTTTTTATTCGCACCTGGACAACTCAGGCCACCGGCCTTGGCGGCCGCATGGCCGCCTGCGGCCGGCCGACGAGCCGTGCCAGCCCGACGATGGTGGCCAGTGTCGCAAGGTACGCGACGATCTGGATGCCCGCCGGTCGCGCGGTATAGCCGATCAGCGTATGCAGCGCCTTGCCGACGATGCTGGTTTCCTTGAGCAGCCACGACGTATCCCAGATCACGTCGCCCCACGACGGCACGAGGCCCGCCGCGAGCAGGAAGCCGACGCACTGGCTCGCCATCCCCGCCGCGAGCAGCACGATCAGCCAGTTGGTGACGGAGAACAGGCGCTTCAGCGGAATCTGCAGCAGGCCCGCATACATCCCGTAGCCGAGCCCGGCGCCGCCCAGCACGCCGAGCAGGCCGCCGACGATCATCTGCGGCGTCTGCCCCGGATCGCCCGCCGCGATGCCGTACAGGAACAGCACGGCCTCGGAGCCTTCGCGCAGCACGGCAACGCCGACCACGATCGCCAGCCCCGTCAGCGGCTTGCTGCCGGCCGCGACGGCACGTCCGACCTCGGTCATCTGCATCGCCATCTCGCGGCCGTGCCGGCTCATCCAGATGCTGTGCCACGCGAGCATCAGCGTCGCGACGAACATCACGCCCGCGTTGAACACCTCCTGCCCCATGCCGGACGCCCACTGCGAAATCACGTCGGCGAACGCGGCAATCAGACCCGCGCCGATCACGCCGCCCACCAGCCCGCCGCCGACCCACCAGCCGCGCCGCGGCACGCCCTTGGTGGCGGCCATCACGATCGACACCACCAGCGCGGCCTCGAGCACTTCACGAAAGACGATCAGGGCAGTAGACAACATGGCGATATCGGCTTATTTGACGGTCAGGTGCGTCTTCGACTGCGCTTCGTGATACTCGTCGTGGAATTCGTACGTGCCAGCCTTCAGCGGCCCGACCATGATTTCCACCGACTTGCCGGCCGGGATGACCTTCTCCGCCTTGAAGTCGTCGCTCTCGAATTCTGCGGGCGTCGCGTCGAGGTTCTTCACGACGAACTTCACCTTCTTGCCGGCCGGGATCGTCACGCCATCGGGCGAAAACTTGTGGTCCTTCAGGGTCAGGTTGACGACATCGTCGGCCGCGAATGCGGACGTGGCCGATGCGCCCAGCAGGGCCAGCGCGAAGCCGAAAGCAAAACGGTTCATGACAGTAACGAATTGAAATATCGAAGGGAACCGATACTAAGATCGATTCGCATTTTCAACTCGCGTACCCTTACTGGCAACATGGTGATCACGCTTCACGGATCGTCGTCGCGCGTTGCCCGGCAAGGCATCCGCCCCGTGTGCGCCAGCACGCTTCGCCGTCAATCGGGATAAATTCGGAATGACGTCAAAGGCACGCTCGCGATTCATCAGACTTCATGTTTACAACCGTCTGACGCTGCAGCGAGGCCGCGACACGGATTTCCGGCAACACGCGTACGCTTGACCTTCCCACCGTGGCAAGCTTCATGCTGTCGATGCTTGTCAATCGTCAACTCAGGAGAACACGATGGAATTCGAAGTCCAGGACATGACCTGCGGCGGCTGCGCCAACGCCATCACGCGCGCGGTGACGGCCGCCGATCCCGCCGCGAAGCTCGACATCGACGTCGCGGCGAAGCTCGTCAAGGTCGAATCGGCGCAAGGCGCCGAGCGCGTGCAGTCGATCATCGAAGCCGCCGGCTTCCACCCCGCGCTGCGCGCCGCATAACGCCCGCGCGCCGCGACCCGCGGGCACACCGCCAACCGGCGCCGCGCCCGCGCCCGATTGCGCGTCAGCGCAGCCGGATCAGCGTCGACTTCAGCTCGGTGTATTTCTCGAGCGCATGCAGCGACTTGTCACGGCCGTTGCCCGACTGCTTGTAGCCGCCGAACGGGAAGTTCATGTCGCCGCCCTCGTCGTAGCAGTTCACCCAGACGGTGCCCGCACGCAGCCGGCGCGACACGTCGTGCGCGGTCGTCAGGTTCGACGTCCACACGGCCGCCGCCAGCCCGTATTCGGTGTCGTTCGCGATCCGCACCGCTTCGTCGACATCGTCGAACACGATCACCGACAGCACGGGCCCGAAGATCTCCTCGCGCGCGATCTTCGCATCCGGCTTCACCTCGAACACCGTCGGCTCCACGTAGAAACCGCCCGTTTCCTCCTTCACGCGCGCACCGCCCGTGACGAGCCTGCCTTCGCTGCGCCCGGCCTCGATATAGCCGAGCACGCGCTCGAGCTGGATGCCGTCGACGATCGCGCCCATCGACACCGCGGGATCGAGCGGATTGCCGGGCACGTACGCGCGTGCGGCCGCGACGAGCTTCTCGATGAACGCGTCCTTGATGTCGCGATGCACGAGGAGGCGCGAGCCTGCCGTGCACATCTCGCCCATGTTGTAGAAGATCGCACCGGCAGCCGCCTGTGCCGCGCGGTCGAGATCGGGACAATCGGGCAGCACGATGTTCGGCGACTTGCCGCCGAGCTCGAGCCACGCACGCTTCAGGTTCGACTGCGCGGCGTACTGCATGATCAGCTTGCCGACCGCCGTCGAGCCCGTGAATGCGATGCAGTCGACGTCGCGATGCAGCGCGAGCAGCTTGCCCGGCTCGCCCGCGCCCGGCACGACGTTGAACACGCCGGCGGGAATGCCGGCCTCATACGCGAGTTGCGCGACGCGGATCGCGGTCAGCGGCGATTTCTCCGACGGTTTCAGCACCACGCTGTTGCCGGCCGCGAGCGCCGGGCCGAATTTCCACGCGGCCATCAGGATCGGGAAGTTCCATGGCACGACGGCGGCCACCACGCCGACCGGCTCACGCGTGACGAGACCGACGAGATGATGATCGGCCGGCGCGACTTCGCCGCCCACCTTGTCGATCGCTTCTGCAAACCATTCGACGCAGTACGCGGCGCCCGGCACGTCGACCGTCGTCGTGTCGCCGATCGGCTTGCCGGCGTCGAGCGTTTCGAGCAGCGACAGCTCGTCGAGATGCTCGCGCATCAGCGCGGCCCAGCGCAGCAGCACGGCCTTGCGTGCACGCGGATTCAGCCCGGCCCATACGCCCGCGTCGAACGCGCGGCGCGCGGCGGCCACAGCCGCGTTCACGTCGGCTTCGCCGCAATCGGCGACCTTCGCGAGCACGCGGCCGTCGATCGGGCTCACGCAGTCGAACGTCTTGCCGCCGTGCGCGTCGCGCGACGCGCCGTCGATGAATGCGCGCCCTTCGATCTTGAGCGACGCCGCCTTGTCCTGCCAGTCAGCCAAAGTCAACTTGTTCATCAGGATGCCTCAGTTTTTGGGCATTCGCGATGCGGCACGCCGCTGCGCATGACGCGCAGCCGGCCGGCAGCGAATGCAGTGACGCGCGGGGAAAGGTCAGAAGGTCGCCGGCGAATTGGCAGAGACGACCTCGCAGATCAGGTCCGCGCTGGGATTGCGAAAACGGTGCGGCAAACGGCTCTCGAAGTAGTAGCCGTCTCCGGGGTCGAGCAGCCATGTCGCGCCGTCGACGGTCAGCTCGAGCCGGCCCGACACGACGACCCCGCCCTCGTGCCCCGCGTGCACGAGCATCTCGGGCCCCGTGTCGGCCTGCGGCTGATAGATCTCGCGCAGGATGCACATGTTGCGATCCTTCATGCTCGCGCCGACCAGATGAAACGCGAGCGTGTCGTTGCCGAGGTTGGGCATCTCGTCGCGACGCGACACGACCGAGCGCGATTCGATCAGCTCGAACGTGAAGAACTCCGCGAGACTCATCGGGATGCATTCGAGCAGCTTCTTCAACGAACCGACCGACGGGCTCACGCGGCCCTGTTCGATCAGCGAGATCGTGCCGTTGGTCACGCCGGCCCGCTTCGCGAGTTCGCGCTGCGACAGGCCATGCTTGTTGCGCACGAAACGCAGGCGCTCGGCGACTTCGGTGGACATCGATTCGGTTTCGGACACGATAAGTGCGATGACAAAGTGAAACGACGCGGTGGACAGCCGTTGAATATTCTAATCACTTTATGCCGCACATCAGCGGGGAAAACCCTGAAAGGCGTTCGAAATAATGAACACCGCGCCGGTTATTCCTTTTACGAATCTTTTGTTCGCACTGCTCGGGAAAGCCCTGATGCAACACCGTTAAAAAACATTTGACGCCGTTTTTGGCTCGTATATGCTGGCTCTCAGGTTAGCGTCATCAAGCATTCATCGGCAGCAAAAAACGTTATTGCAACGCAAAAATTGATGCCCATCAATGTAAATAACGCGTAACCGGCGCCTTGATTATTTTAAACGCCCAGCGCGTCGAAACGGTCAGGTGTTCAATACTTTCAACAACCCAGTCGAGTGTAATCGTGAGAGTCCGTGGCCCTCTGGTGAGGTGGGATCGAGGCGATGTGCGAAGTTTGCGCAGCGCGGCGTCCGCTTCCGACGACGGCAGTTGCGGCTGGCATAGTCCTCGCCTGCTTCACCTGTCGATCTACACCATCCTGTCCCGTCGTTCCGTTCGGCGTCACAACGCCGTTTCCGCACGCGCATTCGTCGCCGTCGACACCGACGAAGTGGCGTCGCTGCTGCCGTAGCGCCTCTCCTTTCTTTACGTCGTTCGTTTCGTCTGCTGATTCGCCAACCGCATCGTCCGTGCGGTGACGGAACGCGTTCGCGCATGCGTTGCCGCGTCGCGTGTCGCAATGAAACGAACGACGGCCTGATCGTCGCGCGCAGCGCGGATCGCCACGCCATCCCGTTGCGCCCATTCACCAGCGGCCTTGCCTCTTGCGCAAGGCTGCGGGGCCGTTGCACGCCGGCGTTTCGCCACATCCGGCAAGCAAGACGCAACGACCCTCCGGATAACTGATTGACGTCATGGATAGAAGGAAACCTCTCGTCGGCATCACCGCCGACCACACGCAAATCGGCGCACACGCGTCGCATACGGTCGGCGACAAATACGTCGCCGCGATCGTCGACGGCGCGCAAGCGTTCGCGATGGTGCTGCCCGCGCTCGGCGAGCGCCAGTCGGTCGACGACGTACTCGACACGGTCGACGGCCTGCTGTTTACCGGCAGCTACTCGAACGTCGAGCCGCATCGGTACGGCGGCGAACCGAGCGCGCCGGGCACGAAGCACGACCCGGCCCGCGACGCGACCACGCTGCCGCTGCTGCGCGCGGCGATTGCCGCGGGCGTGCCCGTGCTGGCCGTCTGCCGCGGCTTCCAGGAGCTGAACGTCGTCTGCGGCGGCACGCTGCACCAGCGCGTGCACGAAGTGCCGGGCCTCGCCGATCACCGCGAGGACGACGACGCGCCGATGGACACGCAGTACGGCCCCGCGCACGTCGTGCGCCTGACGCCCGGCGGCACGCTGCACGCACTCGCCGGCGGCCGCGACGAAGTGCACGTGAACTCGCTGCACAAGCAGGGCATCGCCCAGCTCGGCTCCGGCCTCGCCGTCGAAGCCGTCGCGCCGGACGGGCTGATCGAAGCCGTGAGCGTCGTCGATGCACCGGCTTTCGCCCTCGCCGTGCAGTGGCATCCGGAATGGCGCCATGCGCAGGATCCGCTGTCGAGCGCGATCTTCCGCGCCTTCGGCGATGCCTGCCGCGCCCGCCGCGCTGCCCGCACGCGTGCCACGGCCGCCGCGCTCGCCTGAGCGCCGACCCAACCAACGAGAACAGACATGCAAGACATCGAAGATTTTCTGAAGCAGCACCGGATTACCGAAGTCGAAGCGATCATCCCCGACATGGCCGGCATCGCGCGCGGCAAGATCACGCCGCGCAACAAGTTCACGTCCGGCGAATCGATGCGCCTGCCGCAAGCCGTGATGGTGCAGACCGTCACCGGCGAATATCCGGAAGACGGCTCGCTGACCGGCGTGACCGACCCCGACATGGTGTGCGTGCCCGACACGTCGACGATCCGCCTGATTCCGTGGGCCGTCGACCCGACCGCGCAGGTGATCCACGACTGCGTGCACTTCGACGGCTCGCCGGTCGAGATCTCGCCGCGCTACGTGCTGCGCCGCGTGCTCGACCTGTACAAGGCGAAGGGCTGGAAGCCCGTCGTCGCGCCGGAACTCGAGTTCTACCTGGTCGACATGAACAAGGACCCCGACCTGCCGCTGCGCCCGCCGGTCGGCCGCACGGGTCGCCCCGAAACGGGCCGCCAGTCGTATTCGATCGAGGCCGTCAACGAGTTCGACCCGCTGTTCGAGGACATCTACGAGTACTGCGAAGCGCAGAACCTCGACATCGACACGCTGATCCACGAAGTCGGCGCCGCGCAGATGGAGATCAACTTCATGCACGGCGACGCGCTGTCGCTGGCCGACCAGGTGTTCCTGTTCAAGCGCACGGTGCGCGAGGCCGCGCTGCGTCACAACATGTACGCGACGTTCATGGCCAAGCCGATGGAAGACGAGCCCGGTTCGGCGATGCACGTGCACCAGAGCATCGTCGACGAGGAAACCGGCCAGAACCTGTTCACGTCGCCGGAAACCGGCGGCGCGACGTCGATGTTCTACAACTACCTCGCGGGGCTGCAGAAATACACGCCGGCGCTGATGCCGATCTTCGCGCCGTACATCAACTCGTATCGCCGCCTGTCGCGCTTCATGGCCGCGCCGATCAACGTGCAGTGGGGCTACGACAACCGCACGGTCGGCTTCCGCATCCCGCACTCGGGCCCATCGGCACGCCGTATCGAGAACCGCATCCCGGGCGTCGACTGCAACCCGTACCTCGCGCTCGCCGCGACGCTCGCGGCCGGCTATCTCGGCATGACGCAGCGCCTGGAGCCGACCGAGCCGCTCGTCAGCGACGGCTACGAGCTGCCGTACCAGCTGCCGCGCAACCTCGAGGAAGGGCTGACGCTGATGGCCGCCTGCGAGCCGCTCGGCGAGATCCTCGGCCACAAGTTCCTGAAGGCGTATTTCGCGCTGAAGGAAACCGAATACGAAGCGTTCTTCCGCGTGATCAGCTCGTGGGAACGCCGCCATCTGCTGCTGCACGTCTGAGCGTGCACCCGACCGAACCCGGAATCACGGAGGAAACATGACGTATCGCAACGAATCAGCCTGGGTCCAGCCGGCCGCACCGAGCGCCACGGCCGCCGCACCGCGCGCGACGCAGGCGCGCACGACCGCAGAATACCGCGCGCTCGACGCCGCGCACCACATCCACCCGTTCTCGGACATGGGCGCGCTGAACCGCGCGGGCAGCCGCGTGATCGTGAAGGCCGACGGCGTCTACCTGTGGGACTCGGACGGCAACAAGGTGATCGACGGGATGGCCGGCCTCTGGTGCGTAAACGTCGGCTACGGCCGCAAGGAACTCGCCGACGCCGCGTATCGCCAGATCCAGGAACTGCCGTTCTACAACACGTTCTTCAAGACCACGCACCCGCCGGTGATCGAACTCTCCGCGATGCTCGCGGAAGTCACGCCTGCCGGTTTCAACCACTTCTTCTATTGCAACAGCGGCTCGGAAGGCAACGACACCGTGCTGCGCCTCGTGCACCAGTACTGGCGCGTGCAGGGCCAGCCGCAGAAGAAGTACGTGATCTCGCGCAAGAACGGCTATCACGGTTCGACGATCGCCGGCGGCACACTCGGCGGGATGGGCTACATGCACGAGCAGATGCCGTCGAAGGTCGAGCACATCGTGCACATCGACCAGCCGTATTTCTTCGGCGAGGCAGCGGCCGGCGAAACGCCGGAAGCGTTCGGCCTGGCGCGTGCGCAGCAGCTCGAAGCGAAGATCCTCGAACTCGGCGCGGAGAACGTCGCCGCGTTCATCGGCGAGCCGTTCCAGGGCGCGGGCGGCGTGATCTTCCCGCCGTCGACGTACTGGCCGGAAATCCAGCGGATCTGCCGCAAGTACGACATCCTGCTGGTGGCCGACGAAGTGATCGGCGGCTTCGGCCGCACCGGCGAATGGTTCGCCCACCAGCACTTCGGTTTCGAACCCGATCTCATCACGATGGCCAAGGGCCTCACGTCGGGCTACGTGCCGATGGGAGCGGTCGGCATTCACGAGCGCGTGGCGCGGCCGATCATCGACAACGGCGAATTCAACCACGGCCTCACGTACTCGGGCCACCCGGTCGCGGCGGCCGTCGCGGTCGCGAACCTGAAGCTGCTGCGCGACGAAGGGATCGTCGAGCGCGTGAAGAACGACACGGGCCCGTACTTCCAGGCGCTGATGCGCGAAACCTTCGCGCGTCACCCGATCGTCGGCGAAGTGCATGGCCACGGCCTCGTCGCGAGCCTGCAGCTCGCCGAAGCGCCGGCCGAACGCCGCCGCTTCGCGAACGGCGGCGACGTCGGCACGATCTGCCGCGACTTCTGCTTCAACGGCAACCTGATCATGCGCGCGACCGGCGACCGGATGCTGCTGTCGCCGCCGCTCGTGATCTCGCGTCCGGAAATCGATGAACTCGTATCGAAGGCGAAAAAAGCAGTCGATGCAACCGCCCAGCAACTGGGTATTTCGTAACGGTTTTTGCCTACAGGCGTGCGGCGGGCGCCGCACGCCGCCATAACCAGGGGAATTCCACCATGCGTGCCTGCTTTCTTCGCCAAGCCTGTTCCGTTGCCGCCCTTGCCGCCGCGGCCGCGTTCACGTCGGTCGCCAGCCCGACGGCACACGCGGCCGACGAGCTGAACGTCTACAACTGGTCCGACTACATCGCACCCGACACGATCCCGAACTTCCAGAAGCAGACGGGTATCCACGTCAAGTACGACAACTACGACAGCGACGACACGCTTCAGGCGAAGCTGCTGGCCGGCAGTTCGGGCTACGACATCGTCGTGCCGACGTCGAACTACATGGCCAAGCAGATCCAGGCCGGCGTGTACCAGAAGCTCGACAAGTCGAAGCTGCCGAACCTCGCGAACCTCGACCCGCTGCTGATGAAGATGATCTCGGACGCCGATCCGGGCAACCAGTACGGTGTGCCCTGGGCCTACGGCACGGACGGCATCGGCTACAACGTGCAGGCGGTGAAGAAGGCGCTCGGCGACAAGGCGCCGGTCGACAGCTGGGCACTGGTGTTCGACCCGGCCAACATGGAAAAGCTGAAGGGCTGCGGCGTGTCGTTCCTCGACCAGGCCGTCGACGTGTTTGCCGCCACGCTGCAATACATGGGCAAGGACCCGAACAGCAAGAATCCCGGCGACTACCAGGCTGCGTTCGAAGTCCTGAAGAAAGTCCGCCCGTACATCACCCAGTTCAACTCGTCCGGCTACATCAACGACCTCGCGAACAACGACGTGTGCGTCGCGCTCGGCTGGTCGGGCGACGTCGGCATCGCGCACCGCCGCTCGTCGGAAGCGAAGCGTTCGTACGACATCAAGTTCTCGAACCCGAAGGAAGGCGGCCTGCTGTGGTTCGACGTGATGGTGATCCCGAAGGATGCGCCGCACCCCGAAGCCGCACTGAAGTGGATCAACTACGTGTCCGATCCGAAGGTCAACGCGGCGATCACCAACACGGTGTTCTACCCGACCGCGAACAAGGCTGCGCACCAGTTCGTCACGCCGGCCGTCGCGCAGGACCCGACCGTCTACCCGCCTGAAGACGTGCTGAAGAAGATGGTGCTGATGAAGCCGATGCCGGCCGACATCCTGCGCCTCGAGAACCGTCTGTGGGCCCAATTGAAGACCGGCCACTGATCGACCTGAATGCCGGCGGCGCAGGCGGCGCTTCTCGCCTGCCCGCCTGAGATCCGCGGACCTCCGTCCGCCCGCGCGCGCCGCGCGCACTGTTCCATCCGGCACGAGCCGTCGCCCGTGAGTCGCGTCATGCACCTCGCGCGGGGACCCTCACGCCTGCAATCCGTGAAGAACGAATGGTGAATCCCATGCAATCGATACCCTCTTCCGCTGCTGCACGACAGACCCAACCGGCCCCCGCGGCCCGTACGCAAAACGACGCCTTCGTGCGCATCGAAAACGTCGTGAAGAAATTCGGCGACAGCACCGCCGTCGACAACGTGAACCTGACGATCGCGAAGAACGAGCTGTTCGCGCTGCTCGGCAGCTCGGGCTGCGGCAAGTCGACGTTGCTGCGCATGCTCGCCGGGCTCGAGACGGCCACCTCCGGCAAGATCTTCGTCGACGGCGAGGACCTCGCGTCGCTGCCGCCGTACCGCCGCCCGGTGAACATGATGTTCCAGTCGTACGCGCTGTTCCCGCACATGACGGTCGAATCGAACGTCGCGTTCGGCCTGAAGCAGGAAGGCACGCCGAAGAACGAGATCAAGGAGCGCGTGGCCGACGCACTCGCGCTCGTGCAGATGAGCAAGTACGCGCAGCGCAAGCCGCATCAGCTCTCCGGCGGCCAGCAGCAGCGCGTCGCGCTCGCGCGCTCGCTGGTCAAGCGCCCGAAGCTGCTGTTGCTTGACGAGCCGATGTCCGCGCTCGACAAGAAGATCCGCCAGAAGACCCAGCTCGAACTCGTGAACATCATCGAGAAGGTCGACGTGACCTGCGTGATGGTCACGCACGACCAGGAAGAGGCGATGACGATGGCCAGCCGCCTCGCGGTGATGAGCGAAGGCAAGATCGTGCAGATCGGCGCGCCGGGCGAGGTGTACGAATTCCCGAACAGCCGCTTCTCGGCCGAATTCATCGGCTCGACCAACCTGTTCGAAGGGCGCGTGGTCGAAGACGAACCCGATCACATCTTCGTCGAGAGCGACGACCTCGAAGCCCGCATGTACGTGAGCCACGGCATCACGGGCCCGCTCGGGATGCCGGTCGGCATCTCGGTGCGCCCCGAACGCATCCACGTGTCGCGCGAGAAACCCGGCTCGAAACACAACTGGGCGCGCGGCGTGGTGACCGACATCGCATACATGGGCAGCTACTCGCTGTACCACGTGCGCCTGCCGAGCGGCAAGACGGTCGTGTCGAACCTGTCGAGCTCGCACCTGATGAACGACAACGCACCGGCGTGGAACGATGACGTGTTCGTGTCGTGGTCGCCCGCCAGCGGCGTCGTGCTGACGCAGTGAGGACGCCACGATGAGAACCTCCGCCTCCAATCCGTCCGCACCGGTGCCGACCGGCGCCGCGAGCGCCGGCACCGGCCGCGCCCGCCCGGGCCGCCTTGCCGCGCTGTCGCGCTTCCTGCCGTCGGGCCGCAGCGTCGCGATCGGCGTGCCGTTCGTGTGGCTGGCCGTGTTCTTCGCGCTGCCGTTCGTGCTGGTGCTGAAGATCAGCTTCGCCGACCAGGTGATGGGCATCCCGCCGTACACGTCGCTCGTCGAGTTCAAGGACGGCGTCGTGCACTTCGCGCTGCAGCTGTCGCACTACGCGTTCCTGCTGCAGGACGACCTGTATATCGCGACCTACCTCAGCTCGCTGAAGATGGCTGCCGTGTCGACGGTGCTGTGCCTGCTGATCGGGTACCCGATGGCGTACTACATCGCCCGCTCGGAGCCGAACCGCCGCAACGTGCTGATGATGGCCGTGATGCTGCCGTTCTGGACGTCGTTCCTGATCCGCGTGTACGCATGGATCGGCATCCTGAAGGACGACGGCCTGCTGAACCACACGCTGATCGCGCTCGGCATCATCCACACGCCGCTGCGCCTCTACCACAGCGACGCGGGCGTCTACATCGGGATGGTCTATTCGTACCTGCCGTTCATGGTGATGCCGCTGTACGCGCACCTGGTGAAGATGGACCTCACGCTGCTCGAAGCCGCGTACGACCTCGGCGCGAAACCGTGGGTCGCGTTCACGCGCATCACGCTGCCGCTGTCGAAGAACGGGATCATCGCCGGCAGCCTGCTGGTGTTCATCCCGGCAGTCGGCGAGTACGTGATTCCGGAGCTGCTCGGCGGCGCCGACACGCTGATGATCGGCCGGGTGATGTGGGATGAATTCTTCAACAACATGGACTGGCCGATGGCGTCCGCGGTGACGGTCGCGATGGTGATGCTGCTGCTGGTGCCGATGGCGCTGTTCCAGTACTACCAGGTCAAGGAACTGGAGGACGCGAAATGATCAAGCCGAGCAAACCGCTGTCGACGGGCGTCCTCGCCTTCGGCTTCCTGTTCCTGTACATCCCGATCATCAGCCTGGTCGTGTACTCGTTCAACGAGTCGAAGCTGGTGACGGTGTGGTCGGGCTTCTCGCTGAAGTGGTACTCCGCGCTGCTGGACGACGACGAGCTGCTGACCGCCGCGTGGCTGTCGCTGAAGATCGGCCTCTTGACGGCCACCGCGTCGGTCGTGATCGGCACGTGGGCGGGCTTCGTGCTCGCGCGCTTCGGCCGCTTCAAGGGCTTCACGCTGTACACGGGGATGATCAATGCGCCGCTGGTGATCCCGGAAGTGATCCAGGGCATCTCGCTGCTGTTGCTGTTCGTTGCGCTGGAGCAGATGTTCGGCTGGCCGAAGGGGCGCGGGATGGTGACGATCTGGATCGGCCACGTGATGCTGTGCGTGTCGTACGTGGCGATCATCGTGCAGTCGCGCGTGAAGGAGATGAACAAGTCGCTGGAAGAGGCCGCGCTGGATCTCGGTGCGACGCCGCTGAAGGTGTTCTTCGTGGTGACGCTGCCGCTGATCTCGCAGGCGCTGCTGTCGGGGTGGCTGCTGTCGTTCACGCTGTCGATCGACGACCTGGTGCTGTCGGCGTTCCTGTCCGGGCCGGGCTCGACGACGCTGCCGCTGGTGGTGTTCTCGCGCGTGCGGCTGGGGCTGAACCCGGAGATGAACGCGCTGGCGACGCTGTTCATCACAGCGGTGACGATCGGCGTGATCGTCGTGAACCGGATGATGATCGCGCGTGAGCGGCGCCGTATCGCCGACATGAAGGCGGCGTTCGCGGTGGCGTGACGCCCCGCTTCCGGCTTCAAAGATAACAAGCACTGCAGACAAGCAACCCGCGCTGCCCCAGGGGGGGCGCGCGATTCGATTCCGATTTGACAGGCGCACGACAAGGAGAATCCGCAATGAAGAAGAAACTGATCTGCCTGCTGGTGGCCGGCGCGTTACCGGGCATCGCGCTGGCCGACTCGACATCCGCCGAGATCAAGGCGCTGCAGGCGCAGGTCGCGGCGCTGCAGAAACAGATGAAGGCGATGCAGGCGCAACTGTCGGCGAAGGGCGGCCCCGCGACCGCCCAGGCCGGCACGAAGGCAGGGGTGGGCGCCGCGCCGGCCGCGGTGGCCGTCGACCCGGGCTCGCCGGACTACGGCAAGGCGCAGGCCACGCTGACCAACGACGAGGTCGGCGAAATGAAGCAGCAGATCGCGAACCAGCAACTGAAGGTCGACTCGCTGACGGACGCGGCCAACACGGGCCCGCTCGCCGGCCTGTCGGTGACGGGCTACATCGATCCGACCTACATCTACAACCGCGCGGCCGGCACGTCGTCGTTCCTGTTCGCGAACCACGAGAACGCGTACAACTACTTCAACAGCACGTTCGGCGATCTCTACCTCGACATCAAGAAGACGTTCGGCGTCGGCCCGATGGCGCCGTCGGCGGAAATCACGCTGATGCCGAACCGCGGCAACGGCATCACGCTGCTGCAGAACTCGCGCGGCTCGATCACCGACAACCTGCTGAACACCGCGGTCATCAACGTGCCGATCACCGCCGAAACGACGCTGGTCGCCGGCCTGATCCCGAGCTTCGGCGGCTACGAGGTGCAGCAGTCGAACCAGATGCTCACGCTCACGCACAACCTGCTGTACGATTTCTCGGATCCGGGCAGCTACGTCGGGATCGGCGCGAACTACACGAAGGGCAACTGGGCGTGGAAGTTCTTCCTCGGCAACGAGCAGTACCGTACGTACGGCTCGGTCACGACGACGGGCACCAACGCGCTCGGCGATCCGATCACCACCAGCAACAAGGTGCCGACCTTCACCGCACGCGCGGACTACACGTGGTCCAGTGCGCTCGATCTCGGCGGTTCGTTCAACATCGGCCGCCAGACGCTCGCGAGTGCGATCGATTCGAACGGTGTAGTCCACTACGGCCCGGGCGGAGCGGCACCGAGCGGCTACGGTTCGTTCTTCTTCGGTGAACTCGACGCGACCTACACGCTCGCCGACATTCAGTACAACGCGGAAGTCGACTACGGCCGTCAGCAGCATGCGGCGTTCAACGGCGGGCTCGCACAGTGGTACGGCCTGTCGCTGCTCGCGCACCGCAAGTTCAACGCGCCGGTGGTCGGCCGGATGGGCGTGACGCTGCGCTACGACCTGCTCGCGAACTCGAAGAACGGCGGCGGCGGTGGCGGTATCGCGCTGAACGGCCGCGGGATGGATACGTCCAACGGCTTTGGCGTCGATGCAGACTGCCTCGCAACGTCGCAGGCAAATGGTGGCCTGGGCTTCGAGTGCAAGGGCGCGGTGCGCCAGGATGTCGCGCTCGACCTGCTGTTCTATCCGACCCAGCAGATCACCGTGAAGGTCGAATACCGCCACGACTGGGCGAACAACAAGGTGTTCCTGCGCAACGACGGGTCGTACGGCAAGTCCAACGACCTGCTCGCGACGCAGTTCATCTATTCGTTCTGACGCAGCCCGCGCGGGACGCCGTGCCGCACGCACGGCGTCCCGCGCCGTTTTTACCGGCCGGATGACGGTGCGCGATGCGCCGCCGCCGGCTGCAACGAAGGAGCCGGATTCATGACGCAGTCTTTCACCCGCCGCGCCGATGCGCTCGCGCGCGACTCGTACTACGAAGCGACGGCCGTGCGCCCCGCCGTGGACGACCCCGTGCTCGACGGGACGATCGACGTCGACGTCTGTGTGATCGGCGCCGGCTTCGCGGGCCTGTCGACGGCGCTCGACTGCCGCGCGCGCGGGCTGTCCGTCGCGGTGATCGACGCGCACCGGCCCGGCTGGGGTGCGTCGGGCCGCAACGGCGGCCAGGCGATCACCGGCTTCGCGAAGGACGAGGAGATCGAGCGGCAGCTCGGCGCCGACGGCGCGCGCGCCGCG
This sequence comes from Burkholderia sp. AU33803, assembly GCF_002223095.1. Lineage (NCBI taxonomy): Bacteria > Pseudomonadati > Pseudomonadota > Betaproteobacteria > Burkholderiales > Burkholderiaceae > Burkholderia > Burkholderia sp. AU33803. The sequence continues at coordinate 897,768 of NZ_NKFJ01000005.1, forward strand.
TGGTCGCTGTCGCTCGACGGTGTCGCGCTGATCGCCGAGCGGATCGCGCGCTACGGGATCGACTGCGACTTCACGCGCGGCTACCTGACGGTCGCGACGAAACCGCGCCGCATCGACGACCTGCACGCATGGATGGACGCCGCAACGCAGCGCTGGGGTCACCCGTCGCTGTCATGGCTCGACACCGGCGAGATCCGCGCGCGCATCGCATCGACGCGCTATCTCGCGGGCGTCTACGATCCGCTGTCGGGCCACCTGCATCCGCTCAAGTACTGCCTCGGCCTGGCCGATGCCGCGCGCCGTGAAGGCGTCGCGCTGTACGCGCATACGCCCGCGCTCGACGTCGTGCGCGGCGAGCGGCCCGTCGTGCGCACGCCATCGGGCGACGTGCGCTGCCGCTTCGTCGTGTCGTGCTGCAACGCCGGCCCCGGCGGCGTGCTGCCGGCCGCGACGGCCGCCCGCATCGCACCGATCGCGTCGTACATCATCGCGACCGAGCCGCTCGGCCAGGCGCGCGCCGACGCGCTGATCGCGCAGCGCGAAGCCGTGTGCGACAACAACTTCTTCCTCGACTATTTCCGGCTGTCGGCCGACCACCGGATGCTGTTCGGCGGCCGCGCGAATTCGGCCGGCGCGTCGCCCGCCACGCTCGCCGAGACGATCCGGCGCCGCATGGTCGGCGTGTTCCCGCAACTCGGCGACGTGCGCGTCGACCATGCGTGGGGCGGCTTCGTCGACGTCACGCGCAACCGTGCGCCGGATTTCGGCGCGCTCGATCCGAACTTCTTCTACGTCCAGGGCTTCAGCGGCCACGGCGTCGCGCTCACCGGCATCGCCGGGCGCGCGGTCGCCGGCGCGATCGCGGGCGACACGCGTGCGTTCGACCTGTTCGCGCGCATGCGTCACCGGCGCTTCCCCGGCGGCGACGCGTGGCGGCAACCCGCACTCGAACTCGGGATGCTGTATCACCGCGTGCGCGAGCTATTCTGAGCAAAACTCCTCCGTTATCCTGACCATGCAGATATTCGCCAACCAGCCGCACGTCGCGTCCTACTACGCGGCGACCGCCAACGATACGACCCGCCACGCGCCGCTCGCCGGCACGATCGATGCCGACGTGTGCGTGATCGGCGCGGGCCTCACAGGCCTGTCCGCCGCGCTCAACCTCGCCGAGCGCGGCCATTCGGTGACCGTGCTCGAAGCGTCGCGGGTCGGATGGGCGGCGAGCGGCCGCAACGGCGGCCAGCTGATCGGCGGGTTCGCGTGCGACATCGACACGTTCGGGCAGTTCATGCCGGAAGGCGACGTGAAGCGCATCTGGGACATGGGGCTCGAGACGCTGTCGCTCGTGAAGTCGCGCATCGCGCAGCACGATATCGACTGCGCGCTGGTGCCCGGCTACCTGACCGCCGCGAACACCGAGCGCGACGCCGACGGCCTGAAGCGCTGGCGCGACGAAGCCGCGAAGCGCTTCGGCTACGACCGCTTCCATTTCGTCGAAGCCGACGAACTCGGCGACTACGTGCAGTCCGAGCGCTATTGCGGCGGGCTGTACGACCCGGACAGCGGCCACCTGCATCCGCTCAACTACACGCTCGGCCTCGCCCGCGCGGCGACCGACGCGGGTGTGCGCATCCACGAGGACAGCTGCGTGACGCGCGTGCGCGACGTCGCCGGCGGCCATGTCGTCGAGACGAGCGGCGGCAACGTGCGCGCGCGCTTCGTCGTGCTCGCATGCAACACCTTCGTCGGCACGCTCGCGCCCGCGCTGTCGAAGAAGATCATGCCGGTCGGCACCTACGTGATCGCGACCGAGCCGCTCGGCGACGCGCGCGCCGCCGCGCTGATGCCTGCGCGCGCGGCGATCTGCGACAGCCGCTTCGTGCTCGACTATTTCCGGCCGGCGCCCGACACGCGGCTCGTGTGGGGCGGCAAGGTCAGCTATTCGACGCGGGAGCCGCGCGATCTCGCGGCGGCGATGCGCGCGGACATGCTGAAGACGTTCCCGCAGTTGGCGGACGTGAAGGTCGACTACGCATGGGGCGGCTTCGTCGACATCACGATGAACCGCGCGCCGCACTTCGGCCGCATCGCGCCGACGATGTATTTCGCGCAGGGATTCTCGGGGCACGGCGTGAACACGACCGCGCTCGCGGGCAAGCTGATCGCCGAGGCGATCAACGGACAGGCGAGCCGCTTCGACCTGTTCGACAAGATCCGCCATCGCGACTTCCCCGGCGGCGAGGCATTGCGCACGCCGGCGCTGGTGCTCGCGATGAGCTGGTACCGGCTGCTCGACGCGTTCGGCGTGCATTGAGCGGGTCACATCGACGACAAACGGCCGCGCCGAAGCGCAGCCGTTCCGTTGCCGCCGTGCGCTGACGCGCCCGCTAATCCACCACCTTCTGCCGCATCGTCACGAACTCCTCGGCCGCGGTCGGGTGAATGCCGATCGTGTCGTCGAACTGCGCCTTGGTCGCACCCGCGCGAATCGCGATCGCGATGCCCTGGATGATCTCGCCCGCATCGCGGCCGACCATGTGCGCGCCGACCACGCGCTGGCTGTCGCGCGCGACGACCAGCTTCATCAGCGTGCGCTCGTCGCGGCCCGACAGCGTGTGGCGCAGCGCCTTGAACGACGTGCGGTAGATATCGACGTCGCCGTCGTACAGGTCGCGCGCGGTCGACTCGGTCAACCCGACCGTCGCGACCTCGGGCTGGCTGAACACCGCCGACGGCACCCATTCGTGATCGGCCGCGACGCGCGACCCGCCGAACAGCGTGCGGGCGAGCAACCCGCCGTCGCGCGTCGCGACCGGCGTGAGCTGCGGCCGTGACGTGACGTCGCCGATCGCGTGGATCGACGGCACCGACGTCGCCGAATACGCATCGACGGCAATCGCGCCACGCGCGTCGAGCATCACGCCCGCCTGCTCGAGCCCGAGGCCGTCGACGTTCGGCACGCGGCCGGTCGCATACAGCACCTGGTCGTACGGCCCGTGCCGCGCATCGCCCACGCGCACGCTCAACGTGCCGTCGTCCGCGCGCTCGATCGACTCGATCACCGAGCGTGCATGGATCGTGACGCCCTCTTTCGTCATCTCGTCGGTCAGGAACTGGCGCACGTCGTCGTCGAAGCCGCGCAGGATTTTCTCGCCGCGATAGAACACGTCGACGTGGCTGCCGAAGCCGTTGAAGATGCCCGCGAACTCGACCGCGATATAGCCGCCGCCGACCACCGCGATGCGTTTTGGCAGCGCGGCAAGCGACAGCGCCTCGCGCGACGTGATCGCATGCTCGATGCCGGGCCGCGCCGGCATCGCCGGGCGCGAGCCGGTCGCGATCGCGATGTGGCGCGCGCGGATCGTGCGCTCGCCGATCGCGACCGTATGCGCATCGACGAGCGTCGCGCGCCCCGCGTGCATCTCGACGCCCGATTGCCGCAGCAGGTTGATGTAGATGTCGCTGAGCCGGTTGATCTCGCGATCCTTCGCGGCGATCAACGCGGGCCAGTCGAGCGTGCCGGCGCCGAAGGTCCAGCCGAAGCCCTTCGCGTCCTCGACTTCATGCGGGTAGTGCGATGCATAGACGAGCAGCTTCTTCGGAATGCAGCCGCGCAGCACGCAGGTGCCCCCGATCTGCTCTTCTTCCGCTATGCCGACACGCGCGCCGTATGACGCGGACATGCGTGCGAGCCGCACGCCGCCCGAGCCGGCGCCGATGACGAACAGGTCGTAGTCGAAATCCATCGCATTCCCTCATCGCAGTTCGGATGACGGCACGATAGCAAGATTCCGGGATGCTTGCGGCGCACGGTGCAGCCCGGCGCGCGCCCCATAAAAAACGGCGAGAGACGTTGCCTCTCGCCGGTCAAACCAGCTGCCGGGTGTCTCATGCGTCACCGATCGACCGCATGCCCGACCTGCCGGCTGCGCAGCACCGGTCCGACGGGCGCGCGAGGGGCGCGCCCACGGCCGGACCGGCCGCCATGCTCATGCCTGCGACGTGTCGCTGCCGTCCGTCGCCTGCGTGTCGTCCGCAGCCTGTTCGGGCTGGTCTTCCTTTTTCTTCTCGAGCATGCCTTCGATCGCTTCCGCACCCTTGAAGCCGGCGACGGCGGCGGCCGCCTTGGTCAGCAGGCCCGCATCCGGATCCAGCTTTTCCGCGCCTTCGACAGCGGCGACTGCGCCAGCGATTTCACCCACGGTGTTCAGGATACCCATCGTCATCCCCTTTCAAGAAAATCGTGAGCGCATCGTCCCACGAAAAAAACCGGCAGACCGCGATTGTCATCACCGGATACACAAGTTACGCACCAGGCCGGCCGCACTCGCCGAGCGCAACCGGAACGACGCACGCGCGCGCCGGGCGGCACGCAACGGGCGATGCACGCAGCGTAGCGGAAAGCATGCGCGCGCACTGTAAAAGTATGTTCTGGATTGCCGACGAAACCCTTACGGCGCGGGGGTCTCGTGATGAAGCATTCGCCGAATAGTCGTGCGCGCGTATGAAGGTCGCGTGACGAAAAAAAGAGGCGCCTCGCGGCGCCCCTTCGATGCAGGCCGGACGACTGCCGGCCGATGCGTTCCGACGTTCGTCAGAAGATATTGCGCAGGCCGATCGCGATGCCGGTCTGGTTGCTGCGACCCGGCAGCTCGACGTTCGCCGCGCCGTTCGTCTTGTTGAAGTCGACGGTGCCGTAGACTTCCGTGCGCTTGCTGAGCGCGTACTCGGCGATGCCGACGATCGCGTAGCGGTTGCCGCTCGCGAGCGTGCCGTTGGTGGTCATCGCATTGCGCATGTGGTCGTAGTAGAACGCGCCCGTCAGCGTCAGCGGCGCGCTGACCTGCCAGCTCACGCCCGCGAACGGACCGTCGTCGATCCGGCCGGTGCCCTTCGCGACCGGAATCGTCTGCTGTGCGAGCAGGCTGTCGACGAAGCCCGTGTCGTCCTTCGAGCGCAGGTAGCCCGCGTAGATCTTCGCCTTGCTGAACGCGTACACGACGTTCGCGTGGTAGATCGTCTGCTTGCGCGCCGAGTTGTCGCTGTTCTGCTGCGCGCCGGCCGCGATGCTGAGCGGACCCATCACGTACGACAGCGACACGCCCCACGCATTGCCCTTGCCGAGCGAACCCGGGATCTGGCCCGAGAAGCCGCCCGCGCCGGTCGATTCGTAGTTGGTGCCGGTCGAGTACATCGCCTTCGCGGTCAGGCCGTCGAACTTGCCCGTGTACTTGATCTGGTTGTCCGCATACAGGCCGCCGCCGAGTGCGACCGGCAGCCACGCGTTTTCGAGGTAGTTGCCGACCGTCAGCGGATCGTAGGTATCCGACAGCAGGTCGAACAGCGGCGTCTTCTGGCGGCCGAGGGTCACCGTGCCGTACGGGCTCTGCAGGCCGACGTACGCTGCGCGGTTGAACAGGCGGCCGCTGTCGGCGAACGCGCCGTTCTGCAGGTTCACGCCGCTCTCGAGGTTGAACACGGCCTTCAGGCCGCCGCCGAGGTCTTCCGTGCCGTAGATGCCGAAGCGGCTGTTCGTGATCGCGCCGTTGGTCATCGACAGCAGGCCGTCGTTCTTGGCGTTGGCATTGGTCAGGTAACGGATGCTGGCGTCGGCGACGCCCCAGAGCGTGACCGAGCTTTGTGCGGCCGCGTACTGGCTGGCAAATGCGAGCGCGGCGCCCCCTGCGATGGCTGCGAGTCGGGTGGTCTGCTTCATGAGCTTTCCTTTTTGTAGGTGTCTCCATTCATGGCCGGCCGCGTGCGCAGCCGGGTGGCGATCGCTCACGTTCTTGGCGCGCGCGATGTGGGCTGAATCATATGACGAGTGCAATCGCCGAAAGAAATTGAAATGCGCGGTAACGCCGGAACTGTCGTCCGCGCACAACGTTGCGCGCGGCAACGCGCGTCCGGCGGGCAGCGGGCGGCATCGGGCGCCGCACGGCAGCGGCCGCTCGCGCGGCTGACGATGCGTCGGGTCTGTCAGGATCGCGCGGCAAGTGCCGCGGAACGGGCGCACGCAGAGGTGCGCCCACGGGATGCGCGGTCACGCCGCCGCCGGCCCGCCGTCGGCCGAGTGCCGGCGCCACGCGCGCCGCACGATTTCCGCGAACGCGCCGACGAGCAGCAGCACGGCGCCCCACAGCGCGACCTCCGGCGCGAGCCGCGTGACGAGGCCGCCGACCACCGCGCCGGCCAGGAAGCAGAAGCTGATCGTCGCGAGCAGCGCCGAGTCGTGCAGCGCCCCCGCGTCGTAGCGCGGGATCAGCCCGACGAACAGCTTCTGCGCGGCGCGCCGCAGGTTGCCGGTGGTCATCACCGACGTGTACGACAGTTCCTCGAGATGGGTGAACGACAGCGTCTGCAGCGTCGCGACGAACGAGATGCCCGGAATCAGCCACGCGCTCGACGCGCCGACGAGGCCGCTCGCGGCGACGCCGAGAAAAGCGATCTCGACGAGCAGGCTCGCGAACGCCGTGTGCTTCATCCAGCCGCGCTGCGCGGCAAGCCCGAGCAGGTGCGCGACGAACACCGCGATCGTGAAGCCGACGAGCGGCGGCACGTGATGCAGCGCGGCGGCCCAATCGCCGGCCGACAGGTTGATGCCGAGCAGCGCGACGTTGCCGGTCATCGTGTTCGCGAACACGTGGCCGTGGCCGACATACGTGTACGCGTCGAGGTAGCCGCCGGACAGCGTCAGCAACGCGGCGACAGTGAGATTGCGGCTGGCGCCGTCGAGATCCATCGAGCCTCCCGTGAAGATTCGCGCAGTATGGCGCACGGGCGGTCAAAGTGCGCCGGTCATTGCCCGATGCCCGTGAGTCCGATCAGCGCGCCGCCCGCGAGCAGCCACAGCGGATGGATGCGCGTGCGCCATGCGAGCACCGCGCACGCGGCCGTGATGCCCCACTGGATCGCGGTGCGGTTCGACGCCTCGGAGATCAGCACCGCGCTCGCCGCGACGAGCCCGGCGGTGACCGGCATCATCCCCTGCTGCACGTAGCGCCGCCACGGCCGGTCGCGAAAGCGCTCCCACGCATGCAGCGCGAGCACGGTGACGATCGACGACGGCCCGAACTTCGCGAGCGACGCGACCAAGAGCCCGCTCCAGCCGGCCACGTGCCAGCCCACCAGCGACACGATCATCATGTTCGGCCCGGGCGCCGCCTGGGCCAGCGCGAACAGCGCGGTGAACTCGTGCGCGCTCATCCAGTGATGGACGTCGACGACCTGCCGCTGCATCTCCGGCAGGATCGTGTTGCCGCCGCCGAACGCAAGCAGCGACAACTGGCTGAAGATCGTCGCGATGGCGATCAGCGTGTCGTTCATGGCCGGTCTCCTCGCTGCGCGTCGCGCGCCGCGGCCGGCGCCGGCTGCGGCGTGCCCGCGTCGCGGCGGCGCGATGCGAACCACACGCTGACGGGCGTCAGCACGAGCATCGTGGTCAGCAGCGGGATGCGCAGCACCGCGATCGCGACGAACGCGAGCACGGCGATGCCGGCCGCCGCACGCGCATGCCGCAGCGGCTTCAAGACCTTCACGGCCATCGCGACGAGCAGCCCGGCCGCCGCCGCGGCCAGCCCCGCGAACAGGTGCTGCACGCGCGGATCGTTCTGCGTCTTCGCGTACAGCACGCCAAGCGCGACGACAACGAGCGTCGGGCCCGCGATCAGCCCGAGGATGCCGGCGAACGCGCCGGCGACGCCGCGAAAGCGCATGCCGACGGCCACCGACAGGTTGATCACGTTGCCGCCCGGCAGGAACTGGCACAGCCCGAGCAGATCGGTGAATTCGTCGGCGGAGAGCCACTGGCGCTCTTCGACGATGGTGCGCCGCGCGAACGGCAGCGCGCCGCCGAACGACATGAGGCCCAGCGACAGGAAACCGGTGAACAGCTCGGCGAGGCCGACGCCGCGGGGTGAGGCGGCCGGCGGCGGCGCGGCCGGCGGAGAAGCGGATTGCATGGGGTTCCTTATCAAACGGTGACCCGAGGTTACCGCCGTTCGGCATACCGGCAAAACGATTTTATCGGCGCGTCCTTGTGATCTAGAATCACAAGCATGGCACGCGATCTCCCGCCCTTTTCCGCGCTTCGGGCCTTTGAAGCCGCGGCACGACATGAAAGCTTCAGCGCCGCCGGCGACGAGCTGCATGTGACTCATGGTGCCATCAGCCGGCAGATCGCCGGGTTCGAGGCCTGGCTCGGCAAGCCGGTGTTCCACCGCTACGGCAAGCGCGTGAAGCTCACCGACGAAGGCCGCCGCTACCTCGACACCGTGCGCGCGGCGTTCGACAGCATCGCGCTCGCGACCGAGCAGCTGCGCAACACGGGCGCGGCACGCGTGCTGCGCATCAATGCGCTACCCACCTTCGCGATGAAATGGCTGCTGCCGCGCCTGTCGCGATTCCAGCGCGACGTGCCGAACGTCGAGCTGAAGCTGTCGACGTCGAATGCGCCGCTCGATACGCTCGACGGCTTCGACGTCGCGATCCGGCGCGGCCCCGGCCACTGGCCGAACTGCACGAGCGGCCACTTCCTCGACGAAAGCGTGATTCCCGTCTGCAGCCCCGCGCTGCTCAAGCGCGTGCCGATCGCGCGCGCGGACGATCTCGCGCGCCATGTGCTGCTGCATTCGGATACGCGGCCTGAAGGCTGGCGCGACTGGTTCGCGGCGGCCGGCGTGGCGATGAAGGGGCGCAAGCGGCAGTCGTTCGACCACTTCTACCTGGCGCTGCAGGCGGCCGTCGACGGCCTGGGCGTCGCGCTCGGCCCGTTGCCGCTGATCGACGACGAGCTCGCGAGCGGCCGGCTGGTGATGCCGCTGGAAGGGCCGCGCATCGCGACGCGCAGCTACTGGTGGATCGCGCCACGCGCGCCGGCGGACGATCCGCTCGTCGCGCAGTTCTGCGCGTGGCTGCAGACGCAGTCGAACGTCGGCGCGTAGCGCGTCGACGTTCGACGCACAAGATGACGCGGGCGGCAGCACATCGCCCGCCGGAAGCTCAGACCACCGGGCCCGGTTCCTTTTCCTTGCGCAGGATCGCGTACAGGATGATCGCGCCGAACGTCGCGGTGCCGATCCCGCCGAGCCCGAAGCCGCCGATCTTCAGCGAGAAATCGCCGGCGCCGAGCACCAGCGTGACGGCCGCGACGATCAGGTTGCGGTTGTCGGAGAAGTCGACCTTGTTGACGACCCAGATCCGCGCGCCCGTCACCGCGATCAGCCCGAACACGACGATCGACACGCCGCCGAGCACCGGGCCCGGAATCGTCTGGATCACCGCGCCGAACTTCGGCGAAAAGCCGAGCACGATCGCGATCACCGCGGCGAGCGCGAACACGAGCGTCGAGTAGATCCGCGTGACGGCCATCACGCCGATGTTCTCCGCGTAGGTCGTCACGCCCGTGCCGCCGACGCTGCCCGACACGATCGTCGCGAGCCCGTCACCGATGAATGCGCGGCCCACGTAGCGATCGAGGCTGGTACCCGTCATCGCGCTGACGGCCTTGATGTGGCCGAGGTTTTCGGCGACCAGGATCACCGCGATCGGTGCCAGCATCAGCATCGCGTGCGGATCGAACACCGGCGCGCGGAAGCTCGGCACCCCGAACCAGGCCGCCTGCCCGACGATCGAGAAATCGATCGGCTTGCCGAGCCCCATCCCGTTGGTCGCGACCGCGTAGATCGCGTAGGCGATCACCAGCCCGACCAGGATCAGCAGGCGCTGCACCATGCCGCGCGAGAACACCGCGACGCCGCCGACGCACAGCACCGTGACGAGCGCCATCACCGATTCGAACGTCGAGCCGGACACGCCCTTGACCGCGATCGGCGCGAGGTTCAGCCCGATCACCGCGACCACCGCGCCGGTCACGACGGGCGGCATCAGCGTCTCGATCCAGCGCGTGCCGATCGCCTGCACCAGCAGGCCGAGCGCGACGTACACGACACCGCATGCGACGATCCCGCCGAGCGCGACCGGGATGTTCGGGTTCGGGCCGCTGCCGCCGTAGCCGGTCACCGCGATCACGAGGCCGATGAACGCGAAGCTCGAGCCGAGGTAGCTCGGCACGCGGCCGCCGACCAGCACGAAGAACAGCAGCGTGCCGATGCCCGACATGAAGATGCAGAGGTTCGGGTCGAAGCCCATCAGCAGCGGCGCGAGCACGGTCGAGCCGAACATCGCGACGACGTGCTGCACGCCCATCGCGACCATCTGCGGCCACGCGAGGCGCTCGTCGGGGCCGACCACGCGCGACGCCGCGCCGGTCGATTGCACCCGCCAGCGCGGGAAGTAGGAATCGGACATGGGGAAAAGAGCTCCTGTCGGTCGCCGGCTGCGGAGGATGCGCCGGTCTGGAATCTGGCGCGAGTTTACGGAGCGGAAATGGGGCTGGCAAGCGGCGGACGCGCACGCGGCAGCCGAACGGCAGCCCTGCAGATTCGAACTCGTCCAATTCACGGCCGGGGTCGCCCGCCCTAGAGTATCTGGACTGCCTCGCTGTGAGCGTGGCGGCACGGATCCATCGAGTTCAAACAGTAGCTCAACACGAGAAAGCCTGCATCACAGCGTGCAGCCCGCTTATTCCGGAACAGCGGAGAGCGGACGCATCCGAATGCCAATAAAAACTGGAGAGACGGGAATTGATAATCGAGGAAATATCGCGATGGGACGAAATCGAACAATCGATTTCCGCGCTGAGAAAGCGCGTCGTAATCGACTGCGGCCACGTTTCAGTGCGCCGCGACCGCCAGGGTTTCTCGTTCGGCGGTCGCGGAGGGCCCAGCGCGTCGACCTTGCAGACATTTGAACTCGGCGTAGCACTGCGCCGCCGACTGGCGGCCGAGGGCCGCGAGGCGACACTCAGCCTGTGCCTGTCCGATACTTCGCGCCTGCTCGGCGACAGCATGGGACGTGCGGATCTGGTATCGGCCATTGCAGAACGGCGCTGGTCCGCGATTTTGCCGTCCGAATATCTGCATCGGCTTTCGCGGGACGAATTCGATCAGATAACCGTGACCCTGCAGACGAGAAACAGCAATCGTTTTTCCGGGGCACTGAAGAAATTCAAGACCGCGGCATCACGCAGCGGGTCGTCCGAAGTCTTTTACCGGGAATTCGGAAGCCTGCTGCTGTCGAGTTTCGACGGCGACCGCCTGGCCGTCAGCACGCCGTTTCTGACCGAATGCGCGAACGAAGACGCCTATTACGAAAATGCCGACTGGAGAAACCCGGGCTATTTCGATCGCGAAGAAGACATCATCGCGAGACCCATGACCCGTCTCCTGAGAAGCGGCTTCATCAACCTGTACGAAAAGAGCTCCGGCATTCTCTGCCCGGCCACCTATGGTGGATTGCTGCTCAATTTCGACGAATCCAGCGACCACATCTGCATCTATTCGCGCCGTGATGATCCGCATATCGGCGAAAAAATCCTGCGCGGCGTCATCGCGGCCAATGCGGTCAGCCGCGACATGTCGCGGACCTTCCTGCAGATCGTATTTCCTGAAATCTCGCAGATCCCGGAAACCTCGCTGCTCGACTCGTCCCGCTTGAAACGATCGGACATGTCATGGGCCCGGTTTGCGAGCGCACTGGAGTTATGGGACGTCTTCAGCCGCATGGAGCCGTATGTGGAACGGAAAAACTCGGAGGACACGCCAGCATGAACAAATACTTCGATCATGCTGCATCAATGGAGGTCTCCGCCAAGGCCTGGCTCGATACGCTGTCCAGCTATGGGCCCGGCAATCCGTCCAGCGCGCACGGCGCGGGTGAGCAGGCACGCCGCATCATCAGCGACACCCGTCACCGGATCGCCGCCTGCCTCGGATGTCGCGCGGAACGCATCTATTTCACGTCAGGCGCCACTGAATCCGCCAACCTTCTGATCCAGGGATATCTGTCGACGCTGCGCCGCAAGGAAAGCACCCGTTCGGAGATCGTCGTGTCGGCGGTCGAGCATCCGGCCGTGTATCAGACGGTCATGTCCATGAAGAAGCAGGGGTACACCATCCGCGAACTGCCGGTGAACCGTCACGGCGTCGTCACGAGCGCGCATGTCGACGCGGCGGTCAACGAGCACACGGCGATGCTCTGCCTGATGGCCGTCAACAACGAAACGGGCGCCATCCAGCCCATCAATGAAGTCGCGCGCGCCGTCAAACTCGCCGATCCCGACATCCTGGTCGTGTGCGACGCAGTGCAGCATTTCGCCAAGTTGAACTGGCAGATCGACCTGGACGTCGTCGACGCCCTGTTCATGTCCGGCCACAAAATCGGCGCCGACAAGGGAGTCGGCTGCTTCTACCTGAATGGTCGATTCAAGCTCACGCCGCTCATGTACGGGGGCGCCCAGGAACAAACTTACCGCCCCGGCACCGAGAATGTATTCGGCATCGGCCTGCTCGGCGCCGCACTCCGGGAGGCAACGCGCGCGTCCGCAGACAAGCTCGCGCACGTCGGCGCGCTTGGCGAACGCCTGACTAACGGATTGGCCCAGGCCCGCATCGCCTTCAAGCGGTTGGTCCCCGCGGCAGACGCATCGGCCTACATCCTGGCGCTGGCCTTTCCTGGCGTGCCGTCACGGCAAATGGTCGCGGATCTGGCTGCGTCGGGATATTGCGTTTCGCAAGGGTCCGCATGCAGCAGCCATTCACTGGAGCCGTCCCGGGTGCTGTCGGCGATGCGCGTGCCGCCCGAGCACCTCAACTCACTGATTCGCATTTCCTTTTCGCCGAACCACACCATGCAGGACATCGACGAGCTCGCGAGGCACATCGTCGAAATCTGCCACGCGCGCAGCGACGCCTGACCGCCGGTAATCCACAGCGTGCGTGAACGACAACGGGCGCGCGCGCCACGAGAGGAGCAAACCCATGAAGGTTCTCATCATCGAGCCGTGCTTCTTCGGCCTCGGTTACATTCAGGCGGCCCGTGCGCTAGGCCTGGAATGCTGGGTGGTAACCAGCGACGCCACGCATCCGGATCAGTACGACTATCGCGATCAGGTGCGCGGTGTGCTGGTGTGCCCGGTAAACGACGCGCACGCCGTCAAGCACGCGCTGGAAGAAGCGGACCTGCTGCCGACCATCGGGGCCGTGGTCGCCGGCAATCAGTTCGTCACCGTGACAGCCGCGAAACTGGTCGCCTTGCTGGGACTGCGCGGCGTCCCCGCGCTCGCGGCCGAATGCGGCGTCCACAAGGATCTCGCACGGCACGCGTATCGAGAGGCGGGGGCGCCGTCGCTCGACTATGCACTGGTCGCGACCCTGGACGACGCGCAAGCCGCGGCAGCCCGAATCGGCTACCCGCTCGTGATCAAGCCGACCAGCAGCGCGTCGAGCAAGGGGGTCACGCTGCTGCAAGACGAGACCGCGCTCGAACCGGCGTATCGGCAGTTGCAGCAAACGGACTTCGGCATGTTCGGCCTGGCACGCCGTACCGAGTACTTGCTCGAAGCGTTCGCGGACGGTCGCGAGTTCAGCGTCGAGCTGGCGCTGGTCGACGGAACCGTTCGGTTTGCCGGCGTAACGGAGAAATGGGTGACGTCACCGCCGGCCTTTGTCGAGATCGGTCACGTATTCCCCGCGCGCCTCCCCGCGCGGCAACGCCAGGCACTGCTCGACGCGGCCCGCTCCGCGACGCAGGCGCTCGGCCTGGATACCGGCGTATTTCACATCGAGTTGCGCTGGACTTCGACTGGCCCGCGCATTATCGAAACCAACCCGCGCCCCGGTGGCGATCACATCACAACGCACCTGGTCCCGCTCGCAACCGGCATCGACCTGTTCAAGCTCCATCTGCGAGCGCTGCTGGGTGATGCCGAAACAACGCCCACCGCTCGAAACGCAGCGGCCGCCGTGGGGTTCGTCGTTGCCCCGCACGAAGGCGTACTGGAAGCGCTCGACGGTTGGGACGACGTCACTCGGCGCGACTACGTCGTCCATTGCGGGCTGGAAAAGAAACCGGGGGACCGCATTCGTCCACCCGAAAGCTCGGCTGACCGGATCGCATTCGTTATCGTGACCGGTGACACGGCCGACATCGCGGCCGACCGGATACAGGCGGTGCTGGGCGATGTCGTCGTCAGGATCGCACGATGAATCGACCGCTGCTTACGCTGCTCGCCTTTCACGCGCTCGACAAGCTCCTGTTCTTCTCGATTGCGCCGAACAAACCCATTTCCGCCTGGCAGGCAGGCTGGCTGGATGACTCTGGGCTCGCGCTGTTCTTCGTGATCCAGATCTTCTGCTACCGGCTCTTTCCTCTACTGGGTGGATTCCTCGCGGACCGGTATTCGAAACGCGCGACGCTCGCCTTCGGCTCGCTGCTACAGGCGCTCGGGCTGGCGGCACTGTGTCAGGCCACCTCGTCGCAAGCGCTGTTCTTCGCGGGCGGACTGGTCGGAATCGGTGGCGGGCTCCTGAATCCGGTCATTTACTCGATGCTGAGCCAGGTATCAGGCCCGGCCGGCAGCCGGGCTTTTTCCACGCACTATTTGTTGATCAACGTCGGAGCGCTGGCCGGCCCGCTTCTCCTGTGGCCTGCCTTCGGCAACACATGCCTGTGGCTCCTGCTTCCGGCTGGCGTCGCACTGGTGACCGTACTCGCTTCCTCGGCAGGATCACGCGCGATGCCGGCACAGGATCGATCCGCGTCTTGGTTCGCACCGCTGCACGACCCGATCTTCCTAAGGGTGTTCATCCTGTTCAGCGCGATCTGGGCGTGCTACACGATGATCTTTTCCAGCGCCCCCCTGATTGCAGCCGAACTCGAGTTACGCACGCAAGGCAACGTCTGGCTGGGCGTGAATTCGGCCACGGTCCTGCTCGCGTACCTGTGGACGCTGCGCCGCCCGGCAAGGGCCGGTATCTCCTGGTCCAGTGTGACGGCCGGACTCGCGCTGACCACCGTCGGCGTCACGCTGGTGGGAACAGCACCCGCCGGCTGGATCGTCGGCGTGGGCATTGTCGTGTTGAGCATCGGCGAACTCCTGTCGATCCCGGTGCTCTACCACCTGGTTTCCGAACACGCACCCGCGCATGCACGCAGCCGCTACTTTGGCTTTATCTGGGTCGCGGGCGCGTTCGGGGAGGCCGGCGCGCAAGCGCTGCTTTGGGCGTTTCCGCAGCCGCGCGCCGTCTGTATCGTGGCGGCCGCGATGCTGGCGATCGCCACCCTGACGACGACGCGCAAGGTCAAGGTTCGTGCGGCCGAAATCAATGCCACTGATAGTCGCGAGCTGTCGACGTCCCAGCGCGCGACCTGATGCAGCCGCCGCCCGGGCAGACACTCGACCGGCCGGCACGCCGGCGGCAACGCAAGCGTGCGCTCACATCGCGGCCGGCGCGGCGGACATCAGGGGTTGATGTACTGGAACAGCGACAGGTTCTGCAACTGCGCGTACGCCTTCTGCGAGCCCGTCAGCGCGTTCTGCATCTGCAGGAACTGGCTGATCGTCGTCACCATGTTGGTGCTCGTCAGGTCGGACAGGTTGCTGGTGACCTGAAGCGACGCAGTCTGGTTGACGGCCTGCATCGCCTTGACTTCCTGCTCGCGGCCACCGACCGATGCCTGGATCGTCGTGACGTTGCGCATCGTGTTGCCCAGCTTGGTCGAGCCCGTCATCAACGCGTTCTTCAGCGCCGCGCCTGCCACCGCGTTGCCCGTCACGGGCGTCTTCAGCGCCGCGATCATCGCGTCGAGCGTCGAGAACACGTCCGAGCCGCCGCTCGCCTGCGGCGCCGGCGCAACGGCAAACGTGTCGCCGGCGGCCGGCGTGCCCGACACCGCCACCGTCATTCCGCCGCCGAGCGAGATCGCCGAGCCCGACGAATAAGCCTGCGCCGGCGTGGTGGTGGGCGGGCTGACCGAGTTGTCGGTCACGGTGTAGGTCGGCGCGGCGGCCGTGCCGCCAAAGGTGATCGAGAACTGATGGCCGTTCGTCGCGATCGCCGGGTTCGTCACCGTGACCGCGCCGATCGTGCCGGTGCCCGTGTTGCTGGCGCCGGCCGACGGCACCGGCGAGCTGCCGATCGCCGGCACCGACATGAAGACGGCCGCGCCCGTGTCGCCCTGCGACACGGTGCTCGAATCGGCGATCTGCACCTGGCGCGTGCCGGTGTCGCCGACATAGGCGACGCTGCCGCTCGGCGTCGTCGAAAACGGCGCCGCCGAATTCTTCGTGCCGGCGAACAGGTAGTTGCCCGCGCCGTCGTTGGTGTTCGCGAGCGTCATCAACTGGTCGCGGTAACCCTGCAGCTGCGTGGCGAGCGCCGAGCGGTCGCTGTCGGACATCGAACCGTCGCCGGCGCGCACGAGCAGCGACTGCGTGTTCGTCAGCACGGTGCTCACGTTCTGCAGCGTCTGGTCCTCGGCCTGCAGCGACGCGAGCGCCGCGGTCTGGTTGGTCGCGTACTGCGACAGCGTCGCCGACGTCATCGACAGCTGCACGGCCTGCGCCGCGCCGGCCGGATTGTCCGCCGCGGTCTGCAGGCTCACACCGCTCGAGATCTGCTGATACAGCTGCGCAAGCTGGGCCTGCTGATCGTTCATTTGTGAAACGTTCAGCTGGAAGAACTGGGCGCTGGAAATCCGCATCGCTTCTATCCCTCGAATCCGGTCAATTGAACAGGCCGAGCACGGTCTGGAACAGCGTCGCCGCCGTCTGGATCACCTTCGCGTTCGCCTGGTAGAACTGTTGGTACTGCATCAGGTTGGCCGCTTCCTCGTTCGTGCTCACGCCCGACACCGACTGCTGCGCCTGGGTGATCTGGCCGATCAGCCCGGTCTGCGCGGCGCTCGACGATTTCAGCTGGGTCGTCGTGTTGCCGATGCCGTTCACGTAGCTCGCATACGCGCCCGTGAGCGTCGTCGTGCCGTTGCCGAACGCCTTCGAGTTGACCAGCTTCGACAGCGCGAGCGCGTTGGAGCCGTCGCTGGTGCCGCCCGCATACGGCCCGATCGTGAACGAGTCGCCGGTCGCCGGTGCGCCGGACAGCGTGACGCTCACGCCGTTGAGCGCGCCCGCGGCCGTTCCCGACATCGTCATCGTCGCGCCGGCCGCCGGGTCGTACGGGACGGTGTCCGTCGGGTTGTTGATCGTGACCGACGTCGGCGGCGTGGTGCCGATCGTCACCGTGGTGCCGACCGGGAAACCCGTCAGCGTCTTCGCCGTCGCGTCATAGGTCAGCTTGGTCGTCGGCACTTGATAGCCCGCGGTGACGCCGCCCAGCGTGATCTTGCCCGTGCCGGTGTTGGTGCTCGCCGCCGACGTGACGGCCGGCGAGGCTGCCGCGATCGCCAACGCGCTCGTCGTGGCGAGGCCGAAGCCGTTCAGCGCGCCGCGCGTCGGCAGCACGGTGAACTTGTCACCGGCACTCATCGAGCCCGACGGGGTCGAGAAATTCAGCCCGCCGAGCGAAACCGGCATCGGCCCCGCCTTCTGGTCGACCACCGCGCCGCTCGCGCGGTCGGTCAGCGTGTAGTTCGTGCCGTCGAAGGACAGCGTGTAGTCGCTCGTGGTCGGCTGCGACGCGTTCGCGAACGACACGGATAGCGACGCGTTGCCGGTATTGCCCTGGTTCGCGTACACGGTCGGCGACGGCGTCGTGAACAGGTTGCCGCCCTTGTTGCCCGACAGGTCGATGCCGAGCGCGTTCTGCGCGTTGACCTGCGCGGCGAAGCTGGTCGCGATCGCGCCGAGCTGGGCCTGGGCGGGGTCGAGCGTCTGGCTGCGGAACGCGAGCAGCCCGCCGAGCGTGCCGCCCGACAGCGACGAATCGGGCAACGGCTGGTTCGGCCCCTGCGGCTTCGCGCCGGCGATCCCCTGCGACACGACGGTCAGTTCGCTCGGATCCGACGGCGACGTGACGGCCGCAAGCTGGTAGCTCTTGTCGGCGACGACGAGCGGTTGGCCACCCGACATGAACACGCTGTAACCGCTGTCGTTGCGCACGACCTGGATACCGGCCAGGCCCGACAGGTTCGACACCGCGAGGTCGCGCTGGTCCAGCAGCTGGTTCGGCGGCTGCCCCTGGCTGCTCGCCGCCGCGATCTGCTGGTTCAGCTGCGCGATCTGCGCGGTGTACGTGTTGATCTGCGATACGGTGCTGGTGAGCTGCGTGTTCACGCTCTGGCGCAGCGCGTCGTACTGCTGGCCGGCCGCGTTGAGCTGGTTGGCCAGCGTCTGCGCGTTGCTGATCGCGGTCTGCCGCACCGACGGGTCGGACGCGTTGTTCGCGACGTTCTGCAGCCCGGTGAAGTAGTTCGTGATCCCGGTCGAGACCCCCGCCGTCGGGCTGCCGATGTAGTTGTTCAGCTGCGCGACGAGCGTGTACCACGTCGACAGCGCGCCGCCCTGCGTCTGCGCGGTGTTCAGCTGGTCGCTCAGGTACTGGCTGTACTGCCGCTGCACGGTGACGGTGTTCACGCCTTGCGGCATGTAACCGCTGCCCGAGTATTGGCTGCTCGCTTCCGCATACACGGGCCGCTGGACCGAATAGCCGGGCGTCGCCGCGTTGCTGATGTTGTTGCTGGTCGTCGTGAGGCCCCAGAGCGCGGCATTCAGGCCGCTGACGCCGAGGTTCATGAGTGTGTTGGACATGCGCGATCCTGATGAGCCGGCCGCGCGTCGCGGCCGCCGGGTTGCGTGACTCCCGGTATAACGGCCGCCGATCGAAAAAATTGAGGAAAAAATGCGCGCGCGACGCGCACGTGCGCGTCGCCGGTTCAGGCGTGCGGCCGAGGAGCCGCAAACACCGTGCGGGCCGCCCCGGGCGGGGCCGGCCGCCGCTTGCGCGTCAGGCCCGCGCGAGCGAGCGGCGCTTCATCTCGAGCTGCGTGATCAGCCGCTGCAGCGTGTTTTCCGCGCTGCCCGGCAACGACATGTAGCGGAAGCCGAGCTGGAAGCGCCGCGACCCGTTCGGCATCTGCGTCGAACGCTGCGACACGAGCTGCAGGTCGAGCGACAGCTTGCCGTGGCCGGTCAGCTCGAGCTCGACGTCGGGCAGCAGCGTGCCGACCTCGAGCGCCTCGACGCGTTCGTCGGCCGTGCGCAGCCCCACGCCGCCGAGCGACAGGTTGTGCACCTCGAACAGGAAGCTTTCGCCGTCCGGCAGCTTGCCGCGGCACAGGAACGGATCGACGATCGGCGCATCGACGCGGAAATATTCACGCCGCTGGATGCACATCAGCACGTCGGGGAAATCGGCGACGAACGCGGGCAGCCCCTCATAGCGCGTCTCGCGCGGCGTGCCCGTGGAGAATTCGACGCGCACGCCCTCCGGCGCGGCCGCGAACGTGCAGTGCGACGCGCCGAGGATGCCGGCGTTCTGCTCCGCCAGCGCACCCCAGTCGAACGTAAACGTCCGCGCGCCGACATCCACCTCGAGCAGGCGCGTGACGAGCTGGCCGCCCGGGTACTGGACGGTCAGGAAATCGCCGCGGTTGACGAGGTTGCGCAGCTGCACGCCGATTTCCAGCGGATTGCGGCGGGCATAGTCGGGCCCGGAGTGGCCTGCATCCAGGCTGGGGTCCGTCGACGTTTCGATATTCATGGCTAGCCGGTCATTCTTGTCATGGGCGCCCGGGCAACCGGTGCGCAATAAAACCGGGCCAGAACGGGGGCCCGGTCGCAGGTCTCTCACACTTAGCGGCAGTGCTGACCGAAAGTTTAGATCGAATTGGGGATTTTTTTCGCGCAAACGTTGAAACCGCGCGCGGCGGGCGGCCGGGCGCGGTCCAGAGGGTGCAACAGGCGGGAGCCGACGGGGGCCGTCAGCCGATCTGCTGCATGATCGAGATCAGCTTTTTCGCGTAGTTCGGATCGGTCGCGTAGCCGGCCTTCTGCATCCCGTGCGCGAAGCCTTCGACGCTGCGGCTCGCGCTCAGCACGCCCGAGTAGCGCGGGTTGTTCTTCAGCAGGTTCGCGTAATCGGTCATCGCGTGTTCATACGAATCGTACGCGCGGAATTTCGCGACCACGCGGCGCGGCGTGCCGTTCACGTATTCCGTGGTCAGCGCCGACACCGTGCGGCCGGTCCAGCCCTTGGTCGCCTTGATGCCGAACACGTTGTAGCTCGTCGAGCCGTCGGTCGCGCGGATCTCGCGCTTGCCCCAGCCCGATTCGAGCGCGGCCTGGCCGACGATGAAGCGCGCCGGGATGCCGGTCGATGCGCTGGCCGCCTGCGCGGGGCCCGCGAGCCGGTCGACGAACGCGTCGGCGTCCTGCACGCCGCTCGCGCCCTTCAGCGGCGGCGTCAGCGCGCTGCCGGCCGAATAGCCGCGCGTGCCGGCGAGCCCGCCGTTGTTGGCCGAGTTCGCGTAGGCCTTCGCCATCGCGTTCATCGCGGCGAGGCCGCCTTCGTTGCCGGACGCGCCGAAGCCGTCCGCGCCCAGCCCGGCCGCGCCGACGCCGGCTACCGTGTCGCTGCCCGCGCCCTGCCCCGCATTGCGCAGCAGCTGCTTCATCAGCGCGTCGGCCACGCCGATCCCGCGCGTCGACATCTGCTGCGCGAGCTGCTGGTCGAGCATCGACGTGTACATCTTCGACGTATGCGAATCGAACAGCCCGCCGTCGGGCGATGCGTCGCGCATGCTCTTGAGCATCATCTGCGTGAACATCGCGTCGAACTGGCCGGCGACCGCCTTCGCGCCGGCCCGCGGCGATTGCCTGGCCTGCTCGCGCAGGGCGTCGAAACCCTGCACGTCGAGCGCAAAGCGCTGCGTGAGGTCGTTCGCGTTCGGGAGACTGGCTGCCATTTAGATGATCTCCAGGTCGGCGCGCAGCGCGCCGGCGGCCTTCATCGCCTGCAGGATCGACATCAGGTCCGCGGGCGTCGCGCCGAGCGTGTTCAGCGCCTTCACGACGTCGGCGAGATTCGCGCCGGCCGTCACCATTTTCAGCGCTCCGTTGTCCTGCTTCAGCTGGATCTGCGACTGCTGCGCCACCACCGTCTGCCCGTTCGAGAACGGCCCCGGCTGCGACACCACCGGCTGCGTGTTGACGACGACCGACAGGTTGCCGTGCGCGACCGCGCAGCTCTGCAGCGTGACCATCTGGTTCATCACGATCGAGCCGGTGCGCGCGTTCAGGATCACCTTCGCCGCGGCCTTGTCCGGGCTGACGTCGAGGTTCTGCAGCCGCGCCATGAACGCGACCTGCTGCGCCGAATCAGCGGGCGCGGCGAGCTGGATCGTGCGCCCGTCGAGCGCCGTCGCGGTGCCCGGGCCGAAGCTCGAGTTGACCGCGGACACGATCCGCTGCGCGGTGCCGTAGTCCATGTCGTTCAGTTGCAGCTGCAGCACGCCGTTCATCTGCGCGATCGCGTTCGGCACCGAACGCTCGACGATCGCGCCGCCGACGATCCGGCCGGCCGCGAGCTGGTTCACCTGCACGCGGCTGCCGTTCGCGCTGGCGCCGGCGCCGCCGACCGCCATGTTGCCCTGCGCGAGCGCATAGACCTGGCCGTCCGCGCCTTTCAGCGGCGTCAGCAGCAGCGTGCCGCCGCGCAGGCTCTTCGCATTGCCGAGCGACGACACGGTGACGTCGAGCGCCTCGCCCGGCCGCGCGAACGGCGGCAGCGTGGCGGTCACCATCACGGCCGCGACGTTCTTCAGCTGCATGTTGCTCAGCTGCGACGCGCCGCCGTTGGCCGACCCGTTGTTGATCGAGATGCCGAGGTTCGCGAGCATGTTCGCGAGCGTCTGCGTGGTGAACGGCGTCTGCATCGTCTGGTCGCCCGTGCCGTCGAGGCCGACGACGAGGCCATAGCCGATCAGCGGGTTGTCGCGCACGCCCTGGATCTGCGCGAGATCCTTCAGGCGTTCCGCGTGCGCGGGCGCCGCGCCGAATGCGCAGGCCATCGCCACGAGCGCGACGGCGAGCCGCGCGGCGGCGTGCACGCGGGCAGACAGGCGGTCGAGAAGCGTCTTCTGCATCGTCATCACCACGGCGCGATGTTGAGGAAGAAGCGCTGCAGCCAGCCCATCGTCTCGGCTTCGTTGATGTAGCCCTTCGCCGAGTATTCGATCTTCGCGTCGGCGACCTGCGTCGAGTAGACGGAGTTCGCGCCCGAGATCGTGTTCGGGTTGACGACACCCGAGAAGCGCACGAATTCGTTGCCCTGGTTGATCAGCATCTGCTTCTCGCCGCTGACCACGAGGTTGCCGTTCGGCAGCACGTTGGTGACGGTCACCGTAATCGTGCCGTTGAACGTGTTCGCCGCGCTCGCGCCGCCGGTCGCCGCGAACTTGTTGTTGCCGGTCGCCGACAGGTTCGCCTTCGCGAACAGGCCGCCGAGGAAGCCGGCCGTCGGCACGTTGAAGTCGGTGTTGCCCTGCCGGTTCGTGTTCGCCCCCGACGATTTGGTCGCGTTGATGTTCTCCGCGATCATGATCGTCAGGATGTCGCCGACGTTGCGCGGACGCTGATCCTCGAAAAGCGGCCGCCCCGCGTAGCCGGGGTTGTAGATCGAGCCGGGCGCCTGCATCGACATCGGCGTCGGCGGCTGCGCCGTCATCGGCTGCTGGATGATCGGATCGCGCGGAATCTGCGCGCAGCCGGCGGCGAGCGCCGCCACCGCGACCGCGCATGCGGCGCGGACGGTGGCTGACGGGAGGAGGCGAACCTGCTTCATGGCGACGACGGGTGTTCCGGTTAGCTCTTCATCTGCGTGACGGTCTGCAGCATCTGGTCGGACGTCGTCACGGCCTTGCTGTTGATCTCGTAGGCACGCTGCGTCTGGATCATGTTGACGAGCTCCTGCACGACGTTCACGTTCGACGCTTCGACGTAGTTCTGGTTGAGCGTGCCCGCGCCGTTCAGCCCCGGTTGCGACACGTTCGGCGCGCCCGACGACGTCGTCTCGGAGAACAGGTTCTCGCCGCGCGCCTCGAGGCCGGCCGGGTTGATGAAGGTCGCGACCTGCAGCGAGCCGATCTGCACCGAATTGGTCGAGCCCGCCTGCGTGACCGTCACGACGCCGTCCTTGCCGATCGTCAGCGACGTCGCGTTCTGCGGGATCGTGATCGCCGGCAGGACCTGGTAGCCGCTCGACGTGACGAGCTGGCCCTGCGCGTTGGTCTGGAACGCGCCGTCGCGCGTGTACGCGTTCGTGCCGTCCGGCATCAGCACCTGGAAGAAGCCCGCGCCGTTGATCGCGACGTCCTTCGCGTTGCCGGTCTGCGTGAGGCCGCCCTGCGTGTACCGGCGCTCGGTCGCGACCTGCTGCACGCCGGTGCCGAGCTGCAGGCCCGACGGCAGTTCCGTCTGCTGCGTCGAGTTCGCGCCCGGCTGGCGAATGGTCTGGTACAGCAGATCCTCGAACACCGCGCGCGACGCCTTGAAGCCGTTCGTGCTGGTGTTCGCGAGGTTGTTCGAAATCACGTCCATCTGCGCCTGCTGCGCATTCATGCCGGTGGCGGCAATGTAGAGCGAACGGTTCATTTGTCAGTTCTCCTGCTAGGCTGGCGCGGGCGCTCAGCTGAAATTGAGCAGCTGGTTCGCCGTCTGCTCGTTCTGGTCGGCCGTCTGGATCAGCTTCGACTGCAGCTGGAACGCGCGCGCGTTGTCGATCATCGCGACCATCGCGGTCACCGGGTTGACGTTGCTGCCTTCGAGCGAATTCGGCGTGACGACCACGTTCGGGTCGGCGTCGGCCGGATTGCCGTCGGCGGTGCGGAACAGCCCGTCGTTGCCGCGCGTGAGCGTGGCCGGGTCGGGGTTCACGAGCTTCATCTGGTCGACGATCGCGACCGCCGTCGGCGGGTCGCCCGGCATCAGCGCGGAAATCGTGCCGTCCTTGCCGATCGTCACTTCCGCGTTCGGCGGCACCGAGATCGGGCCGCCGTTGCCGACCACCGGCAGGTTGCTCGCGTTGACGAGCTGGCCGTTCTCGTCGACGTGCAGGTTGCCGGCGCGCGTGTACGCCTCGCTGCCGTCGGCCGCCTGCACCGCCAGCCAGCCCGCGCCCTGCACGGCGACGTCGAGCGGGTTGCCGGTGCGCGTGATCGGACCCGGCGTGTAGTCGGCGCCCGGCGTCGACGCGAGCACGTAGGTGCGCGTCGTCGTCGGGTCGCTCGTGCTGCCGTCGCCGAAATTCATCGGCACCGCGCGATACGTCGCGAGCTGCGCGCGAAAGCCCGTCGTCGACGCGTTCGCGAGGTTGTTCGCGACCACCGCCTGCTGGTCGAGCGACTGCGACGCACCCGTCATCGCCGTGTAGATCAGTCGGTCCATGGCTGCCCGTTATCCGCGCTTACAGGTTGATGATCGTCTGGTCGACAGCCTGCTGCGTCTTGATCGTCTGCGCGTTCGCCTGGTAGTTGCGCTGCGCGGTGATCAGGTTGACGAGCTGCGACGTGAGGTCGACGTTCGAGTTTTCCAGCGCGCTGCCCTGCAGCTTGCCGTGGTTCGTGCTGCCCGGCGCCGAGATCTGCGGCACGCCCGACGCGGAGCTTTCCGCGTACTGGTTGCCGCCGAGGCTCACCAGCCCGTTCGGGTTGTTGAAGTTCGCGAGCGCGATCTGGCCGAGCACGGCGGTCTGGCCGTTCGAGTAGTTGCCGGTCAGCTTGCCGTCGGTGCCGATCGTGTAGGTCGTCAGCGTGCCGCTCGCGTAGCCGTCCTGCGTGAGGTTGTTCACGCCGTTCTTGCCGCCGTACTGCGTCGTGCCGGTCAGGTCGAGCGTGAGGTTCTGCGGCGTCGCCGAGCCGTCGGTGTTCGGCACCGTGAACTGGAACTGGCCGACCGACGTGGTCGGCGTGGGCGGCGTGCCCGTGGTCGTGCTCTTGATCGCGCCCGACGCGTCGAACGTGACCGTGCCGAGATCCGTCGTGGCGCCGCCCTGCACGCCCGCGTACGCTTCCCACGTGCCGGCCGCCGACTTCACGAAGTACATGTTGACCGCCTGCGAACCGCCGAGCGAGTCGTACACCTGGATCGACGTCGAGTAGTTGTAGGTCGTGTTGTCGGTCGCGCTGAACGGCGTCTTGGCCGGCACCGTGTCCTGCGAATTCAGGTTGAACTGCGCGCCGATCTTGGTCGTCGCGGTCGGCGCGATGTTGGTCGTCGGCGCCTGCAGCGGCACGGTCTGCGCGGTGTTGATCACGCCGCCCGCGTTGGCCGCATAGCCCATCAGGTTACGGCCTTGCGAGTCGACGATGAAGCCGTTCTTGTCGCGCTGGAACGTGCCGTCGCGCGAGTAGGTCGTCACGCCGTTGTTCGACATCTGGAAGAAGCCGTTGCCGTTGATCGCGACGTCGAGCGACGAGCTCGTCGTGTTGATCGTGCCCTGGCCGAAGTTCTGCTGCACCGCGTTCAGCGACGTGCCGATACCGATCTGCGTGTTGGTCGACGTCGCGACCGAATTCGCATACATGTCGGCGAACTGCGCGGTGCTCGACTTGAAGCCGACCGTGTTCGCGTTCGCGATGTTGTTGCCGATCACGTCGAGCGCGTTCGATGCACCCGCGAGGCCGCTCAGACCCTGTTGATAACCCATTTCGGTCTCCGTTTCGAGATTGCTCGATCAGTATCAGTTGGAGGAGGTGCCGCTGCCGGACGAATTCGACGCGGACGACGTGGTGTTCGGGAAAATCGACGCGACCTGGGTCAGCCCCACGGTCGTGCCGTTCGACAGCACGAGCCCCGCCGTGCCGTCCGCCTGCTTGATCACGCTCTGCACGGTCGACGCCGCGAGCGTCGTGGCCGGCTGCGGCGTGCCGTTGCTGTCGGTGTACGACGCGCTGACGGTGTACTTGCCGTCCGGCAGTGCGTTGCCCGCCGCGTCGGTCGGCGTCCAGTTGAACGGCACGGTGCCGGCCGACTGCGCGCCCGCGTTGATCGTGTTCACCACGGTGCCCGCCGCGTTCTTCACGGTGATCGTCAGGTTCGACACCGAACTCGCGAGCGACACGCCGAACGGCGACGCCGCGCCGCTCTTCACCGCGACCGCGTTGCCCGGCGCGAGCACGTTCGTGCCGATCAGCAGCGCGGCCTGCGTCTGCTGGCCGGCCGTGAGCTGCGAGGACAGCGACGTGAGCGACGTGTTCAGCTGCGCGATGCCGCTCACCGTGTTGATCTGCGCGAGCTGCGACGTCATCTGCGAGCTGTCGACCGGGCTGGTCGGATCCTGGTTCTGCAACTGCGTGACGAGCAGCTTCAGGAACGTCGCCTGCAGGTCGCTCGCCGACGTGCCGTTGGTCGACGACACGTTGTTGGTGTTCATCGTGTCGGTCGGCAGCGTCGACACGTTGGTGCCGTTGCTGCCGATCGTCGTGCTGGAGGAAGTCATCCTGGGTGGCCTTCTGTCGGAACTGTCGGATCGGTAAGATCGGGCGACGCGCGGCTTACGAGCCGATCGTCAGCGTCTTGAGCATCAGCGTCTTCGCGGTGTTCAGCGTCTCGACGTTGGCCTGGTACGAGCGCGATGCCGAAATCATGTTCACCATCTCCTGCACCGGGTCGACGTTCGGCATCTGCACGTAGCCGTTCGAATCGGCGGCCGGGTTCGACGGGTCGTAGGTCGACTTCATCGGCGACGGGTCGTCCATCACCTTCGTCACGCGCACGCCGCCCACGCCCTGGCCGGACGCGGTGCGCGCGCCGCCGATCGGGTCGGTCGCGAACACGACCTGCTTGGCCTTGTACGGCTTGCCGTCGGGGCCGGTCGCGCTGTCGGCGTTCGCGAGGTTCGACGCGGTGACGTTCAGGCGCTGCGACTGCGCGGACAGCGCCGAGCCGGCGACGCCGAAGATGTTCATCAACGAAGGCATGGAAGCTCCTTTTGCTCGGATTCGGCGGCGGTGCGCGCCGTCACTGGTTCGACGTGATCGCGGCGATCATCGCCTTGATCTGCTGGGTCATCACGGTCATCCCGGTCTGGTAGTGCAGCGCGTTGTTCGCGAACTGCACGCGCTCGACGTCGAGATCGACCGTGTTGCCGTCGAGCGACGGCTGCAGCGGCATCC
Organism: Burkholderia sp. AU33803; assembly: GCF_002223095.1. Classification (NCBI taxonomy): domain Bacteria; kingdom Pseudomonadati; phylum Pseudomonadota; class Betaproteobacteria; order Burkholderiales; family Burkholderiaceae; genus Burkholderia; species Burkholderia sp. AU33803. The sequence goes on from NZ_NKFJ01000005.1 coordinate 924,741, forward strand.
GGTACTGCGCGCGGCCGTAGTCGTCCGACGGGCCGCCCGTCGGGATCAGCTTCGCGGTGCCGGCCATGTGGCCCGCCGCCGTCGACACCATCGACATCCCGTTCGTCACGCCGGCCGGCTGGGCCATCGGCAGTTGCGCCGCGTTGCTCGGCGCGAGGCCGCCGCCCGCCTGCTTCAGCGAGCGCGCGAGCGTCGACGCGAAATCGACGTCGCGGGCCTGGTAGCCGGGCGTGTCGGAGTTCGCGATGTTCGACGACAGCAGTTCCTGCCGGTAGGCGCGCACGTCCAGCGCCTGTCGGCCGAACGCGAATTCCGCATCGAGTTTGTCCAGCATGTGTGCGTCTCTCCGTATGAAGCGCTGCACGCCCCTCATGCCGGATGGCGACGCGAGAGGCTTTTTTCCATGACAGCGATGGTAGGCGTCCGACGCAACCGGCAATCGGGCGAATAACGCGGCAAAGGCCCCCTCTATTCATCGTTTGCGCGACCGCCCCGCTCCCTAGAATGCGAAGCGGAGCAACGGATCGGGGATACGGCGATGACTGGCAGCGCACTTCGCGGAAGGAACGGGCGGCTCACGCACGTCCGGCGTGCGTTTGCGCCGTTCGCGCTCATCGCGGCGCTGTGGATCGCCGCCCCGGCCGCGCACGCGGACGACGGGATGATCGTGATTCCGGGGCGCGGCGAGACGGCCGAAACCGCGCTCGCGCATGCCAATGCGGCGAGCGGCGGGCAGTTCGGCGGGAATGCGGCGACGGCGCCGGGTTCGGGCCTGGCGCCGGACACGGGGCGCGCGGCGAGCAGCGCGGGTGGGAGCGCGGAAGTCGCCGCCGGCGCGTCCGGCGCCGGCTACGCGGCGCAACCAGCCGGCACGATGGTCGTGACGACCGTCCCGCCGCCGGCTCCTATGCCAGTCGCAGCGCCGCGCCCCGTCTACGCAGCCGCCCGCATGAACGCCGGAACCGGATACGGCGCGCCGCGCGCCGCCGATCCGAACGCGATCGCGACGGTCGTCGCCGGCACGGCCGAACCCGCATCGAATTCCGCACGGCCGGCCCCGCAGCCGGCCATGGCCGCGCGCCTGGCGGCGGCCCGCGCCGCGTCAGCCGCAGCGGCGCCGCGCGCCGTCCCGGTTTCCGCGAACCCGGCCCCGGCGGCCAATGCCGCCAATTCCGCCAATGCCGCCACCGCGGCCCAGCCCGCGACGCCGCCCGGCCAGCAGGATCCCGAGTCGATCCGCCGCACGGCCCTCGCGTTCCTGCAGCAGCAGGTCGCCGGCCTGCCCGGCAAGACCACCACGACGGTCACGACCGCGTTTCCGCGCGGGCTCGCCGCGTGCACGACGCTCGAGCCGTTCATGCCGACCGGCGCGCGCCTGTGGGGCCGCACGACGGTCGGCGTGCGCTGCGCGGGCGAGCGGCCGTGGACCGTCTACCTGCAGGCAAAAGTCACCGTGCAGGCCACCTACTACGTCGCCGCGCGCCAGATCGCGCCCGGCGAGCCGCTTTCCGCAGCCGACCTGGTCGCCCGCGACGGCGACCTGACGGTGCTGCCGCTCGCGGTGATCACCGATCCGGCGCAGGCGATCGGCGCGACCGCGCTCGCGCGCATCTCGGCCGGGCTGCCGCTGCGGCAGGACCTGCTGAAGAGCGCGGCGTCGGTGTCGGCCGGCCAGACGGTGCGGGTGGTCGCGGCCGGGCCCGGTTTCACGATTTCGGCCGAGGGCAGCGCGCTGGCGAATGCCGCGCCCGGCCAGTCGGTACGGGTGCGGATGGCGGCGGGCCAGATCGTCACGGCGATCGTCAAGGACGCCGGCACCGTGGAAATTCCGCTATAGGGACGGATCTGCCGGCAAGAATGTAAAGAATTGTTTATTCGGGGCATTTCGGGCTCGCGATGCTAAAGTTCGGGCCGACCCGGCCGTTATCTGGGTCAAACCGAACAGGAAACCCATCGTGAAGATCGATTCCACTCCGAACCCGAGCCCCCTGGCGCCGACCGGCAACGGCGCGACCCGTGCGCAATCCGGCGCGGCCTCGTCCTCGTCCGCGCAGGCGGCCGATGCGGGGTCGACCGGCGGCGACCCGAGCGTGAACCTGTCGGGGCTGTCCGGGCGGTTGCGCTCGGTAACCGCGTCCGGCAACGGCGATATCGACACGGGCCTGGTCCAGTCGATCAAGGACGCGCTGAACAATGGCACGCTGACGATCGACGCGAACAAGATCGCCGACGGCGTATTGAATACCGCCCGAGAGCTGCTGCAGCAGCAGCGCCCGGGTAACTGAAGCGGGCCTCGCGAGGCCCGCCCCCCCCGGTTTGCCGGCGCTCCCGCGCCGGCGCGACGAGCATGACGCGATGAGAGAAGAGCTGCTGGCCACGGTCAATGACGAACACGCGACGGTCGAGGCGTTCGCGTCCCTGCTCGCGTACGAGGAAAAGGCGCTGACGATGGCGCAGCCGCTCGAGATGCTGCCCGGGATCGTCGAGAAGAAAAGCGAGCTGATCGACCGGCTCGCGCAGCTCGAACGCACGCGCGACACCCAGCTTTCCGCACTCGGCTTTCCGGCCGGCAAGAAGGGGATGGACCAGGCCGCCGAGCGCGATGCCCGCCTCGCCGGCCGCTGGCAGTTGCTGCAGCAGTCCGCCGAACGCGCGCGCCAGGCCAACGCGAACAACGGGATGCTGATCCGGATCCGGATGGACTACAACGAGCGCGCGCTCGCGGTACTGCGCTCGGCGCCCGCGCCGGCCGGCATCTACGGCGCCGACGGCCGCGTGTCGGCCCTCACGCGCTGAAGCACTGACTGCCTGACTGGCTGATCGGCGGCCGCGCCGCCACCGTACCTTCCCCGCCGTTCGCGGCACGTCACGTTTCGACAGACCGGGCCCGAGCCCGGCACCCACGGTCCCTTCCGATACACGGTCGCGCAGCCGCGCGCCGTCCCGTCACAACAATCAGAAGAGGGCCGCATGCCAACTGTCCGCATTCCGTTTTCATCCCGCGTCGCTGCCGTTTGCGCTGTCGCCACGCTGGGCGCCGCGTTGACGCTCCCCGCCGCCCACGCCGCCAGCCCCGCGCCGCTGCCCACGCCGACGGGCGACATGTCGCTGTCGCCGGCCGGCCCCGACGTCGTGCCGCCGGCTGTATCGAGCCCGCCCGGCGCCACGCCGCGCGCGTCCCGCCGCGGATCCGACACCTACACGTACCTGCGCTGCTGGTACCGGCTCGACGCGGACCCGCTGAAGCCGGCCGCGACCTACGAATGGGCGCGCAACCCGGCCGGCGGCGACTGGTATCGCGTGTCCGGCTACTGGTGGGCGGACGGCATCACGCAGTGGAAGAACATGTTCTACAGCACGACGCCGCAGGACACGCTCGCCGACGTGTGCCGCAAGACACTGGCCGCGAAAGGCATCAGGACCGAGCTCGTGCAGGCGGTCGCGGCGAACAACGCGCTGTCGTTCAACTACACGGTATGGACCATCGACGCCGCGCAGCAGGACGCGCGCGTCAACAAGCTGATCGTGTTCGGCGACAGCCTGTCCGACACGCAGAACATGTTCAACGCGAGCCAGTGGAAGCTGCCGAACGGCACGAGCTGGAATGCGGGGCGCTTCAGCAACGGCCCGGTGTGGGCCGAATATCTCGCCAACACGCTGCGGCTGCCGTTCTACAACTGGGCGATCGGCGGCGCGGCGACCGACCAGTACCTCGTCGTGCCGGGCCTCGTGCAGCAGATCGACTCGTGGCGCGAATACATGGATCGCGCGCCGGACTACCGGCCCGCCAACACGCTGTTCGCGGTGTTCGCGGGCGGCAATGACCTGGTGAACTACGGGCGCTCGCCCGAGCAGGCGGCGAATGCGGTGCGCGACAGCCTCGAGCGGCTCGCCGCGGCCGGCGCGACGCGGATCATGCTCGTCACGCTGCCGGACGTGTCGCGCGCGCCGGTGTTCGCGACCCGCACCGACACCGCGAGCGTCGCCGCGCAGGTGAAGGACTACAACCAGCGCCTCGCGGACGCGGCCGCCGCGCTGCGCGCCCGCTACGGCGCGACGCTGCGGCTCGAGGTATTCGACGCGTATGCGCTGTTCGACGACCTGCTGAGCCACCCGGCCCAGTACGGCTTCGACGACGCGAAGCGTTCATGCCTCGACATCCCGAAGCCGACGTCGCTCACCTACCTGAGCGCGCAGACGCCGCGTGCGGACTGCCGCGATCCGGCGCGCTTCGTGTTCTGGGACACGCTGCACCCGACCACGCGCACGCACGCGTGGCTCGCCGAGCGGATCGCGCCGTTCGTGCGCGCACGCCTGCTGAACTGAGCGGCGCGCCCTGCCGTGCCTACAGCAGCGGACACGCGGTGACCTGCGTGCCGCGCTCCACGCACAGCCGCTCGTAGTCGCGCAGGTACGCGCGCTCGTCGTCGTCCAGCAGGTCGAGATCGATCAGGTCCCAGTCGTAGCCGACCGTCACGATGTTCTCGAACGTGACGGTATCCGGCTGCGCGTCGTCCCGGTGGATGATCACGATGTTCTCGATCCGTACGCCGCCCTTGCCCGGCACGTAGATGCCCGGCTCGACCGAGACCACCGCATTCGGCACGAGCCCGTACTGAGCGCCCGGCGCGAACCGCACGCCGCCCTCGTGCACGTGAATCCCGACGCCGTGCCCGGTGCCGTGGCCGAAATCGTGGCCGTGGTCGCGGCACACCTGCCGCACGAGCGCATCGACGTCGCCGCCCTTTGCGTCGCTCGGGAAGCGCGTGACGAGCCCCTTGATGCAGGCCTTCAGCGCGACCGTGTAGATCTCGCGCTGCCACGGCTGCGCGACCGTTTCCGGCCGGGTCCGGCGCAGCACCACACGGGTGCAGTCCGTCGCGAAGCCGGCTTCGTAGTACGCGCCGCTGTCGAGCAGCACGAGTTCGCCTTCCGTCAGCTCGACGTCGGCGCTCGCCGCCGTGTAATGCGCGAACGCGCTGTTCGCGCCGTTCGCCGCGATCGACGGAAACGTCAGCGCCACCGCCGAGCGTGCGCCGTACGCGTCGTTGATCCTGCGCGCCAGATCGTATTCGGTGTGGCGCGCGCCCGGCTCGCCGGCCTTCGCCCAGCGCATCGTCTCGGCGATCGCCGCGGAGCTGCGCGCGAACGCGTCGCGGAACTGGTCGAGCACCGCCGGCGTCTTGCTGGCCCGCATCGCCTCGACCGGGTTGAAGTCGGCCTGCCGCGCGTGCGGCCACACCCGCTTCACCGCGTCGACGAGCGCGCAGTTCACCGATTCGAAGCCGTAGCACACGTGCTCGACGTCGAACTGCGCGAGAAAGCGTTCGAGCGCCGCGACATCGCGCCGGATCACGTGCAGCGCCGGATACGACGCGAGCGTGACCTCGCAGCGGTCGCAGCCTTCCGGCAGGAACAACGCCACCTCGCCGCCGACCACGAACAGGAAGCCGAGGTGCGACGACGCATTCGGAATGTGATAGCCGCGGCTGTTCAGCAGATACGCGAGATCGTCCGATGCGCAGGTGAAGAACGCGGTTTTGCCGTCCGGCGCGCCGGTATGCGCGGCGAGCTGGCGGTTCAGCGTGTCGAGGTTCTGCGCGACGCTCAGGCCGGTCGCCGATTCCGGCACTTCGAAGATCGGCCGCTCGACGACCCAGCCAGGCAGCGCGATCGCGCGATCGATCTCGCGGTCGACGAGGCTCGTCCAGTCGAGCGACGCGGCCTGCGTCCGTTCGAACAGCCGATCGCGCTGCGCGACGCTGATCCGCCGCGCGTCGTAGCCGACCCGTGCGAGCCGGCTGCCGTGCGCGACCAGCCAGTCGGCCATCGCCTGCCAGATCGTCACGTTCATCCCGAGCTTCTCGATGCGCACGCGCGCCGGATCGCACTGCTGCTCGGCCTGCAGGTGATAGCGGCCATCGACGAACAGCACGAACGGGGGCAGATCGAGCGCCTGCGCGGTCGCCGCGCTCAGGAAGATCCCGCAGCCGGCCGAGCCGTTGAAACCCGACACCGCATAGCGCGGATTGTTGGCGAGCGGCAGGTACTCGGTCACGTATTCGTCCTGCGACGTGACCAGCACCGCGTCGAGCCGCGCCGCGTCGAGCAGGCGCGACAGGCCCGCCTGCGTGTCGACGACGGATGCGTCGTACGGGGGAAGGCCGGAGAAGCTGTATTTCAGTCGATCGATCATCGGAAGCCCGTTATGCATTGTTGTCGGCGGCCGGCGGTGACGCAGCGGAGTGCAGGCCCGGGGCAGGCCTGATGCGGCACGGCGCCGCTGCAGGTGGACGTTCGGCCCGGCGCGGCACGGCGCCGGACCGCCGTGCCGTTCCGGCAGCAGTCCTTGAAAAAATTTTCGTCCCACTTAACTTTTTTTGATACGCGCGACAGAATCTAGAGCACGCCGAAATTGAGGTCAAGCTAAAATTTTCGTAGGGCTAAAATCGCCGCGGCACCTGCGTATCCCGGCACAACGCCGCATGAATTCGCCCGGCGACACGGCGCGGTACAATGCGCCGGCATCGCCGTCCCGACGGCCGTGCTTCGTGCGAGGCGCGGAAATCACCGTCCGGCGACTGCACCGCCCGTCCGCTCGCCTCCCGACTCGTTGTCACGAAAGAGATTCATGGATTCAGACATCATGCGTATCGGCCAGCGCATTCGCCGCCTGCGCCGGGAAGCGAAGAAGACGCTGCTGGAAGTCGCGACCGAGGCGAAGCTGTCGGTCGGGTTCCTGTCCCAGGTCGAGCGCCACCTCACGGGCATCTCGCTGTCGTCGCTCGTCAACGTCGCGAAGGCACTCGGCGTGCCGCTCGGCGCGCTGATCGACCAGCCGCGCCAGGCCCAGCCCGATTCGTACGAGGGCCGCCGCAAGCCGTACGCGCTCGACGCCAGGTCGCAGTGGTACGAACGCCTTTCCACCACGTTCGACGGCAGCCAGATCAATGCGCTCAAGGTGCAGATGATGGAAGGCTACCGCTCGGAATGGGTCGCGCACGGCGGCGACGAATTCGTGTACGTACTGGCCGGCCGGATCTGCTACACGGTCGGCAAGAAGGATTACCCGCTGTCGCCCGGCGACTCGCTGCACTTCGACGCGCGCAAGCGGCATCGGGTCGCGAACGTGGGCGACGGGCCGGCCGAGGTGATCGCGGTCGGCACGCTGCCGCTGTTCGACGACCGTGGCACGGGGTTCGTGTCGGCGACGATGGACGTCGGGAAAGCGGCGCCCGCCGCACGTGCGACACCGGGCGAGCCGCGCGCGAGCCGCCGTGGGCCGGCGCCCAAGCGGGCGGAGCGCGAGCGCGACGCCGGCGCGGCGGGAAAGGACAAGAAGGCCGCGGCCAAGCCGCGCGCATCCGCCGGCAAACGCCCGGCGGCCGCGAAGCCGGCGCGCAAGAAGAAGTCGTAACGGTTGCCGGGCGGCGGACGCAAGGCGTGCGCCCATCCCGCCGCCCTATTCGCCGGCCCTATTCGCCGATCTCGAGCGCCTGCGCGACGGCCGCGATCCGTGCGCGATGCACGGCGTCCTTGATCTTCTCCGTATCGTTGCCGATGCCGCGCGCGATTGCGCCGGCATCGACGCTGCGCGCGGCCGCGAGCGCGACGCGCAGCCGCTCGGCCTGCGGATACGGCTGGGTGTCGAGCCCGAGCCGCCCGCGCGCATCCGATTCGCACGCCTGCAGCATCTCGGCGAAACGCGCCGGCTTGCGCAGCGCGTCGCTGCGCTCGAACAGCCGCACCAGCGCGGCCGCGCCCATCTCCATCACGCGATGCAGGTTGCCGTGCTCGCGCGCGACGACCAGCGCGAGATCGCGGCATTCGTTCGGCACGCGCAACCGCTCGCACAACGGCTTGAGCAGGTCGACGCTGCGGCCCTCGTGGCCAACGTGGCGCGGCAGCACGTCGGCCGGCGTCGTCGCCTTGCCGAGATCGTGCGTGAGCGCCGCGAAGCGCACCGGCAGCGAATACCCCTGCTTCGCCGCATAGTCGACGACCATCATCACGTGCACGCCCGTGTCGACCTCCGGGTGGTAGTCGGCGCGCTGCGGCACGCCCCACAACGCATCGACTTCCGGCAGGATGCGCGCGAGCGCGCCGCACTCGCGCAGCACCGCGAACATCCGCGACGGCTTCGCTTCCATCAGCCCGCGCGCGATTTCCTGCCACACGCGCTCGGGCACGAGCGCGTCGACCTCGCCCGCGTCGACCATCCGTCGCATCAGCGCGAGCGTTTCGTCCGCGACCGTGAAATCCGCGAACCGCGCGGCGAAGCGCGCGATGCGCAGGATCCGCACCGGATCCTCGACGAACGCGTCGCTCACGTGCCGGAACACGCGCGCGCGCAGGTCGGCCTGCCCGTCGAACGGATCGATCACGGGCCCGACCAGGTCGCCCTCGAGGCTCACCTCGCGCGCCATCGCGTTGATCGTCAGGTCGCGCCGCGCGAGATCCTCGTCGAGCGTCACGTCCGGCGCGTAGTGGAACTGGAAGCCGTGATAGCCGGCCGCCGTCTTGCGCTCGGTGCGCGCGAGCGCGTACTCCTCCTGCGTGCGCGGATGCAGGAATACCGGGAAATCCTTGCCGACCGGCCGGAACCCCTGCGCGGCCATCTGCTCGGGGGTCGCGCCCACCACCACGTAGTCGCGGTCCTGCACGGGCACGCCGAGCAGTTCGTCGCGGATGGCGCCGCCTACTGCGTAGATGTTCATGGCTGCGGCTCGTATTCGGCGATCACGTTCGTTTCGCGGCGCGCGGCGTCGATCCAGCGCTGCACGGCCGGCAGCGCCGTCACGCGCGCCGCATAGCCGGCCGCTTCCGGCGACAGGCCCGGCGCGTACGTGTTGAAGCGCATCACGACGGGCGCGTACATCGCATCGGCGATGCCGAATTCGCCGAACAGGAACGGGCCGCCCGACGCCTCGAGACACGCGCTCCACAGCGCATCGATGCGCGCGACATCGGCGAGCGCGTCGGGTGTGGCGCCGCGCCCCGGCATCGACGCGCGCACGTTCATGCCCATCTGCGTGCGCAGCGCCGCGAAGCCCGAATGCATCTCGGCCGCGACGCAGCGCGCATGCGCGCGCTCGAGCGGATCGGCCGGCCACATCGGAAACTGCGGATAGCGTTCGGCGAGCGTCTCGGCGATCGCGAGCGAATCCCAGATCGCGACGCCGTGGTCGTCGATCAGGCACGGCACCTTGCCGGACGGCGAATACTCGCGGATGCGCGCGGCCGTGTCATCGTGGCGCAGCTCGATCGCGATCTCGTCGAACGGGATGCCGAAATGCGCGAGCAGCAGCCACGGACGCATCGACCATGACGAGTAGTTCTTGTCTCCAATGACGAGTTTCATGACGGTGATCCGGAAAACGCGAAGGTGAAAAGGAAGACGCTGCCGGCCTAGCGGCGGGAGCGGAACCAGTCGAACCGGGAGCGCTGCGCGGCCTGGCCGAGATACGCGGGCGCGATGCTTTCGAGACTCGCGGGCGAGATCCCGAGTTCCGGCGCGAGCGGCCCCGCGAGCACGTTCGGCACCGACATCGTCGCGAGATTGTCGCGCGTGAGCACGGGCTCGCCGGGCAGGCATTCGAACACGCTCGCCTGCAGCCGCGCGAGCGCGTCGGGCAGCCGCACGATGCGTGCCTGGCGGCCGACCAGCGTGCCGCAATAGCGCACCAGCTGCTCGAGCGTGTAGACGGTCGGGCCGCCGAGTTCGTAGGTCTTGCCGTGTGCGGCCGCGAGATCGAGCGTGTTGACGAACGCGCGCACGACATCGCCGACGAACACCGGCTGGAAGCGCGCGTCGGGCATCGCGAGCGGCAGCACGGGCACCGAGCGCTGCAGGTTCGCGAACGTGTTGAGGAACGCATCGCCGGGGCCGAACACGACCGACGGGCGGAAGATCGTCAGCGCGAGCGAATCGGTCGCCGCGATCGCATGCAGCGCGGCCTCGCCGTCGCCCTTCGAGCGCTGGTACATGCTCGGGCCGTGCGAATCGGCGCCGAGCGCGCTCATGTGCAGCACGCGCTGCACGCCCACCTCGGTGCAGGCGGTCGCGAGCGCGGCCGGCAGCGTGACGTGCGCGCGCTCGAAGCCGGGCCCGTACGGCGTGCCGCGGCCGCCGTGCAGCACGCCGACCAGGTTGATCGCCGCGTGCGCACCGGCGACGAAGCGCGCGAGCGTGCGCGTGTCGAGCGCGTCGAGCTCGACGATTTCGACCGGCAGCATCTGCAGGTGGCGCGCGTGGTCGCGCCGGCGCGTGCCGATCCGTACCTGCTTGCCGGATTCGATCAGTGCATTGACGAGCCGGCTGCCGATGAAGCCGGTGCCGCCCAGCAGCGCAACGGTCTGGCGATCCATGTCGTGAGCCTCAAAAGAACACTGCCGCGTCTCGCGCGGCAGTGTGAAGATTGCGTATCAGGGCGAGATCATGCCTAGACGTTTCTTCAACGACTGCGGCTTGCCCTCGAAGAGCGCCGCGTAATAGACGGTGTTCGACAGCACGTTCTTCACGTAGTCGCGCGTCTCGTTGAACGGAATCGTTTCTGCGAAGATCGCGCCTTCGACCGGCTGCGTCAACACCTGGCGCCACTGGCGCGGCCGGCCCGGGCCCGCGTTGTAGCCGGCCGTGGCGAGCACCGGCGAGCTGTCGAAGTTGTTGTAGATGTCCGCCAGATACCAGGTGCCGAGCTGGATGTTGGTATCGATGTCGTGCATCTGCGCGCGCGAGATCGTGCCCATGCCGAGCTTCCTCGCGACCATCTGCGCGGTGGCCGGCATCAGCTGCATCAGGCCGCCCGCGCCCACCGACGAACGCGCGCTGATGATGAAGCGCGATTCCTGGCGGATCAGCCCGTACGCCCATTCGATGTCGAGGCCCGTCGATTGCGCATAGCGCTCGACGATGTTGCGGTACGGCGACGGGTAGCGCAGCGTGAAGTCGTGCTCGGCCTTCGTGCGGTCGGCCGTGTTGACCGTACGGTCGAGCAGCTCGACGCGCTTGCCGTATTCGGCCGCGGCCAGCAGCTGGCGATCGGTCATCCCGCGCAGCGGCCAGTTCCATTCGCGGTTGCCTTCGAGGCGCAGGTTCAGCGCGTAGAAACGCTGCGCGAGCGCGAAGCCCGGAATCTTGCTCATCGCGTCGATCTCGGCGTCGCTCACCTTCGTGCGCGGCGGGATCGTCGTGCGCTGGCCGAGCTCTTCGCCGGCGAGCTGCCCGTAGAAGTTGAACTGGCCCGCGACCTGCTCGAATTCCTGGTTCGCCTGCAGCGTGTCGCCGCTCTGCTTGAGCGCGCGCGCATGCCAGTAGATCCAGGCCGGATCGTTGCGCAGCGACGGCGGCATCTGCTCGATCGACCAGCGCACCATCGGCCAGTTGCCGGCGAGCAGCGCGGCGCGCGTGCGCCATTCGTAGCCCGGGTTCGACAGCGGCGCATTCGTCGACTTCGCGTACCAGACCGACGCGAGCGGCGAGCGCTTGATCGCGCCCTGGTAGCCGATCGCGCCCCACGCGATCGCCTGCTCCTGCTTGGTCAGCGACGGCGCGACCGTGGTCAGCATCCCGGCGGCGGCGTCCGGATCGTTGCGCGCCATGCGGCTGAGCGCGATCAGTGCGAGCTGGTGCGAGGTTGCGTCGGAGCCGACGCCGCGCGCGAGGTACAGCGGCGGCGCGCTCGTCGCCTGGTCGAAGCCGACCGGGCGCGGGCCGAGCGCATCGACGATCTTGCCGCCGAGCGTCGTGTAGTTCTGCTCGTACGCGAGGCGCGCCTGCTGCCACACGTCGTCGCTCGTGAACTGCTGGTTGACCGTGAGCGCGGTGATCAGGTCGACGCATGCGTCGCCGTAGTTCTTCGGCTCGACGAGCAGCGCACGCGCCGCTTCGGCGACGTTCTCGCCGCGCGCCGCGCGCGATTCGAGCGCATAGCACTTGACCTGCGTGTCGTCGTCGAGCACGAAGCGCTTGTATTGCTCGTCGAAGTTGCGCCAGTCGTGGCGCGCGCCGAGCACGAGCAGGTAGTCGTTGCGCAGGCGGTCGGCGATCGCCTGGCCGTCGTAGCGCTGCAGGAACGACTGCACGGGCGCGTCCGGCGCGTCCACGCGCGCGCGGCCCGTCGAATCGAACAGCTGCGGCTTGATCTGGAAATACTCGACGTAGGACGGTACCGGATAGTTCGGGATCATCGACGCGAGCTGCGCGGCTTTCGCGGCGTCGTTGCGACGCGCGGCTTCACGAAGCTGCACGAAGGTCTGGTCGTCCCCGGCGACCGTATCGTCGTTCGGTGCGGCGCACGCAGCCGTACCCGCGACGAGCGCGGCGGCCGAAAGTGTGAGCGCCACCGCGCGATATACTCGGAAAAGGCTGTTCGACATCGTTTTGAATGGAGCACGAAGTGAGCGAAAGCATAGCACGCAACCCTGTGCCGAACCCGAAGGTTGCGCTACGCAAAACGCTGTCCGGCGCGCGTCGCGACGCCGCGTCGCAACCCGCCGCGAACGCCGCGCTCGACGCGCGGCTGCGCACGCTGCTCGACCGGCTCGCGCCGCGCACGGTCGGGTTCTACTGGCCGCTGCCGGGTGAATTCGATGCGCGCGAGGCCGTGCTCGCGTGGTGCGCGGCCGGCGCCGGCAGGCAGGCTGCGCTGCCCGTGATCGACGAACGGCACACGCCGCTCGAGTTCCATGCGTGGGACGCGCACACGCCGATGCGCGAAGGGCATCACCGGATTCCGGAACCGGCGTCGGGAATCGTCGTCGTGCCCGACCTGTTGCTGATTCCCTGTGTGGGATTCGATCTGCAGCGCTACCGGCTGGGCTACGGCGGCGGCTACTACGACCGCACGCTCGCCGCGTGGCCGGGCAGCGCGCTGCCCGTAACCGTCGGCATTGCGTACGAAGCGTGCCGCGTCGCTGCGCTGCCGGCCGAAGCGCACGATCTCGCGCTGCACTGGATCGTGACCGACGGCGCACTATACCCGGCCGCCGGATGACGCGGCGGGCGGCGCCGCACCCATCGTCGCACGCCCGTCAGCACTCCGCCTCGCACCACCCGCGGCGCAACCGTTTACAGCGACGCCGCCGCGCGCGCGGCCGTGTCGTACAGGCCCGATGCGTTGCGCAGCAACTGCGCCGCGTCGCCGATCTGCTCGTTGGTGAGCCCGCTGTCCTTCAGCGTCTCGATCAGGCAGTGCTCGCGCACCTCGCGGTACTTCAGGCACAGGTCGCGGCCCGCGTCGGTCGCGAAGAAGAACACTTCCTTACCGTTCTTCTCGCTCTTCACATAGCCGCGGGCGATCAGTTTTTTCAGCGCATAGGTCGCGACGTGCGTATCCTCGATATTGAGCACGAAGCAGATGTCGGCGAGCTTCTTCTTGCGTTCGCGATGGCTGACGTGATGCAGCAGCGACACCTCGACCGCCGTCATGTCCTTCGCGCCGGCCGCCGACATGCAGCGCACCATCCACCGATTGAAAGCATTGCCTGCCATGATGAGGCCGTATTCGAGCTCCGACAGCTCCGCGCTCGAATCGGAAACGAGGTGTTCGGATGACACGATCTTGGTCGCAGGACGCTTCATGGAAAGGCGGAGCAAGCCGGATGACAGGGTGTGCCGAGTGTACGCCAGAAGCCCCGACATACGGGCTAGGCGAAAACGCTTATTGGGAAGTTGTCGATATTTTATTGACAATGTGCGCTAACATTGCCGTCCGAACCGTGCCAGTCCGATGACGCAACCCCGCTTTTATCCGCTCGGCGATGCCGCCCTCGTCTGCGAGGTGCCGCCGCCCGCCACGCTCGATTGCCAGCGCCGCGTCTGGGCCGTTGCCGAGGCCGCGCGCGCGTGGCCCGACGTGATCGACGTCGTGCCCGGCATGAACAACCTGACGATCGTGTTCGACGCGCTCGCCACGACGGCCGAGTCGCTCACGCCCGCGCTGCGCGACGCGTGGGAGACGGCCGACGTCGAGCACGCGGACGGCCGCGAGGTCGAGATCCCGGTCGAATACGGCGGCGCCGCCGGCCCCGACCTGCCGGCCGTCGCCGCGCATACCGGCCTGTCGGCCGACGAAGTCGTTGCGCGCCACGCGGCCGGCACGTACGTCGTGTTCTTCGTCGGCTTCCAGCCGGGCTTCGCGTATCTCGGCGGGCTCGACGCCGCGCTGCACATGCCGCGCCGCGCGGCGCCGCGCCTCGAGGTGCCGGCCGGCTCGGTCGGCATCGGCGGCGCGCAGACGGGCATCTACCCGGCCACGTCGCCCGGCGGCTGGCAGTTGATCGGCCGCACGTCGCACGTGCTGTTCGATCCGGCGCGGCCGCAACCGACGCTGCTGCTGCCCGGCGACCGCGTACGCTTCACCATTGCCGGAGTCGACGCACGATGACCCAGAGCACCGTACCGGGCACCATCGAAGTGGTGCGGGCCGGCCCGCTGTCCACCGTGCAGGATCTCGGGCGCCGCGGCGCGCGCCATCTCGGCGTCGCGCAGGGCGGCGCGCTCGACGGCCTCGCGCTCGAAGTCGGCAACCGGCTGGTCGGCAACCGCCCCGATGCGGCGGCCGTCGAGATCACGATCGGCCCGGCCGCTTTCCGCTTCACGCGCGCGACCCGCATCGCGATCACCGGCACCGAGTTCGGTGCGACGCTCGACGGCCAGCGCGTATATTCATGGTGGAGCCTGCCGGTCGAGGCCGGGCAGACGCTCGTGCTGCCCGCCGCGAAACGCGGGATGCGCGGCTACCTGTGCATCGCCGGCGGCATCGACGTGCTGCCGATGCTCGGCTCGCGCAGCACCGATCTCGCGTCACGCTTCGGCGGCCTCGGCGGCCGTGCGCTGCGCGACGGCGATCGGCTTCCGGTCGGCGTGCTTCCGGCCGGGATGGGTTGCCTCGCGGCCGACGCGCCCGAATTCGGCGTCAAGGCGCCGGCGTGGTGCGCGTTCGTGCGCGTCGACGAGCCGCCGCGCCGTCACCGCCCCGCGCATGCGCCGTGGGCGATGCCGGTGCGCGTGCTGCCGGGCCCCGACTACGCGTCGTTCGCCGCCGATTCGCAGCAGGCGTTCTGGGATGAGGAATGGCTGGTCACGGCGAACAGCAACCGCATGGGCTACCGGCTGGCCGGTGCCGAACTCGTGCGCGAGCGGCCGGCCGAGCTGCTGTCGCACGCGGTGCTGCCCGGCACGATCCAGGTGCCGCCGAACGGCCAGCCGATCGTGCTGATGCACGACGCGCAGACCACCGGCGGCTACCCGAA
The DNA here is from genome assembly GCF_002223095.1 of Burkholderia sp. AU33803. Lineage (NCBI taxonomy): Bacteria > Pseudomonadati > Pseudomonadota > Betaproteobacteria > Burkholderiales > Burkholderiaceae > Burkholderia > Burkholderia sp. AU33803. The sequence continues at coordinate 939,996 of NZ_NKFJ01000005.1, forward strand.
GATCGGCACGGTGATCCGTGCGGACTTGTGGAAACTCGCGCAGGCGCGGCTCAACCTGCCGATCCGCTTCGTGCGCACGACACCCGACGCCGCGCGCGCCGCGCTGGCCGCGGAACGTGCGTATCTGCGGCAGATCGACGTGGCGATCGACCTGCGCGAGGAAGCGCGCCGCCGCGCCGAGTCGCGTGCGGCGTGACAATGGCGGTAGCGGTACCGAAGGCAGTCGTCGTAGAGAAAACGGGCCACGCAACCAGTGGACGAGGAACATCATGCAAATCGATCTGAATGCCGATCTCGGCGAAGGATGCGGTTCGGACGAGGCGCTGCTCGACCTCGTGACGTCCGCGAACATCGCATGCGGGTGGCATGCGGGCGGCGCGAACGCGATGCGGGACTGCGTACGCTGGGCCGTGCACAAAGGCGTGGCGATCGGCGCGCATCCGAGCTTTCACGATCCGGAGAATTTCGGCCGCAAGGAAATGCAGCTGCCGGCCAGCGACATCTACGCGGGCGTGCTGTACCAGCTCGGCGCGCTGTCGGCGATCGCGCAGGCCGAGGGCGGCCGCATCGCGCACGTGAAACCGCACGGCGCGCTGTACAACCAGGCCGCGCGCGACCCGCTGATCGCCGATGCGGTGGTGTCCGCGATCCGCGATTTCGACCCGTCGCTCGCGGTGTTCGGGCTCGCGAACAGCGTGTTCGTCGCGGCCGCGCGGCACGCGGGGCTCGCCGCGGTGGAGGAAGTGTTCGCCGATCGCGGCTACCGCGCCGATGGCTCGCTCGTGCCGCGCAACCAGCCCGGCGCGCTGATCGACGACGAGGACACGATGATCGCGCGCACGCTGGACATGGTGCGCAGCCGGCAGGTGCGGGCGATCGGCGGCGAATGGGTGATGCTCAATGCGCAGACCGTCTGCCTGCACGGCGACGGGCCGCACGCGCTGGTCTTCGCGAAACGGATTCGCGCCGCGCTCGAGGCGGTGGGTGTCGACGTGGTCGCGCCCGGCATGCTGCAGGCCGACGAACGCGCCTGATCCGGCCGATCGCGCCGGCGCACGCACGATCCGTCGCACCAAAGAAAAAAGCGCCCTCGTGGCGCTTTTCCGTTGGCGCAATCGCTGCGGCTTCGCCGTCTGTCGATTCGCCCCCCGAAACCGTCTTGCGACGGTGACCGGAAAACTATTCCGGATTAAAAAACGTCCGCCGCCGCCCGATCACTGCCTTTCCCCGGTGGGACGACGGAACGTTGCTTATCCCGCAAGTCGGCCTGCATGCGTTGTTGTTGTCCGACGATGATTGGCCCCGCCGTACATGCAGACACTTCCGCGGCCGGCACGTGCACCACGTGCCGGCAACGCGCTAACCCCGCGCTTTATTTTCTGCTACCCCGTAGAACTTTTTCTATTCTTTTCATTTTTTCAACTTGTGGATCGAAGAATAGATATTGGCAGATCGGGATGTCAATCGTTTGAAACGCTATTTTCTGACGATTCGAGGGTTTTCCTTATCGAATCGCATGCCCAACCAGGCGTTCGAGCCGCTCGCACGGCGTCGATCAAACAGGGGAGGATCGGTTCGGGCGCGGTGACGGCGATCAGTTCGCGTCGACGCTGTAACCTTGTTGACGCAACAATTCGAGCACGCCGCGCGGGCCGCCCAGGTGCAGCGCGCCGATCGCGACGAACAGCGGCCGGTTCGGGGCGGCGATTGTCGTCATCCGTGCAACGAAGCGCCGGTTACGCTCATACACGATCTTGTTGTCGATCGCGTCCGACAATGCCTTCGAACGCGCGAGCCGTTCGCTCTTCGCGACCGCCCATGCCGAGATCGCATCGGCGTCGCCAATTCGCCACAGTCGATGCAGCGCCTTGATGTCGTCGGCGTTCTGCGCGGGCGTCTGCACCATGTCCTGCGCGAGCATCTCGCGCTGCTCGGCGAGCGTCAGCCCGGTGAACGCGCGCATCTGTTCGGCGAGCGTCTCGAGCCCGATCACGCGGCCGCCCTTCTTCTTCAGGAACACGTTCTGCAGCTGCGCCTCGGTGCCGTATTCCGTCTGCAGGCCGGCCGACAGCGAATCGTAGGTCTCGACGACGAGCGCCGCGAGCCACGGCCGCATCTTGCGGATCTCGACGAGCGCCGCCGGGTTGCCGCGCAGGCGCGCCGCGAGCCGCTGCCACAGCGGCTCGGGCAGCAGGCGCTGCAGGCACGGGTAGCGGCAGACGCCGTACTTCGACACGTCGTCCTGCGACTCGAGCAGATCGTCGGGCGACAGTTCGAGCGCCAGGGTGGGCGACGCGGCAAGCGCCGCGAGGATGCGCGGCCGGAACGGCTGCGCGCTCGGGTAGTCGGACGGGTCGCCGGTGTGCAGCGTGCCGAGCACGTAGAGCGTGACCTTGCCCTTGGTCGCGACGTAGAACGGCATGCGTGCGGGCTGTACGCGCACGGTGCCGCTCGACACCGTGCCGTTCGATACGGCAGGCGCATGGAAGCCCGGCAGGCTCATGCCGGGCGGCGGGACTTGCGACGGATGGATCGGTGAAGTGGCCGGCGCGCGCCCTTCGGCGCGCGCGGATTCGACGGGAACCACGAGGCTGGCCGCCACGCACGCGCCGGCCAGCGCCGCGCCCGTGACGGTACGCACGCTCCAGCGCCGCGCGTAGCGGTACGCGCGCATCACGCGCGCGCTGCTTGCCCCCGCACGGCGCACGCCGGACGCGCGCGCCGCCAACACTTCAGGCATTCTCCTCCCCGACTTCCTCGGCCCGATGGCAGGCCACGCGCCGGCCGTCGACCTCGCGCAGCTGCGGCTCCTCCACCCGGCAGCGCTCGACCGCATACGGGCAGCGCTGATGGAACGCGCAGCCCGACGGCGGATTGAGCGGCGACGGCAGTTCGCCCTGCAGCTTGATCTGCACGCGGCGGTCTTCCTCGAAGATCGCCGGCGTCGCCGACATCAGCGCGCGCGTGTACGGATGGCGCGGCCGTGCGTAGATCGTCGCCTTGTCGCCCAGCTCCGCGACGCTGCCGAAGTACATCACCATCACGTCGTCCGCGACGTGCTCGACCACCGACAGGTTGTGCGAGATGAACACGTAGCTCGTCTTGAACTGTTCCTGCAGATCCATGAACAGGTTCAGGATCTGCGCCTGGATCGACACGTCGAGCGCGGACACCGGCTCGTCGGCCACGACGATGCGCGGATCGAGGATCATCGCGCGCGCAATCGCGACACGCTGGCGCTGGCCGCCCGAGAACATGTGCGGATAACGCTTCGCGTGCTCGGGCCGCAGGCCGACCGTGCGCATGATCTGCGCGATGCGCTGCGCGCGTTCGGCGGCGGTCAGGTTCGCGTTGATCTCGAGCGGCTCGGACAGCGTCTGCTCGACGGTCTTGCGCGGATTCAGCGACGCGAACGGGTTCTGGAACACCATCTGCACACGGCGGCGCAGGTCGGCCACCGTCTCGCGGCTCGCGCCGGCGACGTTCTTGCCGTCGATCGTCAGGCTGCCCGAGGTGGGCGTCTCGATCATCGTCAGCTGGCGGGCGAGCGTCGACTTCCCGCAGCCCGATTCGCCGACGACGGCGAGCGTCTTGCCGCGCTTGAGCGAAAACGACACGCCGTTCAGCGCCTTCACCGTGCCCTGCCCGAACATCCCGCGCTTCACCGAATAGTGTTTCGCGAGGCCGTCGGCCACCAGCACGGCTTCCTCGTCGTGCGCCACGCGAGGCGTTTGATTGACTGCATTCATCGTGCACCTCCCGTCAGGTCGAGGTTGGAAACGTTGAGCGGCTTGATGCAGCGTGCGCGCATCGCATCGTTGGCCGGCACCAGCGTGTCGAGCGCCGGCCGCGCCTTGCGGCAATCGTCGACGACGTACTTGCAGCGCGGCGCGAACAGGCACCCGGACGGGCGATCATCGCGGCCCGGCACCATGCCGGGCAATGCGGCAAGGCGACGCGCCCCCTGATTGTGCTCGGGAATCGCCGCGAGCAGCGCTTCGGTGTACGGATGATGCGGCGCGCGGAAGATATCGGGCACGCGGTTGGTCTCGATCACCTCGCCCGCGTACATCACCGCCACGCGCTGCGCGACTTCCGACACCACGGCCAGGTCGTGCGAGATCAGCACGAGCGCCATGCCGCGCTCCTTCTGCAGCTTCACGAGCAGGTCCATGATCTGCGCCTGGATCGTCACGTCGAGCGCGGTGGTCGGCTCGTCGGCGATCAGCAGCTTCGGGTTGCACGCCACCGCCATCGCGATCATCACGCGCTGGTTCATCCCGCCCGACATCTGGTGCGGGAACGACGCGATGCGGTTCTTCGCGTCGGGAATGCCGACCTGGTCGAGCAGTTCGAGCGCGCGCCGGTGCAGCGCGTCGCCGCGCAAGCCCTCGTGCAGCTTCAGCACTTCCTTGATCTGGTAGCCGACCGTGTAGCTCGGGTTCAGGCTCGTCAGCGCGTCCTGGAACACCATCGCGATGTCCTTGCCGACGATCTTGCGGCGCGCCTTCGGCGACGCCTTCAGCAGGTCGACGCCGTTGAACGTGACTTCGTCCGCCGTCACCTTGCCCGGCGCGTCGATCAGGCCCATCAGCGCCATCATCGTCACGCTCTTGCCCGAGCCCGATTCGCCGACGACGCCCACCACCTCGCCCGGCGCGATCGACAGGTTGATCCGGTCGACGGCGGGCAGGCCGTTGAAGTTCACCGCGAGATTGCGGATGGTCAGAAGATTACTCATGGTCACGCCATCCGTTTCAGTTTGGGATCGAGCGCGTCGCGCAGCCCGTCGCCGAGCAGGTTGATCGCGAGCACCGAAATCAGGATCGACAGGCCCGGCATCGTCACGATCCACCACGCGTTGTCGATGTAGTCGCGCGCGGAGGCCAGCATCGCGCCCCATTCGGCGGTCGGCGGTTGCACGCCGAGGCCGAGGAAGCCGAGCGCGGCCGCGTCGAGGATGGCCGACGAGAAGCCGAGCGTCGCCTGCACGATCAGCGGCGCCGTACAGTTCGGCAGCACCTGCGAGAACATCAGGCGCAGCGTGCCGGCACCGGCCACGCGCGACGCCGTCACGTACTCCTTCTGCAGCTCGCCGAGCGCCGATGCGCGCGTGAGACGCACATAGGCCGGCAGCGCGACGATCGCGATCGCGAACATCGTGTTGGTCAGGCCCGGGCCGATGATCGCGACGACCGCGACCGCGAGCAGCAGCGACGGCAGCGCGAGCAGCACGTCCATGATGCGCATCACGGGCGTGTCCGCCCACTTCTGGAAGAACGCGGCGACGAGCCCGAGCACGATGCCGGGGATCAGCGCGAGCACGACCGACACGAAGCCGATCCAGAACGACATCCGCGCGCCGTACATCAGGCGCGAAAGAATGTCGCGGCCCGCTTCGTCGGTGCCGAGGATGAATTTCCAGTTGCCGCCTTCAAGCCACGCGGGCGGGATCTTCACGAAGTCGCGGTATTGCTCGACCGGGCTGTGCGGCGCAAGCAGCGGCGCGAGCAGCGCGACCAGGATCAGCACGATCACGACGATGCCGGCGCCGACGGCGCCCCGGTTGCGCGAGAAGTTGGCCCAGAACTCGCGCAACGCGAGCGCACGGCCGCCGGCCGGCGCGGATTCGGTCGGCAGGGTATTTTGCAGATTGCTCATGGGATTACCTCGTGTGGCGGATGCGCGGATTCAGCACGCCGTACAGCAGGTCGACGACCAGGTTCACGACGATCACGAGCGTCGCGATCAGCAGGATGCCGCCCTGGACGACCGGATAGTCGCGGCGCCCGATCGCATCGATCAGCCACTTGCCGACACCGGGCCACGAAAAGAGCGTCTCGGTCAGCACGGCGCCAGCAAGCAGCGTGCCGATCTGCAGGCCGATCACGGTGACGACCGGGATCAGCGCATTGCGCAGCGCATGCACGACGACCACGCGCGCGGGCGACAGCCCCTTCGCGCGGGCGGTGCGGATGTAATCCTCGCGCAGCACTTCGAGCATCGACGAGCGCGTCATCCGCGCGATCACCGCGAGCGGGATCGTGCCGAGCACGATCGCGGGCAGGATCAGGTGGCTGACCGCCGACTTGAACGAGCCTTCATCCGGCGCGAGCAGCGCGTCGATCAGCATGAAGCCCGTGGGGTGCGGGAAGTCGTATTCGACGGCAATGCGCCCCGACACGGGCGTCCAGCCGAGGTATGACGAAAACACCATGATGAGGATCAGCCCCCACCAGAAGATCGGCATCGAATAGCCGGTGAGCGCGGTGCCCATCACGCCATGGTCGACGACCGAGCCGCGCCGCAGCGCAGCGATCACGCCGGCCGGCAGCCCGACCGCGAGCGCGAACACGAGTGCGCACAGCGACAGCTCGACGGTCGCCGGGAAGCGCGCGAAGAACTCGCCCGCGACGCTCGTGTTCGTGATGATCGACGTGCCGAGGTCGCCATGCAGCGCCCGGCCGATGTAGTGGATGTACTGCATGGGCAGCGGCTGGTCGAGCCCGAGGCGTTTCATCGCCTCCGCATGCATCGCGGGATCGACGCCGCGCTCGCCCATCATCACTTCGATGGGGTCGCCCGGTATCAGGTGAATCAGCGCAAACGCCAGGATGGTGATGCCGATGAAAGTCGGGATCACCATGCCCACGCGGCGCAACACGAATGTGAACATGATGCGTCTCGGATTTTCTTGTGGGAAATGTGCGACCGGCGACGGGAAGCTTTTGGCCTCCCGCCGCCGGATGAATTAGCCGGTCTCGGTCTTCGTAGACAGCTTACGCCGGGCGCGTTACTTCACGCTAACACCGTCGAAGCGGGCATAGCCGAGCGGCTCGATACGCATGTCGACCACGGTCTTGCGCACCGGCTGGTAGACCGTCGAGTTCGCGATCGGCGAGAACGGCAGCTGTTGCGCGAAGATCTGCTGAGCCTGCATGTAGAGCTTGGTCCGCGCGTCCTGCCCCGTCGTCGTGCGGCCCTTCTGGACCAGCTCGTCGAACGGCTTGTAGCACCAGTGCGAGAAGTTGTTGCCCTTGATCGCTTCGCAGCCGAGCAGCGTGCCGAGCCAGTTGTCCGGATCGCCGTTGTCGCCCGTCCAGCCGATCAGCATCGTGTCCTGCTCACCCGAGTGCGCGCGCTTGATGTACTCGCCCCACTCGTACGTGACGATCTTCGCCTTCACGCCGATCTTCGCCCAGTCGGCCTGGATCATCTCGGCCATCAGGCGGGCGTTCGGGTTGTACGCGCGCTGCACCGGCATCGCCCACAGCGTGATCTCGAAACCGTTCGGGAAGCCGGCCTTCGCGAGCAGCGCCTTCGCCTTCGCGGTGTCGTTCGGCGCCATCTTCAGGTTCTTGTCGTACGACCATTGGGTCGGCGGCATCGGCGCGTTGGCCGCCTGGCCTGCGCCCTGGTAGACGGACTCGAGGATCGCCTTCTTGTTGATCGCCATGTCGAGTGCCTGACGCACCTCGAGCTTGTCGACCGGCTTGTGCTCGACGTTGTACGCGAGATAGCCGAGGTTGAAGCCGGCCTGCGACGGCATGTCGACGTTCGAATCGGCCTTCAGCGTCGCGATGTCGGCCGGACGCGGATAGCTCATCACCTGGCATTCGTTGCGCTTGATCTTCTGCACGCGCACGCCCGGATCCGGCGTGATCGAGAAGATCAGCTTCGAGATCTTCACTTCGCCCTTCTTCCAGTAATCAGGATTGCCGTCGAATCGGATCGTCGCGTCCTTCGTGTAGCTGCGGAAGATGAACGGGCCCGTGCCGACCGGCTTCTGGTTGATGTCGGCGGCCTTGCCTGCCTTCATCAGCTGGTCGCCGTATTCGGCCGACAGGATCGACGCGAATTCCATCGCCATGTTCTGGATGAACGGCGCATTCGGCTCGGCGAGCGTGAACTTCACGGTGTACGGATCGACCTTCTCGACCTTCGTGATCAGCTTGTCGAGGCCCATGTCGGTGAAGTACGGGAACGACACCGGGTATGCCTTGCGGAACGCATTGTTCGGGTCGAGCATGCGCTCGAACGAGAACAGCACGTCGTCGGCGTTGAATTCACGCGTCGGCTTGAAGAAGTCGGTCGTGTGGAACTTCACGCCGTGGCGCAGATGGAACGTGTACACCTTGCCGTCCGGCGACACGTCCCACTTCTCGGCGAGGCCCGGCTCGACCTTCGTGCCGCCGCGCTCGAATTCGACGAGACGGTTGTAGACGGTGAACGTGGCGGCGGTGAAATCGACGCCGGTCGTAAATTGCGCGGAATCGAAACCCGCCGGGCTGCCTTCTGAGCAGTAGACGAGCGTCTTGTTCGGGATCTGTGCGAATGCAGAGCCCGCGACGCCGAGCGATGCCGCTGCCACGCCTGCAATGGCGGTAACACGCAGGGTGTGCAACAGACGGTTGTATTCCATGTTTCCTCCAGGTCTCCAGATCGGAACCGGCCCGCCAGGGGCCGGCGTACGCGGATATTACTTGAGCTAACGATGTGGCAACAAGCTGGAGAAAAAACTCTTCTAGATGTCCCGCCGGGTTTTTGCCGATGTTTAGTGGGAGTAAAAAATGCGACAACGCGCGCGAGCGCCCATTTCGTTCATTTGGCGCAAGTTTCGTTCGACGACTAAACAATTCGGGCGCGACCACGAAGGATCGACCCACCGCGTTCCCGTGTTCTGCAGTACATCATTGCGTTTTGCGAAACGATCGGGTGACCGTCTTCAAATCGTCATGTTGTCGCGTCGCCGCGTCGTCACGCCGGCGCGTCGAGGTCGGCGCTGCGCGCGGGCACGAACGCGACCGCGACGATCGACAGCGCGATCCCGGCCATCACGTAGTAGGTCGGCGCGAGCGGCGTGCCCGTGACCTTGATCAGCCACGTGACGATGAACTGCCCGAAGCCGCCGAACAGCATCACCGCGACGTTGTACGCGATCGACAGCCCGGTCGAGCGCACGTTGGCCGGGAACAGCTCGGCGATCATCGCGCCGAACGGCCCGTAGTAGCCCGCGAGCGTGACCGACAGCACGGCCTGCACCGCGATCAGCCGCGCGATGCTCGGCGCCGCGTCGAGCCACGCGAACAGCGGATACATCAGCACGAGCGTGAGCACGAGCGACCACAGCGACAGCCCCTTGCGGCCGATGCGATCCGACCATGCGCCCGCGATCGGCGACAGCACCATCAGCAGCAGGTTGCCGACGATCACCGCATAGAACGATTCCGCGTAGGGCAGCTTCAGCTGCTTCACCGCGAAGGTCGGCAGATAGCTGATCAGCACGTAGATCGTCACCGTCAGCGCGATCACCGAGCCGAGCCCGCACAGCACCTCGCGCGGATAGCGCGTGAACACTTCGCCGAGCGTCACGCGGCGCGCACTTTGCTGCGCATGCAGGAACGCCTCGGAATCGGCGAGATGGCGGCGGATGTAGAAACCGATCGGGCCGATCACGAGCCCGAGGATGAACGGCACGCGCCAGCCCCAGCTGCGCAGCGCCTCGTGCGACAGCCCGCGGGTGACGGCCGCGCCGACGAGCGCGCCGATCAGCAGCGCGGCCGCCTGGCTCGCCATCTGCCAGCTGCCGTAGAAGCCGCGTTTCGAGAACGGCGCGGCCTCGATCAGCAGCGCCGTCGCGCTGCCGAATTCACCGCCCGCGGAGAAGCCCTGCAGCAGACGGCCGAGCACGATCAGGAGCGGGCCGCCGATGCCGATCGCCGCATACGGCGGCGCGACCGCGAGCAGGAAGATGCCGGCCGTCATCAGGAGGATCACGAGCGACAGCGCGGCCTTGCGGCCCGCGCGATCCGCGTACAGCCCGAACACGATGCCGCCGATCGGACGCATGAAGAACGCGACGCCGAACGTCGCGGTGGTCAGCAGCAGCGACGAGTATTCGCTGGAGGTCGGGAAGAACAGCTCGGCGATCACGACCGTCATGAAGCCGAACACCGTGAAGTCGTACCACTCGAGCGCATTGCCGATCACGGCGGCCGCGACCGCACGCCGGTTCAGCGCACGCTCGGGCCGGATCGTTTTCGTTGAATTCGCAATCGTCGCCATGCGTGCCTCGTCCTCGTCGGTTCGCCGTGTCGGGCTGCGCGGCGCGCAAAGTGCCCGCGGCGCGCCGGTGTGCAGCGAGTGTAGAAAGCGACGGAACCGTTTTCAAGCAATAAAAAACGCCCGCCATCTTTCGACGGCGGGCGTTGTGCGGTTTTCGCCACAATGCGGCATCGCACGATGCCGCACGGGCCTCAACCCATCTTCGAGAAGGCGCTGCACCAGCCCTTCGCCGACACCTGTTTGCCGGGGAAGGCGCCGCACGGGCCCGAGGCCGAGCCCTTCTTGCCCTGGTACAGCATGCAGGCCGCGCAATCCTGGCCCGCTGCGTATTTCGGGTACTTCGTCTTGTCGACCTTCGTCGCATCGGCCTTGTAGCCGAGTGCCGTCGCGGTCGGGTCGCTTTCCGCGAGCATCGGCGCATCGGCCAGCGCTTCACGCGACAGCGCCAGCGCGGACACGGCACCAATGCTCGTAATCAGGAAACTCCGACGGGATGTTTTCATGGGGGACTCGCTCCAACGTTATCGGTTTGAAAGCTGTTCTGGCGACAGCCGTTCGACAGAATAACGCTCAAGCGAATAAATGTGCATGCCGAAATTCCAGAGATAAGGAATTTCACACGGCCGCCATACGGCCGATACGCATTCGCCACTTCCCCGCCACATACGTGCCGCGTCAGCGGTAAGCCGTCATGTCGCCCACCCGCTGCGCAAGCGCGAGCGACGCGGTGAGCCCAGGCGACTCGATGCCGAACAGGTTCACGAGCCCGCGCACGCCGTGCTGCGCGGCGCCCTGCACGATGAAGTCCGCCGGCGGCTCGCCCGGGCCCGCGACCTTCGGCCGGATGCCCGCATACGCCGGCTGCAGCGCGTCATCCGGCAAGCCCGGCCAGAACGCGCGGATCGACACGTAGAACGCGGTCGCGCGCGCCGGATCGACTTCGTAGCGCAGCGCATCGATCCATTCGACGTCCGGGCCGAAGCGCGCCTGCCCGCCGAGGTCGAGCGTCAGGTGCACGCCGAGCCCCGCGCGGTCGGGCATCGGGTAGATCAGGTGGGAAAACGGTGCGCGCCCCGACAGGCTGAAGTAGTTGCCGCGCGCGAGATAGAGCGGCGGCACCCAGCGCGGGTCGAGGCCGCGCGTGCGGCGCGCCAGCGCCTGCGCGCCGAGGCCCGCGCTGTTGATCACGCAGGCGGCCTCGATCTCGGTCGGCGCGTCGCCGCCCGTGCGCACGACGAAGCGTCCGCCGCGCAGCACGTCGATCGATTCGACCGGGGATTTCAGCGCGCACACGGCGCCGTCGCGCTCCGCGTCGCCGAGCAGCGCGAGCATCAGCTGGTGGCTGTCGACGATGCCGGTGGACGGCGAGAACAGCGCCTCGACGCATTCGAGCGCGGGCTCGAGCGTCTGCGCCTCGGCGCGCGTGAGCGGCATCAGGTCGAGCACGCCGTTTTCGGTCGCGCGTGCGGCGATCGCCCTCAACTGCTTCACCTGCGCGGCGCTCGTGGCGACGAGCAACTTGCCGGCGCGCCGGTGCGGCACGTGATGGGTCTCGCAGAATTCGTACAGCAGGTCGCGCCCGTGCACGCACGACGTCGCCTTCAGCGACCCGCGCGGATAGTAGAGCCCCGCGTGGATCACTTCGCTGTTGCGCGAACTCGTACCCGTGCCGATCGCATCGGCCGCCTCGAGCACGAGCGTTTCACGCCCGCGCGCGGCCAGTTCGCGCGCAATCGCCAGACCGACGACGCCCGCGCCGATCACGACACAATCCATCTGCTCCATGACGTTTCGCGCCGCTAGCGCGTCGAGGGGAGAGAAGGGAATTGTACGTCCCGGTTCATCCGCTTGCCGAAGGTCGTGCAGCGTCTCGCGACGACGCCGTGCATGACGCGCGGCGCACGGTACGACACGACACGCGGCTCTGCGCGGCGCGCACGGCCCCGGCCTTGGTGGCGTGCGCGCACCGCTCGTTCAGAAGCCGATCGGCCGGCGCTTCGCCGCGCCTTCGTCGGCCCGGATGTCGCGCGGCCCGATCGCGTCGCGCCCGTCGAGCCGCGCGGCGCCGAACGCGTGCAGCAGCGCGCGGCGCATCGTGCGCGGCGGAGTCGCGGCCAGCACGTCGAGCGCGTCGTCGCCGAGCGTTTCCGGGAAGCGCCGCCCCCACGCGTGCGACGAGCGGATCTCGTCGTAGATCGTCTGCGCGATCCGGCGCGCGCCGGCCGCATCGGGCGGCGCGATCTCGTACACGTTCATCCGGTTGAGCAGCGGCTCCGGAATCGCGTGCGCCTCGTTCGCGGTCGCGATCCAGATCACGTTGCCCGCATCGATCGGCACTTCCGCGAATTCGTCGATGAATGCGCGCGCGGTGTCGTGCTCGAGCAACGCATACAGCGCGCCGAGCGGATCGTATTGCGCATCGCTGCCGGCCTTGTCGATCTCGTCGACCGCGATCACCGGGTTCGCGTAGCTGCCGTTCACGAGCGCATCGAACACCTTGCCGGGCTTCGCGTTCTTCCATTGCGACGACGCACCCGACAGGATCCAGCCGGCCGTCAGCGAACTCATCGGCACGTAGTGGTATGCGGTGCCGAGCAATTGCGCGAGCGCCTTCGCGAAGTGCGTCTTGCCGATGCCCGGGGGCCCGAGCAGCAGGATCGGCATCAGTTCGAGCCGGTCCTCCGTTTCGAGGCACAGCGCGACCTGCTTGCGCACGTCTTCGAGCGGCTCGGCGAAATTGGGCAATGCCTCGCCGAGCGCGTCGAACGACGGCATCCGGTTCGGCTTCACGCAGAAGCGCAGATTGCCCGTCTTGAGCATCTTCTCGTAGGTGGCGCGCAGTGCGTCGCTCGCGCTCTCGTTCAGGTCACTCAGCGCCGTCTCGACCTGCTCGAGGTCGTACACCGTGCTGAAGGATGCCACCGCCAGTTCCTGTTTCACCATCGCCGTCGTCATACCAACCTCGCTCCCGCTTGCCGTCACACGATCATCAGACCCTTACGATTTCAGTGTAGCGATCCCGCCATCCCGCGCAAGCAAGCAGCCGAGCGCGTCTGCTGCTAACACCCGCGCGCGCTGCACGCCGGCGCGCCGCGGCGTATGATCGTCAGTTCACCCACCCGCCACACCGGCCTGGCCGACCGCGCCCGCGCGGCGCGTCGGCCCCCGCCCCCCGAAGGTATGCCGATGTCCGTCCCCCCTGCATTTCCGCGCGTCGATGCCGACACGATCGGTGCCGTCGACGCGGCGCTCACGTCGCGCCGTGCGGTTCGCGCGTTCCTGCCGACGCCGGTGCCGCGCGACACGCTCGAGGCGATCCTCGAAGCCGCGAGCCGCGCGCCGTCGGGCACCAACATCCAGCCGTGGCGCGTGTACGTCGCGACGGGCGCCACGCGCGATGCGCTCGCCGCCGCGCTCACCGCGGCCCACGACGACCCCGCGCGCGACGAGAAATACGTCGCCGAGTACGACTACTACCCGCGCGAATGGGTGTCGCCGTATATCGACCGGCGCCGCAAGGTCGGCTGGGACCTGTACGGCCTGTTGAACATCGGCCGCGACGAGAAGGCGCGCATGCATGCGCAGCACGCCCGCAACTTCCGTTTCTTCGACGCGCCGGTCGCGCTGTTCTTCACGCTCGACCGCGTGATGACCTACGGTGCCTGGCTCGACTGCGGGATGTTCCTGCAGGGCGTGATGACGGCCGCGCGTGCACGCGGGCTCGATACCTGCCCGCAGGCCGCGTTCGTGCCGTTTCACCGGATCGTCACCGAACACCTCGGCATTCCCGCCAACGAACAGCTCGTCTGCGGGATGTCGCTCGGCCATGCGGACCCCGACGCGATCGAGAACCGCCTCGTCACCGAGCGCGCGCCCGTCGCCGAGTTCACGCGCTTTTTCGCTTGAAAACGCATGACGCGGCCCTACCTTTCGAGCAGGAACGCATCGTGCGGCGAACCTGCCGCGGCGCGTCCCGTCACATCGCGACCGAAATCGATCGGGCGTAAGATGTGCGTCCGTTCCCCGCTATTGCGCGTTTCCGGAGACGTTTCATGCTGAAACACGGCCTGGCCGTCCTGCTCGCGAGCGTCGCGCTCGCCGCCCATGCGCAGAGCCCCGCACCGGCCTCCGTCGCGTGGGAGATCCAGGTGGTACGCGACGGTCAGACCATCGACACGTTCCAGCAGCGCACCACCGTCGGTCAGACCCGTACCGATACCCATCGCTATCCGTCCGCCGTGCCGGTCGGCTGCGGCAATGCCGCGCGCGTCGTGCCGACCGAGCGCTCGCGCACGGTGACGGTCGCCCCGCTCACCGTCGATGCCGGCGCGAACACGGTGTCGCTCGCGCTCGACGTGCAGGAAACGATCGACGACGAAGGCGCGAAGCCGGCCGATCCGTGCGTGCCCGCGTCACCGCGGCAAATCGTCGCGAGTCATCCCGGCCTGACGGTCGGCGCCGACGCGTGGACCGACTGGACGCTCGTCGAGCAACATCCGCACCTCCTGTATCGCGTGCGCGCGCACGTCGCGAAGGATTGAGCGTCATGTCCGCCGACGCCCTGTCCCTGCCGTTCGCCGAACCGCACGCCGCCCCCGACGAAATCACCGCGGTGAGCTGGAACCTGCACAAGGGCCGCTCGCCGCTCGGCTTCACCGCGTGGAACGCGATGCGTAACTGGATGCAGTCGACGCACGCCGACGTGTATTTCCTGCAGGAAGCGATGGCGCGCCGCATGCCGCGCCCCGTGCTCGCGCCCGGCTTCGGCGCCCCGATGGACGACGCGGTCGACGACGTCTGGCACTGCCAGGCCACCGAGATCGCGCATGCGCTCGACTGGCAGATCGCGCTCGGGCCGAACGTGTTCAAGCCGTCGTGGCGGCACGGCAATGCGATCCTGTCACCGCATCCGCTGGACCTCGGCGGCCGCTGGGACATCTCCGCGCACCGTTTCGAGCGGCGCGGCCTGCTGGTCGCGCGCGCGACGCTCGCGGGCGCCCGGCCGGTCACGCTGCTGTGCGCGCACCTCGCGCTCACGCGCGCCGCGCGGCTGCGCCAGATGCACTGGATCGCGCACTGGATCGTGCGCAACGCGGGCGACGGCCCGCTGATGCTCGCCGGCGACTTCAACGACTGGCGCAACGATTCGGTCGCGCTGTTCGGCGAGATCGGGCTGTCCGAGGTCGCGACGCTGCTCGGCGAATCGGGCCGCACGTTCCCCGCGTTCTCGCCGGCGCTCGCGCTCGACAAGATGTTCGTGCGCGGGCTGACGCCGCTCGAATGGCGCGCGCCGTCCGGCGAGGCCGCGTGGCTGTCGGATCACCTGCCGTACATCGCGCGCCTGCGCCTCGATCCGCAATAGCCTTCCCGACCTCGGCGCGAAACTCGCGGCCGAGCGCCGAAAAACCGAAAGGCGATTGAAATAATTCGTTGCGCCAAATCCGCGCGGCCGCGGGGGTCAAGCCCGCGATCCGCGTCAACAGGGTAAAATAACGAGTTCCTCAATCGTCTGTCATCGAGAAGGCGCGTGTCCGACGCGCCGGCCGGCCGATCCGTGATCGGGCCGTCGCACTCGGTTTTTTGCCCGTTTTTGGGCCCGTTACTCGCGTTCGCTACGCGCGTCCGTTTTCAAAGCCATGAGCAAATACGACACCGCCACCGTCCAATCCGTCCATCACTGGACCGACACGCTGTTCAGCTTCACCTGCACCCGTGAGGCGAGCCTGCGCTTCAACAACGGCGAATTCACGATGGTCGGCCTCGAGGTCGACGGCAAGCCCCTCGCGCGCGCCTACTCGATCGTCAGCCCGAACTACGAAGAGCATCTCGAATTCTTCAGCATCAAGGTGCAGAACGGCCCGCTGACGTCGCGCCTGCAGCACCTGAAGGTGGGCGACACGGTGCTGATCGGCAAGAAGCCGACGGGCACGCTGGTCGCCGACAACCTGCTGCCGGGCAAGACGCTGTGGATGCTGTCGACGGGCACGGGCCTCGCGCCGTTCATGTCGATCATCCGCGATCCGGACATCTACGACCGCTTCGACAAGGTGATCCTGACGCACACGTGCCGCCTGAAGGGCGAGCTCGCGTATATGGACTACATCAAGCACGACCTGCCGGGCCACGAGTACCTGGGCGACATCATCAAGGAAAAGCTCGTCTACTACCCGACGGTCACGCGCGAAGCGTTCGACAACGAAGGCCGGATCACCGACCTGATCGCCACGGGCAAGCTGTTCACGGATCTCGACGTCCCGCCGTTCTCGCCGGAAAACGACCGCGTGATGCTGTGCGGCAGCACCGCGATGCTGAAGGACACGACCGAGCTGCTGAAGCAGGCCGGCCTCGTCGAAGGCAAGAACAGCGCACCGGGCCACTACGTGATCGAGCGCGCGTTCGTCGACTGATCGATCCCTTAGGGCCTGTTCCCGCCAATAACGGGCTTGCGCTGGCCGTCAGAAGGGCCGAGCGCAAGGATTGCGACGAAGCGAATACTCTACGTATTCGCGAGGAGCATGACGCAGCGATCGGCCCTTCTGACGGCCAGCCCCACGAATGCATTTTTCCAAACAGGGGAACGCGCCTTGCCGGCCGTATTGCGGCGTCGTTCGTCGCTTGTCCCCCAAGGGGACTTCCTTCGGGGCGTTTGGCTCGGCCAAACGGCGCTCCTCGCTCCTTGCACTACAGCCGGCAAGGCACGTTCGCAAGCCCGTTATTGGCGGGAACAGGCCCTAATTGCGCGTCATCAAGAACCGGAGCGAAAGCTCCGGTTTTTTTTCGTCCCTACTTGGCGAATTCGTAACAAATTGGGATCATCCCATCTCAAATAGTTACATTTGGATACGTCATCGTCCGGCGCTTGGGTGTCAGTGTTTTTCCTACAACACGTTCATCCCAATCATTCACATTTACCCTTAAATGTCCGCCTGTCATGACTTTTTCGAAAATTTTGAGATATTATTCGCCGCGCGTGGTTGCCGTTCGGATGAGAGTGGAAGGGTCGGATGCAAGTGTTACAAGACGTAACTTTTGTTACCTCGGCAGGGGGCGATTCTCTGGCGGCGACCGTCATCGGAACGGCAGCCGATCCACGCAGCCAGCCGGTGTCTGAACCGCTTTCTGACAGCAGGGAGAGTCATGGATACGTCGCTTAACGCGCCTTTGGGCGCCCACGCCCCGTTCCCGTCGCAACAGCTCGTGCCGGGCTGCGCCGCGACTCCGCCCATTGCCGACGCCGCGTCCAAACGTGGCGCCTCCGCCGCGCGGATCGCAGTGCTGTCTGCCCAGTTGCTCGCCGCCGATGAAGCGGCCCGCCGCCACCTGGCCGGCGAGTTGCATGACGGGCTCGGCGCCGAACTCACCGCTGCGCGATTCGCGCTCGCAAACGTTCAAACGTGGCTGCCGGCCGATGCGCCGGACGGTTGCCTGCGCGCGCTGGAGCTGGCGCAGCAGGCGCTCGACGCCGCGACCGCCGCGAATCGCCGGCTGATCGACGAGCGCGAAACGCCGGCGCTCGACGCGGGCCTGGTCGGCGCGTTGTCGTCGTGGGCCGACACCCATGCGGCCCGCACCGGCCTGCGCACCAGCTTCGTCTGTGCGGCCGACGCACGCCTGACGCAGCTCGCCGGCGCCAGCGCGCTGGCGGTGTTCCGCGTCGCCCAGGAAGCGTTGTCGAACGTCGCGAAGCACGCACGCGCGACGTCGGTCGACGTGCGGATCGCCACTGACGACACGCACCTGTCACTGATTGTCTCCGACGATGGGACCGGTTTCTCCCGGCGCCGCCGCGCCGGCTACGGTCTGGCCGGCATGCGCGCCCGTTGCGAGGCGTTCTGCGGCGGCTTCGAGACGGCCACGCCGGCAACCGGCCACGGCACGCGCGTCACCGCGCGCTTCGCTTGGGATTCGCTGCTCGCGGTGCCCGTCGCGGCGCGCCGCGCGTCGCTTTCGTGAGGTCGTCATGAGCCTGAACATCCTGCTCGTGGACGATCACGCGATCGTCCGGCAAGGGATCCGCCAGTTGCTGATCGACCGCGGCGTCGCGCGCGACGTCACCGAGGCCGAAACCGGCGGCGACGCGATGGCGGCCGTCGACAAACAGGAATTCGACGTGATCCTGCTCGACATCTCGCTGCCGGACACGAACGGCATCGAGGTGCTCAAGCGCCTCAAGCGCAAGCTGTCGCGCACGCCGGTGCTGATGTTCTCGATGTATCGCGAGGACCAGTACGCGGTGCGCGCGCTGAAGGCCGGCGCGGCCGGCTACCTGTCGAAGACGGTCAACGCCGCGCAGATGATCGGCGCGATCCAGCAGGTCGCGGCCGGCCGCAAGTACGTGAGCCCCGCGATGGCCGAGGCGCTCGCCGAATACGTGTCGTTCGAGAACGAACCGCTGCCGCACGAGAAGCTGTCCGACCGCGAATACCAGACGCTTTGCATGCTCGCATCGGGCAAGCGGCTCACCGACATCGCGAACACGCTGTCGCTGTCCGTGAAGACGGTGAGCGTGTACCGCTCGCGGCTGCTCGAGAAGATGCGGCTGTCGAACAACGCGGAGCTCACGTTCTACGTGATGAGCAACCGGCTCGTCGACATGGCGCCCACGGCCGGCGCCTGATTCCCCCGCTTCACCCGATTCGTCCGGCCCAGCGACGCGGCACATGCCGCGCCGCCGCCCGCTGTCGCCCGCCGGAAGCGCAAGCGCTTGTTTTATCGGACGATTTTGTGACGCAGCGCTGCGCTGCAGCGGGTCTTGCGCGCCAAATCGGCTAAAATTACGGGTTTTCACTCAGTCAGCGCTACCGCGCCCGCGCGCGCTGGCGATTCATCCGCAATGTCTCTCTTCCGCAAGAAAAACGTCGATCGCATGATCGCCGGCGCGCATGCCGCCGGGCTCAAGAAAGCGCTCGGCGCGATCGACCTCACCTTCCTCGGCATCGGCGCGATCATCGGCACCGGCATCTTCGTGCTGACCGGTACCGGCGCCGTGCAGGCCGGCCCCGCCCTGATGCTGTCGTTCGTGATCGCCGCGATCGCGTGCGGCCTCGCCGCGCTGTCGTACGCGGAGTTCGCGTCGACGATCCCCGTCGCCGGCTCGATCTACACGTACTCGTACGCCACGCTCGGCGAGCTCGTCGCGTGGATCATCGGCTGGGACCTGATGCTCGAATACGGCCTCGCGTCGTCGGCCGTGTCGGTCGGCTGGTCGGGCTACCTGCAGTCGCTGCTGCAGGGCTTCGGGCTCACGCTGCCCACCGTGCTGACGGCCGCGCCCGGTGCGGTGCCGGGCGTCGTCACGTGGTTCAACCTGCCCGCGTTCCTCGTGATGATCGTGATCACGACGCTGCTGTCGATCGGCATCCGCGAGTCGACCCGCATCAACAACATCATGGTGTTCATCAAGGTGTCGGTCGTGCTGCTCGTGATCGCGGTCGGCGTGTTCCACGTGACGCCCGCGAACTGGAAGCCGTTCATGCCGCACGGCTGGAACGGCGTGTTCGGTGCGGCGGCCGTGATGTTCTTCGCGTTCATCGGCTTCGACGCGGTGTCGTCGGCGGCCGAGGAAGTGAAGAACCCGAAACGCGACCTGCCGATCGGCATCATCGCGTCGCTCGCGGTGTGCGCGGTGCTGTACGTGACGGTCGCCGCGGTCGCGACCGGCATCGTGCCGTCGGCCGAGTACGCGAACATCTCGCACCCGATCTCGTACGCGCTGCAGAAGGCCGGCGAGACGTGGGTCGCAGGCTTCATCGATCTCGGCGCCGTGCTCGGCATGCTCACCGTGATCCTCGTGATGAGCTACGGCCAGACGCGCGTGATCTTCGCGATGTCGCGCGACGGGCTGCTGCCGGCCGCGCTGTCGCGCGTGCACCCGCGCTACGCGACGCCGTTCCTGACGACCTGGCTCGTCGGCCTGTTCTTCGGGCTGATCGCCGCGCTCGTGCCGCTCAACGTGCTCGCCGAGCTGATCAACATCGGCACGCTCGCCGCGTTCTCGATGGTGTCGATCGCCGTGCTCGTGCTGCGCCGCACGCACCCCGAGCTGCCGCGTGCGTTCCGCTGCCCCGGCGTGCCGGTGGTGCCGATCCTCGCGGTCGCGGCGTGCCTGTTCCTGATGCTGAACCTGCAGCCCGTCACGTGGGCCGCGTTCGGCATCTGGCTCGTGATCGGCCTCGTGATCTACTTCCTGTACTCGCGTCACCACTCGAAGCTCGCGCACGGTCACCACGACGCGCACTGAGCGACGTATCGGCGCGCGCAGGCCGCGCGTCGGACGAACACCGCGCGGGCCCATCACTGGTGCCCCGCGCGTTTCCGAACCGGCCGCGCGCCACTCCCCCGATCGACCGCTGTCCGATCGTCGCGATATCTTGCCCGATTCTCCGGATTTGCCCGCACGAGCCAGCGCGCCGCCTGCACGTGCGCGCCGTGCGGTTCATAATCGCGCCATCGAACGGCGGCCCGCATCGGCGGCGTCGCCCGGCAACAGGAAGAAGATGATGGAAAGCGTCGATCTCGATGTATTGAAATCCAGCGCGCGCTGGCTCGAAGAAGGGCGCCGCGTGCTGCTCGTGACGGTCGTGAAGACATGGGGTTCGTCGCCCCGCCCCGAAGGCGCGATGCTCGCGGTGCGCGAGGACGGGCTCGTGGTCGGCTCCGTGTCCGGCGGGTGTATCGAGGACGACCTGATCGCCCGCGTACACGCAAGCGGGATCGCGGCCGACGCGCGCCCGGAAGCGCTCAAGTACGGCGTGACGGCCGAGGAAGCGCACCGCTTCGGGCTGCCGTGCGGCGGCACGATCCAGCTCGTGCTCGAGCCGCTCACGTGCGACAGCGGGATTGCCGCGCTGTGCGCGGAAGTCGAGGCCGGCCGCCTCGTCACGCGCACGATGACGCTCGCGACCGGCCGCGCATCGCTGTCGCCGGCGCAGGCGGCCGACGGGCTCGCGTTCGACGGCGAGCGGCTCGTGACGATCCACGGGCCGCGCTACCGGATGCTCGTGATCGGCGCCGGCCAGTTGTCGCGCTATCTGTGCCAGATCGCGGTCGGGCTCGACTACCAGGTGACGGTGTGCGATCCGCGCGAGGAATACACGGATGCGTGGGACGTGCCGGGTACGCGCGTCGTGCACACGATGCCCGACGATACGGTGCTCGACATGAACCTCGATGCGCGTTCGGCGGTGATCGCGCTCACGCACGACCCGAAGCTCGACGATCTCGCGCTGATGGAGGCGCTGAAGACGCCGGCGTTCTACGTGGGCGCGCTCGGCTCGCGGCGCAACAATGCGGCACGGCGCGAGCGGCTGCGCGAATTCGACCTGAGCGAAGCGGAACTGGCCCGGCTGCACGGGCCGGCCGGCATCTACATCGGCAGCCGGACGCCGCCGGAAATCGCGATCTCGATCCTCGCCGAGATCACCGCCGCGAAGAACAACGTGTCGCTGCCGACGATCCTGCAGGTCGAGGGCGCGAAGGCCGCGCGCGAGATCGCCGCGAACAGCGGCGCAGCCTGCGGCCTCTGATCGCTGGCGACGCCGGCGCGCGGTCGCGCCAGGTGGGCGTCCGCGGCGGGCGAAGCGGACGAAATCGACGAAAGCGCACGCGCCGGCGCCAGGCCGCGCGTGCCGCCGATCAGGTCAGGCCGGCGGCCAGCGCCGCGGCGACCGAACCGACCACCAGCACGACGCCGACCGTGCGGCGCTTGTTCAGCTCGGTCCACAGCAGCACGCCGGTCAGCGACAGCAGGATCAGCGAACCCGCGATCGTGTCCATCAACAGCACCCAGCCGAGATTCATCCCGACGCCGCGATGCAGGTTGTTCAGCGTCGTCAGGAACGTGTTGCCCGTGCGTTTCACCGCGACGTAGCCGTTGCCGACCCAGTATTCGGCCTGCACGTTCTGGTGCGGGCCGAACAGGCCCATCTGCCAGTGCTCCGGCTGCATCACGCGCTTGTCGCCCCACGCGACGGGCTGCGCCGGATCCTTGCGCATGCGGCCCGGCTTGCCGTCGAAATGCAGTTCGTGCTGCAGCCACTTCGTCATCGCGGCGGGCGTCTTCGGCGCCGGATCCGGCAGCGCGATCTGCATCTCCTCGACCTGCGGCTCGCCGGTCGAAATCTTCAGCGGCGGCGCGCGGTGGTTGAGCAGCACGCCCGTCACGCCGAATAGCAGCCCGAGCACCGCGCCCCACAGCCCGACCCAGCCATGCACCTTGCGCAGCCATTTGATGAAGGTCGCGCGGCGCGAACGCTGGCGGCGCGCGGCCAGTTCGTCGTCGCTCAGCGGGCGGGCCGCCGGGTGCAGCATGGTGACGCCGGCGCGGGAAGTCCCCGTCTTGGGCGGATTGATCGTTTCGGGCGCGTTCACGCGAGAGATTCCATTCGTTCAAAACAACGGGCGGCGCGCAAAGCGTGCGCGCCGCCCGTGCAGCATGAAAATGAGAATGGATATCATTACACAAATCTATTGCACGCTCAATGCGCGCGGCTATGGAGCGGCAAGCCCGTCGAGCGAGGAAATACCGGCGAAGCACGACCGTTGCGGCACGATGCCGGTCGTTAGGCGACAAATACCGACAGAATGACCTTGCAAGGTCAAGGCGGCATTTCGTAAGAAATCGCGCGGCGCCGCGCCGTTCAGCGCAGCGGCGGCAGCGGAAAGCGCGGTGCGGCGGCGTCCGGTGCGGGATCGGTACGGTCGAGCGAGTACAGCCACGCGAGCAGATCGGCGACCGCCTGGTAGAGCTGCGGCGGAATCCGGTCGTCGAGATCGACCTGCATCAGCAGCGACACCATCTCCGGCGCCGTATGCACGTACAGCCCGGCGTCATGCGCGCGCGCGACGATCATTTCGGCGAGCGCGCCGTAGCCCTTTGCGACCACGCGCGGCGCGGCATCGCCGCCCTTCGGATCGTAGACGAGCGCGGCCGCGCGCTTGCGGGACGTCATGCTCATGACAGCACCTCGTCGTCGGTATCCGGCGCACGCGTCGCCGGGCCGCTGGCCAGGATCGACGTCGACGCCGAACCGCGTGCGTACGCGGCGGCCGCCGCCTGGGCCGCAAACAGGTCGAAGCCGTCCGGGCCGTCGTCGACCGCGCGGATCGACAGCCCGCCCACCTTGAGCCCCGACACTTCAAGCCGTTGCCGCAGCGCCGCCTCGTGCCGCGTGAGACGGTCGGCACCCGTCTGGTTCGCACGCAGCCGCGCGACGAGCTGCGTGCCGTTCAGCACCAGCTCCGCGTCGACCGTGCCGAGCGACGGCAACGTCAGCGTGAGGCGCGTGCGCCAGGCGATGCCGTCACCCGTGTCGCCGTCGCCGTGCGGCGCACGGTTGCCCGGATCGTCGGGCTCGATCGTCCAGTCGAGCCGCGCGCCGGGCCACGCCTCACCCGCCCAGCGAAACTGGTCGGTCGCGAGCGCGTCGAGCTGCTGCCTGACGAGCGGCACGGCGGCCGGATGCACGGTCGCGAGCGTCTGCGCCTGCGAATCGGACGACGCGGCGGCCAGCTCGGCCCGCGCGGGCGTCCAGCGCGCATCGGGCCGGTCGCCGAGCAGATCGGCCGTATCGTGCGGCAGCGGCGCCCCTTGCCGCGTGCCTGCCGGCAACGCCTGTGCGGGGTCCCGCGCCGGCGCACTGCCCTGGGCCGGCGCGCCCGGCTGCGCGGCGGCGCGCGCGGACGCAGGCAATGGCGGGCGCTGCGCGAGCAGTTCGTCGAGCGGATCGGTCGAGCCATGCTGGGCGGCATCCGGATCGGCCGGCGCGAGCGCGGCCGCGAGGCGCGCCTGCGGCTCGCGCATCAGTGCCGCGAGCGGACGCTGGCCGGCCAGCCACTGCGCGAGATGAGATTCGTAGAAAAGGCCGCTTTCGCTCACGGCCTGCGCGAGCGCCGCGCGCAGCGCCGCGACCGGCAACGTCGCAGCCGCGTCGCGCGCCGCCGCAGCCGCAGACGCAGCCGACGATGCAGCGGCTGAAGCCGGCGTGGAGGACACAGCCGGATCGGCGGCGGCCGGCGCGCGGGCCGGCGCAGCCGTGTCGGTCAGCAGCACGGTGGGGTCGGCCAGCAGCGGCGCACGCCCGACAATGGCCGGCGTCGCGTCGCCGCCCGCGCGCGAGATCGCGTCGAGCACGCGCCCGACATCGGACAGGGCGGTCTGGGTGGAAGCCGGCGGCGCGGCAGGCGGACTGCCGGCCGATGGCGTGGACGCCGCGCCGTTGCCCGGGGTGCCGACCTGCGAGGTCGCGCCGCCGCTGGCAGGCGCCGACACGGTGCCGGTCAGCAGGCTGTCGAGGCGGCTCGCCAGCAGGGCGGCCGCAACGGAGTCGATACCGGTCATGATCGGAGCCTGCTCATCTCAGCCACATCGTTGCGAATCCGGTAACGGCACGCCGGTGCCGCCTGCGGGAACTGCGCGCGTGCCACGGCGGACGCGTGCGCCCCGCGCCCGTTTCCCCGGAAACGGGCCCTACCCGCGCGCGCGGTAGAGATCGGTCAATACCTTGGTCGAGCGCCGCGCCTCGAACAGCGCGGACAGCCGCGCGAGGTCCGGGCTCGCGAGATCGCGAATCGCGGCGTCGTCGGCCAGGATGCGACGGATCAGGTCGAGCTTGCGGCCGAGATCCGATTCGTCGAGCACGACGCCCGGATCGGCCTCCTTCAACCCGTCGACCAGCTGCATGAATTCGGCCTGCAACTCCGGCAACGCGCTCCAGTCGGCGCTGCGGGCAGCGCCCAGCATCCGGCCCGACACGGCGGCGAGCGCCTCGTAACGTTCGAAGTATTCGGCCTTGCGATTCATCGTGATGCTTCCACTGCCTGTTGTGCGGCCATCCGCGCGACTTCCGGGCCGATCCCCGTCCATGCTTCCTCGAGCGTCGCGAGCAGCCCGTCGACTTCGACCAGCATCGCATCGCTCGCCTGCGCATTGGCGTCGAGCAGACGCCGGGTGATATACGCATACAGCGCATCCAGCCGCGCCGCGATCTCGCCGCCCGCATCGAGGTTCAGCGATGCCTTCAGCCCGCTGTCGACGATCCGGATCGCCTTGCCGATCGCTTCGCCGCGCGCGGACACATTGCCTTGCTGCAAATGCATGCGCGCCAGCGCAACCGCCTGCCGCGCACCCTGGTACAGCATCGCGATCAACCGGTGCGGGGAAGCGCCCATCACCCCGGTCTCGACGCCGACACGCGCGTATGCACTGGCTCCAGCGTGTCCTGGGGAAAACATGCGCTTCTCCTTGTTGTGCCTTGGCTATACGGGAACCGCCGCCGTGCATCGCACGACGCGGCCTTCACCGGAGTTATCGGAAGGGATTTGGAAAGCTTTAGGCAAGCGGCGCGGGCCGCCTGGCGCAGCAAGGCCGGCCCGCGGACCCGGCCGGATGGCCGTCCACGGATCGCTTTCCCCGAACAGCCGCCTTGTCAAACCGCCATCTGCATGATGTCGTTGTAAGCGCTCACTAGCTTGTTGCGGACCTGGAGCCCGAACTGGAAGCCGATGTTGGCTTTCTGCATGTCGACCATCACGTCGTTCAGCGACACGTTCGGCGCGCCGACCTCGAACGCCTGCGCCTCGCCGAGCGCGTGCTGCTGGTCGCCGCTGATCTTGTCGAGCGACGCCTTCATCGCGCTGGCGAACGTGCTGGCCGTCGCCGCGCCCGAGCCGGCCAGTGCCGCCGTCGGGCTCGCGACGCCGCCCGACGCCTGTGCGGCCATCGACTGCATCTGTTGCAACACCGAACCGATTCCGCTGACGTTCGCAGTCATGCTGTCCCCAAAACTGAGAGAGAGACCCGGACGCACCGGGAGATCCGCCGGCGCCGCACCACGCGCGCCATGCCGGATTCCGAAAAAGGATAGCAGCGCGCCGCGCGTCAAAGCCGCGAAAGTACGGGGGAAACCCCGCTCTTTTCGGTCGATCGGAGTGCCGCCCGGGTCACGATAATCGCATCGTGTCATTGTCCGCCCGCTCGTCCGAGCGAGCTCAGTCGTCCCGCTCCGGAGAAACTCGACGCATGGATTCGCAGGCCAACTCGCTGATCAACCCAGACGCCCGCGCGGGCCTCGCCAGCCCGGCGCCAGGCGCCGCCGCGGCCGCCGCGTTGCCGGGCGTGGGTGGCACAGGCGCGGACTTCGGGCTTGGCGGCTTCGCGGAACGCATCCCCGGCATCTCGCGGATGAAGGGCAACCCGAAGCTGCCGTTCCTGATCGCCGTCGCATTCGCGGTCGCCGTCATCACCGCGCTCGTGCTGTGGAGCCGCGCGCCCGACTACCGCGTGCTGTACAGCAACCTGTCGGATCGCGACGGCGGCGCGATCATTGCCGCGCTCCAGCAGGCAAACGTTCCCTACAAGTTCGCCGATGCCGGCGGCGCGATCCTCGTGCCGTCGAACCAGGTGCATGAAACGCGCCTGAAGCTCGCCGCGATGGGGCTGCCGAAGGGCGGCTCGGTCGGCTTCGAGCTGATGGACAACCAGAAATTCGGCATCAGCCAGTTCGCCGAGCAGATCAACTACCAGCGCGCGCTCGAAGGCGAGCTGCAGCGCACCATCGAATCGATCAACGCCGTGCGTGGCGCACGCGTGCATCTCGCGATCCCGAAGCCGTCGGTGTTCGTGCGCGACAAGGAAGCGCCGAGCGCGTCGGTATTCGTCGACCTCTACCCGGGCCGCGTGCTCGACGAGGGCCAGGTCCAGGCCATCACGCGGATGGTGTCGTCCGGCGTGCCCGACATGCCCGCGAAGAACGTGACGATCGTCGACCAGGACGGCAACCTGCTGACCCAGACCGCATCGGCATCGGGCCTCGACGCGAGCCAGCTCAAGTACGTGCAGCAGGTCGAGCACAACACGCAGAAGCGCATCGACGCGATCCTCGCGCCGATCTTCGGCGCGGGCAACGCGCGCTCGCAGGTCAGCGCGGACCTCGATTTCTCGAAGCTCGAGCAGACGTCGGAAAGCTACGGCCCGAACGGCAATCCGCAGCAATCCGCGATCCGCAGCCAGCAGACCAGCAGCTCGACCGAACTCGCGCAGGGCGGCGCATCGGGCGTGCCGGGCGCGCTGTCGAACACGCCGCCGCAGCCGGCGTCCGCGCCGATCGTCGCCGGCAACGGCGCGAACGCACCGCAGACGACGCCGGTGAGCGACCGCAAGGACCAGACGACCAACTACGAGCTCGACAAGACGATCCGCCATCTCGAACAGCCGATGGGCAGCGTGAAGCGGCTGTCGGTCGCGGTCGTCGTCAACTACCAGCCGGTCGCCGATGCGAAGGGCCACGTGACGATGCAGCCGCTGCCGCCCGCGAAGCTCGCGCAGGTCGAACAGCTCGTGAAGGATGCGATGGGCTACGACGCGAAGCGCGGCGACTCGGTGAACGTCGTGAACAGCGCGTTCTCGACCGCGAGCGACCCGTACGCCGACCTGCCGTGGTGGCGCCAGCCGGACATGATCGAGATGGCGAAGGAAGCGGCGAAGTGGCTCGGCATCGCGGCCGCCGCCGCGGCGCTCTACTTCATGTTCGTGCGCCCGGCGATGCGCCGCGCGTTCCCGCCGCCCGAGCCGGTCGCGCCGGCGCTCGCGGCACCTGAGGATCCGGTCGCGCTCGACGGCCTGCCGGCGCCGGAGAAGGCCGAGGAACCCGATTCGCTGCTGCTCGGGTTCGAGAGCGAGAAGAACCGTTACGAACGCAACCTCGACTACGCGCGCACGATCGCCCGCCAGGATCCGAAGATCGTCGCCACCGTCGTGAAGAACTGGGTGTCCGATGAACGCTGAAGGCTTGACCAAGAGCGCGCTCCTGCTGATGTCGATCGGCGAGGAAGAGGCCGCGCAGGTATTCAAGTTCCTCGCGCCGCGCGAGGTCCAGAAGATCGGCGCCGCGATGGCCGCGCTGAAGAACGTCACGCGCGAGCAGGTCGAGGACGTGCTGCACGATTTCGCGAAGGAAGCGGAGCAGCACACCGCGCTGTCGCTCGATTCGAGCGACTACATCCGCTCGGTGCTGACCAAGGCGCTCGGCGAGGACAAGGCCGGCGTGCTGATCGACCGCATCCTGCAGGGCAGCGACACGAGCGGCATCGAGGGCCTGAAGTGGATGGATTCGGCCGCGGTGGCCGAACTGATCAAGAACGAGCATCCGCAGATCATCGCGACGATCCTCGTGCACCTCGACCGCGACCAGGCGTCGGAAATCGCGTCGTGCTTCACCGAGCGGCTGCGTAACGACGTGATCCTGCGGATCGCGACGCTCGACGGCATCCAGCCGGCCGCGCTGCGCGAGCTAGACGACGTGCTGACGGGCCTGCTGTCCGGCAGCGACAACCTGAAGCGCAGCCCGATGGGCGGCATCCGCACCGCGGCCGAGATCCTGAACTTCATGACGAGCGTGCATGAGGAAGGCGTGCTCGAGAGCGTGCGCCAGTACGACGCCGAACTCGCGCAGAAGATCATCGACCAGATGTTCGTGTTCGAGAACCTGCTCGACCTCGAGGATCGCGCGATCCAGATGGTGCTCAAGGAAGTCGAGTCGGAAACGCTGATCATCGCGCTGAAGGGTGCGCCGCCGGCACTGCGCCAGAAGTTCCTCGCGAACATGTCGCAGCGCGCGGCCGAACTGCTCGCCGAGGATCTCGACGCGCGCGGCCCGGTGCGCGTGTCCGACGTCGAGACGCAGCAGCGCCGCATCCTGCAGATCGTGCGCAACCTGGCCGAGAGCGGCGCGATCGCGATCGGCGGCAAGGCGGAAGACGCGTATGTCTGATTCGGCGAGCGATCGCGCGGGCACCCTCACCGCCTACCAGCGGTGGGAGATGGCGTCGTTCGACCCGCCGCCGCCCCCGCCGCCGCCCGACGACGCGGCGGCGGCCGCCGCCGCGCTCGCCGAGGAACTGCAGCGCGTGCGCGACGCCGCGCACGCCGAAGGCCATGCGGCCGGCCATGTCGAAGGCCAGGCGCTCGGCTACCAGGCCGGTTTCGAGCAGGGCCGCGAACAGGGTTTCGAGGCCGGCCAGGCCGACGCGCGTGAACAGGCCGCGCAGCTCGCGGCGCTCGCCGCGTCGTTCCGCGAGGCCGTGTCGACCGTCGAGCACGATCTGGCCGCCGACATCGCGCAGCTCGCGCTCGACATCGCGCAGCAGGTCGTGCGCCAGCACGTGAAGCACGACCCGGCCGCGCTGGTGGCCGCCGTGCGCGACGTGCTCGCGGCCGAGCCCGCGCTGTCCGGCGCGCCGCATCTCGCGGTGAATCCGGCCGACCTGCCCGTCGTCGAAGCCTATCTGCAGGACGATCTCGATGCGCTCGGCTGGAACGTGCGCACCGACGCGTCGATCGAGCGCGGCGGCTGCCGTGCGCACGCCGCGACCGGCGAGGTCGACGCGACGCTGCCCACGCGCTGGCAGCGCGTCGCCGCCGCGATCGGCAAGGTGAGCACGTGGTGACGCGGCCGCCCGAGGCGCTCGCGCACGACGGCATGACGCCGCTGGAGCGCGAACTCGCGCTCGCGTCGTTCGGCCCGGACGCGCACAACGCCGCGCTGGACACCGCACCCACCACCCCGCACGCCACCGCGGCAGCGGCCGATACGTCCGACGCCGCGCCGCGCGCACCGCACAACCCGCATCTCGCGCACTGGCGCACCCATTTGAACGGGCTCGCCGCGCGCAGCCAGCGCGCGCTGCCGCTGCGGCCCTGCGGGCGCCTGACGCGCGCGGCCGGCCTCGTGCTGGAAGCGATCGGGCTGCGCCTGTCGGTCGGCGCCGAATGCACGATCGAACTGCCGCCCGGCAGCACGCTGCCGCACGCGGAAGCGGAAGTCGTCGGCTTCGCCGGCGATCGCCTGTTCCTGATGCCGACCACCGACGTCGCGGGCGTGCTGCCCGGCGCACGCGTGTGGCCGCGCGAAAGCGCGCCCGTCGCCGATCCGCTCGCGGGCGCGAAGCGGCTGCCGGTCGGCTGGGAAATGCTCGGGCGCGTCGTCGACGCGTCGGGCCGCCCGCTCGACGGCCTCGGCCCGCTCGCGTCGAAGGTCGACGCGCCGCTGTCGGCGCCGTCGATCAACCCGCTCGAGCGCGAACCGATCCACCACGTGCTCGACGTCGGCGTGCGCGCGATCAACGCGCTGCTCACCGTCGGCCGCGGGCAGCGGATGGGCCTGTTCGCGGGCTCCGGTGTCGGCAAGTCGGTGCTGCTCGGCACGATGGCGCGCTACACGAGCGCGGAAGTGATCGTGATCGGGTTGATCGGCGAACGCGGCCGCGAAGTGAAGGAATTCATCGAACAGATCCTCGGCGAGGACGGGCTCGCGCGCTCGGTCGTCGTCGCGGCGCCGGCCGATGTGTCGCCGCTGCTGCGGATGCAGGGCGCGGCCTACGCGACGTCGCTCGCCGAGTATTTCCGCGACCAGGGCAAGCACGTGCTGCTGCTGATGGATTCGCTCACGCGCTATGCGATGGCGCAGCGCGAGATCGCGCTGGCGATCGGCGAGCCGCCCGCGACGAAGGGCTACCCGCCGTCGGTGTTCGCGAAGCTGCCCGCGCTCGTCGAGCGCACCGGCAACGGGCCGGAGGGCGGCGGCTCGATCACCGCGTTCTACACGGTGCTGACCGAAGGCGACGACCAGCAGGACCCGATCGCCGATTCGGCGCGCGCGATCCTCGACGGCCACGTCGTGCTGTCACGCGCGCTCGCCGAGGCCGGCCACTATCCGGCGATCGACATCGAGGCGTCGATCAGCCGCGCGATGACCGCGCTGATCGACGAAACGCACCTCGACCATGTCCGGCAGTTCAAGCAGATGCTGTCGCGCTACCAGCGCAATCGCGACCTGATCGCGGTCGGCGCGTACGCGCCCGGCCGCGACGCGCAGCTCGACCGCGCGATCGCGCTCTATCCGCGCATCGAGGCGTTCCTGCAGCAGGGCTTTCGCGAATGCGCGCCGTTCGCGTCGAGCCTCGCCGGGCTCGATGCACTGTTCGACGCTTACGGAGGCTGATCCCGATGGCACACGGCTTTCCCCTTCAGTTGCTGCTCGACCGCGCGCAGGAAGATCTCGATTCCGCGACGAAGCAGCTCGGCACCGCGCAGCGCGACCGCACCGCGGCCGCCGAGCAGCTCGACGCGCTGCTGCGCTATCGCGACGAATACCACGCGCGCTTCTCGCAATCCGCGCAGCACGGGATGCCGGCCGGCAACTGGCGCAATTTCCAGGCGTTCATCGATACGCTCGACGCCGCGATCGCGCAGCAGCGCAACGTGCTGGCCGCGGCCGAAATCCGTATCGACGAAGCCCGCCCGAACTGGCAAAACAAGAAACGCACCGTCGGCTCGTTCGAAATCCTGCAGGCGCGCGGCGTCGCGCAGGAAGCGAAGCGGGACGCCCGGCGCGAACAGCGCGACGCCGACGAACACGCCGCGAAGATCCTGCGCATGCGGGCCGACGCGGCCCGTTCGTCGTAACCGACCACCGCATTCGAACGAGAGAACCGACATGCCTCCCCTGCCCCTGCTCGGCGCGCTGCTCGACACCGCCGGCACCGCACTCAAGGCCGCCCGCGGCGCGGGTGCGTCCAGCGCCGCCGGCAACGATGCCGCGACCGCGACGACCGCCGTGCCGTTCGCGCAGACGCTGAAGCAAAGCGTCGCCACGCGTCGCGATGCGTCGAATGCCGGCGTCCCGGACGCGTCGACGCAACAGGCTTCGACGAAGCCGACCGCCGGCACGAAGCCGTCCGCCGCCGCAGACGACGACACGACCGACGATACGACCACGAACGCCGCCACGAACCCCGACGCCGCCGCGCTCGCGGCGGCTGCGGCCGTGCAGGCGCAACTGCAGGCGCGCACGGACAACGCGATGCCGGCCGACGCGGCTGCCGCCGCGGCCGCTGCGCAAAAGACGGCCGTGTCCGGCCAACCCGATGCCACGGCCACGCTGACGGATCACGCGGCCAAGGACGTTACCGCGGCCACCCAGGCCGCACCGGCGACGAGCCGCGACGTGCTGCAGGAGGCCCTCGCCAAGCTGACGGGCGGCGCGGGCGCGATCGCGATGCCCGCAGCCGGTACGACGGCGTCCGCACCCGCCGCACCCGCCGCGACCGCATCGACCGGCGCCCCCCCGCCGCTGACACCGAAGGTGCCGACCTTCGACCGCACGCTCGCCGACGCGAAGGGCGCGCTCGCCACCCAGCAAACGCCGGCGCAAGCCACCGCGCAGGCGCTGCAGGCCAACGCGAACGCGCAGTCGGGCGAGCAGCACGCGCTCGCGGCAGCCAGCGACGCGGCGGACCCGGCCGCCAGCGCGACCCTCGCGGCCGGCGCCACGGCTGCGGCCGCGGCCCAGGCGAACCTGCAGTTGTCACCGGCGGCGGGGGCGATCGCCGCCGCGAACGCGCACGTACTCGCGCCGCACATCAGCACGCCGGACTGGACGGACGCGCTGAGCCAGAAGGTCGTGTTCCTGTCGAATGCACACCAGCAGAGCGCCGAACTGACGCTCAATCCGGCCGATCTCGGGCCGCTGCAGGTCGTACTGCGCGTCGCCGACAACAACGCGCACGCGTTGTTCGTGTCGCAGCACGCGCAGGTGCGCGAAGCGGTCGAAGCCGCGCTGCCGAAGCTGCGCGAAGCGATGGAAGCGGGCGGGCTCGGGCTCGGCAGCGCGACCGTCAGCGACGGCGGCTTCGCCTCGCAGCAGCAGAACCCGCAACAATCCTTCGCCGGCGGCCAGTCGTCGCGGCGCGGGAGCGGCGGATCGTCAGCCGGCGAGGCACCGGTCGGCGCTGCGCAATCCGCACCAGCCGCCGCGAGCATGAGCCGCGCCGGCCTCGTCGATACGTTTGCCTGAGCATGGCCGCCGCCGTGCGCGCGCCGCTCAGCGGCCGTGCACCGCCGCGGCTGCCTCGCCGCGCGGCACCGCGCCCTTGCGCGTGGCGACGATGAAATCCGCCGCGCGTTCGCCGATCATCACCGACGGCGCATTCGTATTCCCGCCGACCAGCGTCGGCATCACCGATGCATCCACCACGCGCAACCCGTCGACGCCGCGCACGCGCAGTTGCGGATCGACGACCGCGCGCGCATCCGAGCCCATCCGGCAGGTGCCGACCGGGTGGTAGATCGTGTCGGCATGCTCGACGATCGTCTTGCGCAGTTCCGCTTCGCTCTGGTCGGCCCGCGTGTACAGCTCGCGCCCGCCCTGCGACGCGAGCGGTGCCTGCGACAGGATCTTGCGCATCGCCTGCGTGCCGCGCACGAGCAGGTCGAGATCGCGCGTATCGCTGAAGAAGCGCGGATCGATCAGCGGTGCGTCGCGCGCATCGCCGCTCGCGAGCGCCACCGTGCCGCGGCTGAACGGCCGCAGCGCACACACGTGCAGCGAATAGCCGAAACCCCAGTGCATCTTGCGGTTGTGGTCGTCCACGAGCGCCGTGCAGAAATGCAGCTGCAGGTCGGGACGCTCGAGCGACGGGTCGCTCTTGATGAAGCCGCCGGCCTCCGCGACGTTGCTCGTCATCATCCCGGTGCGGCTCGAGAAATAGCGCGCGAGCGCGGGCGTCATCTTCGCGATCCCGCGCAGGCACACGCCGACCAGTTCCGATGAATTCACGCGCGTATTGATGATGAAATCGATATGGTCGATCAGGTTCGTGCCGACGTCCGGCGCATCCTGCACGACCGCGATCCCGTGCCGGCGCAGTTGCTCCGCCGGGCCGATCCCCGAGCACATCAGCAGTTGCGGCGAATTGAACGCGCCGGCCGACAGGATCACTTCCGCGCGCGCGTCGAGCGTCTCGACGCGCCCGTTGCGCGCGACCGCGACGCCGGCCGCGCGCTTGCCGTCGAACGTGACGCGCAGCACCGTCGCATCGGTGATCACATGCAAGTTCGGCTGGTTGCGGCCGTAGATATACGCGCGGGCGACGCTGCAGCGCGAGCCGTCGCGGTGCGTGACCTGGTAGAAGCCGACGCCTTCCTGCGTCGCGCCGTTGAAGTCGTCGTTCAGCGGATAGCCGGCCGCGTGCGCGGCCTGGATGAATCGTTCGGAGAACGGATTGCGAAAGCGCAGGTCCGACACCGTGAGCGGGCCGTCCGCACCGTGCCACGCATCGGCGCCGCGTTGGTTGCCTTCCGCGCGGCGGAAATACGGCAGCACGTCCTGCCAGCCCCAGCCGGTCGCGCCGAGCTGCGCCCATTCGTCGTAGTCGCCCGGATGGCCGCGCGTGTAGATCATCGCGTTGATCGCGCTCGAGCCGCCCATCCCGCGCCCGCGCGGCTGGTAGCCGCGCCGCCCGCCGAGGCCCGGCTGCGGCACCGTCTCGTAGCCGTAGTTCGTGCCGAGCTTGAACGGCACCAGCGCCGCGATGCCGACGGGCATGTTGACGAGCAGGTTGCGCTCCGTATGCGAGCCGGCCTCGATCAGCGCGATCGTCGCATCGGGGCAGGCATCGGCGAGACGGCCTGCCAGGCTCGAGCCGCCCGAACCGCCGCCGACGATGATGTAGTCGTATTGCATGTCACGTCTCCGTCGTGTCATGGAAGGCCGCCAAGCGACCGCGTCCCCTCTTGTAATGTTCGGGCATTGTAGGAATGGCCGTCGCGCGCGCGGCACGCGTATTCAAGAGCGATTCCTCTAAACGCTCGCGTGAACTAAATTTAAGATGTATCGATTCGCTTGGCGCGACGCGCCGGCCACGAGAAGCCGATCCGTCGCGAAACGGGAGTGACGACGATGCAGCGCCAGGTTCTGCAGGCCGCGTGTCGACCGGGTGGCCCGGATGCGATGCGCGCAGCCCGTATTTCATTTCAAACGGCAGCTCGCGCGGCGATGCTTGGCGTCATGCGCGCGGTCGATCGAAATCGAACGGCACGCGTCGTCGCCGACCGTTTGGATGGTTGCTGGCCGCAGCGGCACGATGCGCGGCGGCACGATTTGACTGACCTGTCGTGCTGCCCCGCTTCGGTGCGCCGGCAGACGCTCACGGCGCCGCGACGCGTGCCTGTCGGCAGTCACATCGCGCCGCACACGCATGCGCCACAAAGCAGTTTCCGGATGCACACACCGTCGCGCGGATGCGACGCCCGCTGCACGCTTCAACCGGTTTTCGAGCACACGTCGCATCCGGCCCCGCGCCGCGCGACCCGCACCACCCCGATCCGCGTCGCCGCGCTCGCCGAGCGTGCGCACGCGGCGTGACGGCCGGCCGACCCGCCTGGCCCAACTGGAGGAGACGACATGAAGAACGACCTGCCCGAACTGGCCCCGCAAGCCCTGCCGTCGGTGGATGCGCTGACGGCGCTGCTGCGCGACCAGCGCGCAGCCTACCTGCGCGCGCCGTATCCGGCATGGGAAACGCGCGTGCAGCACCTGCGTGCGCTGCGCACGATGCTGATCGACCATGCGGATGCCCTCGCCGAAGCGATCAGCGCCGATTTCGGTCATCGCGCGAAGCAGGAGGTGCTGCTGTCGGAAATCTGGATGGCGAAGGAAGAGATCGACGACGCGCTCAAGCACGGCAAGCGCTGGACGAAGCCGATCCGCAAGCCGATGAACAAGTGGTTGCGCCCGGCGCGCGCGAAAGTGATTCCGCAGCCGCTCGGCGTGGTCGGCATCATCGCGCCGTGGAACTACCCGGTGCTGCTCGCGGCCGGCCCGCTGATCTGCGCGCTCGCGGCCGGCAACCGCGCGATCATCAAGATGTCCGAACTGACGCCGCGCACGTCGGCGCTGTTCGAGCAGCTCATTGCGAAGACCTTCACGCGCGACCACGTCGCGGTCGTGAACGGCGATGCGGAAGTCGGCGCCGCGTTCAGCGGGCTGCCGTTCGATCACCTGCTGTTCACCGGCTCGACGCACGTCGGCCGCCACGTGATGCGCGCGGCCGCCGACAACCTCACGCCCGTCACGCTCGAACTTGGCGGCAAGTCGCCGGCGATCGTCGGCCCGAACGCGCGCTTCGATGCGGCCGTCGACGCGATCGTCGCGGGCAAGACGCTGAACGCGGGCCAGACCTGCATCGCGCCCGACTACGTGCTGCTGCCGCGCGGGATGGAAGCCGCGTTCATCGAGCGCGCGCGCGCCCGGTTCGCGAAGATGTATCCCGACCTGTCCGCCAACGGCGACTACACGACGATCGTGTCGCCGCGCCACTACGCGCGGCTGCAGCAGCTCGCGAGCGACGCGCAGGCGGCCGGCGCGCAACTGCATCCGCTGTCCGACGCGCAATCCGATCCCGCCTCGCGCCGCTTCGTGCCGTGCGCGGTCACACAGGTGCCGGCCGCGTCGCAACTGATGCAGGAGGAAATCTTCGGGCCGCTGCTGCCGCTCGTGCCGTACGAACGGCTCGACGAAGCGATCGCCTACGTGAATGCACGCCCGCGTCCGCTCGCGCTCTACCTGTTCGACGAGGACGGCGGCACGATCGACCGCGTGATGCGCGAAACGATCTCGGGCGGCGTCACGGTCAACGAAACGCTGATGCACATCGCATGCGGCAGTTTGCCGTTCGGTGGGGTCGGGGCGAGCGGCATGGGCGCCTATCACGGCTACGACGGCTTCGTGACGTTCTCGAAGATGAAGCCGGTGCTCACGCAGGCGCGCCTGAACGCGCGCAACCTGCTCGCGCCGCCGTACGGCAAGCGCTTCGCCGCACTGATCAAGCTGATGCTGAAGTTCTAGGCGAAACGGAAAACGGGCCGCGCGCATCGCGCCGCGGCCCGCGCAGGCATGCCGCGCGGCGAGGGTGCCGCGCGCGCCGTCACACGGGCCAGAGCGGCCCTTCCTGCATCGCGCCGATCTGCTCGCGCAACTCGAGCACGCGCGCTTCCCAGTAACGATGCGTGTTGAACCACGGGAACGCGGCCGGAAACGCGGGATCGTCCCAGCGCCGCGCGAGCCATGCGGCGTAGTGGATCAGCCGCAGCGTGCGCAGCGCTTCGACGAGATGCAGCTCGCGCGGCTCGAATTCGCAGAAGTCCTCATAGCCGGCCAGCAGGTCCGCCAGCGCGCGCGACGCGCCTTCGCGATCGCCCGGCAGCAGCAGCCATAGATCCTGGATCGCGGGCGCCATCCGGCTGTCGTCGAAGTCGACGAAGTGCGGGCCGGCATCGGTCCACAGCACGTTGCTCGGATGACAGTCGCCGTGCGTGCGCAGCAGGCGGATCTCGCCCGCCCGCTCGAACGCGGCCTCGACGCCTTCGAGCGCGAGGTTCACGGCCGTCTCGTAAGCGGGCCGCACGTCGTCCGGAATGAAATCGTGTGCGAGCAGGTAGTCGCGCGGCTCATAGCCGAACGTCGTGATGTCGAGCACGGGGCGCGCGACATACGGCTGCGTCGCGCCGACCGCATGGATCCGGCCGATGAAGCGGCCGAGCCATTCGAGCGTGTCGCTGCGATCGAGATCGGGCGCGCGGCCGCCGCGCCGCTCGAAGATCGAGAAGCGGAAGCCGTCGAACGCGTGCAGCGTGCGGCCGTCGAAGGTGCGCGCGGGCACCGCCGGAATCTCGCGCGCGGCGAGTTCGGCGACGAACGCGTGCTCTTCGAGGATCGCTTCGTCCGACCAGCGCGCCGGACGGTAGAACTTCGCGACGACCGGCGGGCCGTCTTCGATACCGACCTGATAGACGCGGTTTTCGTAGCTGTTGAGCGCGAGCAGGCGCCCGTCGGTGCGCAGGCCGGCCGGTATCAGCACGCTGTCGAGCGCGTCGAGCACGCACTCGGGCGTGAGTCCGGCAAACGGCGGGCCGGCGGGAGAAGCGGGAGCGGAAGTGACGTCTTTCATGCCCCGCATTGTGCCGTCAGCCGGACTGAAAGACGAGCGCCCGTTAGTGAAGCGCTGCGCCGGCCGGCAGTACCGATTCGCCGGTATCGATCAGGTCCTCGAGAAAGAACGGCTCGGTGTTGAGTTCCTTGGACTCGCCCGGTACGCCCGCGTACCAGGTCACCATGGCCATGTCGCCCAGGACGCGTTGGACGATGCCGCGCGCGCCCTTCGGCACCGCGATATGGGTAGTGCAGACAATCGACCCGACATGCATGATGGTTCCCCACTCTTGAATCTTGAAACCCGGCCCGCTGGGGGCCGGCAAATGCACGATCCGCGCGCTCTCGTCGGAGCGTTGCGCGTGATCCCATTGTTCACGGTTTATCGAAGCACGAAAAGAAGAAGAAGCAGGCGAAGTGCCGCGAATTCGTCGAATGTCTCCAATCAACCACTGCGCCGGGGTAGACGCTTGCCCGCCCGGTTACCCCCATCATACCCTGTCGAATGTGACTGCCCGCCGAATCCCCGGCATCACCGCGGCGCGTACGTGACCGACGCCCCGCGTGCGCCGTGAATCCGGTGTCGGGTCACCCGGCAATTTCGCGTGACTGCGGTTGCCGAATCACGCGACGCCGTCATCACCTTCCCCCTGCCTCGAACGCAGCCCGCACGGCAACGCCTGCTCACGCATCGCCCTCGGACCTTCGCCATGCGATGCGTCACCGACATGTGTTGCATCCGATGCCGTCGTTGCGTTACCTTTGATGCTCATTCGCGTTCAAGCGCATTCCGACACGATGCACCCGTTCACGTCCGCCCTCGCAAAATCCCGGCCGCAGTTCGACTCGCGGCCGCAGGCGTGCGCGCATCCGTCGGTCCTTCCTCCTCCTGTCGCACCGCCGCTCGTCGGCGCCGCGCCGCCCCCTCCGGCGGCACGCGCCGGCTGACCAGCCGGCTTTTCGTTTCGTCTTCCATTCGCCCGCGGGCTCGCATTCGTGTGTCGTGACGCACGGCGTGCTGCTGCGCGCGCGGATGGAACATTCCGATCCGTTCGACAGGTGGATTCACATGGTTTCGTTCAAACGCGCGCTCGCCGCGCATGGCGCGACGTCGCTCTTCGTGCTGCTGTGGAGCAGCGGCGCGATCTTCGCTGAACTCGGGCTGCGTCACGCGTCCGCGTTCGTCTTTCTCACCGCACGTTTCGCACTGGCATCGCTCGTGCTGCTCGGGCTGGCGTTCCTGCGCAAGCGCTGGCTGCCGCCGCGCGGCGAGCGGCGCATGGCCGCGCTGACCGGCTTGCTGATGATGGGCGGCTATTCGATCTTCTACCTGCTCGCGCTCGAACGCGGGATCGCGCCGGGCGTGCTCGCGACGATCCTCGGCGTGCAGCCGATCCTCACGCTCGCGATCGTCGAGCGGCGCTGGCAACCCGTGCGCATCGCGGGGCTCGCGCTGTCGCTGGCCGGCCTCGCGCTCGTCGTGTTCCGCGGCACCGGAGACGGCAGCCTGTCACTCGCAGGCATCGCGTGCGCGCTCACCGCGCTCGTCGCGCTGACCGCCGGCTCGCTGCTGCAAAAACGCGTCCGTGCGGCGCCCGCCGACGTGCTGCCGCTGCAGAATGCGATCGGCCTCGCGCTGTGCGTGGCGATCGTGCCGTTCCGGCCGGTGTCGTTCGACGTGAGCTGGGCCTTCGTGATCCCGCTGCTGTGGCTCGGCATCGTGATTTCGGTGATCGCGCAGCTGCTGTTCTACCGGTTGATGCAGCGCGGCGATCTCGTCAACGTGACGAGCCTGTTCTATCTCGTGCCCGTCGTCACCACGCTGATGGATGCCGCGTGGCTCGGCAACCGGCCCGAGCCGCTCGCGCTCGCCGGCATGGGCGCGATCATCGCGGGGCTCGCGCTCGTGTTCCGCGCGCCGGCCGCCCGCGTGCAGCCCGAGCGCGCATGAGCGGGCGTGCCGCCGCGCTCGCGAATGCGGCGGCACGCACCGGAACATACGAAGAATCCGCAACAATCGAAAGGCGCGAGAAAGATACGCGCAAGGCGTTCGTCGAACTTGCGGGAAATATGCGCGATTCGCGGGGCTTTCCGCTGATTTTTAATGGTTCGGATAGCGAAAAGCGCTGCCGGTTGCCTATACTCGAATTGACCGCCCCGCTCGCAATCGGGCCGGACCAAGACTAGAAACACCCGGCATGGGGCCGGAGCCAGCGCGCACGTGCCCGCTCCGGTCGACCTTGGAGACACGCATGACGACCTACTTCACGATCGGCGACTTCATCCTGTTGATCCCGATGGCGCTGGCCGGAGCGCTATTTCTCGGCGCGGTGCCGTGCGCAACCGAATTCCGCCACAACCTGCTGCGCGTGCTGGGCGTCATCCTCGGCGTCGGCGTCGCGGTATTGCTCGTCGAAGGCCTGCCTGCGCTGATCTAGCGGCGCACTACCCGTGCGTGACGTGCATCGCTGCACTGCAGCGATGTAATGTGCTGCGCGCAAGCCATTGATACGGCACGCGATGTTTCGCATGCCGTATCGACTTCCGGTCAGATCGCCTGATCGGTGGACGGCTTTTCCCACAGATTGATGCCGCCTTCCGTCGCGTAACGATCGATCTCCGCGAGCTCTTCCGCCGAGAAGTCGAGGTTCTTCAGCGCACCGACGTTTTCACGCACCTGCTCCGCGCGGCTCGCGCCGATCAGCGCGGACGTCACGCGGCCGTTGCGCAACACCCAGGCGAGCGCCATCTGCGCGAGGCTCTGCCCGCGCCGTTCGGCGATCGCGTTGAGCTTGCGCACATGGTCGAGGTTGTCCTCGCTCAGGTGATCCTGCTTCAGCGAGCCGCCGCCCGGCTTGTTCACGCGCGCGTCGGCCGGCACGCCATTCAGGTACTTCGACGTGAGCAGCCCCTGCGCGAGCGGCGTGAACGCAATGCTGCCCGTGCCGATCTCGTCGAGCGTGCCGAGCAGTTCGGTTTCGACCCAGCGGTTCAGCAGGTTGTACGACGGCTGGTGGATCAGCAGCGGCACCTTGTACTGCGCGAGCAGCTCGGCCATCTCGCGCGTCTTCGCCGCCGAGTACGACGAAATGCCGATGTAGAGCGCCTTGCCCTGCTGCACGGCCGACGCGAGCGCGCCCGCCGTTTCCTCGAGCGGCGTGTGCGCGTCGAAGCGGTGCGAATAGAAGATGTCGACGTAGTCGAGCCCCATCCGCTGCAGGCTCTGGTCGAGGCTCGCGAGCACGTACTTGCGCGACCCGCCGCCGCTGCCGTACGGCCCCGGCCACATGTCCCAGCCGGCCTTGGTCGAAATCAGCAGCTCGTCGCGATACGGCCGGAAATCTTCCTTCAGCAGCCGGCCGAAGTTGGTCTCCGCGCTGCCGTACGGCGGCCCGTA
The DNA here is from genome assembly GCF_002223095.1 of Burkholderia sp. AU33803. Taxonomy (NCBI): domain Bacteria; kingdom Pseudomonadati; phylum Pseudomonadota; class Betaproteobacteria; order Burkholderiales; family Burkholderiaceae; genus Burkholderia; species Burkholderia sp. AU33803. The sequence goes on from NZ_NKFJ01000005.1 coordinate 981,222, forward strand.
GTTGTTCGCGAGGTCGAAGTGGTTGATGCCGAGGTCGAACGCGGTGCGCAGGATGTCGCGCTGCGTCGAGATCGGCGTCGTGTCGCCGAAGTTGTGCCACAGGCCGAGCGACAGCGCGGGCAGTTTGAGCCCGGATTTGCCGCAGGTGCGGTATTGCATGTCTGCATAACGTTCGGAAGCTGCTTCGTAGGCCATGAGTCGGTTCCGTCAGGACATCGGGAGAAGGGACGCGCGCCGGCCGCGCGTGCGGCGCGGCGGCGGCGAAGGAGTCATACGACGACTATGGTAGCGAAAGCGGCCGGAACGCGCTCGACGGCGCGACGATGGACGCGGCCGCGGCCGTCGCCTACACTGCGGCGTCTCGAATCACCGTTTCAGCGAGGTTGGTATGTCCCGGGTCATCTCGGTTGCGCTGCTCGTCGGCGGCGTCGTGCTGCTGTATTTCGGCGGCCAGTCGTTCCATTCGATCAACGACAACGTGTCGCGCTTCTTCACCGGTTCGCCCGCGACGAAGACGATCCTGCTGATCGTGGGCGGCGCCGTCGCATCGTTCATCGGCCTGATCGGCCTCGCGATGCCGGGCGGCAAGCGCTGAGCGCCAGCCGCGCGATGCACGCACGGCCCGCGTCATACGTTCGGGCCGCGCCAAACGAAACGGGCGGCCAGGCCGCCCGTTGTTCCATGCACCCGCGATGCGCGGCATCGCGCCATCGCCGCGGCCTTGAAGGCCGCCCGCTGCGCGCCTAGAACGGCACTTCCGATTTCGATGCCGAGCGCGTGCCGGGCACCGGCCGGTTGCTCGCGCCGTGATACGTGTACACGAGCGAGAACTTCACCTGGTCGGAACGGTTCTGCCCGGCCGAATGCAGCGTGTTGCAGTGGAAGAACACCACGTCGCCCGTCTGCAGCGACGGGCACGTCGCCGCATCGATCATCTTCCGGTTCTCCGGCAGGTCGCTGCGGAAGAACTTCGCATCGTCGAACGCTTCGGGCCCGAATTCGGCCGTATGCGACCCCGGTACGAGCCACAGTGCGCCGTTCTCGTTCGTTTCCGGGCCGAGCGCGAGCCACACCGACACCATGTCCGGACGCTCGAACGACCAGTAGCGGAAATCGCGATGCCAGCCGGTCAGGCTGCCGTACGCGGGATGCTTGGTCATCATGCAGTTGTGATGCGCGCGCGACAGCACCGGCTCTTCGCCGAAATACTCGCGCATCCACGCGCCGATTTCGGGGGCGATCGCGCGCTCCGCGAAGGCCGGATCACGCGAGTACGCGTCGAGCAGCCGCCGCACCGTATGCCCACCCGGCGCATGCTTGGACTCGGGCGCGCCCGGATAGCGCAGGTCCGCCTCGAACTCGATCGGCTCGGCCGCCTCCCGCAACTGGCGCTCCGCAACCTGCCTGAGCGCCGCGCACTGCTCGTCGCTGACGAGGCCACGCGCGACGACGAAGCCGCGCTCGCGCAATTCCGCGACTTGCGCGCGGATCGATTCCGACTGCAATGGAGACGACATGGGATGCCAGACGTTTATTGTGTGAATGTGACGATTGTAAATCGGCGCCGGATGCCGCGAACAGCACCATTGTCGTACGCAGGGGCATGCCAATCGCGAATTTGATCCGGCTCAAGGGAACTGTGCGGCGCGGCGCTGGCCTCAGCGACAGGCGGTATGCGGCACACGCGTTGTGGCACAAGGGTTTATCGCGACTTTTGCCCGTCATGAATCCCCTGTAGCCTGTCGCGGCCTGTCAATTCTGGCGGGCGCGGCGCGCAACGAGTTTCGGTAAGATCCGTTGCGCACTCCGAGGCCGTTCATACCAGTGCGCTCCCAAGGGCGCCATCCATACAAGCGAAGCATCGTTCACATGCCATTCCGTCTGACTTCCCGTCTCAGCCGCGCTGCAAAGCGCGTTGTGCCGCCCGCTCCTGCCCGCTCGCTGCGCCATCACCGCGCACGCACGCAGGCGCTGGCCGAGCGTACGCCCGCACATAGCCGGCTGGACGGTATCCGTGCGTGGTTCCACGCATTTTTCTCGATGATGAGCACGCAGGCGTTCTCGCGCCGTGCCGGCCTGCGCTCGCTGCTGCAGAAGCCGTCGTCGCTGCGCGCGCTCGCGCTGCGCCGCACGCTCGGCCCGCAGCGCCGCGTCAACCGCCCGCGCCGCCTCGCGGCCAGCAACGGCTGGTTCGGGTTCGGCGCGCGCTGAGCGTACGCCGGCGGGCACCGCGCGACGATCGACGTCGCGCCGCCGCCCGCGCCGTTGCCCACGCCGTTACCCGATTGCCGCGGCGATCGGAACGCATAAAAAAAACCCGGCTCTGCCGGGGTTTTCATTTGAGGCGAACGACGCTTACGCGACGCGTGCCGTCGGCTCGACGCCGGCCGCTTCGGCCAGGGCGAGCGCCTTGTCGGTCGCTTCCCACGAGAACTCCGGCTCTTCACGGCCGAAGTGGCCGTAAGCAGCGGTCTTCTCGTAGATCGGGCGCAGCAGGTCGAGCATCTTGATGATGCCCTTCGGACGCAGGTCGAAATGCTCGCGCACGAGCTTCGTGATCACCGCATCCGACACGCGGCCCGTGCCGAACGTGTTGACCATCACCGAGGTCGGCTCGGCCACGCCGATCGCGTACGACACCTGGATCAGCGCGCGCGACGCGAGGCCGGCGGCGACGATGTTCTTCGCGACGTAGCGGCCTGCGTATGCAGCCGAACGGTCGACCTTCGACGGATCCTTGCCCGAGAACGCGCCGCCGCCGTGCGGTGCGGCACCGCCGTAGGTGTCGACGATGATCTTGCGGCCGGTCAGGCCGCAGTCGCCCTGCGGGCCACCGATCACGAACCGGCCGGTCGGGTTCACCAGGAACTTGATGTCGCCCTTGATCAGGTCGGCCGGCAGCGTCGGCTTGATGATTTCCTCGATCACGGCTTCGCGCAGCGCCGGCAGCTCGATGTCCGGTGCGTGCTGCGTCGACAGCACGACGGTGTCGATCGAATCGGGCTTGCCGTCGACGTAGCGGACCGTCACCTGCGACTTCGCGTCCGGGCGCAGCCATTGCAGGCGGCCGTCGCGGCGCAGGCTGGCCTGGCGCTCGACGAGGCGGTGCGACAGGTAGATCGGCAGCGGCATCAGTTCCGGCGTTTCGTCGCACGCGTAACCGAACATCAGACCCTGGTCGCCCGCGCCCTGGTCGAGGTTGTCGTCGTGTGCGCGATCGACGCCCTGGGCGATGTCCGGCGACTGCTTGTCGTACGCGACGAGCACCGCGCAACCCTTGTAGTCGATGCCGTAGTCGGTGTTGTCGTAGCCGATGCGCTTGATCGTATCGCGCGCGATCTGGATGTAGTCGATGTTGGCCGTCGTGGTGATTTCACCGGCCAGAACGACGAGACCCGTGTTGCACAGCGTTTCCGCCGCAACGCGGGAATATTTGTCCTGCTCGAGGATGGCATCGAGGATCGCGTCCGAGATCTGGTCCGCGACTTTGTCCGGATGGCCTTCAGAGACGGATTCGGACGTGAAGAAATAATCGTTTGCCACTTTTTCAGGCTCCTGTGTGGTTACGGTTGGTTTCACGTAGCCAGCTTCGTTGGGCCTGAAGCGGCGACGCTTTAGCGGATTACCAGGACCGGGCAGCGTGTGTGACGCCAACCGGCTTCGCCCCGCAAGTTGTCAGTTAACTCGGCGAAGCCCGTATTATAGCGGCTTTCCTGAATTGTCACAGAGCGCCGCCCGTGCTGCATCTTCCGCTGTCTCACCACCCTGTTCGCAAAGCGCCGGCCAGCCGGTCCCACGGAGGTTTCGCATGCTAGGTCGTCTAGCCACGCACCTCGCCATTGGCTTGCTGAAACTGCTCGCCCTGTTGCCGTACGGCCTGACCGCACGGTTCGGCGATGGTCTCGGCTGGCTGCTCTACAAGATCCCCAGCCGGCGAAAGCGCATCGTACACACCAATCTGAAACTCTGCTTCCCTGACTGGAGCGACGAACGCCGCGAGGAAATTGCCGGGAAGCATTTCCGCCATGCGATCCGCAGCTACGTCGAACGCAGCGTGCAGTGGTTCGGCTCGGAGAAAAAGCTCGCGAAGCTGATCCAGGTCGACAGCGCGGTCGACCTCGACGACCCGGACCTGCCGCCGACGCTGTTCCTCGGCCTGCATTTCGTCGGCATCGAGGCCGGCTCGATCTGGCTGAACCGTTCGCTGCATCGCCGCTGCGGGTCGCTCTACCAGCCGTTCTCGAACGCGGTGCTCGAGGAAGAGGCGAAGAAGGCGCGCGGGCGTTTCGACGCCGAGATGGTCGGCCGCGCGGACAGCGCGCGCGTCGTGCTGCGCTGGCTGCGCGACCGCAAGCCGGTGATGCTCGGCGCCGACATGGACTACGGGCTGCGCAATTCGACGTTCGTGCCGTTCTTCGGCGTGCCCGCCTGCACGCTGACGGCGGTCGGCCGGCTCGCGAAGACGGGCCGCGCGCAGGTCGTGCCGTTCATCGGCGAGGTGCTGCCGAACTACAAGGGCTATCGTCTGAAGGTATTCAAGCCGTGGGATCACTACCCGACCGGCGACGACGATCTCGACGCGCGGCGGATGAACGCATTCCTCGAGGAGCAGATCCCGCTGCTGCCCGAGCAATACTATTGGGTTCACAAGCGCTTCAAGACGCGTCCGAACGGCGAGCCGAGCCTGTACTGAGCCACGCTCACGAGAGCGCGGTCACGTGCGTGCCCGCGCTCTCGCCACCTTGGGCACGCCTTTCGCGCGCGCCTGCCACAAGTCGTAAGCGGATTGCTGGGCGAGCCACAGATCCGCGCGACCGCCGTTTTCCTCGCCAAGCCACGCCTCGATGCGCAACGCCATTTCCGGCGAGATCCCCGCATGACCATGCAGAATGCGCGACAACGCCGCACGCGTGACGCCGAGTTGCGCCGCGGCCTCGGTGACGGTCAGGCCGAATGCCGGCAAAACGTCGTCGCGCAGCGATTCGCCTGGATGCGGCGGATTGAAGATGCGAGTCATCGCTTGAATCACCTCAGTGGTAGTCCTGGTAATCGACCATAACAGCGTCGGCACCCTCGAAGCTGAGCGTCAGACGCCAGTTGCTGCTCACGCTCACCGCGAAATGGCCGTCCAGTCCACGGGCAAGGCTGTGAAACCGCCAGCCCGGCACGTTCATGTCGAGCGGCCGGCTCGCGAAGTCGAGACGTGCAAGCTGGCGCCGTAACCTTGGCGCATGGTCGGGCCGGATGCCCGCCTTGTTCCCGTTCGTGAAAAACGCTTCCAGCCCCTTGTGCTGCCACGACTTGATCATGGATCTCCCAGATTCGAGTCGCGATGCCGACAGCATGGCCCATGCGTATAGCCACACTATACGAATCGCTTGATTGCCTCGTCAATTTGACCTGTACGAAAGTACGCGTCCGCGCCATCCCGTGTTTTCGCCGAACCCTGCTGGCATCGCAACAGGCCCGTCACACCGCATCAATCTGCCCGCCTGTCGCACACGCGACCAGTCGACCGATCGGCAGATGTACCCCATTTCGCCCCCACGCTCCCCCCGCCCGCGCGGGACGCCCCTGTCGGCTGCATGTATCATTTGCGGTTGAGATCAGCACGACGAACGAGGCCGCCCGGCATGGCGCGGCGTCACGCGCGCCGCGCTGACCGCCTTGTTCGCCATGGAAATCCGGACCCAGTGAAACTCTCGTTCACCAAGATGCACGGCGCGGGCAACGACTTCGTCGTGCTCGACGGCTATTCGCGCGCGTTGCCGCCGCTCACCGAAGCGCAGGTGCGTGCGCTCGCCAACCGCCACTTCGGCATCGGCGCCGACCAGCTGCTGCTCGTCGAAAAACCGACCGTCGACGGCGTCGATTTCAAGTACCGGATCTTCAATTGCGACGGCGGCGAGGTCGAACACTGCGGCAACGGCGCGCGCTGCTTCGTGAAGTTCGTCAGCGACCGCGGCCTGACCGACAAGCGCAGCGTGCGCGTGCAGGTGATGAAGGGCCTGATCACGCTGACGATGCAGGACAACGGCGAAGTCGTCGTCGACATGGGTGCGCCCGTGTTCACGCCGGCGCAGGTGCCGTTCGACGCAGCGGGCCTCGACGGCCGCACCGAGGGCCGCGACACGTTGTGGCCGCTCGACGTCGGCGGTGCGACGCGCTGGATCTCGACGGTGACGATGGGCAACCCGCACGCGGTGCAGGTCGTCGACGATGCCGAAGCGTATCCGGTGCTCGAAGAAGGCCCGCTGATCGAGCACCACGCGCGCTTCCCTGAACGCGTGAACGCCGGTTTCATGCAGATCGTGTCGCGCAGCGAAGTGAAGCTGCGCGTGTACGAACGCGCGGCGGGCGAGACGCTCGCGTGCGGCACCGGCGCATGCGCGGCGGTCGCGGCCGGCATCCGGCGCGGCCTGCTTGATTCGCCGGTGACCGTGCACACGCACGGCGGCACGCTGACGATCAGCTGGGACGGCGCGCGCGACGAAGCCGCCGCGCTGATGATGGCCGGCCCCGCCACGACCGTGTTCGAAGGCGAGATCGACCTGAACGTCTGACCCTGCAACGTCCTTGATAACTGAACGCCCCAGCCACATGAACGATCGCGAAGTCGCCGACTACCTGCTCGCCAACCCCGAATTCTTCGCGCAGCACGCCGAACTGCTCGCGACGATCCGCCTCGCGAACCCGCACGGCAAGGCCGCGATCTCGCTGCAGGAGCGGCAGATGGAGATGCTGCGCGACAAGAACAAGCATCTCGAGCGCCGGCTCGCCGAGCTCGTGCGCTACGGCCACGAGAACGACAGCCTGTCCGCGAAGTTCAGCCGCTGGACCGCACGCGTGATCGCGGAACGCGATCCGTACGCGCTGCCGCGCACGATCGCCGACGGCATCGCCGAAGTCTTCGACGTGCCGCAGACGGCGCTGCGCGTGTGGGATGTCGCCGACACCTACTCGCAGGCCGATTTCGCACGCCAGGTCGGCGAGGAAGTGCGCCTGTTCACGAACGGACTGTCGACGCCGTACTGCGGTGCGAACACGGGCTTCGAGGCCGCGCAGTGGCTCGCGCCCGCGATCGCCGCCCCGGCCGCGCATGCGGCGGAAGGCGCGGAAGCCGCGTCGTCCGCCGGCGACGGCTCGGCCGCATCGGTCGCGCTGCTCGCGCTGCGTGCGCCGCTCGCCGGCAACGATGCGCCCGCGTTCGGCCTGCTCGTGCTCGGCTCGCCCGACCCGCGCCGCTTCCACGACGGGATGGCCACCGACTTCCTCGCGCAGATCGCGACGCTCGCGAGCGCCGCGCTCACGCGCCTGCTGCCGCACTGATCCTGCCGCACGCGATGACAGACGATCCGATCGCCGCCTACCTGTCGAACCTGAAGCACGTCAGGCAGCTGTCGGAACACACGCTGCGCGGCTACACGCACGAACTCGACGAGCTGAAGAAGCTCGCGAACGGCCGGCCGCTCGAAGCGCTGACGGCCGCCGACATGCGCGGCGCGGTCGCGCGTGCACATTCGGGCGGGCTGTCCGCCCGGTCGATCTCGCACCGGCTGTCCGCGTGGCGCGCGTTCTACCGCTGGTTCGCGCAGCGCGTCGAGATGCCCGCGAACCCGGTCGCCGCGGTGCGCGCGCCGAAACGCGCGAAGACCTTGCCGAAGGCGCTGTCGGTCGACGATGCTTCCGCGTTGATGGACGCGCCGCTCGCCAACACGACCGAAGGCATCCGCGATCACGCGATCCTCGAGCTGTTCTATTCGTCGGGGCTGCGCCTCGCCGAGCTGATCGGGCTCGACGTGATGTACACGCAAGCCGACGGCTACCGCTCGACCGGCTGGCTCGACCTCGCCGAAGCCGAAGTCACGGTGCGCGGCAAGGGCAACAAGGAGCGCAAGGTGCCGGTCGGCCGCAAGGCGATCGATGCGCTGAACGCGTGGCTCGCGGTACGCAGCGAATTCGTGAAGCACGATCCGCATCCGCTGTTCGTGTCCGTGCGCGGCAACCGGATGTCGCCGGGCGTCGTGCGCGAGCGCGTGAAGCGCGCGGCGCTCACCGCGGGCATCCCCGCCAACGTCCATCCGCACGTGCTGCGCCACTCGTTCGCGACGCACGTGCTGCAGTCGAGCGGCGACCTGCGCGCGGTGCAGGAGCTGCTCGGCCACGCGAGCGTCTCCGCGACGCAGGTCTATACGTCGCTCGACTTCCAGCATCTCGCGAAGATTTACGACAGCGCGCACCCGCGCGCGAAGAAGCGCGACTGACGCGCGTCCCGTGTTACCCGCCGCGCGCGGCGACCGGCCACGGCCGGCTTCGCGCACGGCCCATTTCGATCTCATCATGCAAACCGTCACCCTCAAGCCGTCCAAGGAAAAATCGCTGCTGCGCCGCCATCCGTGGATCTACGCCAATGCGATCGACCGCGTCGACGGCAAGCCCGCGCCCGGCGCGACCGTGATCGTGCGCGCGCACGACGGCCGCTTCCTCGCGCGCGGCGCGTACAGCCCGCAATCGCAGATCCGCGTGCGCGTGTGGAGCTTCGACGAGAACGAGCCGATCGACCACGCATTCTTCAAGCGCCGCGTGCAGCGCGCGGTCGCGCACCGCACGACGATGGTGTCCGGCACGGGCGCGGTGCGGCTCGTGTTCGGCGAGGCCGACGGGCTGCCGGGGCTGATCGTCGACTATTACGTCGCGGACACCGCCGAAGCCGGCGCCGCCCCGCGCGGCCAGCTCGTCTGCCAGTTCATGGCCGCGGGCGTCGAGGCGTGGAAGGATGCGATCGTGAAGGCGCTCGTCGGCGCCACGGACTGCCCGAACGTCTACGAGCGCTCGGACGTGTCGATCCGCGACAAGGAAGGGCTCGAACAGACGACCGGCGTGCTGGCCGGCGATGCGCCGCCCGCGACACTGATCTCGAACGAAAACGGCGTGCGCTATCACGTCGACGTGCCGAACGGCCACAAGACGGGCTTCTACGTCGACCAGCGCGACAACCGCGCGCTGGTCGCGCAGTACGCGGCCGATCGCGACGTGCTGAACTGCTTCTGCTACACCGGCGGCTTCTCGCTCGCGGCGCTCAAGGGCGGCGCGAAGCGCGTCGTGTCGATCGACTCGTCGGGCGATGCGCTCGCGCTCGCGCAGCAGAACGTCGTCGCCAACGGCTTCGACGCCGAACGCGCGACCTGGCTCGACGCCGACGCATTCAAGACGCTGCGCCGCCTCGTCGACGAAGGCGAGCGTTTCGACCTGATCGTGCTCGATCCGCCGAAGTTCGCGCCGACGCGCGACAGCGTCGATCGCGCGGCGCGCGCGTACAAGGACATCAACCTGAGCGGCTTCAAGCTGCTGCGTCCGGGCGGCCTGCTGTTCACGTACTCGTGCTCGGGCGCGATCGACATGGACCTGTTCCAGAAGATCGTCGCGGGTGCGGCCGCCGACGCGAAGGTCGACGCGCGCATCCTGAAGCGCCTCGGCGCGGGCGTCGATCACCCGCTGCTCGCGGCGTTCCCGGAAGGGGAATATCTGAAGGGCCTGCTGTTGCAAATCGTCTGATCGCCCCGATCTACGCGCGTAACCGTCCGCCGGCCGCGCCCTGGCGCCCGGCGGATCCGCGCTCCCGCCTGTCGTTCGGACGACGGGCGAGGGCTTGACAGGTATGTTTCAATGGATGGTTGTGCGCCCCGGCTGGCAAAGCCCCGGGCGCGACGCACATCCCGGTTTTGACCCCGATTCACGAACCACAGGCGATTGACATGGCCACTCCCGTCACCATCCTCACCGGCTTCCTCGGCAGCGGCAAGACGACGCTGCTCAAGCGCATCCTGAACGAACAGCACGGCATGAAGATCGCCGTGATCGAGAACGAGTTCGGCGAAGAGAACATCGACAACGAAATCCTCATCCAGGATTCGAACGAGCAGATCATCCAGATGAGCAACGGCTGCATCTGCTGCACGATCCGCGGCGACCTCGCGCGCACGCTCGGCGATCTCGCCGCGAAGAAGCGCGAAGGCAAGCTCGACTTCGACCGCATCGTGATCGAAACGACCGGCCTCGCGAACCCGGGCCCGGTCGCGCAAACCTTCTTCATCGACAGCGAAATCGCCGACGATTTCCTGCTCGACGCGGTCATCACGCTGGTCGACGCGAAGCACGCGAACGCGCAGCTCGACGAGCACGAGGTCGTGCAGCGCCAGGTCGGCTTCGCCGATCGCCTGTTCATCACCAAGTCGGACCTGGTCGACGACCAGACGGTGGCCGGCCTCAAGCACCGCCTGATGCACATGAACCCGAAGGCCGCGATCAAGATCGTGAACTTCGGCGAGGCGGACATCAAGGAAATCTTCGACCTGCGCGGCTTCAACCTGAACGCGAAGCTCGAGATCGACCCCGACTTCCTCGCCGAGGACGATCACGCGCATCACCACCACGATCACGACCATGATCACGATCACGCCAGTTGCGACCATGATCACGGTCAATGCGCGCACGATCACGACCATGGCCATCACCATCACCACCACGCGCACCACGACGACAAGATCAAGTCGTTCGTGTACCGCAACGACCGCCCGTTCGACCCGAACAAGCTGGAAGACTTCCTCGGCGGCATCCTGCAGATCTACGGCGAGCGGATGCTGCGCTACAAGGGCGTGCTGTACATGAAGGGCGTCGACCGCAAGGTCGTGTTCCAGGGCGTGCACCAGATGATGGGCAGCGACCTCGCGTCGAAGTGGCTGCCGGTCGAGAAGAAGACGAACAAGATGGTGTTCATCGGCGTCGATCTGCCGCAGGACCTGATCACCGACGGCCTCGACGCCTGCCTCGCCTGACGCGCGCGGGCAACCGCCGCACACGCCGCCGCGAGGCCGCCTCGCAGGCGGCTGCGGCGGCCGCGGGGCGCCCTTTTTGGGCAGGGTTTCGCCGTCATCGCTTTTTCGCGATTTGCGCGTTATATTTTCTAGATATTGGCGCAGCCGACGGGGATCGACCCGATACGGCGCCCGCTTGCGATTCAGTTACAATACGTGCCCGCTGGAGTACGGCAACAAACAGGCCCGGTTCTTGCTGAACCAGTTTTCCGGGCATCGCAACCGCGCCGGATCGCCAATCCGCCTCCCGGCCGCGGCCGATGCGATGTGCCGCGCAGCACACCGGTTCGCAGCGCGCGCAACTCCGCGCCAGGCCTATCCTGGTATTTGAGAACCGGTTTTCCAGAGGCTTTCGGCCCCGCGGCGGCAAATCGCAAATGATTGCAAGGGCGGTTGCGGGTAATCCCAAAGTGCAGGCAATATCTATCGATTTGCCGCACATTGAAGAAGCAAGCAGATGACGAAGAAACTCTTGACCGAAGCCGAAATCCTGAAGATGAGCGACAAGGATTACATGAATGAGGATCAGCTCGCCTTCTTCAAAAATCGGCTCGAACAGTTGCAGGCGGACATCCTCAAGAATGCAGGCCAGACGACCGAGAACCTGCGCGAGACGGTGATCGTGCCCGATCCCGCCGATCGCGCGACGATCGAGGAAGAGCACGCGCTCGAACTGCGTACGCGCGATCGCGAACGCAAGCTCCTCAAGAAGGTTCAGCAGTCGCTCGCCCGCATCGATTCCGGCGATTACGGCTGGTGTGAGGAAACCGGCGAGCCGATCGGCATTCCGCGCCTGCTCGCGCGTCCGACCGCCACGCTGTCGCTCGAGGCGCAAGAGCGCCGCGAGCTGCGCCAGAAGCTGTTCGGCGACTGATCGAGCGGCGTTCCGCTCAGACACGCTGCTTCCCGAAAGCGCGCGGCCTGCCGCGCGCTTTTTGTTTTTCCGGCACCGGTTCCCCGCCGGCCGCCGTTTTGCCCACCCCGCCTCTTGATATCCCGGCGCCCGCCCTAAAATGAAACGGACGCGCGCCGGGCCGCTTCCCGGCGCACTGCGAGTTACGCGGCGGCGCCTCGCGCCCCCCGACTCTTCCCCGTTTTTCTCAAGGAACGCAGATGGAGCAATTTCACGGCACGACCATCGTTTCGGTCCGGCGCGGCGACAAGGTCGCGCTCGGCGGCGACGGCCAGGTAACCCTCGGCAACATCGTCATGAAGGGTGGCGCGCGGAAAGTGCGGCGGATCTACAACAACCAGGTACTGGTCGGATTCGCGGGCGGCACCGCCGATGCGTTCTCGCTGCTCGACCGCTTCGAGGCGAAGCTCGAGAAGCATCAGGGCAACCTGACCCGTGCGGCCGTCGAGCTCGCGAAGGACTGGCGCACCGACCGGATGCTGCGCCGCCTCGAGGCGATGCTGATCACGGCCGACGCCACCACCACGCTCGTCATCACCGGCAACGGCGACGTGCTCGACCCCGAGGAAGGCATCTGCGCGATCGGCTCGGGGGGTGCGTATGCGCAGGCGGCAGCCCGCGCGCTCGCGGAGAACACCGAGCTGTCGCCGCGCGAGATCGTCGAGAAGTCGCTCAAGATCGCCGGCGACATGTGCATCTACACGAACCACAACCGCATCATCGAAACGATCGAGTAAGGACCGCACCATGAGCACCATGACCCCTGCCGAGATCGTCTCGGAACTCGACAAGCACATCATCGGCCAGGCGAAGGCGAAGAAGGCCGTCGCGGTCGCGCTGCGCAACCGCTGGCGCCGCCAGCAGGTCGCCGACCCGCTGCGCCAGGAAATCACGCCGAAGAACATCCTGATGATCGGGCCGACGGGTGTCGGCAAGACCGAAATCGCACGCCGCCTCGCGAAGCTCGCGGATGCACCGTTCATCAAGATCGAAGCGACCAAGTTCACCGAAGTCGGCTACGTCGGCCGCGACGTCGACAGCATCGTGCGCGACCTGATCGAGATCTCGGTCAAGCAGACGCGCGAATCCGAAATGCGCAAGGTGCGCAGCAAGGCGACCGACCAGGCGGAAGACCGCATCCTCGACATCCTGCTGCCGCAACCGCGCGCGGTGGGCTTCGGCGGCAACGCCGAACACGCGAACGACGACAACAACGCGACGCGCCAGACGTTCCGCAAGCGCCTGCGCGAAGGCCAGCTCGACGACAAGGAAGTCGAGCTCGACCTCGAGCAGCCGTCGGCCGGCATGGACATCATGGCGCCGCCGGGGATGGAAGAGATGACCGAGCAGATCCGCTCGATGTTCTCGAACCTCGGCAGCGGCAAGAAGCAGCGCCGCAAGGTGAAGATCAAGGAAGCGCTGAAGCTGCTGACCGACGAGGAAGCGGCGAAGATGCTCAACGACGAGGAAGTGAAGACGAAGGCCGTGCAGAACGTCGAGCAGAACGGCATCGTGTTCCTCGACGAGATCGACAAGATCACGTCGCGCAACAACGAAGGCAGCGGCGGTGAAGTGTCGCGCCAGGGCGTGCAGCGCGACCTGCTGCCGCTCGTCGAAGGCACGACGGTCAACACGAAGTACGGGATGGTGAAGACCGATCACATCCTGTTCATCGCGAGCGGCGCGTTCCACCTCGCGAAGCCGAGCGACCTGATTCCCGAACTGCAGGGCCGCTTCCCGATCCGCGTCGAGCTCGACTCGCTGTCGGTGAACGATTTCGAAGCGATCCTCGTCGCGACCGACGCAAGCCTCGTCAAGCAGTACCAGGCGCTGCTCGCGACCGAAGACGTACAGCTCGAATTCGCCGACGACGGCATCCGCCGCCTCGCGGAGATTGCCTATTCGGTCAACGAGAAGACCGAGAACATCGGTGCGCGCCGGCTGTATACGGTGATCGAGAAGCTGCTCGAGGAAGTGTCGTTCTCGGCCGGCAACCACGCCGGCGAGCGCGTGACGATCGACGCGAAGTATGTCGACCGCGCACTCGGCGAAGTGTCGCAGGACGAAGACCTGTCGCGCTACGTGCTGTAACGCGCGCGGCGTCGGATGAGAAACGGGCGGCCCCTTTCGTCGGGGGCCGCCCGTTTTCGTTGGTGCGCCGCTTACTGCCGCACCGGCTTCTTCGCGAGCTTGCGCTGCAGCGTGCGGCGGTGCATGTTCAGCGCACGCGCGGTCGCCGAAATATTGTTGTTGTTCTCGGCCAGCACGCGCTGGATGTGCTCCCATTCGAGCCGGTCGACCGACAGCACGACCGGATTCTCCAACGCTTCGTCGGCCTGCACTTCGGTCGCGTTGGTCTGCAACGCGGCCAGGATCGACTCGACGTTCGCGGGCTTCGCGAGATAGTTGTCGGCGCCTTCCTTCACCGCCTGCACGGCAGTCGCGATGCTCGCGTAGCCGGTCAGCACCAGGATCCGCGCGTCGGGCTGCAGGTCGCACAGCGGCGCGATCAGGCTAAGGCCCGAATCCTCGCCGAGATGCAGGTCGACGGTGATGAACTGGAACTTGCCGCCCGCGGCGAGCCGCAGCGCCGCCTCCTTGTCGTGCGCCTGCTGGACCGCGTAACCGCGCCGCTCGAGGCCGCGCGCGAGCGTGCCCGCGAACACCTCGTTGTCGTCGATCACCAGGAAATTGTTCTCGCTCATGTGGTTTCTCCGTCTACGTGTTGGTTGAGGCGGCCGATGCCGCGACGCGCACGACCGGCAGCCGCAGTACGGCCCGCGTGCCGCGTGCGGCGGCCGCACCGGCCGGGCGGCTGTCCGGCGTGCCGGTCGTCCGTTCGGCGACGCGCTGGCCGCGCTGCGCCGATCCCGCCGCGGCGTGACCATTCGCCGCACTGCCGGCCCGCCCGTTGCCGCCCGCCGCGCGCGGCACGACATCGGACAGTTCGATCTCGCCGCCGAGCCGCGCGGCCGCGCTGAACGCGAGATACAGGCCGACCCCGTGGCCGCCCTGCGTGCTGTCGACCGGCATCGCGCCGAGCGATTCGCGCAGCGAGGCCGGAATGCCGGGCCCGTCGTCGCATACCTCGAATTCGATCTGGTCGGCCGCGCCGGCGTGCGCGACCTTCGCGGCCAGCGTCACGCGCTGCGGGCTCGCGCGCGCGGCGTTGTCGAGCAGGATCGTCAGGATCTGGCCGGCCGCGACCGTGTCGTCGAGCGCGACGCCCGCCGGGCGCGCGCCGAGCAATTCGAACTGCACGTGCGGATGCCGCAGGCGCCAGTGCTCGACGAACGTGTCGAGCCAGTCGTCCACCGGCTGGCGGCTCGCGGGCGCGCTCGCGCGGCTGCGCAGGCGCGCGAGCGCCGACGTGCAGAGCGTCATCTGTTCCTCGAGCACCTTCAGGTCGGCCCCGTAGCGGGCCAGCCCCGGATCGTCGCGGGCCGCGTCGCGCAGCTCTTCGGCGAGCATCGCGATCGTCGACAGCGGCGTGCCCATCTCGTGCGCGACGGTGGCGGCCTGCACGCCGAGCGCGACCGCCCGCTCGTCGCGCAGCAGGTGCTGCTGCGCCTCGCCGAGCGCCGCATCGCGCTGGCGCAGCGCATTCGACATGCGCGCGACGAACCACGCGATCAGCCCGACGCTGACCATGAAGTTCGCCCACATCCCGGTACGGTAGTAGTCGAACAGGTTCGCGGGATTGTCCATGTTGAGCGGCACCGAGTCGAAACCGAGCGCCGCGTAGCACGCGACCGCGAACGCCGCGAGCCAGATCATCAGGTGCCACGGCAGCACGGCCGCCGCGATCGCGAGCGAAGGCAAGTACAGCGACACGAACGGATTGGTCGTGCCGCCCGACAGGAACAGCAGCGCGGACAGCGCACCGAGGTCGACCCACAATTGGCCGAGCAGCTCGAAGTTGGTCTCGGGCCGCGCGCGCAGCACGCGCACCCAGGTCAGCGCGTTGAAAACGATTTCGAGCGCAATGACCATCAGCATCGCCGGCAACGGCAGATGCACGCCGAAATAGGTCTGCACGACGCCGATCGTCACGAGCTGGCCGATGATCGCGAGATTGCGGAGCCAGAACAGGTGACTGAGGTTGACGCGCCCGGTGGTGGTGATTCGTTGCATCCGAGCAGTTTACCCGTTTAGCGGGCGGCGCCTCTAGCGGGGCCGGATCGGGGCGCATTGAACGGGAAGCCGCGTGTGCAGCCGATGCCGTCAGCCGGCCGCGCCGGCCATCCGCTGCGCGATCTCGTCGGCCAGGCACTCGGGGCAGCGGCAGCGGGCGCCGGCCGCGGGCGGCGTACCGCCGGGCAAGACCGGCATCGACGCGCACCAGCATTCGAACGGCTGCGTGCGGGCGCCGCAGTCGAAGCTGCGCCCGCAGTGCGGGCAGCGCGCGCGGCGCGGGGCGGAACGGGCGTCGGCGGCGGAATCGGTCATGGCGGAGCGCTCGAGCGGGCGGGAAGCCGCCCTACGCGACAAGCATAGCGCGGCGAACGGATTTTGCACGCCGGCCGTTCGGCCGAGGGCCATTTCCAATGCTCGCGCCCCCTCGCCGCCACCGCCCGCACAGCGCTGCCCGCAGCGTGGCCCACATCGCGCCGCGCCATAGCCGGCGGGCCGCCGCGCGCGGTGCCCGGGCCGCGCCGCCGGTGTTCCGGCCCGTCCAAAAACCCGATGCTGCGCTGCGCCACTCCTGTACAATTCGCCGTGTTTCAACCGTTCCCAGCCAGAGCCGCCGCCATGTCCGAGCCCATCGACCTCTCGCAGATCGCCCCCACGCTGAAAGCAGAAATCCTCGCCGAGGCACTGCCGTACATTCGCCGTTACCACGGCAAGACCGTGGTCATCAAATACGGCGGCAACGCGATGACGGAAGAGCGGCTCAAGCAAGGCTTCGCGCGCGACGTGATCCTGCTGAAACTGGTCGGCATCAATCCGGTGATCGTCCACGGCGGCGGTCCGCAGATCGATCACGCACTGAAGAAGATCGGCAAGGCCGGCACCTTCATCCAGGGCATGCGCGTCACCGACGAAGAGACGATGGAAGTCGTCGAATGGGTGCTGGGCGGCGAAGTGCAGCAGGACATCGTGATGCTGATCAACCACTTCGGCGGCCACGCGGTGGGCCTGACGGGCAAGGACGGCGGCCTGATCCATGCGCGCAAGCTGCTGATGCCGGACCGCGACAACCCGGGCCAGTACATCGACATCGGCCAGGTCGGCGAAGTCGAGGCGATCAACCCGGCGGTCGTGAAGGCGCTGCAGGACGACGCGTTCATCCCGGTGATCTCGCCGATCGGCTTCGGTGAGGATGGCCTCTCCTACAACATCAACGCCGACCTCGTCGCGGGCAAGCTCGCCACCGTGCTGAACGCCGAGAAGCTGCTGATGATGACGAACATCCCGGGCGTGATGGACAAGGACGGCAACCTGCTGACCGATCTCTCCGCACGCGAGATCGATGCGCTGTTCGAAGACGGCACGATCTCCGGCGGCATGCTGCCGAAGATCTCGTCGGCGCTCGACGCCGCGAAGAGCGGCGTGAAGTCGGTGCACATCGTCGACGGCCGGATCGAGCACTCGGTACTGCTGGAAATCCTGACCGAGCAGCCGTTCGGCACGATGATCCGCTCGCATTGAGCAAGCGCAGCAAGACCGCCACACCCGACTTGCCGGCCCCGCTGCGGCGCCGGCGCGTGTCGCGCAGCCGGCCCCGCGCCGGCGCGCCGGTGTGGCTGTTCGATCTCGACAACACCCTTCACCACGCATCGCACGCGATCTTTCCCGAGATCAACCGCGCGATGACGCAGTACATCATCGATGCACTGCAGGTCGAGCGCGCCGAAGCCGACCGCCTGCGCACCGGCTACACCGAGCGCTACGGCGCCGCGCTCCTCGGCCTCACGCGCCATCATCCGATCGACCCGCACGACTTCCTGCGCGTCGTCCACACGTTTTCCGACCTGCCGGCGATGGTGCGCGCCGAGCGCGGCCTCGCGCGCATCGTCGCCGCGCTGCCGGGCCGCAAGCTGATCCTGACCAACGCGCCGGAGAACTATGCGCGCGCGGTGCTGCGCGAGCTGCGCATCGAGCGGCTGTTCGAGCGCGTGATCGCGATCGAGCACATGCGCGACCGCCGCACCTGGCGCGCGAAGCCCGATCACACGATGCTGCGCCGGACGCTGCGTGCCGCGAACGCACGCATGGCCGACACGATCCTCGTCGAAGATACGCGCGGCCACCTGAAGCGCTACAAGCGTCTCGGCATCGGCACGGTATGGATCACGGGGCACCTGCCGGGCCATCTGCCGGTTACCGGACGCCCCCACTATGTCGACCAGCGCATTCGTTCGTTAAAATCGCTGCGACTGGGCACACGATCGGGGCGACAAAAATGCAGCCGACTTACCCGCAGGACCAAGCCGTAAAGGAAGACCAGGCCACACCCACCCGCGCGCGCCCGAAACCGGGCGAGCGCCGCGTGATGATCCTGCAGACGCTCGCGGCAATGCTCGAGGCGCCGAAACCCGAGAAAATCACGACCGCCGCGCTCGCGGCCCGGCTCGACGTGTCGGAAGCCGCGCTGTACCGGCACTTCCCCAGCAAGGCGAAGATGTACGAAGGGCTGATCGAGTTCATCGAGCAGGCCCTCTTCGGGCTCGTCAACCAGATCGTCGCGAAAGAGCCGAACGGCGTGCAACAGGCACGCACGATCGCACTGACGATGCTCAATTTCGCCGCCAAGAACCCCGGCATGACACGCGTGCTGACCGGCGAGGCGCTGGTCGGCGAGGACGAGCGGCTCACCGAGCGCGTGAACCAGCTGCTCGACCGCATCGAGGCGACCGTCAAGCAATGCCTGCGCGTCGCGCGCACCGAGGCGAACACGCCGCAGGACGGCGGGCTGCCGTTCGTGCTGCCGGCCGACTACGATCCGGCTGCCCGCGCGAGCCTGCTCGTCAGCTACGTGATCGGCCGATGGCACCGTTTCGCGAAGGGCGGGTTCCAGAAACCGCCGGGCGAACAGGCCGATGCGCATCTGCGGCTGATCCTGCAGTGAGATGACGCGGGCGCGGCGGCCCCACCTCTGCGCCCGAATCCGCGCGCCGCGATTTCCGCTATACTTTGCCGACTGTCGCCCCTCGGGCGGCAGCCAGACACGCGCCGATTTGCTGACTCGATTGCGGGCGCGCGAACCAGCCAGGGCCTTGATTCGTCGTCGCCCGGCGGTTCACTACAAATGCGGCTAAAGAGGTCGTCAGCCGCGCATCTCCGACTCCGCGCATCGCCGACACCATTTAGCTGCCCAGTCATAAGGCGGAACGAATGGAATCGATCGGCATCGTCGCTCCACAGACCATGCACTTCGCCGAACCGCTGCGCTTGCAAAGCGGCAGCGTGCTCGGCAACTATCAGCTCGTCGTCGAGACGTACGGCGAGCTCAACGCCGCGCGCTCGAACGCGGTGCTCGTCTGCCACGCGCTCAACGCGTCGCACCACGTCGCCGGCGTCTACGCGGACGATCCGCGCAGCACCGGCTGGTGGGACAACATGGTCGGCCCGGGCAAGCCGCTCGACACCAACCGCTTCTTCGTGATCGGCGTGAACAACCTCGGCTCGTGCTTCGGCTCGACCGGCCCGATGAGCGTCGACCCGTCCACCGGCAAGCCGTACGGCGCGAGCTTCCCGGTCGTCACCGTCGAGGACTGGGTGCACGCGCAGGCGCGCGTCGCGGATGCGTTCGGCATCGAGCGCTTCGCCGCGGTGATGGGCGGCAGCCTCGGCGGGATGCAGGCGCTCGCGTGGAGCCTGATGTATCCGGAGCGCGTCGCGCACTGTATCGACATCGCGTCGACGCCGAAGCTGTCCGCGCAGAACATCGCGTTCAACGAGGTCGCGCGCTCGGCGATCCTGTCCGATCCCGATTTCCACGGCGGCGACTACTACGCGCACGGCGTGAAGCCGAAGCGCGGCCTGCGCGTCGCGCGGATGATCGGGCACATCACGTACCTGTCCGACGACGACATGGCCGAGAAATTCGGCCGTGCGCTGCGCCGCGCCGACGGCGCGCTCGACGCGTACAACTTCAGCTTCGACGTCGAGTTCGAGGTCGAGTCGTACCTGCGCTACCAGGGCGACAAGTTCGCCGACTACTTCGACGCGAACACGTACCTGCTGATCACGCGCGCGCTCGACTACTTCGATCCGGCGAAGGCGTTCGACGGCAACCTGACGGCCGCGCTCGCGCACACGCAGGCGAAATACCTGATCGCGAGCTTCTCGACCGACTGGCGTTTCGCGCCGGCCCGCTCGCGCGAGATCGTGAAGGCGCTGCTCGACAACAAGCGCACGGTCAGCTACGCGGAAATCGATGCGCCGCACGGCCACGACGCGTTCCTGCTCGACGACGCGCGCTATCACAACCTGATCCGCGCGTATTACGAACGAATCGCCAACGAGGTGGGAGCATGAACCAGCAAGCGCTGAATTCCCTGTCCGCGCGCGCGGACTTCCGCACGATCGCACGCTGGGTCGAACCGCGCTCGACGGTGCTCGACCTCGGCTGCGGCGACGGCTCGCTGCTCGCGCTGCTGATGGAAGAACTGGACGTGACCGGCTACGGGATCGAGCTGAACGACGCGGGCGTGCTCGCGAGCGCGAAGAACGGCATCAACGTGATCCAGCAGAACCTGGAAGACGGCCTGCGCCTGTTCGAGGACCACAGCTTCGACATCGCGATCCTGTCGCAGACGTTGCAGACGATCCACCAGACGGCCGCGATCCTGCGCGAAACCGCGCGGGTCGGGCGCGAATGCATCGTGTCGTTCCCGAACTTCGGCTACTGGCCGCACCGGCTGTCGGTGCTGAACGGCCGGATGCCGGTGTCGAAGTCGCTGCCTTACCAGTGGCACAACACGCCGAACGTCCGGGTGCTGACGATCGAGGATTTCGAGGCGCTCGCGCCCGAAGTCGGCGTGACGATCCTCGACCGCGTGGTGCTGCATGAAGGCCAACCGATTCGATGGGGAGCGAACTGGCGTGGTAGTCTTGCTGTCTACCGCGTCAAGCGCAGCTGAGCCGGGGAGCCGTTGACGGACGCCGTCGGCGCGCCCGCACGCACGCACGTGCGGCCGCGCCGCTGCACGACCCGCGCCGCCGCCTGCGCTGCCGCCGCAATCAGTCAACGCTATCCAGTTCCAGCCCATGTCGAAAACGCCACACGAGGCGCCCGCACTCACCGCTCACGAGGATCACCCCGGCTGGCGCGCCTACCTGAACACGCACATGCTGATCTGCGTGTTCCTCGGTTTCACGTCGGGTCTGCCCCTCTTCACGCTCGTCTACCTCGTGCAGGCATGGCTGCGCTCCGAGGGCGTGAACCTGAAGGAAATCGGCCTGTTCGCGCTGATCCAGTTCCCGTACACGTGGAAGTTCCTGTGGGCGCCGCTGATGGACCGCTACGTCCCGCGCCTGCCCGGCTGGCGGCCGGGCCGCCGGCGCGGCTGGCTGCTGCTCACGCAGCTGCTGGTCGCGGGCGCGATCGCCGCGCTCGGCTTCGTGTCGCCGCGCGACTCGATCTGGACGGTCGCCGCGCTCACCACGCTCGTCGCGTTCTTCGGTGCAAGCGCCGACATCGTGATCGATGCGTACCGCCGCGAGCTGCTGCGCGACACCGAGCAGGGCCTCGGCAACGCGATCCACGTGAACGCGTACAAGCTCGCCGCGCTGATCCCCGGCTCGCTGGCGCTGATCCTGTCCGACCACCTGCCGTGGGACATCGTGTTCGCGCTCACCGGCGCGTTCATGCTGCCGGGCATCCTGATGACGCTCGTCGTGCGCGAGCCCGAAGTGGTCGGCGCACCGCCGCGCAACCTGCGCGACGCGATCGTGCTGCCGTTCCGCGAATTCATCCAGCGCGACGGCTGGGCCGGCGCGCTGCTCGTCATCGCGTTCATCTTCCTGTTCAAGATCGGCGACACGATGGCCACCACGCTGTCGACGTCGTTCTTCCTCGACATCGGCTTCTCGCGCACCGAGATCGGGATCGTCGCGAAGACCACCGCGCTCGTCGCGAGCGTCGCCGGCGGCATCATCGGCGGCATCTGGCTCGTGAAGATCGGCATCGGCCGCGGGCTGTGGATCTTCGGCGCGCTGCAGATGGTGTCGACGCTCGGCTTCGCGTGGCTCGCTCAGCTCGGCCCCGGTTCGCCGGTGCTCGCGATGCTCTACGACTTCACGGTCGCGGCCAGCCACGCGCTCGCTTCGTTCATGTCGGTGTTCGGTATCGAGATCACGCCAAAGCTGAGCCCGATGACGGTTGCCCTCGCGCTCGTCTATGGCTTCGAAACCTTCACGACGGGCCTGACGATGGCCGCGTTCGTCGCGTATATCGCGAGCACGACCGACCCGCGCTATACGGCCACGCAATTCGCGCTGTTCACGAGTCTCGCGTCGGTGCCGCGCACGCTCGCGTCGGCCGCGAGCGGCTTCATCGTCGCGAAGATCGGCTGGTTCGACTACTTCATCGTGTGCACCGCGCTCGCGATTCCCGGCATGCTGCTGCTGTTCAAGATCGCGCCGTGGAACGGGACCGCCCGCAATGGCGAGGCCAGCCGTGCGCAGTAACGGCCGGCACCGCCTCGTGCGCGTTGCGGCTTCGTTGAGCGTCGGCGCCGCGGCGCTCGCCGCGGGGTTCGCCCATGCGACCGACACCGCCGCGGGCTCCGCGCCGGCCGCGGCACCCGCTTCGCCGTCGGCGAATTCAACCCCCGCCGCCCCCGCTCAGCCGCCCACCGCCGAACCCGCGCAGCCGACCGGCGGCGCCGCGTCGACGAAGGCTTATGCGCAGACATCGCAGCAGGTCCGCTACGGCGATACCATTGCCTTCCGCACGCTGATTCCGTCGCCGCTGCTCGAGCAGCTCACCGCGAACGAATACGCGCAGATCGTGCAGGCGGCCGCCGACAGCAACCGCCTGCTGCCGGCGAACCAGCCACGCGTGAAGCGCCTGCGCGCGATCGTCGCGAAGCTCGCGCCGTATTCGGTGAAGTGGAACGACCGCGTGAAGAACTGGGCGTGGGACGTCAACGCGATCCGCTCGCGCGACATTCGCCTGACCTGCCTGCCGGGCGGCAAGGTGCTCGTATACGGCGGCCTGCTTGATCGCGTCCGCCTGAACGACGACGAGCTCGGCGTGCTGCTCGCGCACGGCATCGCGCATGCGCTGCGCGAACACGCGCGCAGCAACTTCAGCGCGACCTCGCAGACGTCGCTGCGCGCGGCCGCGTTGCCGCCGCTGTTCGGCGTCGGCGAGCCGCTGCCGCAGGCACTGAACCTCGGCGAACGCCTGCAGTCGCTCCATTACGACCCGACCGACGAGACCGAAGCCGACGTGATCGGCGGCGACATCGCCGCACGTGCGGGCTTCGATCCGCGCGCGGCGATCACGTTGTGGGACAAGCTCGCGGTCGCGACACGTGGCAACAAGGCAACGGGCTTCATCTACACGCACCCGTACAGCACCGCCCGCCGCCAGGACCTGCTGAACCGCCTGCCGGATCTCATGCCGCTGTATGCGAAGGCCGTGGGCAAGCGCGTCGACACACTGCCCGACTACGCGGGCATCAGCGCGCAGCGTCGCAAGGTCGTGCGGCGCTGAGCGCCCCGCGCGGCCGGTCGCGACGCCGCCCTACGCATCCACGTCCGCCGCGACCGGCCGCGCGCCGCTTTCGCGCATCCAGCGCACCTCGTCACCCGGGCTGCGGCCGAACAGCCGCTTGAACTCGCGGCTGAACTGCGACGCGCTCGCATAGCCGACGCGCGCGGCCGCCGCACCGGCGCCGAGCCCGTCCTGCACCATCATCAACCGTGCCTGGTGCAGCCGGGCGGCCTTCACGTACTGCATCGGCGACGTCGCCGTCACGTGCTTGAACTGCGCGTGGAACACCGCGAGGCTCATGCCGGCCTCGCGCGCGAGCGTCTCGACGTCGAGGTCGGCCTTCAGGTCCGCATGGATGCGCCGCAGCGCCTTCGCGATGCGGCCGAAGTGATGCTGCTGAACGAGCGCCGCGCGGATCGCGTCGCCCTGCTCGCCCGTCAGCACCCGATACGCGATCTCGCGCATGATCGCGGGGCCCAGCACGCGCGTGTCGTGCGGCGACGCGAGCGCTTCGAGCAGTCGCAGCACGGCATCCGCCAGCGGCGCGTCGAGCGGCGTCGAATCCACGCCGAGCGGCTCGCTGACGGGCGCACCAAGCGTCTCGTCGAGCAGGATCGCGAGCTCGGCGATCACCGCGAGATCCACGCGGATCGAGATCGCGAGAAACGGTTCGTCATGGCTCGCGAAGGTTTCGCATTCGAACGGCAGCGGCACCGACAGCACGAGATACTGCTGCGCGTCGTAGACGAACGAGCGCTCGCCGAGATAGCCGAGCTTGCGCCCCTGGCACACGACGACGATGCTCGGCTCGTACAACACGGGCATGCGCGGCGCCGGACGGCTCACGCGGATGAAGCGCACGCCGTCGAGCGCCGCGAGCGTGTCGCCCTCGTTCGGCGCGAGGCGCGTATGCAGCTCGACCATGCGGCGCTGCACACGGTCGCCCGTGTCGGTGAAAAGGGGCTCGAAGCTCATCTGCGTGGTCCTGTCCGGCAAGAGAATCTGGCTCGCAATGTAGCACCTTGAACGTGTTTTGACGGCTGTTTGCACGCAGTTCGAGAGGAATAGGCAAATCTTCCAGACCTTCGGGTATTTCACTGCGGCGCCGCGCTCCTTACGATGACGTCCTGCCTCGCCGCATCGCCACATGATGCGACGGCAGTCTGTTTCGCCGGATGCTTTCCGGACAAGGAGCCCATCGCATGAGCACTACCTATGCCTACGCGGCGACCGATTCGCGCTCGCCGCTCGCCCCGTTCGAATTCCAGCGTCGCGCGCTGCGCGACCTCGACGTCCAGATCGACGTCCTCTACTGCGGCGTCTGCCACTCGGACCTGCACCAGGCCCGCAACGAATGGCGCAACACGATCTATCCGGTCGTCCCGGGCCATGAAATCGTCGGCCGCGTGACCGCGACCGGCCCCGAAGTGACGCGCTTCAAGGTCGGCGAGCTGGTCGGCGTCGGCTGCCTCGTCGATTCGTGCCGCACCTGCGCGAGCTGCGAAGAAGGCCTCGAGCAATATTGCGAAAACGGCTTCGTCGGTACCTACAACGGCCAGGATCGCGTGACGGGCGACATCACGTTCGGCGGCTATTCGACGCAACTCGTCGTCGACGAGGCGTTCGTGCTGCGCGTGCCCGAGACGCTCGACCCGGCCGGCGCCGCGCCGCTGCTGTGCGCGGGGATCACGACCTACTCGCCGCTGCGGCAGTGGAACGTCGGCCCCGGCAAGAAGGTCGGCATCGTCGGGCTCGGCGGCCTCGGCCACATGGGCGTGAAGCTGGCGCGCGCGATGGGGGCGCACGTCGTGCTGTTCACCACGTCGCTGTCGAAGATCGAGGACGGCAAGCGGCTCGGCGCGCACGAAGTCGTGATCTCGAAGGACGAGGCGCAGATGAACGCGCACCTGAACAGCTTCGACTTCATCCTGAACACGGTCGCCGCGCAGCACGACCTGAACCCGTTCCTGCACCTGCTCAAGCGCGACGGCACGATGACGCTGGTCGGCGCGCCGGAGCACGACCATCCGTCGCCGCAGGTGTTCAACCTGATCTTCAAGCGCCGCCGCCTCGCGGGCTCGCTGATCGGCGGGATTGCGGAAACGCAGGAAATGCTCGACTTCTGCGCGGAGCACGGGATCACGTCGGACATCGAAACGATTCCGATGCAGCAGATCAACGCGGCCTACGAGCGGATGCTGAAGAGCGACGTGAAGTACCGGTTCGTGATCGACATGGCGTCGCTCAAGCAGTAAGCGCCGAAGGCGACGCGCACGATCGCCGCCCCAAACGAAACGGGCCGCATGTTCGACATGCGGCCCGTTTTTACGTCCGGCTGCTGCGCGCGCGGCGCAGCGCGGAACGTCACTTCTTGTAGTCGTAGTCCACCGT
Organism: Burkholderia sp. AU33803; assembly: GCF_002223095.1. Classification (NCBI taxonomy): domain Bacteria; kingdom Pseudomonadati; phylum Pseudomonadota; class Betaproteobacteria; order Burkholderiales; family Burkholderiaceae; genus Burkholderia; species Burkholderia sp. AU33803. Next base: position 1,007,071 of record NZ_NKFJ01000005.1, read on the forward strand.
CAGCGGCGCATGGTCGCTGAACTTGATGTCCTTGAAGATCGACGTGCTTTTCGCGGTGCCGGCTACGCCCGGCGTCGCGATCTGGTAATCGATCCGCCACCCGACGTTCTTCGCATAGGCCTGGCCGCGGTTGCTCCACCATGTGTACTGCTCCGGGCGCGGATCGAGCGTGCGGAACACGTCGACGTAGCCGACGTCGTCGAACAGCTTCGTGAGCCACTCGCGCTCTTCCGGCAGGCAGCCCGAGTTCTTCTGGTTGCTCTTCCAGTTCTTGATGTCGATTTCCTTGTGGACGATGTTCACGTCGCCGCACAGGATCACCTCGCGCTTCTTCTTCAGCGCGGCGAGGTGCGGCATGAACTCGTCCATGAAGCGGTACTTCGCCTGCTGGCGCTCTTCGCCGCTCGAGCCGGACGGCACGTACACCGACACGACCGACAGCTTGCCGTAGCGCGCCTCGACATAGCGCCCTTCGGCATCGAATTCGCTGCTGCCGAAGCCGATGATCACGTCATCGGGCTCGCGGCGGCTGTACACGCCCGCGCCGCTGTAGCCCTTCTTCTCGGCGTGGTGGAAATAGCTCTTGAAGCCGTGCGGCTCGACGAATTCGGCCGGCAGGTCGTCGGCCGAGACCTTGATTTCCTGCACGCACACGCAATCGGCGTTCTGTTCGCCGAGCCACTCGAAGAAGCCCTTCTTCGCGGCGGAGCGGATGCCGTTCAGGTTGGCGGTAATCACTCGCATCATGTCGAATTCCGTTCAGTTCGATGTTTTTCAGGGGTCAGCTTAGCGGATCTTCACGCCTTCGAGCTCGGGCTTCGGCGGCGGGAATTCCAGCTTCATGTCGGTCATCGTGCGCAGCAGCAACTCGGCGATCATCACGTTGCGGTGCGTCTTCGAGTTCGCCGGGATCACGTACCACGGCGCATGCTCGGCGGACGTCGCGGCGAGCGCGTCGCGGTAGGCGGACTGGTACGCGTCCCAGTGCTTGCGCGCGTCGAGATCGGAGATGTCGAACTTCCAGTGCTTGGTCGGATCGTCGATGCGCGCCTGCAGCCGTGCGCGCTGCTCGTCCTTCGAGATGTGCAGGAAGCACTTGATGATCGTCGTGCCGTTCTCGACCAGCATCGTCTCGAAATCGCGGATCTGCCGGTAGCGGCGCTCGCACTCCTTCGCGTCGATCAGGTCGAGCACGCGCGGCACGAGCACGTCTTCATAGTGGCTGCGGTTGAAGATCGCGAGCTCGCCCGCGGCCGGCACCTGCGCATGCACGCGCCACAGGAAATCGTGCGCGGCCTCGATCGGCGTGGGCGCCTTGAACGGCACGACGCGCAGGCCGAGCGGATCGACCTCGCGGAACACCGCACGCACGGTGCCGTCCTTGCCGCTGGTATCCATCCCCTGCAGCACGAGCAGCACGCGCTTCTTCTGCTGCGTGTGCAGGCGCTCCTGCTGCACGTCGAGCTCGGTCGACACGGCCGACAGCCGCGCGCGGTCGTCGTCCTTCGAACCGGACGAGAACGGCTTCGCGGCCGGGTCGAACGCATCGAGCTTGAATGCTGCGGCTTCCTTCTCGCGCGTGCTGTACGGCACGCGAAAATCGTCGAGCGACGGTTGTTTCGCCATTCGTTCCTCCGTTGGACGCTGTGGTGCATACGATAACGCATCCACCAAAACGCAACGGGCCGCCCCGATCCGGTTCGGGGCGGCCCGTCGTCATGCGCGGTTCAGGCGCGCGGTCATGCTCAGCCGAGCTTCTTCTTCAGCAGTTCGTTGACCTGCTGCGGATTGGCCTTGCCCTTGGTCGCCTTCATCGCCTGGCCGATCAGCGCGTTGAACGCCTTTTCCTTGCCCGCGCGGAATTCCTCGACCGACTTCGCGTTCGCCGCGAGCACCTCGTCGATGATCGCTTCCAGCGCGCCGGTGTCGGAGATCTGCTTCAGCCCCTTCGCGTCGATGATGCGGTCGGCCGCCCCTTCGTCGGTCGCCTTCTCGTCCCAGATCGTCGCGAAGATTTCCTTCGCGATCTTGTTCGAGATCGTGCCGTCGGCGATGCGCTGCAGCACGAGCGCGAGCTGCGCGGCCGACACCGGAATCGCGTCGATTTCGATGCCGTCGCGGTTCAGCTGCGACGAGACGTCGCCCATCAGCCAGTTCGCGGCGATCTTCGCGTTCGCGGTGCCTGCCTTCGCGACCACGGCCTCGAAGTACGCGGCCATCGCCTTGCTCGACGTCAGCACGCCGGCGTCGTACGCGGACACGCCGTATTCGTCGGCGAAGCGCTGCTGCATCGCGGCCGGCAGCTCGGGCATCCCGGACTGCACGCGCTCGATCCAGTCCTGGCCGATCACGAGCGGCATCAGGTCGGGGTCGGGGAAGTAGCGGTAGTCGTGCGCGTCTTCCTTGCTGCGCATCGAACGCGTCTCGCGCTTGTCCGGATCGTAGAGGCGCGTTTCCTGCACGACTTCGCCGCCGTCCTCGATCAGTTCGATCTGGCGACGCACTTCGTAGTTGATCGCTTCCTCGAGGAACCGGAACGAGTTCAGGTTCTTGATTTCCGCACGCGTGCCGAACTTCTCCTGGCCGACCGGGCGCACCGACACGTTCGCGTCGCAGCGGAACGAGCCTTCCTGCATGTTGCCGTCGCAGATGCCGAGCCACACGACGAGCCCGTGCAGCGCCTTCGCGTAGGCCACCGCCTCGGCCGCGCTGCGCATTTCCGGCTCGGTGACGATCTCGAGCAGCGGCGTGCCCGCGCGGTTCAGGTCGATCCCCGTCATCCCGGCGAAGTCTTCATGCAGCGACTTGCCCGCATCTTCCTCGAGGTGCGCGCGGGTCAGGTTGACCGTCTTCTCGTACGCTTCCTTGCCGGCCTTCTCGTTGGCGGGCACCTGGATCGTGATCTGGCCGCCCTGCACGACCGGAATCTCGTACTGGCTGATCTGATAGCCCTTCGGCAGATCGGGGTAGAAATAATTCTTGCGCGCGAAGATGCTGCGCGGCGCGATGGTCGAGCCGATCGCCAGGCCGAAGCGAATCGCGCGTTCGACCGCGCCGCGGTTCAGCACCGGCAGCACGCCCGGCAGCGCCAGGTCGACCGGGCAGGCCTGCGTGTTCGGCTCGGCGCCGAACTGCGTCGATGCGCCCGAGAAGATCTTCGAGACGGTCGACAGTTGCGCGTGCGTCTCGAGACCGATGACGACTTCCCATTGAGTTGCCATATGCTTACGCTCCAGCCGGAACTTGCTTGTGCCAGTCGGTCGCGCGCTGGAACGCGTCGGCGACCTGCAGCATCCGGGCTTCGTTGAAATAGTTGCCGATGATCTGCAGGCCGACCGGGCGCTTCGCATTCGCGCCCGCGCCGAAGCCGCACGGCACGCTCATGCCGGGCAGGCCGGCGAGGCTCACCGACAGCGTGTAGATATCCGCGAGATACATCTGCACCGGATCGTCGCCCTTCGAGCCGAGATCCCATGCGACCGTCGGCGACGCCGGGCCCATGATCACGTCGCAGGACTTGAACGCTTCCTGGAAATCGTTCGCGATGATGCGGCGGATCTTCTGCGCCTGCAGGTAGTACGCGTCGTAGTAGCCGTGCGACAGCACGTACGTGCCGACCAGGATCCGGCGCTTCACTTCAGGCCCGAAGCCTTCCGCGCGCGACTTCTTGTACATGTCGAGCAGGTCGCCGTACTGCGCGGCGCGGTGGCCGAAGCGCACGCCGTCGAATCGCGACAGGTTCGACGACGCCTCCGCCGGCGCGATCACGTAGTACACGGGGATCGACAGTTCCGTCTTCGGCAGCGACACGGGCACGAGCGTCGCGCCGAGCGCTTCGTATTGCTTGAGCGCCGCGTCGATCGCCGCGCGCACGTCGTCGGCGAGGCCATCGCCGAAATACTCGTTCGGCAGGCCGATGCGCAGGCCCGCGAGCGGCTTGCCCGCGTCGTTGCCGGCCGCCCACGGCTGGCCGAGGTGGCGCGTGAAATCCTCGTCGTCACGCTCGAGGCTCGTCGAGTCGCGCTCGTCGAAGCCGGCCATCCCGTTCAGCAGCAGCGCGCAGTCGGACGCGCTCTGCGCCATCGGGCCGCCCTGGTCGAGCGACGACGCGAACGCGATCATCCCGTAGCGCGACACGCGGCCGTAGGTCGGCTTGATGCCGGTGACGCCCGCGAACGACGCGGGCTGGCGGATCGAGCCGCCGGTGTCGGTGCCGGTCGCGGCCGGCGCGAGGCGCGCGGCCACCGCGGCCGAGCTGCCGCCCGAGCTGCCGCCCGGCACCGCGTTCGTGTCCCACGGGTTCTTCACCGCGCCGAACGCCGAATTCTCGTTGGACGAGCCCATCGCGAACTCGTCCATGTTGGTCTTGCCGAGCGTGACCATGCCGGCCGCCTGCAGGCGGGCAACGACGGTCGCGTCGAACGGGCTCTCGTAATTCGCGAGCATCTTCGAGCCGGCGGTCGAGCGCCAGCCGCGCGTGACGAAGACATCCTTGTGCGCGATCGGCAGGCCGGTGAGCGCGCCGCCCGCGCCGCGCGCGAGCTCGGCATCGGCGGCTTTCGCCTGCGCGAGGGTGAGATCGGCGTCGACGTGGACGAACGCGTTCAGGTCGCGCGCGGCTTCGATCCGTTTCAGGTAGAGCTGCGCGAGCTCGACGGCCGAGCATTCCTTGGCGGCGAGCGCGGCGCGCAGTTCGGTCAGGCTTTTTGCGTGCATTGAGTGGTTTTCCTGGGAATTCTGGGTGGCGCGCGGCGCAAACGCGGCGGCGCGCTTGTCATCGAATGCTTACTCGATCACCTTCGGCACGAGATAGAGGCCGTCCTGGACGGCCGGCGCCGGACGCTGGTTGTCGTCGCGATTGACGACTTCCGTCACGGCGTCGTCGCGCAGGCGCTGCGCGACTGCCTGGATCTGTTCGATCGGGTGGGCGAGCGGCGCGATGCCGGCGGTGTCGACCGCCTGCATCTGCTCGACGAGGCCGAAGAGTTCATTGAGCTGGCCGAGCATGTGCTCGGCGTCGGCGTCGGCCATTTCGAGTCGCGCCAGGTGCGCGATGCGTTTCACATCGGTCAGGGTCAGGGCCATGCGATCACCGGAAAAACAAGGCTGCGCAGCGCATCGAAAGCAGCGCTGCGGCGGGGGGTTGGAGGGTGCGATCCCACCCTCAAAAATCGGGGCCGAAGCGGCAAAAATACCGCCCGTTTCGATTCAAATACCGTGAAATTATAAGGTATCATTACGCGTTCGACCCAAACCCGGCAGCCTTTTCCCGCACCGTTTCGCCCCGCTTCGGCAGGCCGTGCGTGCATCGTGCGATCCCCGGTAGACATCACTCGCAGCTTCGTGCGCCGCGGCGGCCGCTTCCGCCACGCTTCCCGAGGCTGTTATTTTTTCCGCTGCCGCCCTCAGCGCTCGCTATGCAGGGCCGGCCCAGAGCGAAACAGGATTCTGAATGTTCGGTTTTTTGCGCAGCTACTTCTCCAACGATCTCGCGATCGACCTCGGCACCGCAAACACCCTGATCTACATGCGCGGCAAGGGCATCGTGCTCGATGAGCCCTCCGTGGTGTCGATCCGCCAGGAAGGCGGCCCCAACGGCAAGAAGACCATCCAGGCAGTCGGCAAGGAAGCCAAGCAGATGCTCGGCAAGGTGCCGGGCAACATCGAGGCGATCCGCCCGATGAAGGACGGCGTGATCGCCGACTTCACCGTCACCGAGCAGATGATCAAGCAGTTCATCAAGACGGCCCACGAGTCGCGCATGTTCTCGCCGTCGCCGCGGATCATCATCTGCGTGCCGTGCGGCTCGACCCAGGTCGAGCGCCGCGCGATCAAGGAAGCCGCGCACGGCGCCGGCGCCTCGCAGGTCTACCTGATCGAAGAGCCGATGGCCGCTGCGATCGGCGCGGGCCTGCCGGTGTCGGAAGCCACCGGCTCGATGGTCGTCGACATCGGCGGCGGCACGACGGAAGTCGGCGTGATCTCGCTCGGCGGCATCGTGTACAAGGGTTCGGTGCGCGTCGGCGGCGACAAGTTCGACGAGGCGATCGTCAACTACATCCGCCGCAACTACGGGATGCTGATCGGCGAACAGACCGCCGAGGCGATCAAGAAGGAAATCGGCTCCGCGTTCCCGGGCTCCGAAGTCAAGGAAATGGAAGTGAAGGGCCGCAACCTGTCGGAAGGCATTCCGCGCAGCTTCACGATCTCCAGCAACGAAATCCTCGAAGCGCTGACCGATCCGCTGAACCAGATCGTGTCGTCGGTGAAGATCGCGCTCGAACAGACGCCGCCGGAACTCGGCGCCGACATCGCCGAACGCGGGATGATGCTGACGGGCGGCGGCGCACTGCTGCGCGACCTCGATCGCCTGCTGGCGGAAGAAACCGGCCTGCCGGTGCTCGTCGCGGAAGATCCGCTCACCTGTGTCGTGCGTGGTTCGGGCATGGCGCTCGAGCGCATGGACAAGCTGGGCAGCATCTTCTCGTACGAGTGATCGTCCAGGCAGTTCCCTGACATGACGCAACCGCGGCGTGGCCGGCTCGCTCGTTTAGAACGAACCGCCGCGCCGTTTGCGCGTCTGAGCATCATTTAACCGATCATTCGCGCCCGGCGCCGACCATGGAATACAGTCCGCCGCCCCTCTTCAAGCAAGGTCCGCCCGCGCTCGCGCGGCTCATCTTCTTCGTTGCCCTCGCCATCGCGCTCCTCGTCTCGGACGCGCGCTTCAGCACGCTCGAAATCGTCCGCGGCGTGCTCGGCACCGTGCTCTATCCGCTGCAGCGCGCCGCGCTCGTGCCGCGCGACCTGTTCATGGGCGCGGCCGACATCGCCGTCACCGGCGCATCGCTGCGCCACGAGAACGACGACCTCCGCAAGCGCAACCTGCAGCTGTCCACGCAAGCCAACCAGGCCGCCGTGCTCACGCAGGAGAACGCGCACCTGCGCGCGGTGCTCGAGCTGCGCCAGCACATCGCGACACAGTCGACGCCGGCCGAGATCCAGTACGACACGAGCGATCCGTTCACGCAGAAGATCGTGATCGGCCAGGGTTCGCAGCAGGGCATCCAGAACGGCGCGCCCGTCGTCAGCGAGAACGGCGTGGTCGGCCAGGTCACGCGCGTGTTCCCGCTGCAGTCCGAAGTCACGCTGGTCACCGACCGCGATCTCGCGATTCCCGTGCAGGTGCTGCGCACCGGCCTGCGCAGCGTGATCTACGGCACGCCGAAGGGCGATTCGCTCGATTTGCGCTTCGTGCCGACCAGCGCGGATCTCGTCGTCGGCGACGAGCTCGTCACGAGCGGCCTCGACGGCGTCTATCCACCCGGCCTGCCGGTCGCGAAGGTCGTGCGCGTCGACAAGCTCGCCGATACGGCGTTCGCACGCGTGACCTGCGCACCGATCGCCGCCGTGCGCGGCGCGCGCCAGATGCTCGTGCTGCATTACCAGAACGACATCCCGCCGCGCCCGGCCGAGCCCGATCCGGCCGCCGACAAGAACGCGAAGGGCAAGAAAGGCGCGAAAGCCGCCGCGAAGGGCGAAAAGAGCGAGAAGGCCGACAAGGCTGACGCGAACGCGAAGCCGGCCGCCGCGGCCCAGCCCGGCGCGAAGCCTGCGGCACCGGCCGCGCCGGCCAAGCCCGCCGCCACGCCCGCGAAGCCCGCGGCCGGGCAATCAGGAGCCCAGCGATGAATCGCCCGCAATACATCCTGCAGCCGGTCAATCCGTACTTCATCGTCTTCAGCCTCGCCGCCGCGTTCCTGCTGAACCTGATGCCGTGGGGCCGCCTGCCCGGCGTGCCCGACTTCGTCGCCCTCGTGCTGCTGTTCTGGAACATCCACCAGCCGCGCAAGGTCGGGATGGGCGTCGCATTCGCGCTCGGCATCCTGATGGACGTGCATGACGCGGGGCTGCTCGGCGAGCATGCGCTCGCCTATACGCTGCTGTCGTACGGCGCGATCACGATCCACCGCCGCGTGCTGTGGATGCCGATCGGCGTGCAGGTGCTGTACGTCACGCCGCTCCTGGTCGTCGCGCAGCTCGTGCCGTTCGTGATCCGCCTCGTGATGGGCGCCGCGTTCCCCGGCTGGCGCTACCTGGTCGACGGCTTCGTCGAGGCCGCGCTGTGGCCGATCGCGAGCCACCTGCTGCTGATGCCGCAACGCCGCCCGGTCGATCCGGACGATACGCGCCCCATCTGAGCCCGGGGCCCGCCTTGAATACCCGCCGCCTCCACGCCCGCTGCGCGCCTCGCTCCGGGGCGGCACCTCGCCCGCGCCCGCACGGCGCGCGCGGGCCAGACCGATCGTAACCGCATGACCGAATTCAACGACACCCAACAGCAGCTCTCGAAGTTCCGCCTGCGCGTCGCGGCGGCGGGCGTGTTCGTGTTCGTCTGCTTCGGGCTGCTCGCGAGCCGCTTCTTCTACCTGCAGTTGATGCAGCACGGCAAATACGCGCTGCAGGCCGAGGAAAACCGCATCTCCGTTGCGCCGATCGTGCCGAACCGCGGGATCATCACCGACCGCAACGGCGTGATCCTCGCGAAGAACTATTCGGCCTATACGCTCGAGATCACGCCGTCGAAGCTCGACGACACGCTCGACAACACGATCGACAAGCTGTCCGAGATCATCCCGATCGACGCGCGCGACCGCCGCCGCTTCAAGAAGCTGCAGGAAGACTCGAAGAACTTCGAGAGCCTGCCGATCCGCACCCGCCTCACCGACGCCGAAGTCGCGCGCTTCACCGCGCAGCGCTTCCGCTTCCCCGGCGTCGACGTGCGCGCACGGCTGTTCAGGCAATATCCGCTCGGCACGACGGCCGCGCACGTGATCGGCTACATCGGCCGGATCTCGAAGCGCGACCAGGATCGCATCGACGCGATGAGCGACGACAACGACAGCGATCAGGAAAACTACGATCCGCGCCGCGACGCGAACAACTACAAGGGCACCGACTACATCGGCAAGATCGGCGTCGAGCAGAGCTACGAGACCGAGCTGCACGGGCTGACGGGCTTCGAGGAAGTCGAGGTGACGGCCGGCGGCCGGCCGGTGCGCACGCTGTCGCGCACGCAGGCGACGCCCGGCAACAACCTCGTGCTGTCGCTCGACATCGGGCTGCAGCAGGTGGCCGAGCAGGCGTTCGCCGGCAAGCGCGGCGCGCTGGTCGCGATCGAGCCGAAGACGGGCGACGTGCTCGCGTTCGTGTCGTCGCCGAGCTTCGACCCGAACTCGTTCGTCGACGGCATCGACCAGCAGACCTGGGACGAGCTGAACAACTCGACCGACAAGCCGCTCCTGAACCGCCCGCTGCACGGCACCTACCCGCCCGGCTCGACGTACAAGCCGTTCATGGCGCTCGCCGGCCTGACGCTCGGCAAGCGCACGCCGGGCTGGGGCTTCCAGGATCCCGGCTACTTCACGTTCGGCGGCCACACGTTCCGCAACGACGTGCGCTCGGGCCAGGGCTGGGTCGACATGAACAAGGCGATCATGGTGTCGAACGACACCTACTTCTACATGCTCGCGCGCGACCTCGGCGTGAACTCGATCGCGAACTTCATGAAGCCGTTCGGCTTCGGCCAGATCACCGGGATCGACATCCAGGGCGAGGCGCGCGGGATCCTGCCATCGACCGACTGGAAGAAGAAAGCGTTCAAGAAGGCCGCGCAGCAGAAGTGGTTCGACGGCGAGACGATCAGCCTCGGGATCGGCCAGGGCTACAACTCGTTCACGATCCTGCAGCTCGCGCACGCGACCGCGACGCTCGCGAACAACGGCGTCGTGATGAAGCCTCACCTCGTGAAGGAAGTCGAGGATCCGATCACGCGCGGGCGCCGCCTGACCGTGCCGAAGGAAAGCGAAACGATCCCGCTCAAGCAGGCCGACATCGACGTCGTGAAGCGCGGGATGGAGAACGTGATCGAGAACCCGTCCGGCACCGCGTACAAGGTGTTCCGCGGCGCGCCGTACCTCGCCGCCGGCAAGACCGGTACCGCGCAGGTGTTTTCGCTGCAAGGCTCCAACTACAAGGGCCACCTGCTCGCCGAGCACCTGCGCGACCACGCGCTGTTCATCGCGTACGCGCCGGTCGACCATCCGCAGATCGCCGTTGCGCTGGTCGTCGAGAACGGCGGCTGGGGTGCGCAGGCCGCCGGCCCGATCGCGCGCCGCGTGCTCGACTTCTACCTCGTCGACCGCCAGAACCCGCAGAACGAGGCCGCGGCCGTGGCTGCCGCGGCGTCGGCGACCGAACCCATCAACGCGCCGGTGATCGGCGACGCGAACAAGCCGGCTGCCGTCGCGGCCGGCTTCACCGCGCTGCCGCAGCCGGTCGTGCCGACCGCGGCCAGCGCGGCGGAAGCGGCATCGGCCGCGGCCGCGTCCGAAGCTGCGGCTGCCGCCAGCGCCAGCGCTGCCCCGCCGGCCAACGCCAGTGCCGCTGCGCCGCGGGCCGCGAGCCTGCCGCCGATCCGGCGCCCGCACCGGCCACGCCGGCCCGCCAGCGATGCGCAGCCGCTCGTCGCCACGCCGCGCGACGACAATCACCGTGCAACGGCCCCCGCGAAAGCGGCGGACGCCGGCACCGCTCATTAACGGAGAAAGGCATGCAATTCGACAAGCGCGCCTGGCTCGACAAGATCAAGCAGATGTTCGCGGGCTTCGACCGCCCGCTCGCCCTCATCGTGTTCCTGCTGCTGTGCGTCGGCATCGTCACGCTGTACAGCGCGGCGATCGACATGCCGGGCCGCGTCGAGGACCAGTTGCGCAACATCCTGCTGACGTTCGTGCTGATGTGGGTGATCGCCAACATCCCGCCCACGACGCTGATGCGCTTCGCGGTCCCGCTCTACACGTTCGGGGTCGCGCTATTGGTCGCGGTCGCGCTGTTCGGGATGACCAAGAAGGGCGCGAAGCGCTGGCTGAACGTCGGCGTCGTGATCCAGCCGTCGGAAATCCTCAAGATCGCGACACCGCTGATGCTCGCGTGGTACTACCAGCGCCGCGAAGGCGGGCTGCGCTGGTACGACTTCATCGCCGCGTTCGGGATCCTGCTGGTGCCGGTCGGGCTGATCGCGAAGCAGCCCGACCTCGGCACGGGCCTGCTCGTGTTCGCGGCCGGCTTCTTCGTGATCTACCTCGCCGGCCTGTCGTTCAAGCTGATCGTGCCGGTGCTCGTCGCGGGCGTGATCGCGGTCGGCTCGATCGCCGTGTTCGAAGAGCGCATCTGCCAGCCCGAAGTGCAGTGGCCGCTGATGCACGATTACCAGAAGCACCGCGTGTGTACGCTGCTCGACCCGACTTCCGACCCGCTCGGCAAGGGCTTCCACACGATCCAGGCCGTGATCGCGATCGGCTCGGGCGGCGTGCTCGGCAAGGGCTACCTGAAAGGCACGCAGGCGCACCTCGAATTCATTCCGGAGAAGCACACCGACTTCATCTTCGCGGTGTTCTCCGAGGAATGGGGGCTCGTCGGCGGGCTCGTGCTGCTGACGCTGTACATGGCGCTGATCGCGCGCGGCCTCTATATCGCCGCGCAGGGCGCGACGCTGTTCGGCCGCCTGCTCGCGGGCTCGCTCACGCTCGCGTTCTTCGTCTATGCGTTCGTCAACATCGGGATGGTGAGCGGCGTGCTGCCGGTCGTCGGCGTGCCGCTGCCATTCATGAGTTATGGCGGCACCGCGCTCACGACGCTCGGCATCGCGATCGGGATGATCATGAGCGTCGGGCGGCAGCGGCGGTTGATGAAGAGCTGACCGCGCGGCACGCACCGCATAAAGAAAAACGGCGCTTCGGCGCCGTTTTTTTCGACCGCGGATGACAACGCGGCCACGCAGTGCCGCGCGGCGCCCGCCCCCGCTCATGGCGGCGGCGCGTGCGCCCCGCCCGGCTCCGTGCCGGCGCCCGATGCCGGCCCCTGCGCCTTCAGCCGCGCACTCAGCTCCTTGAATTTCAGCCCGGCCGTCTCGTCGCCCTGCGCGGCCGCCGCCGCGTAATACGCGCGCGCGATGTTGAGGTTCTGCGCGACGCCGTCGCCACCGCGCTCGTAGAACGACGCGGTCACGTACTGCGCAGTCGGCTCGCCCGCGTCGGCGGCCTGCTTGTACCACGTGAACGCCTGCCGGTTGTCGCGCGGCGTGCCGCGTCCGTCGAGGAACTGGTTCGCGAGCGACAGCTCGGCCTGCACGTGCCCCTGCTTCGCCGCCCGCAGGAACCAGCGGTGCGCTTCGGCCGGATCGCGCGCGACGAACTCGCCGTCGTCGAACATCCGGCCGTATACGTACTGCGCATGCGACATGTTCGCGTCGGCCGCGCGCTTCAGCCAGCGCAGCCCTTCGTCGACGTTCGCGGTCACGCCTTCGCCCGTCAGCAGCATCATCGCGTAGTTGAATTGCGCGAGACGGTCGCCGCGCTCGGCCGCGTCGTGGAACTGCACCAGCGCCGCACGAAAGTCGCCGGCGTTGTAGTCGGCGACCGCCGACTGCGTCTCGTGCGACGGATCGGGCTTCGCTTGCGGCGCGCCCTGCGCGGCGGCCGCGATCCACACGGCCCACAGGCAGACCACCGCGCCGACCTGCCGGCGCCTCCCGAACCCACCCTGCGCGCGCCCACGGCTCGCGCCATCGCCACCGTTCATGACCGCACCTCCTGCAGCGCCTGCCGCGTGGCGCGCAACAACCAGCTGACGTCAGCCGACACCGTGATCATCCGGTAGCCGGCCTCGCGATACTGGCGGGCGGCAGCCGTATCGCCCGCGAAGATCCCGACCGCGACGCCGGCCTGCCGGCCGGCCGCGAGCACGCGCGCCATCGCGGTTTCGACGTCCGGGTGACGGATGTCGCCGAGGTGCCCGAGGCTCGCCGCGAGATCGGCCGGGCCGACGAACAGGCAATCGATGCCGGGCAGCGCCGCAATCCGCTCGACTTCGTCGACGCCGCGCGCCGATTCGATCTGCACGATCACCGCGACCTGCGCATTCGCCGTCTGCACGTAGTCGCGACGCATGCCGAACGCCGCCGCACGCACCATGCCGGCGACGCCGCGCAGCCCGTCCGGCGAATCGGGCGACGGATAGCGCGTGAGCCGCACCGCGTGCGCGGCGTCGTCGAGCGTCTCGATGCAGGGAAACATCAGCGTGCGCGCGCCCGCATCGAGCGCGCGCTTCACGAGCCACGGCTCACGCGCCGGCACGCGCACGACGGGCTCGCTCGGCAGATGGGCGGCTGCGATCGCGCGCAACTGCGATGCAACATCGCGGCTGTCGTTCGGCGCGTGTTCCATGTCGATGCAGAGCCAGTCGTAGCCGGCATGCGCGAGCGCTTCCGCGGCCGAGTCGCTGCCGAGCGACAGCCACAGGCCGTACAGCGGCTCGTCGCCGTCGCGCAGGCGTTGTTTGAGGGAATTGGTGAGCGTGCTCATCGATACGGCCTCCTGGACGGAACGGCAATCGAACGGGACAAGCAACGGGCAAAGCGGCGCGCGACACGCCGGGCAAGCATTGCACGGCGGCGCCAGGACCGGGCCCTGGAACGTTGGTCGGCCGTGGGCGGCCGATCTGACAGCGCCGGTCGCGCAATGACGCGTGACAGCGTTTTTCGGCGCCACGCAACGATCATAGCGCGGCGTTACGCGGAATGTGGAAACGGACGGGGAGCGAGGCGGGACGGGGCCGCGGGGGGCGGCGTCAGGCAGCCCGCACCGGCTGGCGGGGCTGCCGGGAAGGCGGGATCAGCGGCCGGGCTGGCGCTCGACGTCGGCCCAGCAGTTCGGCGTTTCGTACAGACGCACGCGTTCGAGCCGCAGGTTCACGCCGTAGTGCGCGTCGTACACGTTCGCGAGGATGTCGAACGCGATCGCCGCGAGGTTCTCGACGGTCGGAATCCGGTCGATCACGACCGTCTTGTGGTCGGCCATCTGCTCGAGGAACGAGCGCACGACGTCGTCGCGCGCATAGACCAGGAACGCGTGGTCCCACTTGCCGACCAGGTGCTCCATCGCGAGCGCCTTCACGTCGGCGAAATCCATCACCATGCCGCGGTCGGGCGCCCCCTCGGTATCGACGAGATCGCCGCGCAGCGTGACTTCGAGCACATAGCGATGGCCATGCAGGTTCCGGCACTGGCTGCGGTGGTCGGGAATGCGGTGGCCCGCGTCGAATTCGAGTTTTCGGGTAATCAGCACGATGTCAAAAGCCGGGGCTCAGGGAATGTTCAGATATTTGTGGGTCTGCATCGACAGCCGCCACTGCGGATGACGCTTGCACCAGTCGATCGCGAGCTTCGTATTGAGGTCGCGCGACGGGCCGTCCATCGGCTGGACGAGGTAATACTCGAAGTCGAGCTTCGCGTAGTCGGCCAGCCGCTGGTTGTCCTGCGGGATCACGACCTTCAGCTCGTTGCCCTTCGTGACGACGAGCGGCGCGTCGGCCTTCGGGCTCACGCAGATCCAGTCGATCGATTCGAGCACCGGCAGCGAGCCGTTGGTCTCGATCGCGATCTCGAAGCCGGCCGCGTGCAGCGCGTCGACGAGCGGCTGGTCGAGCTGCAGCATCGGCTCGCCGCCCGTGCAGACGACGAAGCGGTGCGCCTCGCCCTCGGGCCACAGGCCGGCGATCGTCGCGACGAGCGCTTCGGCGTCCTTGAACTTGCCGCCGTTCTCGCCATCGGTGCCGACGAAGTCGGTATCGCAGAAGCGGCACACGGCCTCCGCACGATCCTCTTCGCGGCCCGACCACAGGTTGCAGCCGGCGAACCGGCAGAACACGGCCGGCCGGCCCGCGTTCGCGCCCTCGCCCTGCAACGTGTAGAAAATTTCCTTGACCGCGTAAGTCATCGTCCTTCGTCCGGCTCGCGCCGCTCGTTGTGTCGATCAGAATCCGTTAATCACCAGGCGCTGCCGTTGCTGCTGCATCACAGCGGCGCTTCGGTCACTCGCTCGCCCTTCAGGTAGGCCTCGTAACCGCGCTTGCGCAGCTTGCAGGCCGGGCATTCGCCGCAGCCGAAGCCCCACTCGTGCAGCTCCGCGCGCTCGCCCACGTAGCACGTGTGCGTCTCGACGCGGATCAGTTCGACGAGCGCTTCGCCGCCGAGCTGTTCGGCGAGCTGCCACGTCTGCGCCTTGTCGAGCCACATCAGCGGCGTCTCGAGCACGATGCGCGTATCCATTCCGAGGTTCAGCGCGACCTGCAGCGCCTTCATCGTGTCGTCGCGGCAGTCGGGATAGCCCGAGAAATCCGTCTCGCACATCCCGCCGACCAGCACGCGCAGCCCGCGGCGATAGGCGATCGCCGCGGCGATCGTCATGAACATCAGGTTGCGGCCCGGCACGAACGTGTTCGGCAGGCCGTTCGCCGCCGTCTCGATCTCGATCGTGCGCGTCATCGCGGTATCGCTGATCGCGCCGAGCACCGACAGGTCGATCATGTGATCGTCGCCGAGCCGATCCGACCAGGCGGGAAAGTCACGCTTCAGCGCTTCGCGCACGCCTTCGCGACATTCGAGCTCGACGCGGTGGCGCTGGCCGTAATCGAAGCCGAGCGTCTCGACCGTCTGGTAGCGTTCGAGGGCCCATGCCACGCACGTGGCCGAGTCCTGCCCGCCGGAAAACAACACGAGCGCGCCGTCTTTAGCGTCTGTCCGAATCACCGTGATACTCCGTGAATGTGTAGGCTCGCGTCGCGCTGCGCCCCGGGGCCGGCTGCCGCCGGGCGGCCCGACGCGTGCCGGCCTGGGCCGGCTCGACCAGTATAGGCAGCGCAATCGGCCGCGAACGCGGCGGAGCGCTTATACCGCCCATCGCGCGGCATCGTTGCCGCGCGCCACGACGGCGCCACGCTGGCAGCCTGCCGTGCGCATGAAGCGATGCGCTAAGTTATTGAGCGGACACGGATTTTATCATGCCCTCATGAACACTGCCGGGCACGCCATCCCACGCCACGCAAACCTCACCACAAACGAAAAACCCCAAGAACCTTCCGATTCTTGGGGTTTTAATTCTGGTGGCCTGGGTCGGAATCGAACCAACGACACGCGGATTTTCAATCCGCTGCTCTACCAACTGAGCTACCGGGCCAACGAAGAAGAGAAAGTATATCCACCCTTCGTTACTTGATCAAGTACTTTCACGAAATATTTTATACGGCGCCTTCGGACGGCTTCTTGCCGAGCTCGACACCGAGCTGCTTGAGCTTGCGATACAGGTGCGTGCGCTCGAGGCCCGTCTTCTCCGCGACGCGCGTCATGCTGCCGTTTTCGCGCGCGAGGTGATATTCGAAGTACGCGCGCTCGAACGCATCGCGCGCTTCGCGCAACGGGATGTCGAACGGGATCGCGGCCGTCTGGCCCGCGAGGCCGAGTGCCGAAGCCATGTCGTCGCCGAGCGTCGGCAGCGCAGCCGCGGACGCCACCGCCGCGGGCCCCGCCGCCTGCCCCGCACCGGCCTTCGCCGCCGCGTTCGCGGACACCGGCGCCGCACCGCGTGCGAGACCGTGCTCGACGGACTTCAGCAGCTTCTGCAGCGCGATGGGTTTCTCGAGGAAATCGAGCGCGCCGATCTTCGTCGCCTCGACGGCCGTATCGATCGTCGCGTGCCCGGACATCATGATCACGGGCATCGTCAGCAGCCCCTGCGCTGCCCACTCCTTGAGCAACGTCACGCCGTCGGTATCGGGCATCCAGATATCGAGCAGCACGAGATCGGGCGCCTGATTCAACCGGTATTCCCGCGCGGCCTGCGCGTTCTCCGCCGCCTCGACGACGTGTCCTTCATCGCTGAGGATCTCCGAGAGCAATTCCCGGATGCCCATTTCATCATCTACCACCAGGATGGTTGCCATTTACGCTGCCTTTGTCTGCTCACTTGCTTTTGTCTTGGCGGGGGCCGCCCCGTCCTGCACGCCCGATTCGGCGCCTGGCGCATCGCTCGCCATCTGCAGGAACAGGATCGACACCTGCGCACCCTCGACGGTCTCGCCGTGCATGCGATTGCGCAGATCGATCCGCGCACCGTGCTCATCGACGATCTTCTTGACCGTGGCCAACCCCAGACCCGTGCCCTTCGCCTTCGTCGTCACATAAGGCTCGAACGCGCGAGTCAGGATGCGCGCCGGAAAACCGGGCCCGTTGTCGGACACGGTAAGACGTACCGCGACGCGCGTTTTGCCCTCGGCGTCGGGATCGCCATATTCTACTGTCTTGGTTTCGATCAACACACGCGGATGCGCCGACTCCGCGACCGAATCCTGCGCATTCTGCAGCAGGTTGTGAATCACCTGGCGCAATTGCGTCGCATCACCGCGTATCACCGGCAGCGACGGCGCGAGCTCGGCGACGATCGCGCTCTTGCCTTCGCCCACCCCGTACAGCCCGAGCACCTCGCTCGCCAGTTCGTTCAACTGCAGGTTCGAGAGCACCGCCGGCGGCGTGCGCGCGTATTCGCGGAAATCGTCGACCATCCGCTTCATTGCGGCGACCTGATTGACGATCATCGTCGCGCCGCGCTTGAGCACGTCGGCATCGGGCGGGGCGAGCTTGTCGGAGAGCTTCATCTGCAGCCGCTCGGCCGACAGCTGAATCGGCGTCAGCGGATTCTTGATCTCGTGCGCGAGCCGGCGCGCGACCTCGCCCCATGCGACCGAACGCTGCGCGGAAATCACGTCGGAGATGTCGTCGAACACGACGACGTAACCGGACGTCTGCGGATCGTCGGCCTGCCCCTCGACCGTCGACACGAGGCGCGTGCCGCGCACGAGCAACGTCAACGGATCGGCTTCGCCCGGTACCTCGATCGCGAACTGCTGCTGCCAGTGGCCGCGATCGCCGCTGCCGCCGTCGGACGCCGCTTCGCGATCGGCGAACGCCTTGCGCACCATCGCGCCGAACCCGGCGGCCACGCCGATCCGGTCGAGCGTCGTGCCGATCAGCGCGTTGAACGGCTGCCGGAAGATCCGCTCGGCGCCGCGATTGGCCGTCGTCAGCCGGAACTGCCGGTCGAGCACGAACACGCCGGCCGTCAGGTTCGCGAGGATGCTCTCGAGATACGTCTTCGAATGCTCGAGCGCGACGCGGTTCTTCTCGACCGCGAGCCGCGCTTCCGACAACTGACGCGTCATCGCGTTGAACGACTGCGTGAGGAAGCCCAGCTCGTCGCGCGTCTTGATCTCGCGCTTCGGCGTGTAGTCGCCTTCGGTGACCTCCTTCGTGCCCTGCGCGAGCAGGAACAGCGGCCGCGCGAGCTGTTGGCCGAGCGCGAGCGCGAGCATCATCGCGATGAAGGTCGCGAGGAACAGCGCCAGCGTCAGCGTCCCGATGTACATCTTGCGCAGCCCCGTGCGGCCGAGCGACTTTTCCTGGTACTCCCGATACGCGCGCTGCACGGCGTCCGCGTTGTGGGCCAGCGTCGGCGGCACCGGCTGCGTGAGCTGCAGGAAGCGTTCCGCCGGCTGCAGCAACGACGTCGATGCATCGGGAATCGGACGCACGACGCGCAACCGCAACGCACCCTTCGCGCCGTGTGCGCGCGGGTCGCCGTCGACTTCACCCTCGATCGCCGCGTACGCGCCGTGTTCGCGCGCCTGGTTCAGCATCAGCGGCGTCGGCAGGTCGTCCGGAATCAGCGCCGCGAAATTGCCCGACGCCTGCGCGACGATGTGCAGGTCGGGGGACGCACCCGAGCCGCCGCGGCTCGGCTCGACGATCGTCGCGTCCTGCACGCCGAACTGGTCGCGCAGGCGCAGCAGCGTGAGCGTCGTGCCGTTCGTGTTCGCATCGACGCTCGCGAGCTGGTCGGACATCAGCCGCGCCTTCGTCTGCAGATCGGACAGCGACGCATCGAGCATCCCGCGGCCGAGGTTCAGGCCGGCCGTCAGCGCCGTCTCGACGTTCACGTCGAACCACGACTCGATACTGCGCGACACGAACTGGTACGACACGATGTAGATGATCCCGCCCGGCACCACGCCGACGAGCGCGAAGAACACCGCGAGCTTCGCGAGCAGCCGCGTGCCGAACTTGCCCTTCCTCAAGCGCACGACGATCATCCCGATCAGCCCGAGCACCACGAGCAGGAACACGAGCGCGACGACGATGTTCGTCGCGTACAGCCACGAGTAGTAGCGGTCGAAGAATTCGGTATTCGCGCTCGCGGCCGCGAGCAGCACGAGCAGCAGCAGCGCGGTGAGCGCGACGGTCGAGACGATCACGCGAATGAGGAGGCTCTTCCCGCTGGCCGCGCGGCGCACTTTATTTAGCACGTTCGGTCACCGTGAAGTTGAAGCGCTTCCAGTCCGACCCGAGCGTCCAGTCGCGGTTGTTCACGGCATCGACCTGGAACGGCTTCGGCATCAGCGCCGTATCGAGTTGCATCCGCACCGATGCCGTGTAGGTTTCACCGGCGCGCACCTGGTTGCGGTCGATCACGTGCCACGACGTGATGTGACGGACCACCGCGAGCGCGTCCTTCAGCGAAGGGAAACCGAGCTGCAGGCCGCCCGTCGACACGCGATATTCGCGCGTGAGCGGCTGGAACGACAGGCGGATCGTCTGCGTCACCGCCACCGGCTGCTCGTCGAACCAGTACCAGCGCGCCCGGCTCAACTCGAAGTCGGTCGTGAAATAAAGCGGAATGCCCTTGTTGACGGCATCCTCGAGGTTCGGGTTCAGCTCGAAATCGAAACGTGCGTCGAGCGCCCAGCCGCTTCCGTCGGACTGGAGCGACGCGCGCTGCACGGCGATCGACTCGGCATGCGCCGGCCGGACGACAGCCAGGCACAGCGTCAACGCGACCATCAGGACGGCCGCGAGCCGAAGTGGAAAAAGGTGTTTGATCGTCACCGTTTCTGAAACCGCGCGTAGAAAAATCCGTCGTGATCGGTGTTCTGGTCGAGTGCGCCGGCGGCCGCCCCTCCCTGCACTCCGCCCGGCAGCAGCTGGCCGGGGGCGTCCAATCGTACCGCATCTTCACAGGCCGCTTCAAACCAGCGGGCCTGCCATTCGCCTTCCTCGGGGAAGACCGAACAGGTCACGTAAAGCAGTTCGCCGCCCGGCTTCACGAGCGGCCACAACGCCGCCAGGATGCGGCGCTGTTCCGCGACGAGCGCCGGGATGTCGGCCTCGCGGCGCAGCCAGCGAATGTCGGGATGCCGACGCACGATGCCGGACGCCGAGCACGGCACGTCGGCAAGGATGCGGTCGAACGGGCGCCCGTCGTACCAGGCGTCGGGGGCGCCCGCATCGCCGACACGCACGTCCGCTTCGAGCGACAGCCGCACGAGGTTCTCGCCGATCCGTGCCGCGCGCGCGGCATCGCTTTCCAGCGCGACGACTTCCGCATCGGCCAGCTCGAGAATGTGGCCGGTCTTGCCGCCGGGCGCCGCGCATGCGTCGAGCACGCGCATGCCGTCGCGCGCGCCGAGCCATTCGGCTGCGAGCTGCGCGCCGGCGTCCTGCACCGACACGACGCCGTCGGCAAACCCCGGAATGCGATCGACCGGCAGCGCCGATGCAAGCCGCACTGCATGCCGGCCGATGGCGGTCGCCTCGATCCCGTTCTCGCGCAGCGTATCGAGATACGCGTCGACGCTCGCGCGGCGCGCGTTCACGCGCAGCGTCAGCGGCCCTTGCCGCTCGCCGGCCGCGAGGATCGCCTGCCATGCGTCGGGCCACGCGCGCTTCACCGAAGCGACCCACCACGCGCGGTAGTTCCAGCGCGCGACGACATCGTCCTGCAGCGCCGCGACGAGCGCGTCGCGCTCGCGCAGGAAACGGCGCAGCACCGCGTTGACCATCCCCTTCGCGAACGCGCATTCGCGGCGGGCGCCGATCACGGTCACGGCCTGATCGACCACCGTGAACGCCGGATACGCGGCCTCTTCCGCCGGGTCGAGCAGCAGCGCGAACGCACCGGCGAGCACCGCATGCACGTAGGCGGGCGGCGCCTTGCTGATGAGCCGGCCGATCAACCAGTCCGCGCTGCCGAGGCGGCGCATCGTCCGGTAAGCGACGTCCTGCGTCGCCCCGCGCGCGAGCGCCTGCGCACCGGACGGCATCTGCGCGAATACCGCCGACAACGCCGCCGGCAGCGCGGTGCCGCGCCGCACCGCATCGACCGCCTGCGCGGCCGCATCGAGTGCGAAGCCGAGCGAATCGGGCGCGAGATGCAGCGCGGACAGGCGCGCCGGGCGGCCGGAAGAAGACGGAGCGGTAGAACGGGTTCGTGTCATCGGAGCAAATTCGGCAAACAAGCGCGGCCAGCGGGCACAGCAAGCAACTGCGGCAAACGGCGGGATCGCGGCGCCCGTGGGCGCTGCCATCCCAAACCGGGCATTGTAGCGTGCGATGCTGAAGGCCCTTTGGCCCCTTTACGGCACGCGCAAATGAAACACCCCGCAGCGCGGAGCGTGCGGGGTGGTGTGACGGCTCCCGCGCGGCAACTGCCGCACGGTGTGCCGTGGCTTAGTCGAAGCGGCCGGTACGCGCCATCTCCATCAGGCGCGCGATGCGCTCCTCGGTGGCCGGGTGCGTCGAGAACAGATTCTGCAGGCCGCCGCCGTGCAGCGGGTTCATGATCATCATCTGCGCGGTGGCCGGATGCTGCTCGGCCGCCTGGAACGGGATGCCCGCCGCATAGCGATGGATCTTGTCGAGCGCGGTCGCGAGCGATTGCGGATCGCCGGAAATCTGCGCGCCGCCGCGGTCGGCCTCGAACTCGCGTGCCCGCGAAATCGCCATCTGGATCAACGCGCCTGCGATCGGTGCGAGCAGCGCGACCGCGATACCCGCGATCGGGTTGGCCGGCCGGCCATTCTCGTCGCGCCCGCCGAAGAACATCGCGAAGTTCGCGATGGCCGAGATCGCGCCCGCCATCGTCGCGGTGATCGTCGAGATCAGGATGTCGCGGTGCTTCACGTGCGCGAGCTCGTGCGCCATCACGCCGCGCATCTCGCGCTCCGACAGCACGCGCAGGATGCCCGTCGTCGCGGCGACTGCCGCGTGCTCCGGGTTGCGGCCCGTTGCGAACGCGTTCGGCGCGTCCTCGTTGATCAGGTAGACGCGCGGCATCGGCAGGTTCGCGCGCGTGGCCAGCTCGCGCACCATCCGGTAGAACTGCGGCGCCGTGTTCTCGTCGACTTCCTGCGCGTTGTACATGCGCAGCACCATCTTGTCCGAGAACCAGTAAGAGAAGAAATTCATGCCGAGCGCGAACAGCAGCGCGATCGTCATGCCCCGCGAGCCGCCGATCATCCCGCCGATCACGATGAACAGGGCCGTGATCGCGGCCATCAGCATCGCCGTTTTGACCCAATTGAACATACCCACTCCTTATCCGTCAGGGGACCCGCCGCGCATCAAAAAGGGCGCGACGGAGAATTGTAAGCGTTTTGTTAGATAAGGTCTTGGCGGAAAAATTCAATCTCATCGTTGCGATGTTGCAAGACGAAGACCGAGGCCGACGAAAGCGCTGCCGACCGTGCGGTCGAGCCACTTCTTGACGCCCGGCTTGCCGGAGAAGCGGGCCGTGACACTGCCCGCGACCCATGCGACGAAACTGGTCCACACCGTGCTCATCGCGACGAACACGCCGCCGAGGGTCAGGAACGCCCATGCCTTGTGCGGACTGTCGGCCGACACGAACTGCGGGAAGAACGACACGAAGAACAGCACGACCTTCGGGTTCAGCACGTTGGTCCAGAAGCCCTGCATGAACAGCTGGCGCAGCGGCTTCGCGGCTTGCGCGGCCGCCGTGCCCGACGGTTCGGCCGCCTGCTTCGCGATGATCATCCGCACGCCCAGGTAGATCAGGTAGGCGGCGCCGACCAGCTTGATCACCGTGAATGCGGCAGCCGACGCCGCGAGCAGCGCGGTCAGGCCGAATGCGCAGGCGAGCGCGTGAACGCAGCAGCCGGCCGAAATGCCCAGCGCCGACATCAGCCCCGCGCCGCGGCCCTGCGCGACGCTGCGGCCGACGATATAGGCCGTATCGGGGCCGGGCGTGACGTTCAGCAGGAAGACTGCCAGCACGAAGAAGCCGAAGTGGGTGATGCCGAACATGAAAACCTCGAAACCGGGGAGCGCAGGGAAATTCTACGCGCGCCTGCCGCGCCGCGCGACTCGGCCATCCGGCCGATTGCGCACGCCCGGCAGGCCGTGTCGAATGGCGGTCAGGCCGCGTCAGGCAACGTCGGTCAGCGCGAAACGCTGGCCCGCGGCGAGCGGTGAGCCGGCCAGGAATTCGCGCGCGGGCAGCCGCTTGCCGCCCGGCTTCTGCAACTGCGTGACGCGCAGCGCACCGCTGCCGCATGCGACGACCACACCTTCCGGCGCGGCTTCGACGATCGTGCCGGGCGCCGCGTCACCGCGCGCCGCCACCGGCTCGGCTGCCCACAGCTTGATCGCCGCACCGTCGAGCGTCGCGATGCCGCCCGGGAACGGATCGAACGCACGCACCTGGCGCGCAAGCACGTCGGCCGGCTTGCGCCAGTCGAGCGCCGCTTCGTGCTTGCCGATCTTTTCCGCATAGGTCACGCCGTCGGCCGGTTGCGGCGTCGCCGGCAGCACGCCGTCGCGCTCGAGCTGCACGAGCGCGTCGACGATCAGTCGCGCGCCTTCGGCGGCGAGCCGGTCGTGCAGCGTCGCGGTCGTCTCGTCGGGCGCGATCGCGATGCGCGCTTCCTCGATCATCGCGCCGGTGTCGAGGCCGATGTCCATCTGCATCAGCGTGACGCCCGTCTCGGCGTCGCCGGCCTCGATCGCACGGTGGATCGGCGCGGCGCCGCGCCAGCGCGGCAGCAGCGACGCGTGAATGTTGATGCAGCCGTTGCGCGGAATGTCGAGCACTTCCTGCGGCAGCAGCAGGCCGTATGCGGCAACCACCATCACGTCATGCGGCGTCGAGCGTAGCAGCTCGATCGCGTCGGCCGCCTCGGCCGGGTACTTGCCCGCCCGGCGCAGCGACGGCGGTTGCGCGACGGGCATCCCGTGCTCGACGGCGTAGCGCTTCACCGCGCTCGCCTGCAGTTTCATCCCGCGCCCGGCAGGGCGATCGGGCTGGGTGAGCACGAGCGGCACCGGAAAACCGGCCTCGTGGATCGCGGCGAGGGCAGCCGCGGCGAATTCCGGCGTGCCGGCAAAAACTACGCGCAACGTATGGGTCATGACAGCGTTCGGGGTCGGGCTGGGCGAACGCGCGTTACATCGCGCGTTCGAGTTTCTTCATCTTCGTCTTGATGCGCGTCTGCTTGAGCGGCGACAGGTATTCGACGAACACGCGCCCCATCAGGTGATCCATCTCGTGCTGGACGCACACGGCCAGCAGGCCCTCGCAGTCGAGCTCGAAGGTCTCGCCCTGCTCGTTGAGCGCGCGTACGCGCACATGATCGGGACGCTCGACTTCGTCGTAGATGCCGGGCACCGACAGGCAGCCCTCTTCATAGATCTGCTTGGCATCGCTCGACCACACGATCTCCGGGTTGATGAACGCGCGCAGCTCGTTCTTCTCCTCGGAGACGTCGATCACGATTACGCGCTCATGCACGTCGATCTGCGTGGCCGCTAGGCCGATCCCCGGCGCCGCATACATGGTCTCGGCCATGTCGGCGACGAGCTTGCGGATCCGGTCGTCGACCTTGTCGACGGGCTTCGCGACCTTGTGCAGCCGCTTGTCGGGGTAATGAAGAATATTGAGTAAAGCCATGGCGTTCGGTATTCGGTGGAGCGGCGTGCCGCATCGGCCATCCGGCCGGCTGGCGCTGCTGCCGGGATGCAATGAAGATGAGGCGGACGCGCGGCGAATCAATGCCGCGGATCACGCCTCCTGCAATTGGCCGGGCGCCTGCGCGCGCGGCCCTGTCGAGTATTTCGGATGATGAAAATTTTATCATGGCGCCACGCGGTCCGCTGGCCACCGCATTCGAGGGGCGCCTCATGTCGCCGCAAGCGCTGACCACCTCCGCCGTGCGCGCGTGGCTGCAGCTTGCGCATGCGCCCGGCCTCGCGCCCGCCGTGCTGCAGGCACTCCTCGATGCGTTCGGCTCGCCGGACGCGCTGCTGCGTGCACCCGACCACGCCATCGCCGCCGTCACCAGCACCGCCGCCGCCCTGGCCGTACGCGCAAGCGAGTGCGGCGATCTCGACGCGCGCACCGACGCCGCGCTCGCGTGGCTCGACGCGCCGGGCAATGCGCTCGTCACGCTCAACGATCCTGCCTACCCGCCGCGGCTGCGCGACCTGCACGATCCGCCGCTGCTGCTATATGTAAAGGGCCGGCTCGACCTGCTGCACGCGCGCAGTCTCGCCGTGGTCGGCAGCCGTCACGCCACGCCGCAAGGGCTCGCCGACGCAACGCACTTCGCACGCGAACTGTCCGACGCCGGGCTGCCGATCGTGTCGGGCCTCGCGCTCGGGATCGACGCCGCCGCACATCGTGGCGGGCTCGACGGCCGGTCGGGCACGGTCGCGGTGATCGCGACCGGCGCCGATCTCGTCTACCCGGCGCGGCACCGCGCACTCGCCCACGAGATCGCCGCGCACGGCGCGATCGTGTCGGAATGGCCGCTCGGCACGCCGGCCCGCGCCGCCCACTTCCCGCAGCGCAACCGGCTGATCGCCGCGCTCGCGGTCGGCGCACTCGTCGTCGAGGCCGCGCCGCGCTCCGGCTCGCTGATCACCGCGCGGCTCGCGAACGAACTGGGGCGCGATGTGTTCGCGATGCCGGGCTCGATCCACGCGCCGCTCGCGCAGGGCTGCCACGCGTTGATCCGCGACGGCGCGAAGCTCACGGCGGCGCCGCTCGATGTACTCGAGGAATACGGGCTGGGTGAATCGAAAGCCGGCACGGCGAGCGGTGCGGCGTGTTCCGGGCATCCGCGCGCGGGCACCGGCGACCTTCGCGAAACCGAAACCGCCACTCAGCGTGCCGCGGCCGGTGTTATCCAACATGGCGATGCCATTCCGGCCACCGCGTCCGCCCGAGACGAAGCACCTTCGCCGGCGCCACCGCTGCCCGCCACCCCGGCAGAGAAGGCCGTGCTGGCCGCATTGGGATACGGCCCCGTCACCTACGAATGGCTCGCCGAGCACAGCGGCCTGCCTGACGACGTGCTGCACCGCGCGCTGCTTGCGCTGGAACTGGCCGGCCGCGTCGCCAGCCTCCCCGGCGGACGCTTCGCACGGCTTGACGTGGCGCGCACCCCGCCCGTGGACGGCGTGCTACATTCCCCCGCATAGGGGCGGCCAGGCCGCCGACGATACTCAAGGAAACCCATGCCCGCGCTGAATCTCGACACCGATGCGGATCGGATCGCCGAGCGCCTCGCCGATCCCGGCACGTTGCTCGTCGCCTGCCTGTGCGCCGAGTGGTGCGGCACGTGCCGCGACTACCGGACGGCCTTCGACCAGCTCGCCGACGCGCATCCGGACGCCTGCTTCGCCTGGATCGACATCGAAACGCATGCCGACCAGCTCGACGATCTCGACGTCGAGAACTTCCCGACGATCCTGATCGAAGATACCCACACCGCCCGCTTCTTCGGCACGGTGCTGCCGCATGCGGCGATCGTCGAGCGGATGCTGTCCGACCTGAGCGCGGTACCCGGTGCGCCGCACGCACCGAAATTGCGCAACATCCTGGCCGTCGAAGCCTGAATTCGCGAGCCGGCGCGGTGATTTCGCGCACATTTGCGCGCCCCGCCGCGCCGGGCGCTTGCCGCCGTTGCGGCCCCCCTCTATGATGGGCCGCTTTTTGCACGCCGAGCCGCCATCGCTGCGGCGTGTGCTATAAAGCGGTCGTAAAAGGGACCCACAACCGGCGAACCCGGTCTACCAACACACACCTGTCATGTCCAAAGCACTGATCATTGCGGAAAAGCCTTCTGTCGCGAACGACATCGCACGCGCTTTGGGCGGCTTTACCAAGCATGACGAGTATTACGAAAGCGACGATTTCGTCCTTTCGTCCGCTGTCGGCCACCTGCTGGAAATCGCCGCCCCGGAAGAGTACGAGGTCAAGCGCGGGAAATGGAGCTTCGCGCATCTGCCCGTCATCCCCCCGCATTTCGACCTGAACCCGATCGCAAAAAGCGAGTCGCGCCTCAAGGTGCTCACCAAGCTGTTGAAGCGCAAGGATGTCGACCG
Source organism: Burkholderia sp. AU33803 (assembly GCF_002223095.1). Taxonomy (NCBI): domain Bacteria; kingdom Pseudomonadati; phylum Pseudomonadota; class Betaproteobacteria; order Burkholderiales; family Burkholderiaceae; genus Burkholderia; species Burkholderia sp. AU33803. The sequence continues at coordinate 1,034,201 of NZ_NKFJ01000005.1, forward strand.
CCTGATCAACGCATGTGACGCGGGGCGCGAGGGCGAGCTGATTTTCCGCCTGATCGCGCAGCACGCGAAGGCGAAACAGCCGGTCCAGCGCCTGTGGCTGCAATCGATGACCCCGCAGGCGATCCGCGACGGCTTCGCGAACCTGCGCAGCGACGCGGACATGCTGCCGCTCGCCGACGCCGCACGCTGCCGCTCGGAAGCCGACTGGCTCGTCGGGATCAACGGCACCCGCGCGATGACCGCGTTCAACAGCAAGGGCGGCGGCTTCTTCCTGACGACAGTTGGCCGCGTTCAGACGCCAACGTTGTCGATCGTCGTCGAACGCGAAGAGAAAATCCGCCGCTTCGTCCCGCGCGACTACTGGGAAGTGAAGGCCGAATTCGCGTGCGCGGGCGGCTTCTACGAAGGCAAGTGGTACGACCCGAAATTCAAGCGCGACGAATTCGATCCAGAGAAGCGCGACTCCCGCCTGTGGAGCCTGCCGGCTGCCGAGACGATCGTCGCCGCGTGTCGCGACCAGGTCGGCACGGTCTCCGAGGAATCGAAGCCGTCGACGCAGCTGTCGCCGCTGCTGTTCGACCTGACGAGCCTGCAGCGTGAAGCGAACAGCCGCTTCGGCTTCTCCGCGAAGAACACGCTCGGCCTCGCGCAGGCGCTGTATGAAAAGCACAAGGTACTGACCTACCCGCGTACCGACGCGCGCGCGCTGCCGGAAGACTACCTGTCGACGGTCGAGTCCACGCTCGAGATGCTCAAGGAGAGCAACAACTACCTGCCGCATGCGAAGCAGGTGCTCGACAAGGGCTGGGTGAAGCCGAACAAGCGGATCTTCGACAACTCGAAGATCAGCGACCACTTTGCAATCATCCCGACGCTGCAGGCGCCGAAGTCGCTGTCCGAGCCGGAGCAGAAGCTGTACGACATGGTCGTGAAGCGCTTCCTCGCCGTGTTCTTCCCGGCCGCCGAATTCCGCGTCACGACGCGGATCACCGAAGTCGCCGGCCATCACTTCAAGACCGAAGGCAAGGTGCTCGTCGAGCCGGGCTGGCTGCAGGTGTACGGCCGCGACGCCGAAGGCGCGGATGCGAACCTCGTGCCGGTGCAGAAGGACGAGAAGGTGAAGACGGACGAAATCGCCGCCGTCGCGCTCGTCACGAAGCCGCCCGCACGCTACTCGGAAGCGACGCTGCTGTCCGCGATGGAAGGCGCGGGCAAGCTCGTCGAGGACGACGAACTGCGCGAGGCGATGGCCGCGAAGGGCCTCGGCACGCCGGCCACGCGCGCGGCGATCATCGAAGGCCTGCTCGGCGAGAAATACCTCGTGCGCGAAGGCCGCGAACTGATCCCGACCGCGAAGGCATTCCAGCTGATGACACTGCTGCGCGGGCTCGGCGTGAAGGAACTCACCGCGCCCGAGCTCACCGGCGAATGGGAATACAAGCTGTCGCAGATGGAGCGCGGCAACCTCGGGCGCGAAGCGTTCATGCAGGAAATCGCCCGCATGACGCAGCAGATCGTGAAGCGCGCAAAGGAATACGATTCGGACACGATCCCCGGCGATTACGCGACGCTCGAGACGCCGTGCCCGAACTGCGGCGGCCAGGTGAAGGAAAACTACCGCCGCTTCGCATGCACGAAGTGCGAGTTCTCGATCTCGAAGATCCCGGGCAGCCGGCAGTTCGAGATCGCGGAAGTCGAGGAGCTGCTGCGCGAGAAGACGATCGGCCCGCTGTCCGGCTTCCGCAGCAAGATGGGTCGCCCGTTCTCGGCGATCCTCAAGCTGTCCTTCGACGACGAGACGAAGAACTACAAGCTGGAGTTCGACTTCGGCCAGGATTCGGGTGGCGAGGAAGGCGAAGCGCCCGACTTCTCCGCGCAGGAGCCGGTCGGTGCGTGCCCGAAGTGCAAGGGCCGTGTGTTCGAGCACGGGATGAGCTACGTGTGCGAGCACTCGGTGGCCAACCCGAAGACCTGCGACTTCCGCTCGGGCAAGGTGATCCTGCAGCAGGAGATCACGCGCGAGCAGATGGGCAAGCTGCTTGCCGACGGCCGCACGGATCTGCTGCCGAACTTCAAGTCGTCGCGCACGGGCCGCAACTTCAAGGCCTTCCTCGTGAAGCAGCCGGACGGCAAGATCGGCTTCGAGTTCGAGAAGAAGGAGCCGAAGGCCGCTGCCGCGAAGAAGACGGCAAAATCGGCGACGAAGGACGCCGAAACCGTGACGGAAGGCGCTGAAGAGAAACCGGCACCGGCTCGCAAAACAGCCGCCCGCAAGACGACGGCGCGCAAGACCGGCTCGTGACGGCCTGACGGGCCGGGGCTCTCCCGGCCGTGCCGAACGCCGGCAGGCATCCATAAAAAAACGCGGATCGATTGCTCGATCCGCGTTTTTCTTTGTGCCGGCGGCAATCGCCGCCCGGCCATCGCGCCGTTACAGCGGAGACGGCGCCGCGACGCGCGTGCGCGGCGAACGCGGCAGGCGCGGCGACAGGTTCGGGTCGGCCGCTTCCGGCTGCTCGGCACGCGTCTCGACACCGATCGGCGCGAGCGCCGAACTCTGCGTGGCCCACTGCTCGCCCATCGTCGCGTCGGTCGAGTGGCTGAAATGCTCGACGAGGTGGTCGATGAACGTGCGCACCTTCGCGGGCAGATGGCGCCGGCTCGGGTAAGCGATGTTGATCTCGACCTGCGGCAGCCGGAAATCCGGCAGCAGCCGCACGAGCGCGCCGCGCGCGATGTCGCCGCCGATCAGGTAGCTCGGCAGGATCGCGACCCCCATCCCGAGCAGCGCGAACTGGCGCAGCATCGCGGTGTTGTTCGCGACGATCACGTTGGTCGGGCGCACGCGCACTTCGCCGTCCGGCCCCGTGAACACACGCTCGTCCCCCCAGTATTCGGTCGGCAGGCTCAGGCTCGGGTGCTCGGCGAGATGCTCCGGATGGGTCGGCACGCCGTGCTTCTCCAGATAGCTCGGCGTCGCGCACACGGTCATGCAGCCGGTGGTCAGGCGCCGCGTGACGATGCTCGCGCTGCGCATCTGGCGCGTGACGACGATGCCGACGTCGAAACCTTCCTCGACGAGATCGACCTGCCGGTCGACCAGCGTGAGATCCGGCACCACTTTCGGGAAATTCTCCGTGTACGACTGCAACACGGGCGCGAGGTTGTGCAGGCCGAACACGACCGGCGCAACGATGCGTAACGTTCCGACCGGCTCGTGATTGCGCGCAACGACCATCTGCTCGACGTCCTCGAGCTCATCAAGGATCTGGCGAGCCCGCTCCAGATAGACCTGGCCTGACTCCGTCAGGGAAAGACTGCGCGTAGTGCGGTTCAGCAAACGCGTGCCGAGCCGGCCTTCCAGATCGGCGACGTGACGCGTCGCGACCGCGTTGGAGATATCCATTGCACTCGCGGCCCGCGCAAAACTGCCGAGATCTGCAACCTTGACGAACACGCGCATCGACTGCAAATGATCCATAAACGACTCCTGCCGCTGTTACAACTTCAAAAAGATGAAGCAAATGCGTAATTCTCCTACGACAGCGGAAATGATGCAGAGTTGCTCAACAAGGCCCCTGTTGACGATAAAAATAGTCAAAAATCCTCGGCTTATGCGGATAGTTGATCCAATTATTCTGATTGGAGCAACAATTGGGTGAACCTCGTCGAGTACGTGGCCGAATCAGGAAGGACGTATTTGATGCGACACAACAGCGCACCCTTACGCCCGCCGCGCGAGCGGCGCCGGGTCAGGCTGCCGCCAATTGCGGCGGAGCGTAACAACCTGTTAAAAAGACACCATGAAGGCGGCCGACGTAGCATCATGTCGGCCCCGGCCGGGCGGGACGGGTGCGCAACGTGCGCCGCCGCCACCGCCGCTTTCAACGTGCGACATCCGCTCACCATGAAAATTGCCATCCTCGACGACTACCAGGACGCCGTCCGCAAGCTGAACTGCTTCGAGATGCTTGCCGACCACGACGTGAAGGTCTTCAACAATACGGTGCGCGGATTGGGACAACTCGCCAGCCGTCTGGCGGAAGTCGAGGCGCTCGTGCTGATTCGCGAACGGACCCCGATTTCGTCGCAACTGCTCGCCAAGCTGCCGAACCTGCGCATGATCAGCCAGACCGGCCGCATTTCGAGCCACATCGATCTCGAAGCGTGTACCGACCGCGGCATCGCCGTGCTCGAAGGCACGGGCTCGCCGATTGCCCCCGCCGAACTGACCTGGGCGCTCGTGATGGCCGCCCAGCGCCGCATTCCGCAATACGTCGCGAACCTCAAGCAAGGCGCGTGGCAACAGTCGGGCCTGAAGACGTCGGCGATGCCACCGAACTTCGGCCTCGGCCAGGTGCTGCGCGGCCAGACGCTCGGCATCTGGGGCTACGGCAAGATCGGCCGGCTCGTCGCCGGCTACGGCAAGGCGTTCGGGATGAACGTGCTGATCTGGGGCCGCGAGCATTCGCTCGAGGCCGCGCGCGCCGACGGCTATACGGCCGCCGAAAGCCGCGAAGCGCTGTTCGAGCAGAGCGACGTGCTGTCGCTGCACCTGCGCCTGCACGACGACACGCGCGGGATCGTGAAGCAGGAAGACCTGATGCGGATGAAGCCGACGTCGCTGCTCGTCAACACGAGCCGCGCCGAACTGCTCGAGGAAAACGCACTGGTCAACGCGCTGTCGCACAACCGTCCGGGCATGGTCGCGATCGACGTGTTCGAGAGCGAGCCGATCCTGCAGGGCTACAGCCTGCTGCGGATGGAAAACGTGATCTGCACGCCGCACATCGGCTACGTCGAGCGCGAAAGCTACGAGCTCTACTTCAGTGCGGCATTCCGGAACATCCTGGCGTTCGACCAGGGCGACATGTCGAGCGTCGTCAACCCGGAAGCCCTGACGCCGCGCCGCGTGCGCTGAGCGCCGCGGGCCGCGCCCGCCGCGCGACCCCGCTTCCTGCTTCCCGTCTTCAGGCGGCCACGCGGCCGCCCGTCATCGCGCCGACGCGCGTGAGGAAATGCTCGCCGTCGCGCCGCCCGAGATCGTACGCATGCCGCATCTGCGACGGGCTCGTGTAATCCCAACTCGAAATCGGCACCTTGCTCGACGGCTGCACGTACAGCCGCCGCTGCTCGCCATGCGCGACCGTGAACATCTGCGGACGCGGGTACAGCCGCGTGACGAGCACCAGCACGTCGCCCGGCGTCGGATCGAGCGCGTCGACCGGCACGTTGTCGACCATCCCGCCGTCGAGCACGGGCCGGCCGCCGCGGCGCAGCACCGGCGTGAACGGCGGCGTGCAGGACGACTGCAGGATCAGGTCGGCGAGATCGTCGACGCGCGTACAGGCCTGCGCGCGCACGAATTCCGGCCGAAAACCGAGCGAGCGCCCGAGCGTCGGATGCAGCGTCTTGCGCACGTACTTCTCGATGTTGTAGGCGACGAGGCCGGCGGCCACCGCGCTGCGCGCACCGAGCCAGCGCGGCACGTGCGACACGCCGATGCGGATCTCCGGCGCCGCGGCCAGCTTCGCGAACGGCTCGCCGTAGATGTCGAGCAGCGCCTGGCGGTAAATCCTGTAATGCGGAAACACGGGCTCGCGCCCGAACAGGTTGCCCCAGTACGCGTTCTTCCGGTTGTGGCGCAGCGCCTCTTCGTAATAGCGCATCACCCAGGCGGCGTCGCGGGTATACAGCATGCACGCGGTCGCCGCGCCGGCCGAGATGCCGGTGATCACGCGCGGGCGCAGGCCGAGCGCCGGCTGCGCGACGTCCCAGAAGCCAGCCTGCCACCAGCAGCGGTTGCCGCCGCCCGCAAAGACGATCTGGTCGAACATCGCGCCGCTCAGCTGACGAGCGCGTAGGTCGACGTCGCGTGAACGGCCATCTTGCCGTCCTCGTCGAACAGCTCGACTTCGCCGAATACGAGATTGCGACCCATCCGCAGCACGCGCGCGGTGACGAGCACGTCGCCCTTGCGCACGGGCCGCATGAAGTTCGTGTTCAGCGATACGGTGGTCATCGGCCGGAACTCGCCGAGCGCGGCCGAGATCGCGACCACCATCGCCGTGTCGGCGGCCGCCGTGAACACCTGGCCGCAGATGATGCCGCCCGAATGGCGGAATTCGCCGGAAAACGGCAGGCGCAGCGTGACGCTGTCGTCGCCGATCGACACGGGGACCAGACCGAGCGAGCGGACCCAGGGGGCCAGCAGGCGATCCAGCAATTCGCGGACTGCGTTTTCGTCCATCTTCGAAAGCCCAGAAAGCGTTGCGCGACCGTCGCGCAACACGTGTGGCGTCATCATACCGGGAGCGCGGAAACTACGATCGCTCGTTATCGGGCCGACAGCTGCCGTCGTGGTGACGAAATATTTTCAGGAAATTTGCAGAAAGGGCTTGCAAGACCCGAAATACCCGTGCATAATCTTTCTTCTGTTGGGGGCGTTAGCTCAGTTGGTAGAGCAGCGGACTCTTAATCCGTAGGTCGAGTGTTCGAGTCACTCACGCCCCACCAGGAATTTCAAGGGCTTAGCTTCGGCTAAGCCCTTTTTCATTTCCCGGCTGTCAACGAAGTGTCAACCGCGTTCTCCCGGCATCCTCCATTCCGGCAAGGCCCGGCACGACCGCATCTAAGTCAGGTCGCATTGCGACGCCCGCCTCCCCGATCATTCTGCCGTTGTCACGGCTAGACTAGCCAACACCCCATAGCAAAGAGATACACGTCGGCCGTCGACGCGGACCGATTAGCCAGCAACTGGTGTCACGGGCACCGTTCGGGCGAGCCACCGCCACATGTGGCAACCAGCCTCAATAGATCGATACAACTTCCTGTTTACAAACAATAATTTATAATTTGTTTGACGTGCTGGCAGTTATGCCGGTGTATCGGTGCGGCACCTCTGAGATACTGAGAACAAAACCCAACAAAAAACGGGGGCTAGGTCGAAGTGATACCAACGTTCAACGCGTCTATGGTGTTGCCGCCATACACGGGAGACGACCCTGGCGTGAAGGCGGCGATGTCGCCTTACGTGGCAACAATGCATGAGTTTGCTGTCCGCTTCGCGACCTCCTCGCGCCGCGCAGGAATTTTGCAGGGTTTGCTCAATTACCGGGAGGCCCTGCGAAATACAGGGCTCATTGGTGGATTTCAGTGGCTGGACGGCAGCTTCGTTGAGGACGTCGAGCAAATTCGGGGAAGACCACCGCAGGATATCGACGTCGTGACCTTCGCCTATTCACCGCAGGTTGCGGACCTCAACGCTTACAAACAATGGTACGTGGCAAACATTGCTTTGTTCGACCGCAATCAAACGAAGGCGGCGTATGACTGTGATGCCTTCTACGTCGATTTGCGAAAGCGCCCGGACCTGTTGGTCGACGACACAAGATACTGGTTCGGCCTATTCTCACACCAGCGGGATAGCGCTCTTTGGAAGGGGATGGTTCAAGTGCCACTTCAGTCGGATGACGCCGCAGCATTAGCTCATGCGACCCAAGTGATAGCGAATCCGTGAGGCCAGCCCATGTTGAAGAAACTTGAGATAGATGTGTTGATGGCAGACTTGGCCTCAGTCGAGGCGATGCTGGCATCACGGACAGAAGAGGAAGATCCAAGTGGGTACTACCAGTTCAGCGCTCGCAAGACGCAGCTGGAGGAGGCCATTGCCCGCGCGGGCGAGCGCCCCGAGACTCATGCCGAACTTGGAATTTTCTTTGGTGGCGGTCCTGTGCAAGGCTCTCGCGGCATCAACGCAGATTTTGCGGGGAAAGCGCTGGATGACCTTCAAACGCTAGTTTCGAAGAAATTCTCCTCGAAGGAGGTAGGCCCGTTGGGCGCGCGCGGCCCTGTTCCACGCGCAGATACCTCCCAGCTCCTAGTCACCGGTGTGGCCCGAGGTTCGTTTGGGTTCGTGCTGGAAGAGTCAGGTGTTGATGGCGAGATTGTGAATACGCCCCTGAAAGAAACTGTTGATGAGATCACCGACATCTTGTCGCGGGTCGGCGCAGCTGATGAGGCGGTGTTCGATGAGGCTGCGGCCGAGTTGGACGAGCGCACTTTGGTCACCCTGAAGCAGTTCTTCCAGAGGCTGGACGATAGTGGTGCGACCATGAGGGTCGTGGACGGTTCACGTGACTTCTTGCTGGATCGCAACGCAGTCTCGATTGCGCGACAGCGTACTCAGGCAATGGAAATTGAGGAGCGAGGGGAAGAGTTGGTCGGCACGCTCTTTTTGCTTCCGAACTCACATCGATTTGAATTCAACCCGACGGATGGCCGAGCAGTTATGAAGGGGACGTTCGGCACTAACGTTGTGCGACAGCTTGAAGGCCAAGCTGAGCTAGGACAGGTTGCTATCGATCCGAGGGAAATACCTCGAAGACCGTGGCGAGTTGAGATTCGGACGCGGGAGATTCGCGAGCGAAATCGTGCTCCCCGCCAAGTCTTTACTCTTGTTCGTCTTATCGCTCCAGTCTAGATCGACATTGGCGGCTCGCGAGCGCATCGCATTAACTGATGCATCGCTGGCCGCCTCGATCATCTTTCCGCTCCTACTATCGCTCCTGAGCTCACGAGACTGGCCAGTGCGTTATATCGTTTGGCCTCTTCAAGGTGATCTGGGCTTAGGTGCGCGTACCGCATTGTCATCGTAAGGCTGGCGTGCCCCAATATTCTCTGCAGCGATAGGATGTTACCGCCGTTCATCATGAAGTGGCTTGCGAATGTGTGGCGCAGCACGTGAGTAAGCTGGCCATCCGGCAGTTCGATTTTCGCCCTCTCGATAGCCTCTCGAAAAGCAGAAGCAGCCGCGTCGAAAATCCGATCTTCTCGGCCGTACTGCTGATGGTGGGCTCGGATCTCGTTGTGTAGATCGCGGTCAATAGGCACCGCCCGTGTCTTTCCACTCTTGGTCCGAGCATACTGAATCAAGCCATCTCGTACCTGATGGATCGTCAAGCCTTCTGCCTCGCTCCATCTTGCACCCGTTGCCAGGCAGATTTTTGCGATCAGCTTCGCATGCCTGTTTCGACCTCGACCCAACTCGTGCAACAGGCGGATTATTTGAGAACGATCGAGGTAGGTCAGTTCACGTTCGACCACCTTGAATTGCCTTAGCGAGGAGAGCGGGTTATCTCCCTTCCACTGTCCAAGGCGCTTGAGCTCAGAAAATACGGATCTAAGATACGCGTGCTCGCGATTCATATTGGCAGGGCTGATACCGGCCTTAAGCCGCTCATCTCGATAAACCGCGAACGTCTGCACCGAGAATTTGTCCGCAACCGGATCTCTCATTGCCTCCGCCATCGCAATCAAGCGCCGCTTCATATCGTCACCCGATCTCAGCGAGCGTCCGTGGTGCTGGTACCAAGTGTCGATCAAGTTGGTTAGGCGCCGAAGGTCTCTGCGGGCGGGCATCCATGCATTGTCCTGATTAACCTGCGTCCTAAGCCACGCATCGTAAGCCTTAGCTTCGGCCAAGGTGGCCAAGGTCTTCCTCACACGCTTTGCTCCCCGCCCACCCGGCTGAACGTCGACCAGCCAGCCCGCGTCAGTTTTCTTGATGCTCATCGAATTTGTCTTTTCCCGCTTTAATACGAGCGATTTCGCGCCATCGAATCGTTTCGAGATCGTCGACTTTCGCTCGCTCGGCGCTTGTCAACTCCGCTCCGCCGTCATCCCCATACTTTTCCCGCAGGGCAATCATGAGCTTCCACTTCTGCTCAGCAACAGCTGTCGTCTCGTTGCTGAGCGCGGGTAGCTCGAGAGCCTTTGGAACACGGTGCCCATAGGCGAGATCCGATAACCCCGTCGCCAGCCAGAACGCGTGTGCAGGCCACGCCACACTCAGACGCTCGACCATATCGGCGTCCGGCCGCTTTCTTCCGAACCAAAAATTCTTCCAAATCGCCGCTGATATGCCGGTGGCCTCCTCAAGCTGCTTGTACCGACGGCTGTCGTCCGTCTTCGCCGAGATCAGGTGACGGATACGTTCGTCAATGTTTTCCATGCCACTCCCCTTGACACACTGTCGAACAGTGTCGTATAAATCCGATCATAGTGCTATTTCAGCACTACATCTAGACCAAATGGAACTCGCCGAAGGGCGATTTGGGACGATTATGAGTGATGAGGACGTGGTTGGCCAGATTGCTCCGTTCGGAGCGTACTCACCGTTGATGGATCGTAGGCACTTCGCACAAGCGGTTGGGGTAACGGCAGAAACCGTTGAAGGATGGATCGCCCGTCGCGAGTTGCCTATGGTCAAAGTCGGTCGACGCAACCTCGTCAATGTCGCGGCCATTCACCGTCGATGCTTGCTCGAGGAAGCGTGAAGTGGCCGCTCCCACAATCTTGGTTCGCTATGTCTCGGCATATTTCGAGCTTTGGGCGGCGACAGCCTCGATCCTTCCTACCACGGACCAGCGCTGTCTCGCTCAACTCGCCGAAACCCGCCTCCAACAACTCGCAAATCCCTCGGTCTCAGTTGTCGCTGACTTGTTGTTTCGCCAATCGAAGGAGCACGTGCTCACAACCGCGGCGCGTCTGCACCTTCAAAAGCTGGCGTGGGGACTGTCGATCGTTGCTGAGCTCGGTCCGAATCAGCGGCGTGAAGTAAGTCAATCTGCATCCATTTTCCTTAACGGTGCCTTTTAGGACTACATATGGGTCGCATGAAAAAATTGCTCGACGACGACGGTGTGCTCAAGTACTCGGCACGCCGTTCTAGCAGCGATGCGAAAACACCGATGAAGCCGGGGTCGTTTGCGGCGACGGAATCAGACTGCCCCCCCTTGACTAACAGGGGGGGAACGGAAAGACCGGCCATCGCGACGGTGCAGGAGTTGCAGATGGTTGTGACGGACACGGGCAAATTGAAAACCGTTCTGGTTCGCCGGCCGGTCAACGAACAGGTTGCGATGATCGACACGCTTCGCTTCACGGTGGGCGAGGAAACGTGGAGTCGGACGGCGGGCGTTCAGCTTGTCGCAGACGAGGCGTTCATCTTAGAAGCGAGCAAGCATCTAACGGAGATCTTCGGCTTTGGCATCACGCGTGACCTGAAAAAAATGCGTGACTTCTATACGAACGCGTGGGAACTCGGCGACAACTATGGGCACGTCGCTCTGGGTGGAGCTGGCCAGCGCCAAACCATGCTTATCAACCTGAACGGCCAAGGTTGCATTGCAGCTAAGGCCGGGTGGGAATCCCGCTTGCACGATTTTCTTGTCGATACGGCTGCTCGACCGACGATCACGCGCATTGACCTCGCGCATGACTGCATGCAGGGCGAATACACCGTCGATCAGATTGATGGTTGGTACGACGATGGCCTGTTTACATGCTCGGTGAATGCGCCGCGCCATGAATACAAGGGTGATTGGAAGAACCCGATCGGCAAGGGACGCAGCGTGTACATCGGCGTGCGTGGCAATGGAAAGCTTTGTCGAGCCTATGAGAAGGGACGAGAGCAAGGCGACGCACATTCGGAATGGGTGCGAATTGAGGTCGAGTTCCATAACAAGAAGCGAGTTATCCCGCTCAACGTACTGCTCGATCCGTCTAGTTACTTCGTCGGTGCGTATCCGTGCCTTCGTTTCCTCGATGCCTCGCGTACGCCAGAAAAGATTGAGATTAAACGCAAGGCGGCAGAGATCAACGTTGACGCGAGCCTTACGAACATCCGTACGAGCTATGGGAAGTACGCGTTCGTTCTGCGCAATCTGCTGGGCGACGCCGAATTTCTCGATGCGATCACGAATAGCTCGGGCAATTGGCCCGAACGTTTGAAGGTGCCCGATTACGAGACGTGTGCAGTTCCTGTCCACGTCTACGGCATCACGAATCCATACAACGATTTAGACCCCTCTGGCGATGGCTGGACAGAGGATCCGGTCTTTGCACCAGCCGCTGCGACAGGAAATGAACCATGCGATTCAAGAGCGATGTGAAGGTGTTGGGGATGAAGTCGAGTAAAGGTCAGATGGAAAACGGTACGTCCTTCGACAGCACAAAGGTCTACACCGAAACTGCACTCGACGATTCAAAGGGTACGGCCAAGGGCTTTGCGGTCGCAGAGTTCACGCTCGGTACGTCGGCTGAGTTTGATAAGTACAAGCATCTGCCCTTCCCCTTCGAGGCCTCGGCCGATCTGGAGATCGTGACGAACGGGAAGACACAAAAAACCGTGATGCATTCCTTGACACCGACTGCTCGCGCGGCGAAGGCGGGTTGATCATGGACGTCAGGGTCGTGTACGTGGTGCAGGACCTTGTTTCCGGCTACTTTTTGCGGCCCGATTCCGGGGACGTGGGCCAGACCGAGCGCCTGCGTGATGCGGTCGGCTTCGAGGATATCGGTGCGGCATATGAAGCCGGAGTTGACCATTGCGACGGGTCATTTGACGTCGTGCCGTTGATCTTCATTCCGAAGGGGAATTAATTGTGTCGGTCGGCGCTGTTCAGAACGTGTTGCTGTGTGTGCCTGTCAGCTCGGATCAGTCGTCAGCGCTCGATCAGCAGGTGTGTCCGCCTTCAGGCACTCAGTATTTTCATGTTCAGGCGCAGCAGGCTTACGTGGTCGATCCGGCCAGCGCGGGCTTCCTTGATGGGCTCGCACTGCCGTTCGATTACAGCGCTGCAGCGGGGTTCTTCGCGTTGGCGTTCACGATGATAGTTGGTATCTGGATGGTGAGCGCGAGCGCTGGAAGCATTCTCGCGTTGATCAAGCGGGGATGATGCGTACCGGGCGCTTCCCGGGATTTGTTTGTAGAGGGGTTAGCAATGAAAGAAAAATTTCAAGTAGTACTGAAGTCATTGGCAGGTGCTGCGGCGACGGGTTCGGCAGTGGCTGCACACGCAGCGACGACGCCACCGGATTTCACGCAGATCACATCGGCGGTGGACTTCAGCTCGGTCATCACCGCAATCATGTCGGTAGCTTCAACGATGGTCGTGGTGTACGTCGCATGGCGTGGTGCGAAGCTCGCGCTGCGTGCGGTCAAGGGCCTGTGATCTAACGATCACAATTGGTTTGGGGAGCTGCCGGGCTCCCCTTTTTTGTTTACGGGGACGGTGCGATGGTGTCGACGGACTGCTGGTATTTGGTGGTGTTCGCTTGGGGCATCGTGTGCGGATGGGCATGCGTGGCTGGCCTGAAGGGGTAACGGCATGGACAAGCGAAAGATTGTTTGTTGGCTGCTTGCGCTTGCCGTGTGCGGGCAAGCCGAAGCGGGCACGGTGCTGGTGTTCGATAAGGCGGGCAAGATCGTTTCGACCTATGTCGATCAGACTACGGCTTACAGCTACGGGAAAATGCAAACCGAGACATCCGGCCTCCTTTACAAGAAGTTGGGCTCGATGGGTCTAGAAGTAACCGACGTGAGGGTCACAAAGACGATTCAGGCGGTTGAAACGGTCGCGACGGGAGCCGCGAACGGTGCTCGCTCAGGGATAGGTGGTGGTTGGATTGGCATCGTCGTGGGTGCCGTGATTGGAGCTGTCGTGAATTGGGCGATTGGGCTGGGACTCGACAAGCTTGTGAAATGGCGCTTCGGGTCCGGCGACAGCGTCACCGCTACTACTTCTGCAAGTGCTCCGCCTATTGGGTCCTTCTACTATTTTGCGCTTGAGCGGGAATGGCCGGACACGTGCGGACAGCGGATCGAAAAAGACTACATGACCGATGTCGAGGCGTTCAACGCGGACTCAGCGGCATCTAAGCAAACCCCGGTTAGTTGCTACGGCACCGATCCGTCTAAGACCATGAATTGGCAGCTCGATAGCTGCGACGGGCGCGGCAACTGCACGGCCCACGCGACGAGCTGGGTCGATGGCAGCACGCTCAATTCCACGTTTAGCTACAACTATCAGTACGGTGTTCCCGTGAATCTTCAGGTGTCAGGCGGGGGCGATGGGTCACCGGTGACAACTGATATAGCGACGGCTACCAAGAACGTTCCGGACTCGGAGAAGGCACAGCCGGTCAATCCGGAGCTCGCTGCCAATACGGTGAATGCGCTTTGGCAGCAGGCATCGCAGCTGTCAGGCTATCAGGGTGTGCCGTATGACCCGAGCAACCCGGTGACGACGCAGGACGCGACGGACTGGCAGGACGCGAATCCGAGCTATACACCGACAGTAGGGGATGCTCTGGGCGTCGGTTCGGGCTCGGGGACGCAGGGGCAGTCGGGTGTAGGAGGCTCGCTTGGTTCGCTGCCAATTCACAATACACCCGGGTCTTCTGACCCGACGCCCGGAGCTAATCCCGGCACAGGCAGCGGCACTGGTACGGGCACCGGGACGGGTTCGTCGGGGTCGCAGTGTGGAGCACCGGGACAGCCGCCGTGCGAGGTCGATTTCGGTGCGAATCCGAACACTCCGCAGCCATCTCTGGAGAACACGCCGACGATCCAGATGATCCTCGGGCCGATCTTCAACATGCTTCCGGGCTTCAATTCGTTTCAAGTGCCGGCGCACACGGGAGTGTGTCCGACTGCGACGTTTGCGATGTTCGGGCGTAGCTACACGATGGATCAGCACTGCACGTTGTTCGAGCAAAACCGGACGGCGATCAATGCAATGTTCGCGCTCGTGTTCGTCCTAGCTTCCGTGTTCATCGTTCTCTCGGCGTGAGGTGATGCATGTATGCGATTTTGATGTCGGCGGTTTGGTCGGCGCTGTCGTGGTTGTTCCGCTCGGTACTGGTGAAGTTTGTGCTGTATTTCGGGTTGTATTTCTTCGTGACGGAATCGGTGACGTTTCTGCAAGGTCAGGGGGTTCTACCGACCGTGGCCTCTTTGACGCAGGCGTTCGGTGTGGTTGGCTCGGGTGTCTGGTATTTCCTCGATCTGTGCTCGGTCAGTTATGGGATGCCGTTGGTTATCGCGGCGTACGCAGCGCGATTTCTTATTCGTCGTATTCCGCTGATCGGGTGACACTATGCCGATAAATGCGTTTGGCGGTGGTCCGGGTAGCGGAAAGACGTACGGTGTGATGGAGCACGTGATTCTGCCTGCAGTGTCGAAGGGGCGCTTCATCGTCACGAACATTGATGGTCTCGATCCGGACGCTATCTATCAGTACGTGGCTGAGAACGCGCCGAAGGGTACGATTATTTGCATCGGGCATATCCGGGGTTGTGATCGCAGCGCGCCGGAGGAGGACAACTTCTTTCCGGGGGAAGATGCGCTTGATAAGCCGATGCCGATTCCTGACCCTGAGTTTGGTCGCGTGTGGGGCGGAGACTTGGTGGTGATCGATGAGGCCACACGGTACTGGTCGCAGGGCGAAAAGATCAAGCGGTCTCACGCCTACTTTTTCCGGGAGCATCGTCACTTCACGAACGTCATGGGCCATAGCTGCGACTTAGTGGTCATCGATCCGGATCTGACGATGTTAGCGCGCGCGCTGAAAGGAAAGATCGAGATGTCGTCGGTCACACACAAGCCCAAGGCACTCGGCCTGAACCGGTACTCGGTCAATTTGTATCGCGGCGTCAAGTTCTCAGCCAAACCGATGTCGTCTAGCGGCCCCTTTGCGTTCAAGAAGGAGATCTATGCGCTGTACAAGAGCTACAGCCATGCCCAGGCGAAAGAGCAGCCTATCGATCGTCGACAGAACATTTTGCTACACGGTAAGACTTGGGTAGTCGGCGGTGGGATGGTCCTCTTGTTGTGTGCCGGGTTGTGGGGCGTGACGCGGTATTTCTCACACAAGGAGAAGTCGACGGAAGGTCACGCTGCTACCGCGTCTATTGACGGCGCCTCGGTACCAGCGGTGCCGGGAAGTATGGCCGGGGTGCCAACACCCGGTTCCACGCTCGCACCTCGGGCATCTGACGTGTCGAACACATGGCGCGTTCTGGGTCGCTTTGAGTCGGATTCTGTGCAGTATGTCGTACTCGGTGATTCCAGCGGGCGCATGCGGGTCGATTCGCCAGCGGCTTTTAATGGCTTGGGGTCGGCAATCGTGGGACACGTTGACGGTGAACGTGTGTCCATGTGGTCGGGTGCAAAGCCAGCGGCTTTGTCAGTGCCTATTCCAGGAGGGATCGGGAAATGAACCTCAAGCGTCTGCTCACGCTTGTAGTGATGTGGCCTGCAATTGCGTTGGCTGACAACCCGGCATCGATACCGGTGGTTCCACCGTTACCGACATTGGCATCGCTCGAGCATCCGTCGGAAACACCGCTTCCCGTGTCAGCATCGGCCACGCCGACACAGCCAATGGTCCAGCACTCGAAGGGCAACTCCTTCGACCTGCGGTTCGCTACCGTTTCGTACGTCGTCGACTTTGTGTACGAGAACGCCGTGAAAACGCCGCATGTGATCGGCCCGGATGTCCTTGCAGATCAGCGACAGGTATCGTTTCGCTATAAGGCCGAAAACGGCGATTTGCGTCGCTTTCTATCGGCGTTCCTTGATTCGCTTGGGTATGTTGTGACCGTGCGCGATGGCGTGGATTTCATCGGGAAGAAACCTGACGCGGATCAACCGAAAGGAATGCGCGAGCTTTTCGTCTACGTGCCGCGCTACCGCAAAGCGGATTACCTGATGCGCTTGGTGCAGCCGCTGGTAGGCGGGAGGTTCACGACACAGCGTGGTGTTTCACTGACTGGCGCAGCCGCTTTGCAGGGTAAGGGCGAAATTGCGCGGAGCGTGCCGCCGGAATCGGCAGCGGCAATGATTGACCAGAGCACTGATCAGCTGGTTTTCATGGGGACGCCGGATGAGATCGAAGCTCTACAGAAAGTGTTGCCGATGGTCGATGTAGCCCGCGGCAAGGTGAATCTGCGTGCGTGGGTCTACGAAGTCAATAACACGACGCAGGATCAGTCGGGATTTGCGCTTGCGGTTAGTCTCTTCGGTGCTGCGGTCGGATTGAACGTGAATAATGGGCTATCCGATCCTTCGGCGTCGACGGTGCAACTTCGCGCTGGCAATGCAGTTACGCTCGGCATTCAAGCGCTTGATGCTGACAGCCGATTCAAGGTCCTCACGCGTCCCAACCTCACGGTGCTATCCGGCGATCGCGCTCGTCTCAACGTCGGTCAACAGGTGCCGACGCAGGGACAGGTGAGTTACCAAGGGCCGAGTGGAACTCCGGTTCAGTCAGTTGTTTATCAGGACGCCGGCGTTATTTTCGACGTTCAGCCAACTGTGATGCGAGACACGATAGAGCTGGCTGTAGAAGAGGAAATTTCCGACTTCGTGCGCACGTCAACGGGCGTGAATACGTCGCCCACGAAAAATACGCGGAAGCTTCAAACCGTCACAACGCTGAGCGATGGTGAAGTCGCGGTAATCGGCGGCTTGTTGCAGTCACATGATTCGTTGTCGTCTTCGGGCCTCTCGTTTCTCCCGAAATGGGCGAAAGGTCATGGCTCTCTGCATGATCAGACAGAAATTGTCCTTGTTCTGCAAGTAACGAAGATCTAAGTACGACGTAGGCAAGGCTCCATCGCCCGCAACGTGGGTGAGGACGTGGAGCCTTGCCTACCGCGCCTCCCCTGCACATGAGCGCTGGGCGAGCCATCGACGTTCGGCCCTCCACGATCGTTCGACATCGACGCGTGCATCGCCGACAATCCCGCATGCTGACTATCCTTGGATATGGCTGCAATGGAAAACGAGACAACTGCATCGAAAGAATCGGCACGCGCGCAGATGATGGACGCAACAGCACGCTTCATCAAGAAACTTGACACCATTCCGGGCTGGCACGAGGCGCGGGTTTCGAGCTTGGTAGCGACAATGGATCTCGATGGAATGTTGTCGGAGTCGACTGATGAGGCTAGGCCGTTTCAGCTCCCCCCTGACGTGGAGCTGCAGCATGCGGTCGTCACCCGTTACCTCGAGCTATACGACGTCGCGCTCTCTGTAAGGTCGTGCGAGTATTACTTCCGTCGTTTCCCATTCAACGGCTTACCCGTGACTCGGCATGAGCACCTAAGTAACGCTTGCGAGTTGTACTTCAGCCGCATCTACCAGTTCAAAGAGCGTCTCAAGCAACTGGTTGATGCTGTCGATCGCTTGGTGCCCAAACATGGCATTCAGTTCGGCCCTTTCATCAAGCAATTCGGCAAGGAGTTCGATCAGGAAATTCGCGAACGCAATCAGATTCACCACCATCAAAAGTTCGCAGATCTCGATATCGAGCGCGTCTATCTGACAGGGATGCATGACCTTGTGTACCCGAACGGTGGGTGGAAAACAGAACAACGCATTTACTACCGAAAGGTCGCGAAGACATGGGCGCAGCGTGTTCGCAATCGTGGCGAACGATTGGACATGTTCGTCGACGCAGTCGCCGAGGCGCTTCTGAAAGGTTGCCCCTTCCTCACCGATATTTAGAACCCACCTATGCAACCTGACATTGCCACCTCGGATCCCGTAATCGCATTTTTTGAATGGTTCGTGTTTGATGCGGACGGAGCCCGCTACTTTGCGGGAAAACCTCAAATGAACCGTTCGCGATACAGCATGAGCATGCGGATCGTGCGCTTCGATCCTGAGACGCGCAGAGGAACTGACGAGTCTGGAACCGTGTACGAGTTGATGGGGACGTGCGCCTTCTGCGTCTCGGTGCCGGTCGTCTGGGAGACGTGGCTAAGCGATCGAGAATGGTTGAACTGGCGGGACGTGACCTCCGAGTATATGGCGCCCCGTCCTACATGCCACTAGACGTCAGTTGCGCGCTTAGTCTTCAATCGCGGACGCATACTTCATTGCGCGAGCGTCAATCAGTGCGTGGTGCCGTCCTGCGTGCCGGCGAAAGTAGTCCTCCATGCGCTGCTGATCAAGCCCAATGCGGCAGGCTTGCCAACCAGCAGGCGGACCGTCCATCAGGTCACATAGCAGTTCCCAATCACCACCGTAGTCAAAACACAGCAGGCGCTCGCGCTCGTTGACGTATTGATCGAGCCAGTGGCTCAGCTCAGTGTGTAAAGAATCGCGCGTGAACACCCGGTCCGGGTATTGTCCGAGCTGGGGAAGAACCGCTGCGTGGACGAACTCGCTGCAGCTAGATTGACCTGCCCCCCGCGTTTAGTACGGTGACGGTGTAGAGTCCGTTCCAGAGAGGAACGGCAATGAAAAAGCGATTCACTGAAGAACAAATCATCGGCATCTTGAAGGAAGCCGAAGCTGGCTTGAAGCCGGCGGAGTTGTGCCGCAAGTACGGCATCTCGGAAGCGACCTACTACAACTGGAAAGCGAAGTTCGGCGGGATGACGGTCTCCGATGCGCAGCGCCTGAAGGAACTGGAGCAGGAGAACAACAAGCTCAAGCGCCTGTTGGCCGAATCAATGCTCGACAACGCCGCGCTGAAGGACCTGCTGGCTCGAAAGTAGCAAGCCCGCAGGCCAAGCGCGAAGCGGTCCGGATATTGATGACCGAACGCGCCATGGGGGTTACCCGGGCCTGCGGGCTGGTAGGGATTTCGCGCTCGCTGTTCCACTACGAATCACGCCGCCGAGTTGACGACGAAGCGCTGACTGGCCGGATGATGGCCATCGCCGCGCAGAAGCGCCGCTACGGTTATCGCCGGATTCACGTGCTGTTGCAGCGGGATGGTTGCTTCGCCAACCACAAGCGCATCTGGCGCCTGTACAGCAAGGCGGGACTGAGCGTGCGCAAGCGGCGACGCAAGCGTATTGCGGCTGTCGAGCGCACGCCGCTGCCGTTACCAACAGGCCCGAATCAGAGCTGGTCGATGGACTTCGTTTCTGACGGGCTGGCCTATGGTCGGCGGTTTCGATGCCTGAACGTGGTCGACGACTACACGCGCGAGTGCTTGGCCATCGAGGTCGATACTTCGCTGCCGGGCTTACGAGTGCAGCAAGTGCTCGAGCGGCTCAAGGAGATGCGAGGCTTACCCGCATCCATCACGGTCGACAACGGGCCGGAGTTCGCTGGTAAGGTGCTGGATGCATGGGCCTACGAAGCCGGTGTCACGCTGTCGTTCATTCGGCCTGGCAAGCCGGTGGAAAATGCCTATATCGAGAGCTTCAACGGGCGGTTCCGAGATGAATGCCTGAACGAGCACTGGTTCGTGTCAATGCGCCACGCCAAGCGGCTGATTGAGGAATGGCGTATCGAGTACAACACCGAGCGGCCTCATAGTTCGCTCGGTTATCTGACACCCGTGCAGTTCGCCCGGGCGCACGATGCAAAGCAACAGTTTTTAACCTCGGACTCTAACTGCAGTCCGGACTAAAACCGGGGGCAGGTCAAGATTGCTCAAAATCCGAGCGCTCCCCATAAAACTCACGGCCGTCATCAGCGACGAGGCCAATGCTGATGAGCTCGCAGTCGAGGAAATCCGTGAATTCGGTGTCGACATAAACGTGCACCGGCATTGCTGAACGCTCCGGGAGGCAGATTGAATGCGAGGATACCTTACATCGAGTTTGCGTACGGAATACGTGCAGCGCATGACCATTCCGCAAGTACTCTACCAATCTACGTGTTACCAAATCTGTAAGTGATTGATTTTTAACGAGTCCCCATTAGGGACTCGTTGTTCCATGCCTGTACTCTTTCAGCAAGCCGTTGATTTTGTTGGATTCCCGAGTCGGGAAAGCCCGCCGCTTGGATCTTGAGGGCCGCGCACGATTCGGGCGGCTAGCGTGAGGAGTGTCCGGCACGTAATCGACGCGGCCTAGTGCGACTGCGTCTCTGCAGCGTCCGACGGGTGATCGCGCGGCTCAGCGCGGCCCGCCGGACCGAGTAGCGGGTATATTCGATACCGTGTCCGACAGCTGCAGCGCTTTCTGCCCGCTCCCCCTTGCCAAACGATTATGGGGTCTCGAACATCGTACGGCGTGAAATATCGGCCTTCTCCGGCTCATTTCCAAAAATCACCTTTTGAATCAAGCCCTTCAAAGTTTGAATGCCTTGACTGACCGACACCGACGGCGAGATCGAGTGATTCGCGTGACTGTGGCGCCAGCGTCAACTAAGTGTCAACGCCACAGTCGAATACAGTCGACCACTGTCGCTCTGTTGCCATAAAGCGACGGAAGTATCGACCACTGTCGGCCACTGTCGCCTTCACAAGGGACTCTTAATCCGTAGGTCGAGTGTTCGAGTCACTCACGCCCCACCAGGAATTCCGAAGCCCGGTTAGCGAAAGCTGACCGGGCTTTTTCCTTTTCCGCCGTCGCACGCGCGGCGCGCGCCCTGTCGCAGTACGCCACCACACGCCCGCTCCGCATCGTTTCCGCTAGAATCGTCCGACAAATATCACACGACCGGCGCAGGCACTGCCGTTTGCCCGCCGGCACTGAGAGAACATGGGACGTCAGTCATGGAAGCATGTAACCGAGACGCGACCATTCAGAGAGCCTGGTTGCGCCGATATCGGCGGGTCCGTCGGGACACGCCACTCCAACGATCACACCGGCATCCGCAGTGCGACGCACGAACCGGATCCGGTCATGCCGGGTAAGGACGCACTCGTCGCGCTGGCGCTCGGCGCCGTGCTGCTCGTACTGGCAGGCGTGCTCGCCGTCACGACCGGCCACGCGTCCGGCCACCTCGTGCGCACGCCGGGCACGGTCGTCCGTATCGTGCAGGACAGCGACGCGATGCGCGCATACCGGCCGATCGTCGCGTATCTCGCGAACGACGGCCAGCGCCGCGAGATCGCCGGCAATACCGCGTCGACCATCCCCGCCTACGACATCGGCGAGAACGTCGACGTCCTGCTCGATCCCGTCCATCCCGAGCGCCCCGCGCTGATCGACGATTTCGCGCAACGCTGGTTTCCAGCGGCGGTGGCGGCGCTACTCGCCGTCGCGTCGTTCGCGATCGGCGCTCTGCTGATCGCCGGCAAGCGCCACCGCATGCAATCCGATGCGCCGCCCACCCGCGCCGAGCGCAAGCAGGCGCGACGCCGCTGGGATATCGCGATCGTGCTGATTCCGATCACGATCGGCACGGGCTTCATTGCCGGCGCCGGTGCGGCCGGCCTGCGTCAGTGGCAAATCGCCCACCACTACGCGCGCTCAACCGGCCACGTCGTCGAGATCGCCAAAAGTGCGCGGTCAGCCCGCTCGCGCACGTCGCTGTATTCGGCGATCGTCGCGTTCACGACCGACAGCGGACGCCAGATCACGTTCGCCCAGGGCGCGGCGGCGTCGCATCCGGGCCTGCAGGAAGGCGAAGCGGTCAACGTGCTGTACGACCCCGTCACCCCCGAGCGCGCGGTCGTCGACCGCTTCTGGGATCGTTGGGGCCTCACGGCCATCCTGCTCGCAATCGGTGCGCCGTTCCTCGCGGCCGGGCTGTTCGTCGCCGCGACGCTGTGGCCGGAGCATCGGCCGCACGAAATCGCCCCATGACGCTCGCGCGCCGGTCGCGCACCGCCCGGCGCGACGACCGGTACGGCGCGCGCGTCATCGCTCCCTGAACGCCTCCACCTTCGCGCGGTTCCCGCACGTACGCATGTCGCACCAGCGGCGTCCGACGCCGCGGCCGCGATCGACGAAGAACCACGTGCACCGGCCGCACTGCCTCACCCGCGCGAAATCGTCGCTGCGCAGCAGTTGCTCGAAGCCGAGTGCGGCCGCGTCGACCCAGCGCGACGCGGCGCGCGCGTCGGGCCGCCACGCGAACCGGCCGTCGACCGCCTCGAACGCGCTGCGCCCGATCGCGTCGCGAATCGCGACGGCGAGCCGGTCCGCCGCACGCGCGCCGGCCGTGCCGCCGCCTCCGGCCGTCAGGTGCGAGATCGCCGTGTAGGCATCCTCGCGAAAGCGAAGCAGCGCCGCCAGCGCATCCGCGTCGTCCTGCCGCGCATGACGCAGCAGCCGCGCCAGATCGGCCGGCGCCAGCAGCCCCGATCGTTCCGCCCACGCATGCACGGCCGGCCAGTCGACGAGCTTGTCGGCGGCGCGCGTCTTGCCCGTATCGGCCACCGTGTTGAGGAAGTCGAGCGCCGGATGGCCGCCGACGAAATCGGCTGCGCCCCATGCGTGCGCAGGTTGCGCGGGTTCGTATCGAGTAACCATTTATTTTCGCCTATCGGTTTCACATCCGGACAATCCGGCGTAACCTGTTAACAACCAAAACAGGTTAGCATGGAGATGCCGATGCTCGAACTCGCCAACCGCTTCATTTTCGAAGGCCACCGGATTGCCTGGGGAACGTTCGGCGACGGGCCGCCGCTCGTGCTCGTGCACGGCACGCCGTTTTCGTCGCAGGTGTGGCGCCGGATCGCGCCGTGGCTCGCGCGGCGTCATCGCGTGTTCTTCTACGACCTGCTCGGTTACGGTCAGTCCGACATGCCGGACGCGGACGTGTCGCTCGGCCGCCAGAACAGGCTGTTCGGCGCGCTGCTCGACGAGTGGAACATCTCACGCCCCCGCGTACTCGCTCACGACTATGGCGGCGCAACCGTGCTGCGCGCGCACTTCCTCGACGGCGTCGCCTATGCGGATCTCACGCTCGTGAATCCGGTCGCCATCGCGCCGCAGGGTTCGCCGTTCGTGCGTCATGTCGCGCAGCACGAAGCCGCATTCACCGGATTGCCTGCGTATGCGCATCACGCGCTCGTGTCGGCCTATCTCGGCAATGCCGTCGCGCGGCCGCTGAGCGACGACGCGTTGTCGATCTACCGCGCGCCATGGCTCACGCCCGACGGGCAGGCCGGGTTCTATCGCCAGATCGCGCAGATGCGCCAGCGCTACATCGAGGAAGCCGAGGCGCGTTACGCGCCGCCGGACTTTCCGGTGCGCATCGTGTGGGGCGAGGACGACGCGTGGATTCCGCTCGAACAGGGGCAGGCGCTGGCCGATCGCATCGCGAACGGCCGGCTGATCAGGGTGCCGCGTGCGGGCCACCTGGTGCAGGAAGATGCGCCGGAGGCGATCGTCGCGGCAGTGCTCGACGCATCAGGGCAAGGTTGACGCCCGCTGTCGCGCATGTCGCTCTTCGCGTGCCGCGTCAGAACACCGGCACGCCCTGCGCGAGCGTCGAGATGAATTTTGCGGTGCGCGGATCGCGCGGGTCGCCGAACAGGTCGCGCGACGCACCGGCCTCGACGATACGGCCTTCCGCGAGAAACACCGCGTCGTGTGCAATCGACGCGGCCAGACGCAGGTCGTGCGTCGCCATCAGCATCGTCGTGCCTTCCCGTGCGAGCTGGCGCAGCACCTCGACCACTTCGACGGACAGTTCCGGATCGAGCGCCGACGTCGGCTCGTCGCACAACAGCACCTGCGGCGACGGCGCGAGCGCACGCGCGATCGCGACGCGTTGCTGCTGGCCGCCCGACAGCGTGCCGGGCCACGCGTCGGCCTTGTCCGCGATGCCGACCTTCTCGAGCAGCGCGAGCGCGCGTTCGCGGGCTCGCTCGCGCGGCCAGCGCTGCACGGTGACGAGCCCTTCCATCACGTTCTGCACGACGCTCAGGTGCGGAAACAGCTGGAAGTTCTGGAACACCATGCCGGTCTGGCGGCGCACCGCGAACACGGCGTCGCGCGCCGGCCGCTGCGCCGGCGAGAAGTCGATGCGTGCGTCGCCGACCGTCAGCGCACCCGCCTCGGGCACTTCGAGCAGGTTCACGCAACGCAGCAGCGTGCTCTTGCCGCTGCCGGACGGCCCGATCAGCGCCGTCACGCTGCCGGGTTGCAACGCGAGGTCGATCCCTTGCAGCACGCGATGCGTGCCGAACGACTTGTCTATGCGTTCGAGCCTGATCATCGCAGTTCCGCCTGGAACAGCGCATGACGGCCGAAGCGGATTTCGAGGCGACGCTGCAGCGTGGACAGCACCGAGCTGAGCAGCAGATAGACCAGCGCGGCTTCCGTATAGAGAATCATCGGCTCGTAGGTCACGGCCGCGATCCGCTGCGCGGCCTGGAAGATTTCCGGCACGGTCAGCACGGCCGCGAGCGACGTGTCCTTCACGAGCGAAATGAACGAATTCGACAGTGCGGGCAGCGCAACGCGCGCGGCCTGCGGCAGGATCGCGCGACGCAGCGCCTGCGGGCGCGTCATCGCCATCGAGTACGCGGCTTCCCACTGCCCTTTCGGAATCGATTCGATCACGCCGCGGATCACCTCGGCGTTGTACGCACCGACGTTCAGCGAGAAGCCGATCACCGCGGCCGTCAGCGGATCGAGCACGATGCCGACGCTCGGCAAACCGTAGAAGATCACGAACAGCTGCACGAGCAGCGGCGAACCGCGAAACAGCCAGATGTAGAAACGGACGGCGGCTTGCGCCCAGCGCGGCCCGAACAGCCGCGTGAGCGCCGCGCCGAAGGCGAGCAGCAGGCCGATCGCGAACGACGCGAGCGTGAGCGGTACCGTGAACACGAGCCCCGCGACGAGCAGGGGCCGCAGCGATTCCGCCATCAGGTGAAGCCAGGCCGGCATCGTTCAGCCTCGCGTCACGGTTGCGACACGTCGCGGCCGAAATACTTCTGCGAGATCTTCGCGTAGGTGCCGTCGGCCTTGATGTCCGCGAGCGCCTTGTCGATCGCGGCCACCAGCGCGGGGCTGCCCTTGCGCAGCAGCACGCCCGATGCGTCGCTCGCGCCGCCCGTGTCGGTCGCCGCGATCTTCAGCTTCGCGTCCGGCTTGTGCTTGCGGAAATCGAGGTACGACAGCGAATCGTTGATCGTCGCGTCGACGCGCCCCGAGCTCAGCAGATCGATCGATTCGTTGAAGCCCTGCACGGGCACGACGTCCGCCCCGTGCGCGGCCGCGAGCTTGCCGAAATTGCTGGTCAGCGTGTTCGCGGATTTCTTGCCCTTGAGGTCGTCGAACGAGTGGATCGTCGTGTTGTCCGCGCGCACGATCAGCACCGCGCGGGACGTGATGTACGGCGTCGAGAAATCGTATTTCGCCTTGCGCGCGTCGGTGATCGACACTTCGTTGACGACCGCGTCGTAGCGGTTCACGTCGAGGCCCGCGATCAGCCCGTCCCACTTGCCTTCGACGAACTGCGGCTTCACGCCGAGGCGCTGCGCGATCGCGGTCGCGATATCGACGTCGAAGCCCGTCAGCTTGCCGGTTTCGTCGTGGTACGTGAACGGCGCGTAGGTGCCTTCGGTGCCGACCCGGAACACACCGGACGACTTGATCTGCGACAGGTCGTCGGCAGCCAGTGCGCTCGTGACCGAAACGGCCTGCAGCATGGCGACGACCAGGATGGAGCGAAGGAATTTCATGGTGCGGACCCCGAATGATTGGACGAAATATTCCCGCGGCACACG
Organism: Burkholderia sp. AU33803; assembly: GCF_002223095.1. Lineage (NCBI taxonomy): Bacteria > Pseudomonadati > Pseudomonadota > Betaproteobacteria > Burkholderiales > Burkholderiaceae > Burkholderia > Burkholderia sp. AU33803. The sequence goes on from NZ_NKFJ01000005.1 coordinate 1,060,429, forward strand.
CATGCCGTTCGAGAGGTCCGCGAATTCTACCGACGCGTCGAGGCCCGGCAAAAACGCAAATCGGCTATCGATATGAGCCGATCGAATAACGCGCGCACCGGCCGCGAAACCGGTGCGCGCGGCTTACACATCACTTACCACGGCAGCGAATACGTCTTCGTATTCGTGAAGCTCTTCATCGCTTCCTGCACGCCTTCCTTGTAACCGAGCCCCGAATCCTTCACGCCGCCGAACGGCGTCAGTTCGAGCCGGTAGCCCGGCACTTCGCGCACGTTCACGCTGCCGACTTCCAGCTCGGTGATGAAGCGCGTGATGTGATCGAAGCGGTTCGTGCAGACCGACGACGACAGTGCATAGTCGGTGCTGTTCGACATCCGGATCGCTTCGTCGATGTCGCGAAAGCGCATGATCGGCGACACGGGGCCGAAGGTTTCGTACTTCACCAGCGGCATGTCGGGCGTCACGCGATCGATCACCGTCGGCGAATACAGCGCGCCGTCGCGGACGTTGCCGACCAGCAGCCGCGCGCCGCGCGCGATCGCGTCGTTCACCTGCTGCTCGCAGAATTTCGCGGCGGCCTCGTCGATCACCGTGCCCATGTCGACCGACGGATCGGACGGATTGCCGTACGACCACGCACGCGTTTTCTCGACCACCAGCTCCGTAAAGCGATCAGCCACCGCCTCGTGCACGAGCATCCGCTTGATCGCGGTGCAGCGCTGCCCCGAGTTCTTGTACGAACCCGACACCGCGAGCGTGCTCGCTTCGTCGAGGTCGGCGTCTTCCATCACGATGATCGGATCGTTGCCGCCGAGCTCGAGCACCGCGCGGCGGTAGCCCATGCGCGACGCGATCGACTTGCCGATCGATACGCCGCCGGTGAACGTGATCAGGTCGATCGCCGGGTTCGTGATCAGCTCGTCGGCAATCTCCTTCGGGTCGCCGGTGAGCACCTGCAGCATCTGAGGCGGCAGGCCGGCTTCGTACAGGATGTCCGCGAACAGGTAGCACGACAGCGGCACCTTCTCCGACGGCTTCACGACGATCCGGTTGTTGGTGGCCACCGACGGCACGATCTTGTGCGCGACCTGGTTCATCGGGTGATTGAACGGCGTGATCGCCGAGATCACGCCGAGCAGCGGATCGCGCTGCGTGTACACGCGGCGCTTCTTGCCGTGCGGGGTCAGGTCGCACGAGAAGATCTGACCGTCGTCCTTCAGCACTTCACCGGCACCGAACGTCAGCACGTCGGCCACGCGGCCCGCTTCGTACGTCGAATCCTTGATGCACAGGCCGGCCTCGGCCGTGATCAGCGCTGCAATTTCGGCCGTGCGCGAGCGCACGATGTCGGCCGCGCGGCGCAGGATCGCCGCGCGATCGTGGCGCGTGAGCGTCGGCCGGTAGGCACGTGCGGCGGCAAACGCGCGCCGCACGTCGTCCAGCGTCGCCTTCGGCACGGTGCCGACCAGCGCGCCGTCGTACGGGTTGCGCACTTCGATTACCGCGTCCCGATGAATCCGTTCCCCATCGATTCGCAGTGCTTCGCGACGAAGCTCGCGGACGTCCGTCGATGCTGCAATGGCGTTCATGAGTGTGTCCCCTTACGGATGCGTGCGCATCACTGCAGATGGTTGAGCGCGATGTCGATGATGTCGAAGTTGCGCAGGCGCGCGCGGCCCGAGACGTCGCCGGCGACCGGCTTGCTGAAGATCAGCGGCACGATCTGCTCGGAGATCCCGCCGTGCGAGCGCAGCGGCACGTCGAGGCCCGACAGGTCATGCTTGATGCGGCGCGTGCCGAGCACGACGTCCTGCTTCGAGATCACGATCAGGTCGCCCATCCGCGCCGGCGGCAGCTCGAAGCGCGCGCAACCCTCGGCGCCCGTCAGCACGACCTCGATGCCGTCGACCGCGGCGAGCCGTGCGCGCAGCGCTTCGGTATCGGCCGACGCCGGCACGTAGACGGTCGCGAACGAGCCGAGCGCGCCGTGGTGCACGACGTACGGATCGGTGATCGGCAGGATCACGCGCGCCGCGTCCTCGCCGAGCCACTCGTCGAACAGCTCCTGCAGGTAGATCACGTTCGGCTCGCCGGTTTCATCGTCGTGCTTCGCGTTCATTCCATGATCGGCCGTGATCGCGACGATCGCACCGAGCGCGTCGAGGCGCTGCAGGTAGGTGTCCATCATCGCGTAGAACGCGTTCGCGCCTTCCGTGCCGGGCGCGCACTTGTGCTGCACGTAGTCGGTGGTCGACAGGTACATCAGGTCGATCGGGCGCGTCTCGAGCAGGCGCACGCCGGCCGCGAACACGAATTCCGACAGGTCCGCGCTATACACGCTCGGCACCGGCTTGCCGACCAGCTCGAGCACGTTGGCGATGCCGTTTTCCTCGACGCTCGCCTCGTCGGCCTTTTCCGACGAGAAGCAGATGCCCTTCAGCCCCTTGCCGAGCAGGCGGCGCAGCTTGTCCTTCGCGGTGACGACCGCGACTTTCGCCCCTTGCTCCGCGAAGGTCGCGAGCACGGTCGGTGCGACCAGGTACTTCGGATCGTTCATCAGCACTTCGGCGCCGGTGTCGCGATCGTAGAAGTAGTTGCCGCTTATCCCATGCACCGCCGGCGGCACGCCTGTCACGATCGACAGATTGTTCGGGTTCGTGAAGCTCGGCACCACGCACTCGCCCTTGAGCGCCGTGCCCGGCTTCAGCAGCGTGCGCAGGAACGGCGCGACGCCGGCCTCGGCCGCTTCTTCCAGATATTCGTACGCGCAGCCATCGACGCACACGACCACCACGGGCCGGCTCATCCAGTTGTAGCGGCGGCCGTTCACTTCCACGGATACAGGCGTTTCATTCATGACGTTCATTCCTTTCAGGTCGAAGGGGTGAGCCGTCGGCGCCCGCGCCGCGCCGAAGGGAGGTGTTTTCCATGCTTGACATTAAAATTGATGATTTGTAGATTGTCAACAACATGCAGAGAACAGAAAGCAAAACAACGGTGCAGCAAGAGGGCTGGTCTCCACTCATCCGCCGCGTGCCGCGGCGCCACAGTCAAGGGGTCTGAAGATGAACGAAGTGCCGGTAAACAAGCGTTTGAACGCATGGGCGGCGGGCGCGGCCCGCTTCGCACTGGCCGCGGCGGTCGCGCTCGGCGCGGTGCAGGCGGCGCACGCGAAGACGTCGCTGCTCGTCTATACCGCGCTGGAAGACGAGGCGATGAAGCCCTACAAGGATGCGTTCGAGAAAGCGAACCCCGATATCGAGATCCGCTGGGTGCGCGACTCGACCGGCTCGGTCACCGCGAAGCTGCTCGCGGAGAAGAACAACCCGCGCGCGGACGTCGTGCTCGGCCTCGCCGCGTCGAGCCTCACGCTGCTCGACCTGCAGGGCATGCTGATGCCCTACACACCGAAGGACTTCGACCAGCTCACGCGCAAGTACAGCGACGCGAACACGCCGCCGCACTGGGTCGGCATGGACGTGTGGGGCGCGACGATCTGCTACAACCGCGTCGCCGCGCAGGCGAAGGGCATCCCGAAGCCGACGTCGTGGGAAGACCTGACGAAGCCCGTCTATAAAGGCGCGATCGTGATGCCGAGCCCGGTTTCGTCCGGCACCGGCTACCTCGACGTGACCGCGTGGCTGCAGACCTTCGGCGACGACAAAGGCTGGAAGTTCATGGACGCGCTCGACAAGAACGTCGCGCAATACGTGCACTCGGGCTCGAAGCCGTGCACGCTCGCCGGCACCGGCGAATTCCCGATCGGCATCTCGTTCGAGTTCCGCGGCCACGAACTGCAGTCGCAGGGCGCGCCGATCGATCTCGTGTTCCCGAAGGAAGGGCTCGGCTGGGACATGGAAGGCACCGCGATCATGAAGACGACGAAGCAGCCCGACGCCGCGAAGAAGCTCGCCGACTTCATGGCGAGCAAGGAGGCGAACCAGATCACCGCGCGCTGGTGGGCGATCGTCGCGTACCCGGGGGTCGCGCGCAAGCTCGCCGGCATCCCCGACAACTACTCGGACCTGCTCGTGAAGAACGACTTCGTATGGTCGGCGAAGAACCGCCAGTCGATTCTCGATACGTGGCAGAAGCGCTACGGCGCGAAAGCGCAGCAGTAACGTCGCGACCCGCCGCGGGGCCGCGCCGCGCGCCGCCCCGCGCCACCCTTTCCATCGTCGAATCCGGCCCCCGGGCCGCCCCAGCATGGAGGCGCGCATGGCACCTTATCTGAGCGTAGAACGCATCGAGAAGCGGTACAACGACACGCAGGTCCTCACCGACATCAACCTGAGCGTGATGAAGGGCGAAATGATCTGCTTCCTGGGGCCGTCCGGCTGTGGGAAGACCACGCTGCTGCGGATCATCGCGGGGCTCGAGACGCAGAACGCCGGCCACATCATGCAGGACGGCCGCGACATCTCGCGGCTGCCGCCGCAACTGCGCGACTACGGGATCGTGTTCCAGTCGTACGCGCTGTTCCCCAACCTCACCGTGTACGACAACGTCGCGTACGGGCTCGTGAACCGCAAGATGAAGCGCGACGCGATCCACGAGCGCGTGCACACGCTGCTCGCGCTGGTCGGCCTGCCCGACAGCCATCGCAAGCATCCGGGCCAGCTGTCCGGCGGCCAGCAGCAGCGCATCGCGCTGGCACGCGCGCTCGCCACCTCCCCCGGCCTGCTGCTGCTCGACGAACCGCTGTCGGCGCTCGACGCGCGGGTGCGCGTGCGGCTGCGCCAGGAGATCCGCGCGCTGCAGCAGCGGCTCGGCGTGACGACGATCATGGTCACGCACGACCAGGAAGAAGCGCTGTCGATGGCCGACCGCATCGTCGTGATGAACCACGGCGTGATCGAGCAGATCGGCACGCCGCTCGAAATCTACCGGCAGCCCGCGTCGCCGTTCGTCGCGGACTTCATCGGCCGCGTCAACACGATTCCCGCCGAAGTCACGCAGGACGGCTCGCTGCGCGCGGGTACGGTCGGCCTCGACTGCCGCCACGGTGCGGCCCGCCCGGCGCAAGGCGCGGCGGTGTCGGTCTACGTGCGGCCCGAGGACCTGCGCATCCGCGTGCCGGGCGAGACGGCCGACAACGTGCTGGCCGGCCGCGTCGAGAAGCTCGAATTCCTCGGCGCGTTCTGCCGCGTGAGCTTCCGGATCGACGGGCTCGACGGCCAGGAGATCGTCGCCGACCTGTCGTATCACGACGTCGACCGCACCGGCGTGCAGGCCGGCGCGCGCATCGACCTCGCGCTCGATCGCGAGCATGTCCGCGTGTTCCCGAGCGCGAAGGAGCGACTGCAATGAGCACCGTCCTGACCGAGCGCCGCCGCGGCGCCTCCGCCCCCGCCGACGTGCGGCAGATCACGCACTGGCACGACCGCATCGCGCAGCTCGCGCTCGTCGCGATGGCCGCGCTGATGTCGATGTTCCTGCTGCTGCCGCTCGCGCTCGTCGTGCAGAAATGCTTCGTCGATGCGGACGGGCGCTTCGTCGGCGCACACAACTTCGTCGAGTATCTCGAGGACAGCGGCGTACTGCGCTCGATGCTGCATTCGCTGACGGTCGGCGCGCTCGTCACGTCGATCGTCGTGCCGATGGCGTTCACGTTCGCTTACGCGCTGACCCGCTCGTGCATGCCGCTGAAGAACGCGGCGCGCACGATCGCGCTGCTGCCGCTGCTCGCGCCGACGCTGCTGTCCGCGGTGTCGTTCATCTACTGGTTCGGCAACGCGGGGCTGCTCAAGCCGCTGCTGCACGGCCATTCGATCTACGGGCTGCCGGGCATCGTGCTGAGCATGGTGTATGCGTCGTTCCCGCACGTGCTGATGATCCTCGTCACCGCGCTGTCGCTGGCCGACGGCCGGCTCTACGAGGCCGCCGACGCGATGGGCACGAGCCGCATCCGCAAGTTCTTCACGATCACGCTGCCGGGCGCGAAGTACGGCTTGATCAGCGCGACGATGGTGGCGTTCACGATGTGCATCAACGACTTCGGCGTGCCGGTGGTGATCGGCGGTTCGTACAACGTACTGTCGACCGACATCTACAAGCTGATCATCGGCCTGCAGGATTTCAACCGTAGCGCGGTCGTGAGCCTGATGCTGCTGTGTCCGGCCCTCGTCGCGTTCGGCGTCGACTTCTTCATCCGCCGCCGCCAGCAGTCGCAGCTCGGCGCACGTTCGACGCCGTACCAGCCGAAGCCGTCGCGCGGCTTCGACGCCGCGATGCTCGCGTACTGCGGCATCGTGTGCGCGTTCTTCATCGCGGTGGTCGGCATCTCGGTGTTCGCGTCGTTCGTGAAGTTCTGGCCGTACCAGATGACGCTCGGGCTGCAGCACTACGAGATGGGGCTGATCGGCGCGGGCATCTTCGACGCGTACAAGAACAGCCTGCGGATGGCCGCGACGGTGGCGCTCGGCGGCACGATCGTCGTGTTCGGTGGCGCCTACCTGATCGAGAAGACCCGCGGCGCACGCTGGCTGCGCGGCTTCATCGCGCTGTGCGCGATCCTGCCGATGGGCGTGCCGGGGCTCGTGCTCGGCATCAGCTACATCTTCCTGTTCAACGCGCCCGGCAATCCTCTGAACGGGCTGTACGGGTCGCTGTGGCTGCTCGCGATCGTCACGGTGGTGCACTACTACGCGTCGAGCCACCTGACCGCCGTCACCGCGCTCCGGCAGATCGACAGCGAGTTCGAGGCCGTGTCCGCGTCGCTGAAGGTGCCGTTCTACAAGACCTTCGTGCGCGTGACCGTACCCGTGTGCCTGCCGGCGATCCTGCTGATCGCGCGCTACCTGTTCGTCAACGGGATGACGACGGTCTCGGCCGTCGCGTTCCTCTACTCGCCCGACACGCAACCCGCGTCGGTCGCGATCCTGAACCTCGACGACGCGGGCCAGATGGGCCCGGCCGCCGCGATGGCCACGCTCGTGCTCGCGACCTCGTCGTTCGCGTGCGTGCTGTTCGCGTGCATCTCGCATCGACTGTTGCGCCGTACGCAGGCGTGGCGCAATCCGCATCGCCGTTGATTCTTTGACCGTATTCACGTGACGTCCCGACTTCATCAAGGAGACACCATGACGCTCGCCGCCCAGCCCATCCTGCTCACCCCCGGCCCCCTGACGACCTCCGACACCACGCGCGACGCAATGCTGCGCGACTGGGGATCGTGGGACAGCGACTTCAACGCGATCACCGCGCGCTTGCGCGAACGCCTGCTGCAGATCGTGCACGGCGAAGGCACGCACGAATGCGTGCCGCTGCAAGGCAGCGGCACGTTCTCGGTCGAAGCGGCCCTCGGCACGCTCGTGCCGCGCGACGGCCACGTGCTCGTGCCGAACAACGGCGCGTACTGCCAGCGCATCGCGAAGATCTGCCGCGTGCTCGGCCGCCAGCTGACGACGATCGACTACAGCGAGGATCGCCGCGTCGATCCGGCCGACGTCGAGCGTGCGCTCGCCGCCGATCCGACCATCACGCACGTCGCGCTCGTGCACTGCGAAACGGGCGCCGGCGTGCTGAACCCGCTGCACGACATCGCGCAGGTCGTCGCGAAGCACGGCCGCGCACTGATCGTCGATGCAATGAGCTCGTTCGGCGCGATCGACATCGATGCGCGTACGACGCCGTTCGACGCGGTGATCGCCGCATCCGGCAAATGCCTCGAAGGCGTGCCGGGGCTCGGCTTCGTGATCGCGAAGCGCAGCGCGCTCGAACGCTGCGAAGGCAACAGCCACTCGCTCGCGATGGACCTGTACGACCAGTGGGTCTACATGCAACGCACGACGCAGTGGCGCTTCACGCCGCCGACGCACGTGGTCGCGGCACTCGACGCGGCCGTCGCGCAATACGTCGACGAAGGCGGGCTCGCGGCGCGCGGCGGCCGCTACCAGCGCAACTATCGCGCGCTGATCGACGGGATGCTCGCGCTCGGCTTCCGGCCGTTCCTCGATCCGGCGATCCAGGCGCCGATCATCGTCACGTTCCATGCACCGGACGATCCGAACTACGACTTCAAGCGCTTCTACCAGGAGGTCAAGCAGCGCGGCTACATCCTGTATCCGGGCAAGCTGACCGAGGTCGAGACGTTCCGGGTCGGCTGCATCGGCCACTTCGGCGAAGCCGGCATCCCGGGCGCCGTCGCCGCGATCGCCGACACGCTGCGGGCAATGGGCGTGCGCCGCGTGTCGGCGGAAGCCGCCGCCTGACGCGACGCATGACGACGTGACGTGATGGTCCCCGCCGCATGCACGTTCGCATGCGGCGGCCGATTGTTTGGCAGTGCGCGGCACGGCCCCTTTTCCACGAACCCTCCCATGCGACCCTTCTGGATCGAACAAGCGCTGTTCAACGACGGCGATCTCGCCCCCGCGCTGCAAGGTGCGACGCAGGCCGACGTGTGCATCGTCGGCGGCGGCTTCACCGGGCTCTGGACCGCGATCCAGGCGAAGCAGCAGAACCCCGCGCTCGACATCGCGATCGTCGAGGCCGACCTGTGCGGCGCCGGCGCGAGCGGCCGCAACGGCGGCTGCCTGCTCACGTGGTCCGCGAAGTTCCTGACGCTGCGGCGGCTGTTCGGCGAAGCCGAGGCGATCCGGCTCGTGAAGGCCTCCGAAGCGGCCGTGCAGCACATCGCCGATTTCTGCCGCGCGCACGCCATCGATGCCGAGCTGCGGCTCGACGGCACGCTGTACACCGCGACGTCGCGTGCGCAGGTCGGCACGCTCGCGCCGGTGCTCGACGCGCTCGCCGCGTGCGGCATCCACAGCTACGAACCGCTGCCGCCCGCCGAAGTCGCGCGCCGCTCGGGGTCCGCCCGCAATCTCGACGGCGTCTACTCGCCGATCGCCGCGACCGTGCATCCCGGCAAGCTCGTGCGCGGGCTGCGCCGCGTCGCGCTCGCGATGGGCATCCGGATCTACGAGCGCACGCCGATGCTCGACTTCACGCCCGGGCAGCCGGCCGTCGTGCGCACGCCGGTCGGCAGCGTGCGTGCGGGCAAGCTCGTGTTCGCGATCAACGCGTGGATGGCGAGCCGCTTCCCGCAGTTCGAACGGACGATCGCGGTCGTGTCGAGCGACATGGTCATCACCGAGAAATGCCCCGAGCTGCTCGAAAAGACCGGGCTCGTGGACGGCGTGTCGGTGCTCGATTCGCGGATCTTCGTCTACTACTACCGCACCACCGCCGACGGGCGGCTGATGCTCGGCAAGGGCGGCAACACGTTCTCGTGGCGCAGCCGCATCGCGCCCGTGTTCGACCGGCGCTCGCCGTACGAGGCGCAACTCACGCAGAGCCTGCGCGAATTCTTTCCGTCGCTTGCCGGCGTGCCGGTCACCGCGAGCTGGAACGGGCCGTCGGATCGCTCCGTCACCGGCTTCCCGTTCTTCGGCCGCCTCGACGACGCGCCGAACGTGTTCTACGGCTTCGGCTATTCGGGCAACGGCGTGGGGCCGACCTACATGGGCGGGCAGATCCTGTCGTCGCTCGTGCTCGGCCTCGACAACGCATGGACGCGCAGCCCGATCGTGCGCGGCCCGCTGGGTCATTTCCCGCCGGAGCCGATCCGCTATGTCGGCGCGCACGTCGTGCGCAATGCGATCCGCCGCAAGGAGCGCGCGGAAGACGAGAGCCGGCCGCCGGCAGTTGTCGACACGTGGCTCGCGAAATTCGCGAGCGCGGCCGGGAAAGCCGACAAGGCGTGACGATGCGTTGACTTGCGTGGCTTGAATGACCCGAAGCCGCAATGAAAAAGGGACGCTGCGAAGCGTCCCTTTGCTGTCGTGCGGCAACCATTTCGCGGCAACCCGCGCAGGCGTTGCCGCGCACTTACGCGCGCACGGGCTTCTCCCGCGCCGACTTGCCGGTCGAGGGCAGCCCCTGCTCATGCGTGCGGCGCATGCGCTCGAGGCCGTGCGACAAGTGCTCGCGCACGAGCGCCACGGCCTGCTCCTCGTCGCCGCTCGCGAGCGCCTGCACGATCTTGTCGTGCTCGGCCGCGGACACGGCGATCGCATCCTCCTCGGCCTCGATCGCCGCCTGGCGCAGCAGGCCGAGCTGGCGCACGAGCCGGCGGTAGGTATCGGTGAGATGCGTATTGCCCACGCCGACGACCATCGCGTCGTGGAACTGCACGTTCAGCTCGGTATAGCGCGTGACGTCGTGCGTCTTCGCGGCATCCTTCATCGACTGGATGATGCCCTTCAGCACCTTCAGCGTGTCGGGCGAGATGCGCTTCGCGAGCGCGCGCGCGACCGACTCGTCGAGCATCGCGCGCACTTCGTAGATCTCCTCGGCTTCGCGCAACGGCACGACGCGCACCGTCACGCCGCGGTTCTTCTCGTTGCGCAGCAGGCCGGCCTGCTCGAGCGCGCGGAATGCCTCGCGCACGGGGCCGCGCGACACGTTCAGCTTGGTCGCGATCTCGACTTCGTTGAGCTTCTCGCCGGGCGCGTATTCGCCGGAGACGATCGCGCGCTCGAGCATGTCCTGGACGATCATCGCAAGCGACTGGCTTTGCAGGAGTTCGATGGCGCTGAGCGCGTTCGGGGCTGTCATGGTCGGGCGGGCAGCAGGGCTGCGGTAGAAAACGAGGGCGCCATATCGGCGAATGATCCTTGTATACCCTCGGCCCGACACATTGTCAACAGTTTTCAGTTTCCAAAAACCAATTCCGCCTGCCGGAATGCCTCCGAAGCGCGACTGGCAGGCAACGCTCGCGCGGCGGGCTGACTTCGCCCGCCTCGCGCGACGCGTGGCGGCCGTCAGGCCGTCGGGTGCTTCACCGGCCCCGGATCGCTTTGGCTCGGCCGGCCCGTCTCGACGTGGCCCGCGAAGCGGCGCACGACCTTGTCGTCGCCGCCGCGCAGCGTCGTCGCGGTGATCGTCAGATCGTACCAGCCGTGGCTCGACGACAGCTCGAAGTGGTCCTCGATGCGCTCGCCCGGCTCCAGCGTGTAGGTCCGCGCATGCTTGTGGCTATACGCGTTGTCGACCGTCACGCGGCACGTCGCGCGCCCGCTGTTGCGCAGTTGCAGATACACGTGGCGGTTGCGCACGTCGTAGCCGATCCGCGCTTCGGGGTTCGCGTGGCGGCCGTCCGCCGCGAGCCGCGTGTTGCCCTGGAACTCGCACAGATAGCCGTTCGGGCCATACGCCGCGAGATGGTAGTCGCCGCGCGCGGCCGACGTGTTCCACGTGTCGACGAAGCGGTCGTGCGCGGACACCGCATAGCGGCGCGGGGGCGTCGTCGGGTTGCGGCGGTCGTACACGTAGAACGCGGCGCCTGCATCACCGGTATTCGCGAAGTCGAGCGACACGCTGTCGTCGTGCCCGCTCACGCGGCTGTGCACGAACAGCTCGTACGGCAGCGCACGTGCCGGACGCGTGCCGGGCTCCTGCGTCGGCATCGACTGCTGCGCGGGCACCTGGTACGCCTGGCCGGCCGTCGCGATGTGCTGCGGCACCGTGAAGCTGACCGTGCGCGTGTCGGGGCGCGCGGAGAAGTCGAAGGCCGACGTGAGGTCGCCGCAGATCGACCGGCGCCATGCGCTGATGTTCGGCTCCTTCACGCCGAAGCGCGCTTCGAGGAAACGCAGCACCGACGTATGGTCGAACGTCTCCGAGCACACCCAGCCGCCCTTCGTCCACGGCGAGATGATGATCAGCGGCACGCGCGGCCCGAGGCCGATCGGCTGGATGCCGCCCGGGTCCGCGCCGGGCACGAGCGGGCTCATTTCGCCCGGGTACTTGTTCAGGTCGAGCAGCTCGTCGCCGAGATTCGACAGCAGGTTCGACGACACGATGCCCTGGCCGCCCACGCCGCTCGTGACCGGCGGCACCGGCGGCACGACGTGGTCGAACAACCCGTCGTTCTCGTCGTAGTTGAGGATGAACACCGTCTTCGCCCACACTTCCGGGTTCGACGTGAGCGCCTCGAGCACCATGTTGATGTAGAACGCGCCGTCGGTCGGCGACGCCTGCGGGTGTTCGCTGTACTTGTACGGCGACACGATCCACGACACCTGCGGCAGCCGGTTCGCCTGCACGTCCGCCTTCAGCTCGGCGAGCGTGTGGTCCGACGCACCCTTGTCGACCAGCGGGCCGCTCGCGCCTTCCTTCACCTGGAAGCGCTTGAAGAACATCAGCGAGTTGTCGGTGTAGTTGTCGGTCGGGTCGCCCGGGATGCCCGTGCCGCCCTGGTACACCTTCCAGCTGATCTTCGCGTTCTCGAGGCGTTCCGCGTAGGTCGTCCACGTGTAGCCGTTCACGTCGTCGCGCTCGCCGATGCCCGGGCCGTTCGGCGGGTTGCCGTAGATGTTGCGCGGGTCGACCGTGCCGGTCCACAGGTAGATGCGGTTCGGCGCGGTGTCGGCGTGCGCGGAGCAGAAGTACGAATCGCAGATCGTGAACGCGTCGGCCAATGCGTAGTGGTACGTGAGATCCTGGCGCTTCAGGTAGCCCATCGTCAGCACGTCCTGCTTCTGGTTCACCCACTGGTCCCACTGGCCGTTGTTCCAGGACAGGTGGCCGCTGCTCCAGCCGTGGTTGGTGCCCGGCTGGAATTCGGTCGTCTGCTTCGGATCGAGGTAGAACGGCAGCACGTACGGCGCCGACGGATCGAGGCCGCGCGAATGGTAGTTCTTCGTGAACACCGATGCCGGCGGCTGCTGCCACACCGGCGCGCCGCTCGGCAGCAGGTGCGGGCGCGGGTCGTTGAAGCCGCGCACGCCGCGCAGCCCGCCGAAGTAATGGTCGAACGAACGGTTTTCCTGCATGAAGATCACGACGTGTTCGACGTCGCGGATCGTGCCCGTGCGATAGGCGGCCGGCATCGCCAGCGCATTGCGGATCGCGGGCGGGAAGCCCGCGTAGGCGGCCATCGCGCCGGCCGACTGCGCGGCGAGGCGCAGGAAATCGCGTCGATTGTTCGAGGACATGAAGAGAACCCTGTTGTCGATAGGAGTGGGGCGCCGGTCGAGCGGGGCCGGCGGTGGTGCGTTGCCGTTATTACCCCGCATCGGCGTGTCCCGGCCGTGACCGGTTACCGCAGGTTTCTTTGGGTTACCCACAGAAATTCTTTCGAAGCGGCGCACGACGCGTCTTTCATCCGGCCGACATATGCATGCGCTACGCTGACGCGCGATACAGAGGGGAGAAGCCGAGTCGTGTTCGATCAGCTGAAGGCGTTCCACGCGACCGTCCGGCAGGGCAGCATCACGCGCGCCGCGCGCCACCTGGGCGTGAGCCAGCCGACGATCGCCGCGCAGATCCGGCAGGTCGAGCAGGTGTACGGCGTCGAGCTGTTCTACCGCAGCGGCCGCAAGCTCGAGATCACCGAGACGGGCATCGAGCTGCTGCCGCTCGTCGAGAAGATGATCGCGCTCGAGGCGCAGGCCGACATCATGCTGCGCAACGTCGGCGGCCTATTCGAAGGCCACCTGCGGATCGGTGCGACGGGGCCGTACTACATCATGGACGCGGTCGGCCGCTTCTCGAACGCGCATCCGTCGATCGCGCTCACGTGCCGGATCGGCAACTCCGAGGAGATCCTGCAGGCGTTGCAGGAATTCCGCATCGACCTCGCCGTCTCGTCGCAGCGCAACGATGCCGACGGCCTCGAACGCAAGGTGATCTCGACCGATCCGCTCGTGCTCGTCGTGCATCGCAACCATCCGCTCGCGCGCTTCGACGCGATCGAGCCGGCGCAGCTCGCCGACGTGCGGCTGCTGATTCGCGAGGAAGGCTCGGTCACGCGCCGCTGCACGGAGACGATTCTCGCGGCGGCAGGTGTCGCGGCCGTATCGGTTGCCGAGATCGGCAGCCGCGAAGCGATCCGCGAGGCGATCCTGCACGGCGTGGGCGGCAGCCTGTTTCCGCTCGGCGAAGCCGAACGTCATCCGGATTTGCGCGTGATCGCGCTGCGCGGCGTCGACACGACGATCGACGAATACGTGTACTACCTGAAGGCGCGCCGCCAGAGCCCGGCGATCGACGCCTTCCTCGCGTGCATCCTGCCGGCCGGCGGTGATACGGCCGGAACGGATGACGCCGGACGAACGGCGCGGCGGGTGAACGCGCGCTGAACTGCCGCGCGCTCACCGGTTCCGCACTTTGCAGGCGCTTTTCCCGCGCCTTCCCTCGTTTTTCCTCGTGCCTTCCTTCCGTCGTCGCGCTCACCTCACTTCGGCAGTGCCGGAATCATCCACGTCAGCACGTGCTGCTGGAGGAATACCAACACGCCGAGCAGCAGCGTGAGAATCACGCTGTGCCAGAAGGTGCGCGCGAACACGACACCTTCCTGTCCTTTCAGGTCCGTCGTCGATACACCCGTCGCGATGTTCTGCGGCGAGATCATCTTGCCCATCACGCCGCCGGACGAGTTGGTCGCGGCCATCAGCACCGGATCGAGGCCGAGCTGCCGCGCGGCGACGACCTGCAGGTTGCCGAACAGCGCGTTGCCCGACGTGTCGCTGCCGGACAGGAACACCGCGATCCAGCCGAGCGACGCGGACACCAGCGGGAACAGGGCCCCCGTCGACGCGACGCCGGTGCCGAGCGTGTAGCTGATCCCCGAGTAGTTCAGCAGGTACGCGAGCCCGACGATCATCATCACCGTGACGATCGCGATCCATGTCTGCCGCCAGGTCTTGACCACGCATTCGAAGAAATCGCCCACGCCGGTGCGCGTCAGCGCGGCCGTGATGATCGCCGAGAGCAGGATCGCGGTGCCCGTGCCGAGCGGCTGGAAGTCCCAGATCGCCGCATACGGCTTGTGGTACAGCGACACGAACACGGCGTTGTGCAGGCCCGGCCACTTGATCTTCACGTCGCCGATCGCCGCGACGTTCGCGTGCACCCACACGATCACGACCACCGACACGACGAGCCACGGCAGCCAGCCGCCGAAGCCCGCGCGTGCGGCGCCGGCCGTTGCCGGCACGCTGCGCGCGAGCGCGTATTGCGGATCGGGCTGCGGCTTCCACACCTGCAGGAAGCCGATGGTGACGATCAGCGACGTGAGCGACGACAGCACGTCGGTGAGCTGGTAGCCGAGGAAGTTCGACGTGACGAACTGCGCGATCGCGAAGCTGCCGCCCGACACGAGCAGCGCTGGCCACAGCTTCGAGATCGAGCGCAGCCCGCCGTACGCGCCGACTACGTAGAACGGCAGCAGCAACGCGAAGAACGGCAACTGGCGGCCGACCATCTGCGCGAGGGTCGCGGGCGGCAGCGACGTCACCGCGCCGAGCACGGTGATCGGCACGCCGAGCGCGCCGAACGCGACCGGCGCCGTGTTGAACAGCAGCGTGTAGGTGAGCGCCTCGAGCGCAGGGAAGCCGAGCGCGATCAAGAGTGCGCTCGTGATCGCGACCGGCGTGCCGAATCCCGAGATCCCTTCGAGCAGGCAGCCGAACGAGAACGCGACGACGAGCAGCACGAGGCGGCGATCGTCGGGCAGGTTGTCGAGCATCCATTGCCGGAACTGGTCGAAGCGGCCCGACTTCACCGCGATGTTGTACAGCAGCAATGCGTTGAAGACGATCCACATTACCGGCACGACCGCGAGCGCCATGCCCGCGCCGACCGCGTTGAACGCGAGCCCGGCCGGCATGCCCCATGCGCCGATCGCGACCGCGAGGCCGGCGACGAGCCCGGCGAGCGACGCCTGCCACGCGGGGCGGCGCAGCACGCCGAGTGCGATCAGCGCAACCGCGATCGGGATCGCGGCGACGAGGAAGGACAGCAGCAGCGAGTGGGCGACTGGTGTCAGCGGCTGTGCGAAGACGATGCCGGGCGGTAGGGCGTCGGTGGGGTTCATCGTGTCTCCAGATGTCGACCCGAGTTGGCGCTTTAGCGCTTACTCGGGTCCCATGCCTTGCGCTGACGACCCGAGCTGGCATCGGGATGCCCCGGGTTCGGTACAAGGCGATGTCCTGCGGTCACGACCGGGATCAAGCGCTTGCGCACGCAACGACGTCGCACGCCCAACCGATCGGTTGCTTAAATGAGGTTAGGAGGCGCACGGCGCTTGTACAAGGGGGGACAAGCCCGATGCGTGCCGACCCGATACGGACCAGCCGCCACACGCTGGCCCGCAGCGGGCAGCCCGCTGTCGCGTTCGACAGGAAGCCCGTCACGCGCGCCTCACCGGCGCAGCACGGCGCCATCCCCCACGCAATGTTGCACATGCGGCAAAGGTGCCTGACGGCGGCCGGGATGTTTCGTTTGGCGTCCGAAGCCTAGACTGGTCGCATCGATTCCGCCCGCGCCGGCCATGGCAGGCGCGGCACCGGAACCTCACGGAGTGAACACGATGAAGACGATGAAACGGGCGGCGTGCGCCTGTGTGCTGATCGGCGCGGCCTTCGCCGCTCACGCGCAGGCCGCGTCGACGCTGACGCGCGCCCAGGTTCGCCAGGAACTCGTGGCGCTGCAGGCCGCCGGCTACCGGACGAGCCTCGCGAGCAGTCCCGACTTTCCGGACCACATGCAGGCGATCATGCGACGTGCCGCGCAGGCGCGCGGCGAGGACACCGGCTACGGCAGCGAAGGCGGCGCAAACGTGGAATCGGGCAAGCCGGCGCTGCCGCACGCGATCGACCGCGGCACCTACGCGCATCACTGACGGCAGATTCGACCGGATCGAGCGCACAACGGTGCGCGCTGACCGGCGACGGAGAGACGCGTCGTGCACCGCGCCGACCGGCGCGATGCACGTGCGCAGACATCACACGCTGAAGCGGTTCAGCGTATAGGCGCGATAGGCCGCGACGAACGCATCGAACGATCCGGCTTCCTTCGCTTCGAGCTCGGCCTGCTCGGCCAGCGATTTCGCGGCGAGCGCCTGCTCGGTGCGCAACGTCTCCGCCGACGGCGGACGCGCACGGAAATGCGCGGCATGCGCTTCGCTCTGCGCCAGCGCAAACCCGAGGAACGACTGGCCGCGCTCGCGCATCGTGCGCAGCACGCGCGCGGACGGCGTGCGCTCCGGATCGGCGAGCTTCTCGCGTTGCGCGGCGATTGCGCGCACATGCTCGTCGCCGCCGCGGATTTCGTCGAGACGACGGCCGACGGTTTCGATATCGGCCATCAGGTCGTCCGCCCAAGCCTGCAGCGTGACCGGCTGGCCGTCGCGCTGCAGCGTGAGCCCCGGCTTGCGCCCTTCCATCGTCACGCTGCCGAAGTTCGCGTTTGCTTCCTTGTACGCGGGGCAGTCGAGCGCCGGGCTCTCGTCGAGCGCGCACGCGAGCAGGAACGCGTCGATGAAGCGTGCGGTTTCCAGTGCGATGCCGGTCGGCTCGAACGGATCGATGTCGAGACAGCGCACCTCGATGTACTGCACGCCGCGCGACGCGAGCGCATGCAGCGGCCGCTCGCCCGAATACGTGACGCGCTTCGGCCGGATCGTCGAGTAGAACTCGTTCTCGATCTGCAGCACGTTCGTGTTGATCTGGATCCACTCGCCGTCGCGATGCGTGCCGATCGCCTCATACGCCGGATACGGCTCGCTCACGGCCTTCGACAGCGCGTCGAGATAGCCGGGCAGCGTGTTGTAGTCGACGTGCAGCGCGGCCTGGGCAGTCGTGTTCGAGTAGCCGAGATCGCTCATCCGCAGGCTCGTCGCATGCGGCAGGTACAGCGTATCGGCATCGAACGTGTCGAGCTTGTGCGGCTTGCCGCGCAGGAACTTCGTGTCGAGCACGGGCGACGCGCCGAACAGGTACATCAGCAGCCAGCTGCGGCGGCGGAAGTTGCGGATCTGCGCGAGGTAGCGCTCCGACTGGTAATCGACGAGCGTGGCCGTCGAGCCTTCGTCCGCATGCAGACGCCGCCACACTTCCTCGTGCAGCGAGTAGTTGTAGTGGATGCCCGCGATGCACTGCATCGTGCGGCCGTAGCGGTACGCGAGGCCGCGCCGGTACACCGTCTTCAGGCGGCCGATGTTCGACGTGCCGTAGTTGGCGATCGGGATCTGGTCGTCGGCCGGCAGCAGGCCGGGCATCGAGTCGTTCCACAGCATCTCGTCGCCGAGCGATGCATATACGTAGCGATGCAGATCGTCGAGACGTTCGAGCGTGATCGCGGCGTCGCCTTCCGCGGGCGTGATCAGCTCGATCAGCGCTTCGGAATAGTCGGTCGTCAGCGCCGGGTGCGTGAGCGCCGAACCGAGCGCGCGCGGATGCGGCGTGAACGCGATCATCCCGTCGCGCGTCACGCGCAGGCTTTCCTTTTCGATGCCGCGCAGGCCGTCGGGCAGATGCTGCCGCGTCGGGCCCGAGCTCAACGCTTCGAGGCGATTCAGCAGCAGTTCGGACTGGCGGTGAGTCATGGTGTTCGACATGGAGACGCAAGTGCGTGACGGCCGCGCGCAGAACGCCGCGCGCGGCCGGCTGGATTGTTGGTCGCTTCGTTGGTAGCGGGCACTTTAACATCTCGCCGAAACACGCGCTTGAGGTGGCGCGGGGCATGATGCGGAGGCCGGAGCGGGCCGCCGGACGGGCCGGTCGCGGCGGTCGCCGCATCTGCGACCGGTTCCATCCGGCGGCCACGGGCACGCCGGTTACGCGAATTCGTCGGACGGAACGGGATGCGCGAGCGGGTGGCGGCAGGTGCAACCCTGCCGCTGAACCGATCGCGGAAAGCGGGGGTAAGTGGGCATCGCGCGCCCGGCATCCTGCCGACGATGGATGCACGGAATCGCTGTGACGGCCGGTGTCCGGTGTCCGGTGTCCGGTGTCCGGTGTCCGGTGTCCGGTGTCCGGTGTCCGGTGTCCGGTGTCCGGTGTCCGGTGTCCGGTGTCCGGTGTCCGGTGTCCGGTGTCCGGTGTCCGGTGTCCGGCGGTGAGCCTACGCAGGTCGGCATGACCTGCGCAACGGGTTGCATCGCGGCCTCGCCCGGTCGCACCCGGCCGCAGCCACAGCGGTCACCCGCCGCGCGCGCCGCCCGCCCGGTCGGCCACCTCATTCCACAAATGCAGCGCCGCGTACGCGCGCCACGGCCGCCAGCCTTCGGTGCGGTGCTTCTGGGTCGCGAGCCGGTCGAGCGCCGGATCGCGCGCGGCGATCGACTGCATCAGCACGAGATCGGAGGCCGGCCACGCGTCCGGATCGCGCCAGGCACGCATCGCGATGTATTCGACGGTCCACGGGCCGATGCCGGGCAGATCGAGCCACGCACTGCGCAGCGTCGCGAGATCGGCGTGCTCGCGATCGACCGGCACGTCGCCGGCCGCCACCGCACGCGCCACGCCCGTCAGGGCCGCCACCCGCTTGCCGGGCATCCCGATCTTGTCGAGAGCGCACGCGGCCAGCGCATCGGGCGTCGGGAAACGCCATGCGGGCATGCCGTCGTCCTCCTGAACCACACGCTCGCCGGCCCGTTCGACGAGCCGGCCGACGATCGTCGTCGCGGCCTTCACGCTCACTTGCTGGCCGACGATCGCGCGCACGGCCAGCTCGAACCCCGACCATGCGCCCGGCACACGCAGCCCCGGCGCGGCATCGACGAGCGGCGCGAACCACGGATCGCGCGCGAGCCCGCTGCCGATCGCGGCCGGATCGGCGCCGAGGTCGAACATCGTCGCGACGCGCATGGCGAACGCATCGTCGACGTGACGCGCGACCGCACCTTCGACCGTCGCGACCAGGCAGTGCTTGCGCGGATGTTTCGCGACCGTGAGCCGGCCGGCATCGCCGTGCAGGTCGACGATGCGGCGATACACGCCGTCCGCCACCTGCTCGACACCCGGAATCGCGCGCCCGCTGAAAAAGCGCAGCACGCGCGCCCAGTCGTACGGCGCATGGAAGCGCAGTTCCATTTGCGCGGACGGCGGCACATGGCCGCCGTTCACGATGGAGGTGATGGTTGTTTTTGAGATGCTCAAACTGCACTGCCCTCCGCAACGGATTCGGTTTGATCGTGGTGCACGTGACGCGCTTCGGCCGCGAGCAGCGTCGCCTTGCGGCGCACGCCCCAACGATACCCGGAAAGCGCGCCGCCCTTCTGTACGACCCGGTGGCACGGGATCGCGAGCGCGACCGGATTCGACGCACACGCGGACGCGACGGCGCGCACCGCGCGCGGCGCACCCAGCGCCTCGGCGATCTCCGAGTAGCTGCGCGTTTCGCCGTACGGAATATGCGTCAGCGCTTCCCATACGCGCTGCTGGAATGCGGTCGGCGCGATGTCGAGCGGCAGGTCGAACGCGTGCCGCGTGCCATCCAGGTACGCGCGGATCTGCGTGACGAACGGCGCGAGCCGTGCCGACGCTTCGACCAGTTCGGCGCGCGCGAACGCGTCCTTCAGCTCGCCGACGAGCGCGGCCGGCTCGTCGCCGAACGCGATCCGGCAGATGCCCTGCTCGGTCGCGGCGACGAGCACGGTACCGAGCGACGTCGATGCGGTCGCATAGTCGATCCGCAGACCGGCGCCCTGCCGACGGAACGCCGACGGCGCCATCCCAAGCTCGCGCGGCACCGACGCATAGAGCCGCGACGGCGAGTTGAAGCCCGCGTCGACGGCCGCCTGCGTGACCGGCTGCCCGCTTTGCAGCGCCTGCCGTAGCGCAGCACCGCGCTGCGCGGCCTGGTACTGCCGCGGCGACACGCCGACCACGCGCTTGAAGAGCCGCTGAAGGTGAAACGGGCTCACGTGCACGGCGTCGCTCAATTGCTGCAGCGTGAGCCGCTCGGCCTGCGCGTCGAGCACCGCGCACGCGCGGTTGACGATCTCGAGCTCGCGCGGCAGCCCTTCCGGCTGGCAGCGCTTGCAGGGCCGGAAGCCGGCCGCACGCGCGGCGGCCGTATCGGCGAAGAAGGACACATTTTCGCGACGCGGCAGCCGCGACGCGCAGGTCGGGCGGCAGAACACGCCCGTCGTGCTCACGGCGTAGAAGAACGCGCCGTCCGCATGCGGATCGCGCTCGGTGACGGCGCCCCAGCGGGCATCATCGGTCGGATAGGCGGTTTTCATCTGAACCTCGCACTCTCTAGTGTAGATGGTGCCTACTCTAGACATCGGCACGTGCCGTCGCGCCCTGAATCTTGCTCTGTGATTCGGGCTCCGATAATCGGGGGCGCATCGCCTGAAAATAAATCCGACAAAACATGCGCGCCGGCTGTTCCGGCGCGGTTTTCGTCATCATTCCGTCACCCTTTTGCTGCACTGCGGATGCGACAAATCGCCGTCCTGACGTTTTTTTGCATTCGGAATATTGCGTCGCACCATCGCCGTGTGTATAGTTGGAACTGTCTCCTCCATGTCTCCTCCTGATATGGATTAAGCCCGTTCCGCTCTGCATGAACGGGCTTTTTTTCGTCCGTCGATTGTGCCGCGTTCCGGCGGGCGGCGCAGGCGCGATGCGTCTACACTCGATGCTCGTGGACTGCGAAGGAGAGCCTTGCCCATGAAACCGACCATCCGCGCGATCGATCACATCGTGCTGCGCGTGACCGACATGGCCGCGATGACACGCTTTTACTGCGACGCCGTCGGCTGCCATGTAGAGAAGGAACAGCCCGATCTGGGCCTCGTGCAACTGCGCGCCGGCGACGCGCTGATCGACCTGCTGTCGGTCGGCGGCCCGATCGACCGTCCCGACAGCGGCCCGCCCGGCACGGGACGCAATCTCGATCACCTGTGCCTGCGCGTCGAGCCGTTCGACCCCGATGCGTTGACCGCCCATTTCGCCGCGCATGGTGCACGGCCGGGCGCGCCTGCGGAGCGCTACGGCGCCGGCGGCTACGGGCCGTCGATCTACCTGTTCGACCCCGAAGGCAACATGCTCGAATTCAAGGGGCCGCCGGCCGCGATCGGCTGAACGCGGCCGGCACGCGGGCCGTCACGCGTCCGCGCGCGCCTTCAGCACCGTCCACTCGACCGCCACCGGATCGTGGTCGGCGCTCGAAATCCACGCAGCGCCGTCCTGCACCGTGCACTGCAGACGCATCGTGCGCTCCGCGAGTTTCCCGAGCGCAGCCGCGACACCGTCGTTCAGCGACAGCACCTGCACGTTGCGCAGCCGCTCGACCTTGCTGCGCACGCCCTGCCACCAGATATCCGACGTCTTGCCGCCATATGCGATCACCGTGACCTGCCCGGCGCGGCCGGCCGCCTTCGAGATGCGCCGCTCGTCGGGCTGGCCGGCTTCGATCCAGACGTCGATCGCGCCGGTCAGGTCCTTCTGCCACAGATCGGGCTCGTCGACGTCCGACAGCCCCTTGCAGAATTCGAGCCGCTCGTGCGCGAACAGCGCGAACGCGACGATGCGCACCATCATCCGGTCGTCGGTTTCGGACGGATGGCGCGCCACCGTCAGCGCGTGATCGGCGTAGTAATGCCGATCCATGTCGGCGATTTGCAGTTCGGCTTTGTAGATCGTGGATTTCAGCGCCATGCGGAGTCGGCCCGGGCGGGCATTCGGTTCGGTCGGGCCGTGATGATACCGAATGCGGGCCGTCCGGCGCGTGTCATGCGCCACCCACAGCGCAACGGCCCGGCATGGGCCGGGCCGTGTTCGGTTCGCGCCGCCGGCTCATCGGGCCGGCGCGCTCGCGCGTCGTGTGACGGCGCGGTGAGTGGACGGTTATTGCTTGACGAAGCGCGAATCGGTCCAGAGACCCTGCTGGTCGCTGTTGTCGGCGCTGACGAACTGCACGTCGCCCTGGTCGACCGACACCACGCGGAAACGCTGGCCTTCCGGTACCGACAGGCACCGGTAATCGTCGAAGTATTGCTGCTTCGCCTGCGACTTACCGTCACGCTCATGACTCAGTACGGAGTCCAGATTGTCTTTCGACAGGCAGCCCCATGCGTTCTTCGTCAACTGGATTTCCTGCTTCGGCTTGACGGCCGAATCGCCGCCGGCTTGGGCAATCGACACCGCGCAAAATGCGCCGACGAGGGCAAAAAGGATACCGGTACGTTTCATCATGTTCTGTCTCCAGGCTTGCGGGCACCAGGCTTGGGTTAGCTATGTGTTTAAAGGTGATCGTGAACCCGCGTTTTTCACTTTAGAAGACCGGCAAGCGATAGCAAGCACATTTGTTGTGCGACCGCAATAGCGGCGGATTGTCGCACCCCGTGCACAGCCTGGTTTTGTCACCCTGCGCAGACACGACGACGCGCACCGCCCGACGAACCGGCTCGCGCCGCCGGGCGGAAAGCGTTACTCAGCAAGACTTTCATCAAAGTTACAATGCGGCGATTGAACGGTTTGGATAATCCATTTCGCTATCCGGATCATTTTGATGCGCCGCACATAAAGTCATCCGAAACGATTCGACTTTACCGCAACGCGGAATCGCATTTACCTGATACAAGAAAAATGCCAGGTATAAGCGAATCCGTATTTATCCGTAGTCCTCCGCATGGTTTCAGCGCCCGCGAAAGCCCCGACGCAAGCGCCTTTCGCCAGCGTGTTTACCCTGCCTTATTCTGGGTAGCTTGCTGGCGCTCGAAATAATCGCGCTGAAAAATGCACATGCGATAAGCGTTGTGATACGCGCCGTTTCCGAAAAATTCTTCCTTCAATTCCGCCTCGTGCTGGAATCCACATTTCTCGTACACGTGAATCGCCGCCGCATTCGACGTATCGACGATCAGGTACAGCTTGCGCATGTTCAGCACCTTGAACGCGTACTCGATCGCAAGGCGCGTCGCCTGGCCCGCATAGCCGCGCCCCTGGCGTTGCGGCGCGATGATGATCTGGAACTCGCCGCGTCGATGGATGTAGTCGAGCTCGATCAGCTCGACGAGGCCGACCAGTTCGTCTTGCGCATCGACCGCGACGAAACGGCGCTCGCGCTGGTCGTGCACGTGGCGGTCGTACAGTTGTGACAGTTCCGAGAAGGTTTCGTACGGCTCCTCGAACCAGTAGCGCATGATCTTCGCGTCGTTGTTCAGCTCGTGGACGAAGCGCAGGTCCTGGCGCTCCAGCGGCCGCAGCGCGAGCGTGTTGGTATCGTTCTGGAGTTGCATGTTCATGTCCTTTTTTGATGCCGGCGCACGTACGGCAAGGCCGCATCCGGGCCTGTTTCGCACTGTAAGAAATTGAACGCGGGCGACGTTCAGAGCCTAGAATGGGAGCAAGGGTTCCTGCCACCGCAAGGAGGCTATCGTGTTCGAGCAAGTGATACTCGGAATATTCCTCGTGCTGCCGCTCGTGATCGTCGCGGCGCTGTTTTCCGACGAACTTTGGCAGGAACATCGGCGCCAGCATCCGCGCGACGAAAACGCACCGCACATCGACTGGAAGCATCCGTGGCGCCGCGTGCGACGCGGGCATTGAGTCGATCGCCGTTCATCCGCGAGGCGTGCCGGCCCGGCCGCCTTGGCACGCGAACGCGTGACGCACCCTGTTAAGCCCCCGAATTTCGCCTCGATCCGATTCCCACTTGATCCGCTCACTCCGCGAGACGCCGCCGTGAACGACCAGCCCGCCCAACCCCCGCACGACATTCCCAGCGAAACGATCGACCTGCAGATCGCCGACGTGCTGGGAGCCATCCGCTACCCGGCCAACAAGGATGCGATCGTCGATGCCGCGCGCGACGCCGGCGCCAGCAACGAAGTGCTCGCGATGCTCGACGGCCTGCCCGAACAGGACTACGCGGACGTCAACGCCGTCACGCAATGGGTCGCCGGCAACTTCGGCCCCGGCCTCGGGGTTTGAGCGCGCCCCCATAACGCGATAGGATCAGGCCGCACCGGTCGCGCAGCGGCCGGCTGCCTGTCGCCCGGCGCAAGACCGGGTGTTTCCGCCTACCTGCCCGGGGAATTCCATGGAAGGCATCCTGATCCAGCACACGACACGCCGTCAGCTCTGGTTCGGCGCACTGACGGCGCTCGTCATCGTGCTCGCGCTCGGGATCGCCGCGCCGCACGCGAACGTCGAGCTGCCGGCCGTCGAGCCGTTCATGCCGATGTGCGCGCTCACCGTGTTCACCACCGCGAGCATCGCGGCGTTCTTTCTCGGAGCTCAGTTCACCGTGACGCGCCAGCCGGTGCTCGGCGCGCTCGGCGGCGCCTACGCGTTTACCGCGCTCGCTGTCGCATTGCAGCTGCTCACCTTTCCCGGCGTGTTCGCGCCGCACGGGTTATTCGGCGCGCAACCGCAAAGCGCCGCGTGGATGTGGATCTTCTGGCATGCCGGCTTCCCGGGATTCGTGATGGTCGCGCTACTCGCGCGCGAGCGGCTGGCGCGCGCCCCGATCGGCGCGCAGCAGACACGCTGGTGGACGGTCGTGCTGATCGGCGGGCCGGCGGTCGTCGCCGGGCTGCTGTGCCTGTTCGCGCTGAACGTGTCGCTGCCGCCCGCGTTTCATCCGCCCGGCGACGCGGCCCTGCTGCCCGTCAACGCTGTCGCGCTGATCGTATGGCTGCTCAATGCGCTGGCGCTCGTTGCCGTGCTGGCCACCGGCCGGCTGCGTACGACGCTTGACCTGTGGCTCGCGATCGCGGTGCTCGCATGCCTCACCGACACGACGCTGAACCTGATGAGCACCCATCGCTTCACGGTCGGCTGGTATCTCGCGCGCGTGTTCAGCATGTTCACGCCGGGCGTGCTCGTATGCGTGCTCGCGTGGGAAGTGACGATGCTGTACCAGCGGCTGTTCGAGGCGCACGCGACACTGATCCGTTCGTCCGCGCGTGACGGCCTGACGGGCGCATTCAACCGCATGCACTTCAACGATCATTTCCACACGCTGTTCCTGCAGGCGCGACGGCAAGGCGAACCGCTGTCGTTGCTGATGGTCGACGTCGATCGCTTCAAGGCGTACAACGACGCGTTCGGCCACGTGAAGGGCGACGCGTGCCTGATCGCGGTCGCGAATGCGCTGGCCGGCGCAGTGCGGCGGCCAGCAGACATGGTCGCGCGTTACGGTGGCGAGGAGTTCGCGATCGTGCTGCCGAACACGGGCGCGCGCGGTGCGCGGCTGGTCGCCGAGGAAGCGCGCGAAGCGGTGCTGCGGCTCGATCTCGCGATGCCGACCGCACCCGCCGGACGCGTGAGCGTGAGCGTCGGCTGCGCGACGGTGTCGCCCGACGATCTGTCGACACCCGATGCGTTGATCGAAGCCGCCGATGCCGCGCTGTATCGTGCGAAGGATACGGGGCGAAACAGGGTCGTCACCGCCTGAAAACGTCTGCGGTTTCAGGGATTCTTCGGGGATTTGTTACGGTCATTGTGACCGGAATAATCCGCCGTTACGGATTGCGGAGCAGGGAAACGATCGCTTACAGCCGGTGTCGCGGGCGCTCGCTATGCTGGGTTTCATATTGAACCCATGCAGGTGAACGCGATGAAGAAGACCCTTTTGCTGATTGCCGGCGTCGCCGTGCTGTTGAGCGGCTGTATCGTGGTGCCGGATGGTGGCGGGTATTACGGTGGCGGCGGCTACTACCACCATCATCATCGGGACTGGGATTGATGCCGTGAAGCGCGGCACGCTTCGGCAGACGGATGGCTGAAGCGTCGTCGCGAGCGGGCGATTCGCCTGCATCGACGGCCGTGCCGTCCGATGCAGGATCGACACTCTTAACCGCAACATGATCAGGCCGGGCGGGTCAACCTGGCGTGCATCAGAAATACCTGCAGCGCAGCGAGCGTTTCGTAGTGCAGACGTTCGAGCCGCGCATCCTTTTTCGCTTCCGCGACCAGATTGCCTCGCCCATCCCGCTTGTATGGCTCGCCCAGTAGCTCGGCCATGTCGAACTGATAGTAGGTACGGTCGCCATACGGCCGCTTGCCGTCGATGTAGGGCATCGGCCAGAAATCCCCTTCGCCCAGCACATCCTCGATCGCATCCGAATCGACCGTCCTCCAGTTGGCGCCCCTCAGCACGGCCAGATGCGCGGCGCGAAACTGGAAACGGCCCGACGTGTCGACACCGCTTTCCTTGAACGCGAACAGTTTGCGCAGCGCCGGCGGGATCGTGTATTGCCCCGGTGCAAGCGAGCCGGCCTTCGCCACGAACTGCGGCACGAGCTGACCCAGTTCGGCCAGCGTGCGAATGGCGAGCGCCTCGTCGTCGGTTTTGAGTGCCGCCTTGGCCAGCGCGATCGGCGGCCCTTCGCCGATCAGCGGCTGCGACGGATCGATACCGGGCGCACCGGATTCGACGGGCACCCACATCACGCGAAGCCGGTTCATCAGCGCGACGTGACGCGCGGCCAGGTCGGGACGTGCCGCACCCTCGGCGAAGACAGCGCGGATGATCGCGTTGCGGTCGATCGATCGCGGCGGGGTGGGCGCACCCGATGCCGCGCGGGCAGCCAGTCCCGGCAGCATGGGAAGGGTGGCAAGGAAATGGCGGCGAGACAGGGGCATGGTTGGCGGTCGTGCGAGAAAGCAGGATCGGTCGGCTTGCTACGACGCTCGGCACCGCACGTTGCCCGATGGCGATCGCGCGGCGCGGATGCACTCGCCAGGCAAGCGCGACCGCGTCGGGTGTCGGCTCGTTCGGCCCGGCGCAATGTCGCATCCGGTGCGATGGCGAGCCCTCTGGCAAGACTGTCAGGCGGCGACGGACGAGACTTCCGCCGAAGGAGACAGATTCCGGACGACGAGCCGCTCGACCTCGGCTCGTGCCGCCGCGATTTTCGCGTCGGCCGCGACAATGCGCTTCTGGTGGCGGTAGCGCGCGAAGAGAATCGAACCGAGGATCACGAGGACGAAGACGACATTGGTCACGGCCGTCGTATCGTCTGCGAACCTGCCAGCCGCGGTACCGATGATCGCGCCGCCCATCGCGCCGAACACGGCAGCGAATATGCCATCGCCAATCCAGCTCTTCGACGGATATTTGAGCTGGGCGAGATTGAGTGCGGAAACGGCATCCACGACGCCCACCACCTCGCCACGCACGGCCCGGAGTTGTGCCTCGATGACGTCCACCAGGTGTCGGACGCGGTCTTTATCCGATGCGGTGAGAACGCCAGCGTTGTAGTAGGCCAGCAGGATGCGCTCCAGTTCGTTCCATTCGACATCCAGATCGGTCGAAATCAGGCCTTTTTCTTTTAGATAGTCCCACCCGACGTTGGCATCGTTGAGCTCAATATAAGCGCCGTGCGATGCGCAACACTCGAAGACTGCCAACGCCCGACGTAACGCGAGATCCACGGCGAAGCGGTCATTCGCTCGCGAGTGCTGGTTTTTCGTCAGGTCGACGGTCGAGTTGCCGGATGACTCGCGGCGCTTTCCGAATCCGAATCCCATACATGCCCTCTCTTTGTTTTGACGCCGGGATTTGTTATGTCGAGATTGCCCGGCCGGACGATTTTACGACAGGCCGGGTGAGGCGAACGGGAGAGCGATCGTGATCGGATGTTTCGGTTAAAAACGAATGACGCGCCGCGCGGGATGCGTCGAACTTCACATGCCCACGCGTCAATACAAAACCTAGCAATTTCGCCAGACTCCATATACGACAAGGCCCCGCCAAGTTGACAGGGCCTTTGTGTACCGTAGTGTGTACCTTAAACAATTTTCGTAAGAGCGACAGAGCGTACCTTCTCGACTACACTCGCCTCAGAACAATTCACACCAACGAAGCCGGGGACCCTATGACTGCAGTCGAAGCAGCTCAAATGTTAAAGGAATGGGCCATTTATGAGGGCCTTATTAGGGGAGAGCGTCCCGACCCCGACTATGTCCCTCCCCCGGAGGTGCTTGAGTTCTCAGATCGAACGGCTACGATTCTGCGCCCTCGGGAAGTCACATTCGTGGGCGTGAACGAGCACGAAAACCAAATCATCGTATTCACGCGCCGTGCAGCCCCTGCCAGCAAGGCTCAATTGGAAGCCCTCCCAGACGAATTAGGTGGCGCTCAAATTGTCTATCGCCAAGGCGCGGCCGAGACCATCGATATCAATCCGGTGCTGCCTCATACATCTCCGCCATACGTTGTACGTACATCAGTCGCCGGAAATGGACTTTACACGTGTGGCAGTTCCATCTCCGTTGGCAATTTCCGAGACGCTGGCACATTCGGTGCAATCGTGCGGGATCAAGCAGGTGACCTTTTCGGCCTCTCAAATAACCACGTCACCGGAAGTTGTAGCCATTCCGATGTCGGGCTCCCCATCCTTGCGCCAGGGGTCTACGACGTGGCGGCCGGCAACATTGACCCATTTACGATCGGTTATCACCACGCTTCTCTGCAGATGGTCACCGGCACCCCTGGTAATGTTCCAGCCACGGCCAATACCGATGCAGCGCTCTTCAGATTGCGGGACAACTTGGCCATCACATCATTCCAAGGGAACTCATACGACACGCCGACGGCCATAAGTGCCCCAACATCAGGCATGACCGTCGAGAAGGTTGGCAGAACCACGGGATCAACAATCGGGCGCGTACTTTGCCAAGTGACGGGCTTCCAAACCATCACCTACAATGCGCCTCTGTACGGTTTCCAAGGCACCGTCTACTACAATTGTCTTTATACGGTCATAGGACATGGCGCCCTCTTTTCTGACAATGGCGATTCAGGGTCGTTAGTTACGACCGTTGATCCTGCGACCGGTATGAGGAAGGCTGTGGGACTGGTCGTCGGCGGCATCCAAGACAACAAAGCCCCTGGCGGGAAACTTACATTTATCTTGCCGATCGAACCAATTTTGACCGGATTCAATGTGACCCTTGTGGGAGCACATAACGTCTAGAAATGACACCGCAGGATGCAGCCAGAGCTCTTCTGGGATCTATCAGAGTTCCACCGGGAGCCGTGTCGATCATGGCATGGCCCGGTGAGACCCGCCCGTATCTGAGGGTCTTTGTCGATCCACTGTACCATCGTACGGCGAACATTCCCGACACCTTCGAAGGGTACGACGTTGTGGTCGAAAGTCGGCAGGCAGGTCAAGCCCAATGGCATTAAGCAGCGCTCGTAACGTCAGATTGGCGAGTCAACGTACGCGCCGCCGGTAGCACCTAATCACCATCACTGCCCCCTTCGCTTCTCTCTCCGTGCGAATGACCGCAGCCATTCAAGCTACCTAGTTGCACGCATCCCACTCATGCCGGTCTACGATGCAGGAGCCAATTGGATAGTCTTCGTCAAGCTATTGCCATCCCGGATGATTGATACCTGGACAAGTTCACCGGCATGGGAGCGAGCAAGTCGCTGGAAATCCTCAATACTTCGAACGGGCTCGCCAGCAATTGCCATCAGGTAGTCCCCCTTGAAGATGTCGGCCTTGTACGCTGGCGACCCGATCACCACTGCCCGGATAACCATTCCGGAGTTTGTGCCGATCTGCTTGTGCTGTTCGGCACTCAGCGGCGCCACGTTGGCGCCGAAAATGGGCGGTTTCATCTTGACCCAGTAGCCAGCATAGTAGTCAGCCCGGTGAATCGTCACAGGAACGTAGGTCGTCGTCGTCCCATAGGTTGTCGTTGTTCCGAATCCGTTCATATGCGTCGTCCCGTATGCCGGATTGAAAGCCGTCCCGCCGAACGATGAGTAGGAAGTAGAAGAATTGGGTGTCACCATCGGCATGGCGACGGTATCTGAGCCTGCGTCCCCTTCCGCCAGCACGACTGTATCGGCGCCGATCGCTTTGGCTTGAGACACGGCGTTTGACTCTGCGAGTCGGCTACGCGGCCCTTGAAAACTCGACTCTCCTACTAGCGCATATCCGTTCTCTGCGAGTAAATCGCTTTCACCCCGCACGTTCCCGGTCACAATCACCTTCGGCTCAACTTCGGCTCGAGCACCCACTCCGGCGACAACCTGCTCCCGGGTCATCCCGTGGTAGTACTGCGTGAAGCCGTTTGCACATCCAGACAGCACGGCAGCACACGCCAGAGGCGCTACAAGCGTTCTTTTCATTGCGTTCCCCATTGATCGGGAGGTTGTCTTGAT
The DNA here is from genome assembly GCF_002223095.1 of Burkholderia sp. AU33803. Taxonomy (NCBI): domain Bacteria; kingdom Pseudomonadati; phylum Pseudomonadota; class Betaproteobacteria; order Burkholderiales; family Burkholderiaceae; genus Burkholderia; species Burkholderia sp. AU33803. Next base: position 1,091,305 of record NZ_NKFJ01000005.1, read on the forward strand.
CGCAACCCCTCCGGCCAAATCATTACCCAACCTAAGTCCAGTGCGCAACAGCAACCCGTAAGGCTCAGCGCCGACCGCGGCTCGGCGCTGTTTTAGATGCCTAGCTCGCGCAGCGACTTCGCTAACCAGCTCACATCTATAAACTGCCCATCGGGAAACACCCCGCGAATCATCATGCCGGCAAGCGCGGACATCACGCCGTGTTCATTTCGCCACTGGAGAAACACTGGCCCGCCGCTAACTCCATCGAGCGTTCGATCTGGAGCAGCAGACCCAGGAAACCTGACGCGCCATGTATGCGGGAAATCCCCCGGGCCACCGAACCTTCCTTGATATCTGGCCCCCTGCACCATCACGCCGCCATTGTCGTAGTCAACTGATGTCGCGGTGCCTTCTCGTGGAAAGCCGAGCACAATTGCTTCACCCGGCCTATTGTTCCCGAGTATCGCGAACGACTCTGCGAACCAATCCCCTTTCGGGGGCAACTTTGCCGCTCGCGAACGCAGGCATTTCTCAGCCCGAGCGTCCGCTACTGAAACACGCAAAATTGCGATATCAAGATCCCCGCCGAGAAAAAAGGCGTCGCTTCCCGGATCGGCCGTTGGGATTGCATACGCGTCAAATCGAACCCAATCGCGTGACGTCAGAAGACCACGAGCAGGACGCCAAAACCCATGGTATGGGATGGCCAAGCGCCTGATCACTTCGTCGTAGTCAGCACCAGGTGCCCCAAGGCAATGTCGCGAAGTTACGAAGGCGACGCGATTGTCTCTACGCACAAAGAAACCAGTGCCATGTATTCCCGGAAGTGGCTGCTTTCCGCCATCTATCCACGAGACCATAGCGTCTGCGCAATCTGGCACCCCAGAATGCCAGAATTTGGCACGATCCCGCATCTCTCCTCCTGTGTCGAATCGATGTTCTCGTTGCCTATACATCGGCAACTATCGAAACTATCTGAAGTCGCCGTAGTGCATAGGGTCCCGAAGATACGCATGAATCTCGCTGTTCTTCCATACCGTACACCGTGGCGACAATTGAATCGGCTGCGGCGCCCTGCCAGAAAGACAAAGCTTGCGCCACGTCTCACGGCATACGCCCACGAACGGCGCGATTTGCCTCCAGCGCGAGTGGCCAACCTCTGGCAGCGTGTCGACGTGCTTATGCATGCGCCACCTCCGCACCGGCCAACGCCTCGCGCCCATAGACGCGCTCCACCCACGTCCCGCGCCCATCCCCGTGGCCGAGCCACGTTGACACACCAGCGGCCGCTTCCCGACGCGATACGCCGGCTGCTTTCTGCCGCTCCAGGTGTTCGGTCGCATACGCATATCGGAGGCTATGCGGCGCGCGTTCGTCGGTCATACCGACCTTGCGCACGACATAGTGGTAACGCTCCATCGCCCGCTTCAGATCGTGCTTGCGAACCAGCTTGCCGCCATTCTCGTTCGACAGTCCAATCGCACGCTCCACAAGCTCCGCGGCGCGCTGCCGATCCAATGGCGGGCTCCGTCGCGTCTTGCCTCCTTTCGTCCCGTGGATGATGGTCACGAAGCCATCCCCGATCGGGCTCGATAACGCGCGCCGCCAGTCAGCGAGCGATTTGATGCTTTGCACCGCCTCCCTCGCACGCAACCCAAGTTCGAGTTGCAGCTCGAGCACGACCGCAATGCCCGGCTCGATCGCGGCAACAGCAGCACGATACGGTTCCAGCTCGTCGCGCGTCATTGGCCGCTTCGTGCCGGCGCGGCTTGCGCCCGATAGCCCGAGGGCCGCATTGCTCATCTTGTCGGCAAACGGCCGGCGACCAATTCCTTCGAGCGCCGTTCGGATGTGCGTCATGTTGTTGATTGCCGTCCGCTTCGAGCGCCCTCGCGCCTTCATGTCGTCCGACCAGGCTATCAGATGCTTCTCTTTGAGCTGGCCAGTCGTGTGAACCTGAAAGCCCATATCCCACAGAAACCGAGCGAAACGCGCGAGCGACTTCTCCCGACCTTTGGAGGTCGAGTTTGCCTGTTTGCCACGCGCCCCGCGCGCAGCACGGCACAGGTCGGCCGTGAGAGATTTGTGCGACATGCGTACCCCGCATCCATGACGTGAGGCTCGACCCCCAGTTGTCTCCCTGTCCGCTGGACGGGGCTGCGAGAAAGCAGCCGGGAGACAACAAACGGGGGCACGAGCCTCGGCCTGGTGAGATTGGGAGCGTTCTACGCCAGCAAGCTGGCGCAGCCCGGCACGCATCAACCCGATGAGGGTCGGCACGCGGCGGGAGGACGCTTCCCCCGTTTGATCCGTGTTTTGGCTTTGCGACCGATCGGGGGCGCCAATGCCCCGACCGCGCGAATTGATGCGTACCGAGCGAGTCGACACGAGGTTCCAGGCGCCGAGGCCAAGCACGCCGCCAATCGTCACGAGAACGATTGAGACGGACGCAGCAAGGCACGGCGTTAGCGCTGGGGAGCGCACGTCACGGATTGATTGCCGCGGGAGCGGCATACGGGGATTGCACATCGCGCCTTTCGCAGGAAGCAAAAGGCGATGGAGGGCTTCACCTAGCGGCGAAGCAGTCACGGCCCATCAGGAAACGATGGACGGATTTTGGGCGTAGGCCCTACTCAGTGAATTCGGTGATCGAGTCACCGTGCCCGCAGAGCGAGCTTTCCAAACAATTGCCGATCAGTTTCGGCGCACTTCAGTCGATGCCTTACCCAGGCGGGGTGTGAAGCAAGATTAGCGACGCCTGCACCGCTTGGCAACAGTTTTTCGACGGTCCCCGTCTCGCGCTGAAGAATGGCGGTCACGTTTACAGAGTGACGCACGCAACGTTTTCGGATGCGCGTCGCTTTACCCGCCGATTCGCAAAGTGACGCCACGGTCGACGACGAAATTGCACGTTGCAGTTTCAACACAGTGTGGCTCGCGGCGACCGCGACTTCCCCCCGCTCGCGCTGGCCCCATCGCTTTCGAAGACAGCCACTGGGCACCGGGGGAGCGTGTACTCTCTAGGAGCCCCCTCTTCTTGGAGCACAACCATGTTCTACCGGAACATCAACGGTTACGACGTCTATCTCTATGTCGAAGTGAAGAACCACGGGTTCGCCGGCACGAACGGCCGACCGGAGATCTTCGGCTTTCGAATCACGGCTGTTCCGACGGGATTGCCGGAAAACTCACTCGAGGCGCAGCGGAAAACGTGCGAGCCAGAGGAAGGTTACCGGCGACACGATCTCGCCCTTGCCATTGCCGAGGAGGTTGCCGTTCAGTTCGCATTGTCGTTACCGCAGGTGGGGCGGTAACCTGCACTATTCCGGTCGCCATCCAGCAACGCCAAAACGTCCTCTTCGATCCATTCCAAGCGGGTGTTGATCGTATAGATGCCGACGAACAGACCACGTGTGCCGTAGCCGCGCGGCGCCGGGTATGGGTACGTCAACAGCATCCCACGATGGAGCCGCACCTGGCGCGTGCCGAGGATCTGTAGCTTGATGTAGATGCGCTCGGCCAAGACGCGAGCGCGCTGGCTCGGCGCACCGAGAGAGAGCGTGCTGTGGATGCGGGAGTTCATGGCGAGACATCCCGTGCGTGGGATGGAGCGGTCCTCAATGGGCCTCCTGCGGTTCGCAATAGTACGGCAATCAGCGTGGCTGTCCCGCCTCAAGGGTTTCGGATGCAGCATCCGGGCCGAACTCCGCGAGCGCAGCAAGAGATGCGACGTCCAGCGCAAATCGCTGCTGCTCCGCATTTTCAGCACCTTCGTTTGCGCTCACCGCCAAATCTCGCAGGTCGGAAGCAATGACGCGTCTTTGCTCGTCGGTCAGTGCGTAGCAAATCGCTTCGAGCACCGCCGACACCAGCAGAAAAGGATCATTGTCCATCGAATAGGATTGTCGGCTCACGGCGACCTCACATCAGAATTGTTTCGGGGGCGTACCGACCCATCAGGGCACCTAGGAATTGGTCGAGCTCCGAAATCAGCACTGTGGTGTGCACCGGGACGTCGGTTGCCGACTCGACAAAGCAGATCCATACCGCGACGTGGTCCCACTTTTCCAGGAATATGCTCGCGACAACGCCGGGGCCGATCGGGAGATCGCAAACAAACAGGTTCATCGCCGCCTGTTCCACGGTCGGCCGATCGATGCGTCCGAGCTTATCCATGGACGTCCGATCCATTCAGTACCAGTTGCACGGGTGCGTTCGGGTCACCTTTGATGGTCAGCGGCAACACCTTGCCGACCAGCGAGAGAAAGGCTGATGCCGTTCGAGGGTCCTTCGCGCGCTCAACGAGATATTCGACCCCGCCCGCCTCTTCAAGCGCCTGCCGGATCATTTCCTTGACCTCGACGGTCATCTTGTTCGGCACACCCTTCTTGCGTCCGGGCCCAGGTGTACCGTCCCCTACGACGCGTTTATTGCCAGTTTGTTTAACAGGGGAAGTCATTTTTAGCGTGCCCTCGGATCGTGTGATTCCCGGGAGTACCAGCGGCTGACGAAGCCCTGGCACAGCCCGAGATTCGTGAAGCGCAGTGCGCGCTCCGGCCGCCTCTCATCGAACTCTTCCGGGTAGAGCGTGATGACGTAGGCGTCGCCGCGATTGCGCACGTTCAGCAAAGCCCCCTTGGACCAATCGGCGGGCGGCTGGATGCCATCCTCCTTAGCCTCGTCTGCATTGCCGCTGACGTCAGCAATAAACGCGCTTCCGCGCGGCGCTTTCGGCTTCTCGCTACGTTCCGTCATGTCTTCTCCTAAAGACTGCGGCGAGGTAAGTGGATCGTCCATTACTGGAGGCCTCCGGTATTGCTAAGTTGGTGCAGGTTCGCGGCCTTCTGCATCAGCGCCTTGAACTGCGGCGAGTTTTTTCCACCCAGCGCATTCACGATCGAATTGACAGTCGCCGTATCGCCGCCCTTCGCCGCGTTGTACATCTCGAAGATGCGCGGATCGAAGTTGGCACCCCATGCCTGGTCAAATTGGCGCTTCGCGAAGACGCCGGCGGACGGGTTCGCGGAGATCGCGCGTTCGAGGCCAGGCTGATAGGCCTGCAGACCAGACGTCAACGAATCATTGAGGCGCGTGATCTGCTTGATGGCGTCCTTCGTATAGGCCAGGCTGCCATTCGCCTTGATTTGTGCTTCGAGGCCCGCATTCGTCGACGGGCCCATCGATTGGGCCGCTTGCAGCGCCGAGCGTTCAAGGCCTTTTCCAACCATGTCGTATGCGGTCGCACCGTCAACATCGGGGCCGATGTTGAGTCCCATCGACGTAGCGATATTGCGGACTGTCTGACCCACAGGACCCGTTGCCGGTACGTTGTCGATGTTGCTTAGGACGATCCGATTGTTCTCGTGTTGCAGGCCGGCATTCGAGTATGCCGAACGCGCGGCATCACGTTCAGCGGACAGCACCGGCAGCGCTTCCTTGTCGCCAGGCTGCGGCACATACACCCCTTGCGTCGGCGCATTCGTGATGCCGACAACCTGACCTTGCCCATTCTTCGTTGTAACTTGGGGGCCACCGGTGAGCTGATTTTGCGTAACAGTTTGACGCTCGCCGAGCGGAATGCCCTGAGCGGTTTCCGGACCTATCGCCCCCATGGGGACCGCTGAATAGGGGTTGACCTGAACCGATTGAGCACCGCCCCCCGGGCCTGTAATCTGAACTGTTGCCGGTGCCTGCTCCTGCGCAGTTGTATTGGCTGGCTGGAACTGCATCGCAAGGTGCTGCAGCGCGCTATCGCGCTGCGCCTGCGGCATGTTTGGCGACGCACTACTGATCAGCGATTGCGCGCGCGCAACTGCCGGAGTCGCATCGGGGTTCTGTTTCGCATATGCGCCCAAGGCGTCATTGAGCTCTGCTGGAGTTTGTTGCGTCCCGATCGCCGATCGAACAATGCCCGAGATATCATTTCGATAGTTCTGACCTAGACCGCGCACGGAATCATTCAACGCGACGCGATCGCTCAGCGATTTGATGATCGACTGTTGAACGCCTTGCCCCGTCAGCGGCATATATTTGTTCGCGAAATTCGCCATCGCAACGGGATCGATCTGGCCGTCAGCGTTCTTGAGCGAGTTGCCGTCAGGATCTTTTCCGCTCATCATCGCCTGCTGCAATGTCTGGCGCTCTCCCATTTGTTGTTGGGCTTGCTGCGCCTCGCCTGCGCCGACCTGAAGCTTTTGCTGCTGTCCCTGCAGCTTCATCAGATTGGAAAGCGTCTGCATCCCCTGATTCGGATCGGGGGCCTGGATGTTTGCCGCGACGGGCGCGCCGAAATCTGGAGGCATGAGTTATCTCCCTGAGATGAAGTAAATCGAACTACCGACCGCTGCTTGGCAGCCAACCTGACCGAGAATCGTCTCGTTCATCGTTTCCACTCCTGCTTCCATGCACCGGAAGCGAGATCCAGATGCCGGCCTGGCGCGTTCGGATCGTCCCTAAGCTGCTGACTCGCTTTATCGAACCAGAGCCGCGTCGGCCCTTCCCAAGCGAAATGACGCTGCTTCTCGCAGAGCAGAAGCACATCGGGCACGCGACGCAGTTCATCGAGCTTGGCGGCTCGCTTCACCTCGTCCTGAAGCTGGCGCGCCGCCTGAACGCTGTTCTCCTTGTGCTTGTTGCGATGGACGATCAGCACGTTGTCGACCAAGTCCGTGATCTCGCCAGCACCCTTGATATCGAACTTGTCCGGCGCGGACTTTTCGGTGTCGCCTTTGCGGATGTGGTGAACAAGGTGGATATGCACACCGGTATCTCGCGCCAGCACGCACAGCGAATCGACGAAACGCGCCTGCGCGGCGTAGTCGTCCGGTGCCATGCCGCATTTCATGAGGCTGTCGATCACCATGTGATCGATGCCCAATTCCTTGCGGCAGTACCGCGTGACCGCGACCATTCGGTCTCTTGTCGTCGCACCGCGGTGGGCATACAGCCAGAGACGCGCATCAGTCCAGCGATGGAACTTCGTGATGTAGTCGATCGAAGGCGACGCACCACCAGCCGACTGTGCGCACATCCGGCTCATGGTTGCCTGCATCGGCATCTCGAGCGACGCGATACACGCACGGCGGCCACGCGCCATCGCATCCAGCACCACGTACCCGAGTGCCCCGGACTTGCCATGTCCGTTCACGCCGGCCCATAACGTCACCTCGCCCGGGCGAAACTTCAGGTTGTCGCCCAGAGAGGACCACGGCGACGGATCGCCGGCTACTTCTTCGGCGCCGTGGAACATACGAATAACGTCGTCCATGAACTCAGATGCCGGGCGCACGTCAGCGCGGCCGTCGTCCATATCGTTGACGTAGGCGTTCCAATCGATCGAATCGGGGATCGTGCGTGCCATCAGGTCATCTCCAAGGTTTTCAGGTGGTTTTCCGCGGCGAGCTGCGCGACGAGCTCGCACGCTTGGTCGTAGGGATTCGGCAGCGTGTCGCCGAGGGCATCGACTAGGCGGCGCGCCAACGTGTGCGATGCCGGCCAGCATATGGGCGCGATGGGCATCGGGAACCAGTCGAAGAGCGCGAAGTCCTCGCCCGGCACCGCACGCCGCTCGCCGCAATGCACGCGTGGGCCTTCGCGGAAAGAGAGCGTCAACGTATCGGGTACCGCGGCCGCGATGTCGGCCAGCGTGCGCAGGAGATCGCTCCACGGCACGTCGGCAGATGCGAACACCTCGACATCGAGCGCGACAATTGGACGCCAGTCGTACGGCTGGCCTGCGCTGGCCGAAAGCGTCACGTTGTCGAAGCGCTGGGGCTCTGCGAGCGTCACGAGGACCGGCAGTTCCGGCACCCGACCGGCTCGGCGCATGGACACGAGCGCGGCACCGTTGGAGGGATAGCGATGGCTCATGACACGGGCGCCCAAGGGTCGAAGGCTTGGCCGTTTGCCGCACCAGCACCAAGCGGCAACTCGTCTTCCCAGCGACGTTGATTGAGGTATGTCAGGGGCGCAGGCTCGTAGCCGTCCAGCCATTGCCGCGTCGCTTTCATCGCCACCACGTGTCCGATTACCTGCTCGGCGATAGCATCCAGACAAGCCCCGCGCCACTTCTCCCGACACTTGGCCTTCGCCACCTTCCGGCCCGTGGACGGCCATGCATCCCAGAAGCGACCGAACTCGGATGAGCCATTGGGGGATGCCGAGTCACCGCGAGGTGACGATATGTTTTTTATTGAAGATGAAGATGAAGATGAAGAGCCGTCACCAAAGGGGGGCTTTGGTGAAGCTTCGGTGCTATCACCCAAGGGGGGCTTTGGTGCGCCCTTTGGTGCACTGTCGTCGCCCTCACTTTGGAAGCGCGAGGATTCGCCACGAACCGAACGCACATACTCGTCCTTGACCATGCGCGACGAGTACCAGATCGGCCCGTCTTGCTCGGCAACCAGCGTCACCGGCTCGCCGTCACGTCGGCCGGATCGCGGCACGTAAATGCACGCGGTGCACGTCAACCCCGTGTCGGCGCCCTTCAACACACCCTTGCTGACAATGGCCCTGAGCATCGCGAGCGGTGCGCCGATCGCCTGCGCGATCTCCTTGAGCGGCCAGCGCAGGACCCCGTATTCCTCCGAGTCGTGCAGCAGACACATCACGTCGATCCACACGCCCTTCTCGGCATGGGTGCAGCGTCGCAGGTTGCTATTCGCCTGCCAGTCGCCTGGGTAGAACTGGAACGATGGACGTGTCATCGTAGCAACCCCAAAGCGTGTTCCATACGCTTGATCTGAGCGGCGCTGCGGTGCCGAATTTCCAGGCGCATGAGGTAGCTGCAGCGAGCGCGAAACACCGGCGTACGAGCGGCACACACCAAGCGTCCGAGTGCGTCAATGCGCAACTCACGCGCGTGATCGTCGATAAACTGTCCGAGTGCGGTCGCAGCAGGTGCTGTGGCGCGCGTGGGCCAGCCGTGCAGCCGAACTCCGCCGACGCAGCTCGTGCATGTCGTGAGATCTGTCATTGTGGTGCACCTCATGCGGCCACCTCGCGCAGGAGGCAATAACGCGCCACGCGGTGTTCGCCGCCCTCGGGCGTCGTTTCATGCGACCAGACGGTTGCGATTTCATGGCCGAAGCGTCGCAATTCCATGACGCGCGCTGCCGGGTGCATGACATCGATTACGTGACGCGCGTCGAGAGTCGAGATCGACCCGTGATGCCGCAAGTAGTCGAGCACGCGGTTGCGTTGAGCGGCGGCATCGTTTCCACTAGACTGGGGCTTGAGGATTCTTTTGGCCGCGCTCGTTTGAGGCGCGGCCTTTTGTTTTTGGGCCATGGCGAGCCCCTTACGCAGCAAGTGCGCCGCGCGATTCGGCGATACGTTTCTGCAAATAGGCGTCGAGTTCGTGCTCAACGAAGATGGTGACTCGGGTACTGAGCTTTATGGGCTTCGGGAAGTCGGCTTCACGCTTGGCACGCAGCCACAGCGTACTTACGCCGATGCCGAGCTTCTCGGCGGCCTGGATGGGGCGCAGCCCCTTGATGTTGGTTGCGGACATCGACATTCCCCTGAGAGGTTGTCTCGACACATGCACGGTTGTGCGCGTCGATGTCCGCTATTAGATTTTCACAGCCATCCCCCACCGCAACCGTCCCACCATCCCCCAGTTTGGGGGATGGTTCTTCGGGGGATGGTTCATTCCGTCTCTTTGATATCGCCGTTTTCCCGCAGGCGCTCCCACGCCTTGTCGTGGATGGATTTCGTCCACTTGGGGCCGACGAGTTTGCCTCGCACCTCGGCGGCGACCCACCTCTTTCCATTGACCCGTTTGGGCAAGGCAAGCGGGTTATAACCTAGCTCGTGCAGCACGCGCAGAATCTCTTGCTCCTGATGCCGCTGGACAGGGAGAGGCTTGCTCACGCAAGTGGCCTCCTGCCCGTTGGTGATGCCAGCGCTGGGCGAAGGCATCGGCTCATCAGGCACCACTTCGGCCTGCAATTCTGAGCGTCGCCGCGGCGCAAAGCGAAATGTCACGCGCCAGTCGGGGTGGCCATCCAACCAGCGGTTCACATCGTCCACGTCGACGCAATCCTCGTAGGCACGCAACGTGCGAGGTACTGGTTTGCCGGGCGCGATGAGCGGCTTGGCGTCGGCAAGATTGCGCGGGTTCCGCAACTGCAGATCCTTTTTGCCTATTGCATCGACGAGCGCGTCCGCCCACCACTCAGGCTTTGTCTCTGTATTCTTTGACAGAAAATTGATGATCTCGCGCAGACGGAAGCGCCCAGCGCGACGGCGTAGAAACTCCCACCGAACCTCATCGACCTGCCGCTGATCTCGCGGCTTGGCACGCCAAGTCATCAACTTGATGCCGAGCCCCTCCAACGTCGTTTTTTGACCTTCCATCTGCGCTCCCTGCTCACGCAAAACACCTAATGAGGAGCCGCGCCAACGGAATAGGGTGCTCCGCTTTCGCCCCGTCGGGCTAGGCGCGGCTGTTCGATGGTAATGCGCTTACTGGCAAATGCGCTGCCACTGGTAATGATGCGCGTACGGATTCCACACCTGCCTTGGCTGGCATTTGGTTGTGCAGAGCGGCGGCAATTGCGGCGCCATCAGCGGCTGGATAGACGGCGGTTCAAGCAGGCAGACAGTCGGCGCGCACAACGTCAGCGAAGATGCTGCACATCGCCAGAAGAATCAGCCCTTTATTCAAGGTGTAACCCGCTTGACCGCAAAGCCAGCAGCGATCCAACCCAATGATCCAAGAGCCGCGCAGCCAATTAGGCCGACTAATGCACACAATTCGGCTGCCCCCCAATTGCGTTTGCGAACCGTCGTGGGGCGTCCAGAAAAATACTGCGCGAGTATTCGATTTTCGGCCTCCCCTACTGCTGCGGCGCTCTCAATCTGCTGAACCAGCGAAGGCGTTTGCGCTGCCGCAATATCCGAGTGACTGTTATCGATCCCCTTGCCGTTCGACAAGGTTGTTTGCGCTTCAACCTCGAGATTCTTTCCCGTGTCTGCTTCGTATGCTGCTCGCATTTGCTCGGGAGACATTTGAACCTCATCGCCCATCACATTCGCGGCCGCTCCCGCGAGGAAACCCAGCAGCCAGATTACTGCAAGCGCTTTTATGACGACAGCAATACGCCGAATCCCCTCCATATGCCCTCCTTGGTTCAGTATTTTTCATCGTTCGCCGCGCCTCTGACTTCAAAGCGCCTCATCTGCCAACCGCGGATCTGCACTAGCGCGCGAGCCCATTGGCCGGGCGTGAGTACGCGCCAGCCATCCTCTGGCCGAGGCCACATGCGTCGCACGCGAAAGCTCTCGATATCGTCCCAGTTCGGATTGCAGGGGTTCGTCGTAGGCGCCGGTGTATAGAGGGCAACGTATGCAGGCACATTGGCCAGCCTTGCGAGATGCTGCATTACTCCAGCAGGCTTCTCTTGCCCGATATCCCGTGCGACCTCGACAAGGGCAAGCGGTATCTTTCCGGTGTTGTCGTATTCCGCAAAAAGCACGGAATCGAGATCGACCATCGTCAACGATTCGGCGTGGCTCGCAGACAAGAAACGGCTGATCGACGGTGCGCGGTGCCAAGCGCCATAGGCTCGGTCGCGAATTTCATAGCGCTCGGTTCTCATGAGGCACTCCTTAGCCGATGCGGCGAACGCCGTACCATTCGCCGCCCATTTGGGCTTGCATCCCAAGCGCGACATCCAATGCAGCGGCGTGGCCTGGCAGCGGGTCCCCGGTCACGGACACTTCTGTGCCGTCATCACGGCGAACGCGAACGACCGGAATCCAGCGAACCACTCCGTAGTGCTCATAGTCACGCCAAACAGCAAGGTCGCCGAAGCTCAGATGGCCGTGCTCGGCCGCAAAAGGCAATGCCGCTTCGATACGCTGCCGGCCAAATGCGTCAAGCCTATCTGCTACGGATAGGGCATCCACTAACCCAACCGCCCACGCGCCCCTCGGCATCACCGGGTCGCGAAGCCTCACCATTACATCGTTGTCGGGATTCAAGCCGATGTTGTCGCCAAGCCACTCGAGCTTATCCATGACGTACCTCCGTATAGATGGCGACTTCACCTCGCGATGCTCGCTCAATACTTTCGGCCAGATCTGCGGCAAGCCAGAGCAAACTATCCTTAAGCTGGCCGTTCAAGCTATTGAAAGAGTCGAAGCCTTCGCCGTACATGCTTGTGAGCAACGCATGCAGTTGAGCCGCCTTTGTCCCGATGACACTATCCGGGTGGTCAAGAACATCGATTTTGCTTTTGCAGTTCGGTGAGTCCTGCCCTGTAAAATAAGCATTAGCCATAGTACGGACCTCCTATATAGGCCGTGTTGTGGTCAGGCAGTCTTGGTGCGCCAACACCTTGACTGCCGCTCGCCCGAAACCGTCAGGCAACGGAAGGTCGATTACTTGATTCTGCCTCGCATACCAGGCCGATCGATTGCTGCAACTGGAATGCAAGATCATTTGCCAAGCCCCACATCTGCTCAACGAAACCATAGTCTGCATTCGACTCGGTCATGATGAGGGTCAGGGCGGCCAAATCGTCTGCTGTCGCCTTGGAAAAACTGCGCACTTCGCCAATGTTCGAAAAAGCGCGGCTGCCGCCGCGCGCGGTCACGATGCGCATTTCCGTTTGGGTCGCAGCTCTGTGCGAGGTTGTGGCGGCAGCACCGGCGGTAAAATCAGCATCAGCCATGGTTCAAGCTCCTTCCAGCTTGGTTGTGGTCAGGCGGCGCGAAGTGTTCCAGCACCCGCGCCGCCGCTTCGCCTGATTCCGTCAGGCAACGGTCATGCAATCTATGCGGCCGTGCCACCAAAGCTGCCGATCACGACCTTTCTCTCTCCACCGACCTGGGCCTCGACAAACTCGGCCCATAGCTGGAGGATCTTCCGCCGCTCGTCTGCATACTCGGCCCTGTTGTACACGCCCTTGATGCCCTTGATCGAATGCGCCAGCGCCTTTTCGATCGCGTCCGACGACATGCCCATCTCGTGCAGATGCGTCGACGCAGTCCGGCGGAAGTCGTGCAGGACGAAGTGCTGAACATCGAGACTGAGCGAGCGCACCGCCTGATTGAGCGTGCTCTTGGCGATTGGCTTGTCACCGCGGCCGCGCGTCGACGGGAAAACGTGCTCGTGATTACCGGTCTGCTCGTACAGTTCGCGGAGCATCGCAACGGCCTGCGAGGAGAGGTAGACCCAATGCTCCTTGTCCTTCTTCATCCGGTCGGCAGGAATACGCCAGATGCCCGCGTCGAGGTCGAACTCCGACCACCGCGCCTCGATCAGTTCGGACTTCCGGACCATCGTCAGGATTAGGAGGTGAATCGCCAGCCTGAGCGCGCGGCGAATGTCTGAGGCATAGACGGCGCGCAAAACGGTGCCAATCTCGTCAGGGGAGAGGACTCGCGTGCGGCTGTCCTGGGTGGCGACGAAGCGCGCGACGACGGCATGGGCCGGATTCGTCTGAGCAAGCTGGCGCGCGATCGCGTATTCGAACAGTCGTTTGATGACGTTCCGGGTCGAGAGCGCCATTTTGGGCGCGCCGCGGGCCTTGATCCGGTCACAGATCGCCAGCACGTCGCCAGGCGTCACGTCCGGTAGCGGCTTGTTGCCGATCGCCGGATAGATGTCCTTCTCGAGCGCGCGCTTGATCGTGCGAGCGTACTCGGGCGACATGCCCGCGATCTGGGTTGTGTACCAATCGTCACCGAACTCCCGAACCGTATCGAAGCGCTTCACGGCGCCGCGATCCTTCTTGGCGTCAGCAATAGGGGAAACGCCTTTAGCGACGATCTCGGCGTATCGGCGGGCCTTCTCGCGCGCCTCCTGCAACGTGACCGCGGGGTAGTCCCCGATCGTCACCATCGGCTGTCGTTCGCCGTGCAGTGTATACCGGTAGCGCCAGACCTTCGAACCCGACGTCATGACCTCCAGCACGAGGCCGCCACCGTCCGAGATACGGTAGCGCGCCGCCTTCGGCTTCAGCGCCTTGATGCGGGTGTCATTCAGCGGGACGACGGTTTTCGGCATGGTTGGTACACATCGATTGGGACACAACGTCCGTGTGTACCTAAATGTGTACCATCAAAGTCTGGATGTCAATAGACAACCTTGGGCAACGCTAGGCGACAAATCCTAGCATTCACAAGGGTTTCGGAGGGGTGACTAGACGACCTTGGACAACCTTGGGCGACTGGTTATTTTCCGATACAAAACCTGCTGAAAATCACCCCCAGCAGATCATCCGAAGTGAATTCCCCGGTAATCGCATTGAGCTGTTCCTGCGCGAGTCGCAATTCCTCGGCAAACAGATCGAGCGACTGCGCCCTTTGCTCCGCATGATCCGCTGCCTGCGCGAGATGCTCCTGCGCGGCCCGCAGCGCGATCAGATGCCGCTCGCGCGCAAGATAAACGCCCTCGGCCCCCGCCTGCCACCCTGCAATCCGCAGCAACTCCGCACGCAGCATGTCGATCCCGTCGCCGCGCTTCGCCGACAGATGCACCTCGGTCAGATCGCCCTCCGCCGCCGGATGCTCCACACACGCCGCCACACCGGTCAGATCCGTCTTGTTCAGCACGCGCACCACCGGCACGCCGCCCGGAAACCGCGCGGCGATCACTTCGTCATCCGCCGTCATCCCGGTGCGCGAATCCAGCAGATGCAGCACGACATCCGCCCGCTCGATCTCGCTCCACGTGCGCGCGATGCCGATCCGCTCGACCTCGTCCTCGGTCTCTCTCAACCCGGCCGTATCGATGATGTGCAGCGGAATCCCTTCGACCTGGATCGTCTGCGCGACCTTGTCGCGCGTCGTGCCCGCGATCGGCGTGACGATCGCCAGCTCCGCGCCGGCCAGCGCATTCAGCAACGACGACTTGCCGACGTTCGGCTGCCCCGCTAGCACGACCGACAGCCCTTCACGCAGCAACGCCCCTTGCCGCGCGTCGCCCAGCACGTGCGCGAGCTGCGCGCGGATCTTCGCGAGCTTGCCGCGCGCGTCGGCCGCTTCCAGGAAATCGATCTCTTCTTCCGGAAAATCGAGCGTCGCCTCGACCAGCATCCGCAGCGTGATCACGTCGTCGACGAGCGCATGGATCTGCCGCGAGAACGCGCCGTCGAGCGAACGCCCGGCCGAACGCGCGGCGGCTTCGGTGCTCGCCTCGATCAGGTCGGCGACGGCCTCGGCCTGCGCGAGATCGAGCTTGTCGTTCAGGAACGCGCGCCGCGTGAATTCGCCGGGCTCCGCGAGCCGCAGCCCGAAACCGCGCCCCGCATCCAGGCAACGCTGCAGCAGCAACTGCATCACGATCGGCCCGCCGTGCCCCTGCAGCTCGAGCACGTGCTCGCCGGTGTACGAATGCGGCGCCGGGAAATACAGCGCGATCCCGCGGTCGAGCGGCGCGCCGTGCTCGTCGAGGAACGGCACGTAGCTCGCGTGGCGCGGGGCGAGCTTCTGCCCGCACAACGCGTCGATCAGCGGCAACGCGGCCGCCTCGCCGCCGCGCCCGAACGACACGCGGACGACCCCGATGCCACCCCGGCCGGCAGCGGTGGCAATGGCGACGATCGGATCGGAATCGGTAGCGAGCATGGGAATCGGATAAATGAGATGAATCGGGTGATCAGTGAATATGGTGCGCCCGCACAACACTTCGGGCATCGGAACGCCGGCATTGTAGCGTGCCGGCACACCCGCCACCGGCCGCCGCTCAGGATTCGGACACGCTCGAATTTATCCCACCGGGGATAAGCCAGATATCATCCAGGCGCCATGTCGCAGCCACCATTTCGGACGAGTATGCCTGCTGGAGCGGCCTAACGCTGCGGCCCTTAATTCCAGCACCCACCTCGATCAAGACCGGGATTCGTCTGAACGAGTTATGTTTATCCTGAATGGTTGTCTGGGACACGACGGTGGAATTGCACAATCTCCCCATGCCGACATCCGAAGAAAAAGCCGCGTTCTCGGAACGCCTGAAATTCGCCCTGCGGCGCAGCCCGGAGAAGGTCACCGGTGCGACGGAGCTGGCGAACCGATTCAATCTGCGCCACCGCGGAGCGCAGCCCGTTTCGCCGCAAACCGCGCACAAATGGCTGACGGGCCGCACGATCCCGACGTCGGACAAACTCGTCACGCTCGCCGAATGGCTGCGCGTCGAAGTCCACTGGCTGCATTACGGCCCGTCGCCGAGCGTGATCGAACACCCGACGCCGCAACCGCTGCCACGCGACGAGCGCTATCCGCCGACGCCCGAGACGATCGAACTCGCATCGAAGATCGAAGCGTTGTCGCCGCATCATCGCTACCTCGTGCAGGAACTGGTCGAGCAGTTCTACGGCGACTCGGGTGAAGCGAAGAAGGGTTGAACCCGCGCTACCGGATCCGCATAAAGCAAAAAGCCGCATGGGCGAACCATGCGGCTTTTTTTCGTGCCTCGCGGGGCGAACGCGCCGCCCCGCGTGTGCAACGGGCGTCAGGCCGGTTTCTTCTTGGCCCCGCCGAGCTTGCGCGTGATGTAGTACTGCTGTGCGATCGACAGCACGTTGTTCACGACGTAGTACAGCACGAGGCCGGCCGGGAAGAAGAAGAACATCACCGAGAACGCGATCGGCATGAACTTCATCATCTTCGCCTGGACCGGGTCCGGCGGCGTCGGGTTCAGGCTCGTCTGCACGTACATCGAGACAGCCATCAGCACCGGCAGGATGAAGAACGGATCGCGCTGCGACAGGTCGTGAATCCACAGAACCCACGGCGCGCCGCGCATTTCGACCGATGCGAGCAGCACCCAGTACAGCGAGATGAACACCGGGATCTGGATCACGACCGGCAGGCAGCCGCCGAACGGATTGACCTTCTCGGTCTTGTACAGCTCCATCAGCGCGGCATTCATCTTCTGCGGATCGCTCTTGAAGCGTTCGCGCAGCGCCTGCATGCGCGGCGTGATTTCCTTCATGCGCGCCATCGACTTATAGCTCGCCGCCGACAGCGGGAAGAACACGGCCTTGATCAGGATCGTCAGCAGCACGATCGACCAACCCCAGTTGCCGATGTAGCCGTGGATCTTCTCGAGCAGCCAGAACAGCGGCTTCGCGATGATCGTCACCCAGCCGTAGTCCTTCACGAGTTCCAGGCCCGGCGCGATGCCTTCGAGCATGCGCTCTTCTTCCGGACCGGCGAACAGGCGGGCCTGCACGTCGGCCGACTGGCCCGGCGCGATCGCGGCGACCGGTTGCTTCACGCCGACGCGGTACAGCGTCGGATCGATCTTCTCAGCGTAGATGTCGCGCTTCACGCCCTGCTGCGGAATCCAGGCCGACGCGAAGTAGTGCTGCACCATCGCAACCCAGCCGTTGTCGGCGGAGGTCACGTAGTCGGCCTTGTTCTTGTCGAGGTCGCTGAAGTTGATCTTCTGGAAATGCTTCGCGTCCGTGTAGACCGCCGGCCCGAGGAACGTGTGCGAGAACATCGGCGTTTCGACGGCCGTGTTGTCGCGCACCAGTTCCATGTAGACCGTCGGCGTGACCGGTGCCGTACCGACGTTGTCGATCTTGGTGTCAACGCCGATCACGTAGCTGCCGCGCGTGAACGTGTAGGTCTTCACGACTTTCACGCCACCCTTCACCGGCGACTCGAACGACAGCTTCAGCGCGTTCTGGTCACCCGTCAGCGACGTCGAGCCGGGGTTCAGCTGCGTGTAGACGTCGTTGTGGTTCGGGAAATCGCCGCCGAGCAGGCCCGAGCGTGCGAGATACGTGTGGCCGGCCGTGTGGTCGAACAGCGTGATGTACAGGTCGGGCTGCTTGCCGTCGCCCTGCTTCTTCAGCGTCAGCTTCGCGAGCGTGCCGCCGCGCGTGTCGATTTCGCCGTCATACACGTCGGTCGAGAACTTCACGAGCTGCGCCTGGGCGGCCGGTGCCGTCGTCGACGGTGCGGCGCCGGCTGCGGCGGCAGGCACTTCACCTGCGGTCGTCGTCGCGCCCGTGCCCGATGCACCGCCTGCAGCGGCCGCGGGGGCCGTCTGCGTGGCGCTCGGGAAGAACATCGACGGGCGTCCATGGTCCCGCTGCCAGTTGTCGTACAGCATGACAGCTGACATGAAGAAGATCACCCATAGGACGGTGCGTTTGATATCCATGCGTTGTCTCAGAGTCGATGGGACCGCGCGTCGGCTTCGCCGCGAGCGCGAGTGTCGGAGTTGGGCGGCGGGACGAGGTCGATGCCGCCCGCGGAAAACGGATGGCATCGGCACACGCGCCTGACGGCGAGATACGTGCCGCGCGCGGCGCCATGATACTGGATTGCCTCGCGCGCGTAATCCGAACAGGAAGGATAAAAACGGCAACGGTTGCCGAGCATCGGGCTCACGGCAACCTTGTAGAAGCGCAGCAAGGCGATCAATACCGTTTCCATACCTTGGGCAGCGTCGTACGACGCCGCGTCAAAACCGGCCGGGCAGGCGCGAGCCGCACCGGGCACGGATGCGTCACTCGGACGCGGGCTTCGACGCACGGCGGGCGATCTCCCGGACTGCCCTGTCGAGCAGTTCGCGAATCTCGGCCGCGCACATCGCCGCGAGCGGGGCGGAAGCCGCGCTCGGCAGCGCTTTCTTGTCGAAGCGCGTGTGCTGCCGCAGCAGCAGGTCGTAACCGGCGAATTCGGCCCGGCGCAGGCGAAACTGATCGCGCGCCAGCCGCTTCACGAGGTTACGTGTTACTGCACGCGGCGCATACTTCTTGCCGACGACGAGCCCCAGACGCGCGGGCTGACCGGTCGGCTTGCCGTAAATCACGAAGTGCGCGGAGCGCCGCCAGGGGCGCAAACGAAAAACGGATGAAAATTCATCCGTTTTCAGAAGTCGCGCAGCTTTCGGGAAGGCGGCTTTCGTCTGCGACGGATTCGCACCCGGCTCGACGGCACCTTCCGCAGGACTGCGGACGGCGGACACAGCGCGCAACCTGCCTTAGATGGCGAGGCGCTTGCGGCCCTTCGCGCGGCGAGCGTTGATGACCTTGCGGCCACCTGCCGTCTTCATGCGGACACGGAAGCCATGGGTGCGCTTGCGGCGCGTCACGGACGGTTGGTAAGTACGTTTCATGATGTTCTCACTTGTTCGAGAATGTCGAAATTCAGGGGACCGCGTGCCCTTAACCGGAGGCATTCGGGCGAACGCAATCGCCGGGAATACAGGATTGGTTTTCGCGGAACCCGCTATTTAAACCGTTTTTCCGTTGACGGTCAATACTTTAGGAGTCGATCGCCTGTGCCCGCCCCGAGCGATCCGGCCCCGCGCCTCACACAACCGGCCTGTGGATAACTCGCTCTGTGGCCGCGTTTGGCGGTAGAATCTCGCCTTATCTCCAAGAATCCCGCACGCCGCTTCGGCTCGCGCCTGCCCCTCCAACACTGTGACGCAGGCGTCCGAGGCACGCTCGCACGACCGCTTCGGGCCTTGTTGCACCACCGCGACAAGGGCGCCGGCGAGCCGCGCTGTGCACGCAAAAAACGACAGTTACTTG